>NZ_BATP01000038.1 GCF_000739615.1 Haloferula sp. BvORR071
TCTTGCCCCTAGCGGGTACCGTCGCAAGCTATCGGTGTTTCGCCGACCGAGCAGTCGCCATACCTTAGCCGCTTTGCTTGCGGTTGCCGTGCTGGCACCCCTTGCCCAAGCCCAAGTCGGCTTTTCCTACAGCCGGGTCAACGGCTTGAAGGTTGGCAACACCAACAAGGCCAGCAAGGTCACCTCCTTGCAGTTCGGTCCGGACAACAAGCTCTACTATCTGCAGTCGAACGGCACGGTGTGGTTCTGCACCGTCAATCGCATCGCCAAGGACAACTACGAGGCGACCGGTCTCACCAATATCGACTTGGTGAAGAACATGCCGAACTACGACGACAACGGTGTGTACAATCCGGCACCGATGCCGAACAATCAGAACTACCGCCAGGCCACTGGCCTGTTGGTGACGGGCACGGCGGCGAACCCGGTGATCTACGTGACTTCGAGCGACCCGCGCGAAGGTGCCGGTTCCGGGGCGACGGACCTGAACCTGGACACCAATTCCGGCGTGGTTTCCCGCCTGACTAAGAATGGCAGCGGGGTGTGGGAGAAGGTGGACCTGGTGCGCGGCCTGCCGCGCTCGGAAGAGAACCACGCCACCAATGGTATCAATTTGGACCCTACCGGCACGAAGTTGCTGGTGGCGCAGGGCGGCAGCACGAACGCGGGCTCGCCCTCGAACAACTTCGCCTTCGCCTGCGAGCAGGCGCTGGCCGCCTGCGTGCTCTCGGTCGACCTTGCTGCGCTCGACGCGATGCCGATCCTGACCGACGGTCAGGGGCAGAAGTACATCTACAATCTGCCGACGGTCAACGACCCCACTCCGACCCGTGCCGACTCGGGCGGTCCCGCTGGCTTCACGGACCTGAACGACCCCTTCGGTGGCAATGACGGCCTGAACCAGGCGAAGCTCGTGGAAGGTGGACCGGTGCAGGTCTTTGCCGCCGGCTTCCGCAATCCCTACGACGTGATGGTCGCGAAAACGCCGGGACGTGTGGGCAAGATCTACACCTTCGACAACGCCGCCAACAACGGTTGGGGCGGCTACCCGAAGAACGAGGGATTGGCGACGGTGACCAACGAGTGGGTCTCCGGCGAGCCGGGCACGGTAAACAACCACGACAGCCTGCAGCTTATCAGCCAAGGCTACTACGGTGGCCACCCGAACCCGATCCGTGCGAATCCGACCGGGGCCGGCTGGCTGCACTTCGATGACAGCGGTGCCGGCCTGGTGTATTCCGCGAGCCCGACGACGGACTGGCCGCCGGTGCCGGCAAGCATGGCGGATATCCGCCAATCCGACTTCAGGCTGCCGGGCGCTGCCAACGGCGCTCTGTGGACGAACACCGCCTCCACTTGCGGCATCGCCGAGTACACTGCTTCGAACTTCGGCGGCGCGATGGTAGGCAACATCATCGCCGCGCAGTTCTCCTCCGGTGCCGTGCAGCGGATCGTGATGAACGCGGATGGCACGCAGGCGCTGAGCAGCACCATCATCCTTTCCGCCAGCGGCTTCGGCAGCCCGCTGGACATTGCCATTCCAGGCACCGGCGCGGCTCCAGCGCTCACGGGCACCATCTTCGTGGCGCATTACCTGAGCAGCGACCCGGGCATCACCGTGCTGGAGCCGACCGACTTCGAAAGCGGCAGCGCACCCTGCACCGGTGACAACAGCTACACACTGGACGAGGACAACGACGGCTACTCGAATGCGGACGAGATTCTCAATGCCTCCGATCCGTGCTCGCCGGCCGTGCGTCCTCCGGATGCCGACGGTGACTTCCTCTCCGACCTGCTCGATACCGACGACGACAACGACGGCATCGCCGACTCGCAGGATGTCTTCCCGATCGACCGCCTGAACGGTGCGAACGTCGGCATCCCGGCAACCTATGACTTCTTCAACACGACGAACGGCTTCTTCGCGATCGGCCTGACCGGCGTGATGCTGAATCCCGGTGTCGACTACACCCAGCGGATGGACGTGGACGAGCTGATCGCGGGTGGCACCGCGGGTCTCTACACCGATCCTTCGATCGGCGCGGGCACCCCGCTGGGCGAGGCGAACAGCCAGATGAACGCCTTCCAATTCGGCGTGAATGTGGATGAGAGCACGGGTCCCTTCCGCGTGATTGGCGGACTCGGCGGCCTGCTCTTCAACGGCACTCCCACGGGCCAACAATCGCAGGGCATCTTCATCGGCAACGGTGACCAGGACAACTACGTGAAGGTGGCGGTGAACGCCAACGGCGGCCCCGGCGCGATCGAAGTCGTGCACGAGGAGAACGGTGTGGTGCTGGCCAACAACCTGTATCCGCAGGCTGGCCTCTTCTCCGGCACGGTGAAGCTGAGCTTCGTGGTGAACCCGATCGCGGGCACGGTGCAGCCTGGCTACGCGGTCGATTCCGGTGCCTTCATCAACGTGGGCCCGGCGCTCATCGTGGGCGGCAAGATCCGCGACGTGTTGCACGGTTCCAGCGGCATGGCCGTGGGCCTGCTCGCCAGCACCAATGGTGCCGCCACCCCGAGCTTCAACGCGACCTGGGACTACTTCTACCTGCAGCCGATCACCAGCACCGCCTCCGCGAGCCTGATGATCAACAGCAACACGGGCAGCATCCTCAGCTCGAGCACGAATTCCGGCGGCTCCTTCCAGCTGACCAACAATTCCACCGGCGGCCAGAAAATCGTCTCCGCCGTGATCGACCTCAGCACTGCGATGCTGCCGGACGTGGTCTTCGACCCGAACCACACCGCGGGTGACAATGATGGCAACGGCTACACGCCCGAGCCCTACTCGGCGGGCGTGACCCCGGTCGGCACCTTCGAAGCCTTCCATAACGGCGTGAACTCCATCGAGGGCTACACCTCGCTGCGCATCACCTCCGACCCGGCCTCGAACTTCGGTCCGGGTACGACGCTGGCATTCTCCGCTGACGTGGACCCGACCAGCATCAAGGGCACGACCGGCCCCGGCCCGAACCAGTCGTCGAGCGTCAACGGCCTCGAACTGTCCGGCACGACTGTCACTGTGACCTTTGATGACGGCACCGTGCGCAAGATCCGCACCGGCGGTCATTCGGTGGCCGGCTTCACGCAGAGCAACAAGACTTCCTATGCCGTGCTGGAAGATGGCAAGCCGGCGACCCCGGCGGTCAGCGTTCCAGGCAAGTCCTCTCCCTACGTGGCGAACACTCAGCCGATCGTGCGCGTGGCCGGCACGCCGGGTTCGACCGTGAAGCTGTGGATCCTGCACACCTCGCTGGATCAGGATGCGGTGATCCCGCCGTACGATATCGATCCCTTCGAGGCGAACAACGTCACTTCCTTCGACCTCAAGACCGACGTGATCGGCACTGCCGGTTATGTCGACTTTAAGGATGCCAACCAGGTCACGCTGACTTCCACGACTGGCGGCATCAACTACCTCTACGCGGTGGCGCTGGATGCGAATGGCAAGCGTTCCTCCTGCTCGAATATCCTGACGATCGACTACGATCCGAATGCGACGGATGTCGCGCTGAAGCGCGTGAATGCCGGCGGCCCGGCCTTCACCGACACCGTGGGCCACACTTGGGATGCTGACAATGGGTTCACCTCCGGCAGCACGCAGAGCTATGCGAATGCGATCGCGGGCACGGAGGATGACGTGCTCTACCAGAGCTTCCGCTACGATGACTCCCCGTCGACCCCGCTCGACTACTCCTTCCAGGTGCAGAACGGGAATTACATGGTGAAGCTGCACTTCGCCGAGACCTGGTCGGGCATCACAGCCGCCGGGCAGCGCGTCTTCGACGTCCTGCTGGAAGGCCAGACGGTGCTGCACAACTACGACGTCTTCGCCGTGGCCGGTGCGAACACCGCGCGGGTGGAGACCTTCCAGACGCCGGTGACCGATGGCAACCTGACGATCGGCCTGCGCAAGATCACCCAGAACCCCTTCATCAGCGCGATCGAGGTCTACTACCTCGGCGGCGGTTCGGGTCCGGACACGGACCCGCCGACCACGCCGGGCACGCTGGCGGCCAGCAACCTGAAGTCTGGCAGCCTGACCCTGACTTGGGCGGCTTCCATCGACGACAAGGCCGTGACGGGCTACCGGGTCTTCCGCAACAGCGTGGACTTGGGCACCACCACCTCGCTGAGCTTCCCGCAGACCGGGCTGACGCCGCAAACGGGCTACACCTATGAGGTGCAGGCCTTCGATGCTGCGGGCAACCTCTCCGAGCGCGCTTCCCTGCCGGTGACCACGCCGGCGGATACCGAGGCCCCGACGACGCCGGGCAACTTCAAGGGCATGGCCGGCAACCAGACCGCCACGCTCTCGTGGCTCGCTTCCACGGACGACACCGCGGTGACGGGCTACCGGGTCTACCGGGATAGCATCCTGGTGAACACCACCGCCACCCTGGGCTTCAGCGAAGGCGGGCTGACGAACGGCAGCAACTATAGCTACCAGGTGATCGCCTTCGACGCGAGCGGCAAAACCTCCGCGGCAGCCACCACCATCGTCCGGCCACGTGCCATCGTTGGCGCGGTTTACCGCATCGACTGCGGTCTCGCCACCGGCACGACCACGGATACCTTGGGCAACGTCTGGAGCGCAGACGGCTTCAACAACGGCGTGGGCCTCACTGACAACAGCAGCATTCAGATCGCCGGCACCACCGATGATGTGATGTATCGCAGCCGCCGCTATGACGGTCCTACCGGTGCCGAGCTGAAGTATACGCTCCCGGTCGCCAATGGTGACTACGAGCTGCGCCTGCATTTTGCGGAAACCACCTCGGCCTTCGCCAGCCCGGTCGGCCAGCGCGTCTTCGACGTGAAGGTCCAGGACCAACTGGCGATCGATAACCTCGATATCGTCGCTACGGCGGGCTACGGCACCGCGCTGATGATTCCGCTCCCGGTGACGGTGACTAATGGCAGCGCGACCGTGGAGTTCATCCACAACGCCGGCCTGAACAACCCGACGATCTCCGGCATCGAGCTCTACCAACTTGAGCCGCCGCCGGCGGATGTCCTGGCACCGACGCAGCCGGGAAGCTTCACCGTGACCGGCACCACCGCGGGCACTGTTTCGCTGGCTTGGACCTCTTCCTCCGACAACGTGGGAGTGACCGGCTACCGGATCAGCCGCAACGGCGGTGCCCCGGTGACCGTGACCGGCCTGAGCTACAATGATACCGGCCTGGCTCCGGGCACGCTCTACAACTACTCGATCGTGGCGGTGGACGCCGCGGCGAATGCCTCTACGGCAGCGACGACGCAAGGAACCACCGGGCCGGACGTGACTGCGCCAACGACCCCGGGTTTGCTGGTGATTACCTCGGGCAACGGCACTGCCGCCCTGAGCTGGCAGGCCTCCACCGACGACGTGGGCGTGACGGGCTACCGGATCTACAAGGACAACGTCCTGCTCGAGACGGTGGCGAGCCTGAGCTACACAGCCACCGGCTTGACCAATGAGACGACTTACGCCTTCAAGGTCCGGGCGATCGACGGTTTCCTCAACGAGTCGGCAGCGGCGCAGGGCACCGTGACGCCGCGTGCGCTGGGCCCGGTGGCCTACCGGATCGATTGCGGCCAGATTGGCGCCGGGTATTCCTTTACCGACCCGTCCGGGAACGTTTGGGCGAAGGACGATTACTACAACGCCTCGAACACGAACGTGACCACGGTGACCAGCACCATCACGGGCACGACCAATCCGGAGATCTACAAGACCTTCCACTCGAAGACACGGACCTCCTCCACGCCGCTGAAGTACGAGTTCCCGGTGACGAACGGCACCTATGAAGTGCGCCTGTACTTTGCCGAGACCTCCAGTTCCGGGACCTCGGCTGGCTACCGCCAGTTCAACGTCCTGGTCGAAGGGGCGGTGGCGCTCCAGAATCTTGACGTGTTTGCCGAGGCGGGTGGCCAATACAAGGCGCTCGTGAAGGTCCTGCCCGCCGTGGTTACGGACGGAAAGGTCACGCTGGACTTCCAGAACGCGACCCCGACGGCGATCCAGAATCCCTTCGTCTCCGGCATTGAGATCTTCCCGGTTCTCTCCAGTGCTTCCGGTGATAGCCAGGCACCGACCCAGCCGGGCAACCTCCAAGTCTCCAACCTGGCGGCTAACAGCCTGACGCTGGGCTGGCCGGCCTCCACCGATAACACCGGCGTGACCGGCTATCGCGTCTACCGGAACTCGGTGCTGATCGACACGGTCACTACGCTGACCTTCAACGACACCGGCCTGACCCCGGGCACGCTCTACCACTATGAAGTGCGGGCGATCGACCAAGCGGCGAATGCCTCGACCCCGGCGACGCTGGATGTGACGACCACGGCTCCGGACAGTCAGCCTCCTTCGACTCCGGGCAGCTTGGCCGCCACGCCGGCACTGAGCGAGATCGGCCTGACTTGGGCCGCCTCCACAGACAATGTGGGAGTGACCGGCTACAAGGTCTATCGAGGTGGCAGCTTCCTGACCACGGTGGCTGCGGGCACGCTGTCCTTCAATGATACCGGACTGACCAGCGGCACGCACTACAACTACGAGGTGATCGCGGTGGATGCCATCGGGAATGCCTCCACGCCCGCCGCGATCGGTGCGACCACGCTGACGGATACCGTGGTGCCCTCGGCACCCGGCACTCTGGGCGGCACGCCGGCCTTCACCACGGTGGCCCTGACTTGGGGCGCTGCCACGGACAACGTGGGAGTGACCGGTTACCGCATCTATCGCGGAGCCCTGCTGGTGAATACCGTGGCCACGCTCAATTACTCCGACCAGGACCTGATCCCGGGCACGCTCTATCATTACGAGGTGCGTGCGATCGATGGAGCTGGCAATGCCTCCGCGCCGGTCACGCTGGACACTACCACCGTGGCGGACAACCAGGCACCAAGCACCCCGTTGGGCTTCGATGCGACGCCGGGCGACCAGAGCGTGGCCCTGACTTGGGCGCCTTCCACGGACAACGTGGGACTCGCGGGCTACGAGATCCGTCGTAACAACACGGTGATCGCCAACGTCGCGGTCCCGAGCTACACGGACAGCGGCCTGACCAACGCCGTGCTCTACACCTACCAGGTGCGGGCGGTCGACCTGGCGGGCAATGTCTCGGCCTTCGTCACCGACTCGGCCAAGCCACGGGCCTTGGGCGCGAACTTCTACCGCGTGGATGCCGGCTACACCGGCTCGCCCTACCAGGACAGCACCGGCAAGACCTGGGTCTCCGACGTGTCCTACGCGGCCTTCGGCAGCGTCAGTACCTCGCCCAACGCGATTGCAGGGACGGTGGACGATACGATCTTCCAGACCGAGCGGTACGACGGGGCCTCCAGCGGTGCCAACTTGGCCTACGACTTCCCGCTGCCCTCCGGCGAATACGAGGTGCGCCTTTACCTGGCGGAAACCTACGTGGGTGTCACGGGTCCGGGGCAGCGCGTGTTCGACGTGCGGGCGGAAGGCAACATCGCCATCGATGACTTGGACATCTGGGCCCGGGTCGGTTCGAACACAGCCCTAGTCGTGAGCTTCCCGGTCACGGTGACGGACGGGGTGCTCGATCTGGACTTCATCCACCTGAACATTCAGAACCCGAAGGTTTGCGGCATCGAGATCAACGCGATCCAGCCGGCGACCAATCCGCAGACCTTCGAGCAGTGGCTGGCCGCGAACGGGCTGGCCGGGCAGACGAATGCGGACTCGGACGGCGGCGGCCTCAGTAACCTGGCGGAGTACGAACTGCAGATGAACCCGAACGACCGGAGCGACGACTTCGAGTGGGTGCTGAAGCTGAACAAGCCGAACCTGGAGACCGACGGGACTCTCGCCCTGCCCAAGCTGAAGCCGATCGGGAACTACTACCTGCATCGTAGCGACAATCCCGCCACGCTGAACCAGGTGAGCAACCGGATACTGACCATTACCAAGGCGCAGATCCAAGCGATGACCCAGGCCCAGCGCGACAACTACACGGTTCCGGCAAGCGGAGCTCCAGGCAAGAGCGCCTTCTACCGCCTGATCTTCGAGCCGGTTCCTTGAATGATTGCCAGCGCCCCGGAGGGTTTGCCCTTCCTTCCGGGGCGTCTCTTTTCCTCTCCCTCTCCATAGCCCGGCGGCGCTGCCGCTTGGGAAACCGCCCGCAAGTCATCACCCCATGCTGCTTGCAGCCGGTCCGCTGTTCACACCCCACCCCGCTGGATGAAACGTCCCCCCCGTATCGTCATTGTTGGTGCCGCAGGCCGTCTCGGCCAGGCACTTGAGGCCCGCTTCTCGCGGGATGCCACGGTCATCGGACTCGCCCGTCCGGAAATCGATCTGTCTTCGCCGCAATCGATCAAGCACGCGCTGGAGCCCCTGAAATTCGACCATCTGATCCTGCCCGCCGCGATGACGGCGGTGGACGCCTGTGAGTCGAGCCAGGATCAGGCCTATGCGGTCAATGCGGTGGCACCGGGAGTGATCGCGAAAATCTGTGCCGCCAAGAAGGCGCACATGACCCACTTCAGCACCGACTACGTTTTCGATGGCAAAAAGGAGGGCGCCTATGCCGAGGACGATGCCCCGCATCCGCTCGGCGTTTATGGCGACTCGAAGTTGAAGGGCGAGCAGGCGGTGCTTGAGGCCAGCCCCCACCACTTGGTGGTTCGGGTTTCCTGGCTCTACGGCCCGGGCAAGGCTGCCTTCCCCGAGTGGATTGTGGACCAGGCCTGCAGCAAGCCGGAGCTCCAGCTACCCGCTGACAAGACCGGCTCGCCAATCTCGTCCACCGACATTGCTGATCTGTTGGATCCCTTGCTCTTCGGCTCCGCCGGTGAACCGGCCAGCGGCATCTACCATCTCTGCAATTCCGGCTCCTGCACTCATCAGGAGTGGGGCCAAGCCTGTCTCGATCTGGCTGCCGAAATGGGCGCTCCGTTGCAAACCCGCACCATCGGCGCGAACACCCTGGCGGACATCAAGGCCTTTGTCGCCAGGCGTCCGCCCAACAGCGTGATGAGCACCGCAAAGTACACGGACTTCACCGGCACAACGCCCCGGCACTGGCTGGAGGCGCTGCGCGAGCACTTCGCCAGCTCCGAAACGCTCCGCAAGTATCAGGCGGCGTCCTGCGGTTGACGTCCCGGTTATCATTCCTGCAAAACTTCACCCTTTCCCTTCCCACCCCATGAACCTGCTTATTACCGGCGGTGCCGGCTTTATCGGATCGAATCTCGTCCACTACCTCCTGCGCGATGCCTCGGCCGAGCTCGGCGTGTCGATCGACAAGGTAGTCAATCTCGACAAGCTGACCTACGCGGGCAACCGCTCGAGCCTCGATGACCTGGATTCAGATCCGCGGCACATCTTCGTCCAGGGCGACATCTGCGACGAGAAGTTCGTCGGCGGTCTGCTCCGCGAGCACAAAATCGATGCCGTGATGCACCTTGCGGCCGAGTCCCACGTGGACCGCTCGATCGATGGCCCTGAGGCCTTCATCATGACCAATGTGGTGGGCACCTTCAAGCTGCTGGATGCCTTCCGGAAGTACCTGGCTGAAAGCGGCCGCACCAAGCTGCCGAACTACGGCAAGTCGATTGCCGATGGCGGTGAGTCTGCCTTCCTCCACGTCTCCACGGACGAAGTGTTCGGCTCGCTGGGTGCTGAGGATCCGATGTTCTGCGAGACCACCCCGTATTCGCCTAACAGCCCTTACAGCGCCTCGAAGGCGGGCAGCGATCACCTCGCGCGCGCCTACCACCACACCTACGGGATGCCGGTGATCACCACCAATTGCTCGAACAACTATGGCCCCTTCCAGTTCCCGGAGAAGCTGCTGCCGCTGATGATCCAGAAGACCCTGCGCGGCGAATCCCTGCCGGTCTATGGCGATGGCACGAACATCCGCGACTGGCTCTACGTGGAAGACCACTGCCGCGGCCTCGCCACGGCCTTGGTCCGCGGCACCATGGGTGAGACCTACGTGATCGGCGGCAAGAACGAGATCCGCAACATCGATGTGGTCCGTGCCCTGATCAAGACGGTGCACGAACTGGCCCCGGAAAGCGCGACCAAGAGCGCCGACGAGCTGATCACCTACGTCAAGGACCGCCCGGGCCACGACCAGCGCTATGCGATCGATCCCGCCCGCATCGAGAACGAGCTGGGCTGGTATCCACGCGAGAACTTCGAGTCCGGCCTGCGCAAGACGGTGCAATGGTACCTCGACAATCAGGAGTGGATCAGCGCCATTGAGAATGGCAGCTATCGTGGCGAACGCCTCGGCACCCTTGCCTGAACCCTTCGACCTCCTCTCCTCATGGTTGTTCCAGAAGCCAATTACCTCGCCCCTTCGCCCGAAGACCTTGCGCTGCGCAAGGGGATCATCCTCGCCGGCGGCACCGGCAGCCGCTTGTTCCCCATGACCCACTCGGTCAGCAAGCAGCTCATCCCGGTCTATGACAAGCCGATGATCTACTACCCCCTGACCGTGCTGATGCTGGCCGGGGTGAAGGAGATCCTCCTGATTTCCACGCCGCGCGATCTGCCGGCTTTCGAGCACCTGTTAGGCGATGGCTCGCAGTGGGGCTTGGAGATTTCCTATGCACCGCAGCCGAAGCCGGAAGGCCTCGCGCAGGCATTCCTCATTGGCGAGGAGTTCCTCGCCGGGGAACCTGCCTGCCTGGTGCTGGGCGATAACCTCTTCTATGGCCACGACCTGGCGAAGTCGCTGATGGCGGCCTCCCGCCGGAAGGACGGCGCCACGGTCTTCGGGTATCACACCAAAGAGCCGGAGCAATACGGCGTGGTGGAGTTCGACGCCAATGGCAACGTGGTCTCCTTGGAGGAGAAGCCGGCGAAGCCGAAGTCGAACTACGCGGTCCCCGGCATCTACTTCTACGACAACAAGGTCGTGGAATTCGCCAAGGCGCTCAAGCCATCGCCGCGCGGGGAGCTGGAGATTACCGATCTCAACCGGGTCTATCTGGAGAATGGCAACTTGCGCGTCGAGCTGCTCGGCCGCGGCACCACTTGGCTGGATACCGGCACGCCTGACTCGCTTGCGGATGCGACACAGTTCGTGCAGGTGATCCAGCAACGCCAGGGCCTGAAGATCGCCTGTCCGGAGGAAGTGGCCTTCCTGCAAGGCCGCATTGACCGGGCCAAGCTCAACGAGTCGATCCAGAAGTACGCCAAGACCCCGTATGGCGAATATCTCGCCACTCTCTGACCCGGCCATGTCTTCCCGTATTTCAGAAACTTGGGCCGGCCTGAATGCCGATGCCCGTGCCCGGCTCGAAACGCGCGACTACTCCAGCGGGGATCTCGCCCTGCGGCTCGGCAGCACGGGGGTGAATGCCTCCGAGGCAATCAACGGCAAGGCTGCGCTCGTGGAAGCCGGTGCTTGGATCCCGGGTGTGGAGATGTTCTCCCGTCGGGTATTCCAACAGAAGGGCAGGGGATATTTCGGCGAGCTGACCCGCCTCAACGAGGGAACGCTGGAGCGGCTCGGGATCGCGCCGCGGCAGTGGGCATCCGCGCTGATGCACCGGGACAGTGCGAAGGGCTTCCACATCCATCCGCCGTACATTCCGGCCGGGGAGGACCCCGCGGTTTGGTTCAAGAAGCTCTATATCGACGAACCGGAAAACTACGCCCTGCGGCCCTACGACCGCGAGCAGTGGGACGTGATGTTCTTCCTCACCGGCATCTGCGAGATGCTGCTGGTGGATGAGCGCGCGGGCATGCCGCGCCGTGTGATGCGCTTTGTGATCCCGGGCGACAGTCGCCCCGGTCCCGACAATGCCGCAGTGATCATCCCTTCCGGGGTGGCCCACGCCCTCCGGAATGTCGGCAATGAGGACCTGATCATGGTCTATGGGACCAGCACGGTCTTCAATCCCGAGTGGGAAGGCCGCATCGCCAGCGATGTGGAGAAATGCCCCCTGCCCGCCGATTGGGACCGCTATCTGGCCAGTCCCGGCCCCGCCTGAATCGATCGAATCCCATCTAACCTACCGTCGCGACATCACCCATCGTGACAAGCCTAGCAGAATCTGTTAAACCCCATCTGTTCATCTCCACCTAAACGACAATCCGATGACTACGACAGCCCTAAGCAAACCCAATTCCTCATGGCGTCGCCTCCCCCGCGGCTTTGCCTCGATCCTGATGGCCATGATGGCCGTCGCCCTCAGCGGCTTCTTCTCCTCCTGTGAGACTGCCGAGCCCTACCAGCCGATCCCCGAGGCCGCGATGCGTGACCGCTCCAGCGGTACACTGTCCCCGGGTGACGTGATCGTCGTCAGCTATCCCGGCGCGCCCGAGCTGAACACCACCCAGCGCATCGCCGCCAATGGCCGCGTCAGCCTGCCGAAGGTGGGTGACGTGAGCGCCGCCGGCAAAAGCGTGGCCTCGCTGCAATCGCAGCTCTCCGGGATGTACACCGCCCATCTGACGAATCCAACTGTGCTGGTGGCCGTCGAAACCGCCGCTGCCGGTGTCTACGTCGCTGGTGAGGTGACCCGCCCGGGCAAGATCCCCTTGGATCGCCCGATGACCGCCTTCGAGGCCGTCATGGAAGCCGGTGGTTTCTCGAAGTTCGCCAATCCGAAGCAGGTGACCGTCGTCCGCAATCAGAGCGGCAAGCAACAGCGCTACTCCCTGAACTTCGACGATACCCTGCGTGCCGGTGGCCAAGCCTTCTACCTGCGCCCCTTCGACACGGTGTACGTGAACAAGAGCCGCTGGTAATCCTCCGCTTCGCGGCAGATCGGTCCCGTTTATTCGAACCACGGCCCGCCTTTACCGGCGGGCCGTTTTTGTTGTGGGACGAGCGCCCGGGGGATACCGGTCGGGGAAATGTCCTGATCTCACGCCGCAAAGGAGTGAACGCGAAAACAAAACGGCCCGCCGGGTGAGGGCGGGCCGTTGTTAAGAAGCTTGAGCCACGCCGGAACGGACTACTCCGTCACCAGCTTGTAGAAGCGCTTGTTCCCAGTGACGGCCGCAGGGTCGATGATGGTGATGCTGCCGCTGGTATTCACTTGGGTGGAGATGAGCGTCCAATTGCTCAGGTCGTTGGAGGCGTAGATCTGCACGCTGCTCAGCAGTCCGCCGCTCAATTGGAAGCTCAGGCTGCGATCCAGGTTCATGGTCATCTGCGCGACCTTCAGGGTTGGCGCGGCACCGGCTGCTGGATTCACGGTGAGGACCGCCGGTCCGCCGCTGGCGCTGGCGGTGCCGCGGTAGAGGTCGACGGTGTAGTTGCCTTCATGGGCCTCCGCCACGCTGCTGATCAGCAACTGGGCGGATGTGGCACCGGTGATGGCCACGTTGTTCCGCTTCCACTGGTAGCTCACCGGACCGGTGGCGGCAGCTGCGACCTCGAGCACTGCGGATTCGCCTTCAGTGCGGGTCAGGCTCGCCGGATTGCTGGTCACGATCACTGCGTCGGTGGTCCGGGGCAGCGCGTCGCTCGGCACAAAGTTGGGATCATTGCTCAGCACCACGCGGTCGAGACAGGTGCCCTGCTCACGTGTGCGGACTTTGAAGGTATGGGCACCGGCCGTCAGGGTATAGCTGCGCGGGGCGCCAGCGGGAATATGGATGCGCTTCCAGATCCAATCGGCGGCGCGCGGCTCGGTGGTATCGGGAATGACGTAGACGTGGAAGATGTCCTCGGTCCCGTTGTCCATGGTCACGAAGAAGGAGTCCATGCTCGCCGCGGAGGCCTTCACCCGGCACCACACCTGATAGTCGCCCGCCGTGGCGATATCGAAGCTCATACGGGTGTAGCCGTTGGTCGCCGTCGCGTAGTTGTTCGTGTCCACGTAGACATCGGTTCCCGTGCCCATGATCGTGGCCGGCGCGTTCAGCTGGCCGTTCTCCGCCTCCAGCAGCACCAGCCGCGAGCTGGGATCCGGCTCGGTGGGTTCCTGGGAGGTGTAGGTGAGCGGAATCTCCGCGGAGAAGGGACTCTCCTGGAGGGAAGTATTGTAGGCTTTCACCGAGCAATAATAAGTCCGGCCGCTGGCAAGTCCGCTGACGGACCCTACGATATTATTGCCGACATCCACTACATTCGTGTACTGGCCGCGCAGCTCGCCCCAATAAATTTTATATCCGGCAATGTTGGTCTCTGGATTGCGGTCCCAACCCACCGTGATCGCCCCCGTTCCCGCTCCCATGGCGGGAAGAGCGAGAGCTAGAAGGACCAATGCAGACTGCATGACCCACCAAGGAAAAATTCTCGATCTTCCAGAATAGAGCATTAGGAAAGGTAAATTTTTCAAGAATAGATAGAAAGATTTAAATTCCATGTTAGATTGGTATTCCCGTAGATCGTTGGTTTTTCGGCACCTCTGGTGAAAGAAATGTCGAAAATCCGACGGTGAGGGAATTTAGCGGAGCTTAAGCTGCTCCGGGACGCCCGGGACAATCCGGGCATTTACGAACAGAATGAAAGTCCCTAACAATCAGTGGGCTTCGCCTCTAGCAGTTAGGTTTGTGCCGGAAATTGCAATTCTGGCTCCGCCGGGGTCAGCGCTTCGGGAGTCCCGGGGGAATCCCGGCACTAGCACCTATAGGCCTGTCCCCAGCCCAAGACCTCACCAAGTCTTGATGTCGTCCTCGCCGCCTGGTTTGCCGTCCTTGCCGTAGCTGTAGACGATCGCGACCTTGTTGCGGACCACATTGCCCGGCTTGAGGGGATCAGGGATCTCCAGGTTGTGGCCGCTGTCGAAGATGACGTGGAAGGGGTGGCCCCACGAATCGTAAAGGCCCTCAGGTCTTTGGCCTGAGCCTCCTTTGCTGTAAAACAGGCCGCCCTTGGTCTTCACCCTGGTTTCTTCGACCGTAAGGAAGCGGATCTGCCTCTTGTTCTGCATCGAGTCGCCGAGGTCTTCCTTGCCGAGGAGCACGGTGAGAAGCTTCGCGCCTTCCTCGCCTTCGGTCAGCAGCTCTTTGCCGGCGGGGGCTGGCTGCGGGAGGCTGCCGTAGGTGGCGTAGAATCCTTCGATGGCTTGAAGCAGCCCTGTGGCGTTGATCTTGGCTTGGACGGTTCGCTGGGTCGTGTCGGAACTGACAGGGATTTTGAATATTCCCATCGCCAGCAGGAAGAGCGCGAAAACCCCAAGGGCTCCCCGGATGATCTTGCTGCGAGCGGCGTCGCGAAGCATGCCCATGAGCTGAAGTCTAACATGGCGCGCCGTTCTGTCACCATTGCTTCATGGGCCTTGGCGGATCGCCCCTCGCTGATCCGCCCTAGAGCAGCGCCTTGAGGATCTTCCCGATCAACTCGCCGATGGGAATCTCCATCAGGAACACCGCCAGCAGAGGGAGCCCGGCGGGGATGGCGATCGCGAGCAGGGATTTTCGGGTGAAGGGAATGATGCGCATGGATTTGACCGCCTCGAAGATGGCACCGATGTCGCAGGTGGGGCCGAGTTCGGGCGCTTCCAGGATCGTGCGGTCGGAGACGGGGCGCCCTTCCATCCATTGTTGGTGGACCAAGCGGCCATGGCGCGCGATGAGCTGGCTGTATTCGGCCACGGCCTTGCGCTTCTGTTTGCGCAGGAAGGGGATGAAGACCAGCAGCGGGGAAATGCAGAGCACGAGGCTCAAGGCGATGTAGATCACGGCCTGCATCCTGAAGGACTGGACATGGACTCCGTGCCAAGTGACTTCGTGGGCCCACTTTGAGGCGAGCACGCAGGAGCAGGCGAAGGCCAGCGGAGCGAAGATCGTGGGAAAACCTTCGATGAAGCCGAGCCCGCCAAGGCGATCGGGGTGGGGCGCCACGATCTTGAGGCCGAGCCTCAGGATCCGCTTGAGTAGTGCGGCCAGGATGACGATCCGCCACAGCCAGCCGAAGAGGAAGACCTGGAAGATCGGCCGCGAGACACAGAGATACCACCAGCCGCCGAAGCCGAGCTCATCGTGATCGATCGCCCAGTCCAGCTCCTCCAGCCGATGTCCAGTCTGCGGGACCAGGACCCAGACGAGAATCATCGTGGCGATCGCGATCCATGGCAGGATCGAGCTCCGCAGGCGGATGATCCCGGCGATCACTTCACCCAGCGCGGGAATCTTCTCCTCGGGCACCAGCCCCATGTCCACGAAGCGCGGCAAGAGCCGCTTCAGCGCCGAGCGGCACAGGCGCTCGGCGAAGATCAGGACCGGCAGGGCGAAGAGAAAGCGGGAGTGGATCCCGAAGTGCTTCTCAAGGGCTCACCGGTCGCGCTGTAGAAAAGGTGATTGGTAGCCCATGCCCAGAGCACCAGCGGCACCCAGGCCAGGGTGGTGAAGATGACAATCCGGCGGAGCACTCCGTCCCTGCCATTGGAGGGCAGGATGTGCAGCCGCTGTTCCAAGCGGAACCAAGGGTCACCGCGCACCAAGTCGAACTCCGCGGCGCCGGTGCCGCTCTTCTTTTCAGGAGGGGATGGCGTGGCGGAGTCCATGGGCGGGCGGCCTTGTTACTTGTTAGGATAAGGCACGGCGGTGATCTTCCAGCCCGCGGCCTTGATGCCGGCCTCCGCGGCCGGAGACAGGCTGCCGGTGTGGACCAGAACCTTGGGTGCCGTGCCGAGATCATCGCGCTGGGCGAAGCCGGCGACCTCCTCCGTCCATGTCACATGGTCGACTGGCGCGGGCACCTGCAGCTCGCCACTGGCCGTGGTGCCACCGGGCAGGCGGCCGAGCACCGGCAGGCTCACATAGTTCGCGGCACCGGAGCGCTGCTGAGCGGCGAGAATGGCCAGGCCATTGATCAGGAAGTCCGCTTGCTCCGCGGACTCGAATGCATTGGCCAGCCGGATCACGTTGCCGCGCCCCTTGGCATCCGACAGCGCTTCCAGATAGTTGACGATGCGATGGCGACGCGTGGTGCTGAGCGCCCGCTGGATTTGGAAGTCCTTGATGTCTTCCGGGATCACCCCCATGGCCGCGAGCGCGCGTTCATCTCGTAAGGCCAGTTCGCTGGCGGTAAGCGCGTAGGTGTCCTCCGGGATGCCGACCATCTCGGTGGCGGCCACGGCGACGCCGGCGGAGGCAGCTGCCGCCCCGATGCGCAGGGGCAGCCCGCCGGCGAAGAAGGCCCAGGTGACTTTGTCCAACTCCTCCTGGAGACGCGGATTGTCGGCATAGGGATCGACGCCCAGCTGCTTGGCGGTATCCAGCTTCGCCTTGTCGAAACCGGCGGCACCTTTCGCGGCATTGCCGATGCCTTTGGCCGCTTGGCCGGAGCTGGGCGGGGCCTCACCAGTTACGGCTCCTTCAACGCGATCCACGGTCTTCACGACGCCGCGGCCGACCGCGGAGCCGACCTTGCCAAAAAAGTGGCCGACGGTCTTCGGTGCCTGCTTCACGGACTCCACCGGATTGGTGACGATATTCTTCACCGCCTCCACCGGTTGCTCGATGGAGCGCTTCATGCCCTCCGCGAAAAGGTCGCTCTTGCTGGTCTCCACCAGCTTGCGGATGGCCTCCGCTTCCTTGATGCGGGCCTTCGCCTGCGGCACGCCGGTCGCCTCGAAGGTGCCGAAATCGGTATCGATGGTGAAGTAGGCCATGTAGCCATCGGTGGGCACTTGCTCGCGAACACGGTGCGAGGGGCCCTTGAGGGATGCGCCAGGCAGCAGATCTCCGGCGTGGAGCATGACGCCCTGCTCGTAAGCGGCGGGCGCTTGGGCAGAAGCATTTGCCGCGAGCAAGGCGGCGACGGTGAGGATGGACCACGATTTCATCAGAGGCGGTTCAAGGGGTTTGGTTGGATGATTGATTCAGGATTCTTGCTGCAAGGCATCGGGCGCGGTGGCAGGTGGCGCGGATTCCGAGGTCAAGCGTTTGGCGATACGTTCGGTGAGCATGGGGCCGAAGACGCAGGTGACGATCACCACTAGCACCACCGAATTGACGAAACCAGCATCCAGCAGGCGCTCGCCGGACCCATTGACACATTGGTAGCCGACCACGGCCGAGGCCAGGGTGGCGGCCATCTGGGGGATCGAGAGGCTGGCGACCATGCCTCGCTCCGTGGAGCTCTGACCCAAGATCGAACCGGTCCACCATGCGGCGAGAAATTTCCCCGCCAGGATCGCCACCAGCAGGCCGATGGACTCCGTGGGGTTCTCGAAAAGCGAGCGTTTCAACACGGCGAGGTCGATGAGGAAGCCGGTGGCGAGGAAGAAGGCAGGAATGAAGAGCGCGCGGGCCACTACCTCGAGCTGCTCTACGGCGAACTTGCCGCGCACCGCACGCTTCACCGCAATCCCGGCGAGGAAGGCTCCGACGATGCCTTCCAAGTGGATGAGTTGAGCTCCTTCCGCACAGGCGGCGATTACTGCCAGCATGATTGTGACCCGGACTTCGGCAGTCTGGCCGTAGCGGATGATCGCCTTGCGCGCCAAGGTGCCGGCTCCGAAGAGGATCAAGGGCACGAAGATGGCAAGTTCCAGAAGCTCCGTGCCGAGGAAGGACCACGAAAATCCGGTCGAGTGGACGCTCACCGTGATCGCAAGGATGAGCATCGAGGCGATGTCGGTGAGGATGGTGCCGCCCGCGACCATCGGAATCAGTGGATGCTGCACCAAGCCGAAGCGCTGAAGAATGGGGAATGCGAGCAAAGTGTGGGAGGCGATGATCGACCCTACCAGCAAGGAAGCGTTCCACCCCAATCCCGCCAGCCGGCCGACCGATAATCCCAGAGAGCAGGGCAAGGCGAAGGTCAGCGCGCCGAAGATCGCGGCCCGATTGCGGGACTTCTTGAATTCGTCCAGATCGATCTCGAAGCCGACGAAGAACATGAACAGCAGTTTCCCCAGCTCCGAGAACAACTGCATGACCGGCCCATCCGGCTTGATGACTCCCAGCACGGCTGGACCCAGGAGGAAACCCGTGAGGATGTAGCCGAGGATGGCAGGCAGCCGCAGACGTTCCGCCAGTCGCGGCATGATCACCACCAGCGTCATCGCGATGGCGAAGGAAGTCAGCAACGGGATGTCTTGAGACATGGGGGGGCGATGGCATCGTCCATTCACGCCGCTCTTCTGCGTCTGGCAAAGGCGAGTGTGGCCGCCGCGGCTGAAGCCATCAAAACGGCAGAAGGTTCCGGGACCGATTGGATGTTGATGTTGTCGATCCGTGCATCGGTGCCACCGGACGAGGCTTGGATGTAGAGCAGGAGGGTGCCGTTCTGGTGATTGTTGATGACGTTGGGATCGAAGGCGAGGTTGTTCAAGCTGCCGCTGCCAAGCACATTGCCGTCCGGATCGATCGCCTGGACCACGGCGGAATAGGTGAAAGTCACCGGGTCAACCGCGAGTTCGACGTGATAGGGGCTCGCGAGGTCCATGGTGATGCCGAGGTCGAGCCAGCCACTGTTGTTGGCGCGGGCTTGCCAGTGATAGGCGAAGATCCCGGGGCTGGTCTCCTCGGTGGAGATCCGCAAGTTGGCAGCATTGCCCGATCCGAAGTCGCCATCGACAATTTCGAACAATCCCCCTGCAGGGCCGTCAAAGGTATCGAGCTGGACATACATGCTGAGCGTGTAGGCGGTGGCGAGATCGAGCCCCGCGGTATTGTTCTTGAAGGAACGGGAGAAGCTTTGCGTCAGGCTGGCACCGCCGCCGGCGCTCTGCCCTCCCAGGGTGGTGCTAAGGAATGTCGGGACGGTGCTCCCATTGCTCCAAGAGGAACCCCAATTGGAAGTGTCTTCGCCAGCCTCGAAGGTCTGGGAAATGGTAGCGGCCGGGCAAGCGGCCGCGAAGGAGAGGGCGGTCGCAAGGCCCCCCAGACAGGGTGGATTCATAAGGGTGCAGCAGTTGGTTCATCGGTGGTGGGGGTGAGCGGAAAGGATGGGGAGGAATCGGTGGGGTTCTTCAGGCCTTGTTCTTGTTCTTCATCACCAGTTTGTAGATGAGCAGCAGCAGGAAGGCTCCGATGGTGGCGATGAAAATGCTACCGAGGTCGAAGGACTCGATGCTGCCGCTACCTCCAAGAAACCTGCTGAGGAAGCCGCCGAGCACCGCGCCGGCGACGCCGATGAGGATGGTCACGATGAAGCCGCCCGGGTCTTTGCCAGGCATGATGAACTTCGCGAGTGCGCCGGCCACGAGGCCGAGTAGGATCCAGGATAGGATGCCCATGGTTTTGTTTGGTTGGCTGGTTTAGGATTGCGGGTGATTGGCGGGGTGAACCGCAGGCAGGAAAGAGGGTGGCTATGGTTTCGCCGTTGGAACCATCACGCAGCGGAAGCCCACATGATTGCTCGCGGTGCGCACCTCGCCCTTACCGCGGGTGCCGACCATGTAGCGCGAGCAGTACTGGTCCGTGCAGAGGAAGGAGCCGCCGCGGTGCACCCGCTTCTTCTCGGTCGGCTCGGCGGGATCATAGGGAGTGGATGGGCCCTGGGGATTGCGGGCCACGCCACCGGCCACCTTCAAGCGGTCGTAGGTGTCCAAGCGATACCAATCGCTGCACCACTCCCACACGTTGCCCGCCACGTCATAGAGGCCGTAGGGGTTCGGCTTGAATTGTGCGACCGGCGCAATGCCCTTGAAGCCGTCCTCGCCACTGTCGCCATTCACTACCGGGAACCTGCCCTCATAGATGTTAGCCTGGAATTTCCCGCCGGGCTTCAAGTCATCTCCCCAGGCATAGAGTTCACCCGCCTTGCCGCCGCGGGCCGCGAATTCCCACTCGGACTCGGTCGGCAGGCGCTTGCCCGCCCACTTTGCATAGGCTGCGGCATCCTCGTAGGCGATCTGCACCACGGGGTATTTTTCCCGGCCCTTCAAATCGCTGTCCGGACCGGTGGGGTGCCGCCAATCGGCCCCATGGATGTAAGCCCACCACTGGAAGTAATTGCTCAGCTTCACCGGCTGCGGGGTCGGCGCGAAAACCGTGGAGCCGGCGACGAGATTCTCCGGCGGCGCGGTGGGAAATTCCTTTTTGGTCGGCCTGGTCTCCGCCACGGTCACGTAGCCGGTGGCGGCCACAAACTTCTCGAACTGCTCGTTGGTCACCTCAGTCGCATCCATCCAGAAGGCGTCCACATACACACGGTGGATCGGCTGCGCGTCGCGGGTCACGCCGGGCTCCCCGCAGAGCGATTCGCCGGACTCATTGCTCCCCATGGAAAACTCGCCTCCGGGAATCCAGACCATCCCCGCCGGCGCGCTGCCGGGTGCAGGCCTTGTGTTGGGGATCGTCGGGGCGAAGCCAGGGTTAATGGGGGCGCTCGCAGCGGCTTCCCCCGCCTTGGCGGGAGTGTCGGCGGAGCGATTCTTCATCGAGTGCGCCAGCACGAAGGCTCCGGTGGCAGCCAGCGCCAAGCCGCCGCCCGCGATCCAGAAGTGAATGCGGTTGACCCCGCCGGCCGCGGTTTGGGACGAGAGCGGGGCGGATAGAGTGCGTTGTGTCATGGGAAAAGTGGGATTCAGGCCGCCGGAAGATGGCGGTGGATTACTTCGATCAGCTCGCGGCCTTCGAAGGGTTTGGTGAAGTAGGCGACGGCTCCGGACTTCTGGGCCTGTTCACGGATGTTGGGGCGGTCTTGCCCGGTGATGAAGATGGCTGGTAATACGTGTCCGGTGCTGCTGAGTTGGCGGAAAAGATCCAAGCCGGACATGCCCGGAAGCTGGATGTCCAGGATCAGGACCGCAGCCCCGGAGCTTGCGCCGGATTCCAGCAGTTCTTCTGCCGAGCCAAAGCAACGCGACCGCAGGCCCGCGGCGGCTAGCAGACGTTCGATGGCTTGGCTCATGCTCGTGTCGTCGTCCACCACGATGATCACGCCTTCCCCCGTGGTCATGGCGAAGAGCGTGAAGAGTTATGCTAAAAGCCGATATTGGCTTAGGGGGAAATTATTTTGCCCGATGGTGCAATGATCGTATGAACATTGCACATCACAACTCTCCAAGCGCTCAGGCGGCCGGCAGGGCAAGCATCTCGGAAAGATGAACCAAATCCGCCAGCGAGCTGGCCCCCATTTTGGACATCACCTGGGAGCGGTGCGCCTTGACCGTGCGCTCGGAGCAATGGAGTTCGGCGGCGATTTGCTTGTTCGCCAAGCCCTCCACCACGTGGCGGAAGACTTCCCGCTCGGCGGGCGTCAGCCGGCTGGCACGCGCGGCGATCTCCCGCAGCCGGTCCGAGGCCTCGCAAGTTGCCTCCTCGGTGGCGAGCGCGTCACGGATCGTCGTCAGCAGGCAATCGCTCTCCACCGGTTTGGTCAGGAAATCGAAGGCTCCATCCTTGATGGCCTGCACGCCCATCGGGATGTCGCCGTGCCCGGTGATGAAGATCACCGGCAGTGTCTCACCCTGGCGGACCAGCGCCTTGTGCAGTTCGAGTCCGCTCGCCCCGCCGGGCATCCGCACATCCAGCACCAGGCAGCCGCGCAAGGATCCTTCGCGTGCGAGCAGGAACTCGGCGGCGGAGCCGTAGGTCTTCACCGCGTGACCAGCGGTGCTGATGACCCGGCGCAGAGCCGTCCTCAGGGATTCATCATCATCGATCAGATGAACGACGGGTATTTCCGAGACCGTTGCCTTCATGAGGAGAAGAGACGTTAATCGGAAGAATGAGATAAAAAGTCGCCCCAGTGGAAGCGTTGTTTTCTGCGAAAAGAGATCCGCTGTGTAACTCCACGATCGAGCGGGCGAGTGCGAGACCCAGACCCATCCCATTTTGCTTGGTGGTAAAGAAGGAGTCGAAAATCCTGCCAAGATCGTCAGACGGAATGCCGTGGCCGTGATCCTCCACACTGGTCGCGACCGAATTAGCGTCCTTTTGCCATGACCGCAGGGTGAGCGTGCGACGGATCATGGGAACCCCCTTCATCGCATCCATGGCATTGAGCATCAAATTGATGAGCACTTGCTCCACCTGCACCGGGTCACCTTGGATTAGCGGTAGATTGTCATCGAGGTCGTGAATGATTGTCACTCCGCGGCGTTGGACCTCGTGGGTGATCAGCTTCACGGCCTCGCGGATCACCTCGTTCAAATCGAGGGGCCGCTGCTGGATCTCCCGCAGTCCTACCAAGCTTCGCACTTTTTTGATCACCTCGCTCGCGCGGCGGTCGTCACGGCGGATGTCCGTCAGGATTTGCTTCACTTCATCGAGCGGCGGGTCGGGCCGCGCCAGCAGCATCTCGGCGGCATCCGTGTTGCTCAGGATGGCTCCCAGCGGCTGGTTGATCTCGTGGGCGATCGAGGCGGTCATCTCGCCAAGCATGGCCAGCCGCGAAGTGTGGGCGAGTTGCTGGCGGGCCTTTTCAGATTCGCGGAACTCGGTCACATCCTTCGCCACCACGATGAAGCAGGCCTCGTCGTGCAGTGTGAGCAGCTCGGTGGAAAGACTGAGCCAGCGATTGCCCCCGTCGGCCGCACGCAGCACATGCTCGTAATTTTCCAAGGGCTTGCCGGCTTCCAGAAAGCGGCGGAGCCGGCCCTCGGCGTCCCCGTCGATCAGCAGGCCTGCTTCCACCGGAGTTCTGCCGATCGCATCGTTGCGCGAGATGCCGGTTACGCTTTCCCACTCCGGATTCACATCCACGATCCGGCCATCGGTCTGGCGGACGATGCCCATGGCGGCGGGGCTGCTGCGGAAGATGCCGGCGAAGCGTGCCTCGGAAAGCCGCAGTTCCTTTTCGGCACGCTTTTGCCGGATGCGGGCCAGGATCAGGCCGCTGATCATGAAGGCCTGCAAGCCGACCACTGCCACGGTGACCAGAGCGGCCGCAGGATGTTCCGCCCAGAGGCCGGGCGTTTCGGTTTGAAGCTCGGGACCTTCTGGAATTTGCACCCGCGGCGGTTCAGCCCCCGCCGCCACGGCAACTGACACAGCCAAGGCTGCGAACGCGCGGATGGCGGGGCGAAACCGGCTTCCAGACATGCGCCTATCGTCGCCGCATGGCTCCGGAGATCAAGGTGGCAATCCGGGGTCCCCCTAACTCGTGACCCTGCGGCTGGCCTTCATCCGGACCCACTGGTCGGCCAGCGCGCCGATCAGCACCACGGCACCCATCACCGCGAAGTTGAGCGAACTCGGAATCCCGAGCAGGTTGACGAGATTCTGGAGCACTTGCAGCAGTGCGGTCCCGATGATGATGCCGATGATCGAGCCTTCCCCTCCGCGCAGACTGCAGCCTCCGAGGACCGCTGCCGCGATGCCATAAAGCTCGTAGAAGTTCCCGTGGTTTGAAGGCGCGACCGAGTTTGTATAAAACGCAATCATGATGCCCGAGACGCCGGTCAAGAGCCCGGCGACGACGTAAGCCACCGTGATCACGAGGTTGGTATTGATGCCGGAGAAGCGGGCGGCTTCTTCATTCCTGCCCACGGCGAAAAGATAACGCCCGTAGACCGAGCGGTGGAGCACGACCCAGAGAATGGAGCCGGTTACGAGCAGGATCACGAATGGCATCGGCAGGCCCATGAGCTTGCCGCTGGCGATCTGCCGCAGCGTATCGAAGCTGGCACCCTCGCCGAAGCCCTTGGTGCTATCCCCGGCGATGAAGCGCGCCACGCCGCGATAGAGCAGCAGACCGCAGAGAGTGACGATGAAGGGCTGCATCTTCATCCGCGTGATCAAGGCACCATGGGCCCAACCTAACAGCATGGGGATGGCCAGGACCGCAAGGGCGGCGAGTGGCCATGCCCAGTGCCACTCCGTGAGGGCCATCGCCAGAACCACACCGGTCAAGGCGCACATCGAGCCCACCGATAGATCAATGCCACTGGTGATGATCACCAGGCCCAGCCCCAGGCTGAACACCCCGAACAGGCCGATCACGTTGGCCATGTTGGTGAGGTTCGCCGCGGACAGGAAGCGCGGGTTGATAGTGGCGGTGACCGTGCACAGCACGACCAGCAGGATGAAGATGCCGAGTTCTTTCTTCATGCGAGAGAGCGTTACGATAGGGGAGGTATGGCAGCGGAGACGCTGCGGCCCACGGCGAGCTGCATGACGTTCTGCTCGGTGCAGGCGGAGTGATCGAGGAAGCCGGTGATCCGGCCTTCGTGCATCACGGCGATGCGGTGGCTGATGTGCAGGAGTTCCTCCATGTCACTGCTGACGACGATTACCACCGCGCCATCCGCGGCGAGCGCGCGCATGAGCGCATAGATCTCGGCCTTGGCGCCGATATCGATGCCCCGGGTCGGCTCATCAAGGATCAGGACCTTCGGGCTCATCGCGAGCCATTTGCCGATGGCGACCTTCTGCTGGTTGCCGCCGCTGAGATTTCGCACCATCGCTTCGGGGCCGGGTGTCTTGATCGCCAGCTTCCCAATCTGCTCTTGGGCCGCTCGGGTTTCGCGGGTCCTGGAGAGCAGGCCTTGGCTGGCGTAGCTACGGAGGTCGGGCAGCGTGATGTTTTCCCGCACGCTCATGTCCGTGATCAGGCCCTCTTTCCTGCGGTCTTCCGGGACTAGGAAGATGCCATGACTGATGGCGTCCCTGGAGTGACGGATCTTCAATCTCTCGCCGCCGAGGCTGACTTCCGCCGAGCCATCGGGATCCAGACCCACCATCGCCTTCATGATCTCCGAGCGACCTGCCCCAACGAGGCCGGCGAAGCCGAGGATCTCGCCGCGTCCGGCATCGAAGGACAAGCACTGGGCCGGGAAGCGGCCAGAGCGGGCGCTGCGGACTTCCAGGTGTCCCTTTGCCTCCGCGGCCGGAGGACTACTGCGGGCATAGTTGATTTCACGGCCGACCATCTTCGCGACGATGCTGTCGTGATCGATCTCGTTCTTGGCAAGGCCGCCGGCATTCTTGCCATCGCGCAGCACCTCCACGCGATCCGCGCAGTGCGTGACTTCCGCGAGTCGGTGCGAGATGTAGATGATGCTCACCCCCTGGCCCTTCAGCTCCGCGATCACTTCCAGCAAGCGCTCGGTCTCGGCCAAGGTCAGGCTCGAGGTTGGCTCATCCATGATGATCACCTTGGCGTCGAGCGAGAGCGCCTTGGCGACTTCCACCAATTGCTGTCGAGCGAGTGACAGCTCGCCGAGCGGCGTGGTGCTCGGCATGTCGAGTCCCAGGCGTCTTAGCAGCGGCTCCGCATCGGCATGGATCTTCCGGCGATCGATGAGACCCAGGCGATTCCGCGGCTCGCGCCCGAGGAAGATGTTCGCCGCGATGTCGAGGTTATCGAGGTTGTTGAGCTCCTGATGGATGAAGGCGATCCCCAAGGCCATCGAGTCGGTGACGCCGGAGATCTTCACCGGCTTGCCATCGACAAAGAGTTCGCCTTCCTCCGGCTGATAGACGCCGCCGAGGATCTTCATCAGCGTGGACTTCCCCGCGCCGTTCTCGCCGCAGAGCGCGAGGACCTCTCCCCGGCCCACCGCCAGCGAAACCTGGTCGAGCGCGATAACGCCGGGGAAACGCTTGGAAATGCCCCGCATCTCCAGCAGCGGGGCCATGGAAGCGCCGGAGCTCACTTGCCGGTGATCTTGGAAAGCTCGGCCTTGAATCCGGCGATGTCGTCCTTCCGCAAGCTGCGGGTCGGCACGATCTGCCTGCCGCCAGCGAGAGCTTCCTTGTCGCCGGCAAGATGCTTCGCCATCCGGGTGATCGCCTGCTTGCCGAATTCGAAGGGTTGTTGCACCACCGTGCCGTGGATCTCACCGGCGGCCACGCCGCTGAGCGTCGCATCGTCTTCGTCGAAGCAGACGATCTTCACCTTGCCCACCATGTTCGCGGAGCGCACGGCATTGAGAATCGCGGGACCATTGTAGGCATACAGGCCGACCATTCCCGCGATGTCCGGATACTTGACCAGGGTGTCTTCCGCGTTCTTCTGCGCGCGGACGATGTCGATGTCATCGCTGCGCAGGTCGATCACCTCGATCTTGCTGCCTTCGAGTTCCTTCTTGATGCCCTTGTAGCGCTCCTGCGCGTTGTCAGCATCGGCATTGCCGACGAAGGCCATGATCTTGCCGCCGTTTGGCAGCGCTTCCTTGAGCAGCTTGCCGGCCTCGACGCCGGAAGCGAAGTTGTCGGTGCCGATGTAGCAGACGCGCTTGCTCTTCGGCGCATCGCTGTCGTGGCAGACCAACAAGGTCTGCCCGGCGATCTTGTCGAGGAAGGCGGTCTGGTTGGCCGGATCGATCGGGCTCACGGCGATGCCATCGATGCCCTTGGCGACCAGATCGTCCATGATCTGCTGCTGCTCGCCGGCACCGCCGGTGGAGGGCATCCGGAAATCGACCTCCACATTCGGAAGTTCCTTGGCGGCTTGCTCGCAGCCCGCACGGGCGATGACCCAGAAGGTGGCCGAGTTGTTAGGAACGAAGGCGAGCTTCAGCTTTTTCCCCGAAGATCCGCCACCGCCTTTGCAGCCGGCGAGGGCGAATGCCAGAAGAAGAGTCGTCAGGATGCGGGTGGCCTTGGGTTTCATGGGTTGTCGGGGTGGATGGCTGGCGCGCGAATGTTTTCCGGAAGCACTTGATACGGAGGGCGGAACGAAATGTTTGTCAAGGAAGCTGCCTGTCGCGGCGAGTGCTCGACCTGCCTGGCCTCCTGCCCTAGTTTCCGCTGCACCGCGCCGGGCAGGCCGCTATTGCTGCCGGGTATGCGGGAATCCGACTGATGAGCCTGCCCCGACGAGCCACAATCAAGGACATTGCCAAGGCCGCGGGCCTGAGCACTGCCGCGGTCTCGCAGGCGCTCCGGCCGCACCCGAAGTCGAATATCAAGCTCCAGCAGGAAACGATCGACAAGATCAAGCGCATCGCCGTCGAGCTGAACTACCAGCCTCATGCCGGCGCGCGCTCGATCCGCTCGAATAGCTTCGACACCATCGGCTACTTTACCGCCAAGACCGGTCTCTTCACGAGCTCGCCGACTGGCTACCTGGCCGGCGTTCACGACATTGCGGAGGCGCATGGCTCGCGGATCACCCTGATCCGGCTGCCCGTCAGCATCGACGATATTTCCAAGGCGATGCCAACGGTCTTCACCGAGCGCAACCTCGATGCGCTGGTGATCGAAAGCTACAACAAGCTCGCCCGCCAAATCTACGAACGGGTGGCAGCGGCACGCCTGCCGGTGATCTTCCTCAATGACCGTCACGAGACGAATTCCGTCTACGTGGACGATGAATGGGCGGCCGCGGAACTAACGAAGCATCTCATCGGCAAGGGCTACCGGAAGATCGGCTTCCTGCATCGCCTCGAGGGCGGGGCACCAGTGAAGAAGATGCACCATAGCGCCGCCGACCGTGAATCCGGCTACCGCCAGGAGATGCGCGCGGCCAAGCTCAAGCCCTCGCTGCATGTCGTAAGCACCAGCGTCGTGGCCGGTCCTGATGTCGAACTCAGCGATGAAGATTGGCAGAAGATCCGCCAGCACGATGCGGTGATAGCCTACGACGATGACTTGTCCAATCTCGTCGGACGCACCGCTTACGATCGTGGGGTGCGGGTGCCACATGAGCTCGCAATCGCCAGCTTCAATGGTGACTATGCCTCGCTCTGCGCCTGGCAGCGGCTGACCACCATGCAGATTCCATCGTATGAGATGGGCAGAAAGGCCGGGGAGATGGCCCTAGCGCTTTCCAAGGGCGGTTCTGAGATGGCACTGCCCTCCGTGGCTTATCGCCCTACGCTGGTTCTTGGCCAGACCACTTGAATTCCAGGAACGGCAATCGATAGCCCGAGGGTGGCCGCAAAACCATTCAACCTCAACGAGGTTGTCCCGGTCTCCGGTCTCCGGACTCCCCTGAACTGACGCCATCTCGAGGCGGAGGGAAAGGGGCTGCGGCTTGTCTAACAATGCCCTAGTTTGCCGGTGTCGACTGGTCGAAGAGGTTCCTGCCGCCGTGCGATTCCGGCGCTGCGACTGGATCAGCTGCTGGAACCGGGGTGGCTGCCGCAGGTGCCTCGACTGCCGGCACTTCGGTCGAAGTACCGCCAGATGCTTCGTCGACTTGGCCAGGGGTGGCCTGGTCCAATTGATTCGACAGACCGTCGATGATCTCTTCCCAGACCAGCAGGTCTTGGATCGATTGATTCACCAGCTCGGCGGATTGAGTGCTGTTCAGCTCTTTGTCCACCAGCGCTTGCTCCTGGGATTTATCGATCGGCACGCTGGCTACGGCGTCTTCACCCGTTGTGATCGGGCGAGCTTGGCTGCCGGTCACAATCTGCATCCGCGGATCGTAGGATTGGGAGCCCCGCGCGAGGATCGGGAAGATCCGCGCCTGTTGCTCGGCAGTCAGGTCGAGTTGCGCGGTCAATGCTCCGAGTCGTCGCAAGGCGAAGGCCTCCACGCGCTGGGCGCGCTGCTCCAAGTCCTCGTGCTGGGAGTTTGGCGGGTCGATCTGAATTCTCAGGTCTGAGCGGAGTTGACCGGGCTTGGGCATCCGCGGGTCCGCCTTGGTCGCGGCTCGAAAGGCTTCACGCCGGCCGGAAGCTGCTTTTGGCTGGGGAGTGCGGGGTTCTGCGCGCGACACCTTGTATCTTGCGCCCGGGTCCAGCGTTGCCATTTCGGGATCACGACTGTCCGTGGTCGCAGCAGGAGATGCGTCATCACCCTTGGTCACCACGAATACCAGCGTACCCGCGACGATGAGCATCACGATTCCGGTAATGAAATTGAGACGGTGCAACATGCGGGGGCTGCTCAGGTTGTAGGGCGGAGCTTCTGGATCTTCTCGTCGAGTGTGCGCTTCTCTTCCTTGAGTCGCGAAGCGTTCGAGTCACCGAGCTGCGCGATCAGCCGCTCATACAGCTCCGAGATTTTTTCGTGGTAAACGAGTATGGTCTCCTCGCGCTTGAGCCGGATGTCCGTGGCGGTCCGCTTGATCTCCGTTTCGACGACTTCCTTTTCCCGTGGGTCCAGGTCCAGGGAGGACTTCAGGAGGGACAGCGTCTCCACTTCCCAGTACGCGTTCGCTTCAGGCTTGGCCTTGATCTCCTTCTTGCCCGAAAGGTGGCCTGCGCCAAAGCCGCAGGCGAAGACCGTGAGGAGCGCGCAGAGAATGGTGAGATGATCGCTGAGACTTGGTTTCACGGGACGGAGGGGACAGGGATTGCGGGTAATGGCGCGGCGGGGGCCGCAGGGTGTGAAGCGAGGAAGAATCCTCCCAGAACGGCGAGCGAGATGAGGATCCCGACCAGAGCCCATCGCTTCCAGATCAGGCGGATCAGAAACGCATGGACCTGCTCGGAAAGATGAGGCAGCCACGGGATCGGTGGGGCCGCTTGATCGCCGGTGTTCGCGGTGTCGGCATCGAGTTGCCGGACCGCCGTCGCGAAACGTTTCCAGGAATGGGTGCCGTCGTTCATGGAGGATCGAGGGATTGCAGCAGCGAGCTGAGTTTCTTGCGGGCCCTGAAGGCGGTGACCTTGATCTTGGAATGACCCCAGCCGGTGAGCTCGGAGACTTCTGCCACCGCGCGTTCTTCAAGATCTAACAAACGAATCACGATCTGCTCCTGCGGCTTCAGCGAAGCAATCAGGCGGTCGAGCAAGCCGATCATCAGATCCGAACGGGTCGCGGAAGCCTCGCCACTTTCGTTGGCCAGGGTTTGCTCCAGTGCATGCCTCTCGGGTTCCGAGAGATCGCTGGCCATCACCGCCGGACGCGCCTTCTGGCGCCGCAGCCAATCGTAGCAGGTGGTCACGCTCAGGCGGCTGACCCAGTGGCTGAAGGGCTGGGGGCCGCGGAATTGGTGCAGCTTTGCGAAGACCTTCAGGAACACCTCTTGGACCACATCCTCGAGGTCGGCATGGCGCCGGATCTGGCCCTTCACCAGGCGGCTGACCATCGGGTGCAGCGATTCGACGATCTCTTTCCCGGCTTGGGCGTCACCCTTGCTGGCCCGGTGCAAGAGTTCACCGGAGATTTCCCTCGCCGGATCGCTGATGCCAAGCGATGCGGCCTCGGGCTTTTTAGCGGCCGGTGCGTCATCGGCTTCGCACGGCGCTGGCTCGATCAGGCCATCCGCCAGCGAACCCAGCAGCTCCCGCGCCGATAGCGGCGAGTCCGGAAATGGCTGGGGCTGGAAGGCGTGGATCATCCGTTCAGGGAGTGGGCAAGCGCAGCACGCGGTAGTATCTTCCCGTGGCTTGGGTGGGAGACGGATCGTTGAATGAAAGCGTGCCTTGGGTCTTGATTGCTGCGAATCGCGAGCCGAGCAGATCGCTCTTCCAGGTCTTGAGATCCTCGGAGTACTGGACCTGGTAGTCGAAGCCCGTGTCGCTCGGCCAACTCAGCAATCCTTGGCCCTCGCCGCTGCGGGCGAAGGAATTCACCTTGAAGGGACCCGGTGGAATCGAGGCCACCAGCCAATCCGCGACCAGCATCCAGTTGTCGCCCGCTTGTCCGGGAGCTCCGGCGGCGATGTCCCACTCCACGGCGACCGACCCGAGAGTCAGGGCCTTCTGCGCAGAGTTGAACTTCTGCTTGAAGAGGGGAACTGAATCCAAGCTCGCCTCCCACTGGTTGAGGTCCAGATCGATGCCCACCTTCAAGATCTGCAAGGCGGCGATCCCGAAAATCTGGTCGCCCCGCAGAAACTCCACTCCCGTATCGCGGACCGTGACCCCGTCGTCCGAAAGGACTTTCCCGGTGGTGTTGTCGAAAATCACCGCTCCGAGGAAATCCCCGGTCATGTTGTAAAAGGAAATGTAGAAGCGATCGCGGTGAGTGCCGGTCGAATCTTGGACCCCGAGCAGCGAATCGAACTCGATCCGGGAGGCTCCACTGGTCGCGGGGTTGTGGTTGATCGGCCGGTAGACCGCGATGGACGCCGAGCTGGGTCTGGCGTAACCCAAGAACGCTGCCTTCCCCAGCGGCAGATCAGCCACCGGATCTTGTGAGATGCCTTGCACTCCACCGCTGGTGGCCGTCGCTACCCAGCCGCCGGTTCCCGACCAGCGGTTGTCGCCCGCAGTGAACTCCTCGAACTGCGTCGAGTACAGGGTTCCGGCTTTTGACAGGCAGGTCAAAAGCAGCAAAACAACGCTAATGGCACGGCAAACGGTCACGAGTCGGTAGGGCGTCTCCTCATGGGTTCAAATCAGGAAGCTCACTTGCCTCCCTGCGCATGGGACGGGGGGCCGCCTCTTCCGGTTTGCTTGAAGAACTCTTCAATCGTGACGTAGCCGTCGTTGTTTTCGTCCAGACGCTTGAAGAGGTTTGCCGCCGGCTGGGGCGAGGCGGCCTTGAATTGCGGCAGGGACGAGAACTCCTCCAAATTGAGCCGCTCGTCGTCGCCAGCCAGATCCAGAAACAGGTAGGCCAGCCTGACTTTCATGCGGCTCTTGAGGGTCGCTACCGCCGCCAAGCGCTCGGTATCATCCACCGTGCCGTCGCCATTGGTGTCCCAGTTGACGGCGCTGTTGGCCGAATTGGGGTTCGCGTCCTTGTCCCGGCCTTGGGCCCGGGACTGGTTGAAGGCCTGTTTTTCGGCATCGGAAATCTTTCCGTCGCCGTTGGTATCCAGGAAAGCCGGGACCCCTGTCGCCATTTGCGGCGGTGCCGCTTCGGCGGCCAGGATGAGGAGACCGGCCAGTAATATGTTGATTTTCAAAGGATAGGGAGAATTGGAGCCCTTCTTCAAGCGCTTGCGGGATGGGCGCTGCGCGCCCTCGCAAGTTGCTTGGCTCTTCTCTAGCAGTTTTGCGCACCCGGACGAGAAATCGTCACCCCTGCACAAAAGTTCTGATGCTGTCCTGAGACCCGGTCATGTGACTGGTTCTCGAGAGGAGCCACAGGAGTCCCACCTCCGGTAGCCAGCTCAATGGATCCTACCTCGCGGCTTGTCCCACGGTCGCGGGATCAGGAAAAGCGTACGGGCTTGGTGTTCACCCACAACCAGCCATGAAAACCAGCCGTCTGGCTGCCTGTCCGGCAGCCGTCGCTACCGGTCTGTCCGCGCCCTGCGCGCGCTTCGGCCCATTCGTGCCCCCGTCCATCTTGCGGGGCACGTCCCCCGATGGTGCCGATCTTGGCCAGCGCGGTGATGCGGCAGGTTGTGGAGGTGTTTCTGCACCTGTCCTCAAGGAGAGCATTGTCCCGCTCTCCTCCGCCCTGACCCAGGGCTTCGCCCGCTCCGCCCGTCCCTTCGGGCGAAAGCACCGCTAAGGAGCCCGGGCCGCTTCAAGTCCCACTCACACCCAAACACACCAGCCATGAAAACCACCCGACTCGCCGCCATCGCTGCGGCCATAGTAGCCCCGCTATCGATGGCGGGGCTCGCTCACGGACAAGTCAGTGACCCGCTGATTCCCGTGGGAACCCTGACCGCCTTCCCAACCCTGGTCCAGACCGGCACCCACCCGACGCTCACCTGGAGCATGATGCACCCCTCGAAGGTGATCGGCAGTCTGGGCGGAAACGGCAACGGGAACGGCAACAACACGACCGGCACCGATACTGCGGCAGTGGTCAATCCGCCGGGCACCATCATCCCGTCGCAGGATGTCTATGTCACCGTGCAGATCATCGGCACCGGCCCCACGACCTGCTCGAACACGCCCAATTACACGCCGCCTGCTACCGATCTGCGCCTGAGCGTGGATGGAAGCACCTTCGTCCAGCTCTTCTACGGCACCCAGGCGGCGGTCAATTCCTCGCAAAAGCTCTACATCAAGAAGCTTCGCGCGGGGCAGCGGCTGGATCTGGGTGGTCGCTTTGTCCAAGGCAGCGGCTGGAGCAACTTCTACACCACGAAGAGCGCCAACCTGCAGGTGGTCTCCCTGGTCAACGGTGACCTTCTTCCGGTGGGATCGAGTTTCTCGGCCTCCAACATGGCCAGCTATCTCAAGCCATACTTCGACACCACGAACCGCGCGAAGATCGGGCCCTTGAGCGTTCTGGTTCTCTTTGAACTGGGCCAGACCAATCACAGCCAGCCCTGCTTCGACTATCAGGACCAGGCGGTGTTGCTAACCTTCAGCCGCAACCATCCGAACAATGGCCACGGCAATAACCTCGACGGCGTGGACTCTTCCAACCCCGGCCAAGGCAAGGGTGGTCCGAACGGCGCAGTCGATCCTTCGGGCGGCGTTGACGACGAAATCCGCTAATCAGGCCCGCCATGAGAACTTGCCACTTACTCTCCCTGGCCTGCTTGGCCGCGGGTTCGATTGCCGGCCAAGTCCGCGCCGAACAAACGGAGATGCGGGATAGCCTGACCGGCGACCAGATCGCCGAGATGCATGCCCAAGCTGCAAAGCAGTATCCTACCGCCGTGGTCCGGGCAAAGGAAGCTCCCGATCCTTCGAAGGAGGCCCCTTCCGAGGACATCACCGCCACGTCTGATTTCTTGTCCTTCAACGGGCGCTCCACCTTGGTCCCGAAGCGGGCGATCCTGCATATCCCCGCCAACCTGGCGGATCGGCTCAAGTTCACCCCGGGTGCAACCCTGATGACTTGGGGTGACTTCTTCGCCGTCAATCGCGCTTGGATCACCACTGTGGAAGTCAGCCGGATTCAGGCCGAGGGTAACCAAGCCTTGGCGGAAGAAGTCGAAAAACAAGTGACCAAGAGCACCAGCCTCGTGGTCGCCACCTACAAAACCGGCCCGATCTCGGTGCTGCCGCTCAAGACTCCTCCGCCTGCCGATCCGAAGGCCGACCCCAAAGCCGCTGCCGACTCCAAGACCGCCTCCAACACCGCAACCGCCTCCCAGAAGAAACCATGAAAACCTTCCCTCTCTTCATTGGCATCGCTCTGGCAGCCTGCCCACTCCTGCACGCGCAGTCCACGAACTACGCAAACTTCATCCGCCAGAAGCAGCTGCCGACAGGTGTGGTCTGGGACATGCCGGTGAACACGGTCGGCGAGGGCTTGTCGCCGCTGGCCATTAACCCGGGCGGCGCGCAATTCGAGCTGTGGACTGTGAACAATGTCACGGCGGCGAGCTACCTGTTGGAATCCCGCTACGTTGGAGCTTACGTGCCGATGGCGAACGTGACCATCACCTCGGAAGATCCGTATGCGGTGATCCCGCGGACGCGGGCAGACCGGCCCTATACCGTTTCGGTCGCCGTGGATGGCCTCAAGACCAACGATCCGAATGCTCCGGCAGCGGCGACGATGGTGAACTTCCTGCGCCACGTGCAATCGTACGGGGCGACGGGTACCGGGCTCGGCTTAAATCGTACCCAGGCCACCCTCCTGATGAACGATCCGATCACGACCAATGGTGGCCACACCTACAGCTTCGCGATCAATTCCGTGCCGGGCACCAACCGCGCAAAGGTCCGCGGTGAAGAGCGCTTCTCGGTGTTCTCGCTGGAGGACTACCAGGCGCCTGAGTTGCAGTTGAGCTCACAGTTCATCCAGATCTGGCCGGTGGCGGACGCCACGATTGCCGGCATGACGCCGGGTCAATTGGTTCGCTTCAAGCTGCCTTCGGTGACCCTCACCTTCAACGACCTCTATCCGGATAGCCACACGTACGCCCAAGTTTACAAGGGTTCGCCCCAGCTTGGTAAGTCGGGAACCATCGTTCCGGGCTCCTCGATCGTGATCAACGACACCGTGCCTCAGAGCCGGGTCCTGACCCTGGTCGACTACGATGCGGCTTTCACCGACGATGGCACCTGGACGATGGAGATCTTGACCAAGACTCCCTTCGGCCTTGAGCGCCTGAACTATGTTTCGTTCGTCCTTGACCGGACGATCCAGATGAATGCTTCGGTTACGACCACCGAATAATCCTGAAGACATCACCGCCGGCGAGGTCGGGAAACCCCGCCGCTTGTGAATTCGGGATAAGAAAATCCGGTCGCGGCTTCTCGGGTGAAGCTGCGACCGGATCTTAAAAAAAGATCGTGGCTGATCACCGGTTCCGCATCGTCCTTGAGGCGCTGCGGAACACGTGTTTAGGGGCGGAGTCCTCTTTCTCTGCCGCCGTATTTCAGGTGGTGGGCAGCAACTGCCTCACCAGCGCTTGGACCATGCGCGGGAGATCGTAGGGGAAGCGTGCGGTGATCAAGTTGCCGTCCACCACGCAGGGCTCGTCGAGCACCGTTGCGCCGGCGTTCGCGAGGTCCACGTGGATATTCCACACCGCGGTCGCACGTTTGCCTTTGAGAATGCCAGCGCTCACCATCACCCACTGTCCGTGGCAGATGGCGCAGGTCGGCTTGCCGGATTCGTGCATGGCACGAACCAAGGCGCGTGCAGGTTCGTCCATTCGCAGAGCATCGGGATTCCAGCAGCCGCCCGGCAGGATCACGGCATCGTAGTCGGTCGCCTGGACTTCATCCGTGTAGCGGTCGATTTGGATCCAGCCGGCATTCTCCATCAGCCGGATCGCCAGCACATGCGTCGCAGCCATCGGCGGGAAGCGTAGCCCCAGGGTGGGATGAAACTCGCCGATGCGGGGCGATACGACATGCACCGTCGCGCCGTGCTCGGCCAGCCAGCGCTGCGCCCCCACGATCTCCACTTCCTCCACCCCATTGGTGCAGCAGATGGCGATGCGCTTGCCCGCCAGCAGGGTGGGATCGGACGGTGGATCGAAGAGGAAATCCCGCAGTTCGCAGTTGAGCTCGCCGTCGGCGCTGGTGAGGAGCTCGGTCGAAATCGACGGCACCGGGGAGGGCGTCATCAGCTGCTGCAAGCGGTCAAACGCCGCCTTGGGTCCTGGGCTAGGGTTCATTGTGGTGATTCTCCAAACGGCGCGTGACAGTTCAATCACACACGTTGGCACCGTTGACGGCCTCCACCTTGTTTCTCTTAGCATTCCCGCATGAGCCGCTCACTCTTTCGGTCCGCTTTTGCCATCTTTGCCCTCGGCTGTGCCCAGCTTGCCCAGGCTGGCAGCCGTGCGGACCACGTCTTCATCGTCAGCTTCGACCAGGCCTCGCCCGCGGGAATCGCCAAGGCCGACATGCCAGTTTACAAGGAAATGGCCGCCCAAGGTGCCCATACGTGGGAGGCTTACACCATCGTGCCGAGCCTGACCCTGCCCTCGCATACCTCCATGCTCACCGGTGTGGGCATCCAGAAGCACCAGATCGACTGGAACAGCTACATGCCCGAGCGCGGCCAAGTGAAAGTCCCCACCATCTTCAGCCTGGCCAAGGAAAAGGGCATCTCCACCGCGATGTTTGTGGCGAAGGAGAAGTTCCAGCACCTCAATCTTCCGGGGACCGTCGACCTTTTCGTCTATCCGAAGGACGATGAAACCTGCGGCAGCGTCGCCCGCCACTTTGCGGAGCAGGTCGGCACTCTCAAGCCGGGCCTCTGCTTTATCCACTTCGGCGACCCTGATGTGAAAGGCCACGAATTTGGCATCGATTCCCCGCAGAAAATGCAGGCCTACGCCGATACCGACAAGGCCCTCAAGGTTCTCCGCGACGCCGTGGCCAATGCCGGCATCGCGGACAGCAGCGTCTTCATCCTCACCGCCGACCACGGCTGCCACGACATCAAGGATTCTAACGGCATCACCCGTGGCACCCATGGCAGCTCATCCCCGGAAGACGTCACCATTCCTTGGATCGCTTGGGGCAAGGGCGTGAAGCCCGGCAAGACCATCACCGCTCCCGTGGTCCAGTACGATACCGCTGCCACCGCGCTCTGGCTGCTGGGAGTGCCACTTCCGGAGGGATTCTGGGGCCGCCCTGTCTCCAGCGCCTTCGAGGAGTGATCGACCCGGCCCGCGCGAGCCGTGGCTCACTCGGGAAGCAAGAAGCAGACACGAAAAAAGCGTCCCTTGGCGGGGACGCTTTTTCTTCGTCGCACTCATCTCTCCCGGGGAGAGATGGTGGGCAGGAAAGGATTCGAACCTTTGAAGGCGTAAGCCAGCAGATTTACAGTCTGCCCCGTTTGACCGCTCCGGAACCTGCCCTTTGTTTCGGCGGGACGGAGAACTAGGGGGAGCCTCCGAATTTGGCAAGGGAAAATCCGCACTTGTTAGAGATTTACCAGACGGTGCGGCCGCCGTTCACGATCAGGGTCTGGCCGGTGAGGAAAGAGGCCTCGCAGGAGGCGAAATAGTTCACCGCGTGGGCGATATCGGCCGGGGTTCCCCAGCGGCCCAGCGGCACGGTGGCCAGGTAGCTGGCCTTGTGCTCCTCTGCGACCTCGTCGTGGCGTTCCACCGGGATCCAGCCGGGGGCCACGGTATTCACGGTGATGCCGAAGGGAGCCAGCTCATTGGCCATCGAGCGGCTCCAGCCGATCTGCCCGCCCTTCGCCGCCACGTAGGCGCTGAATTCCGGCATGCCCAGGTGGTAGACCTCGCTGGTGATATTGATGATCCGGCCACGGGAGCGCTCCTTCATGGAGGGCACCAGCCGCTTGGCCAGCAGGAAGGGGCTCTTCACGAAGGCTTGGAGCATGGATTCGTGCTCTTCCCAGGTGTAGTCCTCCAGCTTCTTCATCGGCTGGTGCGGCGTGGCATTGGCCACCACGATATCGACTGGCCCGAAGCGCGCCTCGATCTCCCCGGCCATCCGGTTCACCTCGGCTTCGTCCATCGCGTCGCCGGAGACCAGCATCGCCTCGCCACCTGCTGCCAGGATGCCCGCGACGACCGCTTCGCCAGCGGCTTTGTTCGCGAAGCTATTGACCACCGTCTTGGCCCCGGCGGCGGCCAGGGTCTCGGCGATGATCCGGCCGAGGCCGCGGCTGGATCCGGTGATCCAGGCGACGCGTCCATCAAGGCGGAAAGGCAGGTGCTCAGCAGGCATGATTCAGGGTGTAACGGGCTGCTCTTACGGGGCCAAGAGTCAACCGCGTTTCAAAAACCTGTGGGTAGTCATTTGCGTGCAAATGCTGTCATGCTTTTGGCAGAAAAAGGCTTCTGGAGACCCGATAGTCGCCTTTTTCGGGGACAGGGGACTGACAACTCGCCTCGGGCGGGGAAGTATCCGGGCTCGTGATCCGCCTTTTCTGCCTGCTCGCCTTCCTTCTCTCCCCGGCCGTCCTCCCGGCGGCGGAGAAGCCCAACGTGCTCTACCTCTTTGCGGATGACATGACCTGGAAGGCCGTCCATGCCCTCTCCGGGGAGGACATCGATACCCCGAATCTCGATCGCCTCGCGGCCCGCGGCTGCAGCTTTACCCACGCCTACAATCCCGGCGGCTGGCACGGTGCCATCTGCGTGGCCAGCCGGACCATGCTCATGACCGGCCGCCCGCTGTGGAAGGCGAAGGAAGCCGAGGCCAAGCTGAAGGAGGATTTTGTGGCCCAGGGCCGCCTCTGGCCGCAGCTCATGGCGGCGCAGGGCTACCGCACCTGCTTCTCCGGCAAGTGGCACCTCGAGGTCAGCCACGAGGGCGTCTTCCAGCAGGTCCGCCACTTCCGGCCCGGCGGCATGGCCCCGGACCGGCAGAATGCCTACTTCCGTCCGGTGGAGGGCAAGCCGGACACCTGGAACGCCAGCGATCCGGAGGAAGGCGGCATGTGGACCGGCGGCGAGCACTGGAGCTCGGTGGTCGCGGATGATTTTTCGACCTTCCTCGGCGATGCTGACCCGCGCCCTTGGTTCATGTATCTGGCCTTCAATGCGCCCCACGACCCGCGGCAGTCGCCCTTGGAGACCTTGGCCAAATACCCGCTCTCGCGGATCAAAGTGCCGGCGAATTTCCTGCCGCTCTATCCCTACCGGGCCGCCATGGGAGCGGACAAGGGGCTGCGGGACGAGAATCTGGCCCCCTTTCCGCGCACTCCCTTCGCGGTGCAGACGCATCGCCGCGAATACTACGCCGCGATCACCTACCTCGACGCCCAGATCGGCCGGATCCTCGATGCCCTCGACCAGAGCCCGGCGGCCAAGAACACCTACATTTTCTTCACCGCGGACCACGGGCTCTCCTGCGGTGAGCACGGCCTGATGGGGAAGCAGAATCTCTACGACTCCAGCGTCCGCGTGCCCTTCATCGTCGCCGGTCCCGGGGTGCCTGCGGGCATGCGCACGGATGCTCCGATCTACCTCCAGGATGCGATGCCCACGGCGCTGAAGCTCGCCGGTGCCACGGTGTCGGCGGAAGTCGGCTTCCAGGACCTGCGGCCGCACTGGGAAGGGAAGGGGATCCGCCGGGACGCGGTGATCGGCGCTTACCGCGACCTGCAGCGGATGGTCAGCAAGGATGGCAAGAAGCTCCTTCTCTATCCGAAGGCCGACGTGGTCCGGATTTTCGATCTGAAGGCCGATCCCGACGAGATGCACGATCTGGCCGGAACCCCGGAGGGCGATGCCCTCGCCGGGCCGCTTTTCCAGCGCCTGCTGGAGATTCAGAAGGAAACCGGTGATCCGCTTGATCTGGCCGCCGCCTTCCCAAAGTTGGCGAAGTAGTCCGCTCAGTCCTCTGAGCGGACGAAGCTACCCCGGCTGCCGACATCTCCGAGTGCCCCCGGTGAAATCCGCCCACAGGACTGTGCGGACTACCTTCGCTTTCCCGGAGCTGGCGGCAGCTGCGGCGGAAGCGGCAAAATCGCACTGATCCTGCGTTTTCCGGTTTCCAGCCCGCGGGCCGTCCTCCTAGCGTCCGGACCATGGCTATCGACGTTGCTCTCCTCTCTCGTGTCTGTGAAGCCCCCGGCGCCCCGGGATTCGAAAAGATCATCCGCGAACTTGTCCTCAAGGAAATCCAAGGCCTGGCCGACGAGATCCGCGTCGACAACATGGGCAACGTCATCGCCTTCAAGAAGGGCAAGTCCTCCGCCAAGCGCGCGATGGCTGCGGCGCACATGGACGAGATTGGCTTCATCGTCACCTACATCGATGACAAGGGTTTCATCCGCTTCAACCCGCTCGGTGGCTTTGATCCCAAGACGCTGACTTCCCAGCGCGTCATCGTCCACGGCAAGAAAGACCTCCTCGGTGTGATGGGCTCGAAGCCCACCCACATCATGCAGCCGGAAGATCGCAACAAGCCGGCCAAGATCACCGACTACTTCATCGATACCGGCCTGCCCAAGAAGGAGGTCGAGAAGTTCATCGAAGTCGGCAATCCGGTCACGCGCTGGAGCCCGCTGTTAGAGCTGGGCGAATGCGTGAACGTGAAGTCGCTCGACAACAGGGTCTGCGTCTTCCTGCTCATCGAGGCCCTGCGTGCCTTGCAGAAGAGCAAGAAGAAGCCCGCCTACGACTTTTACGCCGTCTTCACCGTGCAGGAAGAAGTCGGCCTGCGTGGTGCGAATGTTTCGGCTCTCGATATCAAGCCGGACTTCGGCTTCGGCCTCGATACCACGATTGCCTATGACGTTCCCGGCTCCACGCCACAGGAGCGTTGCACCGCCTTGGGCGAAGGCGCGGGCATCAAGATCATGGATAGCTCCGTGATCTGCGACTACCGCATGGTCGCCTTCATGAAGAAGACGGCGGATGCGCACAAGATCAAGTGGCAGCCGGAGATCCTCGCCGCCGGCGGCACCGATACCGCGGGCCTGCAGCGCATGGTCCCCGGCGGCTCGATCGCCGGTGCCGTCTCCGTGCCCACGCGCCACATCCACCAGACCATCGAGACCGTGCACAAGAAGGACCTGCAGGCGTCGATCGATCTGCTTGTCGCTTGTGTCTGCGAGTTGGACAAGGGCGATTGGAAGTTCTGATAGGGCCCACGTGCCTCATCGACGCTCGCCTTCATAGCGCCCGCGTCTTCCTCTACAGTCCCAAAGGGGCGGCAGGTTGATGGCCTAGGGTGAGCGCGCTTACCCTTGGGTAACCCCGCGCAATTTATCCGGGAACTCTTTAATCGGCTCTGATACTGCCGCCCCCCTTAAGGAAGATTGGGGAGAAAACAAGGCGACAGCGCCGCATGCTCTGATACAAGTCACTACTTGGATCGGATGTTCGGCTTCCCATTTGCCTCATCTTGATGAAGCGTCGCCTCCCTTGCCGCCATGGCCAGACCCCATCGGCTTTGCGAAATTCTCAGCAGGCCCCGAGCCCGGCTCGTCGCCGGGGTGTGTGGTGGACCCCTGATGGAGTCGAGCCCGGCTAGACGCTGGCGAATTTCGGGAGCCCTTCTCGTGGCGCTGCTTGCGCTTTTGAAACCCGAACCGAGCGCAGCCGCGGGCGCGACCACTTGGACCAACGGCGGGCTGGGGGAATGGTCCATCGCCGGCAATTGGAACAACGGCGTGCCGGACGCAACATCGTTCGCCTACATCGGGAACGGAGTCACCGCCTTGGTGACGACGTATTATGCCGAAACGAAGGAACTCCACATCGGAGGTGCCGCGGGGAATTCCACTCTGTTGATCACCAACGGGGGAAGATTGAGCAAGGTGATCGAGACCTACGTCGGCGACGCCGCGGGGCAGACAGGCACCTTGACCCTTGAGAATAGCGCCGACTTCTGGGGCGGGGTGGATTCGTATCTCATCGCCGGGTCCAATTCCCTGACTCACGGCACCGTGAACGTGAACGGCGCAGGTTCATTGGTCCTCATGACGAACATCCTGATCGGCGATGCCGGGACCGCCTCGCTCACGATTTCCAATGGTGCCGGGATCCTGTCGGCTTACGCGGCTATCGGCACTTCGCCGGGTGGGTCCGGAACCGTGACCGTGACCGGAAGTGGAAGCGGTTGGGAAAATAGCGGCGAATTCGATGTCGGCGGGCAGAGCTTCCTCAACGGCGGGTCCGCCTACCTGAATATCACCGCTGGCGCCCACGTGTATGCCGATTCGCTGAAGGTTTTCAGCGGCGGCTTGGTCACGGTAAACAACGGCTCGTCCACCACCGCAGGCCTCAAGATTGCCTTCGCCGATCAGGCACCGTTGGCCGGCGGCACCCTTGGTGACATCTCCATCGGCGACACGACCGCGGGGCGGATGCTCATTGAGGGCGGCGGCCTGGCGCTGACGCGCCGGGGATTCATCGGTCAGAATGCGGGCGTTACCGGATCGGTCACCGTGACCGGCGCAAATTCGCGGTGGGATTGTGAGGGCTCGGTATGGTCGGGGAACTCGGGTATCGGCTCGCTCGAAATCACTGCAGGCGGTGTGGTGGCCAGTGCGGGAAACGGCTACCTCGGATTCTCGACGAACAGCTCGGGCAGCGCGGTGGTCAGCGGTGCCGGCTCGAGTTGGACCACGGCGATCAATCTCTACGTCGGCGGAAATGGCGCGGCTCCGGGCGGGCCGGGCACGCTTCAAATCGAGAATGGCGGCGTGGTGGGTGCCGCGGCCATCACGGTTTACAACACCGGCGTTCTCCGGCTCGGTGTGAATCCCACGCTCAACGGCCCGCTCACCTTCCTCGGCGGATCCATTCAGCCCGTCGCCAACACCACTTTCACCAAAGGCTTCTCACTCGGCAGCGGCGGCCTTGTGGTGCAAAGCTCGGGCTTTGATTTGACGCTCAGCGGCAACATCTCAGGCACCGGAGGGATCAGCAAATCCAGCACCGGAGGCAGCGGCACTCTCAAGCTCACCGGAAACAACACCTACTCAGGAGCGACTGCGATCAACGCTGGCACCCTCCTGGTCAATGGCAGTATCACCAGTGCGACCAGCGTCAACAGCGGCGGCAGGCTCACCGGGACCGGCACCGTCGGCACGGTGACGGTCAACAGCGGCGGGACCGTGGTGCCAGGAAGCAGCGCGGGAAAGCTCAGCTTTAATGGCGACTACACCCAGGTGAGCGGCGGCGTGTTGGAAATCGAGTTGGGCGGCTATACGCCGGGCAGCGGCTATGACCAATTGGCGGTGACCGGGCAGGCGACCATCGGCGGCATCTTGAAGGTGACCTTGATCAACAAGTTCAGGCCGACCGTGGGGGATACTTTTGCCATCATCACCAGCAACTCGGAGTCCGGGAATTTCTCCAGCATCATCAGTTGCGGTTTCACCGTGCAGTCGGTCGCGAGTCAGGCCGGGATCGTGTTGCTGGTCACCTCGGTTGACCCGCCCCCGCTCGTCCTCAATACCAATGACAGCGGTCCGGGCTCGCTGCGCACCGTGATCGCCAATGCCTGCCCGAATAGCATCATCACCTTTGCACCGAATGTCCGGGGTGCGATCACGCTCACCAGTGGCGAGTTGCCGATCACCAAAAATCTGACCATCAACGGTCCCGGTGCCAATCTCTTGAGTGTGCAGCGCGGCGCGGCGGCCGGGAATTTCCGCATCTTCAACATCTCGCCGGCCAGCATCACCGTTACGATCACCGGCCTCACGATCGCTGATGGCAAAGTCCCCAACGGCAACGGCGGTGGAATCGCCAACGTGGCAAGCTTGGTGCTCGGCGGCGTCACCTTGTCCGGAAACACCGCCCAGAACGGCGGTGGCATTCACAACGACTTCGGCATTGTGACGATCAGCCACAGCACCCTCTCGGGAAACTCCGTGAGCAACGCGGTTTTCGCCGGCAGCGGCGGCGCTATGTTCAATTCCGGCGGAGTGGTCATGATCGACCACAGTACGATCTCCGGGAACTCGGCCATCGGTCCCGGCGGCAATAGCGACAGCGCCGGCGGCATCATCACCAACGTGGGTTCGGTCACTCTCACCAATAGCACCGTCACTGGAAACTCCGGAGACATCGGCGGCGGCATTCGCGGCGTCAACGGCGGCATCGTCCGGGCCAAGAGCACGCTCATCGCCCTGAACACCTCCCCGAGCGGGCCGGATGTGAACGGGCCGCTCACCTCGGACGGCTTCAACCTCATCGGCAATGCCGCCGGCGCGGTTGCCGCCCCGGCGCTGTCGTCCGATCAAATCGGCGTCACCCCCGCGGCATTGAATCTGGGTCCACTGCTGGACAACGGCGGCCCGACGAAGACCCACGCGTTGCTCTCTAACAGTGTGGCCGTCGACAAAGGCCATTCGAATGCCTCCTTTGTCGATCAACGCGGCTTGATGCAGCCGCTTGACCTGCCAGGAGCCAACGCCCCTGGCGGCGATGGCGCGGACATTGGCGCCTTTGAATATGGCAGCATCGGGATTTCTCCGGAGTTGCAAATCTCACGCCTGGAAGGTGGCTCGGTCTGGCTCGCCGTTCTCGGTGCGCCCTTCACAGTCTATCCCCTCAAATTTGCACCCGGTCTGGGCGAGGCGTGGGTTGGGGTGGGCGACGTGACGGCCGACGCCTTGGGAATGGGCGACTTTCAACACACACCGTCCGACAATCCAGCCCCGGGTTTGCGGCGTGGCTTCTACCGGCTTGAGTACTGACACGGTTTTTAAGCGTAAGCGGAGCCGAGCGTGAAGGTGATCGATGCGGAATGGGATCTAGTGGTAATCGAGCAAACCTATGACCCTGCGGTCACGCCACGGATCTTCGCCTTGGTCGAGGTCATTGCCGCCGGATAACCTATCGGCCTTTCAGGGACTCAGCGGGCTTCTCCCCGAAGAGCTTCCGGTAGTTCGCCGCGAAGCGGCTGAGGTGATTCACGCCGTGGGCATAGGCGATGTCGATGACCGTGGCATTATTCGCATTGGCCCGCAGTAGGGCGCGGCGGATCGCATTCAGTCGCAGCGCTTCTAGGTAATCACGCGGGCTTTGGTCGAGAACGGAGCGGAAGGCATACTCCAGCTCGCGGCGGCTGACGTGCAGGGCTTCGCACAGGTCAGGCACCTGCACCGCATCACCCATGTGCTCCTGCAGCCATGCCTGGGCCCGGCGAGTCAAGCGGGCGCGGTTGCGCAGGGAGTCCTTGGGCGCTTGGGTGCCGACGGCGAGTTCGCAGGCCGTGGTGAAAGCACCGGCGACGAAGCTCGCGGTTTCCTCCGCAGCGTTGAAGAAGCGCTTCCCGGTGGGAGGCATGGCCGATGCCTCTTCCTGCAGACCGCGCTGGATCTCCCGCAGGCGGCTTTCCAAATGGGCCAACACGTCAGGCCGGAGTTGGCAGACTGTCAGGCCTCGGGGGCCTCGGTCCTTCGCTCCAGCCAAGCTCACGCAGTGTTCCCAGACCGCGGGCGGAATGGCGGCCGTGAGCCATACGAAATCCGAGCTGGTGCGCCCGTCCAGTTCCTCGCCGGGAGGCAGCAGTGTGATGGTCCCGGGGGCTGCCGCCTGGCCATTCCAGTTGGCTTCGCCGGGTCCGCGTGCGAGGCAGAAGGAACCCCCATTCCCCGCTCAGCACTCCACGCACGCGGGTCCGTACGTTCGCCTCGCCGAAGTC
>NZ_BATP01000037.1 GCF_000739615.1 Haloferula sp. BvORR071
GATCCACAGTTTCCGCGTACTGGACCAGTTGACCCTCGCAGCCGCGGCTGCCCTGATAATCAAATTTCGCCCCGAGTTCGTCTTCCGTGGCCATGCCTTGCCGGTCCCCGCGACTCCCAGCTACGGGGACATGATCGGAATGCTGCTGCTCGGCCTCGGCTGGGTGGCGATCTTCGCCTACTGCATCCGCTACAAGGCCGACCGCTTCGTCGCGCTGAAGACGCAGATCAAGGATCTGGTCAAGGCGACGAGCTTGGCGTCTTTCTGGCTGGCGATCGTATGCGGCGTTTTCCACGTCCGTAGCATCACCACCGAGAACGTCTTCCTGTTCTGGGCGGTGGTTACGCTGGCTGGTGTGATCAGCCGTTTGTCCTTGCGGATGATGCTGATGAGCGCGCGGCGCTCGGGCTACAACTACCGCTTCCTGCTGGTGATCGGCGCGAACAAGCGCGCCCACGAGGTGGTGTCGCGGATCGAGGCGCGGCCTGAGCTTGGCTACAAGATCGTCGGCTACGTGGCTGAGACCGAAGCCGCGCAGAAGGCCTGGCAGGAAACGCCGGGGCAGCGTGGCGAGGTGCTCGGCCTGCTGCCCGATTTGCAATCGGTGATGAAGAAGGAGCGGGTGGACGAGATGATCGTGTGCCTGCCGGTGGATTCCCGTTTCAGCGACATCGTCACGGTGGTGCAGCATGCCCGCGACCTGAACGTGGTGGTGCGGCTGATGCCGGACCTGCAGGATGGGAATTTGTTCAAGAGCTTGCACCTTGAGGAATTCGAGGGCGAGCACGTGGTCACCTTGTTCCGCGAGCAGATGCTGCTGCAGCTTCTCGCGAAGCGTGCGGTGGACACGATCGTCTCCGCGACCGCGCTGGTGGTGCTGGCACCGCTGATGATCACGGTTGCTGGCCTGATCAAGCTGACGAGCCCGGGTCCGGTCTTCTTCGCGCAGGACCGCGTGGGCATGAACCAGCGCCGCTTCCGGATCTACAAGTTCCGCTCGATGTGCGTGGATGCTGAGGCCAAGAAGAAGGATCTGGCGCACCTCAACGAGATTGCCGACGGACCGGCCTTCAAGATGAAGAACGACCCGCGGATCACCAGGATCGGCCGCTTCATCCGCAAGACCAGCATCGACGAACTGCCGCAGCTTTTCAACGTGCTGCACGGTGAGATGAGCCTGGTGGGTCCGCGGCCGCCGCTGCCGGACGAGGTGAAGAAGTATGAGTGGCTGTTCCGCAAGCGCCTGTCCGTGAAGCCCGGCATCACCTGCGTGTGGCAGATCAGCGGCCGCAGCAACATCACCTTCGAGCGCTGGATGGAGATGGACAACGAGTACATCGACAACTGGTCGATCTGGCTCGATATCAAGATCCTGTTCAAGACCGTCCCGGCGGTGTTGCTGGGTCGTGGTGCCGCCTGAAGATTTGATCCCCCCCGATCATGTCACGGACGAAACCAAAGGTTCTCGCGATCGCCTCGGGCGGTGGGCACTGGGTGCAGCTGCTGCGCCTGCGCCCCGCCTTCGAGGGCTGCGAACTCGTATTCGCCACGGCGAAGGAAGGCTACCGCGCGGATGCGGGCGACGCGGAGTTCCGCGTGATCTTCGATGCGAACCGCTCGAGCAAGATCGGCCTGCTGAAGTGCGCGTGGAGTGTATTCAAGCTGCTGCGCACGGAGCGGCCGGATGTGGTGATCTCCACCGGTGCGGCGCCGGGGTTCTTCGCCCTGAAGATGGGCAAGATGATGGGCTTCCGGACAATCTGGCTGGATAGCATCGCGAATGCGGAAGAGCTGTCGATGTCCGGCGCGCAGGCAGGAGCCAGCGCGGACTTGTGGCTGACACAGTGGCCGCACCTGGCCCGCGAGGGAGGTCCAACCTGCATGGGGAACGTACTATGATTCTCGTAACCGTTGGCACAGACAAGCCCTTCGACCGGATGATGAAGGTCGTGGACCGCTGGGCCGCCGAGCGCGGGCGGAAGGACGTCTTCGCGCAGATCGGCGAGGGCGGCTGGGAGCCGCAGCACATGCCCTTCGTGAACTTCTTCGAGCCGGTGGAGTTCAAGCAACGCTTCGCCGCGGCGAACCTGATCATCGGCCACGCCGGAATGGGCACCATCCTGTCCGCGCTCTTGCACGGCAAGCCGATCCTCGTGATGCCGAAGCTGGCGCGGCTGGGTGAGCACCGCAACGAGCACCAGACCGCCACCGCGAAGCGGATGATGGAGCTGGGGAATGTGAACGTGGCCTTCGACGAGGTGGAAATGTTCGCGAAGCTCGACCTGCTGGACAGCCTGCAAGCGAAGGCTCCGATCCACCCCCATGCCAGCGGGTCGCTGGTGGAGGGAATCCGCAATTTCATCTGGCATGGAAAGGAGACGCCGTCGTGAAGCCGAAGTCCACCCTCTCCAAGGCGATTGGCGCCGCGTGCTCCCTGCTGGATCCGCGGAACTACTTGCACGCGCTGCGTCTGATCCACTACTATGGATACAGTCACGTCAGCGAGCGGCGGAAGATGACCGTTGGCAGGGGGACCGGCATTTCTCCGAATGTCTCCTTCCGCAACGGCGAGCGCATCGTGATGGGGCATGACTGCCACATCGGCGAGCGCTGCTACCTGTGGGCCGGCGATTCGACCGGCCGCATTATCATCGGAAATTACGTCTCGTTTGCCCCGGAGGTGTTCATCACCGCCTCCGACTACAAGTTCGAGGCTGGCAAGCCCTTCCGCCAGCAGCCGAAGAACGAGCGCGATATCCGCATCGGCAACGACGTCTGGCTTGGTGCCCAGGTGGTCGTTACAGCAGGCGTTACGATCGGCGACGGCTGCATTGTTGGCGCCGGTGCCGTCGTCACCAAAGATCTTCCCCCCGGCTCGATCGCCGCAGGGGTCCCTGCCAGGGTCATCGGCAAAAGAGAACCCGTTCTAGCTTAAACTCCCCCCCATGAAAGCTGACGTAGCGATTGTCATCGTTTCCTACAATTCGAAGGACCACATCGGTGAGTGCCTTGAGAGCGTTTTCACCCAACGCAAATCGGTCACCCAACAGGTCATCGTCGTGGACAACAAACCCGGCGACGGAACCGCGGAATACGTGCGCGAAAATTACCCGCAGGTGCAGCTCGTGCAGCCGGGTGAGAACCTCGGTTTCGCCAAGGGCGTGAACCTGGGTGTGAAGCATGCGGATGCGGAGTTCGTGTTGCTGCTCAACCCGGACACCCAGATTCTGGACCATGCGGTGGACACCATCGTGGAATTCGCGCGGAAGAATCCCGATCACGGCCTGTATGGTGGCCGCACCCTGCGCCCGGATGGCAGCCTTGAGCCATCCTCGTGCTGGGGTCTGCCGACCTTGTGGAGCATGACCTTGTTCGCCTTCGGGCTGACGACGATCGCGCCGCGCAATCGTTTCCTGGACCCGGAATCGCTCGGTTCTTGGAAGCGAGACACGGTGCGGGAGGTCGGCGTGATCACCGGTTGCTTCCTGCTGAGCCCGCTGGAGGTTTGGAACAAGCTCGGTGGCTTGGATGAGCGCTACTTCATGTATGGCGAGGATGCCGATCTGGCGATGCGCGCGCACGCCGCGGGCTATCGCCCGGTGATCTGCCCGGATGCGAAGCTGGTCCACGAAGTGGGCGGCTGCTCCGACACGCCGGTGCACAAGACGAAGCTGCTCTACAAGGGCAAGGCGAGCTTGGTGCGGACCCACTGGACCGGGGTGGAGCAGCAACTCGGCCTATTCTTCCTGGCGACTGGAACCGGACTGCGCGCGGCGATCAGCAGGGTGCGCAAGTCACCGGGACGCAACGATAGTGCCGGGCGCTGGCAGACGCTGTGGCAGGAGCGCGAGGATTGGCTGCAGGGATATGGAGCGGGGAATGCCGCGTGAGATAAAGATAAGGTCGATGAGATAAGAAATTTGAGACCTTAAATCTCGATCTGAAATTCAAGTCCCCCCAAGACAATGATCAGCGTAGTAATACCCAGCTATAACCGCCGCGACTGTGTGGTGGCGCTGTTGCGCGATGTGTTCGCGCAGCAGGATGTCGTCGAGATGGAGGTAATCGTTGTGGACGATTGCTCGCCGGACGACAGCGTGGAGACTTTCCGGCGGGAGTTCCCGCAGGCGAAGATTTTCGTCAACGAGAAGAACGGCGGGCCGGCGGTGACGCGCAATCGCGGGATCCGCGAGGCGAAGGGCGAGATCGTGGTCGGCTTCGACAGCGATGTGACGATCCCGGATCCGTATTTGCTGGCGAAGGTGGTGAAGCGTTTCCGCGAGCACCCGCAGGTCGATGGCTTGGCCTTCCGCCTGCTCAAGCCGGACGGCAAGTCCGAAGACACGCCGCGCTGGTGGCACCCGGTGCCGATCCAGAAGTATGCGGACAAGGAGTTCTACACCTCCTACTTCAGCGGGACGGCCTATGCCTTCCGGCGTGAGGCGTTGGTGAAGGCGGGGATGTATCCAGAGATCCTCTACATGCACTACGAGGAGGTCGAACTGGCCTACCGGATTCTGGACGGGGGAGGGGAGATCCTGCATTGCCCGGACTTGGTGGCGCTGCACCACGCGAACGAGGTGTCGCGGCGGAGCGAGGTCACGGTGTTTTACAAACCGCGGAACCAGATCCTGCTGGCGGCGGCGTGTTTGCCCGGCTTCAAGGCGCTGCAGTATGTGGTGCCGCGGGTTTGCTACCAATTTGCGAAGGCCTGCCGCGGCGGACACGTGAAGGACTTTTTCCGGGCGATGCGCTCGGCCCGGACCTTGCTGCCGACGCTCATGCAAAATCGCAAGCCGCTGAAATTCGAGACATTACAACGAATCGGCGAAATGCGGCACGGTTTGGTGCCCTGATTTCCGGCCCTGCGGGAGGAAGGCATCAAAAGGCGCCGCGATGGCGTGAAATCCGCTCTATTTCAAACATTCCGCCGCAGCCCCCCGGCTGTCTATCTGCTAGGGGAATCTACGGCTAACGGGCCCGATGGGGCAGTTCCATCTTGCTAACAGTTCGAATCACCGGACTCTAGGCTTCTCAAAAGCAAAAAATTTCCGTATATTACGGATCTGCTTAAAAAAGAAAAAACAAATACAGCCGGAAAGACACCGGAAATTTGCCGGTGAATGAATCGGGTGAGGCGCATGTTCCTGACTGCAGGCAAGCGTCGCACCCCGGAGGATAATCAGGTGGAAACTCCCCGCTTCCCGTGTCGCCTCCGGCTGAAGCCCTAGAACCCTCGGAAACCGAAAAAACCGAACCTGTTCAATGAGACTCAAAGCCTGCCTATCCTTACTCACGGTTCTTGCGCTGCCTTTCACGGCAGACGCCAAGCCCGATCGGGTTGTTTCCTTCGGTGCCAATGGCTCCCACTGGCCCGAATTGATTCCGACCCCCTTCATGTATGACAACACGGTGGCGAACATCGTGGAAGTTCCCTGCTCCTGGGCCGCGATCAAGACCGCGATCCAAGGTGTGACCGCCGCCCAAGCCAACAGCGGGACGCTGATCCTGGTGGCTCCCGGCACGCTCAACGGCAACGGTGGATCGAGCGGCTCGGATCCGGTGCTGGAAAGCATCGGCTCCGCGACATGGGGCCAGCGGGTGACCGTGGCGCCGCGCGACGGCTACGGCACGGTGAAATTCACCAACGGTGTGCGCTTTCTGAAGGTCTTCGGCGTTTGTTTCGCCGGCTTTGAATCCTCCGGCATCAGTGCCGTGAAGATGCAGGGCTGCCGCCGCTCGGCGCTGGCATGGACCAAGGTCACCGGCCACTTCGGCGTCTATGGCACCGACGGGATTACCACCGAAGGGATGGAGTTGGTGGAAGTGGTGCAACCGAACCACTACGTGGTGAGCGATGACTCTGCGGACATCTACGCCGGCGGCGGCCCGATCACCGGGTGGCGCTTCGACGGCTGCTACCACGCGCCGCGCTTCTTCGAAGTGCCCTATACCGGCGGCAAGCCGCACACCGATACCTTCCAGTTCGCGGCAGCGAGCGGTGGCTCCTACGGCAGCATGACCCTGCGCGACAGCGCCTATTTCTCCTCGAATAACTGCGCGATCCAAACCGGCAACGTGGATGGCCTCGATCTGGAGCACTGCTACGTGGTCTCCGGTGAAGTTTCCCGCTCGCGCTATCCCTGGCTGCCGGGAGGCGCTGCGGAGGCAACTTCGAATGCTTTCAACGGCTCCGGCAAGAACCTGACCGCGAAGGACTGCACCTTCTGGGGTGGCATGGCGATCAACCAGACGGACTCGCCGACGCCGTGGACTTCGGTGACCAATACCAAGACCAACAAGTCTTACAGCTCTCCGGCATCCGGTGCTTGGACCGTGGTGGCCGGGCTCAATGAGAGCAACTCCGGCATGCCGCCGCTGCCGACCGACAGCTACCTGAACGACATCTGGAAGAATCCGGGGGCGACCACCAGCGTCTCGCGGCCGGTCTTCATCCCGGCGGGTGGCACCTTCGGTTCCCCGCAACAGGTGGCGCTGACCTGCTCGACCTCCGGGGCGACGATCTACTTCACCACCGACGGCAGCACGCCGACGACGGCTTCCACCCGCTACACGGGTCCCTTCACGGTTTCCGCGACGAGCACGGTCAAGGCCCTCGCGACGGCCAACTCGCTGGATCCGTCCGGCGTGCAGGTCGAAGACTACCGGATCGTGAACTTGGTGAGCACCCCGGTGATTTCCCCGGCGGGCGGCCTGTTCAGCACGGCGCAGCCGGCGACGATCACGAGTTCAACCTCCGGCGCGACGATCTACTACACGCTGGACGGCAGCACGCCGACGAGCGCCTCGAGTGCCTACACGGGACCCGTGCTGATTTCGTCCTCTGCCACGCTGAAGGCGATCGCGATCAAGTCCGGTGCTGAGAACAGCTCCGTGGCCTCCGCACTCTTCGGAATCGGTGATTCCTACATTGGCTCTGAAGCTTGGACGAACGTCACCTTCCCGGTCCAGACCAGCCAGTTCACGATCCGCTGGAATGCAATTCCGGATGGTGCGAACATCGACGGCGTGACCGGCCTTGGACCGGCCTCCGCGGCTGGCTACAACGATCTGGCCTGCATTGCCCGCTTCGCCACCGCCGGTGTGATCGAGGCGCGGAACGGCGGGGCCTATGCGGCGGTGAACGTCCTGCGCTACGAGGCGGGCAAGCTGTATAGCTTCGAGTTCAACGTGAACGTCGCGACCAAGAAATATTCCGTGACGGTGACGCCGGATGGCGGTGCGCCGGTGGTGATCGCGCAGGACTACGCCTTCCGCACCCAGCAAGCGAGCGCCAGCAGCCTGAATCACCTGTCGTTGGTGACCTTGGCGGGTGGCTCGCACGTGGTCTCCGGGATCACGCTGGGGACGACACCTGCGCCGACGGCCCCGACAGGCCTGCGGGTGACGGCCAACCCCTGATTACTTCTCCGGCAGTGCCGGACGACCGGACGGCACCTCGCTCCCGCGGGGTGCCGTTCCTTTTGCCCATCTCCCCCGAGGTCCCTTCCGCCAATCCCCCTGTTGGTCCTCTTTCCCTACGCAATCGCGTAATCCCTCCGGGCGAGGTTTTCAGTCAGCTTGGGTCCCTCGCCACTTTTTCCTCCCCATCCAGCGTCCCTTGATGGACGTTTGAAGCTCGCTCGCCCCCCCCGATGAGTCCCCCTGTACGCGTTCTGTATAGTTTTCCGCACAAGCTCGGCGGCGGCCGGATTTGTACTACCGCCTGGCACCAGGTCGATGGGGCTTCCCGTGCCGGAGCCAAGGTCACCGTGATCGTGGGTTCGCAGGTGAAGGCGCTGAACGAGGGGGTCCGGGTGAAGAAGACCCTGGCGGTCGGCAAGCTGCGGGTGCCGTATCGGCTGATTGGCCGCGACGTGGCCTGCAACTGGCACGACACGGTGACAGCGATGTGGCTGAACGCGAACCACCGCGAGATCGATGTGGTGCATGGCTGGCCCTTGTCCTCACTGAAGACAATCCGGGCGGCGAAGAAGCACGGCATCCCCGTGGTGTTGGAGCGGCCGAACGCGCACACCGGCTTTGCCTACGAGGAAGTGGCGAAGGAGAACCAGAATGTGGGGATCGAGCTGCCGGGCAACCACGACCACCTTTTCAACCAGAAGCGGCTCGACCTTGAGGAGACCGAGTACCGCGAGGCGGACTATCTCCTGTGTCCCTCGGACTTCGTGGCGCGGACCTTCCGCGAGCGCGGTTATGAGGATGCGAAGCTGGTGCGCCACCAGTACGGATTCGACGGCTCGCGCTTCAAGGCGCCCGGCAATGAAGGCACCCCGCATGACGGGCTGGTGATGATCTACGCCGGTGTGGTCGAGCCACGGAAGGGCCTGCACCACGCGCTCAAGGCCTGGCTGGCCTCCGGCGCGCAGGAACATGGCACCTTCATGGTCTGCGGTGAGTTCATCCCGGGCTACGCGGAGCTGCTGCAGCCGATGCTGTCGCACCCGAGCGTGAAGGTGATGGGGCATCGCACCGATCTTCCCGACCTGATGCGGCAGAGCGACTTGTTCGTGCTGTCGTCGGTGGAGGAGGGGAGTGCGCTCGTCACCTATGAGGCGCGCGGCTCCGGCTGCGTGTTGCTGGTTTCCGATGCTTCCGGCGCGGTCTGCGAGCACATGCAGAACGGTTTGATCCATCCTTCGCGCGATGTTGCGGCGCTGACCGAGCACATCCGGATGCTGGATGTGGACCGCGGCCTGCTGTCGAAGCTGCGCGGCTCCTCAACCTCCGATCTCGACAAGCTGACTTGGGATGAAGCCGGCCGCAAGCTGGTGGATGTCTACCGCGAGGTGCACAAACGCAAGGTCGCCTGATTCCGTCCCCCTAGCCCTTTCCCCCCAAAGTGAGCATTCTCGGTATCCTCTTTTTCCTGCTCAGCGCCATCGCCTTGATGAGCGTGCCGCGGAAGTGGGCAACCATTCCGCTGTTGATGGGGGTCATCTACATCACCCACGGCCAGTCCATCGATCTGGGAGGGATCCGGCTGCCGGTATTCCGCTTGCTGCTGGGCGTCGGGCTACTGCGGATCATGGTGCGCGGCGAGGGATTTGCCGGAGGTTTCAACACGATCGACAAGCTGATGGTGGCGCTTGGCGGCTGGCTCTTGTTTGCGAGCTTCTTCCACGAGGCTGGAGCGGACGGGGCGGGACCGACCTTCATCACCGGCAAGATCGCGGAGATCGGCCTGTGCTACTTCCTGATCCGCTCCTTCTGCCACGACTTGGATGACTTCTCCTCGATCATGAGCGTGATCGCGCTGCTGCTGGTGCCGATCGCGCTGGAGATGATCCAGGAGAAATACTCCGGGGTGAACCTGTTCTCGAAGATCTTCGGTGGCGTGCGGGAAGAGGTGGTGGCCCGGGAAGACGCCTTCCGCGCCCGCGGTCCATTCCGCCATGCGATCTTGGCCGGCACGGTTGGAGCGAGTTTGGTGCCGATCATGATCGGCCTCTGGCGGCGCAGGCCGGGAGCTGCGAAGATCGGCTTGATCGCCTGCCTGACGATGGTTTTCGCCTGCTCCTCGAGCGGACCGATCATCAGCCTCGGTTGCGCGATCATCGGGCTGGTCCTGTGGAAATTCCGGCATCTGATGGGTCTGGTGCGCTGGAGCATTCCCTTCGGCTGCCTGGCGCTGGAGCTGGTGATGAAGGACCATTTCTGGTTCATCATCGGCAGGCTCAGCATGGGTGGTAGCACCGGCTGGCACCGCTCGAAGCTGATCGACTCCACGATCACCTATTTCGGCGAGTGGTGGGCCTTCGGCACTGACCACACCCGCCACTGGATGCCCACGGGTGTGACCTTCAGTGAAAACCACACCGACATCACCAGCTACTACATTGCCTATGGAGTGATGGGCGGGATCCTCGCCATGCTGCTGCTCGTGGCGATGGCCTGGGTGGCCTTCAAGTGGGTCGGCAAGACGATCGACGAGATTCCCGAAGAGGACGAGAGCGGCGACCGCTTCATGGTCTGGTGCATGGGGGCGAGCTTGTTTGCCCACGTGGCCTCCAGCGTCTCGGTCGCCTACTACGACCAATCGGTCTTCTTCTTCTGGTTTTCCATCGCAACGATCAGTTCGATTTACATGACGCGCCATGAACGCGCGGACGAGACTCTCCTAGGATCCGATTACGCCGGGCCAGACCCGGAATCCAAAATGCAATGGTCTAGTTAGACTACCTATCCATAACCACCAACCACGGCATCTCTCCGTCCCCCCCGATGTTCAGTGCCAAGACCGTCCAACTCTCCGGACCTGCCACCCGCCAGCCGCGGGCAAGCGCCGTCGTCCAGCCCCAGACCGGGGTGAAGACCGGCGAGCGCTTTGTCCACCTCGATGCGCTTCGCGCAGGCCTCATGTTCTGGGGCATCCTGGTGCACACCAGCAATGTTGCCCCAAGTCCCTTTTTCCAAGCCTGCGCGAATCTTTCGCACATGGTTCGGATGGAGGCGTTCTTCATCATCTCAGGTTTCCTCGCCTACATGCTTCTCCAAAAATACGGCAGCGGCAAGACCGTGAGGAAACGTCTCGTCGCCGTCGGCGTGCCTTTTGTGGTCGCCCTCGTGCTATTGAATCCGTCGACCAAGCATCTGGTCTATGTCTTCAACTTCCAACCGATCCCCTTTGTGGACTACATTGCGGGGAAGGGGAGTGCGGGACTAGACGCGGTGAACCAAGCCCGCCTGGCGGGCGACGAACTGGCGGCCTGGCCGGGCAACTGGCACCTGCACCTCTGGTTCCTGCTGGCGCTGTTCTTTTATTCCCTGCTCGCTCCATTGCTGGGCAAGGCGGTGGATTCGCTGATGGCGAGCTCGCTTGAGCGCAGCCCGCGGGCGTGGACCCTTGGGCGTCTCGCACCTCTGGTGCCCGGGCTCAAGTTCATGGCGATCTGCCTGATGGTGTGCGGGGCCTGTGTCGGCTGGCGGATCGTCTTCGAATTCTGCGACAAGTTCATCCCGCAGCACGCCGATCGGATTCCGGACTCGTTCAGGGCCTTCGTCCCGTTTACCAAAGGGATTCCGGAGTCCCTGCAGTACGTCATCCGTTCGATCGGGAATTACCTGCCCTTCTACACCTTGGGGATGGTGCTTTTCGCTTCGGGCCAGCTGCGTGCGATCTTTTCGAAGGCCCATTGGATCCAAGCCGTCGTGGCCTGCACCGGCTACTACCTGGTGCACCGGACTGCGGGAACGAATCCCGGGCCGGCGTATGAAGCCTTGCTCCTCACCCTGAAGACCTACGTGGCGCTGTGTCTGTCCAGCGTGTTGTTCTGGGCCGCGGAGCGCTGGGTGAAGAGTGAGAAGCCGGTGGCTCGCTTCCTCTCGGAGGCGGCGTACACGGTCTACCTGTTCCACTTCCTGGTAATCTTTCTCTTCGCCATACTGTTGCGGGGGATGATTCCGCAGACGGAAGTGATGCTGGTGACCATCGCGGTTCTCACCTTTGCGACGACCCTCGGGCTGCATGCCTTTGTGATCCGCCCGGTGCCTTTGTTGTCTTTCCTTTTCAACGGCAAGCCCCCCAAGCGCGCTAAATGAACGCCTCTCCCCTGATGTCCGAGCCGCAAGCCGACGCCGCGAAAGCTCCCGCCAAAACGCGGAAGATCCTATTCATCGCCTATCACTTCCCGCCTGCGGGTGGTGGCGGCGTGCAGCGCTCGCTGAAGTTCGTCAAGTATCTGCCCTCCTGCGGCTACGCGCCGATCGTGCTGACGGCGAAGCCGAACCAGGAGCACCGCTGGACGCCGACCGACCAAGCGCTCGCCGATGAGGTGCCGAAGTCGGTGAAGATTCATCAGGTCGAGTTGCCCGAGGAAGTGCACGTGCCCTCCAAGCTGGAGCGGGCGATGCGCGAAATGCTCGGCATGCGCAGCCGCTTCGGCCTGACCTGGATGAACCTGGTGATCGAGGCGGGGACCAAGATTGCCCAAGAGGAGAAGCCGGACCTGATCTTCGTTACGATGTCGCCCTTTGAGGGTGCGGATGCCGCAGCGGAGATTTCGCGCCGCACCGGGATTCCGTGGGTCGCTGACCTGCGCGATCCCTGGGCGCTGGACGAATTCCAACTGCACCGCACCCGCTGGCACCGCAGTCTGGAGATCATGCAGATGGAGAAATCGCTCAGGAGCGCCTCTCTGGTCATCATGAACACCCCGGAATCCGCGCGGCGGCTCGGGCGGACGCTGCCGCGGCTGCGGGCGAACACGATCGTGAGTCTGACCAATGGCTACGACGCCAGCGATTTCAGTGGCAGCGTGGAGCCGATTCCGGGTGGCAAATTCTCGATCGTGCACTCCGGCTATTTCCACGCCGAGTCCGGCTTGGTGGAGCGCAAGAGGCAGCTTCAGTACAAGCTGCTTGGCCGCACCGTGCCGGGGGTCGAGCGCCTGCCGCGGTCGCACTTCTACCTGCTTCAGGCCCTCGAGCAGTGGCTCAAGGAGGATCCGGAGATCGTGAACGAAGTCCGCGTGCGCTGCGTGGGTGTGCTTTCGAAATCCGACCAAGCCTTGATCGACGCCTCGCCCGCCAAGCCGCTGTTCGACTGCTCCGGCTACCTCAACCACGTCGAATGCCTGCGTTACGTGAGGGCGGCGGACCTGCTCTTCCTGCCACTGCACAAGATGCCTGAGGGCATGAAGGCGGGCATCGTGCCGGGGAAGGCGTATGAGTACATGGCCTCCGGGCGGCCGATCCTGGCCACGCTGCCGGCGAGCGATGCGCGTGAATTCGTCAAGCAGGCGGGCACCGGTGTATTCAGCGAGCCGGGCGACGTGGCTGGCATGCTGGCCGCTTTGAAAGATCAATACGGAAAATGGAAATCCGGGGCGGCGCGGCCCGATTGGAACCAGGAATTCGTCCGCCAGTTCGAACGCAAGAATCTGACCGTGAAACTCGCCGATTACCTCGATCAAGTCCGCTGAAAAGCCGACCTGCGATTGACAAACTCCTCCCCCCAATGGAATGCAGGCAGACAGCGTGATCGAACCGACTACCGAGACTCCCGCGCCCAGGCGCCGTGATCCCTTTGCGGCACCGGATGTCTCCCAAAACCTTCGCAAAAGTTCGGTACGCGGGGCATCAATGATGTCCTTCGCACGGATTAGCGGGATGGGACTGCGTTTCATCTCCACCGGGATCCTGGCCCGCTACCTTACCCAGGAGGATTTCGGGATCTTTGCGATGACCACCGTGATCTCCGGTTTCCTGGCGATCTTCATGGATGTGGGACTGTCGCAGGCGACCATCCAGCGGCCGCAGATCAACCATCGCCAGATCTCGACGCTGTTTTGGATCAACGTCGCCTTGGGCGCGGTGATCGCTGCCATTTTCGCCAGCTCCGCACCGCTAGTGGCCAATTTCTTCCATCAGCCTGCGCTCAAGGCGATTATCCCGGTCCTCGCGCTGAGCTTCCTCTTCGGCGGGGTGGCGCTGCAGCACCTCGCGCTGCTCACGCGGAACATGCGCTATTCGTTGCTTGCCGCGGTCGAGATCGTCTCGATGGCGTCCGGGGTGGTGGTTGCGGTGCTGATGGCGCGTGCCCATATGGGTTACTGGGCGCTAGTGGGCATGGCGATTGCGCCGGCGGTCACGAAGGCGATCGCGGCGTGGTTTGCCCTGCGCTGGATGCCCGGTTGGCCTGCACGTGGCACCGGCGTGGGTGGCATGCTCAAGTTCGGCGGTGATGTGCTCGGCTTCAACATCGTGAACTATTTTTCCCGGCAAGCGGATACCGTGCTGATCGGTAAATTCTGTGGGACGGGCCCGGTGGCCGCGTATGAGAAGGCTTACAGCCTGCTGCTGATGCCAGTGGGCCAGATCAACGGTCCGCTGGGTGCGGTGGCGATTCCCGCGCTGTCCCGCCTGCAGGACGATCCGGATCGCTATCGCCGCTACTACCTGAACGCGATTCTGTTGCTGTGCTCGCTGAGCATGCCGGTGATCGCGGGGATCACACTCTTCGCCGATCAGGTGGTGCTGGTTTGGCTCGGCCCCAAATGGACGACCACCGCGGATCTCTTCCGCCTTCTCGCGCTTGCGGCCTTGCTGGGCGGGATCTCGAACCCTGCGGGTTGGTTGCTGATCTCTCGCGGCCTGACCCAGCGCTACCGCTGGCTGGGCATTGCCAACTCCGCCGTGATCGTCTTGTCCTTCGTGATCGGTCTGAAATTCGGCCCGCGCGAGGCGACGGAGGCCTACTCCACCCGCGGGGTGGCGATGGCTTACTCAATTTCAATGCTGCTCAATTTCATCCCGTACTGGGCGGTGGCCGTGAAAGGCACGCCGGTCTCCCTGGCCGGGGTGATGAAAGCGATGCTGACGCCAGCGCTGGCCTGTGTCCCGGCGGCCCTCGCCGCCCTCGGGGTGATGCGCTTGGCCGATGGCCGGATCAACGCGTGGATCCCGGTGATCGGGGCCATGGCGACCTTCGGGATCGTCTACGCGGTCATTCTGCTGTTTGGATTCAAGAAGCTGGAGTTCTTCCGCACCATTGCAGGGGAGTTCCGGAAGCGCTAAGTTCCTCAGGCTAGTTCACCCCTCCCACCCATCCCCCCCGATGATCATCATTATCCCCACTTGCCAGCGAGGCGAGTTGTTGGAACGCACCCTGCAGTGCTTGGTCGATGCCGACCGGCCCGATACGCTCAAGCGCATTTTCGTCGTGGAGAACGGCAAGAAGGAAGGCGCTGAGGCGAAAGTGGACAAGTTCCGCGACCGTCTCCCGATGGAATACCGCTACACTCCTACCGGCAGCAAGAGCGCCGCGCTGAACCTGGTGCTCGAAGAGCTGTCCGGTGAATTCGTGGTCTTCTTCGACGACGATGTGCGGATCCACCCGGGCAGTGTGCGCGCCTATGCGAATGCCGCGGCAGGTAAGAGCGGTGGCGAGTTCTACGCGGGCAAGTGCCTGGTCGACTACGATTCGCCGCCGCCGGAATGGCTCAAGAACTACCTGCCTTACTCGGCGAAGGGTTGGAGTTATGGCGACAAGGTCTGTGAGTTGAGGGAGCCGCTGGCGCTCGGTTTCAACTGGGCGGCCTTCTCCGATGATTTGAAGCGGGCCGGGAACTTCGACACCAACATCGGACCCGGTCGGGCGATCTCGGTGGGGGAGGAGACCGACCTGCAGCTCATCATGTTCTCGCAGGGCGTAAAGGGCGTGTATCTGCCGGAGGGCTTGGTCTGGCACCACGTGCCGGCCGAGCGCTGCTCGCCGGATTGGACGCTCGAGCGGAACCGCCGGATGGGCAAAGTGGTCGGTCTGAAGCTGGCATCAGCTCCCGTTTCCAAGCGCCTGCCCAAGGCGGCAGTGGCTTGGGGTAAAGTGATCGGGCTCGGCATGCTGGCGCGGATCGGCAAGGCCTTCCTGAGCGAGGCCAAACACTTCCACTATCAGCAACGGCGCTACTGGAACCTCGGAGTTTGGGAGGGGCAGCAAAATGCCCAGCCGAATTCTTGAATTTTGCGGACCCCACGTGATCCCGTAGTGGTGACGTGGCTGAAGCCTTGCTAGTCATGCTGCTGGTCATCGAAATCATCACGGACAAGCTGCATTTGATTAAGTATCCATGAACATCTTATGATTTTAGAATACTAAAAAGATCTGGTGCGCTCTTGTCTGGGTTGATAATCTGCTACCGTTTCACTTCACCCCCTACGTCCCCCCTCCCCGAGCCTGACGTCACTTCGCGCCTTTGGTGCGCTGCGGTGTAAGGCTTTTTCCTCCACCCCCCCCTCATGTCACGAGCCTGCGAGAGATTGGCTTCGCAATCCGCATTGCCCCGGCGGTCTTGCTGGAGGGCAGCATGGATGCCCCTATTTCGGGTTGAGCCACGGCTCTTGTTGATGTCGGCGCGTGCACATGCTTCGCATCACCCGGCCGATTTCCACGGCTAGATCTACTAGCGTTTTCCGTCCCCCCTCCCTCTGTTCTGCTGCTTCTCCCCCCCCT
>NZ_BATP01000036.1 GCF_000739615.1 Haloferula sp. BvORR071
TGGTGGCGGCGGCAAGGGCGGCTACGGTGGTGGCGGCGGCGGCAAGGGCGGCTACGGTGGTGGCGGCGGCGGTCGCGGCGGCTACGGTGGTGGTGGCGGCGGCAAGGGCGGCTACGGTGGTGGCGGCGGCGACGACTGGTAAACCCGGTCTGCCTCTCAATCCCGGAATTTTCCAGAGCCTCGCTTTCCTAACGGGAAGCGGGGCTTTTTTTTGTTGGGGCGGGCAGCGGGCAGTGGCCCGGGCTTGGATTCTTCGCCTGCTCGAATTTGAAATCTCAAATTTGAAACCTGAAATCTCTCTAACTCCTGCCTGGATCCCTTCCTCTCTTGAGCTTGCCGCTACCGGAGGAATGCTAGATGCTTCAAGCACCCCATGGCTCCCGCTTCCGTCAATATAGCGCGCGTTCTCTATCTGCTGGTTTGCGCCGGGGCCGGGTATGCCATTGCGTCGATCACGAAGGGAACTCCCATCGAAGTCTCCACCTTTCAAGGTCTCTGCGGCGGTCTTTTCCTGGGCGGGGTCTTTGTCTGGTTCGAGTTACTCATCAAGCGCTTCAGCCTGCGCGCGTTTTCCACGGCGACCTTCGGGCTGCTGGTCGGGGTGTTTTGCGCCTGGCTGCTGACCCGGCTGCAGATTTTCGATTTGCTGAACATCACGTTCCGGGACCGCTTGAGCACGACGGAGAACGGTGCGGACATCGCCTCCACATTGGCACTGAGCTTGAATCTTCTGCTCTACGCCACCTTGGGCTTCCTCGGTGCGGTGATCGCGCTCCGCAGTAGCCGGGATGATTTTGCCTTCATCATCCCCTACGTCCGCTTCCGCCAGGACAGCAGCACCGGCCAGCCGGTGGTCCTTGACGCTGAATCGGTGATGGATGGGCGCATTCCCGGGGTGGTTCGTGCGGGCTTCCTGACTGGCCGGCTGGTAATCCCGCGTTTCGTCTTGGATGAAATCCAGCTTCTCGCCAATTCCCCCACACCGGCCAAGCGTCAGCGCGCCGAACGTGGCCTCGCCTGCCTGGAAAACATGCGCGTCGCGAGGGATATTCCTGTCTCGGTGGAGGACGCAGCCGCTACCACGGGTGAAACGATCCACAGCGGCCTGATCCAAATCGCCCAGCTCCTCGGTGCCCGTCTCCTGACCAGCGATGAGAGCCTCTGCAAGGTCGCCAAGCTCCGCGGGCTCGACGTGCTCAACTTGGACGACCTCCTCGATGCTCTGCGGCCCGCCGTCGGCGTCGGTGAAAAGATCCGACTTGCCCTTGTCCGCGGTGGCAAGGACGAGCACCAGGGCGTCGGCTATTTGCCGGATGGTACGATGATCGTCGTAAATCACGCCGTGAAGAAGATCGGCACCACCCAGGACGTGGTGGTCATCAGCACCCTGCAGACGAATTCGGGCCTGATGGTCTTCGCCGAGCTGGCGGCGTGAAGCGGGATCGAAGCCAGTTGATCAAGCTGGAGGAAGCGGCACAGCCGCCGGGCTGGCCTCGCCCCATTAGGCGCTTGGCGGAACCACGATGAGACCGTGCCGGCGCATGATGGTGGCCACCGCCGCGGGATCCGGCGGCCCACCGGCAAACAGCTCGGCCAGTTCCCGGAAGTAGGCTGCACCCATCCGGGCCGGCGAGAGGACCGCGAGGGTGCGGCTCGTCACCTCACCGGCATTTTCGAAATGATGGATGGCGCCGCGTGGAATGAAGCAACGCTCACCCGGACCGATCTCGTTGCACTTGCCATCCACCGTGAAGGAGAGGGTGCCTTCAATCCCGTAGGCGATTTCATCGAACTCCTCATGATAGTGCGGAGCTGGGACCCGGGCGCCCGGCGGCACGATGAACTCGAACATCGAAAGCGTCCCGTTCGTATCGTCACCGTCGAGCAGGAAGCGAATCTCGATCTGGCCGAGCTTGATGATTTCTTTCGGCGTAGCCATGGGCTGATTGTTTGATAGCACGCGGCGGGGATCGGTTTCAACCAGCGGCTATTCCTCGCCTGGTGAAAAGGGTCGCACGGCGGATCGGAAAAGCGCGAATCCGACCTTCAACAGCTTCTGGATCCTGTCGATCTCGCCGGCACTCCAGACCGGGTGATACTCCTCGCTCTTCGGGGTCATTGCCGGAAGATTGCAGCTGCGGAAAACCTTGTCGTAAACCGGATTCAGGGTCTCGTCGAATTCGCGGAAGCTCGCTCCCAAGGAGGTGTCGAGGCTGTGGGCGAAATCTCCGAATAGGTTCCACGCCTTCAGAATCTCGGGACAATCGAACTGAATGGCGGTGGATTCTCCGGCGAACCGCTCGGCCGAATCCAAATCATGCAATACCGGCTTCTGAATCGAGATCGGAGCAAGCCCGTGAACCCGGGCATACTCGACCAGCAGGCGATCATCGGGAAAGGTCGGGGCATATCCAGCTCGGTCGATGTAAACGCCGTCAGGTTCATCCGCATACCAAATCAAATACCGGTCTGCACCTTCGTGGCGAAACGAGCATCCGTAATACTCTCGTGGCATTCTTCTGACTGTTGGCAGGGCTGGCGGTCCGCAAGTCGCCTTCGTTGGGACCGCTCAGGTCAGGAGGATGGTTAGACCCTTCGCGTACTTCAGGATCTGCTTCTCGGAGGGCTGATCGCCTAAGTTCGAGAGCATGTCGGCGAGCTTCACCTTCTTCGCCAGCGGATTGGCTTTGATCGCCCGCAGGTATTCTTCGTAGTCGGCCCCGTCCGGCTTGGTCAGCATCGCGACGGCGGCGATTACTTCTTCCGGAATCCCTTCACTGCGGAGCATCTCTGGTGTGACCGCCGTGTCCTCCAAAACGTCATGGAGCCATGCCACAGCTTCAGCCAGCGGATCCCCGGCGACCCGCGCTGCGACCGCTTCAGGATGGCGCACGTAGGGTGTGGTCCCGTCGCGGCGGAATTGGCCGGCATGGGCCTCGAGCGCGATGGCGGAGGCGCGTTTCACGAAATCGGATGAAATGGATTCTGCCACGATCTTGCGTTCCTATGCAGGGCAGAGTGCCGTTGGACCTGCTGCGAAGCGAGAACCAAGTCGGCCGAGAAATGCCGGAGACTCAATCGTCACCCTCTCTCTTGCTCCCCTTCAGCAAGGCCACGATGGCCATGGCATGGCCGTGACCGAGTTCGAAATCCTCCTTGAGCCAAGCGACGATCGCGTCGGCCTTCACGCCGGGTGCGAGCTGCCCGTTGCGGGTGAATCCTTTTTGCTCGGCGAGGGCGCGGAACTCCGCGGGGCTCTTTCCGGTCTTGGCCTGAATGTTGGTGAGGTAGGCTTGGAATGACATGGTGGTGGGAAAGGAGGATCGGCAGCTAGCTTACCACTGGCGGAAGAGGATCAGCTTGATGAGCCGCGGCTCGCGCAATACCAGGCCCAGCCAGGTCAAAAGCCCGAAGGCAACGGAGAAGACCACGGGGAATGTGCCAGCCGCGGCGCGGACGTGAATCGCGGCGGCTCCCCCCAAGTAGGCGGTTAGAAGAACTGTTCCGAGGATGGCGGTCTTGGGCACAGAATAAAGGGCAGTGCAGGCGAGCAGCAGCAGGCCGATCGAGGGCAGCGTCTCGGGAGGAATCCCGAGTTTGGACGATGCCTCCACCACGGGTGCGACCCGGATGAGCTTGGTCACCCCGTCAAAGATCAGGAAAGCGATGATCAGGCCGCTGATGATTCCGCCGGCCCAGAGGCTTGCGGTGGGAGCTTGGTTTTCGATTGGCATTCCCACGGCATAGAAGAACTACCGTGGCTCCGTATTGTATAAGAACGACAGTTGCTCCTCCGCGCGGGCGACCTGTGCAGGCGTCTGGCCGATCCAGCGTTTCAGCGAACGCGTGAAGTGCGCCTGATCGTAGTAGCCCGCTTCGAGGCCGGCATCGATCAGCGGCCTGCCTGCCTTCAGGAGATTGGTGGCGTGGCGGGCTCTCTCGATTTGCTCGATGGTGCCGCGGGTCATGCCCGTGACCTGCACGAAGCGGCGTTGCTCGGTCCGTGCTGTTAGATCGTTCGGCTCACCACGAAGTATTGAGGCGACCAACGGATCTTCGGCCACCAACCCCTTGCGCACCAGCCGACTCACAAAAGTCTCCGCATTCTCGAAGTCAGGGTACTCCCAAGCAGAGCCATTCAACCAAAATGCCTTGGAAGAGGCATCGGGTAAGGTCACATCATTCCGGTTCTGAAGCGTCCCCGGACGAAGCGCCGGCATGAAGGTCCCGAGCTTGAAGCGGATCGCGAACCACTCGCCTCCCGCAGGGCATTCCGCGGTGCTCACCAGGGTCTCCGGTCCGCGCACAATCATCGAGGTCTTTCCCTCGAAGCGCGAGACCACCATTTCCCAGTGACAAGCCGCGATCGAATGCAATGTGCCTGCACCCTCGCTATGGCTCCGCCAGATTCTCTCGACGAAGGGCGAGTCGGAGAGCCTTTCCTTGAAGACGAGGAAGGCTGCTCCGGGTGCCGCGGCGTTACTTTGAGGATCGTTCACGGATGAGATCTTTTGGAGCGTGATCCATTCATGCTCCTTTTTTTAGTCCAAGCCTTCATCGCCTCGCCCTGCCTCCAGCATTCGAGCGAATAGATCCCAAGACGGCTGATTCGCATTCGATCCTTCTTTCTCCAACCAAGCGGCCATCTGCTGGATGAAGCTGTAAGGCGTATCGCTGGGCCACACCACCGCATCCGCTTCGTCCATCAGCTTGAACATCAAGGCGAGAAGCTCCTCCTTCGTGGCGATCGGTTTGTGCATGATGTCCCGCATGGTTTTCGAGGTGTTGCGCCTATCCCGCTCACCGCTTCTTCTTGGGAGGCGGAAGCCTCTGCGGAGAGCCAACCATCATCACAGGACGATTCTCATCTTTGCCGGGCTTGGTCGAAGCCTCGGGAGCCTGAGCCATCTTGCCGAGTTGCTGGCGTGTGGCACAGGCCGAGAAGAACATGGGCAGAGAAGCCGCCAGGAGTGCCGCGGCGGTTTGCTGGGTGCGCAGGAGTGGAACACGCAGCCAAGCCCACCGGGATGGCGTCACCATAGAGCCATCATCGCGGACTTCGTAGGCGATGCACGCATGCCCGCCGGATTCAGCCACGAACTGATCGCGCTCACGAACTGACATCGCCGAGAGATTGTGGACATGGAGCTGGCAATGCTCACAGAAGCGCCGCTTCGCATCGCCGCTCATGTCGGTCCACTTCTTGGGGCATGGACTTGCGATTTGGAGTGGTGGTGGTTCGGGTTTCATGGGCGGGGTGGTGAGGGCCAAGCTGGCTTCCTAGAGTGCTGGAAATGCAACATTTGAAGAGGAACTTCAAGTCTCCAGAACGGCCCTGTGAACTTATCGCCGCTGCTCCCTCCAATCCCGCATTGCGCAGCCCAAGTGCTGCACGGTATCGCTTGCGACACAGATCGGCCCATCCGCCATGCAGAGCTCCGCCGCTCTGCCGCACAGCCATGCCCCGAGTGCCGCGGCATCCACTCCCGCCAAGCCCTGCCCTAACAGCGCGCCGATCACCCCGGAAAGCACATCGCCCTGTCCTCCGGATGCCATGCCGGCATGCCCGGTTGGATTGAAGCGCACCGCTTCTCCCGGCTTCCCCACCAAGGTTCGAGCGCCCTTCAGAAGCAGGGTACAGGCATGCCGCTCCGTGAAGGCCTTCACCGCTTCCACCCGCTCCATTCCAGCGAGCTCAGGAGCCAGTCGCTTGAATTCCCCCGGGTGAGGCGTGATCACATGCTCCTTCCGCAACAGCTCCAGTCGCCCCGAGATCGCCAGCAGGTTCAGCGCGTCCGCATCCAGGATCGCCGGCTGTGTGCTGCGTTCCAGCCGCGACAGCAGCGTGGACTGATAGCTCCTCCCGGCATTTCCGATCCCCGGTCCGATCACCAGCGCGTCGTGCCCGGCGTCGAATGCCTCCTGCACCGGATTTGCCGAGGCCCGGATCATCACCTCCGGCGGCATCGCGGCGGCCAGATGCGGCAGGAAGTTCTCCTCCACATGCAGGCTCACCAACCCGGCCCCGGCGTGCAGCGCCGCACTGGCGCAGAGCACTGCCGCTCCCGTCATGCCGGGCGAGCCGGCAAGAATTCCGACCCGCCCCGAGTCACCCTTGTGGAAATCGTGCGGCCGCGGCGTGAGCAGACCGGGGAATGCCTCCGGGCAGAACAACGCTAGATCCGGATCCTCCGTCAGTGGCAGGTCTTCCAATGGCACCAGGATCACGCGCCCGGACCTTCTCACGCCATTCTCCATCGCCATGCCCCGCTTTGGCGCGCCCACCATGAGCGTCAGGTCCGCCGTTACGGCGTCGCCTTCGCCCGTGTCGGCATCCAGCCCGGAGGGCAGATCCATGGCCGCGATGATCGCGCCCCTGTTCTCGCGCCAATCCTCCATCTCGCGAGCCAAGGTGGCCAGCGGCTCCCGCAGGCTGCCGCCCTTCGCACCGATCCCCAGCAGCCCGTCCAGCAGGACCAGGGGGCCGCTCCACGGCACGCTCAGGTCCGCAGCCCGTACCGGGGCAAGTCCCAGCTCCCGCAGCTTCTTGCGGGGTAGCTCGCCCCATTCCGGCTCCGGCCAAGCGGCCCGCACCGCCACTTGCCAGTCCTGCGCCCGCAGATGCCGCAGGGCCACCAGGGCGTCGCCGCCATTATTGCCCTTGCCGACGTAGGCGACCGCCGTTCCCGGCTGGGGAAACTGCCCGGCCAAGCGCCGCGCGATTCCCTCGCCGGCCAGATCCATCAAATGCTCTGCCGTGATCCCGCGCGCGAACGCAGCTTCCTCCAGCGACCGCATGGCCGCACCGGTGACAAAGGACATGCCCGCAGGCTAGCGCATCAGCCCGCGCGGCGGAAGCGCATGATGCCGTCCGCAATGCCCTCGGCCAGCGCCTGGCGGAACCAAGCCTGCTTCATCCGCTCGCGCTCGCTCGGATTGCTCACGAAGCCGCACTCGCAGAGGATCGCCGGGCAGGTGGTATTGCGGATCACGTAGAAGCGCGCGGTCTTCACGCCGCGGTTCACGGTCCGTACCTTGGAAGTCATGCCGCTGTGCACGTAGGAGGCCAGCGCCTGGCTCTGCGGCGAGAAGAAGTAGGTCTCCAAGCCGGAGGCATCCTGCCGCCACGTGTAGTTGGTGTGGATGCTGACGAAAATCGCGTCGGAATAGCGGCTGGCGATCCGGCAGCGCTCCGGCAGGGAAATGAAGTAGTCGCTGCGGCGGGTCATCACCGTGCGGAAGCCGCGCTTCTTTACCTCAGCCTCCACGCGGGTGGCGATATCGAGAGCCAGGTGCTTCTCGTAAACGAGGCCCCATTGGCCACCCTTGTCATGGCCGCCGTGGCCCGGGTCGATCACCACGGTCCGGAAATTCCGCGCCTGGGCGGTGGCCCCCGTCAGGAGGATAGCTAGGAGGGGAAGGAAAAAGCGACGAAGTCTGCTCATGTCAGAAAAAGGCTAAAGTGCTTAAGATTTAAGAAAAGTTTATATTTTTTAAGTATATACGACCTCCCTGTAAAGGGTAAATCGCCCGGCCTTATCCGCGCTTTTCCTCAATTGTAGACGGCGGTAGGCCGGTCGGAGGCCTTCCGGACCTTGCTCCGGGCCTCGGCTTCGGCCTTTGGGTCGTAGACAATGCTATTGCCCACCTGCACGCTGCCGTCTTGTGCGGTCATCAGTACCGGATTCCCGCCACCGGGCGCCTTGTGGAGCTCGCCACCGAGGATTGCCCCGTCGGACGAGATCCGCGCATGGGTCCAAACCGTGGGACCCGTCAGGTAGAGGACGTGCATCACTTGCTTCTTGTCGATGGTCACCGAGGGCTTGGCGAAGCTCAGGTACTCGCCGAGCTGGTGAGTCTGCAGCGGGGAGCCGGTCTTCAGGTCGACGACCTGGGAGTAGAGCATGTTCTTGCTACCGTTATTGTAGCTCAGGACACGCATTTCACGGCCCGACTGGCCGCTCACGCCGATGCGCTGGGTCCAGTAGGGGAGCGCGCTGTCCAAGGTAAAGGCCACCCGGTTGGACATGAAGCCGTCACGGTTCTGCCCTGGCAGCCGGATCACGGCGTATACCGAGTAGTCGCCCCGCTGGGTCAGGGAGAAGAGCCGGCGCAGGTCGAAGCTGCGGGCCATGGTCTGACCAAGTGGCACCTTCATGCTGCCAAAGGCGGGATCGCCGAACGGGCTCATCGGCACGCCGCGGCTGGAGGTCACAGTGAAATCGATCCAGCCGGCGCCCTTGCTGCCTTGGAAATTCAAATCCTGGCCGGAGAGGTTGGTGATGCTGACGGTCACCGGCACCGATTCACCTGCCACGAAGCTCCTTCTCGCCACTTGCAACGAGACCTGCACTTGGGCTGCCGCAGAGCCGACGAGGGCGCAGAGCGCAAAGAGGCGGAAAAGAGAGCGGAGTCCAATCATGGGGCGCAGGCCTATCCCAGCGGCCCGCCCACGTCAACCCAACGGAGGGGTTAGGCAGTCTAACCGTTGGTGCGGGTTTTTCCCCGGTCCTGGCTGGATCTTCAATCGTGGAAAACAAAAAGGCGGCCCTGCCATTCCAGCAGGGCCGCCCCGAAATGGATGAGCCTCAGACGTAATTCAGCGCCTTGGCCGTCTCGGCGATCTTTTCCTCGCGGTCCAAGAGCTCTTGGATCGGGTCCCAGCGGCCCGCCACCAGCGCGTCGCGCGCGGATTCCGGGATGCTCAGGGCGAAGTCGTGGCCAGCGGAGGATTTCACGCGCTTGCCGACGAGGTCGATCGTGATCTGGACGGCGGGATCGGCCTCCACCGCTTGGCGCAGGGCCTCGATCTCAGCCGCCTGCAGGGTCACGCAGGGCATGGCCAAAGTGGTTGAGTTGCCGAAGAAGATCTCTGCGAAGGACTGGGCGATCACGGCCTTGAAGCCATACTTGCTCAGCGATTGCGGGGCGTGCTCGCGGGAGGAGCCGCAGCCGAAATTCACGCCAGCGAGCAGGATCGTCGCCCCGTCGAAGCGCGAGTCATTCAGCGGGTGGTTCGTCTTCTCGCCGGTATTGGGGTCGAAGCGCACGTCGTAGAACGCGAACTCCCCGAGACCATCGAAGGTCACGCACTTCATGAAGCGCGCGGGGATGATGCGGTCGGTATCGATGTCCGCGCCGGGGACGAACACGCCGCGGCCGGTGACTTGGGTGACTTTTTCGAGAGCCATGGTGGTCTGGATTGACGGTTCGGGTTCAGGCGACGGCAGCCTCTGGTTCCAGTTCGAAGAGTTCGCGGGCGTCGGCGATGCTGCCTTGGATGGCAGCGGCGGCGACCATCACCGGCGACATCAGCACCGTGCGGCCGGTCGGCGAGCCTTGGCGGCCCTTGAAGTTGCGGTTCGAGGAGGACGCGCAGAGCTGGTCACCCACCAGTTTGTCCGGGTTCATGGCCAGACACATGGAGCAGCCGGCGGCGCGCCATTCGAAGCCCGCGGCGGAGAAGATCTTGTCGATCCCTTCCTGTTCGCACTGGTGGGCCACGATCTGGGAGCCGGGGACGGCGATCGCCTTTACGCCCGCCGCCACCTTGTGGCCTTGGATGAACTTGGCGACCTCGCGGAAGTCGGAGAGACGGCCATTGGTGCAGGAACCGATGAAGGCCACGTCGATCTTCTGGCCCTTGATCGGCGCGCCCGCGGGCAGCTTCATGTAGGCCAGCGCCTCTTCCACCGAGGCCTTTTCGCCTGGGGTCTGGGCCTTGGCCGGGTCAGGGATGGTCTCGGAGATGGCGATGCCATGGTCCGGCGAGATGCCCCAAGTCACGGTCGGCTCGATGTCCGCCGCGTCGATCTTCACGATGTCGTCGTAAACGGCATCCGCATCGGAGGCAAAGGACAGCCAGCGCGCGGCGGTGGCGTCGAAGTCACTCATATCCACGTAAGGGCGCCCCTGCAGGTAGGCCACCGTCTTGGCGTCCGGATTGACGTAGCCGCAGCGGGCACCGCCTTCGATCGCCATGTTGCAGACGGTCATGCGCTCTTCCATCGACATCGCATCGAAGACGTCGCCCGCGTATTCGTAGGCGAAGCCGATGCCTCCCTTGGCGCCGAGGATGCGGATGATGTGAAGGGTCACGTCCTTGGCGTAGACGCCGGGGCGGAGCTTGCCGGTGACCTCGATGCGGCGGACCTTCAGGGGCTCCATGGCCATCGTCTGGGTTGCCAGCACGTCCCGCACCTGGGTGGTGCCGATGCCGAAAGCGATCGCGCCGAAGGCACCGTGGGTGGCCGTGTGGGAGTCGCCACAGGCGATGGTGGTGCCTGGCTGGGTGATGCCCTGCTCAGGGCCCACCACGTGGACGATGCCCTGCTTGCCGGACTTCAGGTCGAAGTAGGTCACGCCGAAGTCGTCGCAATTGCTCTGCAGGGCGGCCATCATCTCCGCCGCAAGCGGGTCGACGGGCTGATCCTGATTTTCCGTGGGCACGATGTGGTCAACCGTCGCGAAGGTGCGAGCGGGATATTTCACCGTCAGGCCGAGATCCCGGAGCATGCCGAAGGCCTGTGGCGAGGTCACCTCGTGAATGAGGTGAGTGCCGATGAAAAGCTGTGTGCGACCGTCGGCCAACTTGCCCACGGTGTGGGCGTCCCAGACTTTTTGATAGAGGCTCTTGCCCATGGTGTGCACGCCGGAGGTCCGGCGGGCGGGCACCGTGGGTCAGAGGCCGGCGATTGTCAAAGCGCGATCCCGTGCGCCCCGGCGGGAGAATACTTAGGGCCGCCTAGAACAATTGGTAGCACATGACCCCGATCACCCCGAGGAAGCCCACGCTTACAAGGGTCCAAAGGGCGAAGGTCATGAACTTTCCCTTCGCTTTCTTTTCAGTGTCATTGCCGATCCAGCGGTCCCAAGCCTCGTTCGCGTCGTCCACGCGATGGCGGTGGTAGTGGCGGCTGGGCGCTTGGAAGCGTACGCGATTATCCGGGGTTTTCATCTTGGGAGGTTTCTTCGATTACCCGGATAGATTTCATCTGGCAATCTCGTAGTGTTAGATCCCCCTCGTGGCTTTACGTAGTAGGCACAAAAGCCACAAAAAAACCCCCGCCGGATAAGGGCGGGGGCTTTTCAAAAATCGGATTTCCGCGAGCGGATCGCCTATGCCTGATTACTTCGAGTAGTGAACTTCAGGAGCGGCCGGAACTTCTTGGAACTGCGGCAGCGGGCGCAGCGGATGGGCCTTGGGCTCGCTGGTGCAGCAGCAGGAAGCGGAAACGAAGGCGGAAGCAGTGAGGCAAACAATGGCGATGGCGCGGAACATGGCTGGAGTCAAAAGGGGTTTTATGGATTTCGCTAGAAAAATGATTGAAGCGCAAAAAAAATAGCAGGGTGGACCCGCGGGTGGTCCACCCTGCGTTGAGTCATCATGCAAGGACCTCGTGGGTCAGTGCAGTCCGACCCAGCCTACTTACTTGGACGGAGCCACGTAGGACGGGGCGGCGGGAGCGGGAGCGGACTTGCTTTCGCAGCAGGAAGCGGCGAGCAGGGTGCCAAGAGCGGCGGCGGTAAGGGAGACGGCTTTGATGAGCTTCATGGTAGTTGCTTTCGGTTGGTTATCAGGAGGGCGAAATTTACTCCGCACCCAGACCGAGTCTAACGGATCAGATAGGGCGCGCAAGGTAAAAGCCGGAGCCGCCCGCGCACGATTCGGTTGCCAGACCGCACATCCGCCCTACAATTCGCCGCTCCAAAATATCATGAGCGGACCCAAGCACGTCGCCATCGTCGGTGCCACCGGAGCGGTGGGAGAAGAAATGCGTCTTTGTCTCGAACAGCGGAAGTTCCCGGTCGGTAAATTGACCGTGCTGGCCTCCGCCCGTTCGGCCGGGAAACGTATTTCCTTCGCGGGCCAAGAGGTGGTCGTGGAGGAGCTGACCCACGATAGCTTCGCGGGGGTCGATATCGCGCTGTTCTCTGCCGGCGGCGGGATCTCGAAGGATTTCGGACCCTCGGCCGCCGCCGCCGGTGCCGTCGTGATCGACAACTCCTCGGCCTTCCGCATGGACGCGGACGTGCCGCTGGTGGTGCCGGAGATCAACCCGCAGGCGGCCAAGAATCGCCCGCGCGGGATCATCGCGAATCCGAACTGCACGACGATCATCTCGCTGATGGCGCTGGCGCCGCTGCACGAGCTCTTCGGCCTGAAGTCGATCATCGCCTCGTCCTACCAGGCGGTCTCCGGTTCCGGGGCGCAGGGCATCATCGAGCTGGAAGAGCAGGTGAAGGCAATCACTGCCGGCCTGCCCTTCGAGCCGAAGATCTATCCCCGCCAGATCGCCTTCAACGTGATCCCGCAGGTGGATGTCTTCACCGACAACGGCTACACCAAGGAGGAGATGAAGATGCTCAACGAGGGCCGCAAGATCCTCGGCCACGCCGATCTCAAGGTCTCCTGCACCTGTGTCCGCGTGCCGGTCTACCGCTCGCACTCGGTCTCGATCACCGCGCAGTTCGAGAAGCCCGTCGATGTGGAGGCCGCCCGCGCCGCCTTCGCTGGCAAGCCCGGGGTGAAGGTCGTGGACGATCCGGCGAACAAGGTTTTCCCGGTGCCGCTCGACACCACCGGCAAGGATGATTGCCTCGTCGGCCGCATCCGCAAGAACCTCGTCCTCGACAACGCCCTCGACCTCTGGGTGGTCGGCGACCAAGTTCGCAAGGGCGCTGCGTTGAATGCCGTGCAGATCGCTGAGATCCTCTGAGCGGCTATCGAAGCGCCAAGACGCCAAGTTGCTTGAGATAACTCAGGAGTACTTGGCGTCCGGTGGACTTCTTTCTTGAGAAACTTGGCGCACTTGGCGTCTTGGCGGTGAATCACTGCCTTTTACCTGCCGCATATGGACCTGAAGCAATATCTCGCCGCCCGCGCCACCGAAGTCGATGCCGCGCTCGATGCCTTCTTGCCGAAGGCCAAGGAGAAGCCGGCCACGATTCACGGCGCGATGCGCTACGCCGTCTTCGCCGGCGGCAAGCGGTTGCGCCCGATCCTCTGTCTCGCTGCGGCGGAAGCCTGCGGCGGCGATCCGGAGGATGCCTTGGCGCCGGCCTGCGCGGTTGAGGTGCTGCACACTTACTCGCTGGTCCATGATGACCTGCCCTGCATGGATGATGATGACCTGCGCCGCGGTCGTCCGACCTGCCACAAGGTCTACGGCGAAGGCATGGCCGTGCTCACCGGTGATGCCCTCTTGACCGAGGCCTTCCTGATGGTCGCCCAGACGCGACCCGCGAAGCGCTACCCGGCTGCGGCCTATGTGGCCGAGCTGGCCCTCGCCGGTAGCTCGACCAAGCTGATCGGCGGCCAGGTCATGGACTTGGAAGGGGAGGGGAAGAAGCTCACCAAGGCCCAGCTCGTGAAGATCCACGAGGCGAAGACCGCGGCCCTGCTCACGACTTCCATCCGCCTCGGCGCGATGACCGCGAATGCCACCGAGAAGCAACTCGAAGGCCTCACCGTCTTCGGCCGCGCTCTCGGCCTGGCCTTCCAGGTGATCGACGACATCCTCGACGTCACCCAATCCACCGAAGTCCTCGGCAAGACCGCTGGCAAGGACGCGGCGGTAGAGAAGGCGACTTATCCCTCGATCCTTGGTCTTGAGAAGTCGCGCAAGGAAGCGGCGAAGCTCACGCAGGAAGCGATGGATGCGCTGGTGCCCTTCAAGAACAAGGCGCAACGCCTGCGGGAGATCGCGGAGTATCTGCTGAAGCGGGAGTATTGACGCATCTCGCAGCCCGCGGCAGTTGGATCGGTTCGCTTAACGAGTAAGCTTGTGGCAAGGAACACTCTATGGAGAAGATCCGTCAGAGCATTGTTGAAGGCCGACGCAAGGAACTCTGACGGCGCTCCCTTGGGAGCTCTTCACAAAAACAAGAAGTACACCGCCAGCGCGAAGGCTCCGACCCAGACCGCGCCGATGTGCGCGAGGCCGAAGGAACGGGCACCCGGCGTTTCCGCGCGGTGGTCCGCGTGCGGGCCGAAGAGCGCGCCATGCTTCACCACGAGCCAGCCGCCGACGAAGGTCCAGAAGACGAGGAAGGCGGCGATGAGCAGTTTGATCAACAGGGTCATGACAGGTCCGGCAATTGCCGTCGGAGCCAGTATGGCGCGGGACCGGGCTGGCGATAGGTACAGTCACCAGAAAATCTCCGGAGTACAGAATCTGTACTGGCCGGAATTCCGCGCGGCTGTATCTGGAGATGTCGGGCGCCTGCCCCAAGATTGCCAGCCATGGCCACGGCCTTGCCACTGTACCAAGAGCTCGTCGCGAAGCTCTCCGGCCTGATCCAGGCGGGGACCTTCCCGCCGGGATCGCGCTTTCCCTCGGTGCGCCACACCAGTCGCGAGCATCGCGTCAGCGTCTCCACGGTGACCGAGGCCTACCGCCGTCTGGAAGATGAGGGACTGATCGAAGCACGCCCGCGCTCGGGCTACTTCGTTGCGCCGCCGAAGATTGGTGGTGACCGCTTTCCGACTACCGGGGGACGGGTCTCGAAGCCGCTGCGGATTCCGCGTGGCTCGATTTTCGAGGAGTTGATGGACCGCGCCGGGGATCCGGGATTCGTGCCCTTTACCACCGCGGCGCCGGGCGACGGCATCATACCCGCGGCAAAGCTGGCGGTGATCACGCGCGAGGTGCTGCGCAAGCATGGTGCGGCCGCCTATCGCTACACACCGCCGCAGGGCCGTCGCGAACTCCGTGCTGCACTCTCGCGCCGGCTCTTCGACGTCGGCCTGAACGTCGTGCCGGATGAGATCATCACCACTCAGGGCGGCACAGAAGGCCTCGCTCTGGCGCTGCGAGCCACGGCCAAGGCGGGTGATCTCGTTGCAGTGGAGTCGCCATCCTACTTCGGCACCCTGCACCTCATCCGCGACCTTGGCCTGCGGGTGATTGAGATCCCTGTGGATCCTCGCACCGGTATGGTCGTCTCCGCATTGGCTGGCGTGCTCAAGAAGCACCGCATTGCCGCCTGCGTGGTGCAACCGAATTTCCAGAATCCGATCGGTGCGCTGATGCCGGATTCCAACAAGCGCGAGCTCGCCAGGCTGGCTGAAGAGCATGACTTCACCCTGATCGAGGACGATGTCTATGGCGACCTCTCCCACGATGGCAACCGGCCGCAATCGATCGCGGCGCACAGCCAGCGGGTGATCTACTGTGGCTCGGTGTCGAAGACGATCGCGCCGGGCCTGCGTGTCGGCTGGCTGGTGCCGGGGCGACATCTCGAAGAGATCCGCCGCCTCAAGGGCATTCAGGCTCCGTGGAATGGCACCTTGTCGGAGCTGGTCATCGCCGGCTTCCTCGATGCCGGTGGCTACGACCGACACCTGCGCCGGATCCGAGGTCTCTACGCGGAGCAATGCTCCAAGATGCGCGCCGCGGTGCTGGCCCACTTCCCCGATTGTGCCCGTGTGAACCAACCTTCCGGTGGCTTCGTGCTGTGGGTGGAGATGCCTGTGGGCTTTGATTCACGGGCCTTCGCCACTGCAGCCTTGGAGAAGAACATCGGCATCTCGCCGGGCCCGATCTTTTCGGCCTCCGGTGGCTTGAATCACTGCTTCCGCCTGAGTTGTGGCTTCGCCTTCGAAGCCCGCACGCTCGATGCCATCGCCACTCTTGGAAAACTCTCACGCCACTTCCTGCCATGAGCACGCCGGATCCATCATCATCCGCCGCGGCGAAGGGCATGGCCTTTGGTTTGCTTGCCGTGATGGCCTTCAGCCTCACGCTGCCCGCTACGCGCCTGGCGGTCGCGGCCTTCGATCCGGTGGCGGTCGGGCTTGGGCGTGCCGTGGTGGCAGCGTTTCCCGCGGCACTACTGCTCTTGTTGACAAAGCAACGCTGGCCCGATGCCTCGCAGCGCAAGCGCCTCGCGATTGTGGCCTTGGGCGTGATCGTCGGCTTCCCCGTGTGCAGTGCTTGGGCGATGCAGCGGGCTGATGCGTCGCATGGTGCGGTGGTAATGGGCCTGCTGCCCCTGGCGACTGCGGTGGCGGCCTTTCTCCGCGCGGGAGAGCGACCCGGGTTGCGCTTCTGGTTGTCGAGTATCGCGGGGAGCTGCACCGTGGTGGCCTTCGCCCTTTCTTCTGGTAGCGGCAAGCTGAGCCCGGCGGATGGCGCCTTGATCCTCGCCATCATGCTCGCGGCAATGGGCTATGCAGAGGGCGGCCGCCTTGCCCGGGAGATCGGCGGCTGGCAGGTGATCTGTTGGTCCCTAGTGCTCGCGTTTCCCTTCATCCTTGGACCTTTGGTGTGGCTGGTTTCGCAGCATGGATTTGCGGGTCCGGCTTCAGCCTGGGGTGGATTCGTCTACCTCAGTTTCGTCAGTGCCTTCCTTGGGTTCTTCGCCTGGTATCACGGTCTCGCCCTGGGTGGCGTGGCGCGGGTTGGGCAGCTTCAGTTGCTCCAGCCCTTCTTCACCTTCGTAGCCGCGGCCTCATTTCTCGGCGAGCGCTTCGGCTGGAAGCCTGTCGCCTGTGCGGCATTGGTCGCGCTCTTCATCCTGACAGGGCGAGGCAAGCCCTTGCGGAGTCCGTGGTTCCGGCGTGAACCCAGGGTGGCGGCGTGAATCGAGGATCCCGATCCTAACCCATGAAGCCGAGGGCGCGGGCAGCGAACTTCTCGTCATGCCCCTTCATGCGGATTCCTTTGGACCCGGGGCATCAGGGAAGCGGCGCTTCTCGTAGATATACCACGCTTCGACCCGCTCCCGCGCCCATGGCGTCTTGCGCAGGAAGGTCAGGCTCGACTTGATACTCGGGTTCTCGTTGAAGCAGCGGACCCGGATCTTCCGCCCCATCTCTTCCCAGCCGTGACGCTCCTGCAAGGTGCGCAGGATCGTCTCCAAGGTCACGCCGTGCAGCGGATCCCTTGGGTGCTGTTGTGGCTTTGGCTCTCCTTCGCTCATGACCTACGGCCTTCGTCGTACTCGTAGAAGTCGAACATCGTCAGCAACTCCGCCTTGTCGTTGAAGCCATGATCGGCCTTGGCCTTCGCGAGGAAATCGGAGCCGCCGTCCTCATCGCGCCAGCCGCGCTTCCGCGCGAAGCCATTCCAGACGAGGTAGTCGATATCGTTCAGTCCGCGCCCCTTCTCGAGGCACCAGGCCAGCACTTCTTCATCGCTTTTGCCGGAGAGCACCTGGGCCTTCACATCTTCATAATTCACCCGCAAGTAGGCGCACATGCGGCCATCGAAGCCCTTGCCCACGAAGTCGTGGTAGGCCTCCGGCAACTGGCCTTTGTCGTGCAGGCGGATCTTTTCGCACATGCGCGGGAAATACACGAGACCACCGGTTTGATCGTAGGCGCTGCGGGGCATGGCGCGAGTCTGACCGGAATCTTGTCCGGTGCAACGGGTGAGTTTTTGGCGTAAAAGCATCAAATTTGTATGATGAATTGAGGAAAACGCCACGTTTTGATAGGCTCTACACCATGCGTCTCGTCTCCGTCCTATTCCTCGCCTCCATTGCCCTGCTCCGCGGCGAAACCCCGGCTGACCTCGCCGCGGCTGACCTGATCAAGCGCGTCGTGCCAGCCCAAGCCGCGAACTTCATGGTCGATACTGCGCTGCCCAAGAGCGAGGGGCACGATGTCTTCACCGTCTCCGACTCTCCCGATGGCAAGATCCTCCTCCGTGGCAGCGATGGAGTCGCCGTGGCATCCGCGCTGAACTGGTATCTCAAGAACCGCTGCCACGCGCATCTCTCCTGGTGCGGCGATCAGATGGCGCTTCCAAATCCGCTGCCCAAGGTCGGCGAAAGCTTCGCCACCACCACGCCGCATCGCCACCGGATCTACTTCAACTACTGCACGCTCTCCTACTCCGCCGCGTGGTGGGATTGGGAGCGTTGGCAGCGCGAGATCGACTTCATGGCGATGCAGGGGGTCAATACCCCGCTCTCGGTCGTCGGCCTGGAGGGGGCGTGGTATCACACCTTGCTCAAGCACGGCTTCAGCGATGAGGAGGCGCGGGACTATCTGGTCGGTCCCGCCTACTTCGCCTGGCAATGGATGACTAACATCGAGTCGCACGCGGGCCCGCTGCCGAAGTCGTGGATCGATTCACACATCGATCTCGGCCGCCGCATCCTCGAACGCCAGCGCGCGCTGGGCATGACGCCGATCCAGCAAGGCTTCTCCGGCTGCGTGCCGCGCCTGATGGCGAAGAAATTCCCCACCGCCGCGATCAAGAATGGCCCGGCTTGGTGTAGCTTCCCCGGCACCGCCCAACTCGATCCACTCGATCCTCTCTTTGCCAAGCTCGGCAAGACCTTTCTCGAAGAGCAGCAGCGGCTCTTCGGCACCTCGCACCTCTACGGGTGCGATCCTTTCCATGAAGGCGCACCACCAAGCGAGGCACCCGAGTATCTCGCAAAGGTGGGAGCGGAGATCCAGCGCCTGCTGGATGAGCACGACCCGAAGTCCACTTGGGTCATGCAATCGTGGTCGATCCGCAAGCCCATTGCTACCGCGGTACCGAAGGACCGGCTATTGGTCGTCGATCTCGGCGGAGCGAAACATACCTCCACCGATGCCTTCTGGGGCTATCCCTTCGTCTCGGGGCGCCTGCACAACTTCGGCAATCGCATTAACCTTCACGGCGACATGCGCCAGCTCGCGGCGAATCCTTTCGCGGGCATCGCCCAAAAGTATCCGAACTCCGCAGGCATGGGCCTGTTCATGGAAGGCATCATCCAGAATCCGGCCTACTATGACCTCGCCTTCGATAGCATCTGGCGCAGCGAAGCGGTCGATCCCGTGGCGTGGCTGCACGACTATGCCCGCCGCCGCTACGGTGCGGACTCGGCCAAAGCCCGAGAGGCTTGGGAGATCCTCTTGGACACGGCTTACAAGCCCGGCACTGATGGGGTGGAAAATTCCTCCATCATCTGTGCCCGCCCGGCGATCAATGTGAAGAAGTCGGGCCCTAACAACGGCTTCAAGATTCCCTATGATCCGGCACGTCTGCTCCAGGCTTGGGCCCTGCTGCTGGAGGATGCCGATCAGCTCAAGTCATCCGATGCCTATCGCTATGACATCGTGGACATCGGTCGACAAGTCCTCTCGAACCACGGCCAGCTTCTCCAGAAGCGCATTCAGACGGCCTTTACCGCCAAGGATGTCGCGGCCTTCGACAAGGCCTCGCAGGACTTCCTCCAATTGCTCTCTGACGTGGATGCCTTGCTCGCGCCCCGCCCGGAACTCTCCCTCGGCAAATGGGTGAACGATGCTCGTGCCCAAGGCACGACTCAGGCCGAAAAGGATCTCTACGAGCTGAATGCCCGCGAGCTCGTGACTCTTTGGGGCCCGATCGATAATCCTTCGATCTTCGACTACTCGTGGCGAGAGTGGCACGGCCTGATTGGCAGCTATTACAAGGTCCGCTGGGAGAAGTTCCTGTCCTATGTCTCCACACGCCTGAAAAGCGGCGAGGGCTACTCCGAGGAGAAGCTGCCGCAGCAGTACGGACGCGAGGCCTGGCGCGCGAATGACTTCTACCGCGAGCTCGCCGACTGGGAGCGTGCCTGGGTGAGCACGCCCGCCCCGATCACGAAGGAGCCGGAAGGCGATGCCGTGGCCTTGGCCCGCGGATTCCTCGTGAAGTATCGCGATGCCATCGCCGCCGGCTCTCCTGCTGGAGATGCCATTGATCTGGCGAAGCTCGGCAAGGCGGTGGGCGAGTGGAGCCCTGCTACCGCCACCACCCAGTCGAAGGTGCATCAGATCGATATCGCTCCGCACCTTGATGGCGATGGCCGCTATGCGATCACCTTTCTCTACAGCTCCGGCCGCGCACGCCTCGATATCCAGTCCGCCGAACTGCTCGCCAATGGCCAGGTGATCGCCAGCGATGTGCACGACGGTCGCACCGGCAATGAGCACAAGGACAACACCTACACCTTGAATCTGCCCGAGCACGCCTTCGGCACCAGCTATCAGCTGCGCTACAGCGCCCGCACTCATGGCGGCTCGACCGATTCCACGGGCACGGTCTACTTGCGCAAGTTGCCTTGAGTTAAGCGAATACTTGCAAAGCCGTGGCGGCGTGCTTGCGTGGCACAGCATGAAAGCGCTTGTTCTTGTCAGTCTCGTCGGGGTCATGGGTCTCACGGCGCGTGCCGATGAAGCCGCTGACCTCGCGGCGATCCGCGAACGCTACGCCAAGATTGGCCAAGCGAAGGAGGTCAAGACCGAGACCATCAAGTTCGAGATGGAGAGCGGGCCGCTTGATGGCACACTGACCCGCCGCAGCTACGAAGGGGGATTGTCCGCCGTGCAACTCAGCTATTCCGAAGGGGACCACGGTGGCACGGACGAGAACTACTACTTCTCCGAAGGGAAACTCTTCTTCATCCTGGTCAAGGACTCGAGCTGGCAATTCGCGCCGGGATCCACCGACGACAAGCCCAAGACGATCGATACTCTGACCGAGTCCCGCTACTATGTGAACAAGGGCGCGATCGTCCAGGTGTTGCGGCGCAGCCTGACTGCGGAGGGTAGCAAGAAGCTCGAGGGCTCGATCGCCAAGGTCGAGAACAAGAAGGTCACCGACGACGAGATGGGGAGGATCTACCTGAAGCGCGCCGCCGTCTTGCTGACTCTGAAGACGAAGGAAGAAGTGGAGAAGATGTTCGCGGCGGAGGAGTCGTGAAGCAGGGCGGGGTCTTCACTCGTCCATCGCCATCGCTTGCGAGGCCATCTCCGCCACGCCGCTCCAGTCCTCGTTGTCGCCCACCTTCAGCTCGATCACCTCGCTGCCGCGGGTCGTGATCCAGCCGCGCGATTGCCACTCTGCGAACCACTCCTGCACTTCTTCGGGAGTTGGCTCTGTCGCCATTGGCTTCGCAAAGAGCTCCTCCAAGGTGCCACCTTCACGCATCCGCAGCAGCAGTTCATGCTCCAGCGCATCCAGCCGCACCATGTGTGCTCCATTGCTGCCGCGCCACACCGCGACGCAAGTGGCCTCATCTTCAACCGGCTCGAACTCACCCCAGCCGTGGCAGAGATGCGCTGGCACCGGCAAGGAGACCAAGCGCACGTGCGGTTGAAGCTCCAGCTCCGCGACCGCCAGTTGCTCCGGTGGCAAGGGCTCGCGTTCTGCCGCCTCGAAGGCCTCCATCGCCGCGTACTCCAGCTCCGCCAGCGCGCCAAACCAGCGCCGCCGCGTTTCGTCCAAGCCTGGCCACTTCGCCACGAAGCCCGCCACCCGCGAGCCCAGATGCCGCAGCGTGTAGCTGCGCGAGGGATGCATCAGCAGGTAGGCTTCTAGCAGCTCCCAGAACTTCTCCTCGCCCGCCATCCGTCGCAGCACCGGAAAGTCATCTGCCAGCGAGTCCAGCACGCGGAACCAGTATTGCCGGTGGTAGAGCTCCAGCCGCTCCGCGGAGGACAGATTGTCCCCCGCCGCCATCAGCTCCTCGGCCCTTGTTAGGAATTCTTCCGAGTGTCCTTCATCGCTCGGCGGCAGATCCGTGCTGGCACGGCTGGTCCCGCGCAGAGGCATCTGCAAAGCCGCGAAGAAGGCCTTCTGGGTTTCTTCAAGCGGCCGCATTTTCCTGTCTCTTGGCGATCGCAGCAGCGCGCCAGGTTTCCGATTTCTTCGCCTCGGACCACACTTCGTCGAAGGAGGGGATCCGCCCGTCCCATTCTAACAGCGTGGCCACGTGCCCGCAGCGCTCGATCGCCCGCTCGTAGAGCTTCCACACTGGATCGATCACCGGGTGGTCGTGCGTATCGACGACGAAGCGCTTGTAGTGCGAGTGCCCGGCGATGTGGATCTGCGCCACCCGCTCCGGCGGCACGAAGTTCACATACTCCATCGGGTCGAAGCCGTTGTTGATGGAGGACACGTAGATGTTGTTCACGTCGAGCAAGATCCCGGTGTCCGCCAGCTCGCAAACCTCCGCGAGGAACTGCCACTCGGTCATCTGGTTATCCTTGAACTCGCCGTAGCTGCTGACGTTTTCCATCGCCAACGGCACTTCCAGAAAGTCCTGCGCGATCCGCAGGTTCTCGGCGGTCTTCTTCGCCGCCTCGAAGGTGAAGGGAATCGGCAGCAGGTCATGGCTCATGCTGCCATCCACGCTGCCCCAGCACAGGTGATCGGAGATCCACGGCGTCTTCGTCCGCCGCACCAGCCGCTTCAGTCGCCGCAGGTGGTCGAACTTAATTCCGCCCGCATCGCCGGGATACATCCCCACGCCATGCTGGACCACCGTGTATTGATCGAGAATCCGGTCGAGCACCGCGAGCGAGCGCCCGCCCTCGACCATGTAGTTCTCCGAGATGATCTCAAACCAGCCGACCGCCGGCTTCTCGGATAGGATGTGATTGTAGTGCGGCACCCGCAGGCCGATGCCTGTGGCCAATTCAACACCTGAGGTGAACCGTGGATCGCTCATCGCTCGCTCCTTGCCGCACTCCTGCTCAAAGGACGGAAAAACCCCGCGGCACCAAGTTGGCCGCGGGGCGATCCGAAAATTGCGGTGGAACGATCAGAGGATCGCTACCAGTTCCTTTTCCTTCTTCTTGTCCTTATCCGGGCAGTCTTCCTTGTCCTTCTTCTTCTCGTCGGCAGCAAGGGTCACTTCCTTTTCCTTCTTCTTGTCCTTATCCGGGCAGTCTTCCTTGTCCTTCTTCTTCTCGTCGGCAGCAAGGGTCACTTCCTTCTCCTTCTTCTTGTCCTTGTCCGGGCAGTCCTCCTTGTCCTTCTTCTTCTCGTCGGCGACGAGGATTACTTCCTTCTCCTTCTTCTTGTCCTTGTCCGGGCAGTCCTCCTTGTCCTTCTTCTTCTCGTCGGCAACGAGGATCACTTCCTTCTCCTTCTTCTTGTCCTTGTCCGGGCAGTCCTCCTTGTCCTTCTTCTTTTCGTCGGCGACGAGGATCACTTCCTTCTCCTTCTTCTTGTCCTTGTCCGGGCAGTCGTCCTTATCCTTCTCCTTTTTCTCGGCGAGGATCATCTCCTTCTTCTCCTTGTCCTTGCCGGGGCAGTCATCCTTCTCCTTGTCCTTGCCGGCGAGGCGAGGAGCGGCGTGAGCGAAGGGAGCGGCAGCAAAGGCGCCGGCGATAGCGGCGGCCACGAGTGCGTTCGAGGCTTTCATTGGGTTGCGTCGTTTGGTGGTTTTGGTTCGTCACAGGGAACCTCTCGGGTTCCGAGCGCTTCCGGTAGGATTCTCCGCCGCTTGGAATATTCCAGCAGTTTTCACAGCATCGTTCGGATGGGGGTATCCGGGTATGAGCTAAAAACTCGTGGCTCCCGCGGCAATCCGCCGCCATGCTCCCTCGCATGACCGTCCGGCCCATGAAATCCGGTGAGGAAGCCGAGATCGCCGCCCTCATCTACCGCTCCACCAACTCTTGGTATCAGTCCAAGCTCGGTCACGAAATCTTCACCGGGAAGCCGGAGGACTGCCGCATTTTCGTCGATACCTACGAGATCCTCGACCCCGGCTGCTGTTTGGTGGCGGAAGGGGAGGATGGCAAAATCGCCGGGTCCTGCTTCTACCACCCGCGCGAGACCCACGTCGGCCTCGGCATCATGAATGTCGTCCCGGACCAGACCGGCAAGGGCGTGGCCAAGGCTCTCTTGGCGGAAGTCATTGAAAAGGCCGGGGATCTCCCGGTCCGCCTGCTCTCCAGCGCCCTCAATCTCGAATCCTTCTCGCTCTACACCCGGGCGGGCTTCGGCCCCGTCTCCGTCTATCACGACATGCGCTTCCCGGTGGACCACAAGCTGCCGCCGCCGCCGATTGGTCCTGGTGTGGTGAGACTGGCAAATACCGAGCACCTCTTCGGCATGGTCGATCTGGAGGAGGAGATCGCCGGCATCCGCCGCAGCAAAGACCTCTCCTACTTCCTCCGCAGCCAAGGCGGACACTGGACCACCTTCGTCCATCTCGATCCTTCGGGAAAAATCGACGGTTGGCTCGCCTCGGTCGACCACCCGGGCTGCCGGATGCTCGGCCCCGGCGTCATGCGGGATGAGAACGCTGCGCTGGCCCTGATCCACATGCAGCTCAGCCAAGCCCGTGGCGGCACCCCGGTCTTCCTGATCCAGACCCACGAGTCCTGGTTGGTCGCGGAACTCTACAAGTGGGGTGCCCGCAATGTGGAACTCCACTTCGCCCAAGTTCGCGGATCCTTCTCCCAGCCCCAGGGCATCATCATGCCCAGCTTCCTGCCGGAGAGCGGCTGAGCGAGGAAGCTATGTTATGTGAAAAATTCGCCGGTTTTTCCGGGGATCTTGCTTTGGCGGTGTCCTAGTGGGAGGAAGCACCGTTGGAATGAAGAAACCCGTCCTGATCTCGACTCATCTCTTGGCCCTCGGAGCTGGCTGGCTGGCCTTCCAGGCTGCGGGCTCCGCGCAAGATGGCGGCAGTTCCTCTAGCGGAGGCGAGCACGCAAGCCGCAGCGAGCGCCGTGACGGGCAGGCTGAGGGCCGCCGCCTGCTCTCCGAAATGCGCAAGTCCTGGCGCGCGGAGGAAGCCGCCATCGACAAGAGCCGCACCTTTGCACCGGAACCCCCAAGCCCAAGTTCCCCGGAGGCCATCCAACAAGAGCGGGAGCAGCAGCAGGCCCACGAAAAGAAAGTCTTCGATCTGGCTGCCAGCCTCAGCCTGCCCGCCGACCCAGCAGCCGAACTCAAGAAGCTGATGGAGAACGGCTTGGTGGACGATGCCAGCGCTCTGGTCATCGCCTGGCTGCGCCGCGATCCGACGGCTGCGATGCGGGCCTTGAACGGTGAAGAACTGTTCCGACACGATTCCTGCACGGACGAGGGCGTCCGGCTGTGGAGCCGGGAAGCCACCGCGCAGGCGCTTCTAGGTCTCATGGAGGCAGCCGCCGAGTGGCGTCCCCTTCTTACCGAGCTAGCTCTCCAAAAGGTCGTGGCCACGGATTTTTCCGCGCTCGGAGCCACGATCGAGTCACTGGAAGGTCTGATGGATCGCTCGGCGCTCCTGAGCACCGCCTTCGAGAATCTGCCTGCCGATCGTCGCGCTGCGGCACTCGACTGGATCTTCGCCAATCTCAAAGGCCAAGAGGCTGCCCGCGTGGTCCAGACCGCGGCCTTCGACATGCAGACCAGCCAGAGCGATCCCTTGGGGGCCAAGGCCTTCCTCAAGGACGCGATCGATCGCTTGGACGCAGAAGGCAAGGAAAGGATGAGCGGCTGGGCCAATGCCAAGGACATCCTGAGCTTCGGCGTGGGACCCGACTCGCCGATCGATGAGCGCATTGACCTCGCGCTCATGGCGGAGGCCCGCGGGCAAACTCCGGAAGAGCAGCGCGCCAATGCCCGCGCGTCGATCGTCTCTAACGACTTGCGGAATTGGTTCGATGCTGGCCAATGGGACTTGGCCCTTCAGGCCCGCAGCGTTTCTCCGGCGGAACTGTGGGCCGAGGCGAAGGAGGCCTTCCCTCAGTTCGACCAAACAACGGACCAAGACAACATGCTCCGGCTGATCTTCATGCGCAGTGCTCTCAGCGACCCGCAAGCGGCCATCGCGCTGCTGAGAGCAGAGGGCAAGCAAGACCAGCTTGGCAAGTACGCCTCCTTTGCGGTGGGTGAAGGCTGGAGCAATCAGTTGGAGGGGACCCTCGCCTTGGTCAATACCCTGCCCGGCGAAGTCTTCCGCGAGAACCTTTCCTCCTTCGACCGCTCTTACAGTTACCTCGTGGAGCGCGAAGTCACCGCGCGCGGCTCCTTTTGGCTCGATTGGGTCAAGCAGCAGCCCCCCGGTTTGAGCCGGGACCTGCTCTACCACTACACCGCGCGCGGGCTCTACCAGCAGGGCAGGGAAGCCGAGGCGGAGGCCTTCAGGGCCGCGGTCCAAGACCCCAAGGTGAAGGCCTACCCCAAGCTCTAACAGCTCTGTCCCGCCGACCATGAAGCGTGCCCTGATCTTAGCGTTCTCGCATCTCGTCCTCATCGGCGGCGGCTACTTGCTCCACCGTTCCATCGCCCCGCCGGCGCGGGCCGCCGCAGCCCCGGCCAAGTCACCGGAATCCAAGCCTACACCGGTTTCATCATCCGCAGCCGACGGCAAGCCCAGCTATAGCGGTGGCGAGTACCGCAAAGCCTGGCGGGCCAGTGCCGGAGCCAAGCTTTCGCCCCAAGAGTTGGCGCAAGTCCGCGAGAAGCTGTGGAACGAATGGCTCGAAAAGGATCCTCGCAGTGCTCTGATCACCCTTGCGGAGGAGGGCACGATCTCCACCCATACGAATCGCAGGATCTTCGGCGAGTGGTTCAAGGGCCGCGAGGAAGAGATGCTCGATTGGATCCTCGCCGGTGATTTCGGCATTGATGGCTCCGCGCTGCTGCAACTCTGGTCCGAGCGGGTCGGCGACAATCCCGACCTCCTGCTCAGCTTCCTTCCCAAGCTGCCGGCGGATTCGCGGAATAGTTCGATCAAGAAGCTCTTCGGCGGTCCGGTTGATCGCACGGCCCTGGACAACCGGCTGGCCCGGATCAGCGCCATGCCCGGCGAACGGGATCGCGAGCTTGCATGGAACACGCTGCTGGAAGGCGTCATCAAGAGCAACCCGATCAACCACTACGAGGATCTCTTTCCCGAGTTGATGGCGCGTCCTGACCTGCCACCCGCCGTGCGTGAAGCCGCCTTGGGCACCTTCAGTTCCCGCCTATTCCAGAATCGCGATTCGGCCAAGGCGCTGGAGGATTTCCGCAAGCTCGCGCCGGAAGGCCAATCCTTCCTGGTCCCGAAGTTATTGGCAGCCTCCAAGGAGTCCGCCTGGTCCTATCAATCCGGCGTCACCAACGCGCTCACGATGCTGGCCGAGCACGGTGACTGGGAGATCATCGCCAAGGACGGTGCCGACGCGATCGAGTATCTCTACAAGAACGGCCAGCCGAACGCGGATTCTGTTAGTCGCTGGGCCCTGGAACTGCCAGCTCGCGACGAAACCGTGACCACTTACCGGCGCGCCGTCGCCGGTCGTTTCCGCGAGGATCTAGCAGGTGGCAGCGACTGGGCCGCCTCCCTGCCGGAAGGCTGGTACCGCGATCAAGCCTACGCCCAGCTCGCGATGACTGCGGACGCGCATCACAAGGACCCCGCCGCCCGCGACCAAGCCATTTCCGCAATCACGGATCCCACCATCCGCCAAGAGCTGGAGCAATGGCGCAACCGTGAGGCGAAGGCGCGGTGACGGTATAGCAAGACTTACTTGAAATCGACCCGAGCGTACAAGTCAGACAGCGAGAGTTCCGCACCGACTTCGGGAAGCGGAATGACCTCATCCTCCCCTGAATACTCCTCGGCTTCGAAACCGCCTTGGCCGCTTCTGCGGAATGCACTGACACGACGGCTGTCCGTCTCGACCAGCAGGAGCACCTTGAGCGAAGAAATCGTCAGGTAGGCATCCTTCTTCTCACCCATGTCAGTCCGCCGCGTCGATTCACTCAAGACTTCGACTACCACAATGGGCTGTTCTTGGAAGCGTTGGTCCCCGGGGCTCGGTTGGCAAACGATCTGCAGGTCAGGGTAGTAGAAGCGGGTTTGGTGGGGAAGCTCGACCCTCAGCTTGGCGTCGCTCCCGAATGGCTCACACGGCTTGCCCCGGAGTTGGCTTCCGAGAGAGATCGCTGCGTTCATCGCGATCCGGGCGTGATTGGTGGTCCCGCCGGACATCGCGTGGACTTCGCCACCCAGATACTCGTGCTTGACCTCGGAGACTTCCTCGCCAGCGAGATATTCTTCCACCGAGACGAGCTGTGGCTTCTTGAGCGCTGTCACAATTTCATCCATAGGCCGCCGCCCGCTTGAAAGCAAGGCGGCGGAAGCTCACGCTCCCCTCAAGCGCACAGCGGCGCGCACAGCCTCATGATCGACGGGTCGATCTGGTACTTCGAGTCCACCACCGTATGGATCGGCAGATGTCCGAAGGTCCCGTCCCGATAGACCATGATCGCATTCGTTGCGCCGGCTTCCAGCGAGTCGACCGCCGCCACCGCGAACTTGTAGGCCATGATCCGGTCATGAACAGTCGGGGAGCCACCGCGCTGGACGTGGCCCAGCACCGTCAGCCGCGCTTCCATCCCGATCGCGTCATTGATGTAGCGCGTCGTGTAGTCCGCCATCTTGGTGCCCTCTGCCACGATCGCGATGATGTGGTTGCGGCCCTCGTGCTTGATCTCGTGCTTCAGCTTCGCGCCGATCTTCTCAAGGTCGTAAGGGATCTCAGTGGTCAGGCAGAGCTCGGCTCCACAGGCCAGCGCGCTGACCATCGCCAGATAGCCGCAGTGGCGGCCCATCACTTCGATCACGAAGGCGCGAGAGAATGAGGTCGCCGTGTCGCGGATCGAGTCCACCGACTGCCGGATCATGTTCAGCGCGGTATCCACCCCCAGGCAGTAGTCGGTGCCGGCGATGTCGTTGTCGATCGTTGCGGGAATCCCGGCGAAGGGTACGCCGAAGTCCGCATAGAATTGGTTCAGCGCGCGGAAGGAACCATCACCGCCGATCACGATCAGCTTGTTGATCCCGCGTTTCTGCAGGTTCTCCAGCGCTTGGCGCCGGAACTCGATGTCGAAGAAGCGCTTCGAGCGCGACGAGCGCAGGAAGGTGCCGCCACGGTGCAGGATCCCGGAGACCAACTCGCTGGTCGCCTCCACGATCTTGTCGTCGATCAGCCCGCGCAGGCCGTCGTAGACCAGCCAGGGCTTGAAGCCGCGGCTGGCCGCGTAATCGGCGGCGCATTTGATTGCGGGGTTCATGCCCGCTGCGTCGCCGCCGGATGTAAGAATTGCGATGCCTTCGCTCATGGTGCCGGGCGGAAAAAAGGGGACCGTCCGCAGGGACGCAAGCACGGGATGTGCCGCAGAACCGTGCAGGATGCAATCGCGCAACTTGCAATGGGCGCAGCTTGCACCGCAAAAACCCGGCTGCTGCCGCCATTCCTAGCTGCTAGATCACTGAAAATCAATCGTTTGAGCTAAGTGGACAGTCTTGGCCGGGATCTTGCAAGATAAACTCCCGAAACAACCCAATACCACCATGCTTCATTGGACTATTACCTTCCTCATTCTCGCGCTGGTGGCGGGATTACTCGGCTTCACCGCAGTAGCGGGGACTTCCTTTGCTATTGCGAAGGTTCTTTTCTTCGTCTTCCTCGTCCTTCTGCTCGTTTCCTTCTTCTCTAACGCCCTGCGTGGCAAGGCTCCGTGACGGATCCGCCAAGAATGGAAAAAGATTGAAATTTTATCCTTTCGCTCCGAGCGAACAAACGTATGATTCCCCCTGCCTGAGGCGCGTTTCTAAAGTCCTTCAACCCAAGAGGGAAAAAGAAAACCGGCAGAAAAGCCGTTTGACGACGTTAGAGAAGTAGCTGAGAGGCACTAGGCAGAACCCGGCAGATTCGAAGAACCGGCCAAGCCATACACAACAGATTTGCTGCGGGTAATACCGTGGCGGGGCGGGCGCTCGGGGAGGGGTGCCCGCCCCAACTTTTTTTGGGGGGGAGCGGCTTTGGATGCCGCAAGAACAGCTGCTTTCAGAGATACGGCCGAGTGCTTCCGAATTGCATGACTCGGTGCGCCGTGCATCTTCCGGAAATGACCGGAGTCCCCCGCCTCGCCATCGGATTGTTAGGCCTCGCGCTCGCGCAGCCCATGGCCGCGGACGAGACTGCCGACCTCAAGGCTGAGAATGTCCGTCTGCATGCTTTGGTTCGCCAGCATGCCACCGGCATGTTCTTCGACGAGGTGAAGACCAAGTCCGGGGATGCCACTTACCGCGACGTGGTGATCAAGCAGGTGACCGGGAAGTCTGTGCGCTTCCGCCATGCCGGTGGGGAAGGGGAGATTGCCGCGGCGGACAGCCCGCCACTGTGGACCGATCTCTTCGGCTTCGAAGCCGCCAAGGAGAGTCCCGCGGAAAAGCCGAAGGCGGAAGAGCCGAAGCCGACGATGGTCAGCCGCTCCGAAGTCTCTCCAGCCGAAGCGATCGCAGTGGTCGAAGGCGACCGCTCGAGTGGTACCGGTTTCTTCTGCCGCTCCGGTGACCAAGTGTATCTCTATACCGCCGCCCACGTGATTTCCGGAAATGCCAAACTCCAGGTGAAGCTTCGCAGCGGCACGGTGGTGCGGAAGTTCGGCGATCTCGAGGCTGCGGAGGGCGCGGATCTGGTCCGCCTCCCGGTGCAGGAGCAAATCACCAATGCCCTCGAAATCGCGCCAGAGAGCGGCTTGGCCAAGGTGGATGAAGAGGTGCTTGCCTCCGGCAATGCCGCGGGTGCAGGCACCGTCGGCTTTGAAAAGGGCAAGATCCTTGGCGTCGGTCCTACCTCCATTGAGATTGATGCCCAAGTCATCCAAGGCAACAGCGGCGGGCCGATCCTGGATGCTGCCAGCGGCCGTGCTCTGGGCGTGGTCACCCATCTCACTGCCGGCCGCGATGACCGCTGGGCAAAGGATACCCGCTTCTCCACCATCCGCCGCTTCGGCTGCCGCCTCGACCGCAGCTGGGAGTGGAAGAAGGTGTCGGTCGAGGGTTTCCTCAAGGAGGGCAAGGCCGTCCTCGCGGTGCAGGATCAATCGGAACTCATGATTGCCGCCCTCCAGCCGGAACAGTGGAAGAGTGAAGTCTTCCGTCGTCTCGCCACCAATCCACTCGCGCGCGACATCACCGCTCTGGATTCGTGGATCGAGGAACAGCGCCAGGGCGGCCAGCGCTTCAGTGAGAATGACCGCAAGAAGCGCCTTCGCGGTGTCCTCGATAGCGCCCGCCATCGCTCGAAAAGCCAAATCGCCAGCTTCAACGCCGGTGGCTTCACCTGGTTCCACCGCGACCTCGCCGACAAGGAGATCACCAAGCGCGACGAGATCGACAAGGTCTACGAGAGTACCCTCCTCGACCTTCGCTGAGGGCACCCATAGGCCCGACGCACGCCTTCTTGCTAGATCCGCCCGTTTGCGGCGCTGTTGCTAGCGGAGTGCGTGCGAGTATCGCCGCTTTGAGGGGCGAGGCTGAGCTTCAAGGCGCCGGACAAGTTCCAGACAGGCCCGTCCCAACCGAATAGGGAGCGCGGCTTCAAAACGGCGTGAGCTTTCTTCCGCCTGCGCCCATGCCAACCCATCCATCGATTTCATCAATGAATCCATCGGCTGAATCAATGCAGTAAATCCCGTCTAAGCGCCAGTATCGGAGCCTGATGCAAGTCCAACCCTAAACTCTTACCCCATATCCTCCTATGGACTCACGCGCTTTCGAATGTTTCGGCGTTTCCCACTGGTTCGCCATCATCTGCACCGCTTTGGCAGCGGCTGGCATGATCTGGCTGAACCGCTCGCCCCATGTGCCGCAGTCCCGCAAGCAGCAGGCGAATACCGCCCTGGCGGTGATCCTGGTGCTCGCGGTTTCCGCCGATCCTCTCCTCACCTGGCTCCGCTACCGCGGCTCGGATCAAGTTGGCCTTGCCGGCAAACTCGTCCGTGACACGGCCCTGCCCTTCTACCTTTGCGATGTCGTCTCGCTCGTCCTTGCCGTCGCCTTGATCACCCGGCGTTCACGCTGGGTCGAAATCGGCTACCTCTGGGGCATGGGTGGCACCATGCAGGGCCTGCTCACCCCCACGCTCTACTTCGATTGGAACACGCCGGAGTACTACGCCTTCTTCCTCCAGCACGGCGGTGTGCCAGTCGCGGCGCTGGCCTTGGTCTTCGGCGCACGCATTACCCCGCAGCCCGGGACTTTCCGCCGCGCAGTGTTCTGGAGCTGGGTCTACATGGGCAGCGTGATGCTGCTGAACTTCTTGCTGGGTGCCAACTACGGCTTCCTGAACGGCAAGCCGAATGTGCCCACCATGTTCGACCACATGGGGGACTACCCATATTACCTGATCACGCTCCAAGCCGTGGCCTTCACCCTCTATGGCCTCCTGCTCCTGCCATTCTCCCGCGGGGGACGGGAACTCAAGATCGCCGGCGCGAATCCGGCTTTGTGAAGTTCCCTCCACAGCGCGGGCGAAGATCCCCGGAAAACAAAAACGCCCGGGACCCTAACGGGATCCCGGGCGTTTCATGAATCAATCAATCACCTCGTTACGGGCTCGCCAGCGGATCGAAGATCAAGCGGAAGTAGCCAGATCCGTTCGCCACCTTTGGAAGATCGACACCGTAGCTGCTGCGCTGCGCCGGGCTCATCGCCTCGATCTGCGCCCGGGTCAGCGTGTTGATCCGCGATGCGACGTTGTTGATGTCGATCAGACTGGTGCTGTAGTGGAGGTAGTAGTTACCCGCCGGCTTCAAGACTGGATACGCCACGTGGATGTTTGCACCTTGCGGCTGCACCACCACTTGGAAGTTCCGGTCGTCGTGATGATCGGTCGGGTTCATCTCAAGGTAATACTCGGTCAGATTGTCCACGCCACCGTGATCGGAGTCCGCGTTGGTCTGGCCACTCAGCTCGTATTGCTCAAGCCACTCCTGGAAGCCGTAGGTATCCACATCCAGGACCGCGGCGGCCGAAAGGTTGCCCGCTTGGTCGACTGCCTTGACCTCGTAGTGGTAGGTTGTGTCGCGTTCCAAGCCGGTATCATTGAAGCTTAGGCCCGCCACGGTCGTTACCAGATTGCCGCCCCGGAAGACCTTGTAGCCGGTCACCGCCACGTTGTCGTCAGCCGCACTCCAGCTCAGCGCCACGTTGCGGAAGTCGGGCACGCCATGCAGGTTGCCCGGAGCCCCCGGAGCTTGCGTATCCGGCAGCGTGATCATGTTGACTGAGGCCAGCGGCGAGGCATTGCCTTTCGCATCCACTGCGGCCAGCTGGTAGTGATACGTGGTATTCGGCAGCAGACCGGAGTCCACATAGCTGAGCCCCGGCACGGTGGTGACAAGCTGCCCGTCGCGCAGCAAGCGGTAACCCGTCACACCCAGATTGTCGGTGGAGGCGGTCCAGCTCAAATCCACGCTCTTCATCGCGGGCGTGCCATTGAAGTTACCCGGTGTCGTCGGTGGCGACGAGTCGGCCAAGGTCGTCGTAGAGACAGAGGCGGGATCTGAGGCATTTCCCGCCGCATCAAGCGCACGCACCTGATAGGAATAGAGCGTCTCGGCCTCGAGATCGTTGTCGGTATAGCCCGGACCCGGCACCGTTGCCACGGTCACACCATTGCGCTTCACCTGATAGCCGGTCACGCCGAGGTTGTCGGTCGAGGCTTGCCAGGTCAGTTGCACCGAGGCCAGGCCCGGCGTGCCCGCGAAGTTCCCCGGAGCGGTCGGCGCGGTCGTATCGGCCAGCGTGCTGATCGAGAGCGTAGCTGCCGCGGAGGCATTGCCCTTCGCGTCGAGCGCCACCACGCCGTAGTCGTACTGTGTGTTGATCGTCCGGTCATTGTCCGTGTAGCCCGGGCTCGGCACCGTCGCGATCAGCGTGCCGTTGCGCCACACTTGGTAGCCGGTGACGCCGAGGTTATCGCTCGAAGGACTCCAGGAGAGTTGGATCGAGAACAAGCTCGGCGTCCCGCTGAGATTGGCCGGGGTCGTCGGGGCCTGCGTATCGGCCAGCGTGGTCACGCTTACCGCCGCAGGTGCGGACGAATTGCCCAGTCCATCACGGGCGATCACCTGGTACTGATACTGGGTCTCCACCGCCACGCTGTTGTCGGTGTAGCTCAGGCCCGGCACCGTCGCGATCAGCGCGCCGCCACGCCATACCTGGTATTCGGTCACGCCGATGTTGTCGCTGGAGGCCGTCCACGCCAGTTGCACTGAGAACAGGCCCGGCGTGCCCTGAAGGCTTCCCGGGCTGGTCGGCGGCTGTGAGTCCGCCGCGATCACCACGTTCAGTGTTTGTGAGGCCAAGGTGCCCTTGGACGCGGCCAAGCTGCCCAGCGGGTCCGGCACCGCGGCATTCGCCGGGATCGATACACTCACTTGGGAGGCTCCAGGTGCGGGTGAAATACTGGCCACGTAGTAGTAGCCGGAGCCCCGGAGTGCCGTCACCGTGCCATTTAGCACCGTGAAGTCCGTGGTGGTGAAGTCCGTCACATCCTGGTCGAAGACCACGGTGACGTCGAAGCTCCCGTCCACGGGGGTCACCGGTCCGGCCAATTGCGTGCGCGCGGCGCGCTTGTTGTAGCCGGGAGCGTAGGTCGTCGGATCGGTGGTGGTGAGTGACCAAGTGCCCTGATCGAAGGTCGTCCAGTTCACATAATCCTCGCTGATCAGGATCTGGTAGTTGGCGATCCGGCCGTCACCGTTCGAATTGTACCGCGGATAGTAGACATAGCCTCCCAGCTCCCGGACCGATCCCATGTCGATCGTGACCTGGTGCGGGTGGGTCGGGCTGCTGGCAGACTGCCAGAGGTTGGAGGTCCCCACGCTGCCATCGATGATCTTCGCGGCGACATTCGTCGTCCCCGACTCGCTATCGACATCCTTGATGCTGAGCTGGCCGAATGGGATCACCACACCTGTCCCATCCAGCACCTGGAATTCCCGGATCGCGGCGAAGGTCCGGTTGCCAGTGAGCGATTTGACCCGCACGTAGCGCGCCTTCGGCGGGGCGGTGACGTTGAATTCGGTGGGATTCAGGCCACTGATGTAGGTCTGCAGGGCGGAGATGCCCGCGGTGTGCGCCAGATTCTTGGCAAGCGGCGGCATTGCGTCGCCATTACCCACCGCGCCGGCCCGGGTATAGATCGCGGAGAGGGATGTGTTCCCGGGCTTGATGTAGCGGCCATCGGGTCCGAGCGCCTCGTAGCGTTCCGGAATGCCGTTGATGATATTCTGTGAAGCGAGCGGTATCCCCAGGCGCGCATCGTAGCCTGCTCCCGCGCCATTCGGCTGGTGGCAGTGCGAGCAGTTGGTGGCGAGATAGGAGCGGATCCGGTGCTCCAGTGGTGCCGTCTGGTCGGTCAAGGGCCGGGATTCGGTTGCGTTGTCCATCTGCGCCGCCGTCAACGTGACGTTGAAGGCCCCCAGCGCATTGAAGGTCTCAAGCTGGTTGGCCGTCCGCCCTGTCGATGGGTAGGTGAACTTCGATGCGAAGGTCGAGGTCCTTACCCCGAGCGCTTGGCCGGACACATCATTGTGGCAGATCATACAGTCCCCGCGCGAGGGATAGCTCCAAGTCCGCTGCTCGGTGCCACCGCCGCTGGCGGTGTAGGTGTAATTTTCCGAGGCACCGGTGTGCAGCAGCTCGGCATCGGTGCCAGCCGCGTTCCACTTGTAGGTGAAGCCATACTTGCCGCCATTCGCGGTGCAGATCAGGAATCGCGTCTCCAGCCGCTTGATCGCGTTCGGATTGCTCGCGTTCGTGTTGGTTTCGAAGTGCTTCACAAACACCGTCCCGGCCGGGAAGGTCCAGTTGCCTTCGTCGCTGAAGACGATGTCTTCCGCGGCGGTGTCGAAAGTTCCGTTGTTGGGCAGGATGATCCAGCGCTTCTTGGCGGCCGCATCGGACCACAGCGGGTTCGGCACATCGTAAGGGATCACGCCCGCCGCCGTCGCCAGCGTGGTCAGATTGGTGAAGACGCCCGTTTGGGAGAGGAATTGCGGTGGCTCCGCGGAGACCGCCGGCACCGCCAGCTTCATGATCTTGCCAGTCGGGTTGTTGGTCCCGGCTAGGTCCATGATGTAGATCTCACCAGCGCTATCGGTGAAGAAACCGCAGAGGCCCTTCTTGTAGCCCGTCTCGAAGCTGGAAAACATCTCCGTGATCACCGGCGCGCCGCTCGCGGGCACCGTGGCATTCCAGATCTTGCCGCGCACGTGGTCGCCGAAGATCACCTTGCCCACCAGGCTGGCCCACTTGGCACCGCGGTAGCGCGGGCCGGTGATGATGGCGTTCCCCACCGTGTGGTCGTACTCCCAAAGCGGCGGTTGGTCGAAGCCCGTCAGCGGGTTCGGCTTGTTCTTGGAGGTCGCACGCGTCGCTTCCAGATAGGACCACTGGCAGTTGGCGCCCTTGGTGACTTTGGTCAGTTCCTCGCGGTTGCCCTCGCCCACATCGCCGACCCAGATGTCGCCGGTCAACGCGTCAAGCTGCGCGGAGTGCGGGCTGCGCAGGCCGATCGCATAAAATTCTTCCAGAATGCCGCCACCCGTATCCAGAAAGGGATTGTCGTTTGGAATCCCGTAACCCTGGGTGTAGCTCGCTGGCCAATCCGCCGGTTTCTCCAGGATGACTCCCGGATTGTCCAGCCACCACGCCGGATTGTCGACTGGCTGCCGGCGGATGGCGTGGGATTTCGCCGGATTGTTGTCCACGTCGATCCGCAGAAGCCCCCCAAAGAGACCAATGTTGGTCTTCTGGGAATTGCTGAAACCATCGCCACCCAGTCCGCCGTCACCGTTGGAGACGTAGTAGAAGCCGTCGCTGCCGAAGAAGGCCGAGCCTCCGTTGTGGAAGCGGTGGGGATCATACTGTGAGATCAGGATCGACTCGCTGTTAGGATCGATCGTTCCGGTCGCTGGCACCCAGGTAAAGCGGGAGACCGTCCAGTAGCTCCGGTCATTGTCATCGACTCCTGAGACCGCGCGGCGGTTGTAGCAGACGTAGACCTTGTTCTCCCCCGCGGAGCCGCTCACCGCGAATTGAGGGTGGAAGGCCAGGCTGTACATACCCTGATCCTCGGAAGTCTCGACCTTCGCGGTGTGATCCAAGACCACGACCTTCTGGGCCGCAGTCGGATTGGTCTTCGGGAAGCGCCAGATCTGGCCGTTCTTGCCCACCACCAGAAACTGGGTCGGCGACCCCGAGGCCACAGGGATCTCCTGCAGGGTCATCGGGTCCGTGAAGCTCAGGTTCGGAAACGCATTCTCCACCGCCCAACCCGAAGGGTCACCCGGTGGGGATGTTGGAAAGACGCCATTGAAATAGGCACCCACGGGCTCGGGTTGATCGAGTCCAGGAGTGGAAGAGCCCCATGCCAAATGAGCGGATGTTAACAGGGAGAATCCGTACAGGCACAGGCGTACTGGGTGCAGCAGTCGGGGGGAATGCACAGGCGTATTATTTTAGAATAATGACGGTCAGGCAAGCCAATTGTCGGTCGCCGAGGGGTGCGGCGGAGGCAACTGGCAAGGGGGGGGACGAGCCTCTTGTCAGCGCAAAGTGTGCCGGAATCAAGTGCTCAATTGTGACGCGATCACGTAAGTGTAGTAAGCCGGAGAATGATATTTCGTGCCATCCGTCACCCACTCGCGGCTGATAAGATCAAGGCTCCCACCACGTTTCTGCCGCGTTGAACCTTTGGATTGGTTACGGAAATGACGACTAACTCCTCGAAAAAAGGCTGGTCCATCGGGCCTCGCTTTTTTAAAAGCCTCCGCGAACGTCCTCGTGGCCGCGCATACGTGGGGGAGCTTATCCGCGGCACACATTGAGATTTTCTGGTCCGTAGATCCCCCTTGGACTTCACCGGTCCAAGCAGGAACCCTGCGGGCCTTGGTTATGGTTCCATATCCTGATTCATGACTCCCCTCCCATGATCTGCTCCCTCCCCCAGCATAGTTCGCCGCCGCCCCCGTTCTTGGCGTGATCCGTGCTTCCTGACACATGGCTTGAAGGTTCGCCTGCCCCCCAGTCCGAGTCCCGAATGTCCCGGTCATCCCCCCTCTCTCCGTTCTCTCGTGTGATCGGCGTCCTCGCTTGGACAGTCGTTGGCGCAGGGATCTTGCACGCGCAGGTGCCGGACACCTTGCGCTACTCCTTCTTCGCGCCCAAGACCCTGCCCCAGCAATCCGAGCAGCAAGGGACTTGCCTGGCGGTCTCGGGCAGCGTCGCCGTGGTCGGTTCTCCGGCTTACAATTTCGATGCGCTCAGTGGCTTGGACTGCGGCGCGGTGAAGATCTACGACACCGCCACCGGCAAGCTGCTCCACCGCTTGGAGAATCCCGCCGCCGAGCCCTTCGGCGAGTTCGGCACCAGTGTCGCGATCTCTGGCCCGATCGTTGCCGTTGGCTCCTGCAACACGGTCGCAGGCCAGCGAGCCGCTGGCTGCGTTTATATCTACGATCTGTCTTCGCAGACTCCCGCCGTCCCGCTCTTCACCTTGGAGAATCCGAACCCCGCGGGGCACGACCAGTTCGGTCATTCGGTCGCCGTGTCCGGGAATACCGTGGTGGTCGGTGCTTGGATGGATGACTCTACCGCGGCCAATTCCGGCACCGTTTACGTTTACAATCTTGGCTCAGGACAGCCGGCGCAGCCGCAACTGACCCTGCCGAACCCGACTCCCGCGGATGATGATAACTTCGGCGCCGCCGTGGCCGTCTCCGGCAACCGCGTCGCCGTGTGCGCCTACCGCGATGACACCGGCGCCACCAATGCCGGCCGCGTCTATATCTTCAATCTCAATTCCGGCACCCCGACCATTCCTCAGTACTCCTTCGGCAAGACCTCACCGGCGGACAACGACTGCCTCGGCAATGCCTTGGCGATGGACGGCAATCTCGTCGCTGTCGGCGTGGAGTGCGCGGACTCGGCCGTCCTCAATTCCGGCAGCGTGATCGTCTACGATCTCTCCCTGCCGGATCCCAATGTGCCGCGCCTGAGTCTCGTCCCACCGGTAGCCCACGCGAACGACTACTTCGGCACCGCCGTGGCACTATCCGGGAACCGCCTCGCCGTTGGTTGCTACCGGGACGACGCCGCCGCGGAGAACGCCGGCACCGCCTTCGTCTACGATCTCGCCGGCGGCACTCCGGCTGTCCCGGTCGCCTCGCCGGACAAGCCGCTGCCCGCCGCCGCCGACTACTTTGGGAACGCCGTGGCCATTTCCGGCACCACTGTCCTGGTCGCCGCCTGGCACGATGACAAGGGCGACCTCGAGTCCGGTGCGACCTACATTTACAGCCTCACCTCGCCGACTCCGGATACCTCTCTGCTGGCCTTGGACAGCCCGGTCGCCGGCTCCGTGGATCGCTTTGGTGCCGCAGTTGCGGTCGATGGCAACCTGATGCTGATCGGTTCTCCAGGCACCGATGCGGGCGCCTCCGGTGCCGGCCGTGTCCGCGTCCACGACCTCGCCGCCTCCAAGCCCACCAATGTGCTGGCGACCTTGGAAGACCCCGCGCCTGACATGGATGAGAATTTCGGCGCCGCCGTGGCCATCTCGGGTACCATCGTGGTCGTCGGCGGCCCGGGTGAGGACTCAGGGGCCGAAGGCGCCGGGCGGGTCTACGTTTACGACCTCGCCCATCTGCCGGACACCTCGCCGATCCTGGTCATCTCCAACCCCGCGCCCGGGGTGGGGGACCGCTTCGGCAGCGCGGTCTCCATCTCCGGTAGCACCATCGTCGTCGGCTGCGAGAGCGATGATGCGGGGGCCACCGACTCCGGCACCGTCTATGTTTACAAACTGAATCCCCCGAACTCCGGGCTGCCGGTCTACACGATTCCCAATCCCAGCCCCGCGGCGGACGACCACTTCGGCAGCGCGCTGGCGATCTCGGGAAACCGCATCGTGATCGGCGCAGTGAAGGATGACTCCGCTGCCACGGATGCGGGTATCGCCTATGTCTTCGATCTGGCCGGGGCTAGCCCTACCGTGCCGCTCTATGTTTTGGCCAATCCCACTCCGGTCGCGGACGATGGCTTCGGCAATGCGGTCGGCATCTCCGGCAATACCGTGGCCGTGGCGGCCAGCGGCAAGGACACCGGCGCGGTCAATGCCGGCGTGGTCTATGTCTACAATCTCGCCGGTGGCACGCCGACAGCTCCGCTCTACACGCTTCTGAATCCCGATCCCTCCGGGGATGACCGCTTTGGCAATGCCGTCGCCGTTTCCGAACCGCGCGTGGTTGTCGGCTGCTATCTCGACAACTCGCCCACTGACTCCGGCCGCGCTTATTCCTTCAACATGAGTTCGCCGACTCCCACGGTCTCGTCGGCGACCCAGAAGAAGAGCACCGCCACCGGCGGTGACCAGTTCGGTGCCGCGGTCGCAGTCTCCGGCCTCACCGTCCTAGTTGGTTGCCCCTCGGACAATCGCACTGCCAATGACAAGGGCGCGGCCTACGTCTTCGGCCCGGCAGCTCCGGAAATCGCCGTCGAAATTTCCGGCCAGGAAATCCTCACCGGGGAATCGACCAGCCTCGGTCCGGTCCCCATGGGCCCGGGTGGCGGCGGCAGCATCACCGTCAATGTCCTCAACACCGGCATCACCAGTCTGAACCTCTCCAGTATCACGGTCGTGGGGGGTAATGCCGCCGACTTCTCGATCAGCACCTCTGGCATGAGCTCGAATGTCGCGGCGGATGACGATACCCATTTCACCGTCACCTTGAATCCCTCCGCCTCCGGGCTCCGCAGCACCACCCTGCGCATCCAGAACAGTGACTTCGATGAAGGGATCTTCCTGATCCAGCTCTCAGGACGGGCGCTCTCCGTCACTGAGGATACTGATGGTGATGGCCTCAATGATGTTTCCGAATTCCGCATGGCCGGGCTTGGCTTCGACTGGCAGGTGCCGAACCCCGCACTCGTCGCCGCCTACCAGAGTTACTTCAACAGCGGCAGCCTCTTTGAGCCCAATCGCGTCCAGGCCCTGCGCATGAAAGCACCCGAGTTCACCCGCAATTCCACGACCGGCCAAGCCAAGCTCACGATGTCTCTCCAGAAATCGACGGACCTGCAGACCTACCAAGCTCTGGTCTTGCCGACGCCCGTGATCAATTCCGCCGGCGAGCTGGAGTTCCAATTTCCCGTTTCTGACAACGCCGCCTTCTACCGCTTGGAGATGAAGTAAGCTCCCCGCCGCTTGTGATGTCCTCCTCCCTCCGCCAGCCGCTGTACCGTGTCGCCTCAGGATGCTTCCTGGGAGCCTTGGCTGCATGCAGTCTGTTGCAGGCCGCGCCGATTCCTTATTCACTTGAGAATACCTTCCTGTCACCGGCTACCGCCCGCCAGCTCAACACCCAGTTGGGCTATTCGGTGGCAGTGGACGGCAGCTATCTGGTGATTGCCTCGCCTTTCGATGACACCGGCGGGGAAGACAGCGGCATCGTCGGCATCTACAGCTCCACCACCGGTGCCCTGATTTACAGTCTCGCCAATCCCGAGCCTTCTACCCAAGCGGTCTTCGGCTGGTCCGTTGCGGTGTCTGGCAACTACGTCGTCATCGGCGTGAAGGATGACGATACCGGGGCGGGGGACACTGGCATCGTCTATGTCTACAACATGGCCTCGGCCACGCCCGCCGTTCCGGCCTTTGTCCTGCAGAATCCGGACCCCAAGGAGAATGACTCCTTCGGCTACGCGGTGGCCATCTCGGGCAACCGGGTGCTGGTCGGAGCCCCCTATGGTGATGTCGGCAATGCCGACTTGGGCAAGGCCTATGTCTTCGATCTCTCCTCCGGCACTCCCGCCCAGCCGGTCCTGTCTTTGCAGAACCCGCTCGCATCGGGCCTGAACTTCGGCCTGGCGGTGGCCATCTCGGGAAGCCGGGTGGTGATCGGTGCCCCGCAGGATACGCTCGCAAGCGGCGATCTCAGCCGCGCCTACGTCTATGACCTGAGCTCCGGCACGCCCCAGACTCCTCTGGCCAGCTATGCCGATGGCAGCCCGGCCAGCAACGAGCGTTTCGGTTGGGCCGTGGCGGCCGCTGGCAACCGCGTGGCGATCAGTGCCCCGCAGCACGATGCCGGCGCCGACAATGCCGGCGCTTGCTATCTCTACGACTTCGCCTCCGGCACACCGGCTGTGCCCGCCGCCGCCATTACCAATCCCAATCCCGGCCTCGCCGACGAGTTCGGCTTCTCGGTCTCGATGTCCGGCAACCGCTTGGTGCTCGGCAATCACTTGGATGACCAGAACAACGCCGACTCCGGCCGGGTCTATGTCTATGACTTGGCTTCAGGTTGGCCGGTGTTGATCTCCACACTGGAAAATCCAACTCCCCAGAGTGGTGATAACTTCGGTCGCTCGGTCTGCGTCTCAGGCAGCAAGTTGCTCACCGCGGCCCATGGTGACAACACCGGTGGCAGCGATGTCGGCACGGCCTACCTTTTCGATTTCTCGGGTTCCCCGCCCACGGCTCCGGCCCTCTCCATCAATACCCCCAGCATCTCCTCGGAGGAGGAGTTCGCCACCGCCACCGCTATCTGGGGCTCGATCATCGTGGTCGGTGCCCACCATGACGACAAGGGCAGCAATTCCAACTGCGGCACCGTCTACATCTACGACCGTCTCTCGCCCACGCCGAATGTCCCGACCCTGATCATCGACAACCCGGCACCCAATACCAACGACTACTTCGGAGCGGCCGTCGCGATCGATGGCAACCGGGTGGTGGTCGGTGCCTATCAGGACGATGTTCCCACGACCAACTCCGGCGTCGTCTATGTCTACGACCGCAGCTCCGCCACGCCCGGCACGCCGGTGCTGACCATCCTCAATCCTTCTCCCGCGGCGCAGGACCAGTTCGGCAACGCCTTGGCCTTGTCTGGATCGCGGCTGGTGGTGGGCTGTGCCCGCAATGACATCGGTGCCGTCTCCGATGCCGGCAGCGCCTACGTCTATGAGTTGGCTTCCGGCACTCCCACGCAGCCCATCGCCGTCCTCGATAATCCCGCACCGGCTGTGGAAGATCTCTTCGGCTACTCGGTTGCCGTCTGTGGCTCCCAGGTTCTGGTGGGCGCGTATAACAACGACACCGGCGCGCCCAATGCCGGCAGTGCCTATCTCTACGATCTATCGAGCGCCAACCCCTTGGTGCCCATCGCCACCTTCGACAATCCCGCCCCCACCACGGATGACTTCTTCGGCCACGCCGTGGGCTTGTCCGTGGATTGGGCAGTGATCGGCGCGCATCTCAATGACACTGGAGCCCGCGATGCCGGTAGCGCCTATGTCTACTCGCTGGCGGATCTGCCCGGCACCTCTCCCTTCCTCGTGCTCCATAACCCCGATCCTAATCCCGAGGACACCTTCGGCTTCTCTGTCGCCATTTCCGGTTCTCGCATCGCGATCGGCGGCCCGGAGATTGACGATGGCGCTGTCGATTCCGGCGGCGTCTATGTCTACGATATGACCTCGGCTACTCCGGCTGTACCCGTCGACGTGCTCGACTGTTTGGACCATCGGGCTGGCGATCTCTTCGGCTTCAATGTCGCCGTTTATAACGATAACATTGTCGTCGGCGCGCCCTTGGATGACGGCGCCAGCTTTGACCGTGGCGCTGCTTATTTCTTCGATCCGGATCCGCCCTCACCGCAGATGCAGGTCGAGCAACCGCCCGGCACCGGTCTGATCAGTGGCTCGGCCAGCATCCACTTTGGCAATGCTCCCGTGAACCAGCCTGGCGATACCCAGACCGTGGTCCTCCGCAACGTCGGCACCGCCCCGATGACCGTTACCGGCATCCAGTTGCTGTCGGGCGATACCGCGGACTTCTCCGTCCAGCGTCCCGGCTTGCCGCGGACGCTGATGGTGGATGAGACCGCAGCCTTTGATGTCGGCTTCGTCCCGCAGGCCGTTGGCAGCCGCCTCGCCGTGCTGCGGATCACCGGCAATGCCACCAACCATCCTTCCTTCGATGTCACCCTCACCGGCCAATCGCTGGGACTCGACCACGACACCGATGGCGATGGCCTGAACGACGTGCTCGAACTCCAGCTCTCCTCACTTGGCTTCGACTGGCAGGTCAACGATGAGGAGCTCGTGGCCATCCTCCAGGCCGGCGCAAACGTCACGGGCGTCTATTCAGTGGCCCAGCTCCAGGCCATGCATCCCGGCATGCCACTGGTCCCGGTCAATCTAAGCAGCCACCAGCTCAAGCTCACCGTGGGCATCAAGAAATTCACCGGTCTGTCCCCCTTGCAGCTCCTGCCGGTTGTCGCCGGCCAAGCCGTCATCAACGGCCAGGGTAAGCTTGAGTTCACCTTCCCGTCCCCCGAGCGCGCGGCCTTCTATCAGCTCGATCCACGCTGAACACGAGGCGCAGCCGCCCCACTCCACCTAGATCCTCAAAAAGACCTTGGTCTTACCCGTGGAGGCGAAGGTTGTAGTCGGCGGCGTGAGATCGGTTGATTGCTGGAGCGCACCAATGGCCTTTTGGAGCGGAGGTGCAGTGGAAGAATAGGCTAGGATGCCGGTCTTTACGTAGATTTTCGCACATCAAGGGGTGGGGGACTTCATGAAAAGTACTCAAGACTTTGAATAAAGTATTGGCCGTTGACCCCTCTGCGTTTCTTCGGTTTCCGATGGTGTGTTCCTCACCGGAAGAAGCTTCATCCCGTTAGAAAAGAAAACCCGCGATGACCATTCACTCCACCAAGTGCCCGCTCAATCCAACATCGCCCATTGCGGGCTTGTCCGCGTCTCATTCGTGAGGTGGGCACGGCGCAAACGATCGCTTATTCAGACCACCTCACAGATGCCTTCGATTCCCAAGATTCGCGCTCTTGAGCGCAGACCCTCTTCTCCGGGAAAGCTCCCGGGAAGCCCGTAAGGGTATAGCACAATGGAGCCCGTGATGGTAAACCCCTTGGGAGGGGGGGAACATCACGGGCTTCAATGGGCTCTTTTCCTCCAACATCAGCTGAAAGGAATAGTCTCCAGGATTCAGAGGATTCTACGAACAAGATCTCCCTTTGGATATCTCGTCCTTAAGCAGGGCGGCGCACGACTTTCTTTAAAGTGCTGATCATATTTTAATCGTCACTCTTATTCGATGGCGATGCCAACCTGCGCCACCAAGCCGACATCACCCCACCCCTCAATAACATGAAAGCAACCCACATTCTATCCACCTTTGTTACAGCTCTTTTGTTCGCTTCGCACGCGTCCGGAGCTACCACCTACCAGACCTCGACCACCGGCTCGCCCGTCTGGGCTCAGATGGATACCGGTGGCGGAATTACTCCGCCGAACTGGAGCGTGGATTTCGGTGCCCGCGGCACTGGCACAGTGACCTTCTCGGGCTTGGGTGGGAACGGATCTGCAGCTTTTTTATCTTCAGGCAGCGGTCTTGTCGCGGGCACTTACGGTCTGAGCGGTGGCGACAGCCTCATCGTGGGACAATATACCAACCCCGACAACGCCAGCTTCACGTCCACTGACGGCTTCACCGCCAGCCTCATGGGACCGTCCGGAATTTCTGGTCCCTATTACGCCACTCTGATGATCACGCTCGACTCGGGCTCATTCCAGGCCGGTGATCTCTTCATCGTTGGCAATCTGGCCCGCCAAAACGACATTGCGGGTGCGATCGTGCTCGGCTCCATCTTCGACGCCCCGGGTGCAGGAGACCCATTTATTCCAAACGGCGGCTATAATAGCACTTTCGGAGTCTGGGGTCAGGACGGTGGTGGCAATGACATCTACGCGGTCAATGACAACGCCGCCGTTCCCTTGGGCTACCAGAACAAGTCTTCTGGGGGAGTTTTCAGATTCAATCAGAGTGTCTCCCAGTTTTCGGTGCAGCTTCTCCTCGGCAATTACGGCGTCAGCGGGCAGGGCGGGAATGGCATTACCCCATTCGCTGCAACCGCCACTCCATTTAGTTTTGTCGTTGCCACGCCGGTGCCGGAGCCTTCGGAAGCGGTCCTCGCGACCATCGCTGGTGGCATGGTTCTACTTCGCCGTCGCCGGCGCTGAGTTGTGCCGCGTCAGCATTCATTTTCCCGATAATCATGGCAACGTCACCCGTCACTAAAGGGTTGCTAACCGCGGTCTCCGCCTGTCTTTCGACAAGCGGAGATTTCGCCTATGGCGTGCTGTTTGCCACTTCTGGAGATCCGGCCTATCACACCACGGCGCCGGATGGCGAACAGGCCGGGGCGGGGTGGCAGTATGAGGGAGTTTTCGGCACGGTCCTGGGAACCGCTATCTCACCCTCTCACTTCATCACAGCGGCTCATGCGGATATCCCATGGAGCCAATTTGTCTATCAGGGTTCCACTTATTCCATCACTTCCAAGTCATTCATTCCGGGAACCGATCTAATGATCGCCGAGGTGAGTGGAACGTTCGCTGAGTGGGCGCAGCTCTATACCGGTGCCGCACCTGTCGGAATGGAAGTGGTTACCATGGGCATGGGTGGCCCGCGTGGAGCGGAGATTCTCGATTCCGGAGGCAATCTTCAAGGATGGCGGAACGGCACAAGTGACGGTGTGAAACGATGGGGCTCCCAGGAAATCGAGGGCGTCGCAACGATCGGGACACTCGGAGATTTTCTATTTTCCAGTTTCGGTGGCGGCTCAGATCAATCGGGGCTCAGCGCTTTCGATTCCGGAGGCGGCACCTTCGTGCTCGACGTGGACAATATCTGGAAGCTGGCCGGGATCAACTACGGGGGAGACACATTCGCCCTGAATGCCTCTGGAGTTGGCGCGTTCAACGCAGCGCTTTTTGATCCGTCCGGTTACTACCGGCTTGAGGATGGTGCCTGGACCCTGCAAGGCCCCGCTGATTCGGGCACCAGATACTATTTCAGTAGTATCTCGGCTTCCGCCGACGCGATAGCGGCCATCACTGGCGTGCCGGAGCCGTCGGCTGCGGCTCTGGCGGGGCTTTCATCCTTCCTGCTGCTCACCCGCCGCCGGTCCCATCCCATCTGGACCGCTTGACGGAGGTATCGCTCTGCGGGCCGGATTCCCATCCAAGCTGCCGTTTTCCGTGGAGGCGGTGGCCTCTGAAGCGTCCCCAATCTCGCGCTGACGGCCCGCTAATTCTTATGCTGGAAACCCCGGGATCGAAAAAATGGTGTTTCCTGCGATCCAGCCGGTGGCTCGGGATTGCGTGCCCAGATAGCTGCAGAAGAACAGGATCATCAGCGGGCCGTGGCCCAGTCCTTGCGGTAGGCAAGGGCCAGTCCGGGGGAGCCAGCGGCAGTGGCAATATGGGGAGAATGCTTCGCCATGATCCGCAAGAGTGGCTGAGGCAATACGGGAGATCTGCATCCATCCTTGGAAACCGAATCGCGGATTTTTCCACGTCGTCGGCACCCTGCCCGGTCCCGATGGATTCTTCTCCCACGAAAAGGGGAGAAAATGCAGGGGGCTGCCTCCTGCGAAGTCACAAAGCCTAGAAAATTCGTCTAGATAATGACATTTGCATAAATTTCCACTTGAAATCCCGGCTGGCCGAAACCATCTGTCGCCCGCCTTCGTGAATTCACATGATGAATACATTGTGAGGCCATTTTAACCCTCGTTCGTTTCCCAAAACCCACCGGTAAATGTGCCAGCGCTCCATCGACTCGAGCAAAAATTCTGCCCTGAAACTGGGTGTCGTCGTCCGCGAAAGCTACCTCAGGAGCCGCTTCAGCGTGTTCGAGGGGGTGATGGACTACTGCCTGGAAAATACCGGACTGAAGGCGTTTCTGATCCCTCTGCAAGAAGGATATGGGCCCGCTCCCGACGCCCTGGCGGAGGTGGCGGGGGTAGTGACCTGGGTCGCTCCTAGCGACGGCGAATGGGTTTTGCCACTGTGGGAAAGAGGTGTCCCGGTGGTGAGCTGCAACAATGCCTTCACCGGGCAAGTGCCGACGGTTTCGGCCGGCCAGCCCTATGAGCTGGCCTATCAGTATCTTCTCAGCCTGCAACGGCAGACGATCGGTTTCGTAACCCGGCCGGAGATCGACGAGGAATGCAGGGTACGGTTCAAGGGCCGCATCGATTCGGATGAGCGGGAGGCAAGAATCTTCAAGGGCGTGCGCAAGGATCCCGGCCGTTTTCCTGAGCACTTGCTCGCAGGAACGGACGAACACGAACTCGAACGTTTCCTCGTCAGCCTCCCGAAACCAGCCGCCCTCTGGTGCATCCACGATGAGATGGCAGCGCTTGTCTGGCGCAAGGCCGAGGAACTCGGCATCAGCGTGCCGGACGAACTCGCGCTGCTGGGAATGGGTGACCATCCATGTGCCGTCCACAGCACGCCGGGGATCTCCACGGTGAGAATTCCCGGCATCCAGCTCGGTCAAGCAGCGGCCCGGCTACTGCACGGGCACCTGTTTGGCTCCACCATGCTGACCCGCGATTTGACCTTCCACACCGAGCAGAAGGCCCTACTGGTGGAGCGACTGTCCACAGGTGGTTCGAATCCGATCAATCGCGGCATCCAGAGAGCGTGGCGGCTGCTGGAGAACTACCCTGCGGAGGGACTGACGGTGGACTGCCTGATCGAGAAATCCCGGGCGTCCCGGGCCACTTTCTACAAGGAGTTCGAGCGGGCCTTCAACATGTCACCGGGCAAGGCGATCCGCCTCTTCCGAACGAAAAAGGCCAAGGAACACCTTCTCAGCACGGACCTGCCGATTTCCCAGATCGGCCGCTTGTGCGGGTTCTCGGGAGAGAGCGACTTCTCGAACTTCTTCAAGCGGGAGACGGCCCAGACCCCGAAGGAGTGGAGGAGGTCGCGACAGTTGGATGACAGCAGCTGCTCCGACGGCGACGAGCGGATATAGAATCGAAAAAGTTCGATACTTCAGGCCCGTTGATGGGCAACTCAACCCAAGTTAGGAACCATCCAAGCTTCGTTCGGCCACCCCACCGGGCAGCAGTAGTTTACCCAAACCGCCCCCCCAGGTCATGAAGCTACTGCTGTCCGGACGGTCCCGATGAATCCCATGAGTGCCCCGGAGCCGTCGTGTGTGCGGCTCCGGGCATGATTGGTCAGATGTGACGGAGGCCACAATGACCCGCGACGATAAACCTATGGAACGGAGTCAGCTTCTCTGTCGCATTCTTGGGATGGGCATTCTGGCAAGATTCTTGTTCGGCGCGAATGCCAAACCACTGGCAAACATTGATTTCACTGCGTTGCCAGCAATCTCCGACTGGGTCGATCCCAGCTCCTGCTTGCGGTTGGATTTCCATTCACGAACAGGCGAGGGGACCCTTGCTTCCAGGAAGGGGAAGGAAGGGGAACCCAATCATCACCCGGGAGGTGTCGCGCACACCCTCGCCACTCCAACCACTGTCCCGGAGCCAGGGCTCGTGTTGTTCCTGCCGCTCGGATTGTTCCTGCTGCTGCGGCGCCGGATGCGTTGTTCCCGGCCCGGTGTCGAAAAATTGGGGTAATTGGGCCGGAACTTCGAGGGCGGACATGTCGGCAAGCTCCGGTCACCTCCCGGCATTCCGCAGATCCGCAGGGATGGAGGCTTCTCGTGGCGTGTTGAGCGCGCCTGTCCCCGCGGCCTGCGCTGCTTCACAGGTTCCAATCTAACAAATCTGCAAAAACTCGATGATCGCGTTTCACATCATCATCCAAGTTGCATGGCTCGCAGCCACCGCACTAGTCCTGCTGAAGTGCCACCGCTGAATTCTAGCGGAGATTCGCCCTTCTTCGAGTGCGAGAACCTGTCGGAATCGACGACTGGTCAATCGGTGGACAGTGGGCGGACCGACACGGCGCGGAAGAAGGTGCGCGGACCGGTCGGGAAGGCGAGCGAGCGGGTGGTGCTCGCCCCGGCGTCCGGGACGATGGTCCCGAGCGACGACTGGGTCCAGGGGCCCGCCAGGTTTGCGGCGTATTCGAGCCGGTAGAGACGGCGCGGGCTGCTGCTCCAGCTCAGTTGGTTGCTGTTGACCGCGGCATTGAGCGATTGGCTGAGGATGCGGAAGCGGCTCGTGGCATCGGACGGAAGCGTGTCGAACCCGTATTCCGCCGCGTCTGATTGGCCGTCGTGATCGGCGTCGCTGGTAGCGTTGGCCGCGTTGAGATTGCCGAAGCGGGCGAACTCCCAGGCATCCGCAATGCCGTCGCCATCGCTGTCCGCGTAGTGGATGGAGGAGGTTTTCAGGAGGCCGCCGCCGAGATTGAGCCAGCCGAGATTGGGAGACCATGCGTAGCCGGAAAACTCGCCGGTGAGCAGGTCGATGCGCGGGCGGTTGCTGTCGTTGGCCGTGGCCCAGCCGAAATGAATCCAGCCGGTGTTGGCCGACCAGGCGTAGCCACCGAGGTTGCCCTGGCCGTCGTGATTCACGCCGCAATCGGTTGCGCTGTTGTTAGCGTAGGCATAGCCATTGGCGGGCGAGCCGTCGCCGAAGTGGATCCAGCCGAAATTCGCGGCATAGGCGTACCCCGACAGGAAGGCCTCGTCCACGACGACGCCATCAGCCGCCGAAGGGCGGAAATTCACCCATCCGGCATTGGCCGCGTAGGCGCTTGCTTGAGCCGGGGCGATGGTGGACTGCGCGGCCACCGGCATGGCCGTGGCGAGGATCAGGAAATGGAAAACGCGCATGGTGATCACAGGATCAGGATGTTGCCGGGTTGCTTGAAGGAGATGAAGGGATCGACATCAGGGACAAAGCCTTTGCCGCCAGCAGCGCACCGCTCAGGGGATAGCCGGACTGGCTGTGTCCGCTAGCGAGTTGAGGATCTTTCCGCCGCTCCAGGCGATGCCGACGGCGACATAACCTCCGGCTGTCTTGTCGTTTAGGAAAGCCCGGCAATTGGAAATGACCGAGCCGATGCCGCGGATGCCGTCGTCACCGTTGTTATCAGCCACGCAGTCCGAGATCGACGAGCTGTCGCAGTAAACGCCGGCCCCGCCGTTGCTGGACGCCTTGGCACCGCGGATGGTGGTGTTGGCTCCCACGATACCGTGCGAGCCATTGGAATTGAGCATGGCGCCATCCACGGAACAACCCGCGCCGCTGATGCCTTGGCTGGTGTTGCTGGTCGCTGTGACGTTGCGGTAGCTGTTGCTGTCGCCGTTGAATCCGCTGCCGGCGTTGGCGTGGGCAGTCGTTCCTGAGACGGTATTCCGGGTTCCGTTGAGCCCGTGCGAGCGGTTGTTGCAGAGCGAGGCTTCAACGACGATGGAGCCTGTGACTGCCAGACCATTGTCGGCTCCAGTGACATTCAACTGGGCAATGTTGTGCTGGACGCCGCCCATTCCGTTCGAACCGATCCACCGCATGTTGACCGCGCGGACCGTGTTGAGGTCGCCGGCGATCCCGACGCCCCCGGCCCGTTCGATCATGACGCGCTCAATGACGTTGTTACTGCCCTCGATGCCCTGCGTGCCGACCTGGCTGATGCTACAGCCGCTGATAACCGACGCGCGGCAACGGATACCGATCTCCCCAATGTTGATGAACGAGCAGTTGGAGATGACCGATCGTCCGGTCTCTCCATCGTAGGGGTAATCCAAGCTGATGCCGGCGAAGCCCCAGTTCCTGACGGTGAGATTCTCAAACCTCATCGTCGGCACGCTAACGCTGGAACCTTGGCTCTTGATGTAGATGCCTTGGGTCGAGGCCTCGCTGAAGGTGCCCTGCCCGACGCTGCCGCCGCTTGACCTCACCGTGGGGCCGACGATCGTGCCGTTCCGCACCACGAGATTCGCGACCGCCGGGATCGAGGCGAAGATGCCATTGGTGAAATTGGAGGCAGATGTGTTGGTTTGCGTGATCGTGAAGCCATTCAAGTCGAGCGTCACGTTGGAGCTGGTGATGTAAATGACCCCACTGAATGAGGTGGATGAGCTGACGTTTTCGGTCAGGTAATAGCTGCCCGGCTCACTGATGCTATAGTAACCGTTCGCCGGGATGTCGGCTTGGGAGATCGGGCGGCGCGGCTCGATCTGGTTGAGTGATTTCATGGTGGGCGCCGGTGCCCCGGGCGGGGTAAGCGGGCCTTGGGCGAAAACGGTCGGAGCCGCCAGGAGCAACAGGAATGCGATGGTTTTCATGGACTAGGGTGAAGTGGCGATGAGGAGGTCAGGGTGTGCCGGGATGCCTGGAGAACGAAAGGATGGTGCCGTATCAGTTGCATCTGATCCAAGATGGCATTGGGGCCATGACGGTTCCGCTCACCCCTTATCCATGGCGGCCACTGTCGGTTCTAGTGATCCGCATGACGCAGGGGCTGACGGACGCATTGCACAGCGTTGTCCGCATGGATGCCAGCGCCGCTGGCGGGCAGACACCTCTGAATAAATGTTAGGTATTTGCTTTTTGCGCGTGAATGGAACCGGTGTTCCTTTTACCGGATTTCCGATCTCCCGGAAGAGAATTCTCGTTGGCCGGAAAGCCGCAGCGACCGTATCCGAGCCACGGCAATCTGAAATTCCTTGGTATCAATCCCTAGCCACAGGGATTCGACTTGGGGCGATCAGCAGCATGATCGCCTCAGACGCGTTGTTCGAAAGCGCCCGGAAGGCCAGACCAACAGGTGGTGAAGTTCATGAAACGTATTCAAGACTTTGAATAAGGTATTGGCCATTGACCCGGCTCCGCTCCTGCGATTTCCCATAGCGTGATCCGCATCGGACCAAGCTCTCCCCCCGATCGAAAACCCACCATGATCCTGCATTCATCCAAGCGCCTTCTCTACCTAGAATCGCTCATTGCGGCCTTGTCAGGATCCCCTTTGTGAGGTCCGCGCCGTGCAAACGATCGTCTATTCAGACAACCTCACAGATGCCTTCAATTTCCAAGATCCGCGCTCCTAAGCGCAGACCCTCTTCTCCGGGATAACTCCCGGGAAGGTCCGAAAGGGTTCAGCATACCGGAGCCCGTGGTGGTAAAAACCTCTGGGGGGCCATCACGGGCTTCAACGGGCCACTTCCCCCTCCAATGCATCAACCGAAAAGAACAGCTTCCAAGGCTCCGAGGAGATCCTGTTAGGACGGTCACAATCCCGGAGTCTCCCCTGAAATAAGTTCGAAATCTCTCACCTTCCTGTTCCCCGTCTCTCCCCATCCTCCGGCCTCGTCCGACGAATCTTCAAGGCGCCCAATCGTCTGAGCCAGATTCTAGCCGCAACATATATAGATTCTTTTTCACAAGAAACATCATGGCCGCTCACCCCAAAACACTTTGCGCGCGCAACAAATAAACAGAATGATTTTGGCACCTGCGGTGACAATATTGGACTGATCGGGAAAAATGCCTGAAGAGGACTCCGCCTATGAACGCGCTGCCCGCCGCTTGCTCTATGCGGTGATCAGCGGAATTCTAGTTTTGGCCTGGATTGTTATATTGATAGTTGATGGATGCGTCCATCGCTAAGCCTCATCCCGAGGCAGAACGAATCTGCAAGCCCTTGGCGCGTTTCCACTCGCAGTCAATGTCCAACTTGGCTCCTTGCCGAAGCTACGAAGTGACCTCTACAGCGGCGATACCAAGGCCCGCTGGAGCTTCACTCTCGGGTGCGCGGTGAGGTAAGTGTAGAATACTCGATGGGATAACTCCCTCAATTAATTAACAGACGGACAAAAAATCCGTTGCGTCTCACTTCCGCCACTCCAACCAACAAATTCCACTCTACTGCTTAGCCCCAATCTCCTTTGCGAGCCCCGCATACCTGTGCGCTACGCAACGCGTTTCCCATAGACCCAAATCCAATTGAACCCCAGCGAAATCACCCCTGATCATTGTTGCTATGAATGAACCCAAATCACCCATCGTGCTGGCAGCTGCACTACTGGCTTCCGCTCCCCAGTTGCACGCTCAACTCAGCTTCTTTACCTCTCCTAATCAAACTGTTGAGCTCTCCGGCATGCCGGTTGGATCGACTGATGTGGACACGACCACTATCTTGCTCGGCGGAGTATCCACCGAAAGGACCCTAACCGGAACAATCACCACCGGCGTAGTCCCAATAAGTGTCTCAGGCTATTTGTTTGATGGCCTTTTTGGCCTTGATCTAGGCACTGGAGATCGCGCCGACCTCGTGCTGGAATGGGGTGCTGGGGCCGAGATGAATCTCAACCTATTAAGCCAGGGGGACAATTTTTCATTTACCCATTGGCTGAACGACGGCGTCACCGGCAGCACGGTCGAAATCACTGTCTGGAACGGAGCCACCTCCTTCACCGCCCCAACAACCACTTTGACACACGGATCCTTTGGGGGCCCCGCTACCACCTACGATTATCTAGTCCCGTTTTCCTCTTTTTCGGGTGCCGATTTCACCGACATTGATCGGGTTTCGCTGACTCTTCATGGAAACACTTCAGCTGATGTAGCACTTAGTAATTTTAGTGTCGTCCCCGAGCCCTCTGCCGCATTGCTCATCGGATTCAGCGGATCACTGGCACTCTTCCGCCGGAGACGCCGCTGCTGATCCCCGATGTGAATTATCCTCCCTACGCCACAGATCGAACAAGGCAGTCATGAGAAAGAAGGAGGGCGTCTGCCCTCCCTCTACTTTCCGATGCAGAACCGGCCGAAGATGGCGCCGAGAATTTCCCCGGGATGGACTGGCATCCATGCCGCATTGCTGGATCTAGCCCTCTGGAGACCGACAGGTGGTGAAGTTCATGAAACGTATTCAAGACTTTGAATAAGGTATTGGCCATTGACCCGGCACTGCTCCTGCGATTTCCCCTAGCGTGATCCGCATCGGACCAAGCTCTCCCCTGATCGAAAACCCACCATGATCCTGCAGTCCTCCAGGCATCTGCTCTACACGTTATCACTCCTCACGGCCTTGTCCTGATCCCCTTTGGATAGAGACAGAACGCAAGGGCGGTTCGATCCCGCTTGTATTCCCTCACGGGCGAGATCGTTTTTCAAACACATAGATGTAATATATATAAATATGTCCTGCCGTCCCTTCAGATCCCTCCCCGTCATTGCCACGATGCTCTCCGCACCTGCGACGGGTTCCGCTGCCGTCACTCTCACGAGCATCGACTACACCGCTCAGGAAGGCACCAGTTGGGGCAACAGCACCGTCCGCCTGAACTTCGGTTCACTAGGCATGGGCACCGTTACGTTCACCTCCGTGAACTCCGGCTACTACTCCATCGTCGCAGCAAACGCCGCCTACAATGCCGCGCCCTACAGCAGCTACTCCGGGCCCACTACCCTCAGCAACGGCGACATCTACGCCCCCGGCACCGAGGTCATTTTTGCTATCGAGCCCGGCTCTACAGGCGGATTCGCAGGTGTCACCATGACCGTCACCCTGGACAATGGCATTTTCACCCCCGGCTCCGTCTTCGGAGTTCGCAGCCTCGGCCAAAATGCCTCTGGTAACTACCAGACCATGGCCATCAATTCCGGCCTCACCGCCATCGGCACAACCCAACTCCCCACCGATGACCTTTGGGGTCCCCCGCCGAATTTCGTCGAGACCTTCGTGGGCTCCGGCATCTACCGTGCCGATGCAGCAGGCAGCAATGCCAAGGGTCGGGCCTTCGCCATCTCCGGTAACTCCTTTTCCATCACCCTCACCGGGGACTATCGTGGTGGTGGCGAAGCCTTCAGTATTGTCACTCCTATCCCCGAACCCGGCGCCCCTCTTCTTCTTTCGCTCGCCGGCAGCATTGCTCTGATGAATCGCCGCAATCGCGCCTGAGCCCATCGAAAGGAAGCCGGTACCTTCTTCCCATCACCCACGAACAGAGGCAATCCATGATGCCCGCGTTGCGAAGAAGCCCAGGCATCGTAGACTCAAACGCGTGAAAAATGTCTGAACTCCCTGCTCGATCTGAACTCCACCAGGTCGGAGAGGTCGGCGCTTCTGGAAGAAAGCGCGCGGCCCCGGCAACCCTTACTTCCACAGCAAAGATCAAGCAGGCAGAGAGCTACTTGGAATTGGGAATGATCTTGGAGGCTTGGGAGACTCTTGAAGAGCTTCCTTGGGAGGAGTGCCAAAGAGCGTCTTGTTTGCGAGTGCGGCTTGCGTGCTGCCCTTACGTTGGGGCATGGGAGCGGGGCGCGAAGATAGCGGAACTGCTACGTGAGGGCAGCGACGCCGACAGGCAGGCAATTGCGCGGTTTTACCAAGAACTCGCCAGATATTTTCGAGCATGCGGGGCCCGCGGCGCAGCCGCTCACGTGATCCGGGTAGCCATGCAGGTTTGGCCCGTTCCCTTGAAGCTGTAGCTACGGCGATGAATGCCGAGGTCGGACGCTGATGGACTCAAATGCAAGACCTCCAGGGCGCCTGGGGCTGCTAGGATCCCACCGCCGGTCCATCCCAGCCGCTTTTTTTGAACGGCCGGCTCCCTCCAGCCCTCCAACTGTTGGACCGCGCGAGCGGCTTGTTCTGGTGGGGATTTCAGCCTTTCTGACACCCGCGATCGCGTGGTCTCCAAGTGCCGTTTCGAATTGACTTCTCTAGCAAAAATCAAAAAAGATCATCTAGTTCACCCAGACTCCGTTAGAATGTTCACCCCCCCTCTACATTCCATGGAGAGAGCCGTTGCCGCCGCTTTGCTGGCGCTTGTCCTTCTCCCCACTACCTCCCCGGCCGAGGACTTTTCGCTGCGTGTCGCTGATGGCAACCGCGCCCTTGCCGACGAAGGCTTCTTTCCGTCGCCCGTCGAGGCCCTTGGCGGGGTCAAGGGCGGCTTCTACTTCGGGGTTGAGGCCGAGGCCACCTACGACTCGAACTTTTTCATCACTCAGGATTACCCGGAGAGCGAGGTCACTGCCGATCTCACGCCTTGGATCACTTACCGCACCGATCCGGAAGGCGGCGCGCTGTGGTCCTTCGAAGCGCGCTATGCCCCGACCCTCCATACCTACTGGAACAACTCCTACCTCAACGGTGTCGACCACTCCGCCGACATGCGGCTGAAGTTCAATGGTGCCCGCACCAACGTCGAACTCTTCGCCAGCTACGACGAAGTCTCGTCCGCGGATCGTCTGGCCGGCGGCTTCATCGAGGGCTCGATCTTCAACTACGGCATCCGGGGCTCCTATCAGGTCGCGCCACGCACCAAGCTGCTCGCCGCGTGGACCGCCTCGCAGTCCGACTACAGCTCGGGTGCCCGCAGCGGTTCCGACATCTACACCTCGCAGATCTCCGGCCTCTGGGACGCAACCGAACGCATCAGCATCGGTCCGGTGCTCCGCCACACGCTGACCCGCTCGGACACGACCGGTGAGCGCGACGCGATTGCGACCTTGGTGGACCTCCGCTACAAGTGGGGTGAGCGCTTCTTCTTCGATGCCGCGGCCGGTGTGGAGTTTGCCAAGAACTCCCGTCAGGGTGGCGGCCGCGATGCCGGCTTCACCGGTGGCTTGGACGTCCAGTACGTCATGAACGAGCGCTGGACCTGGCAGGGTGGGGTGCACTACGTCACCGTGCCTTCGCCGGTGAACCTGAACTACATGGTCGAGGATCTGTCCTTCGATACCTCCGTGATTCGCACCTTCGAGCGCGGCTCCTTGGAATTCGGCCTCGGCTTCAGCTTCTCGCAGTATGAGCCGGTCGGCCTGATCGCGGTCAACCGCGAGGACGACGACTTCCTGCACGCCTTCGTGACCTACCGTCGCAAGATCTACAACGACCGCATCCTCTGGACCAGCACCCTGCGGGTGGCGGAGAACAACGGCCAGAAGGACTATTCGCAGTGCCAGCTCTCCACCGGGCTCTCCTTCGAATACTGAGACGCAGCTGGACTCAGCCCCACCTTTAAAACCCAGCGGCGGGTCTGTCCTTTTCGGGCGGCCCGCCGTTTTTCGTGCGGCGAGTTTCGCGAATCGAAACGTCACGGATGGATTGATCTCACGAGCCGGAAGATCATTCGCATTGCTTGTCTTGGCATAACCCCTGCTGCCTTGTCAGGCATGACTCTCGTCCTCCTCTGCATTGGCAACCACAAGTCCGTAAGGGATTTGTTGCGAGATGCCTGCTGCGAATTTTTCCAATTTTGGCCTCAGAAAATGCTGTTTACCGGCGAAACCGGCCGCTCAAGACCGGGATCTTGCAAATTTGTCATTCGGGCATACGTAGATCTTCCAATAATTGCTTGAGGTTCACCCTCATTCTGATAGAAAGAGCCGCTGTTCGTTCCACCCCCAGCAAATCTCCCCCCATCTGAGATCCCCCGACGAGTCCCCCGCGTCACTCACCCGCTTCCCGTTTCTCGAAGCAGACGCGCCTGACAAGTCTCTCAGGGCCCTCACCTGTGAGGAGGTCACTCCCTGACTGTCGCCTTCACGGGTTTTGGCGTTGAGAGACGCCATACGACCACGGGCGGCAGCTTGAATCCATAAGCCCCAAGGACGGAACGCTCACCAAACCCACGCACGATCCCCAAAAGCCAGACCACGCCCTGAACTCTCCCGACCTCGTCAATCCATTCCCCCCCCACCCCCCCCGGATGACAACTCCCACGAAGGAACGGCGAAGCCTTGCATTTGCTCCTCTGCAACGGTCGCATTCTTCAACGCTTCGCCTAGAGCGCCCTCGATACCGGGCACCCCACCACCTGCGGCGCACTCAGCGCGCGGGACGTGAAGCCTCGTTTCACGAGGTGCTGGCTCCGATCAAGACCGGGCCGACATCACGGTGGAAACGCTGGTCGGATGTGGCCTGCGTACTGGCCGCGCTGCCGCTGGCCATTCCCCTGATTCTCTGCGTTGCCGTCTGGATCCGCTTGGTTTCCCGCGGCCCGGCACTGTTCCGCCAGGAGCGCATCGGCTTCGGCGGCCGGCCCTTTACGCTCTACAAGTTCCGCAGCATGCGGCACGGCTCCTCGACCAAGGATCACGAAGTTCACGTCGGGCGCTTGGTCGAGTCCGACCAGCCGATGGTGAAGCTCGACACCTTGGGTGACTCGCGGCTGATCCCCGGCGGTTGCCTGCTACGTACCACCGGTCTCGACGAGCTGCCGCAGTTGCTCAACGTGCTCCTTGGTGAGATGAGCTTGGTGGGTCCGCGCCCCTGCTTGCTGAACGAGTATGACTTCTTCTCCGCCAGTCAACGCGAGCGCTTCAGCGTCCTACCCGGCATCACCGGCCTGTGGCAGGTGATGGGCAAGAACCGCGCGACCTTCCGCGAGATGAACGCCATGGACGTTCACTACGCCCGCAACTCCTCGCTGCTGCTCGATCTCTGGATCATCCTGCGCACGCCACTGGCACTGCTCGGCCAGATGAGCGACTGCATGGTGGCCAACCGCCGTCGCCGCCGCGAGGCGGCCGCTGCGGTGAGCTACCCGGCCCACGCGGACGAGACTGTTCTCGGTTGATTGGATGCGGGCCGGAAAGGCCCGGACTGGGTCCTCCTGAAGGCCCGGTTTGAGCGGAAAAAAGCCCGCCTTTTGCCATGAAGAAGGCCTTGAACATCGGGATTGCCGGTTGTGGCTACTGGGGGCCGAATCTTGCCCGTAATTTCAGCGCCCATCCAGCGGCGGAAGTTACCGCGCTCTGCGATCCGGATCCGGAGCGTTTGGCCCACATGCGGGGGCTTTATCCGCAGGCGGCTCTCTTCGAGGACTTCGCGCGGATGCTGCGCGATGCCGCCCTTGATGCGGTGGTGGTCGCGACGCCGGTGCGCACCCACTTCGTCTTGGCAAGGGCGGCGCTGCTGGCTGGCAAACATGTGCTGATCGAGAAGCCGATGGCGTCTTCCTCGGAAGAATGCGAGGAGCTGATCGCTCTGGCTGCGGCTCGCGGGCTGACCCTGATGGTCGGCCACACCTATCTCTACTCGGAGCCGGTCCGGAAAATCGCCGAGATCATCCGCTCCGGTGGCATCGGCGAGCTGAAGTACATCAACTGCCAGCGCCTGAATCTCGGGCTGTTCCAGAAGGACATCAACGTCGCCTGGGATCTCGCGCCGCACGACCTCTCGATCATTCTGCATGTGATGGGGGAGTGCCCGCAACTGGTGAACTGCCAGGGGAACGCGCACATTCACCCGGGGATCGAGGATGTCACCAACCTGTCGCTGACCTTCCGCAAGCACCGCTTCGCCACCGTGCAAAGCAGTTGGCTGGAGCCGCGCAAGGTGCGGCAGATGACCTTTGTGGGCACGCACAAGATGATCGTTTACGATGATCTGCAGCCGCTCGAGAAGATCCGGATCTACGACGTGCGGGTCGAGTGCCCGCCGCACTACGACAACTTCGCGGAGTTCCAGTATTCGTATCACTATGGCGATTGCTACCTGCCGCGGATCAAGCAGAGCGAGCCGCTGAAAAATATGTGCGCTCACTTCGTGGATTGTGTCTGCGACGGCACGAGACCGCTGAGCTGCGGAGTCCGCGGCTTGGAGATGGTGCGGATCCTGGAGGCGAGTTCGGAATCCCTGCTGGCCCAAGGCGGACCGGTGCCCTTTGCAAGCGGCCGGCTTGAGGCATTGTCCGGGGAGCCGGAGGCTCTGGACGAGGGGCTGCCGAGCTTGAGCGGAGTGCTTTGAGATCCGGAATTTGAATTTCGGATTTCAGATTTGAGAATCGAGGGCCCGGATTTGCGATTGGGCGATTGGATGATGGACGAGCCGACTTGCACGCTGCGGATTGCGCCGGATGTGAAGCTCGGCGAGCGGGTGAAGATGCATGCCTTCGTGAACCTGTATGGCTGTACGATCGGGGATGACACCAGCATCGGCACCTTCGTCGAGATCCAAAAAGGCGCGAGCATCGGTGCGCGCTGCAAGATTTCCAGCCACACATTCATCTGCGAGGGCGTGAGCCTCGGTGACGGCGTCTTTGTCGGCCACAATGTCAGCTTCATCAATGACCGCTATCCCCGTGCGACCAATACGGATGGCAGCAAGCAAGGCGAGGCCGACTGGCTGTGCCAGCAGACCGTCGTCGCAGACGGCGCCTCGATTGGCACCGGCAGCACGATCCTCGGCGGGCTGCGGATCGGTGCTGGCGCAATGATTGGCGCCGGCAGTGTGGTGACCCGCGACGTGCCGCCTGGAGCGGTGGTGGCGGGAAATCCGGCCCGGCCGCTCGCAGACCGGTCGATCTCACCCTGAAAAACGCGGAAAATCCGTTTCAACCTACGCGAACGCGGGTAGAAATTTGGTGCGGAAGATGCGGTAATCCGCCGGTCGTCCCCCCCGGGCTTTCTCCCTCCCTCCCCCTGTCTCCCTGCTGTTTTCCCTCCCTTATCCATTCGATCTAACCGGTCGAATGGTTCTTGGATTTCGCCAATTCAGGATTTATAACGCAACTACCCCCACCCCCCGAAATGCAAAAGTCTGATCCCCGCGGTGCCAAACCGTCCTTTGGCTTCCAGGATGTTCTGTACGTGCTATTCAAGCACAAGTGGAAGATCATGGTATCCAGCGCCCTCGGTCTCGGAGCGGCCGCGACGCTATATGCCACCCGCAAACCGCTGTTCGAATCGACCGCGGAGCTCGCGATCAACTCGGTCTTGCAGCGCGATATCGTGGAGGGCGACGAGACCAAACAAATCGTCGGCGGGCGTGGCACCGAGCAACTGGTCAACACCGAGATGTTGATCTTGCGCAGCGGTGACTTGGCAAAGGAAGTGGCGGCTGCCATCGGACCGGACCGCTTGCTTCCCGAAGTTGCCCAGCCGCGCGTGGAAGATGCCGCGTGGGTGGTGCAGAACGGGCTTGAGGTGCAGACCGCCCTGAAGGGCAGCAATGTGGTGCAGGTGATCTACCGTCACCCGAATCCACAGCTCACCGTGGATGTGCTGAACGAGGTGGTGAAGCGCTACTATCAGAAGCACCTCAAGATTCACCGCTCGGTCGATTCCCTGGATGCGGTGGCCAAGCAGGTTGAGCAGGTCGGCACCAAGTTGCGTGCAACCGAGGCCGAGCTGAACAAGATGAAGTCGGACGCAGGGATCATTTCCTTGGACGACGAAAAGCTCTCGCTGTCCTCGCAACGCGAGCGGACCAAGCAGGAGCTGAACTCAGCCAAAGCGGAGCGTGCTCAGCAGGCGACCTTGGTGGATCGCCTTGAGCAGCACGTTTCTGAACTGGCCGGCAGTTCAATCTCCCCGATCGGCTCTCAAGCGAAGTCGGCACCGGCACTGCCTGCCGCGCCGACCGCTGCGGAGATCGACACCTATCAGACGCTGAACAAGCGGATCGAGTTCCTGCAGCAACGCGACTTCGAACTGAGCGCGAAATTCGCCGCCGGTGACAGCCAGGTTGTCGGCACCCGCAAGGAGCTGAGCAAGGCCCGCGCCGAGAAGCAGCAGATGCTGGAGAAGACTCCGGGGCTGGTGGTGCAAGCTGCCGTGGCGCCGGGTGCGCCAGCGGCTGATCCTGCCGCGGAACTGAAGGTGCAGAAAGACAAGCTGGCCGGCTTGGATGCGCGGATCGCTTCCTACAGCAAGGATCTGGAAACCTGCGGCAGCCGGCTTACCCAACTGGCGGTCGTCGGTCCGAAGATCGTGGATCTTGAGCGCAAACGCGACACGGAAGACACGGAGTTCCGCAGCTTCGAGAAGAGCCTGAAGCAGGCCCAGATCGATGGCACGCTGGACCAAGCGACGATGGGTGACATCCGCGTGGTGGATCAGCCGTCGCCTCCGATCAAGACCTTCAGCGAGGTGATGAAGAAGATCATCATTGGCCTTGCCGGAGCTGGCGTGGGCATCGGCGTGGGCATTGCCTTCCTCCTGGAACTGGTGATCGACCGCCGGATCAAGCGCCCGACCGAAATCGAGTCGCGCCTGCAACTGCCACTGATGCTGTCGATTCCCTTCGTGCGGCCGAAGAACCGCGGCGCGCTGCTGATCTCGAACGATCGCGGGGCCGAAGGGGAAGGGGAGCGCCCTGCGCTGCCCGCGGTGCGCGGTAACAATGGTTTCAACTCCTACCCGCCGAAGACCGACCATTTCATCCACCCGTATTCGGAAGCTATCCGCGACCGCATCGTGTTCAACTTCCAGGTCAACAACATGACCCACAAGCCGAAGCTGATGGCGGTGGCCGGCCTGTCTGCAGGTGCTGGCGCCTCGACCATCGCGGCGGGCTTGGCCAAGGCCTTCTCCGAAGTGAATGGCGCGAAGGTGCTGTTGGTGGACCTGAGCTCCGATCTGCCGGATGACAATCCGATGTTCGGCAACAAGCCGCTGCACTCGTTGGTGGGTGCCCTGCAAGCTGCTCGCAACACCCGCTTCAAAGAGGGTTCGCAGAACCTCTACCTAGCGAGCGCGGCGTCCCGGAAGAGCGGCGAAGCCAACGGTGCGGCCTTCGGCCCGATGCACCTCTACGAACTGCTGCCGCACTTCCGCGCCAGCGAGTTCGACTACATCATCTTCGACATGCCGGCGCTGGCGCAGACCAGCCCGACCCTGGCGATGGCCGGTCTGATGGACAAGGTGCTGCTGGTGGTCGATGGCGAGGACACCAACCGCGAGACCCTGAAGTGGGGTTACTCGGAATTGGTGAAGGGTCGAGCCGACGTCTCCTGTATCTACAACAAGGCCCGGTCGCATGCGCCGAACTGGGTCCAAAGCGAAGTCTGATCACCCCGACGAGCTCCCCCCAAGACAAGCAACTCCTCTGGTTGCACCCGCCGCAGGTACCTCCTCCCCCAGATGCCGCGACCCATGGCTCCCTCGTATGAGGCGACATCGGGCAGTCCCCCCGGACTGCTCACCCGGGCCTACTTCCGGATCAAACCGTTCATCCCCCGGTCCTTGCGGCTGGCGGTGCGGCGCGGTCGTGCGCGCGGCATCTTCAAGCAGTGCGCCGGCACTTGGCCGATCAACGAATCGGCTGGGGACAAGCCGCAGGGCTGGAAGGGCTGGCCGGAAGGGAAGGACTTCGCCGTGGTCTTCACGCATGACGTGGAGTCCCCGAGCGGGCTGACGAGGGTCCGTGAGCTGGCGGAGATGGAAATCTCCTACGGGCTGTGCTCCTCCTTCAACTTCATCCCCGAAGGGACCTACGATGATCCCGTGGCGCTCCGTGAATGGCTGGAGGCCAAGGGCTTTGAAGTGGGCGTCCACGACCTGAACCACGATGGCAGGCTCTACGGCTCCCGCGAGGGATTCCGCGAAAAGGCACGCCGCATCAACCACTACCTCGCGGCCTGGGGTGCGGTGGGCTTCCGCTCCGGCTTCATGCTCCGGCAACTCGATTGGATCCACGATTTGAACGTGCTCTACGACGCATCCACCTTCGATACCGATCCCTTCGAGCCGCAGCCGGAAGGCTCGCACACGATCTTCCCTTTCCGGGTGGCACCTGGCGGGCTGGAGGCGGGCCCTGGCTACGTTGAGCTGCCCTACACGCTGCCCCAGGATTCCACCCTGTTCCTGATCCTTGGCGAAGAGTCGCCGATGATCTGGCAGGAGAAGCTCGACTGGATCGCCGAACACGGCGGCCTCGCGCTGGTGAACATCCACCCCGACTACATCGACTTTTCCGGAAAGCGGGATTCATCCCGTTACCCCTCGTCATACATCAAAGAGTTTCTCGATTACTTGTTCATCAAGTACAAGGGAAAGTTCTGGAACCCCCTAGCAAAGGAACTTGCCGTTTGGTACCGGCGAGAGATGATGTCCTTGGCCAGTGGG
>NZ_BATP01000035.1 GCF_000739615.1 Haloferula sp. BvORR071
GGGTGGTCGCCCCGTTAGCCTGATGGGAGTGATGTCGATGGGTGCCGAGTGCCACCTCACTCCCCTCCAAACCACCACTCGGTGTGATGCCGATAAGTCTCACCCGGCCGCAAGACGCAAGCCACGGGAAACTCCGGGTGATTCGGCGCATCTGGCAAGCCCCCGGCTTCGATCGCCACCCCGGCGTAGCGTCGCCATGACGGAGCCTCGCTCCCACCCGCCGGATCATCGAGATAGCCCCCGGTGTAGAGATGCACCGCAGGCTGGTCGGTTTGCATCTCCATCCAGCGGCCGCTTTCTGAATCCTCCAGCCGGGCGGCAAGGCGCAGGCCCGACCGGTCGATCAGGAAAGGGTGGTTGAAACCCCGCCGGTCCCTGATCTGCGGATCTGCGGATGCCAATCGATCTTCTAACAAAGCGGTCCGGCGAAAGTCGAAGGCGGTTCCATCCACTGAAGCGATCTCCCCGGTTACCAGATGATCATCGTCAATCGGCAGGAAACGGCCAGCGGGGATGGTCAGCAAATGGCCGCCAATGTTGCTCCCATCCTTCCCGCTGAGATTCCAGTACACATGGTTGGTGAGACTGATGATGGTCGCTGCCTTGCTTGTCGCCGTGTAGTCTACGGACAATACCCCATCTGAACTCAGCCGGTAGCTCGCGGTGACCTGCAGCTCGCCTGGATAGCCGCCATCCCCGTCAGGGCTGAGAAGATGGAAGCTCACGCCGCGTGTCTCGCCGCACTCCTCATGGATTTCGCCCACGGCCCATTCGCGTGCATGGTATGGCGCCTCGCCTCCGTGCAGTGAATTCGGGCCGTTGTTGCAAGCGAGCTGATAAACACGTCCATCAAGTCTGAAGCGGCCCTCGCTTATCCGGTTCGCATAGCGTCCACACGTGGCACCGAAGCAGAAGCGATTCCGCTGGAAGTCCTCGATCCGCTCATCGCCGAGCGTGATCCGTGTCCATCTCCCGTCGACCCCCCGTTGCTCAACGAAGAAAATCGAAGCGCCCCACGTGCTGAGGGCGACGCGGAGCCCAGGCGAACGAAGCAGTACCGGATCCATCATGCCTGTCTCACTTTACCTGCCACTGCACGGTGCGATTCTTCGGCGCGGTGAGCGTGACCAGGACCAAACCATCCTTTTCTACCAATCCGGCCTTAACGCCGGCGGCCTGATCCTCTGCGCCGAGGCTCACACCGCTCAGCTTCTTGCCGTGGGGAGCGATTCGGATTTCGTAGGGATCGTTCGCCACCACTTTCGAAGTGCCGGTGAGCGCTTCGTTCTCCCAATTCGCCTTCAGGAGATCCACCGCGCCTTGGGTGATGTGACGCGAGGTGGAGAGCACGGCGGGTTCGGCCGATTCCGGAGTCACCGCCAGAACCAGACAACTGCGGCCGGGCAGGCTGCGGGAGATCTTGCCGGAGAAGCGATCGTGCGTCTTCGACCAGAACTCGAACAGGTGATACCCCTTGGCCGGATCGAGCCCCAGCGACTCCGCAGTGACTTCGATAGTGAGCGGCGCATCACTCCAGTTGAACAAGCCCACCGTGTGGCGTGTCGTTCCACCGACTTGGTAGTGCAGGTCCCAGATCCGCGCCGGATCATTCTGGAAGTAATCCACCGGTCGCACCGAGGTGAGCTGGTGTGCGGGCATCGTACGCCGCAGGACTTCCATCCGCTCCGCCGGGTAGTTTGGAGCCCAGTCGGTCATGTTGTTCAGCATGCCGGCCAGCGTGATGAAGGATGCGAAGCACCGCACTTCGTTCAGCGGAAAGCGCGGCCCTTGCGCGTAGATCGAGTCGGGATCGATCCACCACGTGCGGCCATTTTGGAACCATAGTGCCGTGGCAGAGCGCACGCCTTCCACGATTGAGGTGCTGCCCGCCCAAGTTTGGCACGAATCCGGACCTACCCGGATGGCGTCGAACTTTCCGAGGCACATCGCCAGGGAGCGCTCGTTCTGCGGTGCCGCGCAGGCGAGCAGAAAGGCATCGGGGCCCGCGCCTTCACGCGCGGCATCGAGTCCGTGACGGCCGACCTGCATGTTCGACATCGTCTTGTCGTGGAAGACGGCGTTGCCGAAGTCGTCCTGCAGGTAGTCGCGCGCCGTGTAGGTCTGCTTGGTCGCCATCGCCATGTGGATGCCGTCGAGCTTGAGGTAGGTGTAGCCCCAATCCTTGACAGTCCGGCGCATCATCTCCTTCACATAGGCCGCGCCCTCGGGATGCGAGGAATCGATGGAGGTTCCGCTCCAGTTGGTGGTGAAGGGCGAGCCGTCCGGCTTGTGCACGATGAAGTCGTTGACCCTCTTCAGATCGGGATCGGTCTCGTTGGTGCCGAAGGGCAGTAGCCACAGCCCGGGCCTCAATCCGAGATTGCGGATCTTGTCGGCCGGTCCTTTCATCCCGTCCTTGTAGGGCCCCTTGGCCGCCACTTTGGAGAAGTCCTTCGCGGGTCCGTTGGACTTGATGCCGTTCTGCCAGAGGTCGTCGATCTGGATGAACTCATAGCCGTAGTCCTTGAAGTTCTTCGCGATGAATTCGGAAATCTCCACCACCGCATCCTGATTGAGCGCGCCGCCGTATTTCTCGCAGTACCAGGTCATAAGCCCGACCGGGAGCTGCTTCATCTTCAGCTTGTTGATCCGCGCGAATTCGCTGGCGTAGTTCTCCAGGCCAAGACGGGCGTCGTCGAAGTAGCCGATCGCCCACCAGTCACCTCCGAATGGCGGGAGCGCCGGTGGCACGGCAGCACCATACTGGTTCTGGAGCGTGAGTTGGACCTTGTCGTTCTCGACCCTGGAGAAAAGCACCGGGCTGGCGGCATCGATGATCACCGGTGCCGCCACGATCCCGTGGTTGGTCGCGGGATCGGCGATCGCCATGAAGAGGTGCTGTCCCTTGTTGGAAGCAGGATCGAAGTGACCCAGCGGGCTGGCACCCTTGAGCTGCGAAGCCGCAACCCCAGCATCCAGCGTGGCGGTGACCACATTCATGCCCTTGCTCGGAGCGATGAGCTCACGTTTCCTTGCATCGCGGCGGATGTAGAGGAAGGGCGAATCCTTCAGCACGAGGATCCGGTCGCCGGAGGCCGCGTCTGCCAGCATTTTACCGGCACCCAAGGGCGATCCGGCAGGGATCTCCCCGGCGCTGAACTTCGCATTCTCGCCCAGCGCAAACGGCGCCGTAAAGAAGACCTTCTCCCCGGCCTTTGCGCTCAGCGTGCCATTCTCGTCGAGCGTGGCAGTGAGAGAGCCATTGGAGATGGTCTGTGCCGCGGCAGCGGCGATGGTCAACGCCCATGCGGCGATGGCTTTGAGTTTCATCGGAAAAAGGGAAGCTTGGATCAAACTGCGGCTGGCTGCAGCGCAGACTCATTCGGCATCTGCTTGAGCCGGTGCGCGTGCGCATCGTCGTTGGCGAACTTGAAGACTTCAGCGAGGTGCCGCTCCGATTGCTCGCGCTGGCCCAGGCCCTGGGCTGCCAGTGCCAGCAGCAGCTGGGCTTCGGCATCCCGCCGGGCCTGTAGATCCTCATCGAAGACGAGCAGGTTCGGTAGACTGGTGGCAAAGTAGTCGATCTTCGCCGGTTGCCCGAGTTGCCGCTGTGCATGGTCCCGCAGCGAACGGAACAGCGTCACCGCATCGCCCTCACGGCCCAAGCAGCGGAGCGAAAGCCCGCGGTAGTAGCTCAGGGGGGAATGATCGGCCACGCTCATCTCGGCGAAGTCGCCTGTCTCCGTAGCTGAGGCTTCGAAGGCAGCTCGTGCCTCCTCGTTTCTTCCCAGTGCCTGCAAGCTACGACCAATCCAGTAGTTGACGTCGGCCTTTGCCTGAAGCGGATGGTACGCCTCACCCAACGACTCGGGAGTCTCCATTGCCAGTTCGAAATGCCTCTGCGCGCTCGCGGCGTCGCCGCTTTTCAGGGCCTGTTGGCCCAGCAGCAGGCGAGCGGTAGTATACTGTCGTAGCACCGCGCCTTCACCGCCTTCCCACGGATGAAAGCGACGCGATACTACGAGATCCAAACCCTCCTGCGGACGTCCGCTGAGGTTGAGCAAGGCGGCGAGTTCGACGGTTGCGTCGTCCCGTTGGAGGACGAGGTCTCGATTCGCTTCGAGGAATGCCAAGCGCTCGGCGAGCGGGCGGTTTCTCTTTTTGGAGAGTTGGTCGGACTCCGACACCAGCCGCGGGTCCGCGGGATCGAGCTCACGGGCCCGCTGGTAAAGCCGTGCGGCACGCTCGCCGTCGCGCGATCGGTTCCAGACCGCGATCGCGAGATTGCGGTAAACCGGGGGGATAGTCGTCCCTGCTGCGCTAGCCGTCTCCCAGCACGCGATTGCATCCGCGTGGCGGCGTCGGTCGTAGAGGAAGTTCCCCAGCGCATAGGCCGCGTTCGGATCATCACCCGGCTGTGCAAGGGCCCAGCGCAGCACCTCGCTCTCGTCGAGACGCGAGGGGAAGAAATAATCGGCCGCCTGCCCGCGCGCCTCGGTCAGCGCGGTTACGGCGGCCGGGTGCCGGCTTTCCGCCATCAGCCGGGCGAGCAGATAGTGGGTCATCGGCGTGCGCTCAAGCGGGTTCGGCACCGCGACGGGCGCGACCTCCTTGGCGTGGTGATCCTCCAATAGCGCGATGGCCTCGCTGTAGAAACCCGCCTCACAAAAGTCGAAGGCGAGATCGAGGATCGTCTGGGCATCGTTGCGGGTGGCCTCGCTGATATCCTCTCCTGCGACCAGGCGTGCCCAGTGATCGAGCGGATCGATAGCCAGCAGATCAGCAAGCGACGATGCTGCTTCCGCGGTGCGGCCAAGCTCGGACAGGGCAAGGGCCTTCAAGATTACGGCTTTGTTGTTCGCGCGGTTCGTGTCGAGGCTCGCTTCGAGGTGTTCCGAGGCGCTCTTCCAATCACCCTTCCGGCAATCCAGCGTGGCCAGTTGGTAGTAGGCACTACTACGCCACTCGTAGTTCCAGGTCGCCTTGTAGAAGGCAGGATAAGCTTCGCCTTCTCTTCCCAGTCGCCGTAACGCGAGGCCCAAGTGATAGTGGGCTTCGCCGGTGACTGGATTCGGATGACGGTGGGTCAGTCGCGCGACGGAAGCTTGGAAATGGCCGCAGGCTTTCTCGAACTCGCCGCGCTCCAGCGCCCGTTTGCCCAGGGCCAGATGGCAACGGCTGTCACCGGGATCCCGCGCCAAGGCTTCGTTCCAGTAGTCCTCAGGATTGCGGGTCGGATGGCGATACTGGTCCAGATGCTCGCCGGTCAGGAAAAGTTCATCGGCACTGCGAATCTCACCCGGCTCGGGCGGCTCGGTGGCTTGGCTGCGGTCGCGGGTCAGTGAATCGCGGTCGATCGGACTATAGGCCAGGACCGTTTCCCCGCCATGTCTGCGGAGCACCACGGTGAGCGATGTCGGGTTCTCGCCTTCGAAACGGAGATCCTGATTCTGCCAAGACTGTCCCGGTCGAAGCTCGATCGGGAACTCACCGAGCGTCTGGCCATTCCACTGGATCACCAGAACTCCGGAGAAGTGCTCCGAACTGCACAGCCCCAGCTCAATCCGCCGGTCTTCCCGAATCGTGCAGGCTAGGGCCGCCAGCTCATTCGCCTGCTGGACCGGCCCGATATTCTGGATCGGCCACCAGAACTGCGAGAAGGTCTTGGTCTCGTATGGCAGCAGATAGCTGAAATCCGGCTGATTGTCGGTGTAGGCGCCGGCCATCAGTTCGATGTAGGGACCGTTCTCATCTGTCAGCTCACGATCCCAAGCCCAGCCAAAGGGATCGTTGCCCCAAGTCCATTGCTTCTTCCCCGGTGCGATATGGCGCTCGGCTACATGGACGAAGCCGCCATTTTTCGCGAAGTCGTAGCCGCCGAAGAAGTCGAACTGCGTCTGGCAGACCATGTAGCTCGTCGGCACCGGGATGTTCTTATACCAGCCCAGGTCATTCGCGCCGGGACGGCTTTGATAGTCGATGCCGTAGTAAGGATTCTCCGCGATGGGAAAGGAGGAGATCGCTCGCACCGCATGATCCGCCACATAGTGGACATCAGGTGGGAAGAACGACTGGTAGCGTTCATGCACCATCGCCGCCACATTCGCCCACCATAGGAAGGTGCGTGTCTGCGCGCAGCGGTTGTAGAGCCGCACACGTAGCTCGATCAGTGATGACCCGGGACGCAGCCGGACGCCGTGCATGCCCTTGAGCCGGTTCAGCGGATCGTGCTCGGACATCCACACCGTGCGTGCACCATCGGCCTCTTCCTCAATGTGCACATCCGCCGGCATGAAGGTTCCGGGGCGATGGTGCTGCGGCCAGTTGAACTCGACACCGCCGGAAATCCACGGCCCGGCGAGACCGACCAGTGCCGGCTTGATCACATCCTGGCGATAGAAGAAGTCGTAGTCGGCATTGCTCTTGTCCTGGCCGATGAAGATCCGGCCGCCGATCTCCGGCAGCATCACCAGTCGCACGAAATCATTCTCTAGGCGCACGGACTGATAGCTGACCGGCACCGGCTCGTCGAAGACCTTGTCGATGAAAGGCACTGGATAGACCTTGCCATTGCTCCCCTGATAGACCCGCTTCTCGAAGAACACCGGATTCTTCTCGGGGGCACCTACCGGGTAAGTGGGAATGACTCGTGGCTCGAGCGTGGCGATGACGGGCATGATGAGGATGCGGGAGGGTTTGGATTAGTCCACGAGCTCGCGTTCGAGCTGCTCCAGGCTCTTGCCCTTCGTTTCCGGGAGTCGGAACAGCACCAGCAGGAAGCCCGCTGCACAAATCCCGGCGTAGAGCCAGAAGGTGCCGGCCGCGCCAAGCCGCGCATTCAGGATCGGGAAGGTGTAGGTCAGGATGAAGCAAGCCAGCCATAGGAAGGTGACCGATACCGACATGGCGGCGCCGCGGATGCGGTTCGGGAAGATCTCCGAGATGACCACCCAGGTCACCGGTGCGAGCGTGGCTGCGTAGCTGCCGATCGCCGCCAGCACCAAGGCCAGCACCGGGAAGCCGAGGATGCCGCGGAAATAGCAGAAGCCGATCAGCCCGTAGATCACCAGCAGGCCGGCTGCCCCTACCAGCATCAGCGGCCGTCGCCCCAGCTTGTCCACCACGGCCATGGCTACTAGCGTGAACACAAAGTTCACCGAGCCGGTCCACGCGATGTTCTTCAGAGTGTCATCGATCGAATAGCCGGCCGATTTGAAGATCTCACCCGCGTAGTTGAAGATCACATTGATCCCGCACCACTGCTGGAAGACCGCCAGACCGATGCCGAGCATCAGGATCCGCAACATCCGGCCCTCGAACAGCGAGCGCAGATTGGTTTTCGTTTCACCTTCGACTGCGAGAGTGGCTTCGATGGATTGCAGCAGGCCCTTGCCGTAGGCCTCACCGCCAATCCTCGCCAAGACGCGACCCGCCTTCTCCTGGTGCCCCTTCTTCACCAGCCAGCGCGGGCTCTCCGGCACGAAGAACATTCCGACCAGGAACAGCAGCGATGGAATCGCGGTGACGCCGAACATCCAGCGCCAGCCGGTCGATTCGTTCCATGCCAGCGCGGCCTCTTTCCCCATCACTCCTCCAAGGAACCCGGGGAAGCTTGAGGCAATCCCCAGATTGACCACCTGGGCCAGCAGCACGCCGATGACGATGGTGAACTGATTCAGCGAAACCAGGCGGCCTCGCAGGGATGCGGGCGCGATCTCCGCGATGTACAGTGGCGACAAATTCGAGGCCAAGCCGATCGCAACTCCGCCGAGGATCCGCCACGCGACGAAGGCTTCGAAGCTGTTCACGATCCCCGTGCCCACGGAGGAGATGGCGAACAGCACCGCGGACAAGATCAGTATCGGCTTCCGTCCGAAGCGATCACTGGTTCCACCTGACACTAGCGCTCCAATCAGACAGCCGATCAGCGCACAGCTCTGCGCCCAGCCCTTCGACTCCGGAGAGGCCAGATGGAAGAACTTCTCGTAGAAAGGCGCGGCGCCACCGATGACCACCCAGTCGTAGCCGAATAGTAGTCCGCCCAGCGCCGCGCTCAGCGCGATCAGCCACAGGAAGGGACCATAGCGGGCATTGGCATCGCCATCGGCGAGACTTTCGTTCGGTTCGGCGGAGGAGACGATCAAAGCCATCGGAAGAGACTTGGGTTTGCGGGGGGGGCTTGCCCCGATCTCCTCTTTATAAGGAATTCACCGTCCCGGGAACAATGGATCATCGCGGGAAAAAGATGGAGGATTCTCGGATTTATGCTGAGCTGGGTGAAAGCCGGATCGCGCACCATGCCAAGAAAGACTCCAGACGGCATTGCCGAAGGCTTCGAGCGCCAGCGCCTGCTCGTGGTGCCGGAGTTTCGCTCGCGGCAAGTCGCCACCCTGCCGATCCTCCGCGACTTGCGCATCACCGCCCTCGGCCAATTCTGGGAGGCCAAACGGCACTTCGTGACCCGTCCGAAGGGCGCGGCGGAACACATCTGGATCTATTGCCTCGCCGGTCGCGGCGGAGCGGAGCTCGGAGGCAAACAGCACGTCCTCGGCGCGGGCGACCTGATTGTCCTGCCCGCGCGGAAAGCCCACCGCTACTTTGCCGATCCGGAAATTCCTTGGACGATCTTCTGGTTTCATGTCACGGGTGAACGCGCCCTGGACCATGCCGCCGCGCTGGGCCTTGACCTCGCCCAGCCAGTCTTGCATGCGCCAGCCACCGACGAGCTTCAACGCGCCTTCGAAGACATCCATCGCCACGCCCTCGACGGCTTTACCGGTGCCGGCATGCTGGCAGTCGCCACCGGCTTCATCCGCATGGTCGGCATGTTCCGGCTGGGAGCCCGCTCAAGGAGCGAGCGCGTCCGCGGCAGCGAGGACCGCTTGGCCGAAGTCGTCGACGCGATCCAACAACACCTGCTCCAGCCCTGGACTGTCAGCGCCATGGCCGCAAGCGCCGCCATGTCCGTGGCCCACTTCTCCGAGCTCTTCAAAGCTCGTGCCGGCATGTCCCCCATGGCCTATGTGATTCACCTCCGCATGCAGCGCGCCGCCGCCCTGCTGCAATGGGACGATGCCCCGGTCTCTGAGGTCGCCGCCCGGGTGGGCTACGATGATGCCTACTACTTCAGCCGCCTCTTCCGCTCCGTCTTCGGAGTTTCACCTCGCGCCTACCGAAAGCATCTCAATGCGGGGCGCTAAACGACCTGCTCTGTTGCTGGTTGGCGGAAAGTATCGGGGCCTCGCTGGCTAACCGGGCGTGGTACACCTACTCTCTCGAGATCAGAATCTCGCCGTAGGAATCCGTGCCGCCGTCGGCCTTGATCTCCGCCTGCAGCGAGTACTTCGCCTTTGGGTCATGCTGCGGAAGCTTGAAGCGATAGAGATTGTGGACGTCCTCCACTCCTGTGTGACCAGCTTGCTCATCGCGACCGACCACGGTTTCGCCTACCAGTAAGGTCACCTTGCGGAAATCCAGGCGGTGCGCGCCGCGGTTGTATTGGAACTCGATACACTGCTCGCCGGGACCGGTGATGCCCTTGCTCACATCCCAGCTCTTGACGACCCAATCCGCCTGCAAGTCCTTCGGCGTCCACTCGCCTGCCTTCACTGGCACGGCGATGGTGCTGCCGGCTTCCTTGAAGGCGACGGGCAGGGGCTCCATGGTCTTCCACAGTCCACGGGTGAAATCCGGAATGATCACCGGCATGCTGCCCATGGACACCGATAGCGATGAAAGCTCGAGGATCGAACTCCAGGCCGCGGCATCATAGACCACGCTGTCCGGCGTGATGCCTTGGCGGATGCAATCGAGATGCCGCCAGTTCATCACGAAGTCCATGCCGCCATGCCCGCCACCCTTGGCGCGCTCCGCCAGCTTGCGCCAGAGCGGATGGGTGAAGAGCTTGCGCATCCGCGCCAGATCCTTGTCGTCGAGCCATTCGTGGGAACCACTGGCATCAAGCCGGTATTTTCGCGGTTCGTTCAGAGCTAGCCGCGCGGGATAGTCGAAGAAGGTGCCGCCGGTGCCGGAGAGCGCATTGATCCGGCTATACGGGCGCGGGCTGATCACATCGTGCTGGATCATGATCGTGCGTCCACGCTCGGTCTTGACCATGGAGGTGTTCATGTCTCCGCAGACGTAGTCCTCCTTCTCGTGCTTGCCGCCGTTCGGGTGATGCTGGTCGCGCCAGGTGTGCAGGCCCAGTTCCGGCGAACTCATCGAAACGAGGAACTTGAACTGGTCGCCGCGGCCGATGCCCAGGTATTGCGCGACCGGCCCGAGCCCGTGAGTGGGATAGAGGTTCCCATTGTACTGCCAGTGGTAGTCGCGGCGCCAATCGCCCTCGGTGCCAAGCGCGAACAGCATGTCGCGCAGATCGTGGATGTAGGCGCACTCGGCGTGGGTGAGCTCGCCGAACACACCCTCGCGGACCATGTTGAGAACGAAGAGCTCGTTCTCGCCATAGCAACAGTTTTCCAGCATCACGCAGTGACGCTGGGTGCGCTCGCTGGTGTCCACCAGCTTCCAGCAATCGTCGACTGTCACCGCCGCAGAAACTTCGACGAAGGCGTGCTTGCCGTGCTGCATGGTGGCTACGGCCATGGGAACATGCCACGCCCAGGGAGTCGCAATGTAAACGACATCGATGTCCTCGCGGGCGACCAGTTTTTCCCAGATGTTCTCGGTGCCACTGTAAACTTCGGGACGCTTGCCGCGGACACTCTCGCAGCGATCTGCGGCATTTTTCGCGCGGTCATCGCGAAGGTCGCACACGGCCACCACCTCGGCGAACTCGATGTTGAGGCTATCGTTCACGTGAGTCATGCCGCGGCTCAGTCCGATGAAGCCGACACGGACTTTTTCGAGCGGCTTGGTCGTGAGGTCATGAACGGGCTTTTGCCCGGCCGGGCGAGGCCGCGCGTGAGTGATGTCCGGTCGGATCGCAGTCGCGGCAGCATCGGCGTGGGAGGCACCAGCGAAGAGCCCGGCAAGGGAGGTAGACAGGCCGCCAAGGGCGGTGGTTTTCAGCAGGTCGCGGCGTGACGGATTCATGGGCTGTCTCTAACGAAGCGAAGCGCGCACTTTTTGCATGGAGAGCCGGCGGGAATGGCTCATGGCGGGTTCTTGTGTGGTGATGTGAGGCCGGGATCTGTCACCAAAGCTTCCAATCCGGTCGGCCGCGATCTCGGGATCGGCTAGGTCATGGGTAGTTCCCAAGCTCTTGGCTTTCCCGTCGGTGGCATCTGTCCGGCGATGAAGCTCACTTTCATTGCGGGATTCATTTCTCCGCACATCGCCGCTTCGGGTCATGGGTAATGCGGGAGATCTCGACATCCTCCGCCTTCCCCAGTAATCCCGATCCGATTCCCATGAAACGTCTGCTCTCCTCCATCCTGCCCTTGGCCTTGCTTCTCAACGCCGCCGCCGAGCCCTTGTTCAAGTCCGATCTCAGCGACGCCACGGTCAAGGGACCGAAGGAATGCTGGACCTTCGCCGACGGTATCATCACCGGCAAGAACGACGCCAAGAAGTCCGGCTCGAACCTGTGGACGACCCGCCAGTTCAAGGACTTCACCCTGCAGGGTGAGTTCAAGTTTCCGGCCCATGTCGATAAGGACCGGATCGATTCCGGCGTCTTCGTTCGCACCGAGGGCGACCAGATCCAGATCGGTGTTTCCGGTTCACTCAAGCGGGACCTGACTTGCTCGCCTTACATCTCGAAGACCGGGAAGTATCCCGTCGAAGCGAATGTGAAGGACATCCTCAAGCCGGGCGAGTGGAATGCTTTCACCATCACCGCGCAGGGTGCCCATTACCTGGTCACCCTGAATGGCAAACAGGTGCTGGACTACACCTCTGAAACCGCAGTGGCAGAAGGCCCGATCGGCCTGCAGGTGCATCCGGGAGTCGAGATGATCATCGAGTTCCGCAATCTGGAGGTGAAGCCTCTGCCGGAGGCCAAGTGAGGTCCACGCATTGTCGCGGAAGCTCATCCAAGGATTGATGAAGTTTTCCGGGGCGGCAGGGAACACCAGGCCGCCTTGGTGAAATTACAGTCGCGTCAATCTATCGAATCGCATGACCCGACCAAGTTCACTCCGTCTCTTCGCGACTGCTGTCCTCACGGTGCTCGTGAGCTCCCTTGCCAGCGCCGAAGAGACCCCGCCGGCAGACCCGAAGCGCCCGAATATCGTCTTCTTTCTCATAGACGATCTCGGCTATGCCGACTGCGGTTTCAATGGCGGCAAGCAGATCAAGACGCCGAATATCGACAAGCTCGCGCGCGAGGGCAGCATTCTGGATTCGCTCTACGTGCAGCCGGTCTGCTCGCCGACCCGGGCCGCGCTGATGACCGGACGCTATCCGACCCACACCGGCGTTTACACGATCGTGCGCCCGCATGCCAAGTGGGGCCTCCCGCTTGCCGAGCGCACACTGGCAAATGCGCTGCATGATGCGGGCTACGAAACGGCGATCACCGGCAAGTGGCACCTCGGCGAGTTTGAGCCAGCCTATCTGCCGACCGCCCGCGGCTTCGACCATCAATACGGGCACTACTTCGGCGCGATCGACTACTTCACCCACATGCGCGACGGCTCGCACGATTGGTATCGCGATGGCAAGGAGCTGAAGGAAGAAGGCTATAGCACGCATCTCGTCGCCCGCGAGGCCTGCCGGCTCATCGAAGGCAAGGACAAGGCCAAGCCGCTTTTCCTCTACGTGCCTTTCAATGGTGTCCACGCCCCCATGCAAGTGCCCCAGGATTACTTGAAGCCTTATCCGTATCTCAAAGGGCCGCGCCAAAAGCTTGCGGGCATGCTCTCTGCGGTGGACGAGGCGGTCGGGAAAGTCGTCGCCTCGCTCGAAAAGGCCGGCTTGCGCGGTGACACGCTCATCGTCTTCTCCTCGGACAACGGCGGCCCGGCTCCCGGCGACAACTCCCCGCTGCGTGCCCGCAAGGGCACCATCTATGAGGGCGGCGTGCGTGCCTGCGGCTTTCTCAATTGGCCCGATCACGTCCCTGCTGGCGCGCATGTGAAGGCACCGATGCACGCGGTCGATTGGTATCCCACGTTCCTGAAACTTGCCGGCGGCTCACTCGAGCAAAAGCTGCCGCTCGATGGCTGCGATGTCTGGCCGATGCTCACCCAAGGTGCTACCTCACCTCACGAGGCGATCCTCTTGGCGGGCTCGCCCGGGCGCGTCGCCCTGCGGATGGGTGATTGGAAGTTGCTCACGAATGCGAGCGAGGTGGACAGCGAGGAGTCATCCGATGATGGCGAGAAGCCGGCGGCGAAAGAGAGCTTCGAACTCTACGACCTCGCCAATGATATCGGAGAAAAGACCAACCTTGCCGACAAGGAGTCTGAGCGCGTGGCGCAGATGCGCACGAAGCTGGCCGAGATGCTCAAGAACGCCGTGCCGCCCGGTGCACCGAAACAAGGACCCCGGAAGTGACACCTGCCCTTTCCAGATAAGTCAGACCTGTCGGCGTAAGTAGAAGTCTCGTCGGCGGGTCGACTCCTCACTTCTCCCAAGCCTTCACCAGTCGATCTCGAACTTCTGGGGATAAACCTTCGAGTCGGCCTTGTCACCCCACTTGCCGCCGAGCGCGAGGTTGAGGATCAGGTAAAACGCATCCGCCTCGCGGAAGGGATTGTCCGTCCCGCTTCCGGCGACATCGCTGCTCCAGCCCATTGCCGTGCGCCCGGGAAAGCCGACCGAAGAGAGAGTTTCTGGGCCTGCTTGAACAAGTGGTCGGAATCGTCAGTTACGTGACCAAGGGCGCGAGCGACTGCGTGACCAACTGCCGTAGCTCGGGAAGTCCGCGATAACTCCCCTTGATGGCAACTTCGAGTTCAGATACTGCGCTAGCAAGATCACTGGCAACGCGCACCGCAGAGACCCCGGACAACCACCAGGATGGTGATGTGGCTGAGTCCGGGTGATCTGTGATCATCACGCAGGGCGTTCTCGCAAGAACTGCGAAAGCAACATAGTCCAGCGAGTCGGTGACCACCGCCTGGAGTGCAGCAAATTCGGCAACCTTCTTGCGCAATATCCAAGGTCGCAGGCCCGATTTAACATCAGAGGACCATTCGATCTTGGCTGTCAGCGCTTGGAGAGACAGGCCAAGTTCAGAGATGCCATGAAGCAATTCCTCCAAGTCCTTTGGGGTGGATCCATCTATAGCCACAGCCACCCCGTCCCGATCATAGGAGGGAGGAGAAAAATTCTGTTCTAGAAACAACGCGACATCCGGTATGGATGCTTGACCCTCTTCTCGAGGGAGGGTCGCCCGGGGAATCACCATTCGGGGTATCTCCTTCTCGCAAGCTGACAGCAGCGCTGAGTCTTCACCAAGCACCACGACCATATCGCGTGCGGACAACCCGAGCTCCACAAGGCAATCTTCCTCTCCCTTGTCCAGGGTGAGAATTTCAGCGCTGGGAAATGATTGCCCGAGCCACGCCACCAGCCCTGCCGTTCTGAGATGAGCGGTCAAGTTCCTCTCTTGAGGAGGGGGACAAGAGCCCAGGACAATTCGTTGGGGTTCGCGATGCATCTCTTGGATTATTGCGTTGATGAGAGTGCAGAAATGCCGGCGTGCGATCTTGTGGTTTTTCTCGCCTGCTTGCGCATGGGGTTCTGGCAGGTCCAGCTGATTCATCCGGCCATCAGGAAGCGGCGGCACGACAATCGCTCGACGCCCCGTGAAAGCCTCGATGCTCTTGGCTAAAAGGATGTCGTCTTCTCTTACTCCCCCATTGAATCCCAAGTCCCACGCTTTCCAGAGAAAGCGCTGGATCGAGGCCAAGTCACGCGTCTGGACCCAATAGCCACGGACCAGGAAGTCTGCTAGAGTCGGTTTCTCGGGATACTGGATCTTCGCGAAGCCAGCCTTCCGGACGGCCCGGCCCATCTGGCCAAGTACTCCGTAGGACAGCCCGGTGTAGCGTAGGAAGCCTTCTATCATCCTCCTCCCTGGAACCATGTCGTCGTCGTGGAACCAAGTGTAAGGCAGGCGGAAAGCATTGGCCGCGACGTATCGGTTGAGACCGCCGATATTATCCGTGAGGTCGATGACGGCATCGACCGTGTCCCTGACCGCTTGAGTCAGGCGTTCGGGGCCTTTGGCGACTTCGCAGATGGTGATGCGGCAAGGCTCGGATTGCGCCCTGAATCCCTTGATGATCGCCGGCAGGTTACCAGGGCGCCGGTAGTTCACGATGACCACCTCCACCTTGATTTCAGAGGAGTAAGGATTCTCGACATTCAAGCGTCGAGGCGAAGCACTCGCCGGGGATTTGGCCTCATCTTCACTCGGCGAGGCCGCTGGATTGCTCATGCTGGCGTCTCTTCGTTGATATCCGGAAGTTTGTCGAGAGCTGACCTCCGGAGTATCTTCCTCCGGGAGGGTCTCGTGACCGAACGAACTTGACACGAATTCCATGCTCCCCAAATTCCGTTCAACTCGTTGGGAGAGTTGTTGTGATTTCCATTGTCTTATGAAGGTGCTTGCTTCGATCACTCCGGTTTTTAGTGAGTTATGCGAAAAATGGTTGGTCGAGCCCATGCGGCGCATGGATCCCTCAACCGAAGTTGTCGTCGTCGTGGATGATTCGAAGGAAGCGGAGGGAAATGGGAACTTCAGGACACCCGGATTTGACTCCCACATCGCCAACAAAATGGCCGTTATTTCGGACTGGGCGGTACGGGAGAGCGAACCCTTCTTGGTGACGGATGTTGATATTGTTTATTTCCAGCCCCTGCAGCCGCTGCTGCTGGAATGTTTGGGCGATTGCGACATCGCCCTCGCAGCGGGCCGCCTGAAGGACCCCCAAGAATACAACATCGGGCAAATGGTCATCAGGCCCAGTGCCCGCACCTATCAGTTTTTCCAAGAGGTCGAGGCAGCGCTTAGAAAGCCCGGATCGCGCGATCGCTTCCGGCAGGATGAGCCTGCCAACCAGAGGATTCTCAATGAAATGCTCAAAGCCAGCGGCCTCAAGCATCGCTTTCTTCCTCCTTCCTTTGCGAACACTCCGATGTTCAACCAAATGGGATATCGGCAGCGCAGGTCGCTGGCCTCTTACCATGCCACCTTGAACGCTCCGCCGGTACGGGGGCGGAGCTGTCTGGAAACCAAGTTCGATCTCTTGGACAAGGTGGCCACCTTGGTCAATGCTTGGGATTGCACGGCTTCGTCCCGCAGTTTTCTCGACCTTGCTCCATTGATGGAAGCGCCGCAAGCAGCCAAGACTCTGATCGTGGGTGCTGGCGATGGCCGCGTGGCGGAGGGAATATTGAGGGATCTCTCTACGTCTCCAGAGGCGGAAATTCATGCGATCGGGAACTACGGATCCGACGATGTTAATTCGATACACCATCCCGCCGCGAGAGACCGCTTCCTCGCCTTGGTCGAGGAGAAGGGCTGGAACAGCCGCGCCCACTTCTATGAGGGCGAGTTTTGCGAGGCCTTGGCTTGGATGATCCAAGCAGATGGCTTCTGGGAATCCTTCGATCTGGTCTACCTGGAGGCTTGGAACGACTGCGCGGAGCTTTTGACTTCCGCCTGCCAGTCATGGAGTCTGCTGCGGCCCGGTGGCCTCTTGGTTTGGGTTGCCAACGAAGCCTCTGCCCGAGTCTTGGACTCATTCATGAATTCTTTCTCGGATCGTGCGCAAGTGGTGGATGAAGGAGGCCACTTCGTCCTCCGGAAGGGCCTGCGACCGGTTGCCGATTGAGCGGTTGAAACGCCTTCTCCGGAAAAGCCACGGTGCTTGGCGGCGCTGGCGGCATGGGCCAGTTGTCAGTACGCTCCGAAAATTCCGGCTCGTTTCTAGTGGGTCGCCGTCCCTAGCGAGTCCATGAGTTCAAAGTCCGCTTCGTAAAACTGCAGGATTCCTTTGAGGAGGGCCCGGTCCAAGTAGGCGTGCTTCCGGGAAGAGCTTCTGTTTTCCTCCAGCGCCCGGATGCTCCGCCCCACCGCAAGCGAGATTTTCTCAAAGAGCAGCGGATCGTCGAGCCGGAAGAGCAGACGGGGGAGGAGCCTATCCCCATCAAAGATGAAGTCTCTCTGGGGGGCTCCGTGAATGTAGATATGCGAATGCGGCGTGTTGACCTTGAATTCCCCGTTCATGAGCCGCTCCAGATATTCGTGCTCATTTGCCGAGGCTTCTGCATCCCGGCCATATTGCTTCCGGTGTTCACGAAAGGCGGAAACAAACCGGCTCACCGGATCCCTCACCACCGCGATCGAGGTGGCATGATCAGAAGCAAGCAGGTTCCACGCGCGCGGGAAATGGTCGCGGAGAGAGGAGGGCAGGGGATGCGCGAGATCCACCCCCTCCTTCAATCCCCAGCCCTCCACCGGCTGAGGGCTGTCGCTGAAGGCCTGCTTGAGTGCTTCCCGGATTGAGGACCCGCCGCTTTTGGGAATATGGAGAAACATGATTTGCTTCTCAAGATATGCGATCATCGGGTTTTGCCGGGGCTTGAACTGGTGTGATGCGTGGGTGCCTCTTCATCTCGGAACGCAGTCGCAAGACTGCGGCCAAGGGCTCTTCGTGCTCGGATTGGAGACAAATCCAAATAGACCGTCAATCTCCGGCTGTGGATGCCGCCTCGCGGGTTTCCTTCGTCTGCCTGCGGACCGCTCTTGGAAAACTCCGCGCAGCCTAAAGTCATCTCCTCTCGAGGAATTCATCGGTGGGACCGGCTACCGTCACTAGATTCAGAGTGATGGCCGGAAAGCCCCTTCTGATAAGGCCATTTCCGAGGCATATAACTCTGAATGAGTTGACCGCCTCGGGCCGAATCTCTCTCAGCTTCCCATCGCTGAATTCCCTGCCTCCCTCACGCGACGGCGTAGTGCGTAAGCGGTGAGGCGGCGGACGGTGAGGGCGGCGCCTTTTCGAGACTCTCGGGTGATGGCATGTTGCCGTGGGAGCATGACCGAACCAGAGCAAGCAGCGGCGATTTTAGAACGGCCAAAGCATTGAGGACTGGAACAACCTGTGGTTCAGGTTTGTCGTTTTCCGTGGGGAGGATGTTGGAGTCTGCTGCGGCATAGCTTCAGCGCCTACGTGGTGGCACTACTGCGGCTCGACGCCCGTCAACGACACCGCTGACCACGCGCTTGCGCAGCGCATCACAGATGGTGCATCACCTTGCCGATTTGGTTAGGCCCAATCCTCTGCAACTATTGAGGATTTTTGGAGGCGGAGGAGGGAATCGAACCCTCGAATAGCGGTTTTGCAAACCGCAATGAGCAACGTGAAATGTGGGTTTGTGGGCGCACCATCCACTTACCATCCAAAACGCGCCTTGACGCACCGAGGCGAAAATGGGCGAAATGCCGGCCATGAGGAAGCCCAAGGCCCGGTCATGGACCGATCCCAAAACCGGCAGAGAGTACCTCCGCGTGAGGTCCAGCGATGCCAACGGGAAGGTGATCGCACGGCTTTTCACCGATCCGGAGGATGCCGACCGCTACATCGCCACCCTCACCAAGGAAAGGCATCGGCATGGAAGAGCGGCAGCCGTCAATTCGGACGAGATCGACGCGCTCCGGGTATGGCGGGAATACGTCGCCGCGGAGAACACCGCCGGTCGTGACGCCCCGGCGCTGCGCGATGTTATTCGCCAGGCAATCGAACGGCAGAAGGCCGGCGTAACGAGCCCCCGGATGAGCGACCTTCGCGATCGCTTTCTCGAAGCGCGGGAACGGGAAGAGCTTTCCTCGCGCCACTTGGTGGGCCTGAAGCACCGGCTCAAGCGATTCGTCTCGTATTTCGCACCGGCCGATCTTGCGGGAGCCGTCACCACGGAGGAGGTCGAGTCGGCACTCAGTTCGATGCGGGCCGGCGGCTTGTCAGCGCAGACCGTGAAAGGAATCCGCACCGCAGCCCACGGTCTGTTCCAGTGGGGGATCGATCGCGGCCTCGTTGTCGCCAATCCGGTAACCAAGGCGAAGGCACCCAAAGTCACCCAAGGCGAAGTTGGCACCATTACCCCCTCACAGCTCCTAGGATTGCTTAGGACGGCCTTGCTGATCTGCCCACGCTCTGTGCCCGCCTTGGCGACCTGGGCCCTCTGCGGGGCTCGTAGAGCCGAAATTTGCCGGCTGTCTTTCCAAGATCTTGATCGGAAGAGGATGGAGCTTCGAATTTCGGCCAAAGTGGCCAAGAGCGGGGTGGCGAGATTTGTTCCCATCCCACCTGCCCTCATTGCTTGGTTGGAGGCTGCCGAGGCAGAAGGAGTGGCCCCCGTCGGGAAGCTTGTCCCGGGCGGCTCAGAAGGCCGTTCGGAGGGCCAGATGATCCGCTGGCTGAAAGAGGTGCGCGAAGAAGCGGGAATCATTGATTGGCCGGCGAATGCGCTGCGGCACTCGTTCGCTTCGCACGCCTGTGCGCTGCACGATGATTTCGCGAAGGTTGCCGCTTGGCTGGGGCATGCGCGTGATCCGCGCCTACTGGTGGCGAGATATCGGCACGCCGTGCCAAAAGATGCCGGTGCGAAATGGTTCGAGGTGACGCCCGGCCTGCGAGGAAAGCGGAAGGGCGCACCGAAAGCATTGGTCGTGGATGGCAAGCCTAAGAGGGAGGGTCGAGCCGCAGTATGAACTTTGATCACCCCCTAGCGGCCCAGATTGAGGCCTGGGCATCGGACGGCCAACCATTGGTGCCGTTCCGGACGAGCGAGGCTGAGTTTATTGCCGCATGGAAGGAATCGGATCTATGTTGGCTTTCAAAGCATCCAACGGCGGGCCACTATTTTGTCTTGAACCACCGTCGCTCAAGGTTGGTCGCCATGGCCTTGGCGCGCGAACTTTTCCCACCTGACCTTCATGAAATGTGCTACCGCGCCGCGGCCGGAAGCTCTCTAGCAGACGCAATGTGCGGGGCCTGTGAGGCCGCCTTCAACATGAGCCCGTTGATGTTTGCGCGGTTATCAGTTGCGATGAGGTTTGAGGGATTCATCGAGGCACTTCACGACTGGGCGCAACTTATGCCATTCGGTCGAGTTTTCGAAGCCACTTCAGCGCTTAGAGATGTAGTCAGGGAGATGGAGCCGCGCGGAGTTCCTCAAGCGGGATTTTGGCTGCATGCAAGCCAAGAAGGTTTTGGCGACGTTTCCAAGTACATGCAGCAGCTGGAGAACGAGCGGCGGCTGTTTGCCCAAGCATTGAGTAAGCGGGAATCGCGTGGCACAAAAAGGCCTGCCGCTCAGTTTAAGGGGGACATTGGTTTGGGGTGGGTCCCGATGTCATTTTGGACTCATACGGCAGCTGAAATCCTAGAATTCCTTGATCCGCGGGCGACGCGCGCTGTCGAGAAAGCGCAAAGGATTCGGAACGATATATCGCTCCTGAAGCTCTCGGCTTCTCACCGACCAAACTTATACCCTCTGCTAGTGTCCGAAGCAGAAAAATTCGTGGGGAGGGGGCGTTGTTGAGTGGTTGAAATTCAGTGAGATCAGTAATGTCCCTAGGGGACAGTAGTGTGATCGCTTCGACTCGCACCATTTCGCGATCCAGCGCTTTGTCGCGTCGTATGACGCTTCCAACTATTCCTGAGACGGGCCGGATCGAGGTCGCGCTTTTGACGCGGACCGATCTGGCGAAAGCTCTTAATTGCTCACTTCGGAAGATTGACGGGTTACAGGCTGCCGGGATGCCCTGCATTCTCATAGGCCGCTCCCGGCGCTTTTTATTGGACGAGGTCATTTCCTGGTTGCGCCGGAAGGGGGGTGCCAGGTGAGCAAGCCGCTGAATCTCGGAAGAAAATTTGCCCCAAAAGGACGTCAAATCCTAGGCACCTCATCTCCCCGGGAATTAAATCGGGGGACCCGTTTTGAACTTCAATCGTCCGGAGGCTGTCCCCTTCGATGAAGTACCCTGCTGTCATCAGCGCAACATTGGATGATGCCGGGCTCAGCGCCGCGGAGTTCCGCGTGATGTGCGCCGTCTCCCGTCGTGCCGGCGATGAGGCGAATGGCCGTGGTTGCGATGCTTCACTGGCTGCGTTGTCTCGAACTTGTCGTCTGGATGAAAAGACCGTGCGGCGTGCCCTCAAGATCTTGGCAAAAGGGGGCTGGGTGGAGGTCCAAGAAAGGCCGGGTAGAACTGCCTCTTACCGCCCCCGCTTTCCACACCCCTACCAAATGGCCCCAGGGGTAGATGATCGTGAAGGCCTCCCCAACGGCACCCCTGGTGCCAAACGGCACCCCTCCCCAAAGACTCCAGGGGCGGGCTCCCAAACGGCACCAGGGGACCCCTCCCCAATGGCACCAGACGAAGGGAAACCAGAAGGGAAACCACCAAGGGAAAAGCGGCCCGCTCCTGCGGAGCGTCTTCTTGTCGAGTTTCCCTTGGAACTTTCAGGCACAGCCTTCGCTTCCGCTTGGAAGGACTGGGAAATCCACAAACGGGAGATCCGGTCCAAGCTCACACCTAAATCCGCCAAGCTTCAGCTTTCTCGGCTCGCCGCGTGGGGTGAGAGCCGAGCGGTTGCGGCCATCCAACACTCCATCGCGCAGGGATGGAAAGGCGTCTACGAGGCCAAGGAAGCGGCCCTGCCTGCGCCCGCCGCCACTACCGCGGGAACGGGTGGTTGGAAGACACCGGACCCGAAATTTTTTGGCACGCAATGAGTCCAACCCTCTTAATCCCTCACGCTCCAATGATTGAAAAGGCTGTGCTTTCTGTCCTCCTGCGGGAGTGGGAACGCATAGACGGAGCGCCCGACCTGAAAGTGGATCACTTCCACTTGCCTGGGCACCGGCTGCTCTTTGGCTTCCTGCAGGAGCAGGCGAGGAAGGGAATCGTGCAAGACCTGACCTCGCTGGTGGAGATTCTGCACTCTGCTGGACAACTTGAGGCGATCGGCGGGCCCGCGGCTGTAATGGAGATCTACACATACGCTCCGACCGGCGCGTACTTCGGAGGGCACCTCGCGATTCTGCGGGACAAACTCGCGCGCCGCCAAGCGCTCGCAGTGGCAGGGGAGATCGAGCGACTGGTAGTCGAGGCGGAGACCGCGCAAGAGATCATTGAGGCGACCTCCGCGCCGATCACCGAGATTCACGACACGCTTGCGGCCAGTCGCCCGGCTCCTACCACGAGGAGCGTGCTTGAGGCATGCATCAATCGCTTCGAATCGCTGGTGAAGGGCGATGCCTCACCTATGGGGATCAAGACCAGCCTGCCAATTTTCAACAACATGTTCGGCGGACTGCACGGCAAGCAGGCAATCGTCATTTCAGCTTACCCCTCCGACGGCAAAACCACGCTTGCGGGACAGCTTGCCATGGATGCAGCGCTGGAAGAGGCTGGCACGCTCATTTGCTCGTTGGAAATGCCGGCAGAAGCAATGATGAACCGGCTCCTTGCCTATGTGGCGCGGCTTCCCGGAGACGCGATTACAGACCCTCTTCGTTACGCCAGGGAACACTTCAGCGCGTGCCACCCTACCAAAGAGACCTTGGGACGCATCGGGCAGGCGGCAAAGAGAATCGCAGGTCTTCCTTTCGCGGTCGAGGACATGACTGGCGCGAATGTCTACCAGCTCGCCGCGACAATTCGTCGCCACCACCGGCGGTTCCCCTTGCGGGTGGTGGCGGTGGACTTTGCCCAGCGGATCCGGCCAGTGCCGGAGCTTCGGAGGGAAAGCCGTGAGCAGCAGCTCGCCCACGCGTCCAACCACCTCGCGGACCTCTGCAAAGAGCTTGGCTTCACGCTGCTCCTGCCATCGCAGCTCAACAAGGAAGGCGCGGCCAAGCATGCCGAGGCGATCAACGAGGACGCGGACCTGCATCTTCGGATCAAAACAGAGGTCAAAGACGGCGGTGTCCAGCGGGAGCACGTCGGGCTTGCTGTGATCAAGGATCGTCACCACGGTCACAACGGCACGATTTTGCCGGTCGTGTTTGATGCCCCGATGCTTCGATTTGTCCCCAAACCCTAACGAGGCAACTTCATTGGCTTACCTCTACCTTCGAATGGATCTCACGTTGAAGTGGATGGGGAGCGATCTACTTCTCGCAGGTTTGCTCACATCCCAATAGGCGGAGGAACCGGGGTGGATCTCGCGACCAAGGGGCGAACCGCGGGGGCCTTGGCCACAAGCCGGAGGTAGATTGTGAATGCATCACGTTCGTCGATCTTCATATCCTCCGCAGCCTCGAATCGCTGGGAGCTATGACCGGTAAGGCCTGTTCCTCCAGCCTCATCATTCAGGGGAGCAGCGTATAAGGCGTCCATTTCGGGGACGAAGGTGACGGAGACGAGTCCGATCGCCTCGTTCTTCACGATGCCAGCCTGGCCTGCTTCCACGGTGCCCGCCTTGAAGAAGGTGAACCGGCCGGTGTCATGCGAGGGCCGTTCCAGGACGATGTGAGACCGCTGATCGATGCGGAAGGTGCCGACAGGATTGCCCTCGATTTCAATTCTCGCGTTGCACCGCCGTGAACTTTTGTTTTCGAGGCGAATGGAATAGGGCGTCCCGTGTTCCATTCGGACGTAGCCTCCCTCGACCTCCTTGCCTTCAGGAATAGCTACGGCGTAATCCTTGTGTCTCATGATTTTGTCTGGTTTAGGGTCTGGGGTGGCGGGTTCTGGCTTTGATTCCTTGAGAAGCTTGGAGGGCAGGAAAAGGGCTATCAGGTACGGGAATCCGGTCAGTCCGGCGGCCCCCATCAGGCATGCGGCCCAAGCGGGAAAGTTTGCATCCTTGAGCCTCCGCCCGAGGGATCGGAGAATCCACCAGGCATTGTAGATCCACGCGATAAGCCCCGCTAACGCAAAGACGGCCCCGCCTGCTTGCATCGCGACCGTTGCCACCACCCCGAGAAGGAAGGCTCCCGCGCACTTGCTTAGTAGATCAAGGCGGCCAATGGGATGCCCATTTCTCCAACCGAGAAAAACGACGGTGGCTGGAATGGCACACGCAACGACAACAGCGGCAAGATCCTGTAGCATGACTCGGGGCAATTCGAGGCCGATTGCCCGTTCCAGGTGGCCCGGGAGTTCAGAAGTCATGACAGCATGACCGCACGGGCCTTTTAGAGCCCCGAATACACGAGGCTCCTTGGACATGCGCCGGTGCCTCCCGGACCATTTGTCCGGTTGGCTGTCATGGGTTCTGACGCCCAGCCCACGCTGTTGCGGGCGCACCGTTTCAACCACATTGGCACGAGAGGTTCAAGTGAACTCTGCTAGGCTTTGCCCTCCGCCAATCTTTTGCATTCCGGATCAATGTTGGCTTGGCGTAGCCGGTGTGCGTGGGATCTTCTGCTGGACGAAGAGGTTCGCGAGGCGGGTCTCGGCCCTCGCCATCTCCTGACGGGTTTGCTTGGCTTCCGTTCGTGATTCCAGAGTCCCACACGCTTTCTTTTCTTTTTGGCTTCCGTGAATTAAGTGCCAAGGGGTCAGACGGAGAGGGACCTATCAGATATTATGTCGTAACGATGGAGAAGTCTGCAGTTGAGGCAGATATGGCAGCACCTGGAAGCCTCCTGCGGCTTCACTTCTGGTATTGCCCTGCCGATGCAAGCGACGCGGACCGGCAAGCTGAGATGCTCGCAGCGTGCCTCATCCGGCTGCTCATGCTCTATCGATTTCCTCTCATGAATCGCATGGCGGACGAAACTCTCCCGGCCTGCAAAACGCTGCATTTGAAACCTGGATGCTTTCGGGGAAGCATTCCAATTTGGGAGTTTCCTCACGCATCCATTTGGGTGATCAATTACACCGGGCAATTGCAAGTAAATGACTTTTGAAAATCGGCTCCTCGCAAGAAGGCGCTATGCGAGGTCAATGGAAGTCGTGGATTCCCGTTGCGTGGGCGGCTTCCGGGTTTGACAATGGCTCGATCGCGGTGAGGCAGAGGGTGGTTTGGTCGCCTTCCCCGATCTGAATTCTCCCGGAGGCAAGGAGAAAGGACTCCGCTGCAATGAGGAGGCGATAGGCGGTCTCGTCTTCGAGGCTAATGAAGCAGTGACCCTTTGCTGTCCCATGGCGCTGGCGGCAGATTACCATGCCTGCGATCTGGATGGGAAAGTCGTGCGGGAGATTGACGAGATCGATCGCGCGGGGAAGGCGCGGCTCGGGGTAGCGTTCGCGCCAGATGCGCATGGGGTGCGGGCCGGCGGATGCGCTCTGGGTAGCGTAGTTGGCGCGGAGGGAGCTCGGGGAGGAGGTCTGCCGAGGCGCCCGATGGGAGCAGATCGGTGACGGGTACCGGAACTTTCCTTAGAGCGTTGACCCGCTTTCTACCGCTGTCTGAGGTCCTCATCAAGGACGAGGGATCGTTCCTTGTGGTAGACCCTTGACCTTCGCGGTTTTGAGGAACGGTGCTCGGCTCATTGCGAATGAGGCTCCCGGCTACATCATGCCAGGTCATGTCTCCCCGCTTCAAAGCTCCTAGCACCGTCCGTATTACCTCCGGAACGAACGAGGGTGCGGTAGGGGCGATAGACGGCGTGGTAATGAGTGGCGGCGTCTGGCTCTACCTTGTGAAGCTCGGCGGGGCCACCTTGTGGGTGGAGGAGGATCGCTTGGAGCACGTGACCGGCGTGTATGGGCCGCGGAAAATCGATTTACATCGCTAGTGCTGTTGCATGCCCCCACGGTGGAGGGGATGAAGCACTTTTTTGCGGCCCTCAATGACCTCCTCGACACAATCACTCCGATCGATCAGGTCGAAAACCTGAAGACTTTCGCCGCAATCGACTCGATCACGAGAACGATCGAGCAAAGCGTGGACATCGCCGCCCACTCGGTCGAGAAGCTACGGAAATTCCGCTGGGAAGCGCTCTACGCGATTGTTCCGGGCGAGAGCACCAAGCACCTGCCACAGTCCCATTACATCGCCGAGGCGCGGTTTGCCCTCCGGCAGGCAGCGGAAGAAATGGAGAAGGACAACTAGGCCCGTCGGCCGACCAGCGCCCATGGATTCCGTAGAGGGCGGGGGGGCCGGAGCGCGTTCACAGGCCTAACGAAAAATTTTTCGTGGCCTTCTTGACGTCTGCGAAATTTGGATATTTTTTCCGCTCGTGGGCCCTTCCTGGAGGGCTTCGCAGGATGAACCGGCTCGCACGCGAACCGGCGGGGCGAGCGGGCCGGAGGATAGATCTACCCGCCTCATCCATACTGAAGAAACATGAATGCGATCATTCGTTGGAACCCGATCCGGGATCTGGCCGATGTGCATGGGAGTCTCTCCAGCATTCTCGGTCGTTCCACCCGGAACCATGTGAGCAGCCAAGGCGAAATCAGTCCCGCGCCCGACTGGGTGCCGGTGGTCGACATCGCCGAAAACGAGAGCGGCTACCTGCTGAAAATCGAGATCCCCGGAGTGCGGGAGGATGACGTCTCGGTGAAGATCGACGACCGGCTCCTCACCGTCACCGGAGAGCGCAAGCCTGAGGCTGGAGAGGGTGTTCGCCATCTGCTGATGGAGCGCGCCTCCGGAACCTTTGCGCGGGCTTTTAAGCTCGCTGACAGCGTCGATCCGGAAAGCGTCGAGGCACGTTTCCGAAACGGCGTGTTGGAGATCCACGTGGCGAAGCTCGAGGCCACCAAGCCCCGCGTGATCCAGATCAAGTCGGAATAACTTCCAAGGCAAAGGGGAGGGGTCTTTCGCTATGGCTGGGGTAAGACTCCTCCCCACTTCTCCCGTTATTATGGAACCTGACAACGTACTTCGTCAGAGGGCGATCGATATGACGATTTCCCAGTTCGATTTTGGCAAAGTCCAAAAGGCCGCCGCTACCTTCTCGATGAGGTGGGATCAGCGTCCCGGCGTCCGCGAACCTCTGTCCGTCGAACAGATAAAGGACATCGCTAGGGAACTTCTGGAAAAGGCGTGGGACGACGACCTCGCCCCGAATTGCGAGTATTGCCACGGCGGCCTTAGGGCCACCCGCACGGACGGTGTCCTAGCACTGCAGTTCGTCTTGGAGGAATCCTTCTTCGTCGCGGCAATCGATGCAGAGGCTGCCTGACAAAGGTGGCTGTTCCTTTAACAAACCGAAATTCGACTATGGCTAACCAAAAACATGCACCGCTATCCGCCCTCAAGGAAGCGATCCGTGGTTTTCGCGTGATCCGCTTTACCTGCGATGGGGAAAAGTATGTCGTGGAGCCCAGCGAACTGGGCCGCTCTGAACGTGGATCCATGCAGCTTTCCGGCTGGGTTCGAGAAGGCCCCCATGCCTCCGGACTGTGGATGGATTTCCACTATTGGAAGATCCGCGAGCTGGAGATTCAGGACGAAAGCTTCAGTCCTCCGCCGCAAGCCGCGCCCGTGCCCTTCTTAGTGGCACGAGGACGTTAGCCATGCGAGGCCGCCTTCACTGGCGGCCTTTTCCATGTGCTACCGATACCCCTTTTTCCCGGTGTAGGAGTTCCGGTTGCCTTGCGACGTGAAGTTGTTCCGGGTCGAGTTGTCGGCTTGGGTCCTGTAGTAGCCGCCTACGCTTGCGCCGTCCGGCGGTCGTCACATCCTTTTGACCCTCCCGCTACTCTCCGTCCGCGGGTCGGAGGTTCTCGAAAGTCGCGGGACTCAACGGGGGCTTTGCCTCCGACTCACACGTCTCGACCTCGGCGCTTGAGTGGTCGACCGATCGATCGCCGATCTCCGATGGGGGACCGTCCGGGCTCCGACCATTCTCAGCGGCTTTGATCCACGACGCCGGCATCCAAATCTCGTTCCCAGCTACGAGGACTAAATACACGTGATCGCCGTTCAAAAGGGCATCGTCGATCACCACGCCGTGTTCCCCTAGTAATGAGCCGTCTACGATACTGACGCTGCCGTGCAGCTTGGGGGAGGTTTCTTTCAACTGCGCAGTATTATCACCCTTTTCCTTACAACCAAGATGTTCCGCATCGCCGGAGCGGAACGGAGAGGCAGGCCTCAAGCTCTCGTCCCGTCGGCTATCAAGTTTTATTGATATTCGGGCGGCGTTTTGGTTTATTGGGGATGCTCTGTTCTCACCCTACTCCACTCCATGTCCTAATGGACGACCCATTCCAGCTCGCGGCTGATTTGTTGAATCTAAAACCCGGCGCCCCTTTGTCGCCTTCATTGACCTTTCGAGAGTTCGAGCGGGAACTCAGCGAATGGCGTGCTGGTGTCTTCCGTGCTCTCGCGCTCAGGGAGAAGTCCAACAGCATCTCCGTCCGCCAACCTTTCCCTTTGATGTCTCAAGAGGTTTCGGCTCCGTAACTTGGTGGACCGGGGGGATCCGAGGTCGGGGGACTTTACAGGTCCGGGATCGCGTTCGACGCTTCCCAGCCGAGCGTACTTTTTGCGGTGCCCGAGCTTTTCATTCCTCCCCCCGCTTTGACAGGATGCCTGCGTGAAGCTCGCCCTTCACCATCAGCTTTTGGTCGGCCATCTTGGAGATGACCTTCATTTGATGGGCTTAGGGCGGTCGCCCGGGAAGCCACTGTATCTCGGTTCCGCCGCAATGGTGCCCACAGTGCATTGCCCACGGTTGCTTGACTATTTGCAGTCATCGAAATGCTTGACCCGTGAAAATCCCCTAGGGGCGGGCTAATTGCGCGAAGCGGAATTTTGGCTCAACAGCTGCAAAGGATCACGCGCTCCTGCCAGTCGCCGCTTACTTCCTCCCCTGGAGATGCGGCGGGCCTGATGCTTCTCCCCCCAGAACATCAGGCCCGCCGCCAACCCCTGCGCGACGAATTGGATTTCTAGGATGCCCAAGGCATGGGGTGCGGCCGGTCGGGCTTACCGGTCGCGCTCTTGTTTTTATGATGAGACCTACTGCCGCCCTCCATCCCCGCCCTGGAAGTCCCCCACCGCTTCCTTTGGCCCCCTCAATCGCCGCGATCACTGCGGCTAGGTCGAAGCGGATTAGGCGACGAATTCGGATCACCGGAATGCCGCCAGACTTTGCCCAGTCGCTTACGGTGTGAACGCTTAAAGACCATTCCCCCCCGCCCAGCGCCAAGCGGATCCGGACCTGAGGCCATGCCTGACCCTACCCAGCGGCGTCATCGTTAGCCGAAGGGCGAGATTTTCCAAGACCGGGAAGGTCCCAAACGATCAAGCGATGCCCGGCAGGCACCTAAGTTCAATGGAAGTCGTGGCTTCCTGTGGCATGCGAGGTCTCTCGGTGGGGCAATGGCTCGATGGAGGTCACATAAACGGTGGCTTGGTCGCCTTCGCCGATCTGGATCCGGCCGGAGGCGAGGAGGAAGGATTCGGCCGTGATGACGAGGCGGTGGGCGTTGAAGGTCTTCTTCGGAACGAAGAGATTGGCGATGCCGGTTTCGTCCTCCAAGCTGATGAAGCAGTGGCCCTTGGCGGTGCCTGGGCGCTGGCGGCAAATGACCATGCCGGCGATCTGGATGGGAAAGCCGTGCGGAAGATTGACGAGATCGATCGCGCGGGGAAGGCGCGGCTCGGGGTGGCGTTCGCGCCAGATGCGCATGGGGTGCGGGCCGGCGGACGCGCCTTGGGTGGCGTAGTCGGCGGCGAGACGCTCAGGGAGAAGCATGGCGGGCAGGACGTCCGCTGAGGAGGTCGAAGGGAGGAGATCCCGGTAGAGCGGTAGCTCGACTTGCCACATGCCGTCGCGACGGTGAGTGACGGAGGGGAGATCATTGAGGGCCCCGGCTTTGGCGAGGAGGCGCCGTTCCTTCTGGTTCGGCTGACAGCGCTCCAGGAAGTCTGGCAAGGAGGCGAAGGGGCGGTGGGCGCGCTCGGCGGCGATGCGGGAGGCCGTATAGCGGGTGAGACCTTTGATCCGGAGCAGGCCGAGGCGGATCTCGCGATCGGTGACTACGGCGGTCGACTCGTCGCTGTGAGCGACGGAGACCGGGAGGAAGCGGAGGCCGCGGCGCTTGCCGTCCTGGATGAGGGAATTGACCGAGTAGAAGCCCATCGGCTGGTTGTTGAGGAGCCCGGTGTAGAACTCGGCGGCGTGGTGCACTTTGAGCCAACAGGAGGCGTAGGCGATCAGTGCAAAGGAAATGGCGTGACTCTCCGGGAAGCCGTAGAGGGCGAAGGCGCCGATGCTTTGGATGATCTTTTCCTGAGCCGTCTGATCGACACCACGTGCGGCCATGCCGGAGCGCAGCTTGTCGACCACACGGCCCATCTTCTCCTGCGAACGTTTCGAGCCCATCGCGCGGCGGAGCTCGTCCGCCTCGGCACCGGAGAAGCCGGCCACCTCCATCGAAATGCGGAGGATTTGTTCCTGGAAGAGTATCACGCCGAGGGTGCGCTCGAGGATCGGCTTGCAGAGCGGGTGGATGTGATCGACCGGCTCGTGGCCTTGCCGGCGATTCAGATAGGGGTGGCGCATCTCGCCGACGATGGGACCGGGCCGGATGATGGCGACCTCCACGGCGACATCGTAGAAGCAGCGCGGCTTGAGGATCGGGAGGGTGGCCATCTGCGCCCGGCTCTCGACCTGGAAGGTGCCGACGGTATCGGCGCGGCACATGAGGTCGTAGACGGCGGTGTCGTCGTGCGGGATCTTGGCGAGGTCGATTGCCTTGCCACGGCGGCTGCAGATGGCGATGGCATCCTCCATCGCGGCGAGCATGCCGAGGCCAAGCAAATCGATCTTCACGATTCCGAGGTCCTCGCAATCGTCCTTGTCCCATTGGACGACATTCCGGCCTGGCATCGTGGCGCGCTCCAAGGGGACGACGAGATCGAGGCCACGGTCACAAACGATCATCCCCCCGGAGTGCTGGCCGAGGTGACGGGGCATGCCGAGGACCGCCTGGTAAAGGTGAACGAGCGGCTTGAGACGCGGGTGCGAAGGCGGGATGAGTCTCTCGATGCTTTCGGCGAAGGAGACCTCGCCCTTTTCCTTGCGAATCTCAGCTTCCCCTTCGCCACGGAATTCGCCCCCCGACTGGCTAAAGCGGTCCGCGATGGACGGAGGGAAGCCGAGGACCTTGCTCATCTCGCGGAAGGCAGACTTGGGACGATAGGTGATGACGTTGGCGGTCATCGCGGCGCCGCGTTCGCCATACTTGCGGAAGACGTGCTGGATGACCTCCTCGCGGTGGTCCCCGGAGGGGAAGTCGATATCGATGTCCGGCCAACTATTGCGGTTCTCGCTGAGAAAGCGTTCGAAGAGCAGGCCACTGGCAACGGGATCGAAAGCGGTGATGCCCAGGCAGAAGCAGACGGCGCTATTTGCGGCTGAACCGCGCCCTTGGCAGAGGATGCCACGGCCGCGGGCGAACTCGATGATCTCGCGGACGATCAGGAAGTAGCCGGCGAAGCCAAGGCGACCGATTAGGGCGAGTTCGTGTTCGAGCTGGCTTTTGACCTTGGATGGGACCAGCCGCGGGGCGTAGCGGCGGGTGGCACCTTCAAAAGTGAAGCGGCGGAGCTGGTTCTGCTGCTCCGCGAGGGAGAGAGGATTGCCGCGGGGATCTGGAAAGTCGGGGAAGCGGTAGCCGAGGTTTTCCAAGCCGAAGCCGATCCGATCAAGCAAGCGGCGGCCGTTGTCGATAGCGACGGGGAGGTCGCGGAAAAGATCCACCATTGCGGCCGGCGGCTTGAGGTGCCGCTCGCCGTTGGGTTCGAGCAGCAGGCCGGCGGCATCGAGGGAGGTGTGGTGGCGGAGGCAGGTGAAGGCATCGGCAAGGAGCCGGTCACGTGGCGTCGCGTGGTGCGGGGCATTGCTAGCGAGGAGTGGAAGGCGAAGGTGGGTGGCAAGGTCGATGAGGCCACGATTGAGCTTGGCGTCGTCCCGGAGCCCGTGCCGGTGGATCTCCACATAGACGTTGCTGGGGCCGTAGGTGGCCACCAGCGCCTCCGCGGCGGCGAGGGCCTGTGGCCGGTCGTCCCGGATCAGGTGACGCAGCAGGGGGCCTTCCCGATCGCCAGTCAGGGCGATCAGGTCTCCAGTACGGACGAGATCACCGGCGGTCCCGTGGAGGTGAAAGTCCGTCAGGTGGCGGCTGAGGATTTGGTAGCCACGGCAGGTGGCGCAGAGGACCGGGAGGTGGGAGCCGTCGGGCAGTGTGAGCGTGGTGCCGACCAAGGCGCGTATGCCGCACTCACGGGCGGCGGCGTGGGCCCTGGCCGAGCCGTAAAAGCCGCCGTGATCGGTAATGGCGATCGCCGGGTAGCCCAGACTGGCGGCGCGATGGATCATCGTCTCCGGCTGGCTGGATCCGCGCAGGAAGGAGAAGGCGGAAACAGCGTGAAATTCTGAAAATTCAGGGCGGCTCGGGTGCACGGCGGATCACCCTGCCTCAGAATTTTAAAATGTTCAAGTGAACACTATCGATGGACCCGGAATCATATTGGGATTGTTCAGCCTCAAGGGCAGAGAGAGGGTCGCGGCATGTCGTGGGAAGAGGATCTGAAACGGGTAGAAGGATTTGCGGATCTCGGGATGTGGCAAGAGGCTTGGGAGGTGCTGGAGAATCTCTCGGAGGAGGACAGCAACCGGCGCGAGTTCATGAGGGCCGGAATCAAAGTCGCGGCCATGGCGGGGCATGGCGAGGTCGCGCATGCGATCGCACAGGACCTCAGGAACGGCGATGACCCGGACCGATACCAAGCGGCGTGCTGGTACCAGGCCCTCGCCGCTGAACAGGTAAAGCACGGGCAGATCGAAGTGGCGAAGCAGTTGCTGCAGGAGGCTCTTTTGATCCGTCCGGAGCAAAGGGAGATGTTCCCGGAGGAGCCGATGTTGAACGGCCTGTACTAAGCCGGGAGTCTTCGATCGAGGACGCACTTTGCATCCTCTCCAGAGCTGCCAAGCTCCGACCCATGACCCCACCCGTGCTCTACCTCTTCGCCGGCAGCAACGGCGCGGGGAAAACCACCTTCGCGCGGTCCTATCTCACGCCGCTTCCCGGGCCGCCGCGCTTCCTGAATGCGGATGAGATGGCAAGGGGCCTTTCCCCTTTCGATCCGACTTCCGTGGCGCGGAAGGCGGGCAAGCTCTTGCTGGCTGAGATCGCTGAATGCATCGCCGCCCGGCGTTCCTTCGGCCTGGAGAGCACGCTGAGCGGCCGCTTGCAGCTCGGGGTGATCGAACGCGCCAAGGCCTGCGGCTATCAGGTGGAGATCCACTATCTCTGGATCCCCGCCCCGGAACTCGGGATACGCCGGATCGCCCAGCGAGTGCTGAAGGGCGGTCACCACGTGCCGGATGCCGATGTGATCCGGCGCTACCAGCGCAGCCAGGACAACTTCGTGAAGCTCTACGCGCCGCTCGCCGATGCCTGGGTGCTGTGGGACAACACCCTCAGCCCGCCGACATTGCTATTGGAGTCGCCCGGCGCTAGCTTGAACCTGCTCAAGGCCCGCTTGATCCCATGAAATCGGTCGATCCACGCCCGTCTCCCTCACAGGAGACATTGCTCCTGGCCGTCACCCCGGGCCAGCGTGGCTTGCTCGCGGCGCTGGCGATGGCCAAGGCGCTGGAGGAGGAGCAGAAGCGCTGGGGGTTGCCGTTGCTTACTTGGAAGGACGGCAAGGTTGTAGAGGTGGAGCCGTGAGATGTCGGCTTCGTTACCTGCCTAGCATGATTGCAAACCCAATACCAACGGCGCTTTCCTCGATGCGGAGGCATGGCGTCCAGTGCCTGCTGATGGGTGGGCAGGCCTGCGTGTTCTACGGAGGGGCGCAGTTTAGCCGGGACATCGACCTAGCCATCCTTGCCAACGATGAAAACGTCGGGCGGCTCAAGGCTGCCTTGAATGAACTCCATGCCGAGGTGGTCGACGTCCCGGATTTCGAAGTTGCTCATCTTCATCGTGGGCATGCGATTCATTTCCGCTGCCAGCACCCCGATGCTATGGGGCTGCGGGTTGACGTCATTTCGTCCATGCGCGGTGTAGGACCATTCCCGGATCTCTGGGAGAGACGTACGACTATCGAGGCTCCGGACGGCACCACCTTCAACTTGCTCAGCGTTCCGGATCTCGTCCAATCCACGAAGACCCAGAGGGACAAGGACTGGCCGATCATCCGCCGCTTGGTGGAAGCCCATTATTTCGAGAATTCAGCCGAACCGGCCGAGCAGCAGGTCCGATTCTGGCTACAGCAACTGCGGACTTCAGCGCTTCTGATTGAGTGTGCCATAAGATGGGAAGAGGTATGCCGCCAAGAAGTCGCCACGCGACCGTTGCTCATGCACGCATCGGCCCAAGACGATGCTGCTCTCGGTTCTGCCTTCCTCGCTGAAGAGCAGGAAGAACGCGTTCGCGACAAGGAGTATTGGCTGCCGCTTCGACAAGAATTGGAGGCGCTGCGAAGGTAGCGCTAGATCTCTGTCTCCCCTGGGCCTTTTGGAAAAAGCCGCTGCGGGCTGGCTGGCCAATTCGTCGCTACCCTCACCAGAATTCGCCTTGCCCTGGCGGTGATGGCTTGGGCTTCTTCGGATTCTTCACTGCCGCGGGTTTGGCTGCCCGCTTCTGCCCCTTCAGGAAGTTTGGCGTCTCACGCCATTCGAGTGGGACGGTGGTCGGAGTGAAGCTCTTCAATTCTCCGGCGAGATACGGCTCCATCTCGTCGTCTCGAAGCACCCTAAGCAGGCGATCGTGAACCGGGGCAATTTCCGGCGTGGGATCAGTCGTAATCACCGAGAAGCACTCGCCGCGCTTTTCTTCCTCCCTCCACAAGCCGGCGACCCAGATGACTTGTCCTCCTGGTCGGGAGAATCGGTAGGGCGTCTTCGACTTATCGGGATTTTCGTGCCACTCGAAAAAGGCGGTCATCGGGACCACGCAGCGACGTTCACGGAAGCTTTCTCGCCACAGGGCAATACCCAGCTGATCCTCGCGCGTGTTCCCTGTCTTCGTCGGCTTAGTCTGCTTCCACGGGATGTGCTGAAATGCCCAGGACATCAGCCGCAACTTGCCGTTTGGCATCATCACCGGGGCCAGGTCGGTATAGCGAATGATCTGGTAGGCGTGATTTTCCGACATCATCGCCTCGTAGGCGTCGGCGACGAGGAAGTCCACGTCGTAGTTGGCGCCATCAATCTCGTAGGCCGTGCACATGCCCGTTTCAGGTCAATTCGCGTGCAAGTGTCAGGTAGGCCTCCATGCGGGCGGCTGCTTGCTCCACCTTCGTTTGCAAGGTCCCCAGCTCGTTGGCCCGGAACCATTCGAGCGACTCTTTCGCCTCTTCCACACTGTCGTCGACCATCCAGCCCATCTGCTCCGCGACCAGCTCGGGGCTACTGCCGCGGCGGAAGTGCCAGGCAATGCCCTGCGCGTGCTCATTGGGCCATAGGTCGGCGAGATACTCTTCCCAGATCACCTGCTCAGCCAAGGACTTGGCGAAATCCACCTTGGCGGGAATCGATGCCGACTCCACCGCGGGGGACAAGTTCCAGAGCTTCGCCGATTCGTAGATCAGTTCGCGATCGGAAGCACCGTTTCCCTGGCTTTCCGCGGGCTCAAACTGAACGTCAACTTGCAAGCCAGCTCCGGAGGCGATCGACGGGAATTTCAGGTCCGCCGCGCCCTCGACCTTGTCGACCGTTCGCTCCTCGCCAGGGGCAATCTGAAAAGTCAGCTCCCAGAGCCGGGACCCCAACTTCGCTATCGCCCTGACGCTGCAGAGACAGGGGACCGGGAGCGTGTTGTGAACCCTCACGGCGAAAGTCTCCCCGGGGCGGATTCCGATGGAATCCTCGGTGATCTCCACTCCTCCGACGATTTGAAGGGCGTCCGGGTGCTGCATGGTCCGAATCGACACCCGATCGGACGCTCCGTCCAGAACGGCGACATCGGGGACGGGGGGAATAATTCTCGGGCTTGACATGGAAGGCGATGTTCTTGATTGGTGTTCACGTGAACCCATTTGAGCCCGAAGGCAAGCCATCAGTAAAAACTTCGTGGGAGGACGATCTTCGCTTGGGCGAAGCGTTCCTCGACGTGGAGGACGGAGAGCAAGCCTATCGAGTCGCGGAGCGACTGAGTCGCTCGGGGGTACTGAACAGCCCGCGGATGATGGTTTTTATGCTACGAGCTGCCACCATGGCGAACGCGCTCACGCATGCGGATGCATTGGCGAAGCGCCTCCGGCTGATGCCGGACCCCGATGCCAGGACCGCCGCTGCGGCATGGTTTCAGGTTCTCGCCGGCACGGCCTTTGCCGCCGGCAAAATCAAGGAGGCTATTGCCTACCTGGAAGAATCCCTCGCGATCGCTCCCGCCCAGCGCGATGCCCTTCTCTCCGATCCGAAGCTTGCCGGTCTTTTGCCAGAGTTCGAGGAGCACGAACGGACCAAGGATCCATCCGTCATCCCGCCACCGCCGCCGAAACCTGATGCGGGTCCGATGCCGGCGCTCGCAAAGAAGGCCTTGAAGCGCGCCAAGGAGCTTTTGGCGAAGCAGGACTTCGATGAGGCCCTGGAGGTGCTTGGTCGGCTGCGGGCAAATGATTTTCACCGCACCGAGGTGATGGTGCTTTTCTTCGAGACCGCCCACCGGGGCGGGTATACCGACATGCTGATGGGGCTAGCCCAATTGATGCAGCGGGGGGATCGGGAGGAACGGCAGCTTGCCCTCGGCTTCTATGGTGAGACCGCTCTTGCCGCACTTCGTGTGGGGCAGCCCGAGATGGCGCGCAGGCTTCTTAAGGAGGCGATGGAGGGAATGGGTGATCAGCGTGCGACATTTGCCGCAAGACCCGAGCTGGCGGAGCTGATGAAGTCCATCTAGGGCGCGTTGGCGTGTGGAGCATTGGTGCTCGCCTGTGAGAACTTTCTTCTCGTCGAGGGTTCGTGTCTCCTCCGCTCCGCGAGAAGGACTCCGGATGCCCGCAGCGCTGGATTGGACGAAACCCGCCGCTCGCCCTTGGGCAAGCGGCGGGCTGTGATTGTGCTGCAGGAGCACTGTGATGGTACCGGAATCAAACGTCCTGCGGCATGACGCGATCATGGAGGGTAGGTCGGAATGCAAAAATCCACCCCTCCCGTGCAAGAACGGCCGCGAGATTCTTAATTAATCCGAAAATCCCAACCGCCAGTCCCCGCCGAATCGCTAAAGCGCATCCCCGGCACGCCGCCCGCATGGTATCCACCCATGGCAGCACGTTCCATCTGGAAAGGCGCGATCGCCTTCGGCCTCGTCAATATCCCCGTAGGCCTCACTAGCGCGGAGGAATCACCCGAGGGCGTAAGCCTCAACCTCGTCGACAGTAAGAACAACGCCCGCATCCGGTACAAAAAGGTCAACTCCGAGACAGACGAGGAAGTTCCCGCGGAGCGTATCGTAAAGGGCTACGAGGTCGAGGAAGGCCACTTCATCCTCTTCGATGACCAAGAGCTCGAAAGCATCACTCCCCAGCTCACCAAGACCATCGAGATTGAGCAATTCGTGAAGCTCGCCGACGTCGAGCCCCTCCTCTTCGAAAAACCCTACTACCTCGAGCCCGAGAAGCGCGGCAAGAAGGCCTACGCCCTCCTACGCGAAACCCTCCGCCAGACCGGCATGGCTGGCATCGCCCGCGTCGTTGTCCGCACCAAGGAATACCTCACCGCCATGTTCGTCCGGGGCGACGCAGTCATCCTCGAAATGCTCCGCTTCCCCCAGGAGATTCGCTCCGCCGACAAGCTCGACCTCCCTGCCTCCTCCGACCCCGACTACAAGCCCAATCCCCGGGAGCTCGACCTCGCCAAGCATCTTGTCGCCCAGATGACCGAGAAGTGGAACCCCGCCGAGCACCACGATGAATACCAGAAGGCCCTCCAGACTTACGTCGATCAGAAGATCGCCAGCGGTGCGACCTCCATCGTCAAGGGCGGCCACCGCGAGCGCGACACCGCCCCAGCTACCAACATGATCGACCTTGCCGCCTACCTCGAGCAAAGCATCAAGACCGGCACCGGAGCCAAGGCCAAAGCTGCCGCCACCAAGGCCACCTCAAAGCCCACCGCCAAAAAGCCCGCCGCCGCCAAGAAAGCCGCGAAGAAGGCCGCCAAAAGATCCGCCTGAGCCCGCCATGCACAACCACGACTACCATCGCGCGGAAGAGGAAGATCTTCACCACTTCATCCAGTGCCGCAGCTGCGGCCAATGGATCGACTCCCGCGACCTCGCCGAAGTTCTCTACCACGAGGCCGCCGATCATGAGGCCCACAAGCCGCCTGAAAGTATCGCCGCTGAGCCTCCTTGGAGTAGCAGATTGCAGCTACTCGAAGATCCCGAATAACGCGCATAAACCGCTGCTCGCTTCCTAACATTGTCCCGGTGTCATGAGCGACACTCCGCCCTGATCCCTCCCAACTCCGGCGGCCCAGGGTGCCCTCACTTTCACCGGGGAGGGCACCCACCTTCGCTCCACCCGGCACGCCATCTGCGAAAGAGGAAAGGGTATGAACCCTACCACCTTTCTTGAAACCCGGCCGCGGCACCTCCTTTCGGATTTCGCTCCTGATGTCCGGCGGGAAGGTGAGCGGCATTCGGCAGAACGCTCGAACGCCAAACGCCTAGTTACCCTCCCTGTGGGTACTGCCAGCTACCTGCAGGGTTCGTGGTCCCGCGTCTCAAGGGCCGCACTTGCCGGATTCCGCCGCTCAGCCGTGGGAGTGGTGGCACGTAGGCCGGCGTTAGCACTAGGGCTGACCTTTGTTTGCGGTGCCGTGCTCGGCCGCTTGATCTTCCGGCGGTGAGCCGGTTAGTAAAACACGTGAGCACCTCTTCTGAATGAGCTTTGACGAAGCCGAGCATCACGCCGATCGCCGACGCTTCCGCCAAGCATGGGCGGTGATCGATGAGCTTCCGCCCGACGCCCGCATGACTCCACGGGCGCTCCGGGTCAGCCTTCGTTGCTGCGCCGGACTCGCCCGCTGGGACCTAGGCCAGGAGATCGCCGCCTTGCTCGCCACCGGTGAGATGCCTGACCGCGAGTGTGCCGCGGGTTTCTACCATCTGCTGGCCGTGGCCCACCTGCAGGACGGCGACAAGCGCGAAGCCATCCTTGCCGCAAGCAGGGCGGTCGACGCTTGGAAACCCGCCCGCGTCGAGCTGTTCGAAGACAACCGGTTGGCTGGCTTGTTCTAGTCGCACCCACTCGAGTATCAGGGAGGGATGGGGGAGGTGGCTGCAGCAGTCTCTATTCGTCCCCGCCCTTCTTGGCCCTATCCGTTCAGGCAGCCGGGGAACAATGCATCGTCCGAGGTTTAACGCCGTACCAATCCATCCCGACAACCCGCCGCGTCCGTCCTACTTCTCCCACCTCTGCTCCTCCCGCAGCTTCCTCCCATCCCCCGCGATAACTCCTCCGTCGGCCGCTTCGACGCATCCACCGAATCACTCATTTTCCCGTCGTTTAGGTGTTCCTGTGATTGCCTCCAGCCCTGCTTGCGATCCGCGAAAGGTAGCGTCCCGTTGCCTGTGCTTAAGCTTAAACCCCAATATCAGGAGCTTCAGGCGGGCGTGACGCTGCTGGGGGCGAATTCGGTCGTAAGCTGATACTGAAGGAAGAAAGCATCCTCCAATAGTTTGCTTGAGAAGACGGAAGGTCTCCAACCCTCTCTGAATGGTTGCCCAAATCCCCGGCTATTGTGCTAAGGCCTTGAGCAAGGCATCCCGCGCGTCAAAGTAGTAAAGGATTGTGATTCTCGCCGCCATCTCATCGGGCAAATCGTTCAACTGACGGCGGCTGCTGATCGGCATCAGGATGCTGCTCGCTCCTTTCTCCACAGCGATCTCGACGGCGGAAACAGGATTAAAGATCGTCTCGATCGAACCTCCTAGGTTCAGGCTTCCGGTTATCATCAGGCCGCCCTTGAGGCTTTTCTGAACAAGTGACGAGCACAGGGCCAGCAGCACGCCGACCCCGACGCCGGCACCGCTCTTGGCACTGTCGAAGGCGCGGAGCTGCACGGAAAATTCGTGCTGGCGGGGATCACGATCACCAACCAGTTCCTTGGCGCGGACGTAGAGGTTTTGCTCGGCGCAGCGGACACTTTCCTTGAACGCCGGCGGGGCGGGTTGATTAAGGATCTTCACGCCGCTGCCGGGGCCTTCGGTGATATCCACGCGATAGAGGCCAGGGTTCTCGTCTCCGCCACCTGGCGACATCACCCAAACCTGGCCGGGGGGAAGGGGATCGCTGCCGATGCTGTCTTCGCTATAAAGCTCGGGCGTAGACACGAACTTTTCCACGCCTTCGTCACCGAGGGTGTAGCTGAATTGAGTATTACGAAACTCCGCGGAGCCGATTCGCTTCTGCTGCTCCTTGACCCGTCGCCGGCACTCCAAGCTGATGCGCAGCGCCCATTCTAAGACCTCGTCGGAAACAGGGACCTCGGGGTTTGGTGAGACCAATTTGATGAGGCCGCTCACAGTCTTCATCACGCCCGTCGTATCGCGGCCGCTCAGCGCCCCCCCGAGATGCGCCCGGCCTTGCATCACGCTTTGGCGGCTTTGGCGTCTCAGTTGGTTCCAGCATTCCGAGAGGTAGTCGCTGACAAGGCCGAAGTGATCGGTGAGGACTTCCCGGCTCACCTTGGGCACATCCCAGCCCGGCAGGTAGGCGTGGATGCGATCCATGAACGCGGTGTCGTCCCGCATCTCCGCCGGCAGCGGACCGAAGAGGTGCCCGATCCGCTGCTGGTGCTGCACGTCCACGTCGAAGTTGCCGACCATGACCATGCCGCCATCGGCCCGGATGCTCTCCTTGCCGCGGCTGAACTCGCCGGACTCCATGTAGCCCTTCATGATGTTCACGCCGTCCTTTTGGTCGAAGGACACTCCGGAAATCTCGTCGAAGCACACCACGTCATACTGGCAAACCAATCCTCGTTGCCCGCTGCTGTTGTTCACGAACATGCGCGCGACCGATGACTTGCCGCCCGAAACGAGGTGCGCGTATGGGGAGATCTGTTGGAAGAGGTGGCTCTTGCCGGTGCCCCGCGGCCCTAGCTCCACCACGTTGTAGTTTCGCTCCACAAACGGCACCATGCGCAGGAGGATCATGTCCCTGCCGCGTGGAGTGAGCTTCTCCGGCTCCATGCCGATGCTCCGGATCAGGAAATCCTTCCACTCTTCCGTGGAGAACGCTTCCCGGCCAGCGTAGAGCGTCGGCAGCACCTCGCGCTTGGAGAGCTGGATCTCACGCATGTTCTCGATCCCGAACGGGCGGCCGTTTTTCTCCTGTGCGATGGTCGGATCATAGGCGAGTTCCACCTCGGCGTAGAATCCGCCGGTGAGCATCCGCTCGTTGGCATGGACCATTTCCTCGCTGATCCTCACATCCTTCAGCTGCACGCTCGGCAGGGTGGCCAGGAACGAATCAGTGTTGGAATCCAACCGGGCGGTGATGATGTCGATCAACTTCACGTGGCCCTTCTCCTTGGCGCGGGCCTTGAACAATTCATGCTCACCGGCGCGGATGGTCTTCTCGCCCAGTTGCCGCTCCACGATCTTCAGCCCCTCCGCGATTTCCTCCTCATCCACGGACGAGCAGTAGCGCCCAAGCAGGAACTCGGCGACGTAGGTTGGGACGGGGTACTGGCCTTTGAATTTCCGCACCAAGTCCTTCCGGACCACGTAGCCTTCAAAAGCTCTGGTTGCGATTTGATCGATGGGATCCAGTGGCTCGCTCATAAATTATTCTCCAAGGGTGGTTTGCAACGAATCAATCACCGTTCCCGCGGGGTCCAACAAGACGATCTCCGCCTGCTTGCCCATGCTGCCGTCGTCATCAAGAAAGACGGTCACCTTGTCCCCGGCGGTGATCTTCACGGCCTGCTTGTTGGCGAGCAGGGAGGTTTCGCTGTCGGCCTGATGGTTCCGAACATCAACCGAGAAACCGTCGGCATCGCCGCTCACGGAAACCCGGCACTTGGCACCGGTCCACTTGCCTTCGACCAATCGGACCAAACCGCCTGAAGGCCCGCCCCGTGAAATGTGCAGAACGGGCGTGACCATCTCCTGGAGGGAAATGCCGCCGTGGGTGTATTCCATGGACGCACGGAAGCACCCCACACCTGGCGGGCTCGCGATGACGACTTCTTCGTTCCAGTGCCACTTCAGCGTCGGTACGTCGGTCTGCGATTCCGCCTTCATCGCGGCGCAGCGTCCCCAGCGGTGATCCGCGAGGCCGGCCTTTAGCTCTACCTTGGGCAGGCCTCCCGGCAGCAGGAGCCATCCGTGATCCGTGACCACGAACATCTCCTTCCAACCCGCTGTTAGCAGTGCGGAAATTCGGCTGGCGAGATCGCGCACTTCCGTCTCCACGCTGCGGGCGAGCTTCCAGCCCTCGTTGTGGCCGCGTTTATCCAAAGCTCCTGCTTCTGTCCACGCCGATCCCGAAGGATCTCCGGTTTGGTCGGATCTGAGAAATTGCCAGCCACTTTCCTTCAATGCGGCGATGAAGCGATCCTGCGTCAGGGTCTGGCCGGTGTTGATGAGTCGCGTGGTGAATGCGTCGCCCGCCTCACCACCCTGCACCTTTCGCGCAATCGGCGATGCTGCCGCTTTTGCGGTAGCGGTCACGGATGGAACCGTGGACCACTCCCAGTCTTGCGTGGACTCTATGCCGGCCCCTGCCAGTTGCTCCGCCAGTTGCCGAGCGACATCCATGCGTAGTCCGTCGGCAAACAGCACCAAGCGTCCCGGCGCTGGTTCTAACGGTTTCGCACGCTTTGCGACGGCGAGGCCGCGGGCCCGGATTAGCTGCTGGAGTTGGCGGGCGGTGGCTTCCAGCCAAGGGAGATAAACCGACCGCAAAGTCCCCAGAAGCGCGCCGTGCTGCTCTTGTGTCCCACAGGCACCCATGGCGGCGAGTGCCGCGGCGTCCACCTGCCAGCCTGAACTGGCGTAGTTCTCGGCGTAGGCCTCCGGTGTAGGCGCACCTGGGACGGTTTGGCACGCATGAGCCACGTGCGCGAGCGGTTCAAGCGCGGTCGCCAGCGGACTCAAGCCGAGCTGCTGCCACGGGTAGCGGCGGCGCGGCGCATGTTGTTTTTCGAGTTCGGCGATTCCCGTGATCGCTTCGTGCTGCGGCCGGTCCGCCAGCTTGGTGAGCGCCTGCTGCAGTGCCCGCTCTTCTCGCTCGTTGATGTCAGGCCAGACTTCCGCGGTGTCGAAGATCGATGCCTCCTTGGGGGCGGCCCGTTTCAGCCAGTGCACGATTCCCTTATAGCTCACGGGCGTTTCGGCGAAGCGCTGCCATACTTTGCCCCATGAGTTGTCGCGCCCGGACAGGAGCTGTGCTGCCTTGAGCGGCCCTTCCTTCACCGGGTCGAAGCGGAAATCGGTTTTGCACTGCTCGCAGAAGGCCTTCCATTCTGCGTCCGAGTGGCACTTCAAAAATGCGTCCGGGTCACTCAACCAGCGAAGCAGTAGGCCAGTGGCGTCAGGTGCCACCATGCCGTTGAAAAAATCCCCGTCCAGCCGCCGGCCGAGCAGTTCGAAAACCGGGGTGCCCAGCAGAATGGGCAGGGCACCGGTAAGCGCGTCAAGCGTCGCCTGGTCTTTGGCGACATCAAGATTCAGTCCACCATGCTTGGAAACGAGGAAACCGTATGGCGTCCATTCCTTGCCATTCGTGTGCAGCCACACCACTCCGCGATGCTGGAGTTCAACCAGCACAGCGAGTTCTTGCGGGCAATGCTCTGCCGCGCGCAGTTTCTCACGGCTAATGCCGGGCAGGTAAAAAATCGGGGTCGTACCGGAGGGTGGCGCGCCGTCCACGCATCGCGCTTCGATGCATCGCAGCCATAGCGCTGGTCCGCTGCGCTTTTCGGCAGCGTATTCTCCCAGCACGAACAACTCGGGTGCCAGCTCCTGCAACAGTGGCACCACGCCCTCCCACAATCGTTCAGGATCCGCCCAGAGCACGGCACATGGGGCGACTTGATCGCCCGGCGCATAGGCCTGGGCAGCGATTCTCAGCGTAGATACCAGTTTGTCCGAAAGACTCTCACTCATCCTCGATCATCTCCTTCTTGGATATTTGCAGCCGTTGCCGCGCGTGCGTCGCGACCTGATGCAGTTTTTCTATTCATGGGTCCGCCTTCTCTTTCTGTGACCTCTTCAGATTCACGTCATTGACTCGATCCGCCACGAAGGAGTTGCCTTTCCAGAACCAGGGGAACTCGGCTTTCTCTCGGTGAGGTTCTTTGCCACGATCCTTATCCCACTTAATGTTGGGCTTGGCGCGGAGGAGGCCGGCTCCGCTTTTGCCGCCGGGGATATCGGTGGCCATGAAGGGGCGGATGTTGATGCGAACGCCGTCGTTAAGGTCGGGGTGCCAGCCGATGGATTGCTTCGAGAGCGGCTTCCAGCGGACGAAGAGGTCGTAGGGTGGCTCGCCTTCGAGGATGAGCTTGAGGCGGACTTGCAGGAGCTTGGCGGCTTGAAGCCGGGAGTCGCTGCCGGACTCGCCGGCATCCACCGCGGCTTGCTGGCGGCGGATCCAATCGCCGAGGTAAGCGTATGTTAGGTTTTCCAGTTTGGCGTGGGTGAGCTTGTGGTAGTTCAACAGCGCGCTGAAGCCGCTCTTGTGCCCGTCCCAGACGTGCCAGATGAAGGGGCGATTGTGGAAGAGTGCGCAATGCTGCTCGAAGAACTCGTCGCGCAGCCAGTCTTCGAGAGATTCGGATTTGCTGCCCTTGGGACCGGAGCTGGCGAGAAGGGCAGGCAGGTCGAGCTTGCCGAGGGTCTGGACGAGCAGTGCGCGCAGGCGTTCGGCAGCAGGCGCTTCGCCCTTGGTGGCGGAGAGGCAGACGATGCCATCGTCATCCGCCACTGCTTCCAAACCATCCGGGCCGAGCGCCGGGCAATCGGGAAAACTTGAACCGGTCTGGCGCGGCCACTGGTACCCAAGCAAGCGCGCCACGGACACGTGCAACGGCTGGTCAGCCCCGGCCGGGTGGCCGTTGAACAGCCATTGCGTCGGGTCGCTGGAAAAGGGGTTCGGCAATCCGTGCGGATACTTATCCGCCGCCGCCTTCTGCCAGTGCGCGGCGTCGAATGGAACTTTCACAAATGTTCCGGCCGTAACCGCCATTTTTGGCTCTAAAAGTCGGAGGGTTGTCTTGAAATCTGGCGAAGTGCAAAACGTCCAAAGTGCCGATAGGTTGCTTGCGTCGTTCGGAATTAGAACCGCGAGGTTGTCGTCGAAGAGTTCTCCTTCGTAGCGCGTGCAGTGAAGATGATTCATCTTGGCGATGGCTACTCCCTTTTGACCTAACACCCGTTGGCCACGTTCTGCGAATCCAATCTCGGTTCGTGGATCAAAGCCATCTAACCGCCAAAGCACTACCTGCTCTCGTCCGCCCCATGGCTGTTTCTCATCAGGACTGTTTAGCCAATATCGGCAACCTTCAACAATCCTATCAAATTCCCAGAAGTTCCGAAGGTAGTGAGGGCCATCGCCAGTCACGCTTCCTTTCCCAAATACTGCTGCTTTTCCCAATAGGTCATGCGACCCAAGCTCGCTAATAATCACTCGATTATCAGGGTTGTGTAGTTGACTACGCTGGCTTAGCACGGAAACAGAGGCGCTACGTAGCAAAGAAGCTTTTTGCGAGGGGTCCCGAGGCGCGGAAACATCAATGCCGCCGATTGACGAATCTGCCAAACTTGTCTCGGAATTAAGCACAATTAAAAGAGTGTTTGCGCCCCACCAATTCATATCCTGGAACGCCGCAGGGCCGAGCTGGGCGACGATCTTAAAACAACGATCATTGAGTAAGCTTGTTCGAAGCTTCCGAAACGAGCCGAGCGATATCCAATTCTGCGGCGTTACTAAGGCGGTAGTGCCATGCGATCCTTGAGTTCCACAGAACTCCAGGCAACGCTCTACGAAGGCTGTAGCGAGGTCCGCTTTGGACTGCGGGTAAACGCGTTCGCAGTAATCTTGGAGAACTTCATCCTGTTTTCCCCGTCCGAGGTAAGGCACGTTGGTGGCGACGAGCGTAAACTGGCTGGCGAGAATTTCCGCTGCCTTGGCCAAGCCGCGCGCGGTCACGGCCATTTCGTGCTCTGTGCCGTCCTTGGCCTCCTGCTCCAGCGCCTTTTCCAGCAGCGGCAGTAGTTCATGGAACGCGGCCACCAGCAAATCGCCCTCGCCGGCGCTCGGGTTGATGAGACTGCCCAACACCGCCGCCTTTTGGAACAGTCGATAAAGCCGCTCCATGCCGCGCTGGAGCTTGGGGTTGTCGCCGGCAATCGCCAGCCAGTCGGCTTCTCGGGTGTTCGGCGCGAGGCCGGAGCAAGCCAGGTTCATCGCCGGCAGTTTGCAGTGGCCCACGCGCCTCCATGCGACCAGCGCCAGGTTGAACGCGACAATCTGCGTGCAGCGCGGGTCAATCTCCAAGCCGAACAGGTTTTCGCGGATGACCGCCGCCACCGCCGCCGCCTCGTCCATTTTTTCCTCGGCTAGGCGCAAGGCTACCAGCCGTTCGAACATCGCTACCACGAAATGCCCGCTGCCCATGCACGGGTCGAGCGCCCTGAGGGCGGCCGCGGATTTGGGCCAACCGTCGAACGAGCCAGCGGCGGGAGTCCACTTGCCGTCCGTGCCTTGGATGAAGCGCAGATATTTCCACGGGCAGCCCGGCAGAGTAACAGACTGGCGAAGTTCGTCCTCCGAGCTGAGATCCGAGAGTTGAGGACTGAGAGCCAATTGTTTTTCCGCCCACCACGCACCGAGCGTGTTGTCCAAGAGGAAGTCCACCATGTAATCCTCGGTGAAGAGCTGGGTGACCGGTGAGATCTCATCGGCACCGATCTTGTTGCCGGACTTATTGACCTCTTCCTTCTTGTCCGCCTGCCAGAATTGATAGCACCAGCCCAGGCTGTCACCGGCGGTGAAGACTTCCACTGGCAGCCCGGTGACAAGGGCGATGAGCGGCTTGCGATCCTCCACGGGAAGCTCCACCGCTCCCGCCGGATCATCGGCACGGAAGATTTCCGGCAGCTCGACTGCGGCGAAGCGGGCGGCGACGGCCCAAGCGTCCTTCAGGCCCACGGACGGCGCGAGTTCCTCACAATCGTCCAGCGAGACGGCCACACCGTGGTCCGGAGAGATGAGGAGGTCGTTTTCCAGCAGGTAGCGGGCGAAGAGGATGCGGTGCCATTGGTCGTAAGCGAGTTTCTCGACGAGGTGGGTGATCTCGTATGAGCCGCGTTTCACGTGGCTCTCACCATCGCCGAGCTGCTTGGCCTGGGCGCGGAGCTTGCGGCGGAGCGCGCGCTGGACCTCGTCCATGTGGGGGTAGGGGTCCGGCTCATGCACGGCGAGGGCTTCGAGGGACTTCTGCGCCCCTCCGGTGGCGATCTTGTGGGCCTGCTTAACTGCCGATTCCAACAGCTTGCGGTGGGGAGTGGTGAGAGCGGACATGGGGAGGAAGGCGATTGTAGACTAGGATCGATTGATGAACGGGGCTCGCGGCGCTCAAAGGGTGATGGGGCCGGCCTTGAGTTGATTCTCCGCCAGCACTCGGGCGTCGGCGAACCATTGGTCGAGCTGGGCAGTCGTATGGATGGTTCTGCTAGGGAGAACCACACGGACGGCCTCTGGCTCCAACGAAGCACGGGCTTCCTCCAAGGCGCGGGAGAAACGCTGCGGCACGGCGTCCAGCAGGTTGTGGCGGTCGACCAGGGTGCGCGTATGGAGGGCAGCGAGGATTTCCTCGTCTGAGCCGATGGCGACCTTCGCGGGGGGCGTGAGTTGGCAGGATGCGGTGAGCGTGGCGCGTTGTTCGTCGGTCAGGCGGCTCCACAGATCCGAGGTGGCGAGTTTATCCTGTCCTGCGGCAAACGCCGCGGTGAGGTCGTCCTGTAGTTTCCCGAGGGCACTGCGCAAGGCGGTGGAGAGCTGCTTGATCAGCTCCGGCAAGGGATCGGGGTCCGCCAGCAGGTTTCGGTCCCGGATGATGGCGGCGATGGATGTGGCGCAGGCCTCTCCCTCCGGCAGGCTGCTCGCGAAGCCTTGGAACTCCGCCAACCTTTGCCACTCAGGCCAGCGCTGAGCGATGGCATCGGCGCTCTTTTTCCAAGCCGCGAGTTGGGCGGCGAGAGCGTCCTTTTGCTCGTGAAGCTTGAGGAGTTGCGCGTTGCCGCTGAGCAACTGGATATCGCGGACATGCTTTGTGTCTGGTGCCTCAGGACGTGGAGCCTCGCCACCGGCAGACTCCGCCATGGCGAGCAGCTTCTGGAGAAACTGGGCGGCGGCCTCGGGCTCCTTGCCATTCTGGGTGGTGACGGAGAGCTTTTGAAACAGCGCCTTAAGGTCGAGGCGCTGCTGCACATTGAGCGGCGGCACGTCCACGTAGTAGGTGGCGATCCCCACTTGGCTCTGCACCAGCGATTGTGCATGGACGGGATTGCCGTTCAAGGTTGCGCGGAGATTGCCTGCGACTAGCATGAGATAGAGCGCGCCGTCGATGGCATCCTGTGCCCAGCCGTAGGGTGCGGACTTGAAGAACTCGCGGAGGTCCTTGCCCTTCTTCCCGGCACCGATGAAGTCGAGAACACGGCGGCACACGGGATGCTTGGTGACATCGCCCTGATATCCTACCTGGGCAAGCGCGCCGACATCGCCGCCACGGGCCTTGCTGACCACGAGGCCCCAGTTGCCGTGATCTGCTTCGGAGAATTGCGGGAAGAGCCGCTCCACGGCGTTGTCCCCCGAGTCCTGCACCTTGTCCGCCAACTCGATGCCATTGGCCTCCTGACCGCCGCCGAGGAAAACCTTGGATCCGCCTATGATAAGGCCCAGCAGATCTTGGATGCGGTGAGTCGCGACCTCCAGATGAGTCTCAACCGCTTTGCGCGCCTCGATGGCCTCCGGGGTAGTTGCAGTTCCGTGGGCATCCAAGGTTTCCTGCGCGGCAATCTGAGAAGCGATGGCTTGGCGCAATTCCTCATGATGCAGGCGCGGCAGGTAGCCGAAGAGGACAGGGCTCTCGACGCCAGCGGCGCGGGCATCGTTCAAGACAGATTTTTCGTCGTCGCTCCAACCATCGCGTAGCCATAGAGAGACTTCATCACTTGTGGACGCCGGGCGGCTGGAAGACAGCTCGAACGCCAACTTGCGTGCCTGGTTGGAGGTGCCCTGTTTCAGAGTCACCGGCTTGAGGGCCTGCTTGGCGCCCGTGCGGAGAAGTTCGGCCCGCTTGGAGTTGATGCGCTCCTCGTCATTGAGGGCGGAGGAACGTCGGCGGTTGAAGTCTTGCGTCCAGCGCGAGCCCTCCTTGGTCTGGAGGCGAAATTCCTTTTCGACGGGCATGAGCTGTCCGGTTTTGACGAGTTCCTCCAGTATCACCGGCACCTTCTGCTCCAGCTTCGGGCGATCGCTCTTAAGATCGCTCACCAAAAGGTCCAACAGCGTCTCGGCGTTGGCGCGGACGCCATCGTCGGCACCGGGGGTGCGCGGCAGTTTGCCGATCAGGAAAATCAAGGCGCAGATGCTGGAGCGGAGGTCGCCGTCCGGAGTGCCGTCGCGCTGCTTGCGGATGATTTCGTCGTACTCTCGCTCCAGTTCACCGGAGTTGAGAAGGTCTGTGGAGATCTGGTCGTAGATGAAATCGGCCGGCACTACGGAGCCAACGGCCGCGGCGGCTGTTTGTCGGGTCGCCTCGAAGACGACCTGCATCTGGGAGCGCAACTGGGCCTTGGTGCCGGAGTGGTCGGTATTGCGCAGAACTTTCTCCCAGAACCGCCGGCGGGTGGGGAGCAGCGGGTAGTCGGCGACGAAGTATTTTTCATCGTCATGATTTGCCGCGAGCCGAGTATCCTGAAGATGGCGGGCGAGTTCGCCTTGGTTGGCCTCCATGCATTTTGTGATCGCCGCTTCCTGCTCCGGCTTCTTGCGGAGAACCGTCTTGCGGATCACGCTCTCGACGTCTGTATCGGAGAGCTGGACGCGCACGAAGAAGCGAGCCTGAAGGCGCTGCAAGCTGGGAGTGGTATTAAGCGCTGACTGCCCTGTGCCGACAATTAGCAGCCGACTGCCGAGGTCCGTGCTGCAATGCTCGGCGATTTCCTGCACGTCATTTGCCCGCGGGATTTTTTCACCGATGAACTGCTGAACTTCGTCTACTACCAGCAGGGTGCAGGGGAGCTTGTTGCCATCACCATACACCTGCTTAAGGAGCTCTAGCGTCTGCTTGATCGTGGGAGACGTGATCTCAGGAAAACCGGTGCGGATTACCTCTTGGACGTTGGGCAGGGACCCGTATTTGGGATCGGCAGCGAGTAGTGCCTCTGCTAGGGGCACCGAGTAGTTCATACTCTCCACCTCCTCCATGAGGCTGCAATCGCTCGCTTTCAATGCCGCTGTGATGGCTGCTTCCAAGCCCGAGGAACGGAGCCAGAGGATGAACTTCGCGTGGGCGAGATCTTCCGGGAGACCGGCGGAGCGCAAGACGAGTTGGACGAAAGCTAAGCGGACATTGTCCATCGAGCCCGCGCCGAGCGTTCCCGCCGCCGCGCGTAGTCCGCCAAGCGGCTTGCTTCGACTGCTCAGTTCTTTCAGTAGATCGGAAATCTCTGATGGCAGCTTCACCAAGGAGCGAGCGGTGGCACCGTCGGCGAAGTGATAATCCTCCCAAAGGTAGCGGAGTACTTTGACTAGGTGGGACTTGCCACTGCCGAAGAAGCCGCTGACCCAAACTGCCTTTTGTTCGGGCTGACCCAAGCCTGCGAGGTAGGCCCTGAGGATTCGTTCAAGGCCACGGGCATATTCGCCATCGCAGACGAAGGTTTCCAACTCGAAGCGGAGGGTCTGGATCTGGCGTTCGTCGTGACCAATCTCGGAAACTTTCGAGACGCCATTGTTGAGCAACTCCAGGGTGGTGGGATCGCGGAAGTAGAGTTCGCGGTTGGTCATGAGGTGAGGAAGCTTTCGGTGGAAGTGATCGGCGTGGCCATGTAGTTGAAGCCGTCACGGGCATCCATGAACCGATAAAGGGTGCCTTGGAACTCTCCGGGAAACATGACGAGCAAGCGCCCGCGCACGCTGTCTTCGACGCGGTCGATCAAGCTGGAGACGCGCATGAAGTCGAAGAGCGACGCGAGGCCGGTGATCACCACGACGCTGTTTGCATCGGAATGGGCGCAGGCGGCGTCCACCATGGTGGCGGCACGGACTTCCAGTTGGGTGCCGGCCTTGAGATGCTGAGGCTTCTTGAAAATCTCCTCCCGGTACTTGTGGGTGGACAGGAACTCGGGGAGGAGGGCCGTGAGATCTACGGGGATCCAGTCGTGACCTGCCCCGAGGGTCACTTCCTCAAACTGAGGCATGCGCGCGCGAACCCGACGTTCCTCCGAAGGGGGATAGACCGCAAACCAGACCCGCTGTTTTCCTGCCGCATTGGGGGACCACGGCAGGCGGACCTGCCGGGTGTAGTTCGCAAGAAGACGATCGATGGCGCTCATGATTGTGGGATTTGGAACTCAGCGAACATCGGAAAGGTCAGCTCAACCACCTCACCGACCGCGCGCAGATTGATCAGCCCCGCTCGATGGGCCTCGAATCCGAGGGATTTGGCACCGTCGGGGTCCAGATCGAGCAGGCGGCACCAGGGACTGGAGAACACCGCGGCCCCGTGGTGCCCCGCGGCGCTGCCAAGAATCAGGGCCAGAGTGACAGCAACGATCGTCGGTTTGACGCGGCTGCGTACTTTTTTCGCGCGGCCGGCGAGATGCCCGGATTGGGTCCAGGAGGATGCGGCATTGCGGCCAATCTTGTCGGTGTTCAGATCGGAGTATTGATTAGGAAAGGCATCAAGCGCTGCGAGCGACAGTGCCTTAGTCTCCACGCGATCCCCCTCGGGCACCTCCAAGACCGCAGGTGTAGTAGAACGGAGAAGATGATCTCGCGACCACGCGATCTGCATGGCGAGGAGCGGCAGGCTCGCCGCGTCCAAGGCATGAAGAGCACGTAGAAGCTTGAAGATCGGGACCTCTTCATCGAGCGCGTAGAGTTCCCGGAGGTGGCGCAACGACTTTTGCCGTGTGCTGTCGGTGGCCTTTCTCAGGGCGTTTCGCAGCAGGATCGCATCGCGATACTCCCCGGCTGGCGAGCCTGCGGGAACCGCCGCCAGCACCGCCTCAAGTTCCGCCAGCATGATGGTGCGGCTGATGTGCGTGCCTCCGCCCGAGAATTTCAGCCCAAACTTCACCAAGCCGGCCAACGCAGCGGGTGAATCATGCGGGAATGTAGGATGGGAGGGATTCAAGGAATACATCGAGAAGCAGGGGCGGACAGCGGGGCCAAAGGCTTTGCGAAGGTGACGGATCTATCGACAGGGCAAAAAACTTATCTCCGCCATTCCAGTCGCTCGCCATCCGGCATGGAAGCCCGATCTTGCTGGGGGACACAGTCGGTCAGCCGGCCATGGGGGGCGGGGGCAACTCGTCGCCTCAGCGGGGCGGGCCCGGGATAGCTATCGGCATGCGGAACGAAATGCGGCGGCTTGGTCGCCGGGGAAGGGCGGCGGCTCCGGCCCGAAGTACCCGGACGACGAATGCTTTCCCCTAGGATGCGCCTCATGGGGCTCACGGCGTCCCTACTGGAACTCACCAAGCGGGCGTCGGAAGGCAGGTCTGCGGGAAGATCGGGGCCAGCGAGCGGATCCTACCGTATTTCGATAGAGAGTGAACTCCCCACCTCCGCGCTCACCTTGGCAGCCTTCTTCGTGCGTTTTGCGCGACAAACTGCCGTTGGAAGGTCAAAATAACCCTAAATCATGGTTCTGGGGCTCGTAGCCGGCACACAGGCGCGCCCGCTCGCCCGCGCGCGCGCGAGGCGGAGCTGAAACACGGACCCCTCGGCGCTTCAGGTGTCCGCGTGTGTGTGCGCGCGAGGGGATCGGCGGCGGCATGGGGCGAGGGCGGCAAATGGCACCATCCACTTACCATCCAGAAACGGGTGCGTTTTTGAGCGCTTTTTTGCGCGAATGCGATCCCTAGGAATGGGGGTCAACTTGCCGCAAGCCGATCACTTTAAAGGTGTTGTGATGGAGGCGGAGGAGGGAATCGAACCCTCGAATAGCGGTTTTGCAAACCGATGCCTTACCACTTGGCTACTCCGCCGTTTGACGCTTGCTGGTCGCGCGGGGCCGATTCCCTACGTCCCGCGGAACGGGGTGTCAATGCCGGGATTTGGCTGACGGGCCTGATCCGGGCCTCAAAAGCCCCGGTTGGGGTTGAAATCACCCGGTCGCTTGCCCTGAATGGCGGTCATGCCCGATCCGGTTCGAGAACTCTACTCCGAAAAGCGCTATCCGGCCCTGAGCCATCCGGTCACGGATATTGCGAAGCTCGCGGTGGCGGCCCGGGTCGGTGGCCTGCAACGCCTGCCGCAGCCCGGCGGCTGCCGGGTCTTGGAGTTTGGCTGCGCCTCCGGCCACAACCTTCTGCCCATGGCCTCGCGCTATCCGAACAGCGAGTTTTCCGGCCTCGATTATTCCGACACGGCGATCCGGAACGCCCGGAAGGCCTCTTGGGAGGCGAAATTGGAGAATGCGCTCTTCGAGGTGGCGGATTTGGAGCACTGGCGGCCCTCTCATCCCTGCGACTACCTGATTGTCCATGGCGTCTTCTCCTGGGTGCCAGATTCGGTGAAGGCGCGGGTGCTGGACCTCTGTGCGCAGGTGCTTTCGGAGTCTGGGATCGTTTGCCTGAGCTACAATACGCTGCCGGGCTGGTCGCTGAAGCAAGGGGTGGTGCCGCTGGTCCGCAGCTTGGCGGGGAACCCGGCTGCGGCTGGACTTGGCGGAAATATCGTGGCGGTCGCGGAATCCTTGGCCGCGATGGCCGGCTCAAGCACGGCGCATGCCGCGAATTTGCAGGCCGTTTGCCGTGAGATTGTGCGCAAGGGGCCGGAGGTGCTGCCCTTCGACGACTTCGCCCCGGTCTGCGATCCGATCTATTTTGCCCAGCTCGCGGGCTGGGCGGCGGAGCGCGGTCTCCGCTATTTGGGCGAGGCCGATCTGAGGGATAACCTTCCGGACGGCATCAATCCCGCGGCCTTGGAATCCCTTGCGCCCTTGGCGGCTGAGCCCCTGCTTTTGCAGCAGACCTTGGATCTGCTCTCCGGTCGCACCCATCGCAATAGCCTGTTTTGCCGGGAGGATGCCCCGGTGGAGGAGGGGACGACGACCGCCGTGGTGATGCAGTTTGCGGCCGGTTTGGGCGATCAACCGCTCGGCCCGGGTGTCAATGAAAGCGGCTTGATCCGGATTTTCCGGGAGGTACTGGCCGAGGCGGCCGGGAGTTGCCTGCCGATCCAAGAACTGCTGGAGCGGACCGCGGCTTGTGCCCAAGGTAATTGGGAGCCGACCCGGCACTCTCAGGAAATTGCGCACTGGATCTTCCACGCCTCTCGCCTCGGGGGGATCGAGTTGCGGACGGACGAAATACGGATCCTGCCCGAGGTTCCGGCGAAGCCCGAAGTCTCCCGCCTGAACCGCTATTTTGCCGCCAACAGCCTGCCGGTGGTGGATGCCCGGCACGTGACCTGCCGCTACCCGGACGGCCACGGCAGTCTGATGGCGCTCATGGATGGCAGCCGCGGCGTGGAGGAACTCGGTGCCGCCGCAGCCGGGGAATTTCCCAACTTGGATTTCGAGCGCTGGATGAAACATCTCACGGAGCGGGGGATTCTCTGTTAGCGGCTTGTGGCGGCTCCCTGTTCATTTGAGATTGAACACTTTGGCTTTGCGAGTTATCACGGCCACGTGCCGCCATTGCGCGAAGAGGAGGAAGTCAGGAGTTTTCCGTCCCTCGGTCCGATCGAGACCCAGGTGATCCAATTCTTCGTCGACGGAGTGAAGGTCCTCGGTCTGCCGCGCTCAATCGGGGAAATCTACGGGCTCCTGTTCATTTTCCCGGAGCCGCTCGCGCTGGACGATCTGGTCTCACTGCTCGGCATCAGCAAGGGCTCGGCGAGCCAAGGCCTGCGGGCGCTCAAGACCCTCGGCGCGGTGGGTGAGACCCAGGTAGAGAACTCGCGGCGGACCTACTACTCCGCCTCCACCGAGCTGAAACGGCTCGTCGGGGGCTTCATCCGCGAGCAGGTTCGGCCGCATCTCGAAAGCGGGAAATCCAAGGTTGGCAGCCTGCTTGAAGCGGCCGCCGCCGAGCCCGACCCTGCGCGCCGCGAATTTTACGAGACCCAGGTGCGGCAATTGGAACACTGGATTGGCCGTGGGCGCTTTGTGCTGCCGCTGCTGCAACGAGTCCTTGGCGAATGAAGATGCCTTCCTCCAGCGAAATGGCCTGGTTCTGTCTGAAGACGCAGACCAAGCGCGAAGCCGTGGCCGCCGCTCACCTGCGCGAACTGGAGGAGGTAGAGGTATTCTGCCCGATGCTGCGCTACCGCAAGGCGACCCGCCGGGGCAAAATCTGGTGGGTCGAGGCACTTTTCCCCGGCTACGTGCTCGCCCGCTTCAGCCTCGAGAAGGGCGAGCGGGCCGTGATGTACAGCCAAGGGGTGCGCGGGATCGTCCGCTTTGGGGACAAGGTTCCCTCGGTGCCGGATGATTTCGTCGAGGCGCTGCGCCAAGAGGTCGCCCGCCAAGGGGGGGAGGACGTCCTGACCGTCGGCCCCCGGATCGCAGAGGGCGAGGAGGTGGAACTGGCCCACGGACCGCTCGGCGGCGTGCGGGCAACGGTGGTGGAAGTGCTCTCGGCCCGCGAGCGGGTCAAGGTCCTGCTGGAATTCCTTGGCCGCGAGCAGGTCATCGAAGTCGACCTGTTTTCCCTGCTGCTACCCCGCAAACCATTTCCCTGACGTGATCGCGGAGCCCCCTCCAGTTCATTTCGGATTGAACAAACGGCCGATTTTTCGGTCCATCGCGCCGCCAAGGCGCTCCGATGAAGCCGCCTGAACCTACTCTCCTGCCAAGCCGCCCGATTGGTTTTGCCCGTTCCACGGGCAAATGACCAAGGGCGGCAGCTTGTCTGCACCACCCCATCGTCCCCCTCATACCCTCCCTCATCCCCCCAGAAAACGACATGAAGCTGATCCAGGATCTCAAAGGCAAAACCGCGGTTGTGACCGGCGGTGCCGGATTCGTACCCTCCCACTTGGTTGATCGTCTGCTGGCAGACGGCCTGCGGGTGGTCGCGCTCGATAATTTCGTCACCGGCCACGCCCGCAACATCGAACACCTTGGAGACAATCCGGCCTTCGATTTCATCGAGCACGACGTGTCGGAGCCCTTCGACGTGAAGGGACCGGTGGACTTCGTCTTCCACATGGCCTCTCCAGCCAGCCCCATCGACTACGTCCAGATCCCGGTCGAGACGCTCAAGGCCGGCTCCTACGCCTCCCACAATGCGCTCGATCTCGCGCTGAAGAAGAAGGCGACCTACCTGGTGGCCTCCACTTCCGAGGTCTACGGCGACCCTGAGATCCATCCACAGCGGGAGGAATACTGGGGCAATGTGAACTCGATCGGCGTGCGCTCCTGCTACGATGAGGCAAAGCGCTACGCGGAGGCCGCCACCATGGCCTACCACCGCGCCCACGGTCTCGATACGAAGATCGTCCGCATCTTCAATACCTACGGCCCGCGCATGCGCCTCGACGATGGCCGGGTAGTGCCTGCCTTCATCGGCCAGGCCCTGCGCGGTGAGCCGATGACCATCTTCGGCGATGGCTCGCAGACGCGGTCCTTCTGCTACGTCTCGGACCTGGTGGATGGCATCTGGCGTCTTGCCCGCAGCAACTACAACCTGCCGGTCAATTGCGGTAACCCGAACGAGATGAGCATGCGTCAATTCGCCGAGGCGATTGCCAAGTTCTTCGGCACCGAGCTGCGGATCGATCCGAAGCCGCTGCCGCCGGACGACCCGAAGGTTCGCAAGCCGGATATTTCGCGCGCGAAGGAAATCCTCGGCTGGGAGCCGGTGGTGTCGTTTGACACGGGGATCCGCGAGACGATCGAATACTTCCGTGATTTCGTGCCGGTTGCCTGAACGGGGCGAGCCCGGCATCTTTGTTTTTCATGAGTCTCCAGCAGAAGTTCGCGGACCGCAGTGCCGCAGTAGGCGTCGTCGGTCTTGGCTACGTGGGTTTGCCGCTCTTGCTCGCCTATGCCAAGGCGGGCTTCCGGGCGGTTGGCATCGATATTGATCCCGGCAAGCCCGCGGCGCTGTTAGAGGGGCGCAGCTACATCAAGCACATCCCGGGCGAGCAGGTCGCGGAGGCCTTGGCCTCCGGCCGGCTGGAGGCGACGACCGACTTCAGTGTGGTCTCGACTCTGGATGCAGTGATCCTCTGCGTGCCGACTCCTCTGGACGAGCACTTCGAGCCGGATCTCAGCTACGTGATCCACACGGTGGAGGCCGTGGTCCCGCACTTGAAGGCGGGCCAAGTCCTCAGCTTGGAGAGCACCACCTACCCCGGCACTACCGATGAAGAGGTGGTGACCCGCGTGGAGAAGGCAGGCTTCAAGGTGGGAGAGCAGGTTTACGTGGTCTATTCGCCGGAGCGCGAGGATCCTGGCAATCCAAAGTTCTCCGCGACGAATATCCCGAAGGTCGTCGGCGGTGTGACCCAAGGCTGCCTGGATGCTGGCGTGGCCTTGTATGAGGCGGCATTCGAGCAGATAGTGCCGGTGAGTTCTTGCAAGGTGGCCGAGCTGACGAAGCTGCTGGAGAACATCTATCGCGCGGTGAACATCGGCTTGGTCAACGAGTTGAAGATCGCCGCCGATCGCATGGGCATCGACATCTGGGAAGTAATCCGTGCGGCCTCGACCAAGCCCTTCGGCTTCACGGCTTTTTATCCGGGGCCTGGACTGGGCGGTCACTGCATTCCCATCGATCCCTTCTATTTGACCTGGAAGGCGCGCGAGTACGGCGTGCACACCCGCTTCATCGAGCTGGCCGGTGAGATCAACCGTGGGATGCCGGACTACGTCGTCCATCGTACGATGGAAGCGCTGAACTCCCGCGGCAAGCCGGTGAAAGGCTCGAAGGTCTTGCTGCTGGGCCTGGCGTACAAAGCGAATGTCGACGACATGCGCGAGTCGCCGACCTTCGCTCTGCTCGATGGCTTCAAGCGTTTGGGTGCAGAAGTAGCCTACTACGATCCACATGTCCCGGTGGTGGGGCCGACCCGCGAGCACATGAACTGGGCCGGCGTCCAGTCCGTGGAGTGGAGCGAATCCGTGATCCGCGCGCAGGACTGCATCGTCATCTCCACCCATCACGCCGCCTTCGACCTTGGTCAGCTTGCGGCTTGGTCGGACTTGATCATCGATACCCGCAATGCGATGGCTTCGACGCCGACTGCCGAGGGGCAGGTGGTGAAGGCCTGAAGCAAAGAATCTGAAATCTGAAATTTGGAATCTCAGATTTGAGATTTCCGCTCCGAACTTTCCCATGCCTGTTCCGCTTCTCGACGTTAACGCCCAGAACCTGCCCCTCGAAGACGAACTCAAGTCGGTCTTCGAAAAGGTCCTTCGCTCCGGCCGCTTCATCCTCGGTGAGGAAGTGGAAGCTTTCGAGCGCGAGTGCGCCGCGGAGCTGGGCGTGAAGCATGCGATCTCGATCTCTTCCGGCACGGATGCCCTGATCATTGCGCTGATGGCCTTCGGAATCGGCGCAGGGGATGAAGTGCTTTGCCCTTCCTTCACCTTCTTCGCCACGGCGGGAAGTATCTCCCGCACGGGGGCCACGCCGGTCTTCTGCGACGTGAACCCGGTGGACTTCGGAATCGATCTCGCGGCGGCGAAGGCCAAGATCACGCCGCGGACCAAGGCGATCATCCCGGTCCATCTCTATGGACAAGCCGTGGATCTCGATGGCGTGCAGGCCCTCGCCAAGGAGCACGGGCTGAAGGTGATCGAGGATATCGCACAATCCTTCGGCGCGAGCTACAAGGGCGTGACCTGTGGCGCGATCGGTGAGGTCGGATGCTTCAGCTTCTTCCCGTCCAAGAACCTCGGTGGCTTCGGCGACGGTGGCTTGGTCACGACCAACGACGACTCGCTTGCCGAAACCTTGCTGCGCTTGCGCAACCACGGCATGCATCCGCGCTACTACCACTCGCTGGTGGGGGGCAATTTCCGAATGGATGCCCTGCAGTGCGCGCTGTTGCGAGTGAAGCTCCGCCACATCAAGGAATACGCCGCGGGCCGCGCGCGGAATGCGGAGTACTATTCGCGCCGTATTTCGGAGCTCACCGGTTATTCCTTCATCCTGCCGGTGGCCGCGCCGGATCGCGGTCACGTCTGGAACCAGTTCACCCTGCGCGTGCCGGGTGAGGGGCGCCGCGATGCCCTTCGCGCCCATCTCATGGAGAAGGGGGTCGGCTGCGAGATTTACTACCCCGTGCCGATGCATCGCCAGGAGTGCTTCGCGAATTTGCCGACGGCATCTTTGTCGGACTGCCCGATCTCCGATGAACTGTCTGCCGAGGTGATCAGCATTCCGGTCTATCCGGAAATGAGCATCGAGCAGCTTGATGAGGTGATCGCGGCGCTCGCTTCTTTCCCCCCATCGAACTGAACATGCCCAAAATTTTCATTACCGGACACCGCGGGATGGTCGGCTCCGCGCTGGTGCGCGAGGCGGAACGCCACGGGGGACATGAGGTTATCACCGCGGGCCGCGATCGTCTCGATCTGCTCAATCAGCAAGCCGTCTTTGATTTCCTCGCTGCGGAAAAGCCGGACATCGTTGTCATCGCGGCGGCGAAGGTCGGTGGCATCCATGCCAATGCGACCTATCCTGCGGACTTCATCTACGAGAACCTGGCGATTGCCTCGAACCTGGTGGAAGGCAGCCGGCGCGCCGAAGTGCCGCGCGTGCTCTTCCTCGGCTCCTCCTGCATCTATCCGAAGCTGGCACCCCAGCCGATGCCGGAAGACTGCCTGCTGACCAGCCCGCTGGAAGTGACCAATGAGGCCTACGCGATTGCGAAGATCGCCGGCCTCAAGCTCTGCCAGCACTACCGCGCTCAGCATGGTCTGCTCTACCACTCGGCGATGCCGACAAACCTCTACGGTCCGGGCGACAACTATCATCCGGAGAACTCGCATGTGATCCCGGCGCTGATCCGCCGCTTCCACGAAGCGAAGGTCTCCGGCAAACCGAGCGTCACGATCTGGGGCACCGGCACCCCGCGCCGCGAATTCCTGCACGTGGACGACCTCGCCGCCGCATGCTTCCACTTGCTCGGTCTCGAGAATCCCCCGGACTGGGTCAACGTGGGTGTGGGTGAAGACGTGACGATCCTTGAGCTGGCCCAGCTGGTCGCGAAGACGGTCGGCTATGAAGGAGAGATTCTGACCGATCCAACCAAGCCCGATGGAACTCCCCGCAAGCTGATGGAAGTATCCCGCCTCAAGGGTACCGGCTGGGCCCCGCAAATCGGCTTCGAGGAAGGCCTCGCGGCAGCATACCAAGACTTTCTTTCCAAACTCGAGTCAGGCGAAGCCAGACTCTAACATCCCCTCCCCATGAAGCGCGCACTCATCACAGGCATTACCGGTCAAGACGGCTCCTACCTCGCCGAGTTCCTTCTGGAAAAAGGCTACGAAGTTCACGGCATCAAGCGCCGGGCTTCCTTGTTCAACACCCAGCGGGTGGACCACATCTACGAGGATCCACACGTGGAGAACTCCCGTTTCCGTCTGCACTACGGCGATCTCACGGACACCTCGAACCTAACCCGTATTCTCAGCGAGGTGAAACCGGACGAGGTTTACAACCTCGGCGCGCAGTCGCATGTCGCGGTTTCCTTCGAAGCGCCGGAATACACCGCGGATGTGGATGCCATCGGCACGCTGCGCCTGCTGGAGGCGATCCGCTTCCTGGGATTGGAGAAGACGACCCGCTTCTATCAGGCATCCACCTCCGAGCTTTATGGCTTGGTGCAGGAGATTCCGCAAACGGAGACGACGCCCTTCCATCCCCGCTCCCCCTATGCAGTGGCCAAGATGTATGCCTACTGGATCACGGTGAACTACCGCGAGGCTTACGGAATGTATGCCTGCAACGGTATCCTCTTCAACCACGAGTCCCCGCGCCGCGGCGAGACCTTCGTGACCCGCAAGATCACCCGCGGCATCGCGAACATCGCGCAGGGCTTGGAGAAGTGCCTCTTCCTCGGAAACATGGATGCGCTGCGCGACTGGGGCCACGCCAAGGACTACGTCCGCATGCAGTGGATGATGCTCCAGCAGGAGCAGCCGGATGACTTCGTGATCGCCACCGGCAAGCAGATCTCTGTGCGCGAGTTCGTGCGCATGTCCGCCCGCGAGGCCGGCATCGAGCTGGAGTTCAGCGGCAGCGGTGTGGATGAGATCGCGAAGGTCGTTTCCGCGGATTCTTCGAAGGCTCCTGCGGTGAAGGCCGGCGACGTGATCGTGCGAGTTGATCCGCGTTACTTCCGCCCCGCTGAAGTGGAGACCCTCCTCGGCAATCCCGCCAAGGCGAAGGAGAAGCTCGGCTGGGTGCCAGAGATCACTGTCGAGGAGATGTGCGCCGAAATGGTTGCCTCCGACCTTGATACGGCCAGACAGCACTCGCTGTTGAAGGCTCACGGGCACCATGTCTCCGTGTCGAAGGAGTAAGACCGGAAGGCGGAAAGCGGTAGGCGAAGAGACTTCGATGGGGCGCCCTCATTTTCGGTTTGAGGACCTCGAGGTCTGGCACGATGCCTGCGAGCTGGCGCTGGTTTGTCACCGCGTTGCGGACGATCTTGCCGAGCGCAAGTGGTTCCGCTACGCGGAGCAACTTCGGGCAGCTGGGCTTTCTCCTTCGAACAATGTTGCCGAAGGGTCTGCGAGTCATCACGACAAGGAATTCATCAAATTCCTCAATATAGCTCGCCGGTCCACCGCGGAATTGGCGTCAATGGCGCTCACCTTTGAGGATCGGTTTCCTAACAGATCCTTCGGTTTCTGAGATTCTCGAATTGGCTGACAAAGTCGGCCGCAAGCTTACCAGCTTAATTCGCCATCTCGGCTGTTAACGCTTACCGAATTCCGCTTACCGTTCCCCCTTTGTGAAGAAAGTCTTTGTTAGCGGCTGCTACGACATCCTGCATGCCGGGCATCTCCAGTTCTTTGAAGAGGCGCGTGCCCATGGCGACTACCTGATCGTCTCCTTCGCATCCGCGGAAGTCCTCTGGCATCACAAGCGTCGCAAGCCTTCGATCCCGGATGATCACAAGAAGGCGCTGCTCCAAGCGTTGAGGATGGTGGACGAAGTCATCATCACCCATGGTCACGACGAAGGACTCGATTTCAAAGAGGACTTCCTGCGCATCCGGCCCGCGATGTTGCTGGTTACGGATGACGACAAGTATGGCCAGCTGAAGCGTGAACTTTGCGCCGAGGTGGGTGCGGAGTACCGGATCCTTGCCAAGACGCCGCCGAAGTTTGAGCCGGTTTCCACCAGCTCGATCGTGCGCTGGGTGCAGGCACCGACGGAGGCGCCACTACGGGTGGACTTCGCCGGCGGCTGGCTGGATGTGCCGCGCTTTGCGAAGGCAGGGGAGTTCGTGGTGAATTGCGCGATCTCGCCCTTGGTATCGCTGCGCGATTGGCCCTACGAAAAGCAGGCTGGTCTGGGCGGCAGCGGGGCGTGGGCTTTGCTCAATGGCAAGGATGGCATCGACTCGGAACTGGACCTTGGTGTTGGCTGGCAGGATCCCGCGGTGATCCGCGAGACCGGTGTATGCGTGTGGCGCTCCGGTGAACGGCCGCAGCTCGACTTCAAGCGCAACGGTGATTTCCTCAAAGGCCGGATGGCCGTTCTGTGGACCGCCGGTCAGCACGATACGCCTGGCGTGGTAGATCACCCGCGCGACTACGACCGGATCGCGGAATCCGGCCGGATCGCACGTGATGGAGTTCTCTCGGAAGATGTCTTCCTGCTGGCGAAGGGCATTGCCCTCTATCACGAGACCCAGCTTGCCGAGGGCATGGAGCCATTGCCGGAACTACCTGATGCCCTCGCCTGCAAGTACTGCGGTGGCGGCTACGGCGGCTACGCGCTCTATCTCTTCGCTGATGAGGCGGCTCGGGAAGGCGCATTGCAAACGGTTCCCGAATTGCGCCCGGTGGAACCCTTCTGCCGGATCTAACAGGTCCCTCCGATGCGCACGCAATCTGTCATCGGCCTGCCGCTGGCCTGCACCGACTATGCCGGTGCGGTGCGGTGGATCCTGGACCGCGCCAGCGTCACGGCGCGGCCGCTGGCAGTGGAAGCCGCGAATACCCACGTGGCCGCGCTCGCCCGTTCCGATTCGTCCTTCGGCGACGCGATGCGGCGCTTCGATCTGATCGTGCCGGATGGCATGCCGCTGGTGTGGTCCTTGAACGCCGCCCTGCCGACAGAGGAAAGGCTGAAGGACCGGGTCTATGGACCTACCCTGATGCTGGAGACGCTCAGGGCCAGCGCCGGGCGACCGGAGTTCCGCCACTTTCTCTTGGGTGGGAAGGAATCCACGCTTGCGAAATTGGAAGAGGGATTCGCCCGGGATTTCCCCGGCCTGGCGCTCGCCGGCACCCACTCGCCGCCCTTCGGCGAGTGGCCGGAAGATGAGTTCGAGCGGATCTGTGAGAAGATCTGCGAGTCCCGGGCCAACTTGATCTGGGTCGGCCTCGGCTGCCCGAAGCAGGAGCACTGGATCGCCCGTCACAAGGACCGCCTGCCGCCCGGGATCTATTTCGGGATTGGTGCCGCCTTTGCCTTCCATGCCGGCGAGGTCTCGCAAGCGCCGGCCGTGCTGCAGAAGCTAGGTCTCGAATGGGCCTACCGGATCGCCGCCGAGCCGCGGCGTCTTTTCCGGCGCTACTTCACCTACAACTCGCTCTTCCTATGGTACAGCTTGCGGGACCGGATGCGGGGGCAGGCCCCTTGACCTCGATCGCCTCTTGTGGGAAATTCCCATCGTGAACGAAGTGCGGAAATTGGACTCTAGGCGGCGTGCAGTCTTTCCTGACTGTTATGCTCCAGGTGACATTTTCATCGAGGAAGAGGTGACGGCTGAGCGTGTAGTTTTTCGTCTCCTCAAGACTTCCGAGGCTCCGCTCGCCAAGGTTGTAGAAAAGGACGGTTACCTGTTTGTGGATCGACCCGTTGACCGGGAGTCCATCCGGAAGGCGATTCGCGCTGAGCGTGATGAGCGATGAACCCTTATTGGGACAGCTCGGTCATCATCGAAACGACTCTGAATCCCGCTCTTCTGGGGCCGCTTCAGAGTCTCCGTCCGTGGTGTCGACCGCATGCCTTGGCGGAGAGTTTCTCGACCTTGACGGGCGGCCGCTTGGGTTTCCGCGTCGATCCCGATCAAGCCTCTGCAATCCTTGCTAAGCTTTCGGCCCACCTGCGTTTCGTGGAATTGACCAGCGACGAAACCTTGGCGGCGCTCGCAACGGCAAAGAGCTTAGGGATCCGGGGCGGGCGGATTCACGACTTCTTGCATGTCGTTGCGGCGCGGAAGGCAGGTTGCACGGTGTTGGTCACGTTGAATCTCGCGGATTTCGCGGGAATTGATCCGCAGCTCATCATCGAATCTCCCTGACGGGCAAGCCGACCGCTGCTAGGATTTCTCACCTGACCATGTCTGACATCCATCCGCACGCCACTCTTCCGCGCTACGACAAGGAAACCCTGCTCGGCCAGCAAGGCGTGGTCCTGTGGTTTTGTGGCCTCTCCGGTTCAGGCAAATCGACCATCGCCGCCGGCGTGGAGCGGGTGTTGCACCAGCAAGGCCGTTTCACGATCCGCTTGGATGGCGACAACCTGCGCACCGGCCTGAATGCCAATCTCGGCTTCAGCGACGATGATCGTCTGGAGAACATCCGGCGCACCTCGGAGATGGCCAAAGTCTTGGCGCAGAATGGGGTGATCGTGCTGTGTTCGCTGATCACTCCGCGCGGGATCCATCGGGATTTGGCCCGGGGAATTCTGGGAGATGACTTTGCTCTGGTCTACGTGAAGGCCAGCTTCGCCGCCTGCGAGGCGCGCGATGTGAAGGGCCTCTACGCCAAGGCCGCGCAAGGCCAAGTGGCGAACTTCACCGGCCGCGACAGCAGCTTCGAGGAGCCCCACAATGCGGACCTGACGCTGGATACCGAACGGCTGTCGGTGGAAGACGCGGTCTCCGAAGTGCTTGATTTTGTAAGCGGCAGGCTGGTGTCCGCTTAATACATTATCAAGTTACTCAATTAAGTAATTATTGCTTGCCCCGACTCCGGGGTCGGGCTTTTCCTCCCGCCCTCCGCCGCGCGGTCTCACTGGCGGCTTCCGATTTTCCGACCACCGATACCCGTGCCCAATTACCAGCTATCCCACCTTGATCAGATCGAAGCCGAGGCGATCTTCATCCTTCGCGAAACGGCGGCGCAGTTCCAGAATCCGGGTCTCCTTTTCTCCGGTGGCAAGGACTCGATCGTCATGGCTTGGATCGCCCGCAAGGCCTTCCACCCGGCGCGCATGCCCTTCCCGCTGGTGCACATCGACACGGGTCACAATTTCCCGGAAACCATCACCTACCGCGATGAGTTCGCGGAGAAGATTGGCGCCCGCCTGATCGTCGGATCGGTCCAGAAGTCGATCGATGAGGGTCGCGTGGTCGAAGAGAAGGGACCGAATGCTTCCCGCAACCGCGCCCAGACGACCACTTTGCTCGATACCGTGGCGGAATATCAATTCGACGCGATGCTCGGTGGTGGCCGCCGCGATGAAGAGAAGGCCCGCGCCAAGGAGCGCTTCTTCTCGCACCGTGATGACTTCGGCCAGTGGGACCCGAAGAACCAGCGCCCCGAGCTCTGGAACCTTTTCAATGGCCGCAAGCATCCCGGCGAGCACTTCCGGGTTTTCCCGCTGTCCAACTTCACGGAGATGGACATCTGGATGTACATGCAGCGCGAGGGCATCGTCCTACCGAGCCTCTACTATGCTCACACTCGTGACACGGTGACCCGCAACAACACGATCCTGGCGGTATCCGAGTTCGTGCAGCCGCGCGAAGGCGAGGTGGTGGAGAGCAAGACGATCCGTTTCCGCACCATGGGTGATGCCACCATCACCGGTGCCGTCGAATCCACGGCGGACACCATGGACAAGATCATCGAGGAGGTCGCGGCCGCCCGCCAGACCGAGCGTGGCAACCGTGCCGACGACAAGCGCTCCGAGACCGCAATGGAGGACCGCAAGAAGGAAGGATACTTCTAACCGATTCGTCCTCCCGCGCTTCCTTTTAAATCTTTCATTCGCTTTCCATGGATCTTCTTCGCTTCACCACCGCCGGCTCTGTTGATGACGGCAAGTCTACTCTCATCGGCCGCTTGCTCTACGATTCCAAGTCGATCTTCGAGGATCAGCTTGAAGCTATCGAAGAAACCTCCAAGCGCCGTGGCGATGGCCACGTGGACCTGGCTCTCCTCACTGACGGTCTGAAGGCCGAGCGTGAGCAGGGGATCACGATCGACGTGGCTTACCGCTACTTCGCCACGCCGAAGCGCAAGTTCATCATCGCCGATACGCCGGGGCACATCCAGTATACCCGCAACATGGTGACCGGGGCTTCGACCGCGAACCTCGCGATCATCCTGGTGGATGCGCGCAAAGGCGTGATCGAGCAGACCAAGCGCCACAGCTTCATTGCGAACCTGCTGCGCATCCAGCACGTGGTGGTGGCGGTGAACAAGATGGACCTCGTGGACTACTCGCAGGAGGTCTATGAGCAGATCGTGAAGGACTACCAGGAGTTCGCCTCGCGTCTCGACAACATTGTCGACATCACGCCGATCCCGATCTCCGCGCTCAACGGCGACAACGTGGTGGACAAGTCCTCGAGCATGCCTTGGTTCCAAGGTCCTTCGCTGCTCTATCATCTGGAACATGTTTACGTTGGCGGTGAAGAGAACCACGTGGACGCCCGTTTCCCGGTGCAGTGGGTGATCCGTCCGCAGAGCGATGAATGGCACGACTTCCGCGGCTATGCCGGTCGCGTGGCTGGCGGTGTCTTCAAGCCGGGTGATGAGATCTCCGTCCTGCCTTCCGGCTTCACCAGCCGGATCAAGTCGATCCACACCGCTGATGGCAATCTGGATGAAGCCTACGCGCCGCAGAGTGTGACGCTCACGCTGACGGACGAGATCGACATCTCGCGCGGCGACATGATCGTCAAAAAGAACAATCCGCCGAAGACCTCGCAGGATCTGGAAGCGATGATCTGTTGGTTCTCGAACAAGCCGATGGCTTCGCGTGCCAAACTGATCCTCCGCCACACTTCGCGGGAGATGCAGGCGGTGGTCAGCGAGGTGAAGTACCTCGTGGACATCAACACGCTCCACAAGGTTGAAGGCGCGGGAACCTTTGCGATGAACGACATTGGCCGCATCACCCTGCGCACCGCGCAGCCAGTGATCCACGATTCCTATCGTCGCAACCGGCAGACGGGATCTTTCATTCTGGTGGACCCGGGTACGAATGAGACCGTGGCTGCCGGCATGATCATCTGATCGATCTTGTCGCGGACCATGGCGGCGTCCTTGCCGCACCCAGTTTCTAGACACCTTGCCGATGTCGATCTCCCGCTGCGCGCAAAGTTGGATCAAGGGGGTCGCCTACCATTTTGGCTTCAGCCTGCGCAGGCTGCGTGTGGCCTCGCGAAATGCCGCCTCGGGTGGCGACTTCACCGGCAAGGTGCGGTCGCTGCTGCACAAGGTGGACCCCTACGAGGGCTTCCCTTGGCAGTCATATCCCGATGACGCTTCCGGCTGGGGTTCGGCTTCGCCGGCCTTCGGCGAACTCGTAGCTGCCAAGCGCCCGCAGCGGATCATCGAAGTGGGCACTTGGAAGGGCGGCTCGGCTCTGACACTGGCGGAGCATGTCGCCCAACTGGGTCTCGATGCCGAAATCATCTGCGTCGATACATGGCTTGGGGCCCTTGAGATGTGGACGGACCAGGAGGATGAGAGTCGCTTCGGGTCGCTGGCGCTCAAGCACGGCTATCCCACGCTCTACTATCAGTTCCTGGCGAACGTCTGCCGCGCGGGACGGCAATCCCTGATCACGCCCTTTCCGATTCCCTCGGTCACCGCGGCACAGTGGTTCGCCCTCCGCGATGTGCGGGCCGATTTGATCTACATCGACGGCAGCCACGAGGAAGAGGACGTCTATCAGGACCTCGTCTCCTACTGGGATCTCGTCCGCCCCGGTGGCGTCTTGTTTGGTGATGACTGGGGTTGGGACGGCGTGAGATTCGCGGTCGAGCGCTTCGCCCGCGAAAACGGGCTGACGATCACGCATCGCCACGACAAGTGGGAGCTGGTGCGTCCTGCCTGACCGGTGCCCGACCTGACCACGCCATGCTCGTCTTCGTCCATATTCCTAAAACGGCGGGGACCACGCTGCACAAGGTCATCTCCCATCAATATCGCCGGAGGGATATTCTCATCCGGCACGATTCGGATGGGCCGGTGGCGGAGACCTTGGCGGGCCGGACGGGTGCGCCGCCCCAAGTGGTCATGGGCCACTACAGTGTGGGGCTGCATCGCCACGTGCCTGGGTTGCGCTATATTACCTGCCTGCGCGAGCCGGTCGGCCGGCTGATTTCCCACTACCATTACGCCGCCAGCTTCACCGGGCACTACCTCCACCAGGCGATCCATCGGGAGAAGCTCGACCTGGCCGGATACGTCAGCAGTGGCTTGGCCGGAGAGCTGTCCAATGGCATGACCCGGATGCTGGCCGGGCTCGATGACGTGGAACAACCGGAAATCGGGGATGCCGAGCTGGCGATGGCCAAGGAGAACATCGAGCGGCATTTCGACGGAGTGCTGCTCAACGATCGCTTCGACGAGGGTCTTCTGCTGCTTGCGGAGCGTCTTGGCTGGAAGACTCCTTACTACCTCCGGCGAAGGGTGGGCAATTATCCGGTCTCGGCCACCAAGCTGGATGCGGCGACCCGGAAACTGATTGAAGATCAGAATGCCATCGACTTGCAGCTCTACGCTTGGGCGAAGTCACGATTCGAGGATTTGGCCGCATCCCGGCCGGACTTGGCCGAGCGGACCGCGGCCTTCAAGAAGCGGAACCTTGGGGTGGGGAGGGCGATTTTCATAGTCCGGGAAGCCCGGTGCCGGGCTTTCGGTTGATCCTGAGGCGGGGAAGCCCTGAACCTGAGGGGTTTAGAATCTGTTCATTTTTATTTGAACAGAGATGGCTGGCCGGGTTATGAAGCCATCCAACGAAAAGCTGGAGCCCGATGGCCGCCGATTCGTTCAGATCCCTTAGGCTTTCGTCAGCTGCCGCGAGGCGGATGACCAAGGGCGGCAGCTTGCCGTTATTGTGCTGTTGATTTTACGCTTCTATTGCCCGGTTTGCGGGGCAAAGTCCCGCCCTGCCCCTTAGGGCAGCCTGTCGTCATGGAATCCAGTCAGATCAAGGCCCTGTTCATCGTCGTCCTCGCGTCGCTTTTCGCGGTGTACCTCGGTGTCGCGGCGGCCACGGCCCAGTTCGAAGCGATCGCCTGGGTCAGCGGTTTCATGGGCATCACCATGATTCTCGCCATGGGGCGGAATGTCTGGCTGCTCATTCCCGCCGCCCTTTCGCTTGATGGTACGATCAACGCGCTTCCTGGATCTCCACCTGCCTGGGCCTTCGCCGGGGCGATCGCCGCGACGATGTTCGTCATCCGTTTCGCCATGCGGCGTCCGGATTTCACCGTGAAGCTGGACCTGATCGATGCTGCGATCCTCTTGCAGGTTTTGGTGATCGGCCAGGCCTACGCCCGAAACCCGACCGGGATCCTTTTGCTGGGTGGTGACCGGGCGGGTGGTAAGTCCTACTTCATCTTCGCCGCAGCCTTCTTGGCCTACGCCTGTATCGCGATCGTCAAGCCGCGCGAGAGCAGTGTCCGCTGGGTGGTGATCCTGATGATCTTGTTCTCGGTGGGTGACGGCCTCGTCTCGACCATCTCCGACTGGTCCGCCTCCTTCTCGGCCTTGGTGCTGCCGATCTACTCGAACGTGAACTTCGACACGGCGATGAGTGGTAGCGCGGGCTTCGACCTCGACGCGTTCCGCGGTGGTGGTGGTTTCTTCCTGCTCGGCCAAGCGATGGTGATGCCTTGCTTCTGCCTGGCCCGGCCGATCAGTTGCATGAATCCGCTCCGGCCCTGGCTCTTCGGCATCGTTCTCATCGGCTCCGTCCTCGTGCTGCTGAGCGGATTCCGAAGCGGTGTCGCCTATCTGGGGGCGGTCTTCGTGGTGTCCGCCCTGATCCGGCGCAAGCCGATCGACGCGGTCGCCGTCGGAGTGGTCGGAGCTCTCGGACTGATTGTGATCATCATGAGCGGACAGCTCAGGTCGCTTCCGTTCGGTGTGCAGCGTGTGCTCTCGGTCCTGCCGGTGGATGTCACCGCCGCGGCCCGGGCTGACGCGGAGAACAGCACGGAGTGGCGGATCGAGATGTGGAAGCTCGCGCTGACCACGGACCGCTACATCAAGAACAAGACCCTGGGCGATGGCTTCGGCTTCAGCTCCGCGGAAATGAAGGCCGTGCTCGATGCCGCCCAAGGCTTCGGCGACGATTTCGGAAGCGTGCAGGACCAGATGCTGGCGCAGGGGAGCTATCACGGCTTCCACGTGGAGACGATCCGTTTCACCGGTGTCGTCGGGCTACTGGCGGCGATTGTCCTGATGCTTGTGGGGTTCAAGAAAGCGATGCAGCTCGTCCGGCATTACCGGGGGACCTCCATGTTCCCCTATATCGCCTTCATTTGTATTCCCTTTTTGATCTACCCTTGGTGGTCGCTGCTGGTCTTCGGCTCGTATCGAGCGGAATTCCCGCAGTTCATTGTCACCATGGGGCTCCTCAAGTGGCTGGACAACCTGCGTCTTGCGCAGATGAAGGCAGTGCCTGTCGCCGCACTGGTCGAAGAATCGACCCCGGCCCCACGCTCGCGGATGCGCGCACCTGCCTACGCCATTGCCGGTAGCCGGCAGGCTTGAATCTCCCCGGTGCTTTCCGCCGGCCCATCCGAAGCTTCCCTGAAGGGAGGCTCCTGACATGATATCCGGGCTATTCCATCGCCTGCGGAGTTCCCCCACGGGACTCACGGCAGCCGCCGGCTATGCGGCGATGCTGAGCGCTGTATTCGTCGGCTTTTTCAATGTGCCGCTGGCGCTGAAATTCCTCAGCGGCAAGGAATTCGGCCTGTGGAATGTCGTGGGACAGACCTTGGGCTATCTTCTTCTGCTCGACTTCGGGGTTTCCTGGTCGGCCAGCCGGATGCTGGTCGGCCCGATGCGGGAGGGAAACCAGAAGGAACTCAACTCGTGGTGGACCATCATCGTGGCGGTTCTGATTTTCCAAGGCCTGCTGGTGGCGGGCATCGGGCTCGGGGCTGCCAAGCAGATCATCGGCTCCTTTGAGGACCTTCCGCCGGACCTGATCCCGGCGGCAGAGGGTCTTTGGGTCGGGATGATCCTGATCAACGCCATCCAGCTTCCCTTCCGGGCCTATACCGGAGTCCTCTATTGCCAGGACCGCTGGTACATCATGCACGTGGTGACGATCCTCACCTCGTGGATCAACCTGATCGCATTTGCCATCCTGCTTTACGCAGGCTTCAGGACCTACGCCTACCTCATTGCCAGCCTGCTCTCGGTGGGAACCAACTCGCTGCTGATGCAGTATATGGTCCGTCGCAGCGGCGTGCGGCTGCAGCTGGTTTTCCGGGGTTTCGATTTCGAGAAGCTGCGGGTTCTCTTCCGGTACAGCAGCGGGGTTTTCTTGTTGGCCTTGGCCGGTCAGATCGCCTTCACCTCCCAATCGCTCATCCTGAGCAAGGTGATCGGCCTGGAGGCGGTGACCGTGTTTGTCGTCAGTTACAAGTCCTTCACGGTGATCAAGGAGATCCTGAAGCGTGCCTTCGATTCCTTCAGTCCGCGCTGGATGCAGCTCTACGTGAGCGGTGACAAACAGGCGGTCTGGAACGAGTGGAAGAACCTGATGGCCTGGCTCTTGCCCACTGCGATGATCGGGGCACTAGGCATCCTGATCTTCAATCGCTCCTTCTCCATGCTCTACGGCGGCCCCGCCAACCATGAGAGCCGGGTCTTCGACTTGTTCACCGCCGTGGGCCTGGTAGCGCAAGTCTTCACTTACTTCACTGAGTTCGTCTTCCCGATGTCGGGAAGGGTCAAGGGCCGGAGTATCGCGGGAATCATCGATGCTGTGTTGCAGATGACTTCCGGAATCATGCTCACGCATTGGTACGGTGCCACCGGCCTGATGCTTGGCGCGCTCATCGGGCCGGTCTGCGTTTCCATTCCCTACCTTTTGCTGAAGGCACCCGCTCAACTCGGCATCTCGCGCCGGACGATGGTCGGCGCGGTAGCCCGCACCTATGGGCTCACGCTGCTCTGCATGGCTGGCAGTTTCTTTGCCCTGAATACGCCAGCGGCCACGCCCGATACCTGGGGCTTGAGTGGCATCGAGTGCCTTCTCGGCGTCGGCTTGGCCTGCCTCGGGCTCTTCTGGTTCTGGAAATTCCGCGGCATTTTCATGAGCGCCAAACGAGTGGAAGCGTGAGCAGCGGCGGAGAAAAAAAGGCGATTGCCCTGTGCCTGGAGTATCCCATCGCCGATCGCGGCGGTGTCAGTGTGCTGGTGCAGGAATTGGTCGCGGGACTCTCGGAGGATTTCGCCATTCGCCTAGTCAGCCCGGAACCCAGCGAAGGCGTGCTTGCCAGCAAGATCGGCGCGCAGTTGGCCGGCCATCTTTCCTTCCAGTTGATGTCGGTTCCGCCTTCGCCCAGCTACTTCAAGCAAGCGCGAGCATTCGCGGAGCAGCTCGGTGACGTGCGTCTGGTCCACTTCCATTGCGGTGGCACCTTTGGCTGGGGCAACCGCTGTCCGGCGCCTTCGATTCCCGAGTATTGCTCCAAGGCGGGACTCAAAACCGTGTGGACCAACCATCTCACTGATCCTCCGCGGCGCGCCTTCGCGTCGGTTGGCCGGGCCCCGTGGATTTCCGATCTCGCGGCACCCATCGGCAAGCTTGGCAAGATCCGCCAAACCCGCGCGACGGATGCCGAGATCGCGGTTTCAGAGCACGACCGCGACTACCTCGATTCCCAATACCCTGCCGATCAGCAGCGGCGTCGCATCTATCATTCCCGCTTGGAAGAAAGCCCCGCCCCGGGAACGGAGCGGGAGCCGCTGATCCTCGCTGTGGGTCATGTGGCCTACCGGAAGGGCCAGGACGTGCTCGTCCGCGCCTTCCTCAATATCGCCGGAACTGCTCCGGGATGGACTCTGGAGATTGCCGGTCACGATGGTGGCGACGGCTGCTGGCAGGAGATCGAATCCCTGTGCGCGAATCATCCGCAGGGCTCGCGGGTGAAACTCCTCGGCGCTCATCCACGTCCAGCCGAGCTCATGGGGCGGGCTTCCATCTTTGTGCAGCCCTCCTTGGAGGAAGCCCTTGGCCTCGCATTGCAGGAGGCCATCTTCCTCGGTTGTCCGGCGATTGGCAGCCGGGTGGGAGGCATCCCCGAAGTGATCGATGAAGGCGAGACCGGCCTGCTGATCGAGCCCAAGAATGTGGCCGCACTTTCCGCAGCGCTGTCACGGCTGTTAGTGGATGCCGCCCTGCGTGGCCAGATGGGCGCACGGGGCCGGGATGCGATCCTGGGGAAGGGGATGACCCGGCAGCGGATGATTGAAGCCCACCGCAGCCTTTATCTGGAGCTTCTCGCGTGACGATGTCGTCTACCCTTTCATCTCCCGTCCTTCCCGCGCAGGCAGCCGGAAACCCCATCGTTCACGGGACGAAGGGCCAGTTTATCGTCGCGGCACCGGAGCGGGTGAACTACTACGAGGACTACGCCCGGGTGCTCGCGAAGATCGATTCGCTTTACGGCTACTTCACCGGCAACCGCCGCGGCAGCAAGGGCATCCCCGGGGAATTGACCTACCTGAACCCGCTTTTCGGGCTCTTCATCAATGGCACCCGGCGGACCCTTCCCGGCTACACCGCAGAGTGGCTGCGCGCCGCGATCCATCCGCTCTTCGACCGTTGGGTGAGCATCGACGTGAAGCCGGGCATGCACGTGCTCTCGAGCTTCGGCTACGCGAACCGCTGTTTCAAGAAGGCCCGGGCAAATGGTGGCAAGACCTTCCTGGAGGCCGGGAACTCCCACCCGGAGAACTTCTGGAACACGGTGAAGGAAGAGCACCGCCGCTGGAAAGTACGGCGCCCGCCGTACCCGCCGAACTGGAACCGCCAGGGCCGCGAGATGGTGAAGCACGCGGACTACGTGCTGGCGCCCAGCAAGTACGTCGCCCAGTCCTTCCTCGACCGCGGCTTCACGCAGGAGCAGATCATCCACTCGCCCTTTGCCATCAACCTCGACCTCTTCCGCCCGAAGAACGAGGAGATCCCGCCAAGCACGCCGATCCGGGTGGTGTGCACCGGCAGTGTCTCGCTGCGGAAGGGCATGCCCTATCTCATGGAGGCGGTGCGCATCGTGCGGAAAACCCGCGACGCCGTGCTGGTCCTCACCGACTCGGTGGAGAGCAGCATGAAGGACATCATCCCGAAGTACTCCGACGTGCCGATCGAGTGGGCTCCGCCGAAGCCGCACGCGGAACTCGCGGAGCATCTGCGCGGCTGCCACGTTTTCGCCCTGCTCTCGCTGGAGGAAGGCTTCGCGCGCACGGCAGCAGAGGCCTTGGCCTGCGGACTCCCGGCGGTGCTCACCTTCAACACCGGCTCGGCCGATTGCATCAAACCCGGCGTGAATGGCGAGATCGTGCCGATCCGCGATCCACAAGCCGCGGCCGAAGCGATCTTGAAGTGTCACGAGCGCCTGCTGGAAAAGGGCAGGCCGGAGATTGGCGATCTCCACGAATACCTCTCACTGGAGCAATTCGAAGCCCGCTTCCTGAACGCGCTGCGCCGTATCGGTCTCCTCGAACATTGATTTCATGAAACAGGCCATCTGGGACTTTCTCTACCGGTTCTTTCCCGACCACGGGCATCACCTGATGCCCAGCGCCGCCTTGTACGATTGGCAAACCAAGCCGGAACTCGGAACAGGATCGGTCGTCACCGACGGACCTGAAACCAAGGACAGCCGCTTGCAACCGGACAACCCGCGCCTGGCCGAACTGCGGAAGCGCTATGCCGAATTCGACAAGCAGGCAACCACGCCGCTGGTCTGGAGCCCGGGCCGCGTCACGGCGGAAGAGCTACGCGGCTTCCGCGGTGCCGATATCTACGTCTGGCAATCGGGCGGCTTGCAGTATGGCCTGATGGCCCACGCCTTGGCCTACCACTACCTGCGCTCGCACGATGAACTCGGCCTGCTCGACCGGATGGATGACGATGCCGCCTTCGCCGTGCGCCGCTTCGACGTGGGCAACCGCAAGGTCTCGCGCGACCTTCTCGACTCCATTCTGGAGATCAACTTCATCGAGCGCGAACTCGGGCTCTCGAAGAAGCCGGGTTTCAACATCCTCGACATCGGTGCCGGTTACGGCCGCTTGGCCCACCGCATGGTGCAGGCCATGCCAATGCTCGGGAAGCACCTCTGCACCGATGCGGTCCCGGAATCGACCTTCATCTGCGAGCATTACCTCGGCCATCGCGGCGTCACGGACAAGGCCCAGGTCGTGCCGCTCGATGAGATCGAGCGCACACTAGCGGCCACACCGGTGGATCTGGCGGTGAATATCCACAGCTTCTCCGAGTGCAGCCTGGAGGCGATCGACTGGTGGGCGAAGCTGCTAGCCACCAACCGTGTGCCTTGGTTGCTGGTCTGCCCGAATGCGAAGCATGATGCCGGCCGCCATCTCGGTGTGGAAGACGGCAGGGGCTTCAAGGGCGAGATCGAAAAGCATGGCTACCGTCTGGTGAAGATGGTGCCGAAGTTCGATGATCCGGTTCTCCAAGCCTACGGCCTGGACCCGAGCTACTTCCACCTGTTCCAGCTCCAGTAGTCGGAATGCAGGAAGCGCAGCCAGAATCCGATCCGCCAAGGCTGCGGAGCTTTCCTTCCTTGTTTGGAGGAAAGATCCCGGCCCTGAATGGCTGGCGTGCGGTGTGCATCCTCCTGGTGCTGCTGCATCACTCCAAGTGGGTTCCCGGCGGCCCCGATTTCTTCGTCACCGGTTTCGGTGGGCTCGGCGTCCGCTTCTTCTTCGTCATCAGCGGCTTTTTGATCACGGTGCTGATGCTCCGTGAGGTTGCGGGGCTGGGGCACCTGGAGGTGCTCTCCTTCTTCAAGCGCCGCTGCCTGCGCATCCTGCCCGTTTACTATGCCTTCCTGCTGGTGGTCCTCCTCCTGCAACTATGGACGCCGTACGAGTTGTCCACGCAGGAGTGGATCGGGAACCTGACCTTTACCAAGAATTACTTCGGCAGCGACTGGACGACCGGACACCTGTGGAGCCTGGGCGTTGAACAGCAGTTCTACCTGCTCTGGCCCTTTGCCTTCCGGGCCCTGAATCCTTCGGTCGCCCCACGCCGTACCCTAGCGTGGCTGGCGCTGCCGATGCTGCTCTGCCCGCTGCTCTGGGCCATCGGCTCGGTTGCGGGGATTCAAGGCCCCTTGGGTCTCGGCTCCTTCCTCATCAACGCCGATTCACTGGCTACCGGCTGCGCGCTCGCGGTGCTGCTCTGGCACTGGGGAGACAAGGTGAGTGGCTGGCTTGCGACGAAGCCGGCACTCTTGCTCGCCGCTGGCGCGCTGGTGGTTGCCGCGCCGCTCTGGCTCTCGCCGACATTGCGCGGTGTCCTGTTTGCCCTGACTTTCAGTTTTCCGACATTGCAGAATCTCGGGCTGGCCTTGTTGCTCGCCCTTTCCATTCAGGCAGGCCGCAGCCGCTTGCTTGCATGGCTGGACTGGTCTTGGATCACCTTCATCGGCACCGTCTCCTACTCGCTCTACATCTGGCAGCAGATCTTCTGCACCAAGCCCGGAACCTTTGGTGCTTCGACCGCATGGTGGAATTCCTTCCCGACCTGGGTGCTGGCGGCCTTCCTCGCTGCGATTGTGTCGTACTACCTGGTCGAGCGTCCCTTCCTGCGCATGAAGCGCCGGCACAGCACTGTTCCCGCAGAGCCGGTGGCAACTTCGGAGCTTCCCGCATGCCCGGGCGAGAAATGAGATGAGTGCCCGGACGAAGATCGCCATTCTCGCGGACTCTCCTGTGGCCGCCCTCCGGGCCGGTGCCCAGGGGCGGGGTGCAGGGCAGGGGGCTACTTGGTTGCCGCCGCTGGCGCAGGCCTTCGAGGCCTACGATGATCTGGACATCACTTGGATCGCGCTTGAGCAAGGCATCCAGGAGAAGATCGACGAGCGCCATCATGGCCAGCGCTTCATCGCGCTGCCCCACATCAAGAAGACCTACGACACCCTGCTGAACTACCTCCCGGCGCGACTGCGGCTGAAGAACGAGATCCGCAAGATCCAGCCGCAAGTTGTCCACGTCTGGGGGTCCGAGCACTACTATCCGAGCGTGCTGCCGGGCTTGGGCGTTCCTTCCGTTTACTCGATCCAAGGCAACATGACCCACTATGCGAAGGTGGGTGCCCTGCCGGACAACTGGTACTGGCGCAAGCAGTGGCGCTATGAGGGCGGGTGGATCCCGCATGCCAGCGTGGTCGCCTGCGAGTCGCCATGGTCGCGTGAGATCGCCTTGGCCAATTGGCCGCAGATCGATGTCCGGGACATCGAGTGGGGAGTGCATCCTTCCTTCTACGAAGTGAAGTGGCAGCCTGATATGCAGCGGCCCTATCTCCTCTTCTGCGGCGCGATCGATTGGAGGAAGGGAATTGATGTGCTCTTCGATGCGCTGGCGCTACTGCCCGACCGCAACTGGAGCATCCGCCTGGCCGGTGAAGGCTCCCTGCGCGGGGAAATGGAATCACGCGGCCTGCCGAAGGTGGAGTGGCTGGGCAATCTCAAGTGGGATGAACTCAAGCGCCAGATGGCAGGAGCCTCCGGACTTGTCGTTCCCACCCGTGCGGATACCGGGCCCTCGGTGGTGAAGGAGGCGCGGGTGATCGGCCTGCCGGTGATCGCCTCCTGCCACGGTGGCCTGCGCGACTACATCAAGCCGGGCGTCAACGGCCTGCACATCGATCCTCTGGATGCTGCAACCCTCGCCAAGGCCATGAGCGAACTGATGTCCGATCCCGAGCTGATCCAGCGCCTCGGTGCCGGGCAGCATGAAGGAGACCGGGCCTACTTCCGCCCGGAGCGCGCGGCACGGTCCTTCCACGATCTCTATCTCGAACTCGCAAAGTGAACCTCGGCGAACTCAAGGTGAAGCTGATCAGCCTGCAGGCCCCTCTGTGGCGTGCCTGGGCAAAGCTCTGCCGAGTCGAGGTGGCGGATGATGTCTGCCTCATCGGGCGTCCGCATTTCCGGATCGCGCGGGGCGCAAAGGTGATCCTTTCGCAAGGGGTGAAGCTGTTTGGGATCAAGCAGATGAACCCGCTGATCGGCAGCGGTCGCAGCACCTTCTGGGCGATAGCACCCGGTGCCCTGATTGAGCTCGGCAAGGACGTGGGCGGCAGCGCCCCCTGCATCTGCGCGGCGCAGAGCATCCGCATCGGCGAAGGCACGATCCTCGGTGCGGACTGCCTGATCGTGGACAACGATTTCCACCTGCCCGGCGAAGGGTGGACCTGGGGCTTCAATCCCGTGGAGACAGCGCGGCCGGTGGAGATCGGCCGGGGCTGCTTCATTGGCGCACGCTCGGTCATCCTCAAAGGCGTGACCATTGGCGACGGCGCAGTGGTGGGTGCCGGGGCCGTGGTCACCTCGGACGTGCCGGCTTTTCACATGGCCACGGGGAACCCCGCGACCGTCCGTCCGCTGTCCGCCAAATGGCAGCGCGAGAATCAATCCCAAGGATCCTAAGGTGCAGTCGAATTCCTGGATCATCATCCCTGTCCACAATCGCAAGGCCATCACGCGCGCGTGCTTGGAGCGCTTGCGTGCGCAGGGAGTCTTCGACCGGGCAAGGGTCTGCGTCGTCGACGATGCGTGCACGGACGGCACCCGCGAGATGCTGGAGTCAGAGTTTCCCCAAGTTCATTGCGTGGATGGGAACGGTCACCTCTATTGGGGTGGCGGCATCCTGGAGGGCATGAAGGTCGCGCACGCCGCCGGTGCCGGGGTGATGGTCTGGTTGAATGACGACTGCCTGCCCGCGGAGGGTGCGATCGATCATCTCATCGCCCGCGTCCTGGAGACGAAGGGGATCTGTGGTGGTGTGTGCCGCGATCCGGAGAGCCCCGATACAGTGACCTATAGCGGGACGCGCGTGGGCGAGGACGACATGGTGAAGCCGGGGCCCGGGGAGTTCCTGCACGTGGACTTGATCAATGGAAACCTGGTCGCGGTGCATCGCGAGGTCGTGGATCGCATCGGGCTTCCGCCGGGACGCGAACTTCCACATTACGGTGGCGACTCCGTCTATGCGCTGCGCGCCGGGCGCGTCGGCATTCCCTGCGAAGTCTCCGGGGATGCCATCGCCACGAATCCGCCGAACCTCTACTTTGACCGCTTCGGAAAAAACAAGCCGGCCTGGTGGCTGCTGAAGGAGCCATTCCGGATCGGTTCGATCCTTTATTGGCCGACTTACTGGCGCTTCCTGCGCGAGGCATTCGGCTGGCGCGCCTACATCCGTTGGCCCGCCTACTTCATCCGCTTGGTGCGCTATCTGACTGCCGCGTTCGGGAGGCAGTTTTCGAATTGAGGAAGTTCGCGATATCCGCGACTTATCTGGCCCCATGCTCTTCTCCAAATACGGATTTCTCCGGCTCGCCGTCTGCGTGCCGGAGGTGGAAGTCGCTGCCGTCGAAGCGAACACGCGCCAGACCATTGCCGCGCTTGGAAAAGCCGCGGCGGCCGGTGCCCAGCTGGCGGTCTTTCCGGAACTGGGAATCACGAGCTACTCCTGCTCCGATCTCTTCTTCCAGCAGCGTTTGTTGGACGACGCGGAGCAGGCCGTGGGGCAGATCGCGGAGGCCTGTGCGGTTCACGGGATCGCGGCCGTCGTGGGGCTGCCCGTGCGCTACAAGGGCCGGCTCTTCAATGCCGCGGCGGTGATCGATTCGACTGGGGCGCTGGCCGCGATCGTGGCGAAGACCCACCTGCCGACGAACAACGAGTTCTACGAACGCCGCTGGTTTGCCACGGCGCTCGATCTGCCGGACGGTGGGGAGATTTCCTTCCTGGGAAGCCAGGTGCCGTTTGGTGCCGATCTGCTTTTCCCGGTGGAAGGCTGGGGGGACTGCGTCTTCGGAGTGGAAATCTGTGAGGACCTCTGGTCCGTGATTCCTCCCAGCAGTGGGCAGGCGATTGCCGGAGCGAATGTGCTGCTGAATCTCTCGGCGAGCAATGAGCTGTTAGGCAAGGTCGGCTACCGCCGCGATCTCGTGCGCCAGCAGTCGGCGCGCTGCCTCGCGGCCTATGCGTATTGCTCGGCGGGTCCCGGCGAATCGACTTCCGATATCGTTTACTCGGGGCACTCGCTGATCTGCGAGAACGGCTCCCTCTTGGCCGAGACGGCACGCATGTCCTTCGAGGCCCAGATGGCGGTTGCGGATATCGATGTCGGCAAGCTCCACCATGAGCGCCTCGTCAGCAGCAGCTATCGGGAAAGCACCACGCGTTCCTTCCGGCGGATTAGCGTCTCGCTGAAGCCTTGGAAGGAAGGGGGCGGCTTGCTGCGGAAAGTGGATCCGCGGCCCTTCGTGCCGGCCGATCCCTTGCGGAGGACGGAGCATTGCGAGGAGATCTTCCGCATCCAGACGGTGGGTCTGGCGAAGCGCCTGCGCCACACCAAGAGCAAGGCGATCGTGCTCGGGCTTTCCGGTGGTCTGGATTCCACCTTGGCCGCGCTGGTCGCCGTCCGCGCCTTCGATCTGGTCGGCATCGATCGCAAGCAGATCGTGGCGATCACCATGCCCGGCATGGGCACCACCGACCGCACACGCGACAACAGTGTGGTGCTGGCGGAGATGCTGGGTTTGACCCTGCGTGAGATCGTGATCCGCGAGGCGGTGGAGGTTCATTTCCGCGATATCGGCCATCCGCCGGATCTCCACGATATTACCTTCGAGAACTCGCAGGCCCGCGAGCGGACCCAGATCCTGATGGATGTGGCCAACCAGATCGGTGGCTTCGTGCTGGGCACCGGTGATCTTTCCGAGCTCGCGCTCGGCTGGTGCACCTTCAACGGCGACCACATGTCGATGTATCATGTGAATGCCGGGGTGCCGAAGACCTTGGTGCGCCACCTCGTCGAGTGGTGTGCCGATGAAGTTTTCCGCGGCCCGGAAGCGGCCGTGCTGCATGATATTGCGGCCACGCCGATCAGCCCGGAGCTTCTGCCGCCGGATACGGAAGGCAAGATCGCCCAGCAGACCGAGGAGGTCGTGGGGCCATACTCTCTGCATGACTTCTTCCTCTTCCAGTTGGTCCGTCTTGGCTTCCCGCCGGACAAGATCCGCTATCTCGCGGAGATTGCCTTCGCGGATGAATACCCGCCGGAGGTGATTGCGAAGTGGCTCGATGTTTTTATCCGCCGCTTCTTCTCCCAACAGTTCAAGCGCAACGCGATGCCCGATGGCCCGAAGGTCGGTTCGGTCGCGCTCTCGCCGCGCGGGGACTGGCGGATGCCGAGTGACAGTGTCGCGGCATCATGGCTCAAGTGAACTACTCCCAAGGCTGCCCTTGACCTCCGCTTCCTCCTCAACCGGGGGCTTCTCCTGTGCCTTGGTCACCGGAGCGCTCCAACCCTATGCGATCGACTTCTATCGTGCGCTGGATGCGTCGTTGAGGCGGCGTGGTGCCAGCCTGATCGTGCTGGTTGGCAGCCGCTCGACCTATCGCCCTTGGTCCTCGCTCGGGATCCAGGAGGATGATCCCCTGTTCCAGTTCGTCGGTGGCAAGTTTGCTCCGGCATGGATCCAGCGGATCCTGGGCTCGAGCTCCCGCGACAAGGTGTTCCTGCCGGGAAGCTCGAAGATTGGCAGCGCTTTGTCTGAACGGCAGCCGGACATTGTCATCGTCAATGAGCGCAACCCGATCTGCCTCGGGGCGGCGGCATGGGCGAGGCGGCATGGCGTGCCTTGCATCCTTTCCACGGATATTGGGAGGAATCCGCCGCGCTATTCCTCGACTCGCATGCATCTGGTTTACCACCGCCTGATCGGTGGCTTTTTTGATGGCGTGCTGGCGAAGACGGTGGAGGGCAAGACCGCCTTTGCCCGGCGCGGTGCTCCGGTGCTCCTTGCGCCGCATGCCATCGATACCGCCCGCTATCCGCTTCCCACTTGTGCCAAGGAGGAGCCCTTCCGCTTTCTCTTCGTCGGGGTTTTGGAAGAGCGCAAGGGCCTGGATGTGTTGATGGCTGCCGCGCGGATCGCGCATGCCGCGGGCCATCGCTTCAGCGTGCGCCTCGTCGGTAGCGGTCCCTGGCAGGCCTCCGCTGAAGATGCGGCCAGCCCCTGGCTCTCGCTCGCGGGCTTCAAGGATGGAGACAACCTCATCGCGGAATATCATCAGGCTGGCGCCTTCGTCCTGCCCACGCGTGAAGACACTTATGCCGTGGTGGTTCACGAGGCTGCTTCCTGCGGTCTCCCGCTGCTGGTGAGCACTGGAGCTGGGGCCTCGCTGACTCTGGTCGAAGATGGCATCAGCGGTTATCGCTTTGCGCCGGCGGACTTCCGCAGGCTTGCGGAACATATGAGCCGCCTCTTAGAAGATTCGCAGCTTTGCCAGAATCTTGGTGCAGGAGCTCGGGCCTTGGCAGAGGAATGGTCCACCGATCGCGCGGGCGAGAAGCTCGCCGAATGGTTGCCCCAATTCCTGCGCTCCGGGCGTGCCAAGACTCGCGCTGGAGAACCCCGGGCTTCCCTATAAGGATTTAACAGATTTATTTATGCCAGACCCTGTCCTGATTGTCGGTGCCGGATTCTCCGGTGCGGTGCTCGCCCGGCAACTTGCCGAGCTCGCGGATGTAAAGAGCATCGTCATCGACGCTCGCGACCACATCGCTGGCAATTGTCACACTGAGCGCGACGCGGAGACGGGCATCATGGTGCACACCTTCGGCCCGCACATCTTCCATACGGACCGTGCCGATGTCTGGGCCTACGTGAACCGCTTCAGCGAGTTCCGTCCCTTCGTCAACCGGGTCAAGGCGACCACCGATCGCGGCGTCTTCTCGCTGCCGGTGAATCTCCATACGATCAATCAATTCTTCGGCACCAGCATGTCTCCCGCCGAGGCGCGCGAATTCATCCAGGAGAAGGCCGACACCAGCATCGCCGAGCCCGCCAACTTCGAGGAGCAGGCCCTCAAGTTCATCGGCCGCGAACTCTACGAGGCCTTCTTCTACGGCTACACCAAGAAGCAATGGGGTTGCGATCCCACCGAACTTCCCGCCGCGATCCTGAGCCGCCTGCCGGTGCGTTTCAGCTACGACGACAACTACTACAACAGCCCCTTCCAAGGCATGCCGGCCGAGGGCTACACGGCGCTCATCGCGAAGATCCTGGATCACCCGAACATCGAGGTCCGGCTCAACACCCGCTACGAGCATGCGATGGCGGAACAATTCGGACACGTCTTCTACACGGGACCGCTGGATGAGTATTTCGCGCATCGTCTCGGCCGCCTATCCTACCGCACGGTTTTCTGGGAGAAGAAGAAGAGCGAAGGCGATTTCCAGGGTGTGGCGGTGATGAACTATCCCGACCCGAAGCTGCCCTACACCCGTATCCACGAGCACAAGCACTTCACGCCGTGGGAGAAGCACGACTCCACCCTCGCTTTTGTCGAGTACAGCAAGGAGACCGGGCCGGATGACATTCCCTACTATCCGAAGCGCCTTGCCGCAGACAAAGAGCTGCTGGCTTCCTACGCTACGCTGGCAAATGCGGAGCAGAAGGTTTCCTTCCTGGGACGCCTCGCCACCTATCGCTATATGGACATGCACCAAGTGATCGGGGAGGCCATCGACTTTGCCGATGCGTGGCTTGCAGCGAAGTCCTCGGGAGCGAAGACCCCGACCTTCCCGGCGAAGGCTGCACTCTAATAGAATCCCAGGTCGTGGCGAACTCGCTGGTCATCTACGTGTGCAAGGGGCTTCCCGCGAGAGCGGGCGGGGGACTGGGCGTCGCCTACAACTACCTTTCAGCCGCTTGGGGAAAGACACTGGAACCCGCGAGTGCCGATCACATCCTCCTTTGCGGAATGGCGGAAGCATCCTTGCCCTCGCAGGTGGAGAACTTCGATGCCTTCCTCGCCGGCCTCGACCTCGGGTCCAAGCGCGGAGCCAGCCTCTTGATCTGGCAGGCCGCACGGATCCGCGAGCTTGCGAAGCGCTACGAGCGTATCGTGGTGCTCGCCTTCACGCCGTACTACCTCTGGCCCTTGGTGCAGGTCTGCGGGAGGAAACTCGCCACCATCCACAGCGAGCACGGCAAGGGCGGCCGCCACAACGAACTCGCGGAAGAGCGCGGCAAGTTCGGCCTCCGCGAGCGCTTCGTCCAATGGTGCGTGGGCCACAACTTCCGCTTCCCGGATCGGGTCGTCTTTCCCAGTCGTGGAGCCCTCAACCTCTTCACGGAGAAGAACCCCGGACTCCGGGAAGATGCAGAAAACAAGGCCGCGATCCTCTACAATGGCGTCTCAACCTGTGAGGCCCCTTCGCCACGCCCAAACCATGGTCCGCTCAAGATTGTCTCCGTGGCCCACCATGTGAGGGAGAAGGGTTTGGAGATGATGCTAGATTCCCTGCGTCTTTTCAGCGACGCCGGTGTTGAATGGCAAATGATCAACTACGGCCAGCAAAGCACGCTGACACCGGAGCTCGTCGCCCAAGCCGACAGGCTTGGCATTGGCAGCCGCATCACTCATGCCGGCCTGCAGCCGCAGGCAGTTGTACGCAAGCAACTTGGCGAGGCGGATGTATTCTTGCACACGCCGGTGATCGTGGTCTTCGACCTCTCGCTATTGGAGGCGATGATGCATGCAGTGCCGGTGGTGACCGTTCCCTTGGAAGGCAACCGTGAGGCATTGGGTGAGGACTATCCGCTCTATGCGAATACCCCCGCGGAAGTCTCAGATCGTTTGAAATGGATCGAAAATCATCGCGATGAAGCTGCCGAAATCGGCAAGGCTTTGCGCGAGAGGGCCTTGGAACTCTTCACGAGTGATGCCATGGTGAAGCACTATGCAGGCCTCCTAACGGAGCTTGCCCGGAACTAAGTTATTTCGTCGCTTCAGTTATGTCATCGCTAGAGCATCGCGCCGGCGGTAGAGACACGGCGGCGATGGTAAGCATCACCCCCACCGGAGCTCTGCCACTTGCTCCCGCAAGCACCTTGCGGGACCGGTCGATCGATATTTCCCGGATGGCGGCAGCCTTCCTGATCGTGGTCTTCCACGCGGCGGAGGCCTACTCCATGTCCGGTGGTGGCCCTTTCTTCGGCCGTCCCTTGTGGTCCGTGGTGGGTGACCTCTCCCTTTGGGGGCGGGTTCCTTTCTTCTTCTTCCTTTCCGGCTGCTTCGCGGCGCGATCCCTGCAGAAGAATCCCGGGGATCCGGGAGCCTTGGTTAAAAAGCGCCTGACCGCCTTGCTCCCTCCCTACCTGTTCTGGAATCTGGTCTCGATTTTGATGATCTGGATTGCCGTCAGCCAGGGATTCGGGAGTGCCTACGGCGGCGGCTTCAGCCTATCCGGCGCCTTGGCCCAACTTACCGGTATTGGTTCGGCTCCGGCCAATGGACCGCTGTGGTTCGTGCGGGACCTGATGATTTGTTCCTGCCTCGCACCGCTGCTCAGCCGGGCTGGCGTGTGGTTGTTGATTCCCTGCGTGGCACTTGCCACCTTCCCGGAGATCCCGGAAGCATGGATCAGCAAGGGCTGCATCCGGCCATCCTCGCTCGGCTATTTCGGGATCGGGATGCTGATGAACCTCGTCCCGCGCGGAACCATCAAAATGCTTTTTCCCAAGCCCGGTTGGGGCGCCCTGCTTTGCATCGGCCTGGGATTGGCCCGGACCGCCTTGGGTATGCTCAAGCCCGCGCTTAGCGGTGTTGCTTGCGGGGCCTTGGGAATTGTCCTGATCGGGATTTTCGTGGATCAGTCCATGCCCAAGCTGGCTGCTTGGCTCGGGCGGCACGCGAATTCCTCATTCCTGATCTTTGCAGCGAATGTTCCCTTTCTGGCCGCAGCCCGGCAGTTCTATCCGCTCCTGCCCTGGAAGCTGCCTTTGCTGGCCTACTACGGTTTGATGGCGCTGATTTTCGTATCCCTCGCGATCGGCGCGCACTCCCTTCTCAAGCGTTACACTCCCAAGCTGTTGTTCGTGGTTTCCGGCGGACGGTGAAGGAGTCAGCCACTTCATCACGCGCCCACTGTCACTGGCCGGCCGCCGGTTGGAAATCCACCCGCAGGAAGCCTTGTGCCGATGGCAGGGCCGGATCGGTGGCCTCCAATTCGTAGCGTCCTGAGATGGGGTCGACCTGACAATTCAGCTCCGGAGTCTCCGACGGGGCCCAGCTGTTGAGATCGGGGCTTGATTTCAGATTCCAAGTCACACCCCGGCCCTGACCGGGGTCCGGGAAGACGATAAACCGGCTTTTCGGGATATCGTGGATCAGCGTATTGCTCGCAATCCGTGGATTACTGGCGATTGCGTACTCCACGAAATTCGGCAGGCCGTCCCCATCAGGATCGGCATTGTCCTGAATTAGCGTTCCAGCGGCAATCTCCGCCGCCGTGAAGTAGCGTTGGGTCCATGTGCTCCAGCTCGGTTGCTCGACCGCTGCCAGCCGGTAGATTTTCCCGGATCCGATCACTGCCTGCGAGACAAGCAGCATTCCCGGGACGCCTGAGCTGCCGGTTTGCGGCGCTCCACTGACCATCGCGGGGTGCCAGGTTTGCTGGTCGCTGCTCTCCATCAGCCGGTAGCCGACCTCCGCGTTGTCGCGCCACAGAAAGTTCACCCGTCCTTGGTTTTCAGTGATGATCGGCGCGCTATCCACTTGGCTGGCGTTTGTGCCTTGGGAGTATTCCAGTAGATTCGAGCGGCCATCCCCGTCGGAATCGAGATCCAGGACCAGGGGAACCGCTGCCCCGCTGGACGGCTGCTGATAGACCCAGCCTTGCGCCGGCAGCGGCGATCCCGCCCCGCTGGCGCCACCCGCGCTCGGGGTCGAGAAGTAGCGGGCAATTTCCCCGTAGGGGCTGATCAAATCCAAGCCGGCCCGTCCAAAGCAGCGCCCGTCATTGTCCGCCGCATTGAAGATTTGCACAGCCAGCACGTTCCCCGTCGGCTGAATCAGGCTGGAGAAGGCGGAGACATCCAGGGTCAAGGGATCGACACCCCACGAGTTGTCGCGCGATTCCGGTGCCGTCGTTCCGCTCGCCGGGGCATTGCAGGAAGCGATCTCGGTGCCGTTGATCCAAGCGCGGAAACCGTCGTCGAATTCCATCTTCAGCTTCATCGCCGCCACTTCCTGGCTGCTGCCAATGAAGGGAATCCGCAGCAGGCAGCTCGTGCCGGGACTGAGCGGGCCGGTCGAGTCGGTAGTGAGTGGCTGGGTATCGGCATTGCCGGTCTGCACGTAGGCATTCACACCCGCAGGCGAGTAGGCCCCCGTGGTGTCGTAGCTCGAGTAATCGATCACCGCATCGATCGGCGATCCGCTGCCGGAAGCACCCATGGCCAGCCACAGGAAGCGGCTGGAATCCCGGGTCCGTCCATCGGTCCGCTGGCTGATCTCCACGCCATCCCGCCAGACGAAGAAATTGCGGGTCGGTGCGTGGTAGGCGATCCGGAAGGTGTGGAAGTCATCGGTATTGTCCGCGGTGGAAAGGACCGTCCCTTGGTCGTAGGGGCTTCCGAAGACCACTTGGTTGGACTGGATGTAGAGGGTCGTGTAGGCCCCACCCACGTGCCGGGTTCCGCAGCGGATCACGTAGCCGCCGGTGGGGCCGGTCTGAATCCCGTTGAGCTTCACTTTGTTTTCCGCCGTCCAGGAAGTGTCCGTCCCGGTGATCCAGGAGGGAACCGTTTGGCCCGCTCCGGTTCCGGCCGCCGCGTAGGTGCCGTCGCCTTGGGCGGACCAACCACTCCCGATCAGGGTCCAGACTCCTGTCGGGCTTTGGTCCGCCGACCAGCGCTTCGCGAATTGGGCTTCCGTCCGCACCGGAAGTTCCGCTCCCGCACCGCCGGTTCCCGTCGTCCACGCGGCGTCATCGAATCCCGGTTGTTGCCAGCCCTGTGGCGGCGTCGCAGTCACCAGCCGCTGGTGGGGCGCGTTCGGGCCCACCAGTGTGTTTGTCAGGGAATCAGCCCGGCCCAAAGAGCCATTTGGCGTCCAGTTCCGCCAGCCGATCGAATCCACCAGTTCGCCAGTCCGCGAGATCAGGCGCACTTCCGCCTCGGAGTTATCCACCGTGAAGTTCGCATGGAGGTTCTTGATCGGTGAATTGCGGTTCAATCCCGAGAGAAACACGATCCGGCGCTCCCCCGGCCACAGCACCGTGGAATTCGTGAAGGTGAAGCGCGTGGACCCCGGTCCCGAGTCCAAGGCCAAATCATCGAGACTGATCGCGAAGGCGGCGGGATTGTAGAGCTCCACCCACGGATACTTGTATCCGTTCTCATCCGAGGGTGAGCTGGCTCCGGGGTTAGGCGCGGCCTCGGTCAGCCGCGGCAGCACGGAGGTCGCCTGCTCGGGCCAAGCCTGGCAATAGTTCAGTTCGGCCAGCCGCTTTAGACCGGGCTCCACTAGATGCAGGCCCTCGCCCGCCCACTGTGGCACTGCGGAAAGCTGGCTGTAGGAGTCGATCAGACCCACCCCGAGCGCCGGGCCTAACAAGTCCACCTTGGCTTGGATGCCGGGACGGTTCGGTGCCATCCCGTCATTGTTGGTGGTGAAGACCGCACTGGGAAAGATGTTCCCCGGATAGGCGGGCTCGCCGATCGGCCCGCGGTAGTCCGGGGTCAGCCGGTTCCACAGGAAGATCGAAGGATTTCTCCCGCCGGCGCGCCAGGTGCCCACCAGATCGCGGTATCCCTGCTCGAATTTGTCCCGGTCGTTCCAAGTGGGAATGCAGTCGTTCACCCCCAAGCCGCCGATGATGATGTCCGGCTGCCACTTCACGGTGCCGACCTGCTCGCCGCTCAAAATGTAGGCCCGGTCATCCTGACCGGGGTAGCGCCCGGCAGTTGCCCCGCCGTAGCCGTAGTTTCTCACCTGATAGCCGGGCCCTAGCAGGGTCGCCAGCTGGTCCGGGTAGGTCTTGCGCTTGATCGGGTATTCCAACCAGTAGCCCCAAGTGACGCTTCCACCGACGCAGGCCACCTTCTTGGGAGCGGGGTCGGGGGAATTGATCGGAGCTGCTATGGCTGTGCCGGCGGCCACCAATGAAAGAATGGCAATTCCTGCCGGGTAACACGCCGTTTTGTCTTTGGGTTTAATAGCGAGTGACACCGCTAACACACAATCACGTCGCATTGACGGCGGCAAGAGATGACTCGGTTAAGGAGTGTTAAGGCGAGAAACGCATTTGGGACTCTGCGCAGGTGTTAGAAGGCGGGCTTTCCCTGTGTTTCTAAGGCCCTCCCCGGTTTTCGCGCCATTTTCACATGGCCTGAAAAATTTAATTCCTGCTGATCTTCAGCGGCCATATGCGTTGATTCACGCAGGTGATCCGGCGCCTCGTTTTGCCTTTCCCTCGCCTCGGGAGGAAGGCAGAGAGTTCCGCGCAAAACGGTCCGGGATGACCCATGGGAAACTCTGCAAACAGCCTGCCGGCTGATCACCTTCAAGAGAAACAGCTTTCGACGACACGATGAGAAGTCCCGCCTACCTGGCCTCCCGGCTCCTGCATAAATTACTCGTCTTCGCCGAGAAGCGCCTCCCCGGCGAGGGGATTTGGTTCGGGATGCGTTTCCGGATCGATTGCAAGGCCCGGCACGGCCCTTTCCAACAGGCCTTCATCCAAAAGGTTTACCCGAATGACGCCCCGATCGAGGTGCTGGGAGGTCCCTTTGAAGGCATGCGCTATTTCGACGGCACTTTCTTCGGGCCGATCACCAGCCGTTGGCTGGGCTGCTACGAGGAAGCGCTTCACTCGGTGGTTCGCGAAGTCTTTGCCGGGAACTACCGGACCATCATCGATGTGGGCAGTGCCGAGGGCTACTACGCCGTGGGCTTGGCCCGGGCGCTTCCCCAGTGCGAAGTCTATTCCTTCGACACCGATCCGATTTCCCGCTCACAGCAGAAGCACCTGATCGAGCTGAACGGGACGAAGAATCTCCGGCTCGGCTCCTTCTGCGATCACGCCTTCCTTTCCCGGCCTTTGGAGGGACCGGTCTTCCTGCTGGTGGATATCGAAGGCTGGGAGTGGAAGCTCCTGGATCCCGAGGTCTGCCCGGCGCTCGCCAAGATGGACATCCTGACCGAGATCCACGACGGCTTCGGGCTCACCTATCAGCAAATGATCGATGGCCTGACGGCCCGCTTCGCGGCCACCCACGAGGTCATCCAGATCCACGACACGCCCCGCGTCGCCGCTGACTACATGGCCCGCACCCAAGGGCGCCTCAGCGAGTCCGAACTGGACGAAGCGGCGAACGAGTACCGCCCGTGGCGGAATTCCTGGCTGCGCTTCCGGCCCCGGAATGCCTGAGTACGGCACGCGCCGTCCCTTCCTCCCACAGGATCCCCACTGCCCCTTAGTTCCGAATGCTTTTCAATTCCTGGGAGTTCGCCGTTCTGCTGGCGGTCACCTTTGTCCTCTACTACGCGCCCTGGTCGCGTGGTCGCCATGGCAAGGCCTGGCAGGTGACCTTGGCCCTTGCGGCCAGTGTCGTCTTCTACGGCTGGAAGGATCCGCGCCTGATCATCCTGCTCGCGGTCTCCTGTGTCGGGAACAGCGTAGCGACCGCCCGCATCATTCTCCACAAGGTGGCGGGGGATGAGGCACGCGTGAAGCACTGGACCCGTCTCGCGGTCATCCTGAATCTCGCGCTTCTGGCCATCTTCAAGTATGCGCCCTTTGTGGTGGGGATGATTCCCTTCCTGCCGCAGTCCTGGGTACAGGCGGTGAAGGGCATCCCACTGCCGATCGGCATCTCCTTCTACACCTTCCACGGCATCAGCATGATCGTGGATGTCGCCCGCGGCGAGGTGACCCGTGAAGGCGATGCGATGCTCTCGAAGGGCGGGCGCTTTGCGAAGGGTGTGCGCGACATCGGCTTCTACCTGCTCTTCTTCCCGCAGCTCGTCGCCGGCCCCATCGTCAAGGCCAAGCAATTCTGGCCGCAGATCGCGGCCAAGCGCTTCGAGGCGATCCCCTGGATGTTCGTGATCCGGGCGCTGATCCTCGGCTACTTCCTGAAAGTCTTCGTCGCGGACAATCTCGCGGAGCAGACCCGGGCGCTGACCACGCCGGATCTGGTGGGACTCTCGACCTCCGGGCCGCTCTTCCTCGTCCCGCTGCTCTATGGCTACGGCCTGCAGATCTTCGCGGACTTCGGCGGCTACTCGCTGATCGCCCTCGGGCTGGCTGCGCTCTTCGGCTACAAGTTCCCGGAGAACTTCAATTTCCCCTACCTCTCGACCAGTATCACCGAGTTCTGGCGGCGCTGGCACATGTCGCTCTCCGCCTGGCTCCGGGACTACCTCTACATCCCGCTCGGTGGAAACCGGAAAGGGGAGGGGAGGACCTACCTGAATCTCTTCCTCGTCATGTTCCTCGGCGGCCTCTGGCACGGCGCGGAGTGGAAGTTCGCGATCTGGGGCACGCTCCATGGCTTGCTCCTGGCAGTGGAGCGCTTCTTCACGCGCCGCCGCGGCAAGCTGGAGGAAAACCCCGGCCGCTCGCCCATCCGCGCGCTCTGTGGCTGGATCTACACCTTTCACGCGGTCACACTGCTCTGGCTCACCTTCCTGATGCCGGACATGGCGCACGTCCGCGCCTTCCTCAAGGGCGTCACCTGCGGGCAGTATCACATGTCCGGCCCGCCGGTCTTCTCGCTGCTTTTCTATGGCACCGCCGTGGTGTTCTATCATGCTTGGGGCTGGGGCCGCGAACACCGCCCCGGCCTCAGCGCGAAGCTGCACGGCCCGTTTTCCGAAGGCATGGTTCATGCGTTGATGCTCTTCCTCCTGATCACCAATCCCGGAGCTCCCAGTGGATTCATTTACTTCCAGTTCTGAGCGGCCGCGGCTTGCCTACGTGGCCTGCCTGCTTGCCGGGCTGGCGGCCTGCTTCGCCGTGCAGTCATTCCTGATCCGGCGTACCGGCGGCCGCACCACTAAGAGCGAGTCGAACTACTTCTCCTCGATCGCCCGCTTGCAGAGCGGCATCCGCGGCGCCCCGCAGGTGATGTTCCTTGGCTCCTCGATCACCGGGCGCTTGCCGGATCGCAGCCGCGGCTTCAATGGTGTGGCGAATCTCGGCTGCGACGGTGGTAGTGCGATGGAAACCCTGCGCGCGATGGATGCTGGGATCATTCCGCGCGCCCCCTACCTGATCATTGAGGGCAACACCTTCTATCGGGCCGTTGGTGCGGAGGAAACCGATGTGGCGAAGGCGATGCACAAGCCGTGGTTCCGGCGCGGTGTCGCGCTGCCCAATCTCAGCGCCGCCGGTCGTCCTTCCTCGATGGCTTACACGCTGCTGATGGAGCGCAAGATGGGTGCCAGCAGTCCGGATATCGAGCCCTTCCCGGTCATCACGCAGCCGACCCTCAGTCCCCGGCCCCAACCGACCAGCAAGGCGGAGGATGCCCTCCTGGAGGAAGCTGTCGGGATTCTGCGCAGGCTCACGACCGCCGGCTCGAAGATCACCCTCATCATGTTTCCGCCCGGAGCGGAGCCCTCCTCGCCGAATCGCCGCCTGCCGGAGGAGCTCGCCCGCCGTGCCGGCCTGCCATTCTGGGATCTTGCGAATGCCGTTCCACCCGGCATGGTGAGGTTCACCGACGGCGTGCACATGGACCCTCCTAGTGCGACGGCGGCGGTTCGCACGATTTTTAAAGCCACGGGCTATCCATCCGCTCTTTCTCCAGAATGAAGCCCGCGTCGTCGAAAGTCCTCCAAGTATTTAACCAGTATCTGGAAACGGGTGGGGAAGAGGTCTGGGTCGACGAGATCTCAAGCTTCTCCGGACGCGGCTTCCAAGTGGACAATCTGCGCTTTCAGAGCAGCGAATGGACCCGTAAGGGTGCGCCCACCCGTTTTCGACAAGCGCAGCGGGTCTGGGACAATCCGCAATCCCGAGATCGTCTGAGGGAAGCAGTGAAAACGGCGAATCCCGATGTGCTACTCTTCCACAATTTGATCCCCGTGGGTTCTTTGGGTCTATACGACGAAGCGGCCACGCTTGGCCTCCCTGTTCTTCAGTATATCCACAATTTCCGGCCCTTCAGTCCCTCGGGCACTATGTGGGTGGGTGGTAGGGTCCATGATGGCGGCTTGTATGGCAACCCGTGGCCGGAGGTCTTCGGGCGCGCTTGGGAGCGGTCCTTCCTGCGTACCTTCCTGATGGCCACCTATCAATCGCGCCTAATTCGCTCTGGTGCGTTGGACGTCGTTAAGCGTTGGATCGCGGTTTCGGATTTCATGCGGGAGAAGTTCATCCTCGCCGGAATTCCGGAGGAGAAGGTGGTGACGCTCCGGCACTGCTGGAAGGCCCGCATCCATCCGCCCTCCGACAATACGGGCGCCCACTACTTGTTCCTCGGACGTCTGGTCGCGGAGAAGGGCATCTACACAATCTTGGAGGGATGGCGTATTTTAGAGCGCCGGCTGGGGGATGCATGTCCCCGGCTCGTTGTCGCCGGATCGGGGCCTGAGGAAGCACGTATCCACGCGATTGCGGACAAGATGAAGAAGGTCGTCTGTCTCGGCTTCGTCTCCGGCCCGCCGAAGGACGAACTCCTGCGCGGCTGCCGGGCCTTGATTGCGTCTTCCATCTGGTGGGAGCCTCTCGGCCTAGTGGTGTATGAAGCCTATGACATGACGCGCCCGGTGCTCGCCGCGGCCTCCGGCGGGCTCACGGAAACCGTTATCCCCGGCGTGACCGGGCTCTTGCACCCGCCGGGGGACGCCGCGGCCTTGGCGGATGACGTCGAGCGCATGGAAGCCATGGGCGAAGCCGGCCGCCTGGCGATGGGGGCCGCCGGCCGCGAATGGCTCACGGCCAATGCCTCTCCGGAAAAATGGCTCGCCGGATTCTCGGCCATCCTTGAATCCGTAGCCCACGCCAAGACTCCGTGAACCAGCTTCTCCAGAATCTTGTCCGGGCGGTGAAGGGTCTGCGCGACTTCTTCCTGGTCCATGTGATCTGGCGGCGCCACTCGATCGGCCGGAATTTCCACGCCGGTCGCCGCGTGGTGATGTGGGCGCCTAACAAGATCGTCATCGGCGAGAACTGCTACATCGGCCGCTACAGCCAGATCGAATGCGATGCGGAGATCGGCAACAATGTGATCATGGCCAACATGGTCGCCTTCGTCGGCCGCTACGATCATCACTTCCAGCACGTCGGCACGCCCACCCGCCTTGCCCAGCAGGTCCGTGATCCGGATTACGATTGGAAGGGTGTCGGCCTGAAGGTGGTGGTCGGCGACGACGTCTGGATCGGTTACGGTGCGATTATCCTCAGCGGGGTGAGGATCGGTGAAGGCTGCGTGATCGCCTCCGGCTCGGTGGTTACCAAGGATGTCGAGCCCTACGTCGTCGTCGGCGGGAATCCGGCCAAGCCCATCTGCCCGCGCTTCTCCGATCCTACCGATCTTGAACTCCACCGCATGGCCATCGCCGCGCGCCGGAAGGTGGTCACGGGGCGGCAGAAGAAGAGCTAGTGCCCTTCGCCTCGTGATGAGAATCCTGCTCTCCGCCTACTACTTTTCTCCCTACCAAGGCGGCGAGTCAGCCGTGGGGTGGCGTGTCGCCACGGAGCTCGCGAAGATCCACGATGTCACCGTGATCTGCGGTGACCTTTCCTCCGGCGCGCCGATCCGGAAGGAGCTGGAGCGTTACGAGAAGGAGCAGGGCTTGCCGCCGCGGCTGAAGTATCACCACATCCAGGCCACCGGGCGGATGCTCAAGATCCACGATGCCCACGCGCTCCCGGGCCTGTGGTTCCTTTTTTACGAGGCTTATCGTAGGTGGCAGTTGGAAGCGGCCGCAGCCGCGCGAGAGCTGCATGCGGCCAGGCCCTTCGACCTGATCCATCACGTGAACGTGATCGGCTTTCGCGAGCCGGGCTACCTGTGGCAACTGGGCATTCCTTTCTTCTGGGGCCCGGTATCAGGTGCACCCATGGTGCCGGAGGCCTTCATCACGGACTTCGGTCCCAAGGAAAAATTCCGCTGGGGAACCCGCAATCTTCTCAACCGCCTGCAGATCCGCATGGCGCGCCGCTCCGCCGCCGCCGCTCGCGCGGCCGTGAAGGTCTGGGCGGTCTCGAAGGAGGACCGCGCGGTCTTCGCCGGCTGGGGCGTCGATGCAGAGCCGATGCTGGAGACCGGCTGCGCCGTCGATCCGGGCCGCCAGCCCCGCTCCCGCGCTGCCGGCGAGCCGCTGCGCATTTGCTGGAGCGGGCTCTTCCAAGGGATCAAGGCGCTGCCGCTCTTGCTCCGCGCCATCGCGACCTCTCCGCACAAGGCGGCCATGCAGCTCGAAGTGCTCGGTAACGGGCCCGAGGCGGAACGCTGGAAGTCGCTCGCCAATTCCCTGGGTGTCGCAAGCCAAGTCCTTTTCCATGGTATGCTGCCTCGCGACAAGGCGCTCGAGGTCATGCAGCGTTCCCACTTGCTGGTCCACAGCTCGGTGAAGGAAGGTACGCCGCATGTCGTGCTTGAAGCTCTTTCCTTCGGCCTGCCGGTCATCTGCCACGATGCCTGCGGCATGGGCACCGCCGTCACCGAGGCCTGCGGCATCAAGGTCCCGCTGGTGAATCCAGAGACCAGCATCGCGGGCTTCCGCGCCGCCCTCGACCGCTTCCACGCCGAGCCCGGCCTGCTCGAGCAACTCTCCCGCGGCGCCCTCGCTCGCGCGAATGAGCTCAGTTGGGAATCCAAGATCCAGCGGATCTCCGATACCTACCAGCAGGTCTTGGCCAACGCCACCCAACCGGCATGAGCACTCAGCCCCGCGTGCTGATCTCGGCCATGCTCAAGTGGTATCTCCACCACACTGCTAGGGCCTTCGAGCAACGCGAGGCCCTCAGCGGCTATTGGGTTAGCAACGCCAATATCACCGGCGTCAAAAACTACCGCCGCATCTGGCCCTACCACCTGCTCAAGAAGCCCTTCTACCATCTTCCCTTCGTTCAATTGGAAGAGTGGAGCCGCTGGCTCTTCCTCCCTGCCTACGACGCCTGGCTTCTGCGCCAAACCCTCCCTGCTGACACCAATGTCGTGATGGCCCCCATGGGCTCCGCTGAACTTCTCTTCCAACTTGCCGACCGCCAGCAGAAGCCCGTCCTCAAGGTCTTCGATGCGCCTAACAGCCACCCACGCCTCTACGCCAGACTCTGGCGCCAGGAGTGCGACGAGTTCAGCCCCGGTTATCAGATTCCCTTTCCGGATTCCGCTATCAACCGCATCTCGCGTGAGATCGAACAGGCGGACCTCATTCTCTGCCCCAGTGTCTTCGTGAAGGACTCGATGGTCGCGGAGGGCGTTCCGGAGTCCAAATGCCACGTCCGCCACTTCGGCGTGGATACCTCCATCTTCAAGCCGCGCCCCGCCGTCCCGCAGAAGCCGGTCTTCATCTCGGTCGGCAGCATCTGCCTGCGCAAGGGCCACCAGTATCTCTTCCGCGCCTTCGCCGAACTCCGCAAAACTTACCCGGAAGCGCGTCTCATCTGCATCGGTGGCCTGCGGCCGGACTTTGAGAAGGAATGGCCCGCGTGGCAGGGGATCGTGGAGTATCACTCTCTCCTTCCCCAGCAGCGCATCCCTGAATTGCTTCAGGAAGCCACTGCCTTCGTCCTCGCCTCGGTGGAGGAAGGCTTCGCCCGTGTCCTCTCCGAGGCCATGGCCGCCGGCCTGCCCATCATTGCCACCCACGAAAGCGGCGCTACGACGGTCGTCGAAGACGGCAAGCAAGGCCTCATCGTCCCCGCGCGCAGCATCACCGCCCTGCACAAGGCTATGGCCCGCCTCACCTCCGATCCGGCCTTGAACCAGCGCATGGGTGCTGCCGCCCTTGAGGCCGGCGCGATCGGCAACACCTGGCAAGACTACGGCGACAACTTGCTCCAGCGCATCTCCCAGGCTCTCGCCGCAAAGCTCTCTGCATGATCCGCGCCCTCATGCTCGGCCGCACCGGCAACAACCTGTTCCAATACGCCATGGGACGGGTCCTCGCCGAACGCCATGGCGTGCCGCTGGTGCTGAACGCGAGTTGGTTCAACTTTGCGGGCTGGTCCCGCGTCTCCTGCCTGCGGCGTCTGCCGCTCAAGGCCGAGGTGACCCGGCCCTTCACCCTGACCGCGCGCGCGCTGCTCAAGCTTACCGGCAAGCACTACTGGGAGTACAGCCGCCTGCCGGTGATCCGCGAGACGGTGGAGGACCAAAGCTTTGATCCCCGCTACCTGGAGGCTCCTGCCGACTGCTTGCTCTTCGGCTACTTCCAGTCACCGCTCTACTTCCGCGGTATCGAGCCGCTCCTGCGCGAGGAACTCCGCATGGATGGCCTGTCATGGGAAGCGGACACGCTCCGCATCCGCGACCGCATCCGCTTCAATAACACCGTCGCGGTCCACATCCGCCGCACCGACTACGTCGGCAATGCTCCTTTCGAAGTTTGCGATCTGGCCTACTATCGCGCTGCCATGAGTCGCCTCCGCGAGCGCATGGAAGGAGCCCGCTTCTTCCTCTTCTCCGACGATCCCGCCTGGTGTGCGCAGCACCTCGCGGCAGATGACGTCGAAGTCTGCGCTCTCCCTCACGGCGTGCAGGACCCTTTGCACGACCTCCACCTCATGAGCGAGGCCAGCCATCACATCATCGCGAACAGCAGCTATTCGTGGTGGGCCGCATGGCTCGGTAAAAAAACGGGCCAGCAGGTGCTCATGCCCTCGGTATGGTATCGCACCGGCATGAAGGCACCCGCGGAGGAAAAACGCTGCGATGGATGGGAGTTTGTCGATGTGGGCTAAAGCGAGAATCGTGATGGGCCGCCGCTGGCCGCAGCGCACCGTCGAGAAGCTCGCCTTCCCGGCGCTCCGGCGCTGGCGTGGCTGGCGCGGCGAAGGCCCCGAGCAAGGCGGCGTGCCCTTCGGAATCTTCCAAGAGAAGCAGGAGATCCGAGCAGGCCTCGTCAATGGCCGCATCATTGCCGATGGCCAATCCATCCCGCCCCTGCCGGAGCGTTCCGAGCTCATCGCCTGTGGTCTCCGTCAAGCGGGCTACGATTGGTGGCCAGTGCTCTGGACCCGCCGCGCCTCCGCCCGTCTGTTAGGTTCATCCCTCGTCCACACCGATCTCTATGGCCATGCCTGCTACGAGGCCATGTACGGTCCCCAGGCCACCGGCGATCCCGTCTGGCGCATCATCGGTAGCCATCCAGAGACCGAGTTGGCAGGAAGCTGGACCTCCCTCGTCTCCCGCTGGACCCGCGGCAGGAACTACTACCACTGGCTCACCGACGGCCTCACGCGCCTCCTTCACCTGCCATCCTTCCCGGAGGATACGAAGATCCTCGTGCCACCCGGTCTCCCGCCCTTCGCCCTGGACAGCTTGAAGATGTTAGGTCTCGCCGACCGCGTCCGCGAAGCCACCGAGGAACACCTGCTGATCGAGAACTACCACTTCGCAGGACCCTCTGCTCTAACAGGCTGCGTGAATCCCATGGGCGTCGCTTGGCTGCGCAAGAGCTTCGGCCTGCCGCCCAAGCCCGCCGGTGGCCACCGCAAGATCTTCATCTCACGCCAGGGCACCACCCGCTCGGTCTCGAACCTCCGCGAAGTCGAGCACGCCCTCGCTGCCGATGACTGGGAGATCATCGATCCCGGCCGCCTTTCCTTCGGCGAGCAGCTTGAGACTTTCAAGCAGGCCCGCATCATCGCCGGCATCCACGGAGCGGGCATGACCAATGTCCTCTGGGCACCGCCCGGCACCCGCGTGGTGGAATTCATGCCGCGGAGCTTCCGCAATGCCTGCTACGAAGGCATCTCGCTTGTGCTGGGCCACTCCCACCAAGTGCTGATCTGCCAGTCGGACAGCCGCGGAAACATGCAGGTCTCCGCCGACCAGCTTCGTCAGGTATTAGCCGCCGGCGATTGAAGTTCGGCCTCGGGCGGCACCACTTTCTTCCGGCGCCACCTCACCAGCAGTTGCCAGATCGCCAGCCCCAGCATTACCGAGGCGGTATCGAGCACCAGGTCCAGGACATCGTCCCAGCCAAAGCCGAAACCGAAGGCCCACTGGCAGAATTCCGATATCGCGCCTAGCGCTAGCGCCGGCCACATCGCACGCCGCGAGCCCATCAGCAGCCCTAGCAGCGCGGCCAGCATCGCAAAGCCCCCGAGGTGCGCGAATTTCTTCAACTCCGGCAGTCGCGATAGCAGCCAGCGCATCGGCCCGCCGCCGATCGCTTCCGGCGCTCCTTCTGCTGCGGATGGCACGGGTTGGGCAGCTGGCGCCGCAACCGGTGCTGCTTGAGGTGGTGCCACCACCACGACTGGTGCAGGAGCCGGCGCGGTGCTTGTGACCTCGGGCGTTGTTGCCGGGTGCTCGGCGATCACCGGGGGCGGAGCTGGTGCTGGCACAGGAGTCACAGGGGCCGGAGGTGGTGGCGGTGGCGGGGGAAGCACCGGAATCGGAAACGGTTTACCCATCGGGTGCCACGGGATCCACGGCCCCGGCAGACTCGAGTACCAGCCGAAGACCACCCACAACCCGGCCGCAGCCACGACCTTCACCAGCGTCGTGCCTTCGCTCGCGACCCAGCGGCGGATTCCCCATGCCGCCCAGCCCAGCCACGCGGCCACCAGCAGGATCAGCGCCGGAAACATCGCGGTCCGCCACCGCAGCGGCTGGACGCTGAAGGAGTAAATGGTGCACTCGCCCGACCGACCGGTGTTGGAGATCACGATCTTCGGCAGCGTCCCGTGCCGCGCCAGCGGCACCACGATGTCGCGATGCAAACGGGAGGTGTCCCCATACGCCGCCCACAGCAGCAGGTAGTCCGGCGCCAGCTTTCCATCCGCGTCGATCCACAGCAGCGTGGCCCGCGCATCGTCCCAGTCGTACTTTCCGTGCGCCAAGCCTTGGCAAGAGGTCTCGATCTGCACGTGCGCGAACTTCGCATCCGGCTGCTTCTTCCAGCGGAATTCCAGCCGCGGGAAATTCGGGTCAGACTTCAGCCGCAGCGGCTCCTTCCCATCCCCGCCCTCGGGCTTGCCCAGCGGCACCCGCATCACATCGTCCGGCGTGTGCCCCAGCGTCAGGGCCGCTTCCCCTGGCACCGCTTCGTAGCGGTATTGCCACAGCGCCCAGGTCAGCCCTGAGAGGAGTAGAAACGCGAGCAGATATCCGCAGACGGTGGCGGCGCGGCGAGGCACGCCGGAGGGAAGGGGAATTTCCTCCCCCGGGGAAGGCCAAAAGCCCCTTTGGGTCATCCGCACGCACGCACTCAGCATTCGCCAAGCACCCCTTCTCCCCGCTATCCCTTCTCCCGCCCGATGGACTTTACCGTCATCACCGCGAATCTTAACCACGGCCATTTCCTGGCCGAGTGCCTCGCCAGCGTCGCGGAGCAAGCGGGCGTCACCCTCGAGCACCTCGTCATCGATGGCGGCTCCACCGATGACAGCGCCGCCATCGCCGCCCGCTTCCCGCATGTCACTTGGTCCCAAGGACCTGACAAGGGCATGTCCGATGCCATCAACAAGGGCTTCGACCGCGCCCAAGGCGATTGGGTCATCTGGCTGAATGCCGACGACCGCCTCAAGCCCGGCATCCTCCAGCAGGTCAAGCAAGCCGCCGCGAATACCACCGCCGATATTCTCTACGGCGACTACGACTTCATCGATGAAAGCGGCCGCCTGATCCGCAGCATCCACATGCCGGACTGGTCGCCCTTCGTCCACGTCCACCACTGCTGCTACATCGGCTCCACCGCCTGCTTCCTGAAGCGCGCCACCGTCATCGCCCCCGGCCATCGCCTCCGCGAGGACTTCCACTACGTCATGGATGGCGAGCTCTACGCCCGTCTCCATGCCAGCGGTCTGAACTTCGACCGCATGCGCCTGAATGTCGCCGACTTCCGCATCCACGGCGGCAATGCCTCCCTCCGTCACCTTGGCAAGCCCCGCGACCTCGAGACCATCCTCAAGGCCGAGCGCCAGCACGTCGAATCCCGCGCCATCCGCCGCGCCTACGGCCTCACGCTCTTCAGCGACCCCTACCTCAACGGCCTCGCCGACGGAGTCCTCTGGTTAGCCGCCAAAGGCTGGAAGGGCGTGATGAAGCTCAGGTAGACGGACTGTTCCTGACAGCGCGCCTTGCGGACGGCTCACTGGGTGCGCTGTTCTCCAGCGGGCTTCGACGGTCGAGTGCTATTCCACCGGCCGGTTCAACTCCGTCCGCCAATCCGCCGGGTCATCGCTGCTCTCCGGACCCACGAGGTAGCGCTCCCAGAATCCGGGGGCCTTCTTGAGTCCGCTCTTCTCAATCCACTCCATGAACTCTCCCCAGCCCTCGCCCAGATTCTCGTAGGGGCCGTGGTAGATCGTGCGCACCACCTTGGCGGCTTTCAACTCGCTGGCCTTCACCCGTCCAACCGGCTTCACCGGCGCGCTCACTGGCACCGCGACCTCGAAGTCGAAGATGTCCAACTCCCCGCGGAAGTGATAGCTCAACAATGGCCCCACCGGACCGATGCCCTGCGAACCCACCGCCGCCATCACCTCCATGATTGCCGGCCCCATCACCTCTTGGATCTGGCTGCGGGGAATCGTCAGGTGGATTGCGGCAGTCAGTTGTGCCTCGGATTGCGTGATTTGCGGTGTCTCGATCATGGTAGTTTGGGGTTGGTTTCAGGCACTCGACGAACAGCTCTCGAAATTATGGACAGGTTTCTGCCTGGTACGCCCGGTGACGATAATATTTCGGCCGCGAGTCCAGCCGCAGGTGCAGCCAGGATACTCCCAGCCCGGCCGTGCTGAGCCAGACCGGCGCATCTGAAATCCGCGCCTTCATCGCCTCTCCCACCCCCTGCCAAAAGGTATCCACCTGCGTTTCCGGTGCCTCTCGCAAGAAGCAGGCGAGGTGCGTGTAGCAACTCGCCTCTGCCAGTGGTCCGGGCACCACGAGAACCGCATCGCCGCGGAGGTTCGGGAAAACCACCACCGCTTCGCCGCGGAAGTGTTCCGCGAAGGCCCCGACATCCGGCTTCACCCGCAGCAGCGGCGGCGCATCCACGAACACAAACTCAAAGGGCCGTTCCAGGCAGTCACGATTCACTGGCGGTGTTTCCCAAAAGAATGCCTCAAAAGGTGCCGCCCGCAGGAGGCCAGCAAACTCCTGCCGGAAACCGGAATTACCCTGCCACAAGCCAATCACCTCTCCATAGCTCAAGGGCCCGGTTCCATTCCTCACCGTTCCCTGCACCGTGCGCCCATCAAGCTGCTTGCTGCTGAATTCCCACATGAGTTCGGCTTGGCCGCATCGTCCCGCAGTTTACGAACTCGTGACCGCTTTCCACGAACGCGATTCTTTCTGCCGCTGGAACAGGACCTCCGCGTCCCTGACCTTGGACTCGCCGGAGAGCCGGTACCGGAAGTGATAGTAAACATCGTCGGCATCACCCTCCCCGGGATCCACCTCCAGGATGGTGGCAGTGGGATGGAGCTTCAGGAATTCGGCTTTGAGCTCCTTCTGCCTCGGTTCCTTCCACGCCGCGGCGAAAACGGCGATGACGACGCAGGCCAAGAGTAACATGCGGACCTTCATGGCGACGCGTTTGCTCTAGCCCCGATCCGCCGTCATTGCAATTGTCCGCTGGGCTGGGCTGAATTCCTCAACCGCCGCTCGCTGCTTGTCTGTGACTTCCTCGCCCCGCATCGCCGCCGTCTTCGCGTGCTTCAACCGCCGCGCCGCCGCGCTCGAGTGCCTCCGCCGCCTCCGCGCCCAGACCCGCCAACCGGATCTGGTCGTCGTCGGCGACAATGCCTCCACGGACGGCACCGCGGGGGCTCTGCAGGCAGAGGGCTGGGACCGCCTCATCATCCTCAATACCGGCGATAACCTTGGCAACGCCGGCGGCGTCCAGGTCGCCATGGACCACGCCTTCATCGTCGGGAAAGTGGATGCGGTTTGGGTCCTCGATGACGACTCATGGCCCCGCGCCGGAGCTTTGGAAGCCCTCCTCGCCAGCGGCTTCGATTCCCAGCTCGTTCGCCACAGCCTCCAGATCGACCCCACCGGCGGCCACTACTCCTGGCCCCTTCCCATCCGCGCCGGACACGGCGACTGGCAGACCATCCGCCACCCGGACGAATGGCCGCAGGATGCCGACCGCGCCGAAAGCCGCGCCTCTTGGACCGGCGCAATGGTCCCCCGCGCCGCATGGGAAAAGGCCGGCCCCGTCCTCGGTGAACTCTTCATCCGCGGGGAGGATGAGGAATATCCCCGCCGCCTCGCAGCTGCCGGCTTCCACTTTGAGGCCGTCCGCGACTCCGTGCTCGACCACCCCTCGGCCAAGAACCTCCGCCGCTGGCGCATCGGTCACAAGGACTTCTGGTTCGAGACCGGCCTGGAGGACTGGAAGTTCTACTACGAGGTCCGCAACACCGCCTGGCTCATGTTCCGCCAAGGCTCTGTCCTCCAAGGCTGGGCCATCGCCCTCCTCCACCTCGCCGCCACCCTTCTCCACGAAGGCTACTCGCCCTCCCGTTGGCACACTTGGCGCATGGCCTTGGCGGACGCCCGGACCGGCAAGTTGGGCCGCCGCGACTTCCCGAAGTAGTCCGCTCACGCCGTGTGCGGACAAAGGATTTTCGGCTGCCCGCCCCTCGGACGGTCCTCCTCCGGGTGCACGGAGGCACTTCCCCCCGCATGCACTCTTCCCGGCCCTTCACCTTGCCTCCGCCCGCCAGATCCGGTTTCATTTAGGCCTCAATCCAGAAAGGAAGGAGCCCCATGCCTCTCAATAGCGAAGTAGCTTTCACCGTCAGGTGGGTCCAACTGCTGGACGCAGCCTTGGTCTGGCTCGCCTTTTGGATCTCATCCCTGTTCCGAGTCCCCCTTAGGGAACTCCTCACGACGGTGGAATCTACCCATGGAGACCTGACCCTCTGGCAGATGAGCTGGGTCCTCTATATTGTCGTGCCTTTCACCCCGCTGGTCCTTGAGTTCTTTCACTTCTACCGCCGCCCGCGCCCCCCGTCCGCAGCCTTGGCATTCGCACAGCTCTTCAAGGCCGCCATCTGCATGACCTTGCTGGTCGGCGCGGTGGTTGTCTGGGCCCAGCTCGGCGGGGTCAGCCGCCTCATCCTGATGACCGGAGCCATCTTGACCTTGGCTGTCTTGTTCCTCCGTGAGCGCGTCTTTTTTGCCTTCTTCGACCGCGAGAGCTCCGATTCCACCGGCAGATCGGTTCCCTAAGTCTCATGGAACCTGTCTGAAGCACGGGAACGCCCCATCTTATCCTGCCGTGCTCCATCCTTTGGTCCCTTATCGGGGAGGGGATGCCTCCGCGGCTCCTTCGGCAATTTTCCCCTCATGCAGCGGGTGGATCGCGTCCCATCTCGCGAACTCTGACAGATCGGTCCCTTTTAGATAAGTCGACTCGTCCATGGAGATCTCGATGCCCCGGGAGTCCAGAAGCCTCTTGCTCAAGAGCAACTGCCCCGAGCCGGATTTCACCACGCCGACTTCCATGAGAGTCCGTCCCCCTTCGCGCAGTTGCTTCTTCAGGAGCGCCTTCATCCCGTTCGTTCGCTCGGATCCGAGGGTCTGGCCCAAATTTCGGGAAAAGTCCTCGAAGATCTGCTTTGCCAGATCGCTGCAATCCGCGAGCTTGATATAGCGCTCTCCAACAGTGGAGACCAACTTCGCCCGCTTCAATTCAGCCGCTTTGAATTGCTCCAGAGCCTTCGCGATCTCCCGCCGTACCAACGGGCGTTCCTCTTTAGTGATCTGGAAGTAGCTGTAGATCCGGGGCGATACCTCGCCGGTGTCTTCCTCGAATACATTCACCGCCAGGAGCGGCACGAGCTCAGGGGGCAGCGCTTGGTGTTCCCGATCATACTTCACCTCGTCCTGCGGTGGGACGGCGTCCGGGAGGGCTTGGTTTCTCACCGTTCCGGCAGGCTCCGGGGGAGCTCCCTCGGGCCGACCGGCCTCACCTTGGTGGGACCGGAGAAACACGGCGAACCCAAGGACAAGCACGACGAGGACCGCCACTAAGGTCCGCCGCTTCCATGCTCCGGCTGAAGTTGCTGCCTCGGGCCTCATGCAAGCACCCTATCAGGGAGAAGCCTTTAGATAAAAGAACTCGCTGCGTTCCCCTTGGATCGGGTTCAGGGAGAATTTCTCGATTCGGCCATCTCCCTTCTCCCGTTCAACTTGAAAGGTCAGACCTCGCGTTTCCGGGGTGCTGTGGGCCAGGTCGGACAGCCCTTGTATCCCCGTCTGCTCGAGCGTGACCCGCATGCGGAGACCGAATTGGTCGTGAAGTTGCTCGCGAAGCAGGATCTCAAGACTCTCCAGCGGCAGATCCTTGGTTTCTTTCCGGAGCCCGGCGATGAAATCCCTCACGATCCCGGAGAGTTCCTCATCGGGAAGCGCTTCGATCGTTACCGTCTTGCCGATGGGAAAGACCAGCGAAGAAGCGGACTGCCCTCGTAGGGTATTCGCCCTGCCGAAGGCTGTCTGCAACCTTTCGGCAATGGCAGGGACCGCCGCATAGGGAACCCCGATTTGCTTGAGGACGGACTCTTCGGCTTTGCCTCCCGAACTCGCAATTCTAGGCAGGGTCTCCAGCGCCGAAGATCCCACGACTACTCCTTTCCCAACGCTTTGCGGTGAGGACTCAGGTGAGTGTTTCATGGCCTTGGATTGATCTATTTTGTCATTGGAGCCGGTCTTTTTCCGATCTTGGTCCTGCTCTTTCGGAGAGCAACCCGCCCCCAGACAACAAAGAACCACGGCGGGAATATAGCCCACCTTGGAGAAGCGGAAAAATCCGGCCTCAATTATAACCATTCGAGCAAATAGTCGGCCGTAGTCGTGGTGGCATTGGAAATCGTGAGCTTCCGCCGCAGTTGCCCGCAATCGTGGCCCGCGACGTAGATTTGAAACGGGGTTTGGTCCTCGCCATTTGCAAATCTCCCCACAGGATCATTATACTGCCCCGACCGCATCCAAGCAATGCACAAGCTGTCTTCCTGTACCGCGGTTCCATAGTACATCGGTCCTAGCGGCTCGTTGAATTGGTTGTTGATCCGGACCTGAACAAGCCGGAGGAACACCATTGGAAGAGCTAGTGTCGCGGGAGGAGTTTGATGTTCGGGGAGGCCAGCCACGATTTGGCCTTCATACTGCGCATGGGCATAGTAGCCGGTACTGCCGAACATGCCCGGGTGGCTCGCGATTGGGTTTGTGCCTTTAACGATCTTGTCGGGCTTCACGACGTAGCACTTCGCCGAGCCTACAACATTGCCTTGGTGCACGGCTTCAATCAGGGATCCTTTCGGCCTGCGGCCGCCGTTGATCGGGGTGGACGGAGTAACCGCTTGGATACGGAGGAGAACCGTGCCGCTGCCGTCGTTGACGGTTTCAAAAATCGTGATGCAGCCGGGTTCGTCGCCTCTTACTCTGAACTCAACTTCGGCGTCTTTCGGATGCACCGTCGCAGTGATCGTACAGTAGTTGGGCGGGGCTGAATTCGCAGGGGTGGCAGTGTCATGCGGCAAGGTCATCGGGGCATTGTTGCCATATATCCAATCGTACTTCCCCGTAAACTCCTGCATCTCCTCACGATATCCATGCTGATCCAAGCCTAGGTCGAAGTCCTTCATCTCCACCGTGACATCACTGCTTTCGACCGTGGTGCCACGGGCTCTTTCAAGGGATGCCACATTCCAAGCGATCAAACTGACTGCAGTTGCTCCGCCGGTCCGCTTCAGGAACTGGCGGCGGGTCATGGAGTTGCTGGGGCCGTCGCTTCCAGTTGATTCCTGATTGATGCGCGGACGGAGCAGCTGGCTGCCTAGAGTAGGTGGCTTTCCTATCATCAGATTTATTAAGTCTTCTGCTAGAATCTCTGTGCCAGTCAAGAAATGTCCGGTTTCTATCCCGTGGCTGGAGGGGCCGTCCCTTCTGGCTCGATCCTGACGACCGGCGGGACCGTGTCTTTTTCGCCTTCTTCGGCCGCGGGAACCGCGATCCCAAGGGCGGATAGGGCCCATGAGCCTTAGGGAGCGCCCAGCTTCCCATCCGCAAAAGCACGCAGTCCCTCCCATGAAACCGTAGGGTCCAGCCCTGAGCTTGGGCTTGCTTTACCCTGACCCTTCCGGTTTCATCGCGGCCGTTCGGTAGGAATTTTTCATGGCTGTTGGTCGCAAAGAAGCGTTCTCGATCCAATTGCTCCAACTGCTCGACGCAGCCTTGGTTTGGTTCGCTTTCTGGGTGGGTTCGTTATTCCGCGTTCCGATCCGCGACTTCCTCACCACGGATGATAAATCCGTCGACATGAGCCTCTGGCAGATGAGCTGGGTGCTCTACATCGTGGTGCCCTTCACCCCGCTGGTCCTCGAATTCTTCCAATTCTACCGCCGGCCGCGGACCAAGACCCCTCTGCAGGCCTTCAGCCAGCTCTTCAAGGCCTTGCTCTTCATGGCCTTGGTCATCGGCATGATGGTCACCTTCGCCCAGATCGCTGGTGCCAGCCGCCTGATCCTCGCCCTTGGCGGAGTCCTGACCCTGGTGGTGCTCTTCATCCGCGACCGCCTCTTCCACTCCTACTTGCGTCGCCAAGAGCTCCTCGACTACGCCAAGGAGCGCATCATCATCGCCGGCTCCGATGAGGAGATTGATTCCTTCTTCGGCGAGGTGGATGAGGAGGACAGCAGTCTCTGGCAGATCGTCGCGCGTTTCGATCTTTCGGAGCGTCCGGTTGAGGAGCTCTACAGCCTGCTCAAGCAGAACTCCGTGGAGCGCGTGATCTTCACCGCCCGCGATACCGGGTTCGGCAAGGTCGCCGAAGGGGTGGAAGCCTGCGAGCTCCAAGGGGTGGAGGCATGGATTGTGGCCTCCTTCATCCGCACCCAGATTGCCCGCCCGACCTTCGATGTCGTCGGCAAGAAGCCGATGCTGGTGCTGCGCTCGACTCCCGAGCTCTCTTGGGAGCTGGCTTGCAAGGCGGTGATCGACCGCGTCGGTGCCTTCTGCCTCATCCTAGGCACTTCGCCACTGTGGATCTTCGCCATCATCGGCATCAAGATTGCCAGCCCGGGTGCCCCGGTCTTCTTCCGCCAGCGCCGCGCCGGCCGCTACGGCAAGCCCTTCCGGATGTGGAAGTTCCGCACCATGGTGCCGGATGCGGAAGCCCAGCTCGCCAAGGTCAAGGAGGAGCACGGCAACCACATGGAAGGCCCGGTCTTCAAGCTCGACCGCGACCCGCGCGTCTTCGCCTTCGGTGCCCTGCTGCGCAAGCTGAGCATCGATGAGCTGCCCCAGCTCCTCAATGTCCTGCGCGGCCACATGAGCCTGGTCGGCCCGCGTCCTCTGCCGATCTATGAGGTGGACGCCTTCGAGAAGTCCGAGCACCGCCGCCGTCTGAGCGTGAAGCCGGGGATCACCTGCGAGTGGCAGGCCGGCGGCCGCAACAAGATCACCAGCTTCGAGCAGTGGGTGGAAATGGACCTCCGCTACATCGACAACTGGTCCCTCTGGCTCGATATCAAGATCTTGCTCCGCACCATCCCCGCGGTTTTGCTGGGGCGCGGCGCGAACTGAGCCGGTTTTCCGATGAGGTGGGTTTCAGGTGTTTGTTTCGCCCTGGCGTTGGTCTTCGGGGTCTCCTTGGGTGGCCAGACGATCGATTACACTTGGGGTCCCGCCTTGCTGGCCCTGTCGCTCGCCTTGCTGAGCGCTGCGGGAGGAGCCTCAGCCTTGAAGGAGCGGGGGAAGGGGACTTGGATCGCATTGACCTTCCTCTTCCTAGCCTGGGGCTGGGTCCTCTGGCGCTGTTGGGGCAGTCCGGTGCAGGAGTTCGCCCGCGCCGATGCCCTTCTGGTCGGCGGTATGATCGCGGGCTGCTTCTGGGGCCTTCTGGCTGCCCCAAGTGGCGCGGCGGTCCGGATCGTGATGCTGGCGCTGGCCGTTCTGGGCCTGGTGAATCTGGCCTTCGTGCTTTGCCAGGTGAGGGATTCCTCCTTCTCCTGGCCCTTCGCCAGCCGTCCCGGGTTTTTCCCTTCCGGCCTTTTCGGGCACTACAATCACCTCGCGGACTTCTCCGTGGTTTCGGTGGCCTTGCTGGCGGCGCGCTTCTTCTTCGCTGGGGATTCCAAGCTTGAGCGGATTGCCCAGGCCTTGGGCGTCATTGCCGCGACCGCCTGCGTGTTCATCTCCACCTCGCGTGGTGGCATGGTCGCGCTCTGTGCAACTGGAGCGACCCTGATGGTCCTCGCAGCGTTGATCGCATGGCGGGACAAGTCGAAGAAAGCCCGCCTGCTGGCCATCGCCGCACTGGCGGGCCCGCTCATCTTGGCCTTGGTCGCGGTTCCGGTCTTGAAGCATTTCCAAGAGCGGCGCGGGATTCAGGACCTCAGCCTGAGCCAATTCGCCGACAACCGTACCCGCTTGCAGTTGTACGGCACTGCAGTGGACATCTCCATGAACCACCCGCTCAGCGGCGGCGGCAGCCGCAGCTACGGCTGGGAAAAATACGCCGCTTGGAAGCCGGAGGAAGGCGGCATGCTGCCCCGGAATGATGACTTTGTTCACAACGAGTTCCTCCAGTCGGCGGTCGAATATGGCTGGCTCGGAGCTCTTCTGATTGGCTGTGGGGTGCTCTCCGCCGTGCTCTGTTCGGTGGCCGGCCTCTTCTCTGCCGATCCCTCCTCGCGCTTCCCGCGCGGGCCGATCGATGCCCTGATGTGTGGCGGTCTGGCCGCGATGGCGGGCACCTTGGTGAATTCGAATTTCAGCTTCGTGACCCACACGATTCCCGGCGCGATCTACCTCGGCCTGGCGATTGGGTTTGCCTTGCCGCGGCGGGCGGAAGAGGTCTACCCATCCTCCCGCGCCACCTTGGTGGCGGCGCTTCTGCTCCTTCCCTTGGCCGGGATTCTGGCCGTGACGGGCATTCGCGGGACCAGGGTTTACCGGGCGGTGTGGCCGGTGAGTTTTGGCAAGGAGCGTCTCGGCGTTTACGCGCCGGGTATTTCGCTGGAGCTGATGGGTGACGCCTTGGAACACTGGCCGAGTGCCCACCTCGCGGGTCGCGCCGGACACGTGGCGCGCCGGGCGGCGGAGCGCCAGGGGCAGCCGGAGGATGAAGTCCGCGACTGGCACAGCAAGGCGGTGGAATTCTACAATCGGGCTGGCAAGCTCAACCCCAACGATCCCGAGTGGGCGCTCAACCGCGCGATCGCTCTCTCCGCCCTGAACCGCAACGATGAGGCCGACCGCAGCTACGAGGAGGCGGTCCGCCTGCAGGGTGGCATGGAAGGCAGCTTCCGCGCCCGCTACTACTTCGCCCAGCACCTCTTCCACCGCTACCATAGCGCTTGGGAAAGTCGCGCCTGCACCCCGGGCCAAGCGCTCACCGGTTTCATTCGCGCGCGCGACCTGCTCAAGGAAGCCAACAGCATGACCGAGCAGTGGGTGCGGGGTAAGGAAGAGGCCGCCTTCCAGAAGAACCTCGAGGATATGATCGCCTTCCTGGAGGGTGCTCATGTCACCCCCGAGCCCCTGCTGGAGCAGAAATAAGCCCGCGCCGCTGCAATCACTTCACGGCTCCGCCAGGCAAGGTATTCAGGCTATTTCCGGAGGTTTCCGGAGGTTCAGATTTCGCGGCCTTTCGCGGTCAAAGCCAAGCCTCCACCCGCTCAATTCAGGGTGGTGATCTGCTTCCAATTGATATTGTTCTCGGCGATTTCGCCCAGCAGCGAGCGGACCTCCGAATCCGCAGTCTTCAGATCCGGCAGGCTGCCCCAGTTGAAACGGGGGTCTTCCGTGCCCGCCCGGAAGCGCATGGTTACCAGGATGTAGGCCCACTTCTGGGCCTGGCCCTTGGCGAGCCGGTCACGCATATCCACCAAGGTCCGCGCCTTGTGGCTCTCGGTGATCATCTCGTTGCCCACGAAGAAATAGTAGGTCAGGTAGTTGAACTCGACCTCGGTCTTCTCGGTCTCTGAGGTCGCGATCCACTCCTTCCTTTTCGAAATCAACTTGCGGGTTGGAAGGGTGCCGGCCTTGGGCAGAGCGATTCCCGCTTTCCCCGCGTCGACGATCTCGTGGCCATTGGCCGTCTGGCAATCGATCCGCGACTGCTCCGAAAGGTAGATCTCGTGGCCTTGGGCGCCCATGCAGCGCTCCGGGCGGTGGATCGAGTTCGCGAGGTCTTGGCCGGAGAGCACGATCGAAAGCTCGGCCTGATCCTCAATCCCGCGCATGTAGAGTGAATTCCAAGTCCCCGGGCGCACGATCTTGCAACTGGCCTTGGAGAAGCGGGTATCGCTCGCCAGCGAGTTGATTTCCTTGTCCGTCGGAAGAACAGGCGTGGTCGTCCAGTCGCCGATTTCCTTCGGAATCTCCAGGCTCATGGCCGACTCGACCACCTTGAAGGGCGGAAGCATGAAGATCGAGGATAGGCCGACCCCGAGGATCGCTGCCAGAAGGGTGGACCGCTTCATGGGACGGTGGTGGGGGCCGAGGTGACATCGCCGCGCTCGTGGACAATTCTCGGTTCCACGTCGGAATCCTTATCCCCGGACTTCCGGCCGACCACATGGCGCACGGCCTTCTTCTTCGGCTTCTTCCATGGCAGGCCTTGCTCCAAGATGGAGTGGACCAGCAGCAAAAGGCAGAGGGAGATCGGGTAGAAGATCACCAAGCCGGACCAGTCGTGCCAAGTGTGGCGGGCAAAGTCCGGATTGCCGTATTCGGCGATCACGAAGATCGAGGTCAGGCGCAGCATATTGCCGAAGATCGCCAGCGGGAAGGCGGCCAGCAGCAGGATCCCCTTCTTCCACAGGCTGACCTTGGCCAAGTAGGCCCAGACCGTGGAGATCATGATCAGGGCCATCAGCGAGCGGATACCGCCGCAGCCCTCGTCGATCTCCAGCGGCTCCCAGAGCTTGCTGGCGGATTCGATCTTGGTGCCACTCACGTGGACCTTCACGCCGAAGAGTTCCGAACCCCACTGAGACAACTGCGTAGAGAGCATCTGCAGTTTCACCGTGGCTTGCTGGAACTCCGGCACCGGAACGGCCAGCCACAGGAAAAAGAAGGGGAAGAACAAGAGCCGGGAAAGCTGCCAGCCCCAGAGATAGAGGGAAGAACCCCAGAGGATCATCGGCAGGCCGGCGATCGCCAGGCGCGGCTGACCGCAGCGATGGGAGGCCACGAAGAAGAGGATCCCGAGCAGCAGCATGGGCAGGCCGAGCCAGTGGCTCTTTCCTTCCTTGGCAAGGCGCACGAGGTTTTTCCACTGCCAGGCAACCAAGCCGACCATGATGATCGGGACCATGAAGCCGTGCTCATAACGGGTCTCCTTGTTCCACGCGCTCTGCAGCCAGTAGAGCGGGGAGCGGTTGCCGATCACCCCGAAGCCGCCAATCACGGCGTAGTAAACCGCGATGATGGCCCCGCAGATCGCAGGCCCGAGCCAAGTGGGCAGGGCACTCTCCGGGGGTGACGAGTGCGATGGCGGGTTCGGACTTTCCATCATTCTTCGGGATGCAGGGTTGCCGATCCGGGCGCGAGTGTCAACAATCCCGGCCCGCCGCCCGTCCCGCATGAAACTGATCAGTGGAACTTCCCACCGCGCGCTCGCAGAGCGCATTGCAGAAACCCTCGGTGAACCCTTGGCCGACGTCCACGTCACGGCCTTCCCCGACGGTGAAACTTTCGTCAAAATCAACGAGAACATCCGCGGTGACGATGTCTTCATCGTCCAGCCGAGCTGTCCGCCGACGAATCACAACATCATGGAGTTGCTGATCATGGTGGATGCCGCCCGCCGCGCCAGCGCCGGCCGGATTACCGCCGTGATGCCCTTCTTCGGCTATGCCCGCCAGGACCGCAAGGATCAGCCCCGCGTGCCGATCACGGCGAAGCTGGTGGCCAACCTCCTGACCTCCGCCGGTGTCGGCCGGGTCCTGACCATGGACCTCCACGCCCCGCAGATCCAAGGTTTCTTCGATATTCCGGTCGATCATCTCTACGCCAAGCCGGCGCTGATTCACTACCTGCGCGAGCGCCACCCTGACCCCTCGAACATCACGGTGGTGTCCCCGGACGTGGGCGGGGTGAAGATGGCCCGCTCCTATGCGGAGGCCCTCGGCGCAGATCTCGCGATCGTCGCCAAGCACCGCGTCAGCGCCACCCGCGTGGAGGCGACCAATGTGATCGGCGACGTGGAAGGCCGCGATGTGATCCTAGTGGATGACATGACCGAAACCGCCGGCACCCTCACCGCCGCCGCGGAGATCCTCCAGAAGCACGGGGCGAAGCGCGTTTTCGCCGGGGTTTCCCACGCAGTTCTTGGCGAGATGGGTCGTGAGCGGATCAAAAATTCCGTGATCGAGGAGATCATCACCACCGACTCTGTGCCCCAAGCCAGTGGGGAAAAGGTCCGCGCCGTGGGCATCGCGCCGCTGCTCGGCGAAGCCATCCGCCGCATCCACGGCGGCCAGTCGGTGACTTCCTTGTTTGAAGTTTGAGGATCAGGGACTGGCGGATTTTCGGAAGGACCGGGATGGATCCGATGGATGGGATTTAGAAGAATCCCGATTCCAGCCTCACCATCCAGTCTTCTTCCTCTCATCCCATTCATCCTATCCATCCCGGTCCAAATCTCTTGGAACTCGGGGAAACAATTTTTTGACAAATTCGGGTCCGCCCGTTACAGACCCCGCCCCCGGCCGCGGAACATCGCTGCCGGAACTCGAATCCCACGCCTTTTTCCGCCATGGCCAAGAAGCACGTCCTGCAAGCCGAACTGCGTCAACGTACCGGTTCCGGAGTCCTCAAGCAAATGCGCCGCGAGGGCTGGGTTCCCTCCGTGATCTACGGGGTCGGCACTGAAAACAAGAACCTGAAGGTCAATGCAAAGGCCTTCGACGAGTTGCTGGCCCACGCCACCTCGGAAAACATTCTCATCAACCTCGACCTCTCCGGTGCGAGCCAGCTGGCCTTCCTCAAGGCCGTCCAGCACGACCCGCTTTCGGGCAAGCCGCTGCACGTGGACTTCCTGGCGATCGACGAGAAGTCGGAAATCACCGCCCACATCCCGGTGCACCTCGTCGGCGAGCCGATCGGCGTGAAGGCCGGCGGCATGCTTGAGCAGCTCAGCCACACCCTGGAAGTCCGCTGCGCCGCAGCTGAGCTCCCGGAAGTGCTGGAGTTCGATGTCGCCCACCTCGACGAAGGTGACTCGCTCCACATCGGCGACGTGAAGCTGCCGGCTGGTGTGACCGCCACCCACGCGGCTGACGTCGTGATCGCCCACCTCGCGAAGACCGCCGCTGCGGTTTCCGAAGGCGCGACCGCCGCTGCCTGAGGCATTTGATTTTTACCAGCCCGGTTCGCCTCACGGCGGACCGGGCTTTTCTTTGAAAATTTGGAGTCTGGAGCTTCCATCACCGCGATCGTTGGCCTCGGCAATCCGGGGCGGCAGTATGAAGGCACGCGCCACAACGCGGGCTTCATGGTGCTCGACCGCATGGCGCTGGGGGCAGGAGTGGCCTTCAAGGCCGAGCCGAAGTGGCAGAGCCATGTCGCCAAGCTTCCCGGCTCCGGGGTGCTACTGGTTAAACCCCAGTGCTTCATGAACTTGAGCGGTCGCCCGGTCCGGCAAATCGCCGCCTTCCACAAGTGGGCTCCCGAGCAGGTCCTGGTCGTCTATGACGATGCCGCGCTGCCGCTGGGCAAGCTGCGCTTCCGCGAAAAGGGCAGTGCCGGCGGCCACAACGGGATCAAGTCGCTGATCGAGCATTTCGGCGGCGACAACTTTCCGCGCCTGAAGGTGGGAATCGGCTCCTCGGACGCCGGTGAAATGGTAGGTCACGTGCTCGGGAATTTCCGCGCCGAGGAGCGGGAACTGCTTGAAAACACGCTTGCAAGGGCAGGGGCAGCTGTGCAGCTTGCGCTCTCCCAAGGCCTAGGCACGGCCGCGAATTTTTATAACAGTAATCACGGAACACCCTAACAAACGTCTCACGTCATGAGCAGCAGCAGGAAATACGAAGGACTGGTCATCCTCAATCCGAAGACCGAAGGTGCAAGCATCGACGAACTCGTGAAGTCCGTCGGCAAGGAACTCGAAGCCGAAGGCGCCAAGCTGGACCAAGTCCAGGAGATCGGCCGCCGCAAGTTCTCCTACACCTCGCGCCACCTTGAGAGCGGTCACTACGTGAACTACTTCTTCAAGGCTGAGCCGGATGCGATCGACCGCATCAAGGCCAAGCTCAAGCTGAACATCAACGTGCACCTGCAGCACTACCAGCGCGTCGCTTGATTGATCGGATTTCGCTGCGCGAAAAAGCTGTTCAAAAGAACGTCTCCCTAGTCTGATCGACCTGCTATGGCCAATCTCAACAAAGTCCTCCTGCTCGGCAACCTGACGCGCGACCCGGAGGTCCGCTACACGCCCAAGGGGACCGCGGTCGGTGATCTCGGCCTCGCCGTGAACCGGCGGGTGGCTGACGGCAATGGCAACTGGTCGGACGAAGTGACCTTCGTGGACGTGACCGTATGGGGCACGAACGCGGAGAACGCGCAGAAGTACCTGACCAAGGGCCGCGGCGTCTTCATCGAAGGCCGCCTGCAGATGGACACCTGGGAGGACAAGCAGTCCGGCCAAAAGCGCAGCAAGCTCAAGGTCGTCGCCGAAGTGCTCCAATTCCTGCCGGACGGCAAGGGTGGCACCCCGGGCGGCGGTGGTGGTGGCGGTGGAGGCAACTACCAGCAGCGCGATCCTGGCTATCAGGGTGGTGGCGGCGGTGGCGGCCAACAGCGCTCCGGTCCGCCGCAAGGTGGATCCCCGGCCGAGCCCGGGGACTACCGGGATGAAGAGGACGACATTCCGTTCTGATTTGATTTACTGAAAAGGCCGGGCGCTTGCCCGGCCTTTTTTGTTGGAGGAGAGGGAGTGCAACCTGCCATATCTAACATTCAGCCAGAATGAAAACTCGTTCGAAGCACCAACCACTGTTGATCACGTTTGTCTCCATCTTGTTCCTCACAGGCTGTGATCGGAGCGGCTCAGGTTCGACAGGCGGCCAATCGTCCGCTCACGAACAAGCACCCGGAGCCAAGCACGCCGGCGGGGATGCGACGGACACGGGAGAGCGCGGGGCGCAACCTGCAAGGGTTCAGGATCGGGTTCCAACCCCTGAGTCTCAAATGTTGAGAGGCGTAACAGGTCAGCTGGATGAATTGCAGTCCCAGAGACGACTGCTTGAGCCAGCAGAGCAATCCAAGCGAGAGGCATTGAACTCGCTGCGAGGCGTCCCAAAGGAAACCAAGATCGATGTCGAGACCGATCATATCGCTGGAGGAAATGGTCGAGACGCTGTTCCGGGGGAACAGGAGGCCTTGGATGCCTACCTTACCGTGGCACTTGAGCTTCAAACGCTTGAAGCAAAGGAGAAGCTTTTCAATGAGCAGCTCGAAAGGCTCAAGGCGCGCAAGGCAGACAAATCAAAGACGGAATAGTCCGGGATATCCGACGCCGACAGGCCGTGAATTTGAGCTGCTCCGTCCCATACGCGTGTGCGGACTACCTCACTCGCGGTGGAGCAGGGCGTTCTTGATGAGCTGGACGCGCTTGAGGGCGTCGTCGACTTCGGCGCCGAGGAAGTTGGCATGCCCCATCTTGCGGCGGCCGATGGCGCGGCGCTTGCCGTAGAGGTGGAGGAAGGCGGAGCCGTCGGCGAAGAGGGGGGTCCAGTCGGGCGGGTCGATTTCGCCGGGCCACATGTCGCCGAGGAGATTGAGCATTACCACCGGGGAGAGCAGGCGGGTGGAGCCGGCGGGGAGGCCGCAGATGACGCGGACCTGCTGCTCGAACTGCGAGGTGGCGCAGGCGTCGAGGGTGTGGTGACCGGAATTATGGGGCCGTGGGGCCATTTCGTTCACCAGCAAGGAGCCATCCGGCAGGTAGAAGAATTCGACGCCCATGATCCCTTGGTAATCAAGGGCGATGGCGACCTCACAGGCGATCACCTTGGCCTCGGCGGCGACGGCGGGGCTGACGCGGGCGGGGACGATCGAGACGTCGAGGATGTGGTGGCGATGGCGGTTTTCGGCGGGGTCGTAGACCGCCAGGGAGCCATCGGCCGCGCGGGCGACCATCACGGAGAGCTCGCGCTCGAAGGGGATGAAGGCTTCGAGCACGGCGCGCTCGGTGCCGAAGTTGGCCCAGACTTGGGCGGGGTCCTCGCCGCCTTCCAGCTTGAGCTGGCCCTTGCCGTCGTAGCCGAAGGCAGCGGTCTTCAGGACCGCGGGGGTGCCGATCTTCGCGATGGCAGCGGCGAGTTCTTCGGCGGAGGCGACGACCTCGAAGGGGGCGCAGGGGATGCCGTTGGCCTTGAGGAAGGTCTTTTCCCGCTCGCGGTGCTGGCAGATCGCTACGGCATTCGGCGAGGGGTGGAGCTGGATCCGGGCGGCGACGGCTTCGAGGGTTTCGCGCGGGATGTTCTCGAATTCGACGGTGGCGACGGCGGCCTTGGTGACGAATTGCTCCAGCGCCTCGGGCGAGTCGAAGGGCGCGTCGATGGCCTCATCCGCGACCACGATGGCCGGTGCCTCGAGGCCGCCGGTCCAGACGAGGGTGCGGTAGCCCATGCGGCGGGCTTCCATGCAGAACATGCGGCCGAGCTGGCCGCCGCCGAGGATGCCGAGCACGGAGCCCGGCGGGATCACGGGAGATGGGTTCACCGTTGCCATTCAGGGGGGCGAAGGAAAACCACGGAATGCGCGGAATACACGGAAAAAAGACAGGTGCCGGGTGATCAGTGAGTGGTGATCGGTGGAAGAGGCTTGGGTGTGCGCAGCTGTTGGTCAGCCCAGATCGGGGAGTTGGGCGGCCTTGACGGTCTCGTTCTGCTGCTTGCGGAAGGCTTGGAGCTTGGCGAGGAGGGCGGGGTCCTCGCCGGCGATGATGGCGACGGCGAAGAGGGCGGCATTGATGGCTCCGGCCTTGCCGATGGCGAAGGTGGCGGTGGGGATGCCGCCGGGCATCTGGACGATGGAGAGCAGGGAATCCATGCCCTTGAGGGCGTGGGACTCGACGGGGACGCCGAGCACGGGAAGATCGGTGATGGCGGCAGTCATGCCGGGCAGGTGGGCGGCGCCGCCGGCCCCGGCGATGATGCATTTCAAGCCGCGGCCACGGGCCTCAGCGGCGTAGGAGAAGAGTTTGTCGGGGGTGCGATGGGCGCTGACAACCTCGGCCTCCCAAGCCACGCCGAAGTCCTTCAGGGTCTTGGCGGCGTGCTCCATGGTCGGCCAGTCCGAGGTGCTGCCCATGATGATTCCGACGAGTGGGGTTGCCATGCGCGGAGCGCAAAACAGAACGTGGGAGCTTGCAAGTGCCGAGTGATCAGTGGGCAGTGATCCGCGAAATGCAAAAGGCACTTTTGGCGGGCTTTCCACGGATCACCGCTCACTGATCACCTGGCACTCTCCTGCTGACCGCATTCGCGCTCGCGCGTGGGGCGGCGGGCTGCTACGCCCCCCGCGCTCATGCTGAAGGAAGCCATCCAGGAAGTCCGCGTTTTCGCGCCCGCCACTGTCGCCAATGTCGCTTGCGGCTACGACGTGCTGGGCTTCGCGATTGACGCGCCCGGGGACGAGATTGTCGTCCGTCATTGTGACAAACCCGGCCTGCACATCACTAAGATTACCGGTGACGAGGGCAAGCTGCCGAAGAATCCGGAGAAGAACACGGCCGGTGTGGCGGCGCTGGATTTGCTGCGCCACCTCGGCATGACCGACCGCGGGATCGAGATGGAGATCCACAAGAAGATGCCTTTTGGGTCGGGTCTCGGATCCTCTGCGGCCTCGGCGGTGGCGGGTGCCTTCGCAGTGAACAAGCTGATCGGCGAGCCGCTGTCCAAGAAGCAGTTGCTGCCCTTCGCGATGGCCGGTGAGGCCTCTGCGGATGGAGCCTGGCACGCGGACAACGTGGGACCCTGCCTGCTGGGGGGAATCGTTTTCATCCGCTCGAACGACGAGCTGGACGTGGCGCAATTGCCCGCGCCGAAGAATTTGTGGGCGGCGGTGGTGCACCCGGACATCGAGGTGCTGACCAAGGTCGCCCGTGAGATCCTGCCGAAGGACATCCCGCTGGTGAATGCGACCCAGCAGATCGGCAATCTGGGCGGTCTGCTCTGCGGGATCATCCAAGAGGATTACGGCCTGATTTCGCGCTCGATCCACGACGTGATCGCCGAGCCTCGTCGCCAGAAGCTGATCCCGGAATTCTACAAGGCGAAGCGCGCGGCGCTGGCTGCGGGTGCGCTGGGCTTCTCGATCTCCGGTGCGGGTCCGAGTGTCTTCGCGCTCTGCGAGGGTGAGGAGACGGCGCGCAAGGTGGGTGAGGCGATTTCGAAGGTGTTTTCGGCGATCCCGCTGGGGAACCAGGTTTACGTTTCCAAGATCAATCCCCACGGCGTGCACGTGGTGGAGGAGAAGGCGGCGAAGTGAGGGGGTGGCATCATCTACGGGGATGGGCTCTTGAAATGCTACCGGCGTTTGGAATCGTCATAACGGTCATCCGGCGATAGACTGCGCTGGTGGACCCTATTCTTAGATGGACAGGGGAGCTTGCCCGGAGTCCACAGGTAGGGAATTTCCTTCTGAATCGCACCCGGGTTGGAGAGGTCGGTGCCATCCAGCTTTCAAACTTGGAAGGAGGAGGCGTCTTTTACAGGGCCGCCAAGAGGGCAGTGACATGGATTTCACGGTACTGCCCGCAGCGCTACCATCGGCTGGTCCGGCGCATCGGGTGGTTGGAAAACCGGCGATTGGTCCAAGGACCGGGAACCTTCGTGCTATACCTGCCGTGGAGAGTGCTGACGATGGATTTCAGGGATTTAGGGGATGAAGATTTGTCTGCCGCCTATCTGGCATGCGGCTTGGTTGTGCAGGCTTTCCTTCTTAAGCATCGCTACAAGAGAGGAGACATCTCCGATGAGCAACTGGTGAGGCTCGGGCGCGTGGCACACCGCGATGCCGCCCGCTTTCTCAAAGGGCTGGAACGAGATCGTCCGGAGCTCGCGCGGAAGGTGAGGGAAGTTTTTCCGGAGTTTGATCCCGGCCTTTTCCTCGCAGGGCAGCGCATGCCCTTCGCCCGGAAAATCAAATTTGTGCGGAAGAGAAAGCTGGCCGCACCTCGTGCTAATTGAGGAGTGCAGGAGCCAGCGGTTTGCGCTAAAGCTCACTCAAGACAATGACGGGGAAATTCGACGTCGTGATCGAGATGGATGCCGAAGGCTGGCTCGTGGCGAGCGTGCCTTCGCTGCACGGTTGCCACACTCAGGCCCGGTCCTTCCATGGGTTGGAAGCGCGGATCCGCGGAGCGATCGAGCTTTGCCTGGATGACGATGACGCCTCCTGAGGTGGAAATGACGCGGGACGATCTCCGGGAACTGTTTCAATTGGGTTTAAGCTTCCCTCGTCTTGCACGATCATGCTCTACCAATCCGCGCTCTTGCCGAAGGTGAACCGGGCTTTTCGGCTCGCAAATTCCGGTAGATCGCGGATTATCTCCACATGTCCAAGGACCGATGCGAAGAAATGCGCCAAGCTCGCTTGAAGATGCCGCGGCGCAGCTCCGCCGAGGCATGGGCGCAGCACGACGCGGCCGTAATAGCCTCCCGGAACTTCGGGACCTCGAGCGCGGAGTCCTCAAGGACTGGTTCGCCGGTCAAGGAAGGATCTTCCAAGAAGACCCGACGCTGAAGCTGGAGCGCTGCCAGTCGCACGGCGAGCACCGGGTCGGCTTTCATCACGACACCGACTGCTGGTGGAAAACCACGCATCCCGGGAAGTGTGGAGTTGGTGCCGAATTCGACTACGGCGATCTACCTCCCTTCGAGATAGCAGGAATCTCGGCGCGGGAGCTTCTGCCCTCAGAGTATCTGGACCGTCTCTTGCTTTTTAACCGCGAGTTCGGTGACGACATTCGGATCGAGGGTTTCTTGGATGCCGACCTTCCAAGCCTGGTGATTTCGCAGCCTGACATCGTTGGCTCACCTGCCACTGCGGAGCAGATGAAAGACGAAATGCTGGTTTCGGGCTACAAGACGCTTCCCGGCGTTCAGTTGGGAAAGGCTGGGTCCATTTCCTTCTACAATCCCGAATCGAGAATCGCGCTCTTTGATGCTCATCCCGGAAACTTCTTCCATGCCAAAGGCATGACTCTGCCCATCGACGGGATCATTCTACAAATCACCAACGATTCCGAACATGACTGGCTTTGCGCACGTGCAGCAGTGCCGAATTCGTTCTGATTGGCACTTGGCACTTCTTCTTCACCTAGCACTTCCATGCTCTACCACTCCACCAACAATCCCGCCCACCGGGTCGATCTGAAGGAAGCGATCCTGCGTTCGCTGCCGCCGGACAATGGTCTCTACATGCCGGATAGCATGCCGGTGCTGGGCCAGGATTTCTGGGCGATCTGGCGGGAGCTGAGCTTTCAGGAGATCGGCTATGCGGTGGCGCATGCGTTTTTCCATGAGGATGTGCCGGCGGCGGATCTGAAGCAGATCGTGGAGGGCACGCTATCTTTCGACGCGCCGCTGGAGATGCTGGCGCCGGGGGATCATATCCTGGAACTCTTCCACGGGCCGACGCTGGCCTTCAAGGATTTCGGAGCGCGCTTCATGGCGCGGCTGATGGCCTGGCTGGTGCGCGGCGACAACCGTGAGCTGACGGTGCTGGTGGCGACTTCCGGCGATACCGGGGGGGCGGTGGCCTCGGCCTTCCACAAGGTGCCGGGGACGCGGGTGATCATCCTCTACCCGGAAGGCAAGGTCTCCGGACTTCAGGAGAAGCAGCTCACGACGCTGGGTGACAACGTCAGCGCGTTGGAGATCGATGGGACCTTCGATGACTGCCAGCGTTTGGTGAAGTCGGCTTTCTTGGATCGTGCGTTGGCGGAGCGGTTGAATCTGACTTCGGCGAACTCGATCAATCTCTCGCGCTTGGTGCCGCAGAGCTTCTACTATATCCATAGTGCCCGGCAGTTGCCCTTGGGAGTGGAACCTGCCTTCGTAGTGCCTTCGGGGAACTTCGGCAATCTCACTGCCGGTCTGCTGGCGGTGCAGCTTGGCCTGCCGGTGAAGAAGTTCCTGGCGGCGACGAATGCGAATGACGTGGTGCCGGCCTATCTGAAGAGCGGCGATTACCAGCCGCGGCCGAGCACGGCGACCATCTCGAATGCCATGGACGTGGGCGCGCCCTCGAACTTCGCGCGGATGCAGGCACTCTTCGGCAATTCGTGGGAAGCGATGCGCGGCAAGATCGAGGGCATGACCTTCACGGATGATCAGACGCGTGCGGCGATCCGCGAGGTGAAATCACTCTACGACTACGAGATCGACCCGCACGGGGCGGTCGGCTGGCTGGCGGCACGGAAGTGGCGCGCGGCGAATCCCGGCAATGCCACCATTACGCTGCTGACTGCGCATCCTTCGAAGTTCATCGATGTGATGGAGCAGGAGATCGGGAAGGGCAGCCTGGAGATTCCGGAGCGTCTGGCGATCCTGGCAGACCGGGAGAAGGTGGCAGGCAAGATGCCGGCGGATGAGGCGACCTTCAAGGAGTGGCTGGCTTCGGTGCACTAGGGTGCGTCGAACAGCCTGTGAACCACGAATGAAAGGCAGAGGGCCTGCCTTCATTCGTGATGGGGATTTGGTGATCCAGGGGACAGTCTTGGGCCTTGGCTGGCTGCGGGTTCAGATGGAGTTCAGGAACTCGGGGCTGCAGCCTTTGACAGTGAACCAGCCGTCCTTGTGCTTGCGGACGCTGACGGCGTTGGTGATGGCGATGACCACGAGGCTGGCGACCATAAGGATCGCGGCGACGATGGCGACGGGGCCGGCGGCGGAGTTCTCCAGGTAGACCAGACCGGCGATGAGGATGGCCACGCCGGCGAAGAAGCCGAGGGTGGCGAGGGTCTTGCGCTTCACCAGGCGGCTGCGTTCCTCGCGGCAGAGAGTGTAGGTGACCTTTGCGCGCTTGCTCATGAGCGAGGCGAGGAGGAGCACGGGAAGGAGGGCGAAGGGGAGGAAGATATAGATCCAAGGCGGAGTCCAGGTGAGCTGGACCTGCTTGTTCCAGTCCTTCACTTCCTGTGGCTGGTTGGTCTTGATGCAGCGGGCTGGCAGCACGGCTCCATCGCGGATCATGAGGAAGTTCTCGTGGCGGTAGAACAAAGAGCCAGGCGGAGGGGCCGTATCGGTAGTGGCAGGCGCGCTGTAAGGATTCGGTTGAGGAGAATTTTCCATGGAGATGATATTCAAGTTATAGCTTGGATCGCGCTCCGGCGGCGAGAAAAAATCGCCGGGAAGGGCGCCGCATGCAACGAGCTTGGATCCACTTTCCGCAAAGCGGAATCGCTGGCGACCCCTGTAAACGCTCCAGATATCGGGCGCTTGCGGGTTACGGCAGGGGGATGATTTCGCCGAAGATCTCCTTGAAGCGCTTCGCGTCTGCCGCGGTCAACATCAAGGGGTGTCCCGTGGCGGGGTCAGAGTAGGCAAGTCCGATCAAGGCATCTGTAAGTGAAGACGGTACTGTGATCTTCACGTCCCTGCGGCCGAAGGCGGCGAAGTAATCCTCGATATGCATGCCCGCCAGCATGGCGTCGGCGGCTTCCTTGCCGAAGGCTTCCCGGAGCTGCTTCCTCATCTGGACAAGGACGGCATCGCCCGAGGCTTGGTCGCCGGAGATAAAATAGACCTTCTCACCCTCCTTGGCGCCGGGATCGGTGCCCGGGCGAACTCGCTCCGTGAGGAGGCTCTCCATGTCCTTCCATGCCTGGTCGAGGATAGTTTCGGCCTTCGGCCGGTCGGCCTCGGTGAGGCCGGCGTCGATGAGAGCCGCGACCGGCAGGCGCCGCAGTCTCGGGGACGTAGGGGTGCCGGGAGATTTGGTTTTGGCGGCCGTCGTTTTCGTGGACACCAGCAGCGGGCTGGTGTCATGGGCGCTGGCCGGATCCTTGGCCGAGGGAATGATCCAATGCTCCTTGGCCGGCAGCTCGCCGGGATCCTTGCTCAGGCGCAGGGGCCAGCCACCGGGGGCCAGGGCCTTGCCGAAAATCAGCCAGCCGCCCGCCAGCCCGAGAAGGGTGTAGGTCAGCCAGTTGGTGATTCTGACGAGCTTGGATTGCACCGGTAGTAGCTTGGTTGATAGCAGGGCCCGGGGTCGGGCGCAAGAGGACATGGAGCCCGACGGCTAGCGGGCCTAGAGTGAGTCCAGGAATTCCCGGGAGCAGCCTTTGAGCGTGAACCAGCCGTCGTTGAATTTCTTCACGCTGAGCGCATTGGTCACCACCAGAATGATCAGACTCACGAGCAGAGTGAGAACACCGAGACAGGCACCGATTAAGGCCAGATTGCCATTCAGGGTGATGATGGAGACCGTCCCGCCAACCCCGCCGGCCACGGCGGCGAGGAGGGAGATGCTCCGGCGCTGAATCAGCTTCCGGCGGGCTTCGCGGCTCATGCTGTAGGTAACGAAGGCCTTCTTCGCGATGCAGAGTGAGACGATGACGGCGACAAGGAGGTGGATTAGGATCAGGGCCCACACCCATGGCGGAGTCCATGTGAACTTGGTCCGCTTGGTCCAGTCATCCGGGCCGATCGGACGGTTGGTATGGACGCAACGGAGTGGGAGGACGGCGCCATCGCGGATTACCAACATATCACCTTCACGATAAAAGCTGCCTCCGACGGGAGCCGGCGGCAGGTCCATGGCGAGAGGTGCCTGGTAGGGATTGGTGGGTGAACTGGGATCCATTGGGTGGCCGTCTCTTATCGATCGCTGGAGAAAATCGCCAGCCAAGAAGCTTCCAGGAACAGGGGTCGCGGGTTATCAAAGGGTGATGGATGATGTCACCCGCGTGCTGAATGCGATGGCCGCCGGGGATGAGTCCGGCTCGGCGGAATTGCTGGCATCGATCTATGGCGAGCTGCGGCGGATGGCGGCGGGGAAGATGGCGGGCGAGAGGTCGGGGCACACCTTGCAGGCGACGGCGCTGGTGAATGAGGCCTACCTGCGGTTGGCGGGCGGGGCGGGGGATTGGGCGAACCGGCGGCATTTCTTCGGCGCGGCATCGGAGGCGATGCGGCGGATCCTGGTGGAAAACGCGCGACGCCGGGCGACGGACAAGCGGGCGGGGGTGAAGATGGATCTGAATGAGGAGATCCATGAGCTGCAACAGGATGAGAAGCTGCTGCAGGTGCACGAGGTGCTGGATGAGCTGGAAGCGGAGGACCCGCTCAAGGCGAAGATTGTGAAGCTCCGGTTCTTCGTGGGGTTGGGGCACGATGAGATCGCGGCGCTGCTGGAGGTGAATGAGAAGACAGTGCGGCGGCACTGGGAGCTGGCGCGGGTGTGGTTGTTCCGGGCGATCAAGGAGGGCTAGGCGTAGCCCGGAGGAGGGCCTTGAAAAAAGTTTCTTCCGGGTGTCCGTTTTTCGCTCAAGATGGCGCACGTGGGGTCATGATGGATACACATGACGACATCTTCGCGGTGGCACGGGAACTTCCGGCTGCCGAGCGGCGGGCTTATCTGGAGGCGGCTTGCGATTCGCCGGAGCAGATGAGCCGGGTGATCGCGTTGCTCGGCGATGCCGAGGAGGCGGACCAGTTTTTCGCGGTGATGGAGCCGCCGACGGCACCGGAGATTGCCGAGAAGCCGGGCGAGATGGTGGGGCGCTACAAGCTGCTGCAGAAGATCGGCGAGGGCGGCTTCGGGGTGGTCTTCATGGCGGAGCAGCGCGAGCCGATCATCCGGCGGGTGGCGCTGAAGATCATCAAGGCCGGGATGGACACGCGGCAGGTGATCGCGCGCTTCGAGGCGGAGCGGCAGGCGCTGGCGATGATGGATCACCCGGGGATCGCGAAGGTCTTCGATGCGGGATCGACGGCGACCGGGCGACCCTACTTCGTGATGGAGTTGGTCCGCGGCTTGCCGATCACGAGCTTCTGCGACCAACAGCAGTACGATACTTCCCGTAGGATCGGGCTCTTCATGAGTGTGTGCGCGGCGGTGCAGCACGCGCACCAGAAGGGGATCATCCACCGCGACCTGAAGCCCTCGAACATCATCGTGGGCCTGGATGGTGACACTCCGATCCCGAAGGTGATTGACTTCGGGATCGCGAAGGCGACGCAGCAGCAGCTGACGGACATGACGCTGTTCACGCGCTTCGAGCAGTTCGTGGGCACGCCGCTCTACATTTCGCCGGAGCAGGCGAGCCTTTCGGCGATCGATATCGATACGCGCTCGGACATCTACAGCCTGGGGGTGCTGCTGTATGAGCTGCTGACGGGCAAGCCACCGATCGATGCGAGCGAGTTGCTGGCGGCGGGCTTCGACGAGATGCGGCGGATCATCCGCGAAAAGGAAGTGCCGCGGCCATCGACGCGCTTTGGCACGATCGGCGATGAGGAGCGGCGGACAATCGCGCAGGCGCGGCACACGGAGCCGAAATCGCTCAGCTTCATGATCCGCGGCGAGCTGGATTGGATCGTGCTGAAGGCGCTGGAGAAGGACCGCAGCCGGCGCTATGGCACGGCCACGGCCTTGCGCGAGGATCTCGAGCACTTCATGCGCAACGAGCCGGTAACGGCGGCGGCACCGAGCCGGATCTACAAGTTCCGGAAGTTCGTGGTGCGAAACCGCGGTGCGGCGGCGGCGGCAGCGCTGGTCGCGCTGGCGCTGGTCGGCGGCACGGCGGTGTCCTCATGGCAGGCGGTGCGGGCGAAGAAAGCCGAGCAAGCGATGAAGGCGAGCTTGGTGGAAGTCGAGAAGTCCAAGCGCGACTCCGAGGATCTAACAGGTTTCCTGACGGATATCCTGAGCAATCCCGATCCAGGCAGAGAAGGCAGCACGATCACGATGGCGGAGACCCTGGGCCGGGCGGCGAAGCGACTGGAGACTGACTTCCCGGATCAGCTGGACCGGCGGGCGCGCTTCCGTTTGGCCCTGGGGAGCGCTTACTATTCGCTCGGCCTCTATGGTGAGGCGGAGACGCTGCAGAATCTGGCCTACTGGCACTACCGCGACACGGTGGGCGAGGATGATTCGCGGACGATGGCGGCGATCGAGGACCTGTGCCTCTCCTATTACATGGGCGGGAAGCCGGGCTATTCAGTGCAAATGCAGCGGCAGGTAGTGGAGAAGCGCCAGCTCCGCGATGGGTCTGATGCTCCCGGGACCTTGGTGGCGATGCACCGGCTGGCGAATTATTGTGCGGCCAGCGGGCACCCGACCGAGGCGAGGGACCTGCGGACCACCGTCTATCAGAAGTACAAGCTGAAGCTCGGCATGGATGCGCGGGAGACGCTGAATGCGATGCAGAACCTGGCGATCTCGCTGGATGAAGCGGGCAAGGCGAAGGACGCGCTCCAGATGCGGCAGGATGTAATGGATAAAATCAAGAGCGCCGGCCGCACGGAGTCGCCGGACGGCGTGCGGGCGATGGCAAACTTGGCGATCTCCTACGAACGTGCCGGACGTCATGCGGAAGCCTTGAAGCTACGCGAAACGGCGCTGGAGACGAGCCGCAAGATCTTCGGGACCGAGCATCCCGAGACGGTGCGGGCGATGGGCGCGTTGGCCGGCAGCCTTAGCCATGAGGGCCGTGCGGAGGAAGCCAAGACCCTGGCGCAAGACGCGGCGCGACTGCGCGGCAAGGCGCTGGCATCGCCACGGGTGAAGATGCTGGAGGAGATCGCCGAGGTGGCGACCGCTTATGAAAACGCGGGCCTGCCGGAAGAGGGGGCGAAGCTGCGCGATGAGATCGCGCGGCGTGCCGAGTTGGAAGTGCCGCCGAATCCGGACTACCAATGGGTTCATTGGCTGATGCCGCGGGCCGAGGCGCGGCTGCGCGCGGGAAACTGGAAGGGCGCGGCGGAGGATGAGGAGATTCTCTCCGGATTCCCCGGAGGCGGTAGCAGCGATCGGCTCATGCACTGGGCGGCGGTGGCCTTGCGCGCTGGTGATGCGAATGCGTATGCCAAGGTGCGTGACCGGGCCATTGCGGAGCTTCGGGGGTCGCCGTATCTGCTCAATACCGAGCGGCTGGCGAAGATCTGCTGGCTGATGTCGGCACAGGGCTTGGACAAGGAGCAGGCGAAGTCCTGGAACGTGCTGGCGCTGCAGATCGAGGGCTATCAGCGCTCATGGGCGGAGTGGAACATGGGCCTGGCGGAATATCGCTGTGGGAACTTTGCCGCGGCGGAGCCGCTGCTGGAGAAGTGTCTGGCCGCGAACCTGTCGGGCGAGTGCCGCAGCAGCGCGCTGGCGGTGCAGGCGATGGTCTTGCATGAGCTGAAGCGCGAGCCGGAGGCGCGCGAGGCTCTTTCCAAGGCGGCTGCGATCTTGGGCGATACCTTTGCGCAGCCGGATGGAACGACGCAGAAGGTCGCGGCGGGGCAAATGTATGATTGGCTGATCGCTCGTTGCCTTTATCGCGAGGCGGAGAAGGCCTTGGGCCCGGCAGAGGGCGTGGAGCAATAGGCAAGCGGTGATTGCCTTCCCGCGCTTTGCCTAACATGCTGCCGGGAGATGTGGGATCAGGATCCGGACAAGCGGGCTTTCGTCGAGGCGGCGCTGGCGCCCTTGCCGCCCGACGAGGCTGCGCGCGGAATGCTGGAGGAGTCAGTGCAGGTGGCCGGTGACTGGATCGAGGGCGGCGGGGGAAGCGAGGCCCGCGAGGCCGGGGCGAGGATGCAAGCCAGTGCGGCAGGCTATAGGATGCGGCGGCTTGTGAGGCGGGTGCTGGGGCTGGGTGTGATGCTGGCGATCGCGTGGTTCATGCTGTTCTCGCCACGAGCGCTGCACTCCTTGCGGGCGATGCTGGCGAGCACGCAGTTGTCAAAGGAAGTGGTTCCGCGATTCGTCGGGAAGGCTCTCCTTGGCGACGATGCCATTGAGCAAATGTACCGCGAGATGGTCGAGCGTTTCCCGCCGGAGCGGCGTTTGCTTATCGGTGGTGATCTGGCCGCGAGGACAGGTCCTTTGCAGCGTTGGAAGCCGGTGTGGGATCAGCATCCGGATGATCCCGCGCATTTCCTCGTCTATGCGGAAGCGCACCTGCGCAGCAATGGGAAATGGCCTGAAGGCTTTGTGGAGACCGGGGAGAGGCTGGCACCGGGCAACGGGTGGTTTCGATTGCTTGGGACGATGGCCCGCGGTGCGGGGATGGTGCAGCCGGGGACGCCTGGGGCGAGAGGATGGGGTGGCAGGCCTGCAACACCGGCTGTGCCGCCATCAATCAAGAGTGGCTCGGATCTAGCGGCGATTCTCGGGGATTGGGATCGGGCCTTGGAGATGCCGCAGTGGGACGATTACCAAGCCAAGTTGCGGACCTTGCGCTTGAGTGGATGGCCTCAGCCAAGAAATCAGACGGAGCTTGCGCTATCGATCGCTTTAGCCTCCGGGCTGCCCGAGGGCGGCTCAATGTTCTGGAAGTCCAGCCGGGGCTTCGGGGATTTCATATCGGCCTTGGCAGGACAGTATGCTGACAGCGGCGACAAGGAGGGATTGGAAGCTCTGGGGGAGCGCTATGTGAAGACTCTTGAGCGCCTGGAAGAAGACACTCCGGATTTCCGCCAGTTGCTTCAGCAGCGCTTTGCCGTTGCGTCGGCCAAGGGCTTGGGGGCGGCATTTGGAAAGCTGGGAGACGCGGCACGTGCCACGCCCTTCAATGCACTGGGATTGCGGCTGGATCCGAAAACCCTGAGGCCACCGGGGATGATCAGTAAGGATGCCTTGGCGCAGGGGCGCGGCGGCATGATGGCGGGCTATCTCGGCGCGCAGACTTTCCGTGTCACGCCGGTGGAAGAGAAGGATCTGCGTGGTGCTCGCCTGGCCGAGTATGCGATGACCGAGCGGCTGCTGATGTATGCCGTGGTGTTGCTGCTCTCTCTAGTGGTGCTGTGCGTGTGGCTAGCGGGATATCGCGAACGGCGGGGACCGCGGGAGTTATGCGGGCGCTTGTGTGGTTTGTTGCGGCCGGTGGACCGGCTTTGGATCCTGGTGCTTGGAGTCGTTTTGCCCTGGGTGATGTATGTCGCGTGCCTGCGGCTCCCGTGGCTGAAGATGCGGGACTTCACCTTGAATGAAGAGCACGGGCTGCCGATGCTGGCCTTGGGATATGGGCTCTTCCTGGCGCTGGTGGTGTGCACAGTGGAGGCGGCGCGCTGGCGCTTGTCGCGTTGCGGCGAGATCGCGGGCTTTGGCTGGAGCGGGTTTAATCCCGGCAGATGGATCGCGATCATGACCTTGATGGCGATGCCAGCCGCTGTCGCAGGTTGCAAGGTCTTCGTCCACCACTCGATGGATGAGGAGCGGATTCTCTTGCTCTTGGGCTCGCTGGGCGCCCTGCCGGTGCTGTGGATTTTGTGGATCTGCATTGGCTTCTTTGCAGGTGCGGGTCACCGGCGCTTGCAGCGGCTGACGCTGGGGCGCGCTGCCTTGCCCTTCATGATCCTGGCTGTGTTGCTGGCGGCGCTGGCGATGTCGGCACTTCACAAGGAAGAGGAGTATTGGGCACACCGGATCGTCTACGAAGCGGTCAGCGAGCGGAACCCGGTTTTCAACGGTGGCGCGGGCGATGCGTATCTCGCGTGGCTCCAAGGTGAGATCCGGGAGGCGGTGGCGGAGTTGGTGCGCGACCTGCCGTGATCGCGGGAAGGTGCAATGTGACTACCTTGTGGATAAGGCGCGGAGAATACTGAGGCGCTGTTGCGAAGGACGATTGATTCCGAGTTGGTTTGCCATCCATGGTGCGAGCCTTGGATCTCGATCCGGACAAGCAGGCTTTTGTGGATGCGGTGATGGAACCGCTGGGGGATGATGCGCCGCGGCGGGAGGTTCTGGAGGATTGTCTCGGCATGGCGGAGTCTTTCCCGTGGGTTTCGCGCGGGGATTCGATGGCGCTTGCGACGGAGCGGATGAGGAAGACTGCCGGGGAATTCGGAAGAAGCCGTAGTGTTCGGATTGCCGCTTGGTGTGGCGCAGTGGTAGGTGCGGCTTGGTTTGCGGTGGCGGGGTTGCCGGCCCTGAGGTCATGGGACCGCATCATCTTGGCCAACCGGATGAGCGGGACGATCAGCACCATGTGTTGTGAGCACGGAGATATCCCGTCCTTCCCGCGGATCTTCGATGACCCGCCGGAGGATGAGGAAGGCCCCTCTTTCCGGCGGTTGCTTGAGCGGATGGATGCGGACCAGCGCTTGATCCTCACCGGAGACCGTGATCACGGCGACATGGCGCAGTGGATGGCGGTGTGGGAACGCTATCCCGGTGATCCGGCTCACTACTACGCCCATGCCTTGCGCCACTTGGAGGAGTGTGAGCGGTGGCCGGATCGCTTGGTGGAAAACGGCGAGAAGCTGGATCCCGAGAACGGCTGGTTTCGCGTGATGGCCGGAAGTGATCTCTTGAAGTCTGCCATCGGGGAGCCGAAACCGCCGAGGCTGACGCCAGCGGAACGCCGCGCGCTTGCGGCGGCTCCGCCTGTGTCCGCTCGGCGCGGCCCGCCTCCGCCGCCAGCAAAGCCGAAACGGGTGATCCTGGATCAAGCCGCTTTCGAGCGGGCTTTTGATCTGTTAGGCGAGGCGTTGGCGATGCCGCGCTGGGATGACTACGGAGCTTCCCTCGACCGCATTCGCTTCAAGGCCACGCCGGTGGCGCAGGACTTTTCCGAATATACCGCCTTGCGGGCATTGTCTTCCGTGCAGCCGGAAGACCTTTCTAGCGCAGCGGTCGGGTTCCGTGCTTACATCGAGGCCTTCGCCTTTGCCGCGGACAAGGCGGCCAAGGATGGAGACAGCGCGCGGTTGGAGGAATTGGGAAAGACCTTCCTCCGCTCGGCCGAACGATTGTCCGAGATGGAAGGGTCTTTGCTGCACCGCCTGGTTCTCAGGAGCTTTGTCGTTGCGGGCAGTCGGGAGATGGCGAAGGCGTGGAAGGAACTGGGGAATCCGGCGCGTTCCTTGCCCTACGAGCTCGCCGCCAGTGCCATTGATCCGAAGAAGTTGAAGTCGCCGGTGCCTGCGCCGGATGCCTTGGAGCAAGGTCGAGGCAGCGGATTCATCAGCAAGGGCTACCTTGGCACCCGGCGTCCTCATTCAAGCGCCGTGACCGAGCCCGAACTGCGCGGCGGGCGCCTGGCGGAGTATGCCTTGTATGAGCGCTTCATGGTTCATGCGGGTGCCGCGGTTCTTTTCGCGATAGCGATCTTTCTGGGGATCGCATGGCGGAGTGATCGCAAGCGGCTCGACTTGTTGCCGGCGCGGCTGATGGGTTTGCTGAGGATACGGGATCATGCTTGGATCCTGCTGTTAGGTCTGGGTTTGCCGCTGGGTCTCTATGTGCTTGCCACTCGCGCAGGGTATCTAGGCGCGCGGGAATTCGCCTTGGGGGGAGAGAGCTTTATCCTGTGGCTGCTACAGATGCTGTCGCTGGTGATTGCGATTATACTGGTCTCGTTGCTGGCGGCGCGCTGGCGATTGTCGCGGCGGGCACCGATGCTGGGGATGGGAGGGCGGTGGATGGAGCCCGAGGTGTGGGTGGCGGTTCTCGCGTTGAGCATGATCCCGGTGGCGGCGCTATTGCCAAAGTTGCTGGCGGCCGGTGGCAGCCTCCTTGAGATGCTGGCTTGGGCAGGCGCTGGCTTTATGGCGGGGGTGCCCCTGATCTGGTTGCTCTACCTCTCCGCCTATCAATTTGCGGGGAATCCGGAGCGGCGCTTGCACCGCGCGCTGCTGACCCGCGGCGCGGCCTGGCCGGTGGCCTTGGCGATGGTGCTTGCGGCCGGCGCGATTTACGGGTTGCACCAGGAGGAGAAATATTGGGTCGCGCGGATGGACTACGATGCGCTGGATGAGAAGACCAATATGTTCAGTTTGCGCGGGGATTGGGAGGAGGCAGAGTGGATCAACTCGGAGGTGAAGCGGGAGTTGAAGAGCCTGAAGTGAGTGGTTTCAGGTGCCGCATGTTTCGATGACGGGTGGCCTCCTTGTCCCCTTTAAGGGGGCCTCTCGAAGGCGCAGCCCCTCACTCCCGCTCGATCACTGCCTTCTCGCGGAGCTTGGTGGCGAGGTCCTTGAGAACCCGCAGGCGGCGGTCCCGTTCGACCTCCTCGCGGATCTCCGCGCTCACTTGCTCGAAGGGCTGGACGCTGGCTTCGCGGGCTTCCACGACCTTCACGAGGTGGAGGGCCTGCTCGTAGAAGAAGACGGGGCTGACTTCGCCTTCGCGCAGGGAGAAGAGCATGGCCTCGAAGGGATTGAAGATCCGCTGTTGGTCGATCCAGCCGAGGTCGACCTCTCCGCCGCGTTTCTTGGTGTGGGCCTTGGCGAGTTCCGCGAAGTCTTCGCCATCGAGGGCGCGCTTGCGGAGATCGAGCATGGCGGCGTAGTCGTCCCATGGGTCCGAGCCTTCCGGGAAGCGAACCAAATGGAGCGCGTGTGCGGTGGGCGGCGTGCGGAAGCGGGCGACGTTGGCCTGATACCAGGCGTGCAGGTCATCCTCCGTGAGCGCCGGCAAGTCCTGCCAGAGACTGGTGGTGAAACGCTCCATGCGCAGCCGCGAGATGGTCTCCGCGCGCAGGGATTCGCGCTGGGCATCGAGAAGGTCCCAGGAGGCACCATGCTCGCGCCATTGCCGCAGGGTTTGCTCGAAGGCGCTGCGTACTTCCTCAGCCTCCGGGGGCGGGATCCGCTCTTCAGCCTCTTGGGCGAGCAGGATGCCATCGATGGTTTCCTCCTCGGCTTGGAGGCGGAATTCCTCGTCGCGCTCGCAGCAGGAAACCTCGCTGAGCATTTCGGCCTCTGCCTTGAAGCGGGCGAAGGCATCCTCGATCAGGCCGGGATCGGCGATTTCGCCATTGATGCGTAGCATGAGCGGCGGGGGGATGAATCAGCGGCTCGACGTCGGGGTCGGCATCCGCCTGGACGACTCGATGAAGGAGATCCGCGCCTCCTGTGCCGCGCGGTACTGGGCGAGCTGTCCCGGGGTGAGAATGCCGCTCAATCGGCTCAGGCGCTCCTCCATGGCGGCACGTTTGCCGCCGATTATCCGGTTCTGGACCTCCTCGGAGTTGTTGAGCGCTTCCGGGTTGTCGAGGGAGCCGCTCATGTCCTCGAAGGCATCGACATAGGCACCGCCCATCACGCTCATGGTGTCGTTGATCAGACCCCAGCCCTCCGGGCGCTGGGCGAAGGCGGCGGTGCTGGAAGCGCGCAGGGCCTCTGCGGCTTGATCTCTCTGAGATGGGGAAAGATCGATCTGCCCCACGAGGTCCGAGAGGTTGCGCTGGGCGCGGGACTCGATGTCATTGGCCTTTTCGCGGGCCTTGTACTGATCGTAGGCGGTGACTTGCTCGTCATCGAGGATCTCCCTCACGGCCTTTTCGTAGATGCGCTCGGCATTTGCGGCCTCTGCCACCATCTGGGCGGGATTCTTGCCGCGGCCCTGGAGGTCCTTGAAGCCCTCGCGCCGGCCGGACAGGAGGGCAGACATGGAGTCCTTCTGGTCGGGGCTGAGGCCGAGGGCCTCCGCGAGGCGGTTGAGCTGGGCGGTGCGGGAGCGGTCGCCAGCGCTGGAGAAGGTTCGGTTGAAGGCTTGCTCGGCGGCGACCACCTTTTTATCCGCTTCGATTGGGCCGCCGCCCTTGGCCTTGCGGACGAGTGGCGGCTCATCATCGCGGTCGCTGGCCTTGCCGTCGCGGGTGGTTGTCCGCTTGCCTCCATTGCCAGCGGTTTCCGTGGCGGCGGTGGGGACAGGGGCCTCGCCTGCCGGCTTCACCAGCCAGCCCACGGCGAAGCCCGTGAGGACGCAAGCGACGGGGATGATGGCAGGTGATTTCATGGACATGCGTATAGCGCTACCGAAGGCCGGATTCGTCCCTTTTCAAGCCTCCCGGATGGTCCGAATGGCGACGGCCATGTCCGGGGCGCGGAAGGTGGAGGAGCCGGCGACCATCACATTTGCCCCGGCTTTCGCGCAGCGGGCGGCGGTCAGGGCGTCGATCCCGCCGTCGACCTCGATGTGAAAGGACAGCCCGCGTTCCTCGCGGACCTTGGCGGCGGCTTCGATTTTCGGCAGGACCTCGGCCATGAAGGCTTGGCCACCGAAGCCCGGGATCACGGTCATGCAGAGCAGCAGGTCGACATGGGCCAAGTAGGGCAGGGCGGCCTCCAGCGGGGTGGCGGGGTTCAGGGCGAGGCCCGCCTTGCAGCCCGCCTCTTGGATTTTGCGCAGGGTGCAGCCGACATCGTGCTCCGCCTCCACATGCACCGTGATAAGGTCGGCGCCGGCCGCCACGAAGCGCGGCAGGTAGTGGTCCGGGCGCGTGACCATCAGGTGGACGTCGAGGAAGATGTCGTTGGTTTCGTGGACTGCCTGGACCACCGCCGGGCCGAAGGAGATGTTGTCCACGAAGTGGCCGTCCATGATGTCCAGGTGCATCCAGTCCGCCCCGGCATGGATGGCGCGGGTGACTTCCTCGCGGAGACGGGAAAAGTCGGCGGCAAGGAGGGAGGGGGCGATGACTCGGTCGCGGCAGGTCGGCGGGATCACGCGGGGAAGGTGGAGTCCCCCGGGGGACGTGCCAAGTGCCAAGGGAGGCAGAAATCCGCGCTTCTCCGGCGAGCCCTGTCTTGGCGCTTGGAACTTTCTGGCCCGGCTTTATCCCTGCCGCGTGGAGCCGATCATCGATCTCGTCAGCGACGACTATTTCATGGGCCAGGCCATGCGCGAGGCGCGGCGGGCCTATGCCGCCACGGAGGTGCCGATCGGCTGCGTGATCGCGCACGAGGGCAAAATCATCGCCCGGGCTTGGAACCAGGTGGAAACGCTGCGGGATGCGACCGCCCACGCCGAGATGCTGGCGCTGACGGCCGCCCAGAACGTGCTGGGCGACTGGCGGCTGGAGAAATGCACCCTCTACGTGACCAAGGAACCCTGCCCGATGTGCGCGGGGGCGATCGTCCACTGTCGGCCGGAGCGGGTGGTCTTCGGTTGCTCCGACCCCAAGGGCGGGGCGGCCGGTGGCTGGATCAACCTGCTGGATGCCAATCCACCACTGAACCACCGCTGCGAGGTGACCCGCGGAGTGCGGGGCGAGGAATCCGTCGCCCTGCTGCAGGGTTTCTTCCGCGAGGCCCGCGAGCGCAAGAAGGCAGGGGAGGAAAAAAGCCGCCCGGGCGGTAATGGCGCATCATTCGATCCGTTTGGAATTTCCTGAAAATTAGTTAAATCTAACCCCTTCATTTTCGGATTTCCTAACAAGCTGTTAGCCGCCTTGTTCCTTGGATCTGAAGCACTTGAAAGTTGACAAAAGCGAATGGAATGAGTTACAGGTGCAGTACCCATGAAACTAAGCATCCCCATCCTTCTGCTTGCTCTGGCAGCCCCCCTCATGGCCGGTGATTCCGGCCCCAAGAAGAACAGCCGGACCGCGGTGTTCACCTTGTATTTCCGCAACGCCGATCTCAACAGCGACGGTGTGATCGACTGGGAAGAGTTCCAAGGCACTGTCGGGGCCAGCGACATCCCGGTGCTGACCGAATGGCGCTTCCTCTATATGGCCGACTTCATCAAGACGGCGTCCGTCCGCAGCAGGGCCGCGATCCCTGAAGGGATCTTCCTGGATACCTACATCCGCTACGCCGGCGGCTTGCGGGTTCCGAAGCCGTCCAAGATTCAGCGCTTCAACCTGGCCGACGACAACGACGACGGCTTCTTGAACATCGACGAGTATCGCCAGACCCGCAGAACGGCCGCCGCGACCGATGGCAGCATCGGCAAGTCCTTCAATAAGATCGACAAGAACCGCGACGGCAAGATCTCCCCACAGGAGTTCGGCATCACGAAAGTCTGATCTCCCGGTTTTTGCAGAGCCTTGATTTCCAATGCCTGGCTGGTTTTCCGGCCGGGCATTTTCGTTTCCGGAGCTTCCCCGGCTTGCCCACGCCCGCGCCGGGCTCTAGACCTCGCGCGTGGCCGCCAAGTCTCCTATCTACGCCGTCATCGGCAGCGACGATGGTCGCGTGAAGGAGGAAGCCCTGCGCCTGCACCGCGAGCTGACCGGCGGGAATGACGACGGCTTCACCCACGAGACGATCGAGGGCACCGCGGACAATTCCGAGGGCGCCTTCCAGCTCTGCCGGGCGGTAGTGGAGGCCTTGCAGACGCTGCCCTTCTTCGGCGGCGAGAAGGTGGTCTGGCTGAAGAATGCCAGCTTCCTGATCGACGATGTGACCGGGCGCTCAGAGCGGACCCTGTCCGGGGTGGATTCGCTGAAGAGCTGCCTTGAGGCCGGGCTCGGCAAGGGCGTGGTCTTCTTGCTGAGTGCCACCGGCATCGACAAGCGCCGGGCATTTTGGAAGTTCCTGGAGAAGAACTCGCAGGTGAAGGTCTACGACAAGATCGACACCTCGCGCGAGGGCTGGCAGGAGGAAGTGGCAGGTCTGGTCGAGGGTCGCGCCAAGGATCTGGGCCTACGCTTCCAGCCGGACGCGCTGGAACTCTTCGTGATGCTGGCGGGCGAGGCCACGCGGCAGATCGGCAACGAGCTGGAGAAGATCGACCTCTACCTCGGGCCGGACCGCCGCGAGGTGGTGCTGGACGATGTGCGCCGAATGGTGCCGCTGAGCCGCGCCGGCGTGGTCTTCGAGATCGGCAATGCGCTGCAGAATGGCGATGGCGCCCGGGCGCTAGAGCTGATCGACCAGCAACTGGAGCGCGGCGAGAACGCGATCGGCCTGATGCGGGCCTCGATCATTCCGACGGTGCGGAATCTTTTCATGGCCAAGGTGCTGGCGGAAAAGCGCCTGCCGATGCGGAACTACAAGGACTTCGCCGCAGCGGTGGACCGCCTGCCCGAGATGGAGCGGATGTGGCTGCCGCAAAAGAAGGCGGGCGGGGTGAACATTTACCCGCTGTTCCTGTGTTTGCGTGGTGCGGAGGCCTTCACGATGGAAGGGCTGCGCGGCGCAATGGAGTCGGCGCTGCGGGCGGACAAGTCGCTGGTGACGACAGGATTGGATCACCGGCTGGTGCTGCATCGGCTGGTGGCGGAGGTGACTTCCGCGGCGCGGCGGAGGTAAGGTAGTCCACTCAGTCCTCTGAGCGGACGAAGCAGCTATTGAGGCCGAAGGCACCAGATGCCCCGAGTGCGCTGCGACCACTATCTCTCGGCTCGGCTTCAGTGGGAGCGGGTGGTTCGAGCCGCCCCTTTTGCGGCGAATCAGTTTTGATGGCTATTGGAGATCCGGTGCCCCCAGGAAACGTCATGTTTCATCTTCCTCCCGTCGCCGCGACCCCAACGCCGGTTGCTCCCGCTTGGGGTCGCTTCACCCGAGGGCCTCGAGTGAGGTCCGCCGTTAGAACTGCTTCGTCCGCACAGAGGACTGTGCGGACTACTTCGCCTCGTACAATTCCAGCGGCAGCCCGTCCGGATCCGCGAAGAAGGTGAAACGCTTGCCGGTGAGTTCGTCCACCCGCACGGCCTCGACCGCAACGCCGTGGTCTTCAAGATGCTTCACCGCCGCATCCAGGTCTTCCGTGGCGAAGGCGAGGTGCCTCAAACCCTGGGCCTCCGGATAAGAAGGCCGCGGCGGCGCTCCGGGAAAAGAGAACAGCTCGATCTGCGTGCCATCTGGCAAGGCGAGGTCCAATTTATACGAGTCTCGTACGTCGCGGTAGGTTTCTTCGATGATCCTGAATCCTAGGACTCCGGTGTAGAAGGCCTTCGATGCCGGATAGTCGGAGGCGATGATCGCCACGTGGTGGATGCCGCTGAGGTTCATTTGCGTTCGGGAAGCCTGCTCTCAAGGTTTCGCCTCCAGGACCTTGAGTAACTCCGTGCGCAAGGATTGTGCTACCGAATACTCGAAGCGGTTGGTGGCGGGCACGCTGGGATCGATCTTCGACAATGTCTCTCGCCCGATCCAGTAATTCTCCAAGGCGTGCTGGCAGGGAATAGCGATGGCTGTGAGGATCATCGCGAAGGCGTAGGCGGGTAGCACTGCGCGGCAGCAGGTGATCCAGTGCACGGCTTTGCTTCTCTTGGTGAAGAAGGCAGCAAGTGGCAGAACCATGCCAAAAACTACTGCGAGAACGAGCCACGCGAGTGGCCAGCTTGAGCTGTCGGGGTTGTAGCGGTTCGCTTCCGCACTTCCTCCAGCCAGCCAAGCGGCGATACCCACGATGCTGGCGAGGAACACCGGCACGAGAGGTGCGGTCCAACCCAAGCCTCCGAGCCGTTTCACCAGACGATTTCCCGCAATGGTGGCAGGCAGCGCGGCCATTACCACCGAGAGGGCGAGGATCCGCGCGAAGTCTCCGGTGACCGATGCTGCGACGCTGAACGTCCTGCCGCCGAAAGGAGTGGCTTGTTCGACGATTTGGAAAACCAGGAAAGGCAGCAGGACGCCCGCGACCCAGATCCATGCATGGTCGCTTGGCTTCAGAATACGAAGCAGGATCAGCGAAAGGCTCCGGACTTGTTTCCCGTGGCGAAATCTGAGCAAGGTGGTCGCCACTGCCGCTGTTAGGAAAAAGAGCCAAGCCCCGGCGGAGAAGAAGCGGGCGAACATTGCGTGGTCTGCCATCCTTGCGGGTTTCAAATCAGAATCGGAGATGGGCGGCGGATCGGCGACCTGACGGCTCACATTCGCGAACCAATAGGCACCCATACCACCGCGGTCGACGATCCAGGAATTGTCGCTTCTCGCTTTCACGGCCTGCCTTCGCGCTTCCGAGTATTCTTGAAGTCGTAGGAATCGCGCCGTCTCCTCTTCCAAGTGCAAGTCCTTCGCGGCCGCTCCCAAATGGCCGCTGGCAATGGAGATCGCGCCGCTCACCGGGACCAGTGCGCTCCAATCGGAGGCGGCTTGTGTCAATGCGCGCCGGCAGAAGAGATCCCAAGAACGGGCGAGATTCCGGAAGCCATCGGCATCTCCCTTGGCCGCAAGCTCGAATCCCCGGACCGAGACCGCTTGGATGAGGCTCCGCGGAAAGGAGGGCCTAGCGCAGCTCATGTTGATGTACTCGCGGGCGAATTTCCGGCCGAGCACATCATCTCCGGCGGGCAGGATCGCAAGCCGACGCAGGAGAAGGTCGCTATAGTAGCAGTGGTAATCCGGTTGTTTGCCAGCCTCCTCCATGAGCGTGATGGCATCGTCAAGCCGAGCGGGCTTAATGACTTCGAAAGGTGGAGGGCCTGCCGATGTGGAGCGGGGTTTCGCGGTCAGCCGTTGAGCCCCCAATGCTTCCCATGCCGCAATTTCTGCCGCATAGTAGCGAAACCATGAGTTTTGGGGTGCCAGTCGGTCAGCGGTGGCAAGATAGTCAGGTGGCAGAAGCTTCTTCCACTGGGTTGAGGAAACGATGTAATCCGCGTAGAAAGCGGGATTCTCCGGGTCGCTATCGGCTAAGGGTTTGAACCTTTCCTGATAACCCTTCGATAGGTCACCGAAGAGCAGCAGCTTCTCCTTCTTGGTGAACTCGCCGAAAATTCCTGGAAGCCGCTCTTCGTCCGTCCCTGTCAAAGGAATGGCTGGTAGCTGGGGGAATGGGTCGGTCATAGCAAACAGGTTCCGGCCCGCGATCTGACGCCGGTAGCAATCGCGAGCTACCGGGACCAAGGCCGCCACGGATAGGAGCGCGGCGAAGAGATAGAGCGCCGTCCGCCACTTCCATGATGAGGAAGCCGCCTCCAAATCTGCGGCGGCTTCTGCGAGGGCCTTTTCCGAGCCTGGCGAATCCGCAGTGTTGATAGCTTCCGCCAGCTCGCGGGAAGCACTCATTTGCAGCTCCGCATTGTCCGCCAGAGGGGCGGTGGCGGCGGCGATGAAGCGTTCCACGGGGCTAGGCATTTTCACGGGATTTAGCAGAGCCAGGCGAGGAGGGGAATGATGCTGCGTGCCGGTAGGCACAAGTGGCTTGGCATCAACGAAAAATCAAAAGTTAGAGCGCCGGTCGCAGCGTCCGCTTGCCGAGCGAATTTCCCTAGGCCACCCTCCGCTGCCGCCGATGTCCGATTCCTTTGTCCACCTCCACCTGCATACCGAATATTCGCTTCTTGATGGCATGGCCCGCACCAAGGAGGTGGCGGCAAAGACGAAGGAATTCGGGATGCCGGCGGTGGCGATGACCGACCACGGCAACCTCTTCGGTGCGATCGAATTTTACCTGTCTTGCAAGAAGGCGGGGGTGAAGCCGATTTTCGGCTGCGAGATCTACCTCGCGCCGCAATCGCTGGCGGACAAGAAGGACATTCCTGGCCGCAAGCGCTCCTGCCACATGACCCTTCTGGCGGAGACCGACGAGGGCTGGAGCAACTTGCAGAAGCTGGTATCGCTCGGCCACTTGGAAGGCCTGTACCACGGCAAGCCGCGGGTGGACCGCGAGGCCTTGCGCAGGTTCTCGAAGGGCATCATCTGCCTCACCGGCTGCATTTCCGGGCCGGTGAATGAATGGCTGCTCGCCGGTGATGAGGGCAAGGCCCGCGATACGATGGCCGAGCTGGTGGACATCTACGGCAAGGAGAACACTTACGTCGAAATCCACATCCACGACCTTGAGCCGCAGCGCAAGGTCACGCCGGGTCTACTCAAGCTGGCGAAGGAATTCGGCCTCAAGCCGGTGGCGGCGAATGACGTCCACTTCCTGAACAAGACCGATCACGATGCGCACGATGTGATGATCTGCATCGGCACCGGTCGCCTGAAGATCGATGAGAACCGGATGCACTACACCCCCGAGGTCTATTTCAAGACCGCGGAGGAAATGCGCGCGCTGTTCGCGGAGATCCCGGGGGCCTGCGATGCGACGCTGGAGATCGCGGAGCGCTGCAACGTGAGCATCAAGCTGGACTCAACCAGCTCCGAGAAATACCCGCAGTTCGGCACGCCCGACGGCTCGCCGCGCGAGGAATACCTGATGCGCGTGTGCCAGGAGGGCATGGTGAAGCGCTATGGCGAGGAGAAGGCCGCGCTGCCGGAGATCCAGGAGCGCCTGCGCTACGAGGTGGGCATCATCAACCAGCTCGGCTTCGCTTCGTACTTCCTCATCACCGCGGACTTCATCCAGTGGGCGCGGGATCACGACATTCCGGTGGGTCCGGGCCGTGGATCGGCCGCCGGTTCGCTGGTGGCCTATGTGATGGGAATCACGAATATCTGCCCGCTGCAGTTCGGGCTGCTGTTCGAGCGCTTCCTGAATCCCGAGCGCGTCAGCCCGCCCGACGTTGATATCGACTTCTGCCAGAGCCGCCGCCCGGAAGTGATCGACTACGTGCGCCACAAGTACGGCGAACGTAGTGTCTCGCACATCATCACCTACGGCACCCTCGGTGCGAAGAGCGTGCTGCGCGACGTGGCACGCGTGATGGGCGTGAGCTATGGCGAGGCCGACCGCATCGCCAAGATGATCGAGGCGAAGCCCGGCGTGACCCTCAAGGGTGAATATGACGCGAAGCCGGAACTGAAGGAGCTGATCGAAAGCTCCTCGACCTACGAAGAGCTCTGGGACTACGCCTTGAAGCTGGAAGGCCTGACCCGAAACGTCGGCATCCACGCCGCCGGTGTGGTGATCGGTGACCGCGAGCTGGACGAGCACGTGCCCCTGACCCGCGGCAATGAAGGGGAAGTCGTCACCCAGTACGACATGGGTGCCATCACCGAAGTCGGTCTGCTGAAGATGGACTTCCTCGGCCTGAAGAACCTTACCGTGATCCAGGATGCGGTGGAGCACATCAAGCGCCACACGCCGGACTTCGAGATCGACAAGGTGCCGCTCGATAACCAGGCGACCTTCGAGATCCTGAACCGCGGTGAGACGATGGGTGTGTTCCAGCTGGAATCCGGTGGCATGGTCGAGACCTGCCGCAAGTACCAGATCGAGAAGATCGACGACATCATCGACCTTCTCGCGCTCTACCGTCCGGGCGCCATGCAGTTCATCGACCAGATGATCGAGGTGAAGAAGGGCCGCAAGAAGCCCTTCTACGAGCACCCGCTGCTGGAGCAGGTCTGCGGCAATACCTACGGGGTGATGATCTATCAGGAGCAGGTGCAGAACGCCGCGAAGGTGCTGGCGGGCTACACGCTCGGTGGTGCCGACCTTCTGCGCCGCGCGATGGGCAAGAAGGACCCGAAAAAGATGGCGGAGGAGCGCTCGAAGTTCGTCGAGGGCGCGGGCCGCGTGAACAACATCAACGAGAAGCTGGCCAACGCGATCTTCGAAAAAATCGAGATGTTCGCCGGCTACGGCTTTAACAAGTCGCACTCCGCCTGCTACGGCCACATCTCCTACTGGACCGCTTACCTGAAGGCGAATTTCCCGGTCGAGTTCATGGCTGGCTTGCTTTCGAACGAAATCAATAACACCGACAAGATCGGTGTCTTCGTCGCGGAGTGTCACCGCATGGGCATCGAGATCCTGCCGCCGGACCTGAACAAGTCGAAGCTGCGCTTCGCGCCGGAGCAACTTGCTTCCGGGGCCTTCGCGGTCCGCTACGGCCTCGCCGCGATCAAGAACGTGGGTGAAGGCGCAATGGCCCAGGCGATCGCCGACCGCGAGGCGAAGGGTGCCTTTGCTTCGCTGGAAGATTTCTCGAACCGTCTTGATTCGAAGTCGGTGAACAAGCGCATCCTCGAAAACCTGGTGAAGGCCGGGGCGCTGGATTGGACCGGCGAGACCCGCGCGCAGATGTTCAGCCGCCTGGAGCAGGTGGTGGCCAGTGCTTCTTCTGCGCAGAAGGACCGCGCGGCCGGTCAGGTTTCGCTCTTCGACACCATGGACTTCGCCGCGCCGCCACCGGCAAGTACGGCGACAGCCGTAGCAGTGGAGGAGTGGAGCAAGGACGAGCGACTCGCCCAGGAGAAGGAGCTGCTCGGCTTCTACGTCACTGGTCACCCGCTGGATAAATTCCGCGGCGTGCTCGATTCCGATAAGTATTTGAAGCTCGGTCTCCTCGATGAGATCGATGTCAAGAACCCCCGCGACCGCTTCCCCTTCGCGGGGATGATCCGCACGCTGGAGAGCAAGGTTACCAAGAGCGGCAAGCCCTTCGGCGTGATGATCGTGGAAGACTTCACCGGCTCCGCGGAAGTGATCATGTGGGGCGAGTCCTTCGTGCCCGCCCGCGATGCCGGGACCCTGGTCCCCGGCAAGGTCATCAAGTTCAAGGCGGCGATTCAGGTGGACGACCGCACCGAGTCACGGCGCCTGACCGGTTCCGAGATCAACGAGCTCAAGCCACGCGGTAGCTCTGCCAGCAAGGGTGCGGTGGAGCTCACGCTCTGGACCGCGCGCCACTCTGAGCGCGACCTCACGGAGATCCGCACGGCCCTCACCGCCAACCCGGGGAAAGTCCCGGTCTTCCTGCATTTCCAGAACAGCGCGGGCAAGCGCGCCACCGTGGAGTTGGGCGAGAGTTACCACGTGAAGCGGACCGAGGTGCTGGAGAAGGCTTTGGGGCGCTGGATGGACTAGTGGGACGCGCTGCGGTAGTAGTGATCGGATTCCATGCCGCGATCGATACCCATCCGCAACTGTGCAGTCACCTTCCGGAAGGTTTGCCCCTACCAATGGGACAAGCTGAATCCCACGGCGGATCCCGCGGTGCGGAACTGCGACAACTGCAGCCGTGAGGTCTACCTCTGCGAAAGCGATGAGGAAGCACTTCACCACGCGAAGGCAGGCCATTGTATCGCCAAGTCCGAGCCGGATGCATCGGGCCTGCCGCAAATGTTCCTTGGAGAGCCTGATCCTCCGCCTCCCGAACCAAGCCCGGCTCAGATGGCTCTCCTCAAAGAGTTCCAACGGGAGCGGGCGAAGACCGATGCCCTGCGGAATCTCGAATACAGTTCGCGCTTCTGCTCCCCAGTGCGGCTATCCATGCCCGGACTGGAAGCCGGTTTGCCGCGTCTGCGATTTCGAGATCGGACGGATACGGTTTTCTGATGGCCGACCAGAGAAAGAGCCCTCGGGAGATGAATCCCGAGGGCCCGATTGAATCTCGCTTTCGAAGGAGCGGCTGTTGATCAGAAGCCGATCGATAGCTTCTCGTCATCCGCGGCCAGCGGTTGCTTGGCGGCTTCGGCCACATATCGCACCGCTTCTCCTAGGGGTACGTTCCTCAGCCGCAGCTCTTTGATCTTCGCGTCGCGCTTCGCCTTGGGAGTGAGGACCACCTGAGGGACCTCTGCGCCATTGGCAAGTTCCTTGGCCCGCAGGTTCAGGAAGTCCACCGTCTCCTCCAAGCTGGCACCATCGATATCGACGATTGGAATGATGATCTTGGAGGCGGCGAGCATTGCCTTCGTCGGTGGCTTATTCTCCCGGGCTTCGGGTGCCGCATCAGCATCGCCTTGCGGTGCTAGGGTCACTGCGTAGGCATCGACGGAGAGCCGCAGGCCGCTAAGCTCTGCTACGTTTTCCAGCGCCTTGCGAAGGGTCACCTCCTTGAGGTCCAAGGTGAGTCGCTTCGGCTGCAAGGGCGGCCCTGTCCGGGCTGCACGGATCACGAAATTCACGCCCTTCTTGGCAGGTTCGCTTTCAGACTTGTCGAGTTCCTTGCTCCGGATGCGCAGGAAGTCGATGGCTTCCTCGATCGAGGTATCCTCGAATTTCACCATCGGGATCACGATTGCATCGAGCTTCTTTTCGATCGCCACCTGCCGCGGATCCTTGGGCACCTTTGCATCCTCCTTGGTGGTCTCGCGCTGGGTCTTGCGCTCCTGTGCTTCGGTGGCTCCCAGCAGCGTGAGCGCGCCGATGAGGCTCAGTCCCGCAGCCTTCCATGCCGGATGAGCCTTGCGGTGGCTGGAGATGTCGCGGATCCGCGTCTTCAGCTCGGAGTTGCGCTCGAAGATCCCGACGAAGCCGAGATTGAAGCCAGCTTGCGGCGCGGCCGATTGCAGCTTGAGCAGCGCGTGGCCGTAGTCGGAGCGATGGTCGTCCTGATCGAGCGAAAGCACCTGGGCGTCGCAGGCGGACTCGCGGTCCGCACGCAGACGGGCGAAGGCGAACCACAGGATCGGATTGAACCAGTGCATGGCTTGGAAGACGCAGGTCAGCCAGTTCACCGGCAAGTCGAGCCGCTTCAAGTGCGTGAACTCGTGCAGCAGGATCAGGCGGGCCTGCGATTCGCTGAAGCCAGTTGGGAAGCCAGCGGGCAGTAGCAGCGCGGGCCGCAGCAGACCGGTCACGGCGGGGCTGTCCACGGCGGTGGAGACGATCACCAGCGTCTTGCGCTGCAGGCCCACCTCGCGGGAAGCCCGGGCGAGCGACTGGCGCAGGGAATCATCCATAGGCACAGCGGCGCGCTTGATGCGACGCATGTTCCGCTGGTAGCTGGCGATACCGATGCCCAGCATGATGACACTGCCCGCGAGCCAGGCGAGCGCCCATTGATTCACCTTCGGTGCGGCGGCAGCAACTACGGGAGCGGTAGTAGCTTCCATGGCCGGGAGGGCACTCGTTGCCGGTGCGGCGACCTGAAGAGCCGGCGCTTCATTTGCCGGAGAAGATCGTTGCGGGAAGATCCCGAAAGGAACCTTGGGCAATACCGGCAGTGCCAGCACCAGCAGGAAGGGCACCCACAGTGCATGACGCCACTGCGGAGGCAGCCAGCGGCGCAGCAGGAATTGGATCCCGAGGATGGCCACCGCCATGGCGGAAGCCCGGAGAGTCGTGGCAAGCAGCCACTCAAACATCGATTCGATGAAGTTCATGGTAGGAGCTTATTTGGACTTTTTGTCCGTGGTGGATTGATCGAGGAGCTTCTTGAGCTCCGTTACTTCATCCGGCGTGAGCCGGGCATTCTTGGCGAAGTGGACGAGCAGCGGCTTGGCTGCGCCCTTGAAGATGCGCTCCATGAAGGACTCGCTCTCGGCCTTTACACAGGCCTCGCGCTTCACGGCAGGGGAGTAGAGCTTGGGCGAGCTGCTCTCGTCATCGACTTGCAGCGCACCCTTCTCCACCAGGCGGGTGATCAGAGTGCGCACGGTATTCTCTGCCCAGCCGGTTTCCTTCTTGAGGCTCTTGGCAACGTCCGAGGCGGAGCGGGGCGAGGAGTTCCAGAAGACTTCCATTACCGTCCACTCGGACTCTGAGATATTCGGGGCATCCATGATCGTGTCTATTCACCACGCTTGTAGTGAGTTTGTCCACTACAAACGTGGGGATTGCGAAAAACCGGGCTTCCTCAGCGCCGCGTGATCCGGATTTCGGTGTCGTTCGCGGTGATGGAACTCTTCGTCACCTCGGAGAGGTATTGCACGGCAATGGTGAGCGGTACATTCCTCAAGCGCAGCTCCTGGACCTTGGTCTCACCGTTCACCTTGGCATCGAGCACCACCGGAAAGACCGGCTGACCTTTGGCGTTTTCCTTGGCCTGTTTGTTCAGAGACGCCACCGCTTCCGTGAGGGACACATCCACGAACTCCACCGTTGGGATGACGATCTTGAAGTCTGCTTGGGCAGCCTTGCCCGCAGGCAGTTTCGGTGGAGGGGGATCTGGAAAGCGGATTTCGTCCAGCTTCTCGATATCGGTCCCCGGCGGCAGGTTCTGGAATGTTTCTTTGTGGTCGGCGGGGAGGAAGGTCAGTCCCGATTCATCGACGGAGAACCTGAGCTTGGTCTGGTCGGCGATTTTCTGCAGGGCTGAAATCATGGTCACGTTCTTCAGGTCCATGGTGATGCGAGCTTTGCCGGGATCCGGGGCACCGCTTCCTTCCCGCGGCATGCGGATGATGAAGTTCACACCCTTCTTGGCCGGATCCTTCTCGGCGGTGTCGAGCTCCTTGCTCTTCGTCCGAATGAAGTCGACCGCTTCTTCCAAGGAGGTGTTCTCGAACTTCACCACGGGAATCACGATCGTCGTGAGCTTGTTGGAGATGACTCTAGTCGGATCGGCTGGCGCTGCATCCTGAGTCACGGGAGGAACAGCGGGGGGCTTTTCTGGTTTGCGCTCCTGAGCCTCGGTGGCTCCGAGGACTGTGAGCGCGCCGATCAGCGTTGCCCCCGCCAGTCGCCATGCGGGATGAGCCTTGCGGTGGCTGGAGATGTTGCGGATCCGCGTCTTGAGCTCGGAGTTGCGTTCGAAGATCCCGACGAAGCCTAGATTGAAGCCAAGCTGGGGTGTGGCCGATTGCAGCTTCAACAAGGCATGGCCGTAGTCGGCGCGATGATCCGCCTTATCCAGCGAGAGCACCTGGGCATCGCAGGCGGACTCACGGTCCGCGCGCAGTCGGGCGAAAGCGAACCACAGGATCGGATTGAACCAGTGCATCGCTTGGAAGATGCAGGTCAGCCAATTCACCGGCAGGTCGAAACGCTTCAAATGGGTGAACTCATGCAGGAGGATCAAGCGCGCCTGCGACTCGCTGAAGCCGGACGGGAAGCCCGCGGGCAGCAGCAAGGTGGGGCGCAGGAGACCAGTCACCGCCGGGCTATCCACGGCGGTGGACACGATCACAAGAGTCTTGCGCTGCAGGCCCACTTCGCGGGCAGCTTGGGCGAGCGATTGGCGCAAGCTGGCGTCCAGCGGTACGACGGCGCGCTTGATGCGGCGCATGTTCCGCTGATAGCTGGCGATGCCGATGCCCAGCATGATCACGCTTCCGGCGAGCCAGGTGATCGCCCATGGATTCACTGATGATGCGCGAGCTGCGATAGGGGCTGCAGCGGCAGGAGCTTCGGCAAGCGGGAGTGCGCTTGTTTCTGCTTCAATGGCCGCGCCAGAGACTTCTGCATTCGCTGCCACCTTCTGCGGGAAGATCCCAAACGGCACCTTCGGCAAGACCGGCAGTGCCAGCACCAGAAGGAAAGGCACCCACAGTGCGTGCCGCCATTGTGGCGGCAGCCAGCGGCGGAGCAGGAACTGGATCCCGAGAATCGCCACAGCCATGGCGGAGGCCCGGAGAGTCGTGGCAAGCAACCACTCAAACATCGATTCGATGAAGTTCATGGTAGGGGCTTATTTGGAGTTCTTGTCCGAGGTGGATTGATCGAGGAGCTTCTTGAGCTCCGCCACTTCATCCGGGGTGAGCTTCGCATTGCGGGCGAAGTGGACGAGTAGCGGCTTCGCCGCACCTTTGAAGATGCGGTCCATGAAGGACTCGCTCTCGGCCTTCACGCAGGCCTCCCGCTTGACCGCGGGGGAATAGAGCTTGGGTGAGCTGCTTTCATCGCTGACCTGCAGCGCGCCTTTTTCCACTAGGCGGGTGATCAGCGTGCGCACGGTGTTCTCAGCCCAGCCGGTTTGCTTCTTGAGCGCCTTGGCGACTTCCGAAGCGGAACGCGGGGATATGTCCCACAGGACTTCCATCACGGTCCACTCGGATTCGGAAATGTTGGGAGCCTCCATGCTAGGGGTGGAGTGGACCGCAAGAATGCTTGCAAGTCCACTACAATTGTAGGGCTCGGCGACACGATGATTGAGGAATGGGAGGGCTGCCACTCCGCTCGCACACGCAGGAGCGGCTATCGCTTTTTGATACTCGGTATTTCGATTCATGGTTCTGGCTTTGGTCGATTTTGGTAATTCAAGGAAAGATTCCCTACGGATGTAGTGGATCCTGGGATGGCGGTTCTGAATTGCGGATATGGAGCTTGGCAAGGGGAAGGAAGATCGAGGCGATGCCGTGCTCTGTTCCTACTTCACTACAATCGTAGTGAATCTGTCCACTACATTTGTGAGGAATCTGGGAAATATCCAAAAAAGAAGGCCGCATCGTCGGATGCGGCCTTCTTCCGTGAACCTTTGATCTTTGCGGCGTTTCTCAGCCCCCCGTCGCCTTCTGCGAGACGAGGAACTCGATCAGCGAGGTGAACTCCTCCACGGTCAGTCCCGCGGCCAAGCCTTGGGGCATCATGGACTGTGACAGGTGGGTCTCCTCCTTCACGTCCTCACGCTTGATCTTGGTGACCGTGCCGGTGATGTCACGCACCTCGACGATGCCGTCCGCTTCACCGGTGACGAAGCCCATCTTGGAAGTGCCATCCTTCATCGCGAGCACCGAGGTCTGGAAGCCTTGGGCCACCGCCTTGTTCGGGTCGAGGACCGAATCGACGAGGTAGTCGCGGGTGAACTTGGCTCCAGCGGCCCCGAGATACGGGCCCTTCTGCTCGGCCTTCGGATCGATCGAGTGGCAAGCAATGCAGCCCTGTGCGGTGAAGAGACGCTGGCCGGTGGCCACGTCGCCCTTGCCGGTCATGGCGGCCTTGACCACATCTGCCACCGGGAGTTCGGCGACCTTCTTGCCGGAGCCGCCACCCGCCGCCACCGCGGCTTGGGCTGCCTTTGCGGCATCGATGATCTTGGTGCTATCCCACTTGATGCCCGCCTCGATCTGCTTGTCGAAGCCTGCAAGCTTCAGGTCGGCGATCGCCTGGAAGAAGCCTACTTCCTTGGGGTTCTTCTCGACTTCGCGCTGCACCTGCTTCTTGGCGTCCTCCTTGGCCAAGGGGCTATTCAGCACCGTCAGCAAGGCCTTCCAGGCGATCCGGCTGGCGGAGTCACCCTGCTTCGCCGCGATGTCGCGGAGCGCCTTCACTTGCTCACCACGCACCGAGGCATTGACGAAGTCGGTCACGTAGGGAGCGGACTCGCCGCCAGCCGCTTGTTCCTGGGACCAAATCGCCAGCACCGCGAGGCGGTAGGGCATCGACATGTCTTCGCCGCCCTTGAGCAGCGCCTTGTAGGCATCCGCCCGCTGTGCGAAGGGGCGCTTGTTGTCCTTGGCCGCATCCACCAGCAGCATGAGCTGGGTGTTGTTGAGCTGCTTCGCCTCCATCGCGACCAGCAGCGGATCCGCGCCGGAGAGTTTCATCTGGGCGACCGGCAGGCGGTTCTTGCCGAGCAGGTCCAGCAGCTCGTTCTGGCGGGCCTGCGGAATTGTGCCGAAACCCTTTTCGATGGCTGCGGTGATCTTGTCACTCGCATCCCATTTCACCGGGTCGTAGTAGGGGCCGCGGTCGTCCGGCTGCGTGCTCCACCATGCCTTGTGGTCCCATTCCTTCTCCGTGAAGTTCAGGCGGGCCAGAGCGCCCATCACGTCGAAGCGCAGGTCATAGTCGTTCGCCGCCAGTAGGGCGATCAGGCCGTCGACCACTTCCACCTTGTGGACGCGTTCCAGTGCCCGCAGGGCGAGCTTGCGGGTAGCCGTATCGTTTACGGCCTTCAAGCAGGCCGGAATGTTTTCCAAGGATACCAGGGCCTGCATCGCCGTGTGCTCCAGCCGCGGGGAATCACCTTCCTCGCGCCAGCCGGATGAAGCCGTGAAGATCGCCGGGGCGGCGGTCTTGGCGTTCAGGCGCTCCAAGCCGATCAAGGCATGCAGCACCACCCGCGGGTTCTTGTCCTGGAGTGCGTCCACGTAGAGTTTCGCATCCACGCCATCGAGCTCGGACTTGATGTCGGTCATGGCGCGCAGCGCTTGCTCGCGCATCGTTTCGTCCGCCACCAGCTCGGCCAGGTACTTGGTGCTACCCTTGCCGTAGAGCTGCTTGAAGGTGAAGATCGCAGCAGTCCGCACCGCCACCGATTGCTTGGAATCCTTTGCGATCCCGAAGATGCCTTCGGCGAAGGGCGGCTTCTTGCCGCGCTCGAGGATCTCGCGTTGCGTTTCCAGGCGTTGGACCGCACTGGGCGAGGCCAGCAGCTTCACCAGATCCGCGTCGCTGGCCTTGGCGACATTCACATACTTGGCCGGCGTGCCCTTCGGATAGGTCACGGAGAAGATCATGCCGACCGGCTTGCCGGGACCGGCGAAGTCGAAGCTGCCATTGCGCCAGTCCGCCATGTAGAGGCGGGAGTTGCCGTCCACGTCGATGTCGGTGGCGTGCGGCAGCTTCTCAAAGGTCTTCTGGTCGATCTTGAAGCTCGCGCCGGTGCGCTGCCAGGGGTGGTAGTGCACCGTGCCCGTGGTCCAGTCGGTGGAGAACAGGGCATCCGTGAACTCGGGCGGGAAGCCCGGCTCGCTCAGCCACAGGGAGCCGGTGCCAGAGCCGCCGCCGTAGTCCGCCAGCGGCTTGATCGCTTCGTCCGCGAAATTCTTGTACATCCGCGGGTAGCCGTGATCACCAAGCTGGGTGAAGTGGTGGAAGCGGGTATTCCAGCCCTTGCCGTCGTTGGTGTTGTCCCGGCTGAAGATATCCAGCTCCGGGGAGATGGCGGTGTCGCAGATATTGCGGGTCATCACCGCGTAGGGTTCCACCTGTGAGCCATCCGGACGCACGCGGATCACCCCGCCACCATGCAGCGTGTAGGTCGAGCCATCGGTGCCCTTGGCCGGGGTGGTGCCGAAGTCACCCACGGCGATGTAGAGCCAGCCGTCGATGCCCATGCGCACGCCGTTGGTGGTGTGGTCGGCACCGCGCGGGTGCTCGATGCCACCGCCGAGGCCGGTGAGCAGGGTCTTCTCCTCGTCGACCTTGCCGTCGCCGTCCTTGTCGCGGTAGCTGCTGAGGAAGGGCGGGTGGATCAGGTAAAGCGTATCGCCCACGAAGTGGCCGCCGCGCGGGCTGCTCACATCCGGCACGAAGTGGATGAACTCGTCGGCCTTGCCGTCGCCGTCCTTGTCACGGCAGCGGATGATCCGGCCCATGTGCTCCTTGTGGCCCAGCGAGCCGTTTTGGTCGGAGGACACGTAGACGTCGCCATTGGCCGCTGCGGTGATGGCCGTCGGGTAGTCCGCATTCGGCGGCCCGGCGAATTCCTTCATTACGAAGCCATCCGGCACGGCGGAGGCACTGCCGGCAGCGGCAGCCCAAGAGAGCAAAAACAGGGTGGAACGGTTCATCGGCGGAGCGGATTACGGGCTAGCGCTGGGGATTTCTCAATCACTTGTGTGTGTTACCCGATTGGGTGGGACCCGGAAATGCGGGAAGTGGCCAACTACCCCCTTGGGGAGGCGAGATGAGGCCAGCGTGGCGTGTTGCAGGGATTCTTGCCCGAGCGGGACCTCGCCACGAAATCCCTTGCCCACAGCCGCCAAACCCCGGAAACCCGGCGCGTGATTCGCAAGGCCTTCCTTCCCGGTGCCGGGCTCGGCACGCGCCTCCGGCCGCTGACCGATCTGCTGCCGAAGCCGCTGGTACCGCTCTTCCACCGCCCCCTCATTGAGTGGGCCATGGAGTCCTGCCTGGCGGCCGGGATCACCGACTTCGCGATCAACACCCATCACCTGCCGGAGAAGTGGAGCTACGGCGAAAGTGAGGATTCCGGCATGGTGGCCGGGAATGGAATTTTTCCGCGAAAGGGCAGTTTTCTAGGGTGTCCGGTCCATCTCTTTCACGAACCCGTCCTTCTTGAGACCGGCGGCGGGGTCAAAAACGTCTCTTCCTGGATCGGAAGAGACAGCGTTCTGGTCCATAATGGCGACATCTACTCCTCGATCCCGCTCGAGCGCCTGATCGCCGCGCACGAGGCCTCCGATTGTGTCGTGACCCTGGCCCTGCGCTCAGCCGGCGTGGCCACCCACATCGCTCTGGATGAGACCGGGGAGCGGGTCATCGACATCCGCGCCAAGCTCGGCATCGCGGAAGGCACGCACGTCTTCACCGGCATCTATTGCTTCGATCCCGAGCTGCTCGACCTGATCCCACCGGGCGAGAAGATCGCCGTCATTCCGGCCTTCCTGGAACTCATCAAGCAAGGCCGCCTGGGTGCTGTCGTCCTCGATGAAGGAGATTGGCGCGACCTCGGCGACCATCGCGAGTATCTCGCCGCCCACCGCGAACTGGCCCTCGCTCCGGCGATCCATCCGCAGGCGAAGCTGGACCCTAGCGCCAGGGTTGAGTGCGGAGTGGTAGGCCCCGAGGCGGTCATCGGTGCAAATGCTATTCTTCGCGACTGCGTGGTGTGGCCGGGCGCGCAGGTCGCGGCAGGGGAGACCGTGGAGTCCCGGGTGGTCTATTGATCCGGCGGCAAGAGCCGCTCTTCCTTCAAGAGAACGGCAACGCCGTTCCATCCTAAAGCCCGGGGTTGGCCGACGCAGGAGGACTACCCTGGGTAAACCCAAAAAACGGACTCAACCCTGAAGGGGTTGCCGCGGGCCCTGCGTTACTCCGAATTCTCCCGCCAATAACCCAAAGGCTCCAGAATCGACCGAGCCTCCTGGAAATCCGCGAATTCTTCCCCACCCGCATCCGGGATCGAGGAAATACTACGGATATAGTCCTCCACGTAATCCGTCGGCAGCCCGTGCTGCTCCGCCCCCGCAAGGACCAATCCCTTGTACCAGTGGTAAGGGCGCAGCGCCTCGCCGGTCTTCACCGCCACATACACCGCGGCCTCGACTTCGCCATGCTCCGCGGAGCTGAGCTTCACCATCACCCGCCGGTAATCCCCGCTGCTCACGCCTTCCACCCGGTCCAGAGCCTCGAAATCCGGCACCTCGTAGAGCACGCCATACACCGCGCCATCCGGGTGCTCCACGATATCACCCTTGCCCGAGCGGCCGCCATTGCTGCGGATGCTCAACTTGCCGAAGGTAAGCTGGTATCCATCCAAGCGTGCCACACCTTTTAGCACTGCCGCCGGAACCCGCGTGGCTGCCGTGATGCGTTCGACCAGCATGTTCGAGCCGTAGGCGAAGTAGAGGGGCATGGCGTTGAAGCGAAGACGGACCATAATAAGGGCGAGGTCTTTGGAAAGCCCGACCGGTTCCCGCTTTGACACCCACCACCGCTTGCCCCGATACCGGATGAGTGCGTGTTCCTCCGCTGCTCCTGCGCCGTGTTCTGCCGGTCTGTGCCGTGCTGGGGCTCGGCGGAGTCCTTGCAATGCGTGGCTGCCCGGAGGAGACCTCGCAGGCCCGGACTCCCCGGGCACCCGCGAGCAAAACCCATCGCTCCGATCCACAGACCCGGCTCGCCAAGTGGTCGGAGCGCTTCGACGAAAAGAAGCCGCCGCCGGCCGAACTCGTCCGGGATGCGGCCACGCCCGCCGGGCAGCTTGAGAACGGGTTGCGCTACATCCTGGCACCGCAGGCGGACCAGCCGGGCGAAGTCAGCTTGCGCCTGATCGTGCTGGCCGGGTCCATGCACGAGAGGGAAGGGGAGCACGGGCTCGCGCACTTCGTGGAGCACCTCGCCTTCATGGGCCGCAGGAGCCGCCCGAATGGTCACGCGCTGGAGGAGTTCGAGCGCCTCGGCCTGACCCGTGGTGCGGACTCGAATGCCCACACGGCCCGCGACCACACACTCTACCGCCTCGATCTACCGCAGGCCGATGCCGCCGCTCTCGCGGAGTCTTTCGGCTTCCTGCGCGACATCGTGGATGGCCTGCTCTTCCGCGCGGAGGATGTGGACGCGGAGCGCCGCGTGGTCCTGCGCGAGTTGGAGGATACGAAGGATGGCCAGCCCTTCGACCTGCGTGCCGCCGCCATTTTGCCGGGAGTGCCCGCCGCCAGGCTCGGGCCCGGCGGCCTGACGGAGGAGGTCGCGCAGGCCACGCCGGAAAAGCTGCGGGGCCTGTGGCGGCGCACCTATCGGCCGGCTCGCATAGCACTCGTCGTGAGCGGGGACTTTGAGATGGAGGCAATGACTGCGCGCATCCGCGAGACCTTCGGTAGTCTGCCCGCGGGCAGCCCGGAAGCGGTTCCGGATCCGGGCAATCCCATGCAGCCCCGTGGCCCGGCGCTGGACTTCGTCCCGTATCCTTCGGATGAAGGAGTGAGGCTTACCGTGGCAGCGCGGCTTCCGGTCAAGACCTTGCCCGACGGTCCGGAACTCCGGCGTCGCCAGCTCACGCGGGAGCTGGCTCTGAAGATGCTGGCCCAACGCTTGAGCCGCGATGCGCAAGAGCGTGACGCGGCCCGCGTCGACAAATTCCAAGCGCTGATCGAACTGCTGCCGGGGATCACGTGGCTGGAAGTATCTTCCAAGGTGGCTCCCGCCAGTGCCATCCGCCTGCTCGATCCCTTCCTGCGGGATTTTCTCTCCGCCCGCGACAGCGGCTTCAGCGACGTGGAATTCGCGGAGGCCCGCGGCGACGTCCGGCGCGCAATCCGGGAGAATTTCAGCGAGCGCCTCAGCCAGTCGAATGAAAGTCTCGCCACGCTGCTGGCGGATTCCATCCGCACCGGCCGGCTGGTCGAGTCTCCGGAAGACGAGGTGAACCGCGCCCGCACCGATCTGCTCTCCATCACCCGCCAAGAATGCGAGGCCCTGTTGCGCGATGAATGGCGGGATACCTCGCTGAGCATTTTGCTCTCCGGGGAGGTCGCGGACCTCTCCGAAAACAAGGCGCAGGAGGCATTGGAGCGTGCCCTTGCCGCCTCGCGTCAGCCGGCCCCGGAGCATGGGAAGATCCGCCCACTCCTCATTGACCCCTTCGGCACGCCCGGAACTCTGGTCCGCCAGGATCTCGACGAAGGGCGCGGCATGCTGGAGGCGGAGTTTGCGAATGGCGTGCTGGTCCGCCTGCAGCCCATGCCCTCGCTGGGTGGCATCGTCGAGGTAGGGGTGGATGTGGGGCACGGCATGCTGTCCGTGCCAGCGGACCACCCGGGTCTGGGCATGGCCGCCACCTTCCTTTGCAACTGGAACCCCTTCGGGGATTTTTCGGAACTGCAGCTCGATGCGGCGATGGCGGATCGCGAGCTGTCTCATTGGTTTTGTACCGGGACCGACCGCTTCTTCTTGGAAGGCAGCACCGACCGCGACAACCTCGCTACCCAGTTGGAAATCCTTTGTGCCTCAATTGAGCGTCCGGGCTTGGTCAAGCGGCCAAGGCCATGGAAGGCCGGCGAGCGGGACCTAGCCTATATCAAGCAGCAGACCAGCGATCCCTTCATCAATCGCTTCCGGCAACTGCGCCATGGCGAGGATCCGCGGATGGACCTCTATTCGCCCGACCTCATGAACTGCGACAGCGCCATGGTGGCAAAGTGGCTGCTGCCCATGCTGGCCAAGGACCGCCTGCGGGTGCGGATCGCGGGCGACTTCGCTCCCGCGGAGGCGCTGGCCGTGCTGGCCAATACCTTTGGGGCGCTCCCGCTGCGCAGCCGGTGGCGGGAAGGCTCGCCTTATCCGCTCCCGCCCGCCACGCCCCCGGGCCAGTACCGGTATGTTGCGGGGAGCGGGGAGGAAAAGGGGAAGGCTTGCCTGATGCTTGCCGCGGCACCCGCGGACAACCCGGAGGAGGATATCCGCCACCAGCTCCTGCAGAGCCTGTTGAAGAGCCGGGTGGAATCCTTGCTCCGGGACAGTCTGGGCGAGAGCTACCTGCTCCGCGGCCTGCGCATGGACGTGGCCGGCCGACCGCGCGAGTGGTTCGGCCTTCTGTCTTTCTGCGCCGTCGACCGCTGCGAGGTCGTGGCCGGGAAGCTCCGCACCGTGGTGGAGGGCGTGAGGCGCGGCGAGTGGTCCGCGGATGAATACCTGCGCGCCTACCGGCCGCTGCAACCCGCCTTCCGCAAGCGACTCCGGGATCCGGATGAGGTGCTCGCGCAGCTCACGGAGCTGGAGACCCTACCCCGCCTGGCGGATCTGGATCCCGCCAAGCTGGCCGCCATGGAACCCGCCCTGCGCAAGCTCGCGGCCCGGGTGCTGGATCTGGAGGGGGCCGTGGAACTCCAGACCCTGCCGCCGGAGTAGGTTTCTGCGGCCGGACTTTCCCCTTGTCCCCCGGGCGGTCTTTCCAAGAACCTCCCGCCGCGATGCCGACCGACGCGATCCTCCACGCCACCCGACAGTACCTCGGGATCGATCCGACCGTGACCGTAACCATGACCCCGATCAAGAAGGGGGCCTCGGGGCGGACGATCGTGCGCGTGAAGACTCCGGGCCGGGATCCCTTCATCGGCATCCACTGGACCGACGACCGGCCGGACAGCGACAATTTCCTGCCAGTTGCCAAGTTCCTGAAGGCGACCAAGATCAACGTGCCGGAGATCTTCCACGAGATCCCGCACCGCCGGGTCGCGCTGGTGCAGGATCTCGGGGATATCGATCTCTACTCGCTGAAGGATGCAGCTTTCGAAGAGCGCGAGCCTTACTACCGTTCCGCCCTCCAGCAGATCGACAAGCTCTTCTACTCGAAGGGGCCGAAGGACTTCGAACTGATGCCGCCCTTCGATGAGACGCTCTACCGCTGGGAGCAGGAGTATTTCTTTGAGCACCTGGTCGAAGGCCTGCTCGGCATGGAGGCGGACGAACTACGGGAAGGCTCGGAGTTCAGCGACCTCGCCAAGCGCCTCGGGGCCTCCGCAAAGCATCTGGTCCACCGCGACTTCCAATCGCAGAACCTGCTGCTCCACGAGGACAAGGCCTGGTGGATCGATTTCCAAGGCATGCGCCGCGGCCGTCAGGAGTATGACATCGCCTCGCTGGTCTACGACCCCTACATGGACCACTCGGAAGAGGACCGCGAGAAGATCCTGGATATCTGGGAGGACATCTCCGAGGACCGGCCGGAGGAGACGATTTTCCGCCAGTGCGCGGCGCAGCGCCTGATGCAGGCGCTCGGGGCCTTCGGCAATATCATCCGCAACCGGAGCGATGAATGGTACGCTCCACACGTCCCCGTGGCTGCCCGTTTCCTCGCTGAAGTGACCGCTGGCACCCCGTTGGAAAAACCCCTCGCTCCGGTGCTCGCCAAGGCGCGAGACTATGCCCCGTGAGCGCCTTGCCCCGCCGGCCCTTCGTGAATGCCGCCGTGATTCTCGGCGTCGGCCTCTTTGCGCTTGGTGCGGCGTCCGGGATCCCGGCCTTGCAGAAGCTGGAGCTCTCGCTGATGGAGAAGCTCTCGCTCAAGCTCGACCCCACGCCATCCGCCTTTACCGGGGACGGCAGCCCGGTTCACCCGTGGCAGCGCTGGAAGTCCCGGCCTGCGCCCGCGCCGGAGCCGGTGCGGCTGCTTTCGGTCGATGACGATGCGGAGGGCTATTTCCGCGAGTCCCCGCCAGCCCCAGACGATTGCGCGATCATCTTCCGCCGCCTTTACGATGCCGGGCATCGCACGGTGGCCTGTGGCTACCTGATGGCATGGGAGGAGCCCGACCCGCTAGCCGTCGTTGCCCTGCGCAAGCAGCTCGACCGCTTCGATGCCGCGGTGCTCGGCCTGCCGCTGTCGCGTGGGGCTGCCGCCGCGCCGCTGCCTTCGCCCTTCCTGCGCCTTTCGATCCTGGCCGCGAAAGTCGACGGTGATACGAGCGCCCTACCGCAGGTCAACAAGGTGGCGGCACCGGGGGCCGAACTTGGCGGCGACAAGACCTTGGCCGGGTTCACCCTGCTGGAGAACGAGCGCAAATCCGAAGATGGCCGGCTGCCCTTGCTCGCCCGCTGGGGTGACCGCGTGATCTTCGCCCTGCCGCTGGCTGCGGAGATCGCGGCGATAGGGCTTGATCCCAGTGAAGTCCGGGTGGCACTGGGCCACGAGATCCGGCTCGGACCTGATGGTCCGGTCGTACCGATCGATGCTCTGGGCCGCACCACGCTGGCAGACAAGCCAGCCGTAAGCGATGTCCCGGCCTGGAAGCTGATCGCAGAGGATAGCCCGGTTCCTCCGGCGTGGTCGCCCTTGCTGATCCGCGATGGCCGGGCGGAAATGTCGGTGGCGGACAAGGCATGGTCGGATTCCCTGGCGGGACTGTCGGCAAAGATCCACTCCTCCCCTCGCTACGATAGGCCGCTGACCTTGCCGCGCATGCCGGTGCTGGTGGAGATGGGCCTTGTGCTTTTACTGGCGTTCTTCGCTGCGTGGGCCACTTGGATGAAGCGCTTTTTCTGGCGTTTGGTGGCGGTGCTTGCCGCCGCCGCCTTCGCTGGTGAGTTGGTTTTCCTGCTCTCCAGCCGTTGGAATCTCTGGCTCCCGCCCCTGGCGATCGCGGGCATGAGCCTTTCTTCGCTGCTGCTCTCCATCTACCGCGAGCCCAGCGACGTGAAGAAGCCGTTGGTCAACCCACGGCCATGGGAGGATCCCAACTACAAGCCGCAGCGGCCGCTCGTTCAGGAGCCGGAGGTGCCAGCCCCTGCGCCCGCTCCGGTCCCGATTCCCGTGCGTGGTGCGCCTGCCTTGGCCCCGCTAACACCCTTGGTCCCGCTCCAGGCGGTGGTGCCTGAAGTCACCCCTGCGGTGGTGTCGGTGGCCCCTGCCGCGGCACCCGAGGCTCCAGAGCCACCACAGGGGCCGCCTCTCACGCGGGTAAAATTCTCCGCCGGGCGGGTGGTCCTACCGGTCTCCGCGCATGAGATCTGGGGAAGTCCCGAGCCCCTGCCGGAGGTGGAGGAGCCAGCGCTACCCGCCGTGGAAGCGCGGGTGGAACCGGTGGAAGTCCCGGCGGCCCAAGAGGAACCGCCGTTTGAGCTGGCTGTCTTGGAGAAGGTAGAGGAGGAACCCCGTGCTGAGCCGGAAGCTGAGCCGGAAGCCGAGCCGGAAGCCGAGCCGGAAGCCGAGCCGGAAGCCGAGCCGGAAGCCGAGCCGGAAGCCGAGCCGGAAGCCGAGCCGGAAGCCGAGCCGGAAGCCGAGCCGGAAGCCGAGCCGGAAGCCGAGCCGGAAGCCGAGCCGGAAGCCGAGCCGGAAGCCGAGCCGGAAGCCGAGCCGGAAGCCGAGCCGGAAGCCGAGCCGGAAGCCGAGCCGGAAGCCGAGCCGGAAGCCGAGCCGGAAGCCGAGCCGGAAGCCGAGCCGGAAGCCGAGCCGGAAGCCGAGCCGACTCCTGCCGCTGCCGAAGCGCCAGTGGCTAGCCCGCCCGTGGCGCCTCCGCAGAGCCCTTCCACTGCACCCAAGAAGTTCCCGCCGCCGCATAAGAAGGGCTCCGGCAAGCGAAAGAAGAAGCGCCGCTGAGCGAGTGAGCTCGCCGCCGAATTCTTCCTTGGAACTTGAAGCCCAATCTCCCGATCTTCCTTCTCACCTCGCACCCACCCACCGCATGGACCTCCAGCATCCCATCGAGAAAGCCGAAGCCCTGATCGAGGCTCTGCCCTACCTTCAGGCCTTCCGCGGCAAGACCTTCCTGATCAAGATGGGCGGCTCGGCGATGGAGGACCCGGATCTCGTCGCCAAGGTCATGCGCGACATCGTTTTCCTCGAGGTGGCCGGCATCAATCCGATCGTCGTCCACGGCGGCGGCAAGGCCATCTCCGCAGCCATGAAGGAGGCCGGGCTTGATGCCGAGTTCGTCGGCGGCTTCCGCGTGACCTCGGATGAGGCGATCGACATCGTTGAGAAGGTGCTCTCCAACGAGATCAACCCCGGCCTCGTCCGCATGATCCGCGACTTCGGCGGCAAGGCGGTCGGCATCGCCGGGACGGATGTGTTCCTCGGCGAGAAGATGCACGCGACCGATGCCCAAGGGCAGCGCGTGAACCTCGGCCGGGTGGGGGAAGTGGTCGGCTGCCAGCTCAGCCAGATGGATGCAGCCCACAGTGCAGGCATCGTGCCGGTGATTTCACCGCTGGCCGCGGAGCTCGCGACCGGGCGGCCGCTCAATATCAATGCCGACCTCGCAGCCGCCGCGCTGGCCAAGGAACTGCGCGTTGCCAAGCTGGTCTACCTCTCGGATGTGCCCGGCCTGATGATGGATCCCTCCAAGCCGGAGACCCTGATCAAGTCCGTGAGCCGCGCCCAAGCGGACGACCTGATGAGCGATGGCACCATCTCCGGTGGCATGATCCCGAAGATCAAGAGCGCCATCGATGCCCTCAACGCCGGGGTCCGCAAGGTCCACTTTATCGATGGACGTCTGCCGCATGCCTTGCTGTTGGAGATCTTTACCGACGGTGGCATCGGCACCGAGGTGACGCGCTAAGATCCCGGCAAACAAAAACCGGCCGCCCCACGAAGAGGCGGCCGGTATGAAATGGTCCAGTGCTCCTCAGGGATTCTCCCGACGGTAGAATCCGCGCGAGCCTACCTGCGAATCCCGGGAAGCGGCCCGTCGGGACCGACAGCTTCAGCGGAAGATGCGGTGTCCCAGCAGGCGCGCCGTGGGAACGGTGGCGGTTTTGGTATGGGAGTGCTTGCCGTCCTCGATCTGGAAGCCCAAGCGCTCCAGAATGGTGATCATGCGCCGGTTCTCACTCTGAACCTCGGTCCTGAACTTCCCGAGGCTCCGGGCTGAAGCCCATGCATGGGCTATCTTCAGCAGGGTGACGAATATTCGCGATCCCGCTCTCTCCGGCACGATCTGCATGGAGGAAATGTAGAGGCCATCCGAGTCCCGATAGTCGGGCAGGATCTCCAAATAGCCGCACAAGCGGTCGTTCCCAAAGGCTCCGAAGAATCGCGTTTCGCTTCCGGTCAAACCGGCGATGCGCTTCTCCCACGGAAAGTCCGGAAAGCCGGATGCCGCCATAATGGGAAGCATGTTGGCACGATCCAACTCGAGTACGGACTCCAGCAGCGCAGGATCTCCCCCGACTTCGCTTCCGGAAAGGTGCCGGAAGCAAAGGGGAGATTTATCCGGGAACTCTCCCGGCCTCACTTGTCCGCCGTCTCGGGGGCGGGATCAGTAGTACCCTTCGGTGGCTCGATCAGTCCGCGGAACTGCTGGCCCCAGTCGCGGGCCTTCGGGTGGGTCACGTGGGCTTCGATGTGCTCGAGCATCTTCAGCGCCGAGCGCTTCTGGTCGCCCGACTTGTAGAGATCCATCTCCATCTGCCACTGCAACTCCGGCAGGGTTTCCACCACGAATTTTTCGTAGTCGGGGTTGGCATCCTCGTGCGGTTTGCCCTTCTCCCCACCACGCTCGCCGCGGCGACCCCCGCCGCCGCCACCGAAGGACTGGCGCGCGATCCCCTCATAGCGGATCCGGCGGGCCCACTGCTCGCGCATCGCGTCGAAATTCTGCTTCGCCCGCAGAGGCGGCATGATCACCTGCTCGAAAACCGCGGCGTTCTCCAGCGGGGAGGGGGGCCACTTCTCAAGCTTCAGGCCGCCGAGGCTATAGGCCCGCGCGAAGACCGTGGAGGTCACCGGCTGGCGCAGGGAGTCGGCATCCCCTCCGAATTGATCGGGGTTGTCGTAAATCGATGACAGCGCTTCAGACGCCCGCGGAGCGAGATCAGCGATCTTTTCCGGCTTCTCGGCAGCTTCAAGGGTCATCACCAGCCAGCGCAATTGGTGGCGCAGGGTGACCTTGAAGCCCGGATTGTCGAGACGGTCGGCCTGGCGGCGCTTCCACTCGCGGAAATCTTGGGAGCTTTTCTTCTGATCCTCGAAGTCGACCTTCTCCACGCACTTCAGATACAGCTCCATTGCGGCGTCATCGCTCGCCATGGCAGTACGAAAGGCAGCCACGGCACCTCCTACGCGGCTCATTGCCTTCGACTTAGCCTCGTCGCGCAGGGTATCCAGCTTTTCCAGCAGGGCCTGTTTATCGGCTTGGGACAGCGGATCGGCGTGGCAGAGCGGGGCGGCGAGTAGGAGGGCGAGGAGAAAGGGACGGTGCATTGGGTTTGCTGGATTTCGTGGTGAGTTGAAACGCCGGACAAGCCCCGATGTTTTGCATCGATTGCGGAAATTACAGGAATTTCGACGCTGCGCCCGCCACTTGCTGAAAATCATGCGCTCCGGGATGGATCGCGTGACCGCATGGTAACTACGGGCCCGCCGGGCGCTACCTGCATTCCCTCTTTGCGGAAGGTGGACAGTCCGGGAGTCCTGTTTCAAGCTCCTGCCCATGTCCAAACCACGCATCGGAGTTGTCGGAACCGGCCGGATGGGCGCGAATATGGCGCGCCGCCTGAAAGACCAGGGCTATGAGGTCACCGCGGTCTACGACGCTTTCCCGCAGATCGCCGCGGAGCTGGCCACCGAGTTGGGAGCCAAGCACGTCGCCACTCTCGCCGAGGTGACCGCTGCTGCCGATGTGATCCTGACGGTGGTCACGGACGACGCCGCAATGCGGGCGATTTTCGCCGCAGAAGGGGACTCGCTCCTCAACGGGGCCGCAGGCAAGACCTTCATCAATTGCGCCACCGTCAGCCCTGAGGTGCATGTCGCCGTGGATGCCGCGGCTGCCGCCAAGGGAGCTACCGCCCTTGAGGCCTGCATGGCCTCCAGCATCACCCAGGCCCGCCAAGGCACGCTCTACCTCATGGTCGGCGGCACGGCGGATGCTTTCCAGAAAGTGGAAGGCGTGCTCAAGGATCTCTCCTCCTCGCTCCGCCATGTCGGCGGCACCGGCCAAGCGGCGAAGGTCAAGGCGCTGGTCAACATGGTCATGAACATCAATACCGCCGGCCTCGCGGAGGGCCTCGGCCTCGGCGCAGCGCTGGGGCTCGACCTAAAGATGCTCAAGGAGGTCTTCTCCCAGACCGGCGCGAATTCCCGGGTGCTGGAGACCGATGGCGACGACATGATCGCCCGCGAACACGATTGCTACTTCTCCGCCGCTCACGCTGCGAAGGACAGCGGCATCGCCAATGCCCTCGCCGCCGAAACGGGCGTGAATGTCCCGCTGTCCCTGGCCACCGAGGCGCAGTATCACCGCCTGACCGAGCTGGGACTGGGCGAGCTTGATAAATCCGGCATCGCCGAATTGACCTTCCCCGGCCGCACAGTTCACTGACTTCCCACCTGCGATGCAGCTTCCTGAATTCCGCAACCGCTTCGGCGAAAAGCTTGATACTGCCTTCCACGAGGGCAGCCGCGAAGGTGTGCTCGTGCTGTTAGGCCACGGCGTGACCGGCAACAAGGACCGCCCGCTGTTGGTGAATCTGGCCGAAGGCCTCGCTGCCAAGGGCTGGCCCTGCTTGAGGATCTCTTGGGCCGGCAATGGCGCCTCTGAAGGAAAATTCGGCGACGCCACCATCACCAAGGAAAGCGGTGACCTGCGGGACATCCTTGATGTGCTGCCGCAGCGCCTGAAGGTCGCCTACATCGGCCACAGCATGGGCGGTGCGGTGGGCGTCACCACTGCCTCGGGGGACGATCGTATCCGCGTGCTGGTGAGCCTCGCCGGGATGATCCGCACCGAGGAATTCTCCGAGCGCGAGTTCGGTTCCGTGATTCCCGGCCAAGGCTTCATGTGGGACGAGCCCGCTTGTCCACTCTCGCAGAAGTTCATGGATGACATGCAGTGCACCGGCGATCTCTTCGATGAGGTGGGTCAGGTCACGGCGCCTTGGCTGCTCATCCACGGCACCGCCGATGACGTGGTGCTGATCCAAGACAGCCGCGATGCCTACGACACCGCCGAGGAGCCGAAGCGACTCGTCGAGATCCAGGGCGCGGAGCATTCCTTCGATGAGAAGACCTATCCGAAGGTGATCGGCGAGACCGCGGATTGGCTGGAGGAGTATTTGGTCTAGCAGAACTCCCGGTGGGGATGGGGTTGGCGCGCCCAACCTATGGAGAATGGGAGGGTTACAGGCGTGGGGCATGCAGCTAAAGATGCAGGCTACCTTGGCCCCGTGTATTCGGGGTTGAAACCCTCATACCTCCATGCTCCACCATTTGACCCGTGGGATCGCGTTGCTAATTGCCAGTGCGGCTATTATCCTCAGTTCTGCGACTTTATCGAATGCCCAGGCCACGGTGCGGGTAATGCCGCTGGGCGATTCCATCACCTATGGGATGGGCAATGGCACGGAGCAGATCCCCGGCGGTTACCGCGAGCCCTTGGCCCATCTCTATGCCGCGGGCAGCATTCCCTTTCTCTTCGTCGGGAGCGACACCTCGAACAGCACGTCCTATCTGGTCAGTACTGGCCAGCAGGCGAATGAAGGCCACACCGGTTGGCGGATCGACCAGATTCAGTCCTTCATCAATGCCTGGCAGAGCAGCGCGAATCCCGATGTCGTGCTGCTTCACATCGGCACCAACGACATCCTCCAGAATTTCAATCTCGGTAGCGGTGCCGGCAATGATACCTCCGCGGCGATCGGCCGTCTGACCACGCTGATCAATACCCTCTATGCGAACAAGCCGGGCCTGAAGCTGGTGCTCTCCACCTTGATCCCGATCCAGGATGGCCGCGATGAATACGTGAAGAACTACAATGCCGCGCTGTCCGCAACGGTGGTCCCGAACTTCAGCTCGCAGGGCAAGAGCATTGTGCTCGTGGACAACTACGCGAACTTCGTGAATGGCGACCAGAGTTGGAAGGCCTCGCAGTTCGCCGGCTATGCACACCCCAATGCCACGGGCTATGCCGCGATGGCCGCAACTTGGGCCACGGTGCCGCTGCCAGCGGTTGAGGGAATCGTCTTCACGCCAAGCTCCGCTGCCACCGCCTCAGGCAAGGACTCCGCCATTGCGGTGAACTTGGTCCGTGCCGGTGAAAGCACCCTGTCCAGCGTGACTGCTCCCACGGGTTCCTTGAATGGCACCTTTCTGGTTGCCGGGCTGAATGATGGCGGCGCTGCCACCAATCCCCAAATGACCTACTACTCCGTGACCGATGGGAATGGCGGCGCTGCCAAAATGCCGGACACGGTGAGCTTCGAGCTGAATACCACCGCCAATGCCTCCGGCTACGACATCAGCAGCGTGCAAGCGATCAGCGGTTGGGGTGACCACAACCTCGGTGCGCAGAGCTTCCAGCTCTGGATCGCGCGGAACCATGAGGAGTATGTGAACTTCGGCACCTTCACGAACGCGGCGCTGGTCAATGGCGGGAATTCTTCCTTCCTCTCCACCGTCAGCCATAGCACGGGCGTGCTGGCCAGGAATGTCACTGGCGTCCGCTTCGTGATGATGAACCCCGATTCCTCATCCGGTGCCACTGTGGTGGGCAGCACCCAGGCCGGATCGAGCGGTGGCACGGTGGTGCGCGAGTTGCAGGTTTTCGGCGCGCCCTCCGCGGCCTTGCCTCCGAAACCGCTGACCGCCACCTACTCCACCGCGAATCTCGCGACGGGCAAGGACAGTGCAGTGGCGGTGAACCTCCTGCGTGCCGGGCAGAGCTCTCTCGCAAGTGTGGTCGCCCCGACCGGCTCGCTGAGCGCGCTGTTCCCGGTGGCCGGGCTGAATGACGGCAGCGCCGCAGGCAACGCGAATTGCACCTACTACTCTGTCACCGATGCCAATAGCGGTGCGACGATCATGCCCGTGACGGTGACCTTCAATCTCGACACCACAGTCAATACCGCGGGCTACGACCTCACCAGCTTGCAGGCGATCAGCGGCTGGGGTGACCACAGTCTCGGGGCGCATCGTTTCCAAGTGCTGCTCTCCATCGGCAACGGGCCTTTCACGGACTACGGCACCTATCGAAATGCGGATGTGGTGAACGGCGGCAACTCCTCCTTCCTCACCACCCTTACTGCCGCCAGCGGGACCACCATCGCCAGCCATGTCACGGGCATCCGCTACGTCTTCATGAACCCGGATGCGGGCAGCGGCGCGGGCGCGGTGGGCCCCAGCCAGGCTGGTGGTGGCTCGAGCGGTGGCACTGTGGTGCGTGAGCTGCAGGCCTTCGGCACGGCCTCTGCGGCGACTCAGCCTTCCTATGCGACATGGGCAGCCGACCACGGTCTGAGCGGAAATGATGCCTCGCCCGACGCTGATCCCAATGGCAACGCGCTCAGCAACCTGTTGGAATACGCCCTCGGTGGCGATCCGGTGGCTGCTGGGGCCGGGCCTCTCCCGATGCAAGACATCGCCGCAGATCACCCCCGCCTCTCCTTCACCCGCTTGGTGGACCGCGCCGACCTCACGTTGACGGTGCAGGCGAGTTCGACCTTGGATTCGTGGACCGACTTGGCGAAGAGCACTGGTGGCGCGGCTTTTGCCACCCTTGCCGGGGGTGTAAGCGTGAGTGAGACCGGCACCGGCAATACCCGCACCGTGATTGTGACTGACAACCTCACCGTGACCGGTACCGCGACCCGCTTCCTCCGCCTGAAGGCGGAGGATTGAGGCGGCCTGCCTGTGGTCGAAGGATCGTATTTCCGGCCCCGCTGGCTCGCCCGGCGGGGTCTTTTTCGTGCCATTCAAAAACCGAAGTCCAAAGTTCAGCCTTCAAACTTCGGGATTCCTCCCGTACCACCCGCCCCGTGCTCGCCAAACGCATCATTCCCTGCCTCGACGTGACCGATGGACGCGTGGTCAAAGGCGTCAATTTCGTCGATTTGATCGATGCCGGTGATCCGGTGGAGGCAGCCATGGCCTACAACGCCCAGCAGGCGGATGAGCTGGTCTTCCTCGACATCACGGCATCCTCCGACAATCGCGGGACGATGATCGATGTGGTCCGCCGCACCGCGGAGCATTGCTTCATCCCGCTCACCGTGGGCGGGGGCATTCGCAGCGTGGAAAACATGCGCGAGATGCTGCTGGCCGGAGCGGACAAGGTGGGCATCAACACCTCAGCGGTAAAGGAGCCCGGCCTCGTCGATGCCGGGGCCAAGGCCTTCGGTAGCCAGTGCATTGTGGTGGCGATCGACGCCAAACGCGAGGGCCCAGGCAAGTGGGGCGTCTACACTCACGGCGGTCGCACCCCGGTGGGTTTGGATGCCGTGGAGTGGGCCAAGGAAGTCTGGCGCCGCGGGGCGGGGGAGATCCTTCTGACGAGCATGGATGCGGATGGCACCCAAGCCGGTTACGATTGCGAGCTGACTGCCGCGATCTCTGAAAGTGTGGGCATTCCGGTGATCGCCAGCGGTGGCGCGGGCAATCTGGACCACATGGTGGAGGTCTTGGAAAAGGGCAAGGCGGACGCTGTTTTGGCGGCCAGTATCTTCCACTTCGGCAAGCACACCGTGGGTGAAGCGAAGCGTTATTTTGCCGAGCGCGGCATCCCGGTTCGCCCCGAAATCGTGTGAGTTGCTGAAATTCAAGTTCGCCGCGCCTTTCAAACGCGACGAAGGCGCTTGATTTATGAGCTTGCCCTAGGATCGGCGACCGTGTAGCGGGGGAAATGTCCGGCGACCTCAGTCGGGCTCGCTTCACCCAGCCTTTGCGCCATCGGCTGACGAAGTGGTTCCGTGAAATGGCGTTGAGACTACAGACAAGATGGACATCTACGTGGGCAACCTGCCCTTCAGCGCCACCGAAGAAGAAGTGGCTGAGCTCTTCGCCGCCTTCGGGCCGGTGGAGAAAGTGAAAATCGTCACCGATCGCGAGACCGGCCGCCCACGCGGGTTTTGCTTCGTGACTTTGGCCGACGGCTCCAAGGCAAAGGAGGCTGCTGAGGCGGTGGACGGCAAGGACTTCGGCGGGCGTCCGCTCCGCGTGAACCCGGCTGAAC
>NZ_BATP01000034.1 GCF_000739615.1 Haloferula sp. BvORR071
ACCGACGTGCAGGCAGGGTGGGAGCATCTGCGAAAAGGAAAGGAGCACTGCTAGCGCTTCCTGATGGCCAGCAATTTCTCCCCTGCGGCTCTCAGGGTGGCCTCGCTTTTGGCGAAGTGGAAGCGGATCAGGTGATTCACCGGCTCGCGGAAGAAGCTCGATCCCGCCACCCCGGCGACGCCGATTTCCTTGATCAGCCACTCCGAGGCCTCGCTGTCATCGGCGAAGCCCAGGGAGGAGATGTCCATCATCACGAAGTAGCTGCCCTGTGGCTCGGTGAAGGGCAGGCCGAGCTGGCGGAGGTAGCTGAGGAAGACATCTTTCTTCGCCGCGTAGTGGTCACGCAGGCCGAGGTAGTAGCTGTCCGGCATCTCCAGCCCGGCGACCGCCGCCTCTTGCAAGGGCGCTGCAGCACCGACCGTGAGGAAGTCGTGGACCTTGCGTGCCTCGGCGATCACGCGTGCGGAGGCCTGGACGTAGCCGAGGCGCCAGCCGGTGATCGAGTAGGTCTTGGAAAGCGAGTTGCAGACGATGGTCCGCTCGAAGGCCCCTGGCAGCGCGGCCGTGTGGACGTGCTGGTGAGGCTCGAAGACAATATGCTCGTAGGGCTCGTCGGTGATGATGAAGGCATCGTGCTCCTCGGCGAGTTGCAGGATGTAGAGCAGCTCCTCGCGGGTGAAGACCTTGCCGGTGGGATTGGAGGGATTGCAGACGACGATGGCCTTCGGCTTCTGCTCGAAGGCCTTGGCAAGTTCCTCGCGGTCGAAGGAGAAGTCCGGCGGGCGGAGTGCAACGTAGATCGGCTCGGCGCCGGAGAGGATCGCATCCGCGGCGTAGTTTTCGTAGAAGGGGGAGAAAACCACCACCTTGTCGCCAGGATTGCAGGCAGTCATCATGGCGACCATCATCGCCTCCGTGCTGCCGCAAGTGACCACCAGGTGTTGGTCGGGATCGATGGCCAGACCACTGAAGCGGCTGATTTTGCGGGCCAGTGCCTCGCGGAAACGCGGCGCTCCCCAAGTGGTGGCATACTGGTGGTGCGGCCCGCGGGTGGCGCGTTCCAGCGCGGTGAGCAGTTCTTCCGGCGGATCGAAATCAGGGAAGCCCTGGGCCAGGTTGATGGCACCGTGACGGGTGGCCAGCCGCGTGGTCCCGCGGATCACGGACTCAGTGAAGGCGGACAGTCGGGTGGCGGTCGCGGGCATGGTTTGGTGAGCGGACTTCTGGATGAGGGGGAGCTGCTTGAACAGCCCGGAGCGGGTAATGCGGGTGAGGGCAGATAACAAAATTTCTAAACCGCCTGCCGGGGGGCCGACATCTCCATGATGGACCCGGACCTGGCGCGGTCTAAGCGCGCCAAGGCCAGCGACCACGGGGCCACCCAGCCACCCCAAGAACCCATGAAGACCCACCGGCTCCTCGCCGCGTTGTGCCTCGCTTCTTCTGGCGCGGCCCTCGCCCAAACGACCCAACACTACACCGACGCGACCGGAGAAATCGCGGTCGGCACCTTCCCCCACCTCGATATCAATGCCGTGGATGTCACGGTGGATGCGGCGGCGGCGAACATCACCTTCAAGATCAGCCTTCAAGGCAACCCCTCCAGCCCGAACTGGGGCAAGTACATGATCGGCATCCGCTCGAGCCCGGGTGGCACGACTACCAGCTGCGGCTGGGGCGGGCGGCCGATCTCGATGGCGGGCGGTATGACCCATTGGATCGGCTGCTGGATGGATGGCGGCACGGGGACGAATACCTATGTTTATAATGGTAGCTGGGTCGCTGGCACCGCCGGTGCGCTAAGCTCCGATGCCACTAGCCTGAGCGTGACTTTGCCGGTGACCGCCCTCGCACTCTCGCCGGGCGAGACCTTCTCCTTCGATGTCTATTCCAGTGGCGGCGGCGGTGGCGATACGGCGGTGGAAGCGCTTTCTGCCGCAACCCCATCAGCAACCGGCTGGGGTGCTGCCTACAGCACAGGTGCCGTCGGAGCGGCCACGAATCCGGCCCGGACTTTCACGATGCCGGGCTCACCGGACTACGCGACCTGGATCGATAGCTTCGGGCTCTTCGGCAACGATGCGCTGCCCGGCAACGACTACGATCATGATGGCCTGACCAATCAGCAGGAATTCGATCTCGATATCGAGGGCCTCAGCCCTGCGGTGGATGATTCCGATGGCGATGGCCTGAAGGACGGCGAGGAGACGCTCACCGGAATCTATGTGGACGCCACCCACACCGGCAGCAATCCGGTGGATGCCGACTCGGACGATGATGGCGAGACGGATGGCGACGAGGTGAAGTCCATCTCCGCGGCCTACGTGCGCGATCCGAATCACTACAACTATGCGAAGATCACGGTGCCCGGCACCTTCAATCTGCCGAATGCCTGGAACGAGACCGGCGCCAGCGTTCCCAGCAACGAGATGACGGTAGCGGGAACCAGTCTAACAGGTCAGTTCCAATACTCGCTGCTGCAGCGCATCGCCACTCCGAAGACGAGCATCACCTTCAAGTTCACCAACGGGGCCTGGGCCACGAACTGGGGCACAGGTGCTGCAGCAGGCAAGGCCGCGCTCAATGGTGGCAACATTGAACGCGTGGTGGATGCCAGCGGGATCTACCGGATCTCCTTCAATACCGCGACGCTGGACTACTCGGTCACCCGCGCGACCTTCCCGGATGCAACGGCCTACCTCGCGGCTTACGGCTTGGCAGCAGGAGCGGACCAGGATGCTGATGGTCGCAACAACGAGGCCGAGTTCACCGCCAATACCGATCCCTACAATGCGGACAGTGACGGCGACGGCCTGCCCGACAATACCGATCCCGAGCCGCTGGTGGTAGCGCCGGAATCACGGGAGGTGGTCTTCCAGGTGAACATGTCGGTGGCGATTAGCCAAGGGAACTTCAATGCGACGACCGGCGTGGTGCGGGTCGTCGGCCAATTCGAAGGCTGGAATACTTCCGGCGGTGTAGTGCTCAGCGATCCGAATGCGGATGGCATCTACACCGGCAGCTACACTGCCGCGGGCTTCGCCGGGATCTCCTTCGGCAACTACAAGTTCTTCATCGATGGCGGTCCGAATGGCGGCTACGAGACCAGTGCTGACCGGACCTTCAATCTCGGCCCGAACGCGCAGCAGCAGGTGCTGCCGGTGGTTTACTACAATGACGCCGCACCAGCGACCGGCTTCACCGCATGGATCGCGACTTTCCCCGGTCTCTCGGATACCTCGCGCGAGGGCGATCCGGATGGCGATGGGCTGAGCAACGAGAAGGAGTTCTTCTTCGGTAGCTCGCCTGCGGTTGGCAGCGGCAGCGCGGTCAGTGCGAGCAACAGTGCAAGCGGTATGGTGCTGCGCTGGCTGCAGCGGAGCAGCGGCGTGACCTACACACTCCAACAGAATGCCAGCCTTGCCGGGGAATGGACCACCAGTCCGGTGAACCCGGCGACCGCCAATGATCAATCCGGCGCACCTGCGGACTACACCCGCATGGAGGCCACCATCCCGGTCAGTGGCACGCGCAATTTCCTGCGCGTGAACGGTGCCGAGAACTGAGCCAAGAATCTCCTCCAGCCCTCCCACGAGAACCCCGGCCCGATAACTACGGCGGCCGGGGTTCTTTGCGTAAGGAGCGCACCTCGTGCTCCGCCGGCGGCCCTTATCTCTTCTTCTTCCTCGCCAGGCTTTCCTCGACCTGCCTGCGGGTAAGCTCCTGTCGGCTCGGATCACTGATCAGCGGCAATAAGGTTTGCGCGGCGTGGGTATCTCCAAAGTGTGCAGCCACGGAGCAGATCGTTGACAGGACCGCATCCCGTGCCGGACCCGCTTCGAGATTGGGGGCCATGGCGACCGCTTCCTTCGGCTCCTGGTAGTAGAGCAAGTCGAGCGCTTGGGCCGCCTCGGGGCGGTTGTGGGCAAGCGCCCATTCCAGAGCCTTGCGCGGGTTTTTCTGACCCCAGCTTCTAACCAATTCCTCGGCGTTTTCCCCGGGCATGTTGGCGATGTCGGCCTCCGCAAGATTGGCAGTCCACGCGGCGGGATCATCGCTCCATGGACGCTTGTCGCTGCCATCGTTGAGGCCCGGCACGGCCGTGGCGAGTTCGATACGCCATTGGGCGCGCTGCTCAGGATTGGCAAGACGGAGGGCATTCTCGGCGAAGAAACGCTGCGCCTCGGGAGTCTTGGCGGCGTGGAAGGCGGCGAGCCAGAGAGTGGGTTCGTTGGCCGCGGGATTGAAGATGCCGCGGAGCGACTCCAGAGCCTGCCGCTCGGAAGAGTCATTGCCGAGGGGGTTTTGATCGAGCCACGCGGCCAAGGCGGCGGGATCCGTCACCACCCAATCACGGATCAGGGAGCCGACGATGTAGAGCCTCTCCCGGCTCTCCGGCAGGGTCTCAAGAACGGCGGGCCGTTCCTCGGGCGAGAGCGTTTGGATATAGGCCCCCCAGACTTCAATCTGGAGCCCGGGCGGCACATCCTTGGTGATGAAGTCGGTCACCGCCGCGGGCTGCGACTTCGCGAGTTGGCGGACGATCTCTTGTGCTGCCTTGCTCCAGTTTCCGGCTAGGCCCTTCCATTCCTTCAGGAAGATGCGGGCTTGTGCCGGATCGGACTTGGAGAGTTGCGAGATCACCGATTGATAGACGCTGTCGCGTGATGAGGACGGTGGCAGCGTGTTCAGGTCCGCGATCATGTCCGCGGCATTCGTAGCGACATCGCCCTTGAGAGAAGAGGCACTGCCGACAGCTGAAATCCAGATCCGCGGGGTATTTAACAGGGGCTTCTGATCGATGGGATCCGGAGGACTGGTGGAGCGCTCCGCCTGCTTTGCGGGGGCGGGCGCGGGCGCGCTGGCGGCCCTTGCAGTCTTTTCCTCCCGTTGGCAGGAGGCGCAGGCCAACAGGAACAAGATGGGCAGGAGATGCGGTCTCATGGCTGCTTCATCAGGCGTTCGACAGCCGGGTCGAAGGGGGAAAAAGGCCTATCCTTGGACCGTCGGTTGTACTCCAGCCCCCAAGCCGCAGCGGCGGCTGCATCGCGTTGGCCCCAGCAGTTCCAAATGCCGAACATCATGCTGTAGCGATCCAATCCGTCCGTCTGTCGCGCGGCCCAATCGAGTAGCGCCTTCGGGTCGCGCTTGGCGAGTTCATCGCCGTTGGGAAGATCGTCGGGCTTCACCTCGTCGAGCAGTTCGTAGCCGCGAGGATCGTCGCGCTGGAGCAAAAGCGAGGCGGCCCAGCCAAGCGCTTGGCGCCGGTCATCGCCTTGCAGGCGTCGGCCCAGGGCTTCGATCTCCGGTTCGTTCACTGCGGCGTATTTCTCGCAGGCTTCTCGGATCAACCAATGCCGGATCTCCGGGGAATGAGTGAACTTCAGGGCACCCGCATAGTCGTGATCAAGCCACTCTGAATTGATGTAAGAATGGTTGCCATGGATGATCGCCAGCCGCTCGTAGGACTCGGGGAAGGAATCGATCCACGCGACCGCCGTATCGAAATTCGCGTCGGCTCGCGAGTTGAAGATTCCGCCAATGACCTTCACCCGCACCTCGCGTCCCGTTAGGATTTCCAGGAAACCTTCCGCCGCCGCAGGATCGCGGTCGGCCAGTGCAGGCACGGCCGTCCGGAAGAACTCCTTCCACTCCTGATGCTCCTTGACCCACTCCCAGGCCGCCTTCGGATCCTTCTTGGCGAGAGAGATGAACTCGTGGATGGCGGGACTGAGTTTGTCGTCCGGAGTCTTGGGCGCGCGCCGGTGCGAGACGCTGCGCTCCGCGCTTGGCGCGGTAGCGAGGGGTGGGGGAGAAGGAGACGGCGGTGGCGGGCGGTTGGCTTCCACTGCTGCCCAAGTGCCACCCCCGAGCACCACGACGGCAGCGAGGGGTAGCCAAGGCAGGGTGCCGGTGGCCGTTTTCTTCAGCGCCGCGGTTTGGGTCACGAAGTCCTTGGGGATCCTCGTGGTAGCCGGTGCCAGGCCTCCCGCCAGCCACATCGCGCAGGCCTCGCCGCTGTGGCTGTGGCCTTGCCGCTGGAGCAGCCCGCGGAGCTTCTCAAGCGCCCGGTGGCCGCGGCGCTGGGCGGCCTCTGGCGTGATACCCAAGCGGCGGGCGATCTGCTCATAGGCGAGCTTTTCGAAATGGTGGAGCAGCAGAATCTGGCGGTCTTTTTCCGGCAGGGCGGCCAGGGCGGAGTCCAGTTCGCGGGCACCTGCGTCTACTGCCGGGCCATTGTGCAGGCCCTGTGCTGCCACCGCCCGCTGGCGGTGGCGGGATTCGCCGCGGGCGAGGCGCGAGGACTCCAGCACCGCGGCGCGCTGCAACCATGCCGGGAGGCAGGGGATGTTTTTCAGCTGCCGGACTCGCCGCGACAGGGCGATGAAGACCTGCTGGGCCGCATCCTCCGCCAAGCCGGAGCCGCCCAAGCGCCGCCGGGTGACCGCCAGCACCAGAGGCAGGTGGCGCCGCACCAGCTCGGCGAAGGCCGGATCATCCCCGCTGGCCGCAAAGGCTGCCAGCAAGTCGGCGTCGTTTGCCGTGGTGGGTGACGATTCAAGTGAAGGGTGCATTTCACAGACTCCCTGCCGCAGAGCGGGAGAATCAGACAAAGCGGACGGAAAAAACAGGGAAGTTTTTCCCGCACCCTTACTTCTGCGCTGCCTTGGCGGCGGCCTCCTCTTCCACGCGCTTGCGGATCTTCTCGCGGCGGTCAGGATCGCCCACGTATTTCAGGAAGCTGCGCGCCATTTCCGCCTGACCTTGGTCCGCAGTAGTGATGCAGATCCAACCTAGGGCATTGTCCAACTCCTTGCCCGGCGTGAGCTTGGGCAGCAGGGCGAGCGCCTCCTGCGGCTCTTGGGAATAGAGTTTTTCGAGCGCAGTGGCAGCCTCCGGCCGGCCTTGTTCCAAGGCCCACTCCAGGGCGCGGCGCGGCTGTTTTTCCGCCCATGCCTGCACCAGCTGCTCCGCGACCGCAGCGGGGAGGGCCATGGCCTCCGCGGGGTCCAGCCCGGCAGCATAGGCAGCGGGATCCTGCTTGCTCCTCGCATCGCGGGCCAAGCCAGCCACTGCCGGATCCGCCTCCGCCAGTTCGTTCATGAGCGCACCCGCTGGCTCCGCTCCGGCCCCCGCGAGCGCTTGCCGCGCCAGGAAGGCACGCGCCTCCGGAGTCGACGCCAGACGCAGCGCCGCCAGCCAACTTTCCCCCGACATGGGCGGAGGCGACATCCGATCGAGGCTGAAGAAGACATGAGGCTCCGCGAGGATCGCGAGTTCCGTTTGGTCCTTTCCCGCCGCGAAGCCGTCCAGCCAAGCCACGGCAGCCTGCGGGTCCTCCCGCAGCCAGTCCGATACCAAGTCCCCGACGATCCACAGCTTCTGGCGGCTTTCGACAATTTGATCCAAGTAGGCCAAGCGCTCCTTCGCAGGAATCTCCCAAAGGCAGGAGCCCCAGATCTCGCTCCGCAGGCCGGGAGGCACATCCACCGTGACGAAACCCATCAGCTCATCTGATTTGGATTTGGCGTAGCCGATCGCCACCGTAGCAGCAGCGTCCTTCCACGCTCCGTTCGCAGCATCCGTCCACTCCTTGAGCAGCGCGCGGGCCTGCGCAGGATCACCCTTTGCCAGCTCGCGGATCACTTGGCCGATGGCCGCATCGCGCATCGAGGAAAGCGGTAGTTTGCGGATCTCCGCCAAGGCCGCTGCGGCTTCGTCTGCGGAGAGATTGGACTTCACCCAGATTTCCCCGCTGGTCCGGATCAGGAATTCCGGGGTCCGAACCACGAAGGTGTTGTAGGCATCATTCGTTCCCACGCTGGAACTCGTAGCCGGTGGCAAGGATGTCTGCGTCTTCGCAGGCTTCCCGGCTGGCACCGCGGCTTTCTCTTCCCAGCACGCGGCCATGGCCAGCAGCGGGATCAGCGGCAAGATGGCGGAGGCTCTCATGGCGATGCCGGAGTCATCAGGCGTTGGGTCACGGGGTCTTGAGGCGTCAGGGTGATACCAGCGACTCCGCCCTTGCGGTTCGCCTCCAGTGCCCAAGCGGCGGCAGCAGGGGCATCCTCGAACGACCAGTCCCGCCAGAGGTTCATCACCAGACTATGGCGCTCCGCCCCATCCTTTTGCGTGGCGATCCAGTCCAAGAACTGCCGCGGATCGCGGAGCTCCCTGCCCACGGCAGGGAAGATGGAAAAGGAATCGGCGAACTTGATCTCATCCAGGATCTGGTAGGCCTGCGGGTCATTGCGCTCCAGCCGCATCATGGCCACGTGAGCCAGCGCGGCGCGGCGGTCATCGCCCTGCAATTCGCCGGCGACGCTTTCGATCAGGCCTTCGTCCCACTTGCGCGACTTGAAGAAGGTTTCCCGGATCAGCCATTCCCGCACTTCCGGCGAGCGCGCGAGCTTGAGAGCACCCGGGTAGTCGTAGTCCCGCCCGTTCTCACTGTGGAAGTAGACGCCGGAGTGGAAGACTCCTCTCCTCTCGTATTCCTCCGGAAACGAATCCACCCAGGCGATGGCGGACGCGAAGTTGTCCCGCGCGCGCGAGTAGAAGATCCCGCCGATGATGGCCGTGCGTTCGGTCGTTCCCTCCACCACCTCGAGTAGTCGTTCCGCCGCGCGCAGGTCACGATCCGCCAGATGCCATGCCGCCTGGCCCAGGAAGTACTGGGGGCCTTCTGAAATCCACCGCGACTCCATGGGTCCGGCCGGGCGCGCTTTCGCCCATTCCCAGGCGTCCTTGGAATCGAGTTTCGCCCGGGTGATGAATTCGCGGAAGTCCTCCGCCAATTGCTCGTCCGCCACGCTATAGCGGGGCTTGCGGACTTCGCCGCGCGGCAACATCGCGGTGGATGGTGCCGCGGGCGGTACGACGGCAGGATGGGGAGGAGCCGGAGGGCGGGTCACCTGCACGGCAAGCGCCGCTGCACCCACCACGGCGAAGCCGGCGAGCAGGGGCAGCCCCGGCACGCCGAAGGAAGCGGGCTTCTTGATGGCCAGCACCCGCTCGGTGAAGCGCCCCGGCACCTCCGTGCTGAGCGGGGCAAGCCCTGCCGCCAGCCACATACTACAGGCAGCCTCATTCTCCCGCCGCCTCAGCAACCCCGCCAGGCGGGCCAGCGCACGGTGCCCGCGGCGTTGGGCCGCCGCTGCCGTGATGTGCATGCGCCGGGCAATTTCGGTGTAACCGAGCCGTTCGAAGTGGTGGAGGAGGAGGATCTCGCGATCGCGCCCGGGCAGCGAGGCCAGCGCCTCATCCAGATCCGGCCCGGCAGCCATGCCGGAATCGGGCTGTGCCGCCTGTGAAGCGCGGCGGCGGTGCCGGGCCTCGCGGCGAATGATGGTGGTCGCCTCATAAACCGTCACCCTGTGCAGCCAAGCTGCCAGACAGGGAATCGAGCGGAGCTTCTGCGCCCGCCGGGCCATGGCGATGAATGCCTGCTGTGCCGCGTCCTCCGCGAAGCCGGAGTCTCCCAAGCGGCGGCGCGCGATCGCAAAAACCAAGGGGCTGTGGCGGCGGACCAGTTCGGCGAAGGCCGCCTCTTCGCCGCTGCCAGCGAAGCGCGCCAAGAGTTCGGAATCCGTGGCCAATCCGGCCGGTGAATCGATCGAAGCCTGCATCTTTTCCGATTTACCGGCACTCACTCGGAAAATCAGACAACAGGGCTGCAGAAAAATCAGGAAAAGTTTTCTTCCGCGGTTTGCTCGCCCTTCAGGTGGCTGGTCCCTTTTGCGGCGCAGCCCCGAAGGCAAGGCACGTCAGATGAGAAGGAGCCATCTCTCTTCAAGCGATGACCTCCTTCACGATCCGCGAGGACTTGGTCACGTTGGAGAGCCGCTGGTCGAGGCCTTGGAAGGGATAGGTCAGCTTCTTGTGGTCGAAGCCGAGCATGGTCATGAGCGTGGCGTGGAAGTCGTGGGCGCTGACCTTGTTCATCGCGGCCTCGTAGCCGACAGGATCAGTCTCGCCGTAGCTGAGGCCACCCTTGGCCCCGCCGCCGGCCATCCACAGCGTGTAGGCACCCGGGCTGTGGTCGCGGCCGACGAAGGGCATCTCGACGCCGCCGCGGTTTTCGCGCATCGGCGTGCGGCCGAATTCGCCGCTCCAGACGACCAGGGTTTCATCGAGCAGACCGCGCTGCTTGAGATCCTTGATCAGGGCCGCGATCGGACGGTCGATCTGGTTGCACTTGCTGACGAAGCCCTGCTTGAGGTCCGTCCCCTTGTCGGTGCCATGGGAGTCCCAGCCCCAGTCGAAGAGCTGGATGTAGCGGACCCCGCGCTCGGCCAGGCGGCGGGCCAGCAGGCAGTTATTGGCGAAGGATTCTTCGCCGGGCTTGGTGCCGTAGAGCTGGTGGATCGACTCTGGCTCCTGCTTCAGGTCGAAGGCATCCGAGGCATGGATCTGCATGCGGAAGGCCATCTCATACTGGGCGATGCGGGTGACCGTCTCCGGATCGCCTGTCTCGGTGGCGACGCGTTGGTTGAGGTCGTTCAGTGCATCGAGCGTACGGCGGCGCAGTGCCTGCGAGACGCCATCGGGATTGGAGAGATACAGCACCGGTTCGCCGCGCGAGCGGCACTGCACGCCCTGATAAACGCTCGGTAGATAGCCCGCGCCCCACACCGACTTGCCAGCATCGGGGTTGTTACCGCCGGAAGTCAGCACAATGAAGCCGGGCAGATTCGAATTCTCCGAGCCAAGCCCGTAAGTGGACCAAGCGCCGATCGAGGGCGAGCCGAGGATCTGGTTGCCGGTGTGGAGGAGCAACTGTGCCGGGGCGTGGTTGAACTGGTCCGTCCACATCGACTTGATGAAGCAGACATCGTCGATGACCTGCTCGAACTGTGGCAAGCGGTCGGAGATCCACTGGCCGCTCTTGCCCGCCTGATGGAAAGGGAACTGTGAGCCGAGCATCTTCGGCACGCCCTGGATGAAGGCGAACTGCTTGCCTTCGAGGAATTCCTTCGGGCACTCCTTGCCATCGAGCTTCGCGAGCTCCGGCTTGTAGTCGAAGAGCTCGAGCTGGCTCGGCGAGCCCGCCATGTGGAGGAAGATCACCCGCTTCGCCTTGGCCGCGAAGTTCGGCAAGTCTGGCAGCAGCGGATTCGCGGGATCTTTCTGCAAGGGCGCCCCCTGGCCTTGGGAAGCGAACCACAGGGCTCCGAGCCCCATCGAGCAGTTCTGCAAGAAGTGCCGGCGCGTGTGGTGCTGGGCACGCTCGATGTGGAGTTGTTGGAACAAGTTCATCGGTTCAGCGCGATGTCGGAGTTAAGAAGGGTGTTGGCGACTAGGACCATTGCGGCTTCATCCGCACTGGGGCCCAGCTTGGCGGATTCCGCGGGCGTTTGCTCGTAATCCGCCTTCGCCGCGGTGTGGAGCTTGGCAAGCGTGTCGATGACCGGCTGTGGCGCGTCTTCGAGCGTGATCAGCTTGTAGCCAGCGGCGATTCGTTCGGCGGGCGTACTGCCAGCCATCCGCTTGGCGAAGGCCTGGGCGAGTTCGATGTAGGCCGGGTCGTTGAGCGTGACCAAGGCCTGCAGCGGAGTGTTGGTGGAGATCCGGCGTGCCGAGCAAACATCCCGCGTCGGAGCATCGAAGGTCAGGAAGGCGGGGTAGCCGCTGGTTCGCTTGGAGTAGGTATAGATCCCGCGGCGGTAGCGGTCTTCACCTTGGGAGGTATTCCACTTTTCGCCATTGTAAACGGACTTCCAGATGCCATCCGGCTGCGGCGGGAAGACCGGCGGGCCGAATTGCTTGGTGGAAAGCAGGCCGGACACGAGCAGCGCTTGGTCGCGCACCATCTCCGCGGTGAGCCGCAAACGCGGGCCGCGGGCAATGAGCTGGTTCTTGGGATCGCGGGCGACCAGATCTGGAGCGGCCTTCGAGGCCTGGCGGTACGAGGCGGATAGTACCAGCTCACGCAGGAAGGGCTTGATGTGCCAAGTGTGATGCTTCTGCAGGCGCAGGGCGAGATGATCGAGCAGCGGCTGATTGGACGGCGGCAGGCCGGAGCTGCCGAAGTCCTCCTGCGTTTCCACGATCCCAACCCCGAAGAGCTCGGCCCACAGGCGATTGGCGAGCACCCGGGCCGCCAGCGGATTGCTGTCGCCGACGATCCACTGCGCCATGTCGAGGCGGTTCAGATTGTCCTTCTTCTCCGGCGGTCCGGTGATCGCGGGAATGGCGGGTTGCACCGAGTGATCGCGGGTCATGCGGTTGCCGCGGATGAAGACCCGCGTGTCGCGCGTGGCCTTGCCGATCCGTTCCTGCATCACCGGAATGCCCTTGCCGGGGATGCCCCCGAGCTCCTGTTGCTTCTGCTGCTGCTCCTGCCAGCGGGTGGCGCGCTCCGGGGTGCGGACGAAGTCGTTGAGCTTCGCTTCATCCGTCAGCGAGATCTTGAAGCGGTTCAGCACGCAGGACTGGTTTTCGCCATTGCACACCGCGCCATGGCGGATGCGGACCTCAAGTTGATCGCCCTCTCCGGCAACCACCGGGCCATCGGGCACGAACCAACCACGGCGCGGGCCGCGCAGCATCGGGAAGTCACCGAAGCCGGGTACGCCATCGCGGATTGCTTCATTCGGATCAAAAGGACCGGCCATGAAGTCGGCGACCACTTCCTTGAACTTCACCGGCGTCCGCGAGCCATCCGCCTTCACCAGATCCACCTCCAGCTTCGAGACCATCGCGCCGCGCTCGGCCCAGTCCTTCGGGTTATCGCTCTTCGGCAGGATATCGAGCTGCAGCGTGGCGAAGGACTTCGCCGGTCCTGTTAAAGTGTAAACCGCGCCGGTGGGGTTGGTGCCGGAGGCAAGGATGATGCCGTCGGATTGCGGTGTGAGCACGCCCTCCGGCCCGCTCGACTTGGCGGAAGTGGTGATGAAGACCTGCCAGTTGCCCAACTGATCCGCGACAGTCAGGCCTTCGTCATTGATCGCGGAGCGCAGGGCCCGCGTTGCCTTCTCCAACCTCACCACATCAGCCTGTTTCGCCGCATCGTCCGCCACCTTGGTGCGCGGGAACTCGTTGTTCAGGTCCACGTCCTCCGTGTTGTTGAAGAAGGCCATGAACTTGTAATAATCGTCGTGCGGGAAGGGATCGTAGGGGTGTGAGTGGCACTGGATGCAGCCGAAGGTGGTGGCATTCCACGCCGTCCAAGTGGTGTTGGTCCGGTCCATCACCGCGGCCAGACGGTATTCCTCATCGTCGGTCCCGCCCTCGGTGTTGTTCTGGGTGTTGCGGTGGAAGCCGGTGGCAATCAGGTCGCCGGCTTCCGGGTTGTCTAACAAATCACCCGCGAGCTGCTTGATCGTGAACTGATCGAAGGGCATGTCCGCGTTGAAGGCGCGGATCACCCAATCGCGGAAGGGCCAGATGTCGCGGTGCGGATCCTTCTCGAAGCCGGTGGTGTCCGAGTAACGCGCGAGGTCGAGCCACATCGCCGCCCAGCGCTCACCGAATTGTGGTGATGCCAGCAGCCGGTCGACTGCAGCTTCCATCGCCGCCTGCGGATTGGCTGCCGCTGCTTGCTGGAAGGCGGTCCACTCCTCGGGGGAGGGCGGTAGTCCGATCAGATCCAGCGAAACCCGGCGGAACCACTCGGCGGGAGATGCTTCCGGGGCAGGGGACAGCTTGAGTGCTTCCAGCTTCGCGAGCACAAGTTTGTCGAGGTCCTGCTTCGGCCAAGCGGTATTCTGCAAGCTTGGCACTGGTGGTTCCTCCGGCTTCTGGAAGGACCAATGCTCACCCCACTTCGCGCCCTCCTTGACCCAGCGCTCGAGCAGCTCGACCTGCTGCGGCTCGAGGCCATGCGGATGCTCCTTCGGCGGCGGCATTTTTTCTTCCGGGTCGTTGCTCTTGATCCGGTGCACCAGTTCGGAGGCAGCAGGATCGCCGGGCACCACCACCACCTTGCCGGACTCGCCTTTGCCCAGCGCTTCTTCGCGGTAGATGAAAGACACCTCGCTGGCCTGCTTCACCCCGCCATGGCAGGTGGTGCAGTTCTTGTTGAGGATCGGCCGGATGTCGCGGTTGAAGTCGACCGGTTCCACCGCTTGGAGGGACAGGTTTGACAGGGCAATAATGGGAAGAACGCGGCGCATCGCTTGGGGCACATCATACGCGGGAATCCCTCAATCTCTCACCGTCCCCGCTTGGACGATCATGGTAATTCTTGTGGATTTTGGTAAGAAAGTCACCGAAATGGGTGACGGATGAGCGAGCGAGTCTGGAATATCTGGTCGCAGCAGGTGCGGTCCCGGCTCGGCACCCTGGTCGAAATCGGTGAGGTCCGGAATTCATCCGGACGCATGAGTCGCTTCCGCTACCTGCGGCGCCACGCGCTCGTCGTGATTACCCGCGGCGAGGGTCACTACGAGGACGAGCACGGGCGTGAACGGAGTATCGCGGTGGGCGATTGGATCCTGGTGTTTCCCGAACTGGGTCACTGCTATGGGCCGCAGCGGCCGGGTGGCTGGGACGAGATCTACGTGATGTTTGAGGGACCGGTTTTTGAAAGTTGGCGACAGCAGCGCTTGCTTGATCCGGAGGTGCCGACTGGTCACTTGGGCAATCCGGAGGCTTGGCTGGAAGAGTTCTGGTGTGGGGTGCTCGACGAAACCTCGGGCCCGCTCACCCGGCTCTGCGCTTTCCAGTCGCTGCTCGCTGCAGCAATCGAAGGCGCCAATCCGCAGATGTCAGCGGTGGCTTCGGGACCTGCTTGGTTTGCAGATGCCTGCCGCCTGCTGGCACGTCCAGACTCCAGTGCAGAGCATGCAGCGAAGGAACTGGGCATCCACTACGAGACCTTCCGCCGTGCCTTCCGCGCCCATGCCGGCGTGCCTCCCCACAAGTATCACCGCCAGCAATTGATCAATCTCGCGGCCCGCATGCTCGACTCCACCGACCTGAAGTCCGCGGAGATCGCACGCACCCTCGGCTTCTGCGACGAGGCTTACTTTTCCCGCGTCTTCAAGAAGGTCACCGGCCGCTCGCCGCGGGAGTATCGGAGCCGGCAGGAGTCACGCTGAGATGCAGTCCTTCACAGGACACAAAAAAGCCGGACCCTTTCGGATCCGGCTTTTGAAATAAGTTGGGAACGCCGGGCTTTACTGCTCGGTGCCGTTCTTCGCGGTCTGCTCCATCTGCTCGATCTTCTTGCGCAGGCCGTCGATCTCTTGGGTCTTGGTAGCGACCATTTGCTTCAGGCCGTTCTGCGTGTCGAGGGCGGAGGCGAGCTGGCCGTTCACTTCCTTGAGCTCGGTTTCCACCTTGTTGCGGGCCAGTTCAGCCTTCTCGCGGGCGGTCGAGGCTTCCTGGATCGCGGAGCTGGCCTTGGCGGCCTGGTCCTTCACGGCTTGGATCTCGGCGGCCAGCGGCTGAAGGGTGCCGCGGAGTTGTGCGGACTCCTTCTGCAGGCTGCCGAGCGCGTCGCGGGTAGCGGCGAGTTCGGTGCGGGTCGCCTCGAGGTTTTTCTCGGCGACTGCCTTGGAATCCATCAAGCCAGCGGCTTCGTTGCGAGCGGTCTGGAGCTGCTCGTTGGCGGCGGTCAGGTTCTTGGTGAGCGTGTCGCGCTCGTGCTGCACCTTGGCCAGCGTCTCAACTTGCTGCTTCGAGGTGTTGCGGAGGTCCTCGAGGCTGGCGGTCGCCGTGTCACGGGCGGCCTTCAGGTCAGCGAGTTCCTGCTTCAGCGCCACGCGCTCGGCGGGGGCTTGCAGTTCGCCACGGACATCAGCAAGGCCTTCCTTCAGGGTGGCCATCTCCTTCATCGCTACGGCGACTTCGTCGCGGAAGGTCGCGAGCTTCGCGAATGCTTCCTCGCCGGCACCGAGCTTCTTCTCGAGCACTGCCACCTTGTCCTTCCACTGCCAGACCTCGTGGTTGGATTGCTCCAGTTGCTTGCGCAGGTCGGCGAGTTGGATTTCGAGCTGCTGCTTCGCTTCGCGGATCGCAGCGGTCTCCTTGAGGGCGGTGTCACGTTCGCCAGCTACGCTGGCGGCTTCTTTGCGGGCTTCCGCAATGGCGGTTTGCATCGCGGCAATCTCGTCAGCCTTGCTCGCCACAACTTCCTGCGCGGCGGGGGCTTCGGGTGCCTGTTGTTGGGCGGGGGCTTCCTGGGCCACGGCAAGCGGGCTCAGGGCAAGGGCGAGACTCATCCAGATTGGGGTCGAAATACGCTTCATAGAATACAAACGGTGAGTTTCAGGTTCTGTTCGTCGGTTCCATCGATAACGGCTACTCTACACGACGGAAAGCGATAATTAATCAAAGTTAAGCAAAGCCGTTCGTTTTATTTCTACTCGCGCCGCCACGCCGGGCAAGCGCCAAGAACTGGGGCGGAATGGTCACCACTGACACTCAAGCGTCAGCGTCATGCAAAAGATCCGGGCGATTGGCGCGCGTGCGCTCCAACGCCTTCTCTTTCTTCCATGTCGCGATCTTCGCGTGATGTCCGGAGATCAGCACATCGGGCACTTTCAAGCCGCGGAAATCGATCGGCCGGGTGTAGGCCGGTGCTTCGAGCAGATTCGGATCGGAGAAGGATTCATCCTGATGCGAACGCTCGTCGCCCAAGGCACCGGGTAGCAATCGCACCAATGCATCCGTGACCACCGCGGCGGCGATCGCACCGTTGGTCAGCACGTAGTCACCGATCGAAAGCTCAAGATCGACCAACTCTTCGATCACGCGGTGATCCACGCCCTCATAGTGACCGCAGAGCAGGATCAGATGTTTCTCTTCCGAGAGCTCACGGGCGATGGCCTGCTTGAAGACCCGGCCTTGCGGAGTCATCAGGATCACCTTCGTCTCTGGTGTTTTCAGTTCCTCGATCGCGGCGAAGATCGGCCCCGGCATCATCAGCATTCCCTGTCCGCCACCGCAGAGCGTATCGTCGGTGCGGCGGTGTTTGTCCGTGGCCCAGTCGCGGATGTTGTGCGCCTGGATCTCCACCAGTCCCGCGGCGCGAGCGCGTTGGATGATGCTCTCGCTCAGCGGCGCGAGCGCGATCTCGGGGAAGAGGGTCAGGATATCGATGCGCATCAGCCGTTCAGAGCGTCACTTTTGCTCCGAGCAGAGTTTGCCGCAGCAGATGGCGGTGGCAATGCTTCTCATCCTCCGCGCAATGGCAGAGCAGCGTGATGGTCTGCTGGCGCGCGAGATACTTGAGTATCCGCAGCAGCCCCTTCTGCCCGTGGTTCTTCACCGTGTGATTGCGCTCATCCGCGCCACCGTCCAGCCACAGCTCGCGACCGTATTCGCGGGAGAACTTCGCCCAAGTGATCTCTCCTGCGAGGAATTGCTTCAACAAGTCCTCACTCGGCCCGAGGCTCGGGAGCCACAAATCGTAGCGACTCTTCGGCACGCGATGGCCGCGAAATCTCGCCACCAATACCCGCAGGCCGTCCTTGGCCTCGGGCGGCGTGGAGATCGACTTCGTGTTGATCCCTCCCTTGGACATGAGCTGGGAAGCTATCTTGAGTTCGCCATTACCGCAATGATCACGATCACCAGGATCACCAGCAGTGTGACGAAGGCGATCTTCCACGGGCTTAGCGGGAAGCGCGCATAGGTCGCACCGGTTACGGCATTCACTGCCCCTTGCCAGGTCTTGCCGCGGTACTGGTAGGCCAGCAGCCAGATGGGAACGAGGATGTGTTTGAAAGTCTTGTCGGAGAATTCCGGGGAGATGTTGAGGTTGCGGTAGGTATCGCCGGGCACCTCATGCCCGCACATCTCCCGCAGCATGGCCTCCATGGTGCCGAAGCCGTTGCGCGCGGCATCCATCAGCGGGACTTGGTAGTGCTCGACCTGCCAGCCGGAGACATAGCGCGTCTCGTAGGGCACCAGATCCTTGGTCGGGAAGGGCTCCAGCTTGATCAGCAAGCCGATATCGAGACCGCGAGAGCCGGAAACCACGACGTCGTCGAACCATGTCGAAACGTGCCCACTCGCGGGCCGCCACTTCACTCGACGCTCCTGGCGGGTCACGGTCCTACCATTGGCATCACGGTCGGTGACGGTCACCCAGTAATAGGTGCCGCTCTCCGCGGTCCACGGGCATTCGGCGGAGGCATCGAAGGTCCAGTACGGCAGATAGACGCGATTGATGCGATCGACGAGGTTGCGACGCTTCAGATCGTTCGGCGCGAACCAACGCTCGCCGAGGAACTTCTTCAGTGAGTGGTAGGCGGTCTCCTTCGAAACCACCGCGGGGAGCAGCGACTCCGGTTTGATCGGACTATGGATGTCCGTGTAGTCCAGTAGCTCGGGCGAACCGCAGAAGTCGCAGTGCTGGGCCACGGTATCCGCCGAGCGCACCAGTACGGCGTGGCAGTTGGTGCACTGCACGCGGCGGGTGGCGGTATCGACCTCGCTGGCCTTGTCGCCCAAATCCGCAAGCGTCTGGTCAAGGTCGTGCTCGATGATCGAGCCAACCAGGGGTGGTGGCCCGACGCGCGGGAAGTGCGTGCCGCAGTAAGGGCAAACGAGTTCCTTCTTGCCGGGGTCCCACTCGCCCTTGCCGCCGCACTCCGGGCAGACATGTCGCTCCAGCGAACGAACCTCCGCCGCCACGCCGCGGTCCCCCGGCAGGGGCGGCGGCATGCGTTTGGTCGGTACCTCGATCGGCGCTTGGCTCGCGTCCGGAAGCTCCGGTGACTCTGGGGTCTCCATGGTGTGGTGCCGGGGTGGTCCCACCCCAGCATCAAGCTTTCACCGTCAGTTTGTTCAGTGGGCGAGGAAGGCATCCAGCGCTGCGCGCGTCACGCGATAGCTGGAGCCGATCTTCTTGGCGGCCAGATTGCCGGACTCGATTTCCGTCATCACGTCCGCTTCGGAAACCCCGAGCATGCACGCGACCGTGGGCGGATCCAGTACATCAGGATTCGCCGGTGCGGCAGCAGCAGCGGCAGGTGCACCGCCCGGCAGCGGCGGCGGAGCCCCGCCACCGGTGAGTCCACCTTGCTGCATCAGCTCCTTGGCCACGGCGAAACCGACCGCCAGTTCGCTGGCGGTGCCCGCGGCACCACCACCGCCGCCGGCAGCCATACCCTGCGCCATCTGGTACTTCACGTAGTCGTTGAGGTTGCCGATCGCGGACATCGCCGAGCGCTTGTCGATCGCCTCTTCCACTTCCGGCGGAACGCTGACGTTCTCGACGACGAAGGAAGCGACCTCGATCCCGTACTTTGCGGAGATCACCGGATTGATCAGCGGCAACAGCGCATCGCCGAGATCGGTGTAGCGCGTCGCCACATCGAAGACCGGCACGTGCGCGCTGGCCAAGGCATCGGAGAAAATACTCACGATCCGCGAGCGCATCGTGTCGCCGAATTCATCCACGCGGAAGTCGTGATCCGAGCCGGCCACTTCCTTCAGGAAGGTCTGCACGTTCACCACCTTGAAGTCGTAGGTCCCGTAGGCCCGCGCGCGGACGATGCCCAGATCGGCGTCGCGCAGCATGATCGGGTTCGCGGTGCCCCACTTGTTGCCGGTGAAGAGCCGGGTATTGACGAAATAGACGTCCGCCTTGAAGGGACTCTGGAAGCCGTACTTCCAACCCTTGATGCGGGTCAGCACCGGGATGTTGTCGGTAGTGAGCGTGTGCTTGCCCGGACCGAAGGTATCCCCGAACTGGCCGAGATAGAGGAACTGCGCGGTCTGGCTCTCACGCACGATGAGCTGGGCTCCATTCTTGATCGCCTTGTCATCGTCCGGATAACGCCAGGCGATGGTGTCGCGTGAATCGTCCTGCCACTCGATGATCTCGAGAAGCTCGCCCTTGATGAAGTCCATGAGTCCCATAGCGCGGAGGTAGTTGGTTCGCTACCATCCTGATTCCGAAACTCCGCAAGATTCAATGAGAATCCCGAGGCGATTTCGGAAGCGCTTGGAGGGAAAATCAGTTAACCACCTGATAGACGATCCGCAGGAAACGCTGGCCCTCGGTGCGGGTGACCCGAAAACCGCCGGGGATCTCGGCGACGCCAGCGGTGGTCCAGTTGCTCAGATCGCTTGAGGTCTGTGCGAAGCGGATCACGCCCGGCGGTGCAGGCGGCACGGCCAATTCCAGAGTCTCCGCGCCCAGAACCGGAACCACGTGTGGCTGTGAGGCTACATCAGCTGGCGAGGTGCCGAAGGTGTATTCAGCCGCATTGTCCCAGCCGTCGCCATCCAGATCATCTCCGGGGCCGGCCGCAGGATCTTCCGGGTCCACGAAGGTGGAAATCCAAGCGGTGTAGGCCGATGTGATCACCAGTGTGCCGCTCGCGCTACCGCTGTATCCGGGTGAAGTGACAGTAGCCGCCACCTCGTAGGTGCCGGCATTAACCGGAGGCTCGGATGAGCCATTGTAAGTCAGCGCGACGGTTACCCCGGAAGGAGCGGTGGAGACTCCGGCGGCTTTCGGCAGGCCATCGTAGGTGTTTACCAGATTCGAAAGAGTGATGGTCACCGGGTGGACGGTGGCATCCGCGATATCGAGCGTGACCGACGACGGTGCCAGAGGAGCAAAACCGGCCGCGGCGGAAGGAATCGAAAGCACGATCGATTCCGGCCCTTCTACCAAGCCGTCCTGGGCAGCGGTAAGCGCGAACGAGGCACTGGTCTGGCCAATCGGTAGAGTGAGGGTCAAGGCGCCATCGAGATCCGCCGCATTGCCGCTGCCGCTTGTATCCAAGCTTACGCTGACCGGCTGGGCCAGTGGTAGCGGCGTGGAAAGGGTCAGCAGAACAGGCGTCGCCGGCGTGTCTTCCGCAAGCGTGATCCCGGAAGCGATCAGCGAGAGGAAGGGCCGGAAGGGATCCGAAACAGAGTTGGCGAACTTCACGTCATCGACATTCCATCCGGAGAGGACCGTGGCACTGTTGTGAACCAGCCGCCAACGAAAGGCCACGGAGGAACCCGCCCAGCTAGCCGGCAAAGCGACGCGGGAGGTGACAAAGGCCCCGGAGGTCCCAGTCCAGACCTCGCGACCGTGCAGCGCTGAGCTGGAATTCGAACGGATGGTGTCGTTGTAGTCGCCGGCTTGAACCGTGGTGTTCGCGGAGGTGAAGAGATCGAACCATGCTCCGCCGTTGAGCGAGGCCTCGACCACTCCGCCATCGGAGCGGGATTCAAGCTCGTAGCGATGCTTGAACTCCAGGGTGCCGCCTTGCGGCCCGATGATAAGAGAGGGCGAGACCAGAAGGGCTTCGCCATTCGGGCTGACGGAAGGAGAGAAGGCGGAATTCGGGGCGGTATTCGAGCGATTGGTCGAAATGACCCAAGCGCTACCGGCCCCGGAGGTCGACTGGCTCCAGCCCGCGGGTAGGCTTGAAGAAGCGTCGAAATGTTCGTCGAGCGGGGTGCTTCCCAAGGTCAGCGTGAGCGGCAGGGTCGCCGAGTAGCCGGTGGCGCTGACGTTCAAATTAAGGTTCAGGATCTGGCCCGCTACTCCGGCAAGGGCAAAGGTAAAGAGCTGCTCGGAGGAAGCCCCGGTAGCGAGCGTACCGTAGCTCTTGGTGCCGCTGAAGACCGTGGAGCCACCCGGCACGGAGAGCGTGGCCGAGAGCGCGGAAGCCGGGAGATTGCCGTTGTTCGCGAGCGTGATGCCGAGGCGAATGGTTTCGCCGGGATCCGGGAAACCGTTGGCACCGCTGTTCGACTCCGCATCGAGCCGGGTGGAGGCGATCGAGATCTTGGGCGCATTCGCGAGCAGCACTTCCATCCGGTAGAGTTGGGCGCGGTCATTCGCGCCGCCACGTACGCGGATGTAGTGGGTGCCTGAAGCGGGAAGCTGGAAGGTGCTGATGGTCTCCGTGAGGCCCGCGGCTTGGCTTGGGGCGGCAGTTTCCACCGTGCTGCCATTACTAGCCAAGAGGTCCAGCACCAGATCCTGCTGGTTGGTGGGATCAAAGGCGGTGCCGGCGCTGCAAGTGCCATCAAAATTTTGGGCACCTTCCGGATAGGAGTTGTTGATCGGATCGGCGGGAAGGATGGGATCCGAAGGAATGATCCGCACCGTGACCTGCTGCTGATCGGTGGCGGAGAAGGAATAGAAGTCGATGTCGCTGTTATCGTCGATGCTTAGCCATTGCCAGGATGAGGTGGTGCCGGGGGTCAACGCGATCGGCGTGGCATTGGCGGCGCTGTCGTTGTTGCGGACCGCGTCATGGGCTTCCAGCGGATCACCATAGTTCCGCTGGTGGGAGTAGATGTCGTCGAACTGGCAACCGCGGAAGCCGAGGTTGATTTTGGGCTCCATCAGCTTGGTCTGATTGACCGGACAGACGTGGGCGAGACCAAGGGCATGGCCGATCTCGTGCTCGAGGATATTCCGCAGACGGATCGAGGTATTCGCGGTGCTCTCGATAATGCTGTCGCCGGTATCAACCACCACATCCCCGGCATCTGGATAGTAGGCGTAGGCGAGGACGCTGCCGTTGACGTTATCGCCTTCTCCGTCGATCAAGTGCCCGCTCAGGCGGATGTCACCGCGGGTTCCCTGGACACCCCAGTTGGAACCGTTGCTCGAGCCGGTGATGCTAACCCCATCGTCATTCGGTTCATAGACAAAGTGCAGGCCGGAGATCGCCGCCAGATTGTCGAAGACGGCTTGGAAGACCGCGAACCACGGCTGTGCGGTGGGGTCGCCGCTGGCGTTGCCGCCATAGATTGACGTCATTCGCGCGCGCAGACTGCTGGCGTCGGAAGATTCGCCGGTCTCGCTGGCAGGGATTGGGGTGCCGTCCGGAACAATACTCCAGGTGAGAGTGACCGGCAGGCCTTGGGTGTTTTGGCCGGTGCCATCGACGGCGGTGCGGGTCCAGCGGTCGGCGACTTGCAGCGATTGCAGGCTCAGGCCGGATGCTTGGGCGATCCGCTGCTCGACCCGCAGGTAGGCATGGACGATTGCGGGCGGGGTATCCGGCGACCAGCATTGCACGCGCGGAGTCTCCGAGGTCGCAAGCTGGGCCGCGTAATTCGCCAAGCGGTCGTGATACTGCTTCGGGAGTCCGGGGAAGCTGCCGATACTGGCAAGAATCTCTTCCAGCGCCGCCAGCTTGCGGGCTTGGATCTCCTCCTTGCTGGCGGTGGTCGCCACTTCGGGCGATTCTTTGGAATCTCGGTGAACGGCGCGCGGGATCTTCCGGAAGGAATCTTCCGGGGCCGGCACTGCTGACAATTCATCGCATGCCAGTTCGCTGGAGGAGCGGACGGGTAGCGGACGGTCGGAGACTTTGGCTGCGGCAGGGGCCGGGTCAGCAGAAGAGGAGTGCTGCTGGATCGTCGCGATCCAAACCCCACCGAGAAGCGCCACCAGCAAGGCCAGTGGTAATTTGGTTCTCTTCACTTTTCATCTAAAGTGCCTGAACCAGAGTTTGTCGCAAGCTGGGAATTTGGACCGGGAAGGCTGGCACGGCCCTTAATTCGCCACCTCGTAGGCGACCCGGAGGAAGCGCTGCTGGCCATCCCGCGCCACTTGAAAGCCACCGTTGATCGGCACAACCCCGGTGGTGGTCCAGATCGTGAGGTCACTGGAGGTCTCGACGAAGCGGGTGATCCCTGGCGGGGCGGGCGGCACCATCAATTGCACCGCGTCCGGCGTCACCACCGGCACTAGTTGCGGCACGGAACTTGCATCCACCGGCGAGGTGCCGAAGGTATACTCCGCGGCATTGTCCCAGCCGTCGCGATCGATATCCCCGCTGGCGAGCCCCGCTGCGCCCTCTGAGCCAGGGAAAGCGGCAATCCAAGACGCATAGGAGGAGGCAATCACCAGGGTGCCAGTGGAGCTCCCGGAGAAGCCAGGGGCGGTCACCGTGGCTACCACCGCGTAGCTGCCGGCGTTCACCGGCGGCGTGGCGGAGCCGTTGTAGGTCACCGTCACTGCGAGATCGGCGGGACTGGTTCTCACCGTCGCGGATTTCGCGGTCCCATCGAAGATCGCGACGAGTTTGGACAGGCTGACGGTCGCTGGCACCCCGGGTGGATCCTCGAGGTTCAATTCCACTCGGTAGGGCTCGTACTGCGCATATTCCGAGGTCCAGCCGGGAACGGTGAGCGTTAAGGTCTCGTGACCTTCCGCCACTCCATCGGCGATCGCCGAGAGCTGGCTGCTGACGCTGGTTTGGCCGGCGGGCAGGCTTAGGACGAGCGGTCCGCTTACATCATCTGCATTTCCGCTTCCGCTCAGGTCCAAGCCCACGGTGACAGGCTGCGTGAGCGGTAGCGGCGTGGAAAGGGTCAAGGTTACCGCTGGACCTCCTTCGGTCAGGGTGCCACCAGAGCTGGTAAGCGAGAGGTAGGGCTGGAAAGTGGAAGTGAAGTAGCTGATCGAGGACAACTTCACGTCGTCCAAATTGTAGCCCACCACTGCCCTGAAATTGTTGTGCACCACGCGCCAGCGCAGCGTGAGGTTCTGGTTGGCCCAGAAGGTGGGGAACTGGACGCGGGTGCTAATGAAGCCGGTCGAACTGCCCGTCCAGGCCTTGCGGCCGCTGATGGAAGAATACTGCGGAGGTGCCTCGATCGTGCCGGTGTAGTTCCCCGCCAGCACCGTCACGTCCGGCGAGTTCAGGAGGTCGAACCACAAGTCGCTGTAAACTCCCTGGATCTTCGCTTCCAGCACTGCGCCATCGAGCTTGTCGTCCAGGTCGAAGCGATGGGCGAACTCCAGGATGCCGGCCGGCGGGATGGGCACCGTGGGTGACATCAGTGTTGCGTCGCCATTCCGCTCCACCGCGGGCGCGAAGGCCGAGCCCGGCGGACCCTTGGCGAAGTTGTCGGAAACGGTCCACGGCGCGGCTTGCTGCGTCACCGATTGGCTCCAGCCGAAGGGCAGGCTGCCGATGGTGTCGAAATGCTCATCCAAGGATGTATTTGCCAGCATCGTCCCGAGCGTGAAGGTGAGGGGAAGAGTCGACGAGTAGCCGCTGCCGCTCAGCGCAAGCTGCAACGTCTTCACCTCCCCGGCATTGCCGCTCAGGGCGAAGGTGAAGAGTTGCTCGGCGGAAGTACCCGCGGCGATGCTGCCGTAGCTCTTCGTTCCTGCGAAGATGGTCGTGCCGGTCGGCCCGGTGAGCGTGGCGTTCAGATTGTTGATCGCGGCGTTGCCATTGTTTGCGAGGGTGATCCCCAGCCGGATGGTTTCACCCGAATCCACGGACTGATATCCAACGGCATTGGATTCGGTCTCCAAACGGGTGGAGGAGATCACCACGTCCGGGCTCTGTGGTGCCGTTCCGAGTAAGGCCTCCATGCGGTAGAGCTGTGCGCGATCCGCCGTGCCGCCGCGGACCCGGATATAGAAGGTGCCTGGCGCAGGCAGTTGGAAATCGACGATTTCCTCGGTCTGGCCAGCCGGGCGGCTGCTTGCGGAAGCCACCACCGTGCCGCTGCCATTCAGCAGGTCGAGCACCAGATCCTGCTGGTTGGTGGGATCGAAGGGACTGCCGGTGCTACAGGTCGCTTGTGGCCCCTCCAGATAGGCGTTGACCGTGGGGTTGGTCGGCAGGATCGGGTCGGAGGGTATGATGCGGACCGTGATCTTGTTCTGGCTGGCGGCGTTGAAGGAATAGAGGTCGCTGTCCGAGTTGTCGTCGATGCTGAGCCATTGCCAGGAGGCGGTCGTGTTGAGCGTCAGGCCGAGCGGAGCGGCGGTCGCCATGCTGTCGTTGTTGTTCATCCCCGGGCGGACTTCGAGCATGTCGCCGTAGTGGCGTTGGAAGGTGTAGATGTCGTCGAACTGGGAGCCTCGGAAGGCGGAGGTGACGTAAGGCTCCATCAGCTTGGTCTCGTTGACCGGGCAGACGTGGGCGAGGCCGAGCGCATGACCGAGCTCGTGCTCCAGCACGTTGCGCAGCCGGATCGAGGTGTTGGTGATCGTGCTGAAGAAGCTGTCGTTGGTGTCGATCACCACGTCGCCGTTGTCGGGATAGTAGGCGTAGGCGAGAATCCCGCTGTTGCCGTCGATCGAATGTCCGCTGATCCGGATGTCGCCACGCACTCCCACGATCCCGGGATTGGCGGCTGAGGCGACAGCGGCACCGTCGTCATTCGGCTCATAGACGAAGCGCAGTCCGGTATTGGCTGCGATGTTGTCGAAGGTGGTCTGAAAGGTGGCGAACCACGGTTGGGCGCTGGGATTGCCAGTGGCACTGCCGCCGTAGATCGCCGTCAGCCGCGAGCGCAAGTTGCTGGGGGCGACCGGTTCTCCCGCGCCCGTGCCGGAGATCGCGGTGCCATCCGCCACGATGCTCCACCGGATCGTCACCGGCGTTCCTTGGAGGCTTTGGCCACTGCCATTGGTCGCGGTCTGTGACCAGTGGTTGCCGAGCTGGAAGGCCTGGACCTGCATCCCTGCTGCCTGCTGGATCTTCTGCTCCACCCGCATGTAGGCGTGAACGATCTCCGGAGGCGTACCCGGGCCCCAGCATTGGACGCGCGGAGCCTCGGCGGTGGCGAGCTGGGCGGCGTAGGCGGCCAGGCGCTCGTGATGTTCCTCCGGTAGGCCGGGAAAGCTACCGATACTGGCCAGGATATCCTCCAGAGCCTCCTGCTTGCGCGCCTTAAGCTCCTCGGCACTGAGCGGGCCTGCGGGTTCAGGGCCATCGGGCAGGCGGCGGTGAGCGGCGCGGGGCAGCTTGGCAAAGTCATTCGCGGTATCTCCGGGGCTGGCTGTGGCTTCGTCCGCTGCGTCTGGCTCCGGAGATAGGACGGCTGGGGAACGCAGGCCCACCTTGGCCGGAGACGTGGCGGGGGCAGAGGATGACCCGGGTTTTCGGGTCACGCCGATCAGGGCGCCGCAGAAGAGCGCAAGCACGAGGGCCAGAGATAGGGTGGGCAGCTTCACTTATCAATTTTAGGAACTGAAAATGAGCGAGTCGCAAGCCGACACTTCCAGCGTTAGTTGGACTACCGGGCGGGTTTGGCCGCCCCAGGTTGGGGACAATCGCTTCGGAGTAGCTTGGGAAAGGCTCAGCTGCTGGCGTGAAGGGATGTTGAACAGCGGATGAAGAAGCAGTGCGGTCCGGGGATTCTTCTTCTCCTTGTGGCTTGGGTATCAGTGAGGCGGCGCGGGCGGGGAGCCTCAGGGTGAATCCGTGGTCTTCCTGCGGCACCGGCGGCGGCGCCTGCCCGGTTCACGGATTTTTCACTACCGCAAGATCGACCGGACTGAAGGCGTTTGGTTAGAAGCCACTTGAAAGCTGGGCAACTCCGGCTGGAATCCCGGCATCACTCATTAACCATGAAGATCACCCGTTCCTTCTCCCGCTTGCTCGCGGCGGCCTTTGCCTGCCTGTCCATGAATCTCGCCCACGGACTGACCATCCCCGTCTCGGCGGACACCACCTCCACCCTCGGACCACAGCAGGCACAGCTGCTGAGCGCCAAGGCCGGCAGCGCCACTACCCTGGGCGCGGGTCCCAAGCAAACCGCTTTCATTCGCTTCGAGGCTGGTAGCTATGCGGATGTTAACCCTGCCGCCACCATCGAGAAGGCATGGCTCATGGTCTATCTGTCCGAGGTCGCCAAGCCCGGTGCGCTGAAGGTTCACGCCGTGACCCAGAATTGGACGGAGGTCGTCGAAGGCAAGCCGGTCGCGCCGACCTTCCTCACCGAATCGATCGCCACCATTCCTGCCGAATCGGTGGTCGCCAAGCAGTTCGTGCTCGTGGATGTGACCGCGCAGGTGAAGTCCTGGCTGACCTCGCCCGCTACTGACTTCGGCTTCGCGATTGCCAGCGATGGAGCGGCCAGTGTGCAGCTTGGCTCGAAGGATGGCCCTTCCAAGGGCTATGCGGCGGTGTTGCAGATCGAGAAGAAGAGCACGATCAATACACCGGAAGACCTGCGTACGATCCGCGGCACGGTGGAAGTCCAGCAAGACGGGACCCTCGCGATTATCGCAGGTCAGGGATTTACGGTGGAGAAGGTGGGCAGTGATTTGAAGATAACTTTCAGCACTCCGTTTTCGGGCCTCCCGACCATCAGTTCAGTTGGTGAGGGGATTGCCTTGGGTGGATTTTTCACGCCGCCCACTGAGGTGAGTGCCAGCGGAGTTACTCTGGACAATGGCGCTGCGTTTAATAGTTCTCGCGCACACTTTATCGCCGTGGGCCCGCGTTGAAAGCGGCTGAGGAAAACAACAGGCCAGCGGGTTGAATCCGGCCTGCAAGTGGTCCAAGCTCCTCACGTGAAGCAGGAGCGCGACTACTCGCCGAAGATCGATCCGCTGCGCCAGCACTGCCCGGTTCGTGCCGCCTTGGATGTCCTGACCGGGCGCTGGAAGCCCTCGATCCTCTGGGAGATCAAGGACGGCACGCGCCGCTACTCCGACCTCCAGGCGGCGATGCCCGGGATCAGTGCCCAGGCCTTGACCGTGCAGCTGCGGCAGCTCGAGGCGGACGGCATCATCGAGCGTACGGTTTATCCGGAGATCCCGCCGCGGGTGGAGTATGGCCTGACCGAGCATGGCCTCTCCCTAGCCACGCTGATGGATGAGTTGGAGAACTGGGGCAGCAGGCACCTCGAACGCCAGGGCAAAGTGGCGGCGCGCCCTTGCTAGAGTCGCTTACTCACATTGTTGTGAGCGGCTCACAATCTTGGGACGAAGCAGGAGCCGCAGCAGCATGCCACTCTGGCGGTGTATGAAGACACTGCTTGTGATCGACTCCAGCGCCCGTTCGAACCGCTCCACCACCCGCGCGCTGACCGCCCGTTTCGCCGCTGCATGGCAAGCCCGCTTTGGGGAGGCCGCCGTGATTCACCGTGACCTTGGCGCCAATCCACCGCCTGCCATTGATGAGGCTTGGATCGCCTCCGCCTTCGGCGAGCCCAATGGCGAAACGCCTGCGGCACTCGCCAATAGCGAGACCTTCATCGCCGAACTCTTCCAAGCCGATGTGATCGTGATCGGTGCACCGATGTACAACTTCGGCATGCCCTCCGCCCTCAAGGCCTACTTCGACCAGATCGTCCGTGTCGGCCGCACCTTCGCCTTCACCGAAGATCCGGAGAACCCCTACCAAGCACTGATCCCCTCCAAGCCGGTGGTGCTCGTCACTTCCAAGGGCTCCGGCGAATACGAAGCGGGTGGAGTACTAGAGTCCCTGAACTTCCTCGAACCCCACCTGGCCACGATCCTCGGCTTCATCGGCCTCGGCGACATCGCCTACACGAAGGTCGCGCGCGAGGAATACAAAGACGAAGCGTGGCGGTACATGGTGAGCGCGGCGGAAGCAGAGGTGGACCGCCTCGCTGCGGATCTGGCGGTCGCCTAGGATCTCTCTTCAGGGCCAAAGGCCCGACCTATACCAGCCTGGGCTAACAGCCCAGGAACGGTGGGAGAAATTGGAGGGCTGTAGGCCCGATCCAACTGGGGTGTAGTGTGCGAGCCTAGGCGTCTGTCCGCCCACGAAAAAAGCCGGGAGGTTTCCCTCCCGGCTTCTTGAATTCGTTCTGTCGCGAACAGCGGATCAGTCGTCGGACGGGCTCCACTCCTCGGCCGCGATCGCGGCGAGGTTGAAGGCCTGCTCGAGGCCCACCATCTCGGAGGACGGGCGCAGGCTTTCGAAGCTGGCGCTTTCCTTCTTGAGGTCGGCTTCGCTGTAGTTGACGGCCTTGATCGAGAGGCCGATACGGCGCTCGACCTTGTCCACCTTGATCACGCGGGCTTCGACTTCGTCGCCCACCTTGATCACGTCCTTCACCTTCTCCACGTGGTCTTCGCTGAGCTGCGAGATGTGGATCAGACCGTCGATGTCGCCATCGAGGCTGATGAAGGCGCCGAAGGAAGCGATCTTCGCCACGGTGCCCTTGACCAGGTCGCCCACCTTGAAGCGTTGGTCGATGTGGCTCCATGGATCGTCCTCAAGCTGCTTGAGGCCGAGCGAGACGCGCTGGTTGGCCTTGTCGATGGAGAGCACGATCGCTTCCACTTCGTCGTTCTTCTTGAGAACTTCCGAAGGGTGGTTGATCTTGCGGGTCCAGGACATGTCGGAGACGTGGACCATGCCGTCGATGCCTTCTTCCAGCTCCACGAACGCACCGTAAGCGGTGAGGTTGCGGACCGGGCCCTTGATGGTCGCACCGATCGGGTAGCGGACTTCGATTTCGTCCCAAGGATTTGGCTCGAGCTGGCGGACACCGAGGGAGATCTTCTGCTCCTCGATGCTGATGCCGAGCACGACGGCCTCGATGACCTGGTCGAGTTCGAGCACGTCGCTCGGGCGGGTGATGCGCTTGACCCAGGACAGTTCGGAAACGTGCACCAGACCTTCAACACCACGCTCGAGTTCGATGAACGCGCCGTAAGGCAGGAGCTTGGTGACCTTGCCCTTGACTTGGGAACCGATCGCGAACTTGCGCTCGATGTCTTCCCACGGGTTGTCGGACATTTGCTTCAGGCCGAGGGAGACGCGCTCCTTCTCGCGGTCCACGTCGAGGATGACGACATCCACAGGCTGGCCGATGATGAGCATCTCGGAAGGGTGGTTGATCCGGCCCCACGACATGTCGGTGATGTGAAGCAGGCCGTCCATGCCCTGCAGGTCGACGAACGCACCGAAGTCGGTGATGTTCTTGACCGCGCCGGTGACCTTGTCGCCCACCTTGACGGTGCGCAGGAACTGCTGGCGCAGTTCGGCACGCTCGGCCTCGATGACCTCGCGGCGGGAAAGCACGATGTTCTTCCGCTCGTCGTTGACCTTGACGATCTTGAACTCGTAGATGTTGCCGACGTATTCGTTGAGATCCTTCGGCGGGATGATGTCCACCTGGGAACCGGGCAGGAAGGCTTCGACGCCGACGTTGACGGTAAGACCGCCCTTGACGACCGACTTGACCTTGCCGCGCACCAAGCCGCCGTCTTGGAACACCTTGACGATCTTTTCCCAGTTCTGCTTGTGGGCTGCCTTTTCCTTCGAGAGGACAACCATGCCCTCATCGTTCTCAAGCTTTTCGAGAAGCACTTCGACTTCGTCGCCGACTTCGATTTCTTCATCCTCGAACTCGTTCGATGGGATGGCGCCCTCGGACTTGTAGCCGATATCGACGAGGACGACTTGCGGGCGGATCTCGATGATCGTGCCCTTCACGATGGTTCCTTCGCGGAACTCGCGGAACTTGGAGTCGATCAGATCGGCAAGTTCCTGATTGGTTGTGGATTCAAGCACTGCGGTGCTCATGTCTTAACGGGGTTAAGGTTAGGTTGGTTTGGTTTCGCTTTTCCTTCCGACAATTGCCCCGATGGAAGAACCGGCGAGCCACGGGGCTCCAACTACTCGCCAGCATTTTGAAACGTGAAACGGGGCGGCGAAGCTAGGCCGCCAGCCCCCATTGGCAAGGCGAAAATCTCCTGATTTCAGGGACTTCCGGGGTTCGCCAAGCCGCTCTTTTCGGAGCTGTTTTTCTTCTTTGGCTTCTCTGGATCCGGGGTGGCAGGATCCTTGGCTCCCCCTTCATTGGGTTTTGCCTCGCCCTCCGGAGGCTTCTCGGGACGCCGGGGGGGCGCCAGTCCCGGAATGCTACCGCCACCCGCCGCACCATGGCCCTCGTCCTCGTCGGGCATCCACGGCGGGTTCAATGCGACTAAAAAGCACAGACAACCGGCCACAAAAAGACCGACGCACAGAAGAGGGTGCGACGAAATGGGTTTCATGCAATTACGAAGTAGTTACCGGATACTCACATTGAAAGTTTTTTCTCCTTTCCTGTCCGACACGTTTCCTATATCCGCTGTAGATGAACGAAATGTGACTATAAATTCGTCTTTTTTGGAGGAGACACACCGAGCTCCCCGATTCGGGGAGCATTTGGATCATTGGCGTAACGCCTCGGCTGGCGAGACCTTTAGTCGATAACGCACGAGCGCGCTTTTACTTTTAAAAACTTCCCTTGCCTCCCGGCGCATCGCCCGCTATCCCCGCCGCCCGCCGCGATGCCGGAGACCTCCGAAAAGACACTGAAACTGGCCATTCCCAAGGGTTCCTTGGAAGGGCCTACCCTCGACCTTCTGGCGAAGGCCGGGTACGAGGTCTATGTCTCCTCCCGCGGCCTCCGCCCCGGGTCGAATGACCCGGAGCTGGATCTGTATCTGATTCGCGCTCAGGAAGTCGGCCGCTACATTGACCAAGGTTTCATCGACTGCGGGATTACCGGCCTCGACTGGGCCAGTGAGTTCGACGGTAGCCTTGTTGATCTCGCCGAGTTGCCCTTCTCCCGCGCCTCCGCCATGCCCACCCGCTGGGTGTTGGTGGTGCCGGACGACTCGCCGATCCGCGCGCCGGAAGACCTCCAGGGCAAGCGCATCGCGACCGAAGGGGTGGCAATCACCGAGCGCTACTTGAAGTCGAAGGGCATCGAGGCCGAAGTGGAATTCTCTTGGGGTGCCACCGAAGTGAAGGTCCCTGACCTCGTCGATGCCATCGTTGACGTCACCGAGACGGGCTCCTCGATCAAAGCCAACAAGTTGCGGATCGTGGACACGCTGCTGACCTCCTTCCCGCACTTCTACGCCAGCCAGGCCGCCGCCGCGGATCCGTGGAAGCGCCAGAAAATGGAGCGCCTCGTCCTTCTACTGAAGGCCGCACTCGAAGCCCGCGACAAGGTGGGCTTGAAAATGAATCTTCCCGCGGACAAGTTGTCCGCCCTGCTCGAAAAGCTCCCCGCGATGCGCCGTCCAACCGTCTCCCAGCTCTCGGAAGAGGGTTGGGTCGCCGTGGAAACCGTGATCTGCGAGAAGGTCGTCCGCGACATCATCCCGACGCTCAAGGAGCTGGGTGCCGAAGGCATCATCGAGTACCCGCTGAACAAGATCGTTCCCTGAACCCTTTCCTATCCAACCGTAACCCCAAGCATCATCATGGGCTCGCTCAAGAAACGCCGTAAGACGAAGATCAACAAGCACAAGCGCAAGAAGCGCATGAAGCAGAACCGCCACAAGAAGCGGCTCCGCTACAAGTCCTAGTCTAACGGCTTGCGCGCCGCGGGCTTGACCCGTGCTTGAGAACTGATTCTTCCCGACAGGGATCCGGCAACCGCCGGATCCCTGCTTTCGCGTACGCCCGCCGGGGCAGGGAATTGCAAGGGGCCGCTAATCTTTCTCCCAAGAAAATGCTGCCCTCAGGCCTTCCTGTAGGGTGAGCAACGACGAACCCGATTTGGTGCCCGGCGGAGATCCGCCACAGTATCAGGAAAGTCCTCCACCCTCTGCGCCTAAGGAAAGTGGCTTTGTGCGCTTCTGGCGGAAGCTCGGCGGCGGTTCGCTGATGGTGGCCATCATCCTCCACGTCCTGATCCTGGTCTTGGGGGCCTTTTGGGTGATCCGCACCCTCCATGAGCCTCAGAAGGTGGTGGATTTCAATCCCGGCGGTGGCGGGGGAGGTGCCAGCGAAGCGGAAATGAAATCCCAGAAGATGGCCCAGAAGATTGCCAGCCAGCATTCGGCCAAGCGGGTGGTCGTTGAAGGCGCGGCCGCTTCGGTCGTGATGCCGGATCCTGGAGATAGTTTTGGAAGCATGGCCTCCATGGGATCGCTGACCGGCGGCGGAGGAATGGGTGGCGGCAGTGGCGGAGGTCGTGGCGGCGGCAATGGCACCGGCGTGGGCACGGGCAGCGGGAGTGGTAGTGGTGTCGGCACCGGGGCCTTTGTGGCCGGGGCCATGTTCTTCAATCAGGAGGTCAAGGCCAGCCGGGTGGCTTACGTGATCGACTACTCCAAGTCCATGAAGGGCAAGCGCGAGGAGCTGATGCGCGCGGAGTTGGAGAAGTCCGTGCGCAAGCTGGTGGCTCCGATGAAGTTCCAGATGATCTTCTTCTGCGGCCCCGCATGGATTGCCGGAGACAATGTGGAATTGGCCTTCAACGACCAAGAAGCCACGGTCACCCACGGGGGGCGGATTACCATTGGAAGAAGCTCGAGGGCGGCAAAGGCGCTTGGGAGCCCGATGGTAAAAAGCAAAAGGCCGACTGGATCGACGTCACGACTGAGGCGATCGAGCAAGCCTCCACCAGCATCGCGAAAACCAAGCTGGAGTATGGCACCCATTGGGTAGGGCCCTTGGAGATGGCCTTGGCGATGGAGCCTCCTCCGGAGGTCATCTTCTTCATGACGGACGGGGCCTCTCCCGGCACGACCGACAAGATGATCGAGGACTTGGCCCGCAAGGCCCGGGGGCGCAGGACCGTGATCAACACCATGTCGCTGATGGAGCCGGAGGCGGACGCGGGGATGAAGAAGCTCGCCCTTCTCGCGAAGGGCAAGTTCACCATCATCAAGCCTGACGGGACGGCGGAGGACGTGCCCCTGAAGTAGGGAATGCGGGTTTGCGCCCGTTGACTTCGCCCGCCCGCCGCGCCAGTCTTGCCCCGTGGACACTCTCAAGCTCCTGTTCTGCATGGCCTTCGCCGGCTTGGTCGCGGTGCTTGGGGTGTCGTGGAAGGATTTTAAGAAGGCCCGCGCGGGGGAGGACCCCAAGAAGGTCTACGAGGTCAACCGCCAGATCGCCGAGATCCGGAAGGACAAGGAGCGGATGCAGGCCGACCGTGACCGGATTCTCGGCAGGGAGGTCCCCAAGACCCCGGTAGTACCGGAAGCAACGCCTGAAGAATCCTCCGCGGTTCCCTCCGAAGCCGATCTGGCTGCGATCGATGCCGCCTCCAGCTTGTCGAATCCGGACGCTGCCCTGCCTTCGGAAGGCTTGGTTCCCGCGCCGCCGCCTCAGGGCGAGGGAGAGGCTACACCGCCTCAGGCCGTGGTTCCCGCAGTCCCGGCTCCACCGCCAGCACCAGCACCAGCTTTGCAGGATCGGGCCGCTATGATTTTGGCCGCACCCGCGGTGGCGAAGATCAAGACCTGGGAGGAAAGCCCCGAGTTGGGCTCTTTCTGCACCTTGGAGGTCAAGGATGCCGCCGTGGTGAAGACCGGGGCCGTGCTAGTTATCCGCCGTAACTCGGGGATCATCGGCCGCGTCACGGTGGGCGAGGTCACTCCGGAAGCGGCGGGCGGCAATCCCTCCGGCATTCTCGATGAATTGAAGCCGCAGGTGGGCGACGAATTGATCGTCGACCCGGCGGGCCGGTGAGCCGTTAGGCTTGGCTGGCGCTCAGCAACTCGCTGAAGCCGCAGAAGACCCGCGAGTCTTCCTGCGGTGCGGCAGGCACCGGATCGTCACGATCAAGGTGGTCCCGGCAGGCGGAGTGGAAGTCCTCCGGAGTCTTCGCCCGGCGGACCCGGAATTCGAAATCCGGGTCATGGCCCTGCGTCACGAAGATCATCGTCTTCTTCATCCGCTGCACATGACCGACAGGATCGAAGCGCTCGCCGACCGATGCGGCCAGTTCCTCGTAGAGTCGCACGACATAGCCTAGCAGATCGCGGCAGCGCGGGACGAGGCCCTCTCTTCCTTCGAAGGCGGCACGCAGTTGGTCGAAGAGCCAGGGATTGCGGATCGCGCCGCGTCCCACCATCAGCCCGGCGGCCTTGGATTGTTCCAAGTAGGCTATGCCGGTGGCCGTATCCACCACATTGCCATTCGCGATCACGGGGCAGGGCAGGGCTTCCACCGCCATCTTCACGCAGTCCGGATGCACCGGAGTCGAATAGCGTTCCTGGACCGTGCGGCCGTGGATCACCAGTGCATCGATGGCGTGCTTGCGGAAGGTCTCCAAGAGCAGCGGGAATTCGGCGTGGTCGTGATAGCCGATGCGGGTCTTCACCGTGAAGCGGGTGGGGATCGCATCGCGCAGGGCCCCGAGAATGCGGTCCACCTTCGGCAGATTCCGTAACAGCCCGCCGCCGGCCTCCTTGTTGCACACCACCGGGGCCGGGCAACCGAGGTTGAGATCGATGCCCGCCACCGGATGCTCGAGCAGCGCCTTTGCGGTCTTCACCAGCGCCGGGATGTCCTGCCCGATCATCTGCGCGAAGACCGGTCGTCCCGTCGGATTCTCATCGATCGAGCGCAGGATCCACGCATTCGGACGCGAGTCATTGTGCACCCGGAAGTACTCCGTCACGTAGATGTCCGCACCGCCATACTCATGCATCACGCGCATGAAGGGCAGGTCGGTCACGTCCTGCATCGGTGCGAGGTAGAGGACCGGGCGGCCCGATGGAAAGAGCGATCTCACTTCGGCCGCACCATCTCAAAAAGATCAGCCGTATGGCAGTACCAATTCGGCGAGCCCATGCGTCCTACGGGATGATAGATCTCCTGATGGATGCGCAGGTGCTCGCGATCCAGCAGCAGCTCCTGGACGTGGACGCGGTGGACGATGCCGAGGATTAGACGGTTGCTGCCGATCTCCTGGATCGAGTGAACCTTGCACTCCAGCGAAGCCGGGGCCGCCGCGATCCGCGGTGGCGCGACGATGCTGGAAGGCGCGGTCACCAGACCCATATGCTCGGTCTCGCTGACGCCGTGCGGCAAGGTCGCGGAGGTGCCGTTCATCGCTTCCTTCAGTTCCTCGCTGACCAGGTTCACCACGAACTCACCGCTGCGCTTGGCATTCAGCGCGGTGTCCTTCGGCGTGCCATTGGGCCGGTCTCCAGGTGCGAAGATCAGCAAGGGCGGATCATCGCCGAAGACATTGAAGAAGGAAAACGGAGCGGCGTTCACCGTGCCATCTTCGTTGAGGGTGGTGACCCAGGCGATCGGCCGCGGCATGACCAGTCCGGCGAGAATGGCGTAGGCGCGGTCCGCGTGCTCTCCGAGCAGGTCGAGTTCCATGCCCGGAGGATGGAGCCCATTCCTTTCCACCGCAATCCCTGTCACTGGACAAAGCTTGGTGCTGCGGGTCTCCGGCCTTCATCATCCCGGAATGAGCATGCCGGACGAGAGCGAACTTGCCGACGCCATCGGGGTAGCCGCCGAAAGGGCCATCGGGCGGTTGTTCCGGGAACAGCCCGAGAGCTTCTATTACTGCAGCCTGATCACGACCGGTGAAGCCCACGCTCCCTTTCTCGCGGCTTGGTCGGTTGAAAAACTAGCGGGCAGGAAGGAAATCAAATGGTCCTACGCCGACTGCCCTTACTGTGACTTCAGCCCGGAGGATTTCGAGGCTGTGCGCAAGCTCTTCGCTGCAAGGCCGGCGATGGATTCCTTCGCGGATTGCTCGGCGGAGTATGAGCTGCGCTTGCGTGCGATGGAGGCCGCCTTGCGGCGCTTGGATGCCAAGGGGATTTTCGGCAGCGGACCAGAGCGCAACCGGATTGTGGTGAATGTCGAAGTGATGCCGCCGGACCACACCAATACCGAACGGGCACTGCGCCTCAATCCACTGGAAGCCTTGGGTGAATGGCTTGCCGAGGCGGCGGAGTGAGGGCGGGCTCAAGCGGAGGCTCCGAGCTCGTCAAGTTCGCTTTGAATATTCCTCCGGGCGGCTTCCTCGCGGTCTGCGAAGTATTCAGTCCGATAAATGCGCTTCGCCAGGAATCCGGCCATCACCTTGGCTCGCCCGCTGCGAAAGGCCTCGTCGGGAACGTGGGCATATTCCCTCCGGATTGCCGCACAGTAGGCATCGTAGGCTTCCTCCGGCGTGGCGAGGATCGCGAGATCGATGTCTACCATCAGAGCTGAGGCGGAATCCTCCGTGCGGGGGCGCCGGAAATCCGTGGCTTCGATCAGTGCCGTGACCTCTGCCGCGAGGACAGGATCCAGCCAAGCATCCGTGTTTTCCCGGAACCAGGCCACGCTTGCATCTTCGTTGTCGCTACGATGCGGATCGTAGATCACATCGTGGAACCAAATCGCGCCTTCGATCGTAAAGTCTTGCACCCCGCAGCGATCCAACTCCGTAAGTGAAGCGGCGATGTGGCCGAGATTGTGGTAGTGACGCTGCTCTTCGGAATAGCGTGTCACCACGCTGGCCCAGAGGGAGGCTGCGATGGCTGGCTTCGCTCCACCTTCCCGACACCAGGAGCTGAAGCGACCTTCCAACGATGGTGGTGTTTGTGATGCCACGCGGCGGTAGTCTAGTAGGCAGACGCGCTCTGGCGAGTCCTTGCGGAACGAAGCGGTTCAGGGGGTCTCCACGATCTGCACCCCGCTCACTCCAGTCCAGCCGCCGCTCAGGTTGCCATCCCAATCCAGCGAGAATTCGCCGGCGGTCTGCCCGCGGAAGACCACCAGATTGCCGCCTGCGGCTGTCTCCGCGGTGGTGCCGACGGACTCGATGAACTTTCCTTCGTGCCAGCCGAGCTTGTAGTAGCGGTCTTCCTTGCGGCCGCTGGCTTGGAGGCTCACCCGGCCCGAGCCGCCGTTGTCGTCGGCATTCAAGTAGACGTGCACCTCATAGCGCGGATAGCGGATGCCCTTCACCGCGAGCTTGCCGCCGGATTGGATGTAGCCGCGCTGCATCGTCAGGTTGCCACCGTTGAAGCCCCATTCGCGGCCAGTCTTGCTGCGCCATGCCTGATCGCCGGCCGGTACTTCCCAAGTTGCGCTCAGTCCCTCCGCGGCCTTGCCTGTCGAGTCCTTGAGTTCAGCAGCGCGGCCACTGGCTCCCGGCAGGTTGTTCCAGCTCGTCTGGGAGACACCCTTGACGCCCGCGATATCGCCGGGTGCCAGCTCCGTGCCAGCATCCCCTGCGACGGAGAAGTTCAGGCCGATGCCGTGAGTGCTGATCTCCGGCGCGCTGCCGGGCAGTGGCAGCACGTGGTCCGGGATCGCTTCCTTCGCATAGACCCGCACGTAGTCCACATACATGTCGCTGCCATTCCCGTAGCGTTCGAGGTCGATTGGCCAGCCGCTGATGCCGCCGATCGCATAGTTGATCAGGAAGCAGTGCGGATTCTCCTTCGACACCGGATTGGAGGGATGGCGGAAGACCTCGATGTCATCGAAGTAGTAGACCGTGTCGTCCAAGCCGATCGAAACCGCATAGGTGTGGAAGGTGGTGGACCAGTAGGACTTGCCACCGAGATCCATCATCTTGACCACCGTATTCGGATGCGGCTTCTCCTTCCCATCGGAGCCCTTCTGTCCCCACGGGTGGGTCACGATGGAATAGCCCGGATGATTGGGATGCCCGCTGCCGTTCCCGCCATAGGCTTCGATGATGTCGAGCTCATCACCGTTCGAGCCTTGGTCGAGGCCGGTGATGGTCCAGAAGGCGGGCCAGGTGCCCGGCGCGGATTGCGCGGTAAAGCGGCACTCCAGATAGGCCGGCGGCTTCGCCCAGAAGCCTTTGCCATCCATGTTCACGGAGGAAATGATCCCACTGCGGCCCTTGGGCGATGCATCGTCCTTCCGCGCCGCGATCTTCAGCCAGGTGCCGGTTTGTGAGAAGGGCTTGCCCTCGCCCAGCACATCGGAGAACTGCCAGCCGCTGAAGTCACCGAAGCGTGGCTTGTGCGATGCATAGCGGGAACCGCGACCGTCATTCGAGATCGAGAGCGGGCCGTTGAAGTCGTCCGCGTAAACTTGCTTCAGTCCCTTGGCTGCGGGCGGATCCTTCTTCGGGATGCCCTGGTTCCACTTCACTCCGCCAAGGTTGAAGAGCTGCAGCTCATAGATGTCCTTCTTGCCCTCCTTGCTCTCTGCGAAGATCCGCACATTGGCCGGGCCATTCGGGAAGCGTTCGGCGGGGAAGATGAAGGAGCCCTCGCCCGAGTCTCCAAGCGTGATTCCATTTGGTGTTAGATTCTCATCGTGGCCCCATTCGCCCGGCTGCTCCTTGGTCGGCTGTTGCCAGCATAGCGCCTTCGCGGCGACCATGCCCTTGGCCTTGAATTTCACTTCCACGTCGCCCTTCACCTCGGAGCGTGGCGCCGGGGTCGATACCGCGATCGCCTGCACCCACTCCGCGCCACCGCGGTCCTGGCCTTGGTTGAATTCGAGGTAGTGATCCTCGGCCATTGCGACCGGACCAAGGTTCAGGGCGAGCGGTAGCAGAAGCCAAGGGAGTGATCTCATCAGCGGGCGAGACGGGGTGAGGAATCCAGAGAATTGCGCAATCCGGCCACATACGCGAGGCCGGGGAACTGTCTTTCCGCGCCTGTTCCTTTGGGCCGGGTGCAAAGCCTCCTTGCATTTCCCGGCAGGGTAGGGGTCTCTTGGAGCCATGACTCTCCGCCTCAAAAAATGCGCTTTCACGCTGCTGCCGGTCCTCAGCTTCGCCAGCCTCGGTTTTTGTGGCGGTGCCTTGCAGGCCCAAGCCGAGGAAACCTACCGGAATCCGGTGATCGCCGGGGACTTCTGCGACCCGAGCGTCATCCTCGTCGGCGATACCTACTATGCCGTCGGCACCTCATCCGAATGGGCGCCTTTCTATCCGATCTACACCTCGAAGGATCTCGTCAACTGGGAGCAGATCGGCCCCGTCTTCGCAAAATTACCGGAATGGGCCTCCGGTAGCTTCTGGGCGCCTGAATTGTATCATCGCAATGGCATCTTCTACGTTTACTACACCGCGCGGCGAAAGGCGGACAATGTCTCGGTGATCGGCGTCGCCACCAGCGACGATCCGCGCAAGGGCTTCACCGATCGCGGCATCATCCGCGAGTGGGGTTCGGAGGCCATCGATGGCTTCGTGTTCCGCGATGATGACGACAAGTCCTACTTCTCCTGGAAGGCCTATGGCCTGGAAAAGAACCGTCCGGTTTCGCTGCTGGCCTGCGAGATGAGCGATGACCTCCTGAAGCTCACGGGCGAGCCCTTCGAACTCCTGCAAGCGGATGGCAAGCCGATCTCTGCCGAAGGCCAGGTCATGGCCAAGCACGGCGACTGGTATTACCTGTTCTATTCTTCGAAGGGCTGCTGCGGCCGCGGCTGCGACTATCAGCTCGAAGTGGCCCGCGCGAAGAGCGTGAAGGGACCATGGGAGCCTTCGCCCGCAAACCCGATCCTCGCCGGCGGCGATGAATGGAAATGTCCCGGTCACGGCACTCTGCTCACACTGCCGGACAAGCGCAGCTTCTTCCTCTATCACGCCTACAACGCGAAGGAGAATGTCTATACCGGCCGCCAGGGTATGCTCGACGAATTGGTCTGGCAGGACAATGGCTGGCCGATGTTCGCAGGCGGCCGGTCGCCGAGCACCACGGCGGTCTCGCCCTTCGGCAAGAGGCAGGCACCATCTCCTGCGGACTTCGTGGACAGCTTCGACGGCTCCAAGCTGGCGCCGGCATGGCAATGGGATCTCCAGCGCGAGCCCGTGATCAAAATCGCGGATGGAGCTCTGCATCTCGGCGTCTCGGACGCTGCCACGGCGAGCCCGGCCGGAACCTTCCTCGGTGTGCGCGTGCAAAAGGGCGACTACACGCTCACCGCCACCATTGATCGCAGCGGCTCCGCCCAAGAAGGCCTCGCCATCTACGGCGAGGCTAAGAGCGCGCTCGCCCTGCGGATCGAGGACGCTGGTCTGGTCGTATCGCAGGTCGAGAAAGGGCAGGCCAAGCAACTCGCCACCGCTGCCCTTCCCGAAGGCAAGAAGCTGCAACTCCGCATGAGCGTGCGCGAAGGCCGCCTCATCCGCTTCTCCTCAAGCACCGATGGCCAAGAGTGGAAAGCCATCGGCGAAGCGATCGACGGCGCCTTCATCCCGCCCTGGGACCGCGCTCCCCGCGTGGGCCTTGTCGTCGCCGGTAAGCCTGGCGACACCGGGATCTTTGATTCCGTCGGGCTGTGCTACGAGTGATCTCAAGCCATCCTGGCTCGTAAGGATCGCCTGACCATTATTTGGGTTCCCTGCTGCGACGGCATCTCTACCAGATGCCGTCGCTTCATTTTGGCAAGTCGATGCTCTCCTGCGTCGAGAAGCTGATCGTGCCCATGAATGAGTCTGCCCACCCGCGTTGAGGCAACGCGCGAGGGCATCGGTCGCCAGCTGCTCCGGAATTTTCTTGGTCAGCAAACTAAACCCACCCTTCGACTTTCGGCGTAGTGCTGGCGGATACCCCTAATACGAGCGTGTACCTCCCAAGTATCACATACGCTATTCGCCCGTTCAGCCGAGTCACCGCCAGCGCCAAGCTGGCCGGCGGAGCGGCTAACGGAGCCCCTCATTCCGCCTTGCCGATGGAGCGACGCCTTCGTTGCCGGCACGGCATTTTTCCCCATGCGTAGATCCCGACCGTTCACGCCAGCGTCCCTAGTGGTCTTTGGCCCCGGTCGAGTTGTCAGACACTTTTAAGCCCACGTTCCTCCGCGTTTGCTTATCTCCCCAATAAAACCAACCCTGATGAACCAGAAAAAACAAAACCCGTCTCTTGCGGCTTGGACCTTGAATCCAGCTCTCCCCGCTTCATTGGCTCACTCCACTCGCAGTAGGCTTATGCGAGTCGCTGGCTTGGTCGCGCTCGCCTCTGCCGCCGCTCACGCCGCCCCTTTGCTCACTCCGGGCGATCCCATCTTTGCATACGACCTCGATACCGCAGGCGGTGCCACAGGATCGGTCACCTATCCCGCCGTCAACTATCCCGGCAATGAGAATCCCCCCAAGGCGGTGGATGGCCTCACCAGCACCAAATACCTCAATCAATCCAAGTACAGTGCCGGCATCATCGTCACTCCCACTACCGCTGCCGCGGCCAAGAGCATCGTCCTGACCACGGCCAACGATGCTGCGGAACGCGATCCTTCCAGCTACATCATTCTCGGTACGAACCAACCGATCACCAGCACGGACAAGAGCAACGGCTTTGCCGACCACTGGACCTACATCACCCAAGGCACGCTCAGCCTGCCGACAACGCGCAATACCACGGCGGCGGCCATCGATATTCCCAATACCAAATCCTTCTCGTCCTACTGGATCGTTTTCCCGACCACCCGGGATACGGTGGGGAACAACTTGATGCAGATCGCCGAGATCCAGCTCTACACGGGCACGGGCGGCACCGGCACTCCGATCTTCGCACCCGGGAATCCTACCCTCTGCACCGGCTGGAACAGCTCCATTGCGGGCGGTGAATTCGTCAGCCGCGTCATCGACGGAAACGGCGGCACCAAGTACCTGAATTTCGGCGAAGAGAATTCCGGCTTCTTCGTCGTCCCCAGCGTCGGTGCCAGCGTGGTCACCAGCTTCCAGCTCACCACGGCCAACGACTCCGACGTCCGCGACCCCTCTTCCTGGACCTTGCACGGTATGGCCCCCAACGGCGTCTGGACTCAGATCGCCGCCGGCACGGTCACCCTGCCGAATACCCGTGGCACTCTCGGGCCGATCATCCCCATCGGCAACACCAATCCCTATCTCGCCTATCGCATGACCTTCCCCACGGTCAGGACAGTGGCGAGCGCCAACTCCATGCAGGTCGCGGAGTGCCAGCTCTTCGGCACCATCCTCCCGGCGAACGACAGCGACTTCGACGGCATGGATGACGCGTGGGAAACTCTCCACGGATTGGTTGTGGGAACCAATGACGGGGCCGGCAACCTGGACAACGACGGCAGCACCAACCTTCAGGAGTACCAGCGCGGGACCCTTCCCGACAATCCCGACACCGACGGTGACGGCCTCTTCGATGGCGTGGAGAGCGACAGCCACACCTTCGTCAATGCAGCCGATACCGGCAGCAATCCACTCAATCCCGATTCCGATAGCGATACCTACAGCGACGGCTACGAAGTCGCCCACGGGACCGATCCCAACGTCCCGGGGTCCATCCCGACCATCGCTTGGGACGTGAGCCCCGGCTCCGCGGGTGCCGGCGACAGCGTCATCACCGGCGGTAGCGCCACCTGGGCCAATCTGGCTTCCGCCAATTGGACGACTGATGCCGGTGCCAACAACATCACCTGGGACAACGCAGGACAGCGGAAGGTCGCCATCTTTGGCGGTACCTCCGGCACCGTCACACTGTCAGGCGGGATCGATGCTGATCGCGTCATCGTCAATACCGATGGCTATGTCTTCACGGGCGATACCCTTACGCTCGGCGCCTCCGCTCCGATGATCAACGTCACCGCCGGCACGACCGTGATGTCGCAGGTGATCGCTGGCACTGGCGGCTTCATCAAGCAGGGGAATGGCATTCTCCGCCTGACCGGTTCGGCGAGCAACACCTATACGGGAACCACCAGCCTGAAGGGGATCGGCAAGATCGTCTTGGCCAAGGATCCGGGGCAGATCGCCATCCCCGGCGATATCTTCCTGGATTCCTTCTCCTTCACCGCAAACAACTCCGGCCTCGTGCTGGGGGGCGATGAACAAATCGCGGACACCAGCATCGTCTCCTGGGCCAATATCGGCCAGGCGGATACCTACTTCCGCCTGAACGGCCACAAGGAAACCATCGGCGGCCTCGTCTCCACCGGCGTCGGCGGCTTCGTGGTGCTCGAGAACCGTGGCTTCGGCGACGCCTCTGACTATCCCACCGGCGAACTTGTCATCAAACCCACCGGCTCCAACAGCTATTCCTACAACGGCAACATCCGCGACATCGACGGTGGCACGCTCGGTGGCAAGGTGGCGATTACCAAGGATGGCACCGGCACCCAGACCCTGTCAGGGAACCTGAGCTACACCGGGCCTACGAAGGTCCTCGGTGGCACACTGGTTCTCGCCAACAACCTGGCCGGCTCCGCCGTCACGGTCGAAACTGGCGGCACACTGTCCGGCACCGGCACCTTGGGCCAGGTCACGACGGTCAATGCCGGGGGGACGATCGCTCCGGGTGCCAATGGCGTGGGGAACCTCAACCTGGCAAACACCGTCATCGCCGGCCGCTACGCGTGCCAGCTCTCCGGGGCCACCGCCGACCGCCTGACGGTCACTGGCGACCTCGACGTCACCGGGGCCGTGCTCGAGCTGTCAGTGGTCAGCCCGCTGACAGGCACCAGCTACATCCTGGCCAGCAACAGCGGCATATTCACCGGCTCCTTCAGCGTCGTCGGCCTCCCGGCCGGCTACACGATCAAGGAAGACGGCGTGCAAGTCCGGCTGGTCAAAGATGGATACTCCGCCTGGGCCACGCTTAATGGCTTGTCAGGAGATGAAGCTGCCGACTTCGATCATGACGGCTTGGCCGATAGCGTGGAGTACGTCTTGGGGTCCGACCCGAAGGTTCCCAGCGCTGCCAGTGCTCCCGTTCCTGCCGTGGTCGGAAGTAACTTCACCTTCACCTTCCAACGCGCCCGCACAAACATGACGGAGGACGTCTCCGTCGTTATCGAAGTGGGCACCGACCTTGGGGCGATGAACACGCTCTTCAATGTCGGCGCCGATACCGCGTCGTCCAGTGGCGGGGTTACCGTGATCACCAATGGTGCGACCGACACCGTCACACTCACGCTGCCCCTCGCACCCGATATCGCGAAATTCGCCCGGCTTACCGTGACCGTGGATACTCCATAAAGCATCTCATCCGGGTTTTGTAGCAAGGTCCGGGGAGGAGTGGCAGCGGCCGCTCCTCCCCGATTTTTTCTCAAGCTCGGCCGCAGGGAAAAGGACTCCGTCACCCTCGCGAGACCTTGCGCCAGCTAGCGCTTCGTCACCGTCACGCTCTGGATGAAGTACTTGTTGTACTGGTTGCCATCCGACTCCAGAATGAAGTTGTAGCCCCAGTAGGAAACAAACTGGGGATTATCGATCTGCCACTTCACCGTGTGCCACTCCTTGTTGTCCGGCACCGTGTACCACCCGCCCGCCGTCTCGAATCCCTTCGTGGATTCATAGACCAGCTTGAAGCCCGCGTTGTCGTTGGCTTCGTTGCGGCGGACCACCGCGGTGATCTCGATCGGCGTGCTTGTGTAGCTCAGGAAATTAGGATCCACGATGAACACGCTGCCGCCCGGCGTGTTTCCCGCCCGCGCCGATCCACCGTAGGCCACTACCGCCTCGGCCAGCGCGCTTCCCGACCGCGTGTGCAGCCCCTTCTCTTCCGTCTTCTCGCCGAAGCTGATCGAGACCGACTTCGCATTCGTGAAATCGCCGCCCCAGGGGAAAGGCTTGCGCAGGTTGGCCTTGGCCTTCGTGACCAGCTCATCCGGCACCCCGAGCAACAACACCGGCGTCGTCGTCAGCTCGATGGACTTGGCCGCGCTGAACTTCCCTGTTAGAGGGTCGACCACCTGCATCTCCTTGCCGAAGCCGATCGTGTCCGGCTTGCCGTTCGATACCCACGAGACGAGCACCGGTCCCGCGGCTCCCTTGAAGACGAAGCCGTAGTGCTTGTCCTTCAGCAGCAGCCATCCCAGATAGCTCGGGTGTTGCCCCAGGTGCTTGATCATCTGGCCGAGCGCCGTGTAGGCCGGCCGCGGCTTGCCATCGCCATCCAGCAAGCCCATCGGCCCGCTGTCGCCATCGCGTCCTTCGAACCACTGGATGCACTCCACCCCCTGCGCGATCCCCAGCGTATAGGCCTTCACCAGTCCGGCTGCCTGCCGCTCATTGCCCTTCTTCGCATCGATTCCCAGCTCGGTGAAGATCACCGGCACCTTCGCCTTCGCCGGGTTCTGCGCCGCCAGCATCTTCCTTACCGTCGGCACGATGTTCAGGAACACCGCCTCCGACCCATTGTCCTCAGCGAGGCCATCGAGGATCTCATAAGGATGCAGCACGATGTAATCGAAGTGGTCCTTCGCCCCGGCCTTGATCACCTGCTCCAGGTAATTGATGTGCGCGGACTTCGCCGCCAGCCCGACCAGCGCGTTCGGATCGACCGCCTTCACCGCCTTGTAAGAGGCCGCGACCAGCTTGGCATAATCCTCCGGGGTCTGATCCTTGCCCGTGAAGTTCGGCGGCTCGTTCCACACCTCGAAGCGCTTCACCCGTCCGTTGAGGTGCTTCGTCAGCTCGGTCACATAATTCGACCAGCCGCTTAGATTGTTCACCGGCAGCGAGCCCGGAGCATCCTTCTTGTTCCACCCCGGCGTCCCGATCAGCAACGCCCCATAGACGAACTTGTGCTCGTCCAGATACTTCATCTGCTTGTCGAGCGCCTCCCAAGCCCACTTGCCTTCCTCCGGCTCCACCGCGCCCCAATCGGTATGCGGCGTGCGCAACGCCGTCAGGCCGATCTCTTCCATCTGCGGCACCCAGCGCGCATTGTCCTCCATCGATCGGCCATTGATGTAACAACTGCCGATCCCGAAAGGGCTGAGCTGCGGCACTCCCGCCTTCTCCGCGGCGGAGGCAAGCGGATCAGTCAGGGCGGCGAGCGCGAGGAAGAACAATCCTTTCACGATGGTGACCGGTGGAAATGGACGCGTGGGGCCGCAAGTTACGTTGACTTTGCCCCAGTTTAGGCAAGCTCAACGAGCACCCCGTGCGAACGCAAGCGCGAAATGGCCTCAGTCAAGCTATCCCTCAGATCAGAGTCCCAAGGCTCTGACAAAACTCTCTTCGAGCGCATTGTAACGCAAGATTCGGCGGATTTCCTCCATGGGATCTTTGGTTGGAGGCAAGGGCTTGGTCAGCATGCAGGCTTCCAATGCGGTGTAAAAAACCAGAGGAGCTGTATCTAGCAACCGTATTTGATCGCCGAGGCCTTTCGGTATCAAATCTTGGAGAGAAAGTTTGTTTCCATGCAGGAAGTTGTTCCTAGCGGCATAGAGACGCGTATAAAGTCTCTGCGGCAGATTTAGAGACGCTGTTTTGGGTTTCCCTCCTTTTCCACCCTTCTTTGAAATTTTCATGGAAACCTTCCGACTGAGGCGAGCATCGGCAAGATTACGTTTGCCAATTAGCGTTACCACCTGTGTGTGGCCCGCCCAAATTCCGGAGTGAGCCAAGGTCTCGAAGGCGGATACCCAGAGGGAACAATGTTTACCATGATCATATAAAGGGGTGTCCATCGCTTGTGGAACTCGGCAAGCCTCGTAGGCAACTGAGAGAGCCCGAAACAAGCGGCGATCTTGGCGCGAAGGTCGTTGTGTGACATGAACCCTTCGCCACGCTTTAGCCAACGAATGCAGTAGATCGAGGTCAAATGCGGGCTGAGAAAAGTCAGTCACAGAGAGGTAGGGATGTGTAGTCCCGCTGAACTTGGTGACCTCGCTTAGAAGACTGATAGCGGGCCCCTGATAGATCAAGTGCTTGCCGTCAGCCGACGGCCAGCGTGGATAGAAATCAAAATGGTCGGTATACCGAAGAGCGAACGCGTTGGCCTGTCCGATAGTTCGAATCCATCCGTAGCAAGCAGATGCAACGGCGACCGCGTTCCTAGCGTCAACCATGGCCATCCAAGGATTCGAGAACTTATGCGATTTTCGGTATATCAACGCGGCGGGGCGCTTATCAACTCCAAGACTCGTTTTGAATCCCGAAAGAAGAGCCCGCGATGCGGGACTCTCCTTCTCGATCTCTTCAAGCAGTTCTTCGTCGCCACCAACAATCGAAACGTCGCCGAAATCGAATGGCTCCCGCGATTTCAAGTTAGGCATCACGAAAGCCAACGTCCAATCTGCATTCGTAGTGGGTTGGAGATTGGCACTCATGAAACGATTCGAGCAGGTCTATGGGGCTTGGCAAGTCGACTAGTGTCGACCCTTTAACCTATTTCCGTCTTCTAGTGTTAAAGACTAAGGAGGCCTGTGATCAATAAGGTAGCATACTCACCTTGTTTCATGAAAAAGCGCGCTCTCCTTCCGGAGAGCGCGCCTTTCAAATTCAATCAGCGGTAAACCCTATCAGATCGCCTTCGCGGCGGCGACGACGTGCTCCTTGGTCATGCCCAGTTCCTTCATGACCGTGTTGCCCGGGGCGCTGATGCCGAAGCGGTCGATGCCGAGCACCTTGCCGCCGAGGCCGACGTATTTCCACCACAGGTCGGACACGCCCGCCTCGATGGCGATGCGCTTGGTGCAAGCGGCTGGCAGCACGCTTTCCTTGTAGTCGCTGCCCTGGCGGTCGAAGCGCTCGAAGCAGGGGACGGAGACCACGCGGACGCCATCGCCGAGTTCGGCGGCAGCGGCGATGCAGTGTTGCAGCTCGGAGCCGCAGCTCATGAGGATCAGCTTGAGATCGCCGGTTTCCTTCTTGGCGACGTAGGCGCCGCGCAGTACGCCATCGCGGCGCTCTTCCACGGACAGCTCGTTCATCAGCGGCACCGCCTGGCGGGTCAGGCTCAGCAGGGTCGGGCCATCGGTGCGCAGCATCGAGGCGACGAAGGCACCGGCGGTCTCCTCGGCATCGGCCGGGCGGATCACGTCGAGATTCGGGATCACCCGCAGGCCGCTGACGGTTTCCACCGGCTGGTGGGTCGGGCCGTCTTCGCCCACGCCCACGGAGTCGTGGGTGAAGATGTAGGTCACCGGCAAGTGCGACAGCGCGGCGAGGCGGATCGCGGGGCGCACATAGTCGGCGAAGACCAGGAAGGTCGCGCCGCTCGCGCGGAAAATGCCGTCGTAGGCGATGCCGTTGCAGATGGCGCCCATCGCGTGCTCACGGATGCCGAACCAGATGTTGCGGCCACCGGGGTTCTCGGTGGAGAAGTCGCCGCCGTCCTTGATGTAGTTCTTGGTCGAGCCGTAGAGGTCAGCCGATCCGGTGATGAACTGCGGCACGGCCTTGGCCACCGCCTGGATCACCACACCACCCGCACCGCGGGTCGCATCCTTGTAGTCCGCGGCGAAGGCCGGGATCTTCGCGGACAGGTCGCTCGGCACCGACTTGGCGACACCGGCATTCAGCTCGGCGGCCAGTTCGGGATTCGCGGCGGCCCAGGCATTGTAGGTTTCCTGCCAAGCATCGAACCCCTTCTTGGACTCGGCCTTCACGCCTTCGAAGTAAGCGCGCACATCGGAGGAGACATAGAAGTGCTCATCCGCTGGCAGGCCGAGACCGGCGCGGGCTTCGTCGATGAACTTGGCGCCACCTTCACCGTGGGCACCGGCGGTGCCGGCCACCTGCGGGATGCCCTTGCCGATCACCGTCTTGGCGATGATCACCTTCGGGCGGCCGTTCTTGTCGGCCTTGGCCTTGGTGATCGCGGCGGAGATCGCTGCGAAGTCGTGGCCGTCGATTGTCACGGCGTCCCACTGCTGGGAGTGGAAGTAGCCCTCGGCATCCTCGCCTTGGGTCTTGATCGCCATCGCGTCGAGGGTGACGTCGTTGGAATCGTAAATCAGGATCAGGTTATCGAGGCCGAAGTGGCCGGCGAAGGCGATCGCCTCCTTGGCCACGCCTTCCTGCAAGCAGCCGTCGCCATGCAGGGCGAAGATGTGCTGGTCGAAGATGGTGTGCTCCGCGGTGTTGAACTTCGCGGCGGCGCGCTTGGCGGAGAGGGCGAAGCCCACCGCATTGCCGATGCCTTGGCCGAGCGGGCCGGTGGTCGCTTCCACGCCCACGGTCTCGAAGGACTCCGGGTGACCCGGGGTGTGGGAGCCGAGCTGGCGGAAGCGCTTCAGCTCATCCAGCGGCAGCGCGTAGCCGGAAAGGTGCAGCCAGCTGTAGAGGAACATCGAGCCGTGGCCGGCGGAGAGGATGAAGCGGTCGCGGTTGAGCCACTTCGGGGCGTCCGGGAAGTAGCGCAGGCCGCCAGCACCGTAGAGGACCGCGCCGATTTCCGCGCAGCCGAGTGGCAGACCGAGGTGTCCGGAGTTGCAGGCATGCACGGCGTCCATCGCCAGGCCGCGGGCCTGCGTGGCTGCTTGGGAGAGAATCGCGGTATTCATCGTGGTAAGAAGCGGATCGGAGCTGTCGGACAAGGGCGGGCAGGGTAGGGTCTGGAAACCCGCTGGCAAGCGGCAAGCGGGGCAGCATCCTTGCATGGCAGTGATGGTATGAATGCGACACGCGCATGGGTGGCCGAAGATTCATCCAAGATTGATGCCTCTTTTTTCTTGCCAAGGCACCGCCCCTGCCTATTTTTCCGCCCGCCGCTCGCGGCAACACTAGCAAGACCCGTTCGTCTAACGGTTAGGACTCCAGATTTTCATTCTGGCAATAGGGGTTCGATTCCCCTACGGGTTGCTCGATTTTCAAGAAGCCGTCTCGCAAGAGACGGCTTCTGTCGTTTGGGGAGGCGGAGCCGGATGATGAAGCTGCCCGCTCTTTCAGAAAACGGCCCCGCCAATCGCGGCGCAGCCTCTATCAGAGGGCGTGACCCCGCAAACCGCCATTGGAGTTCTCGGCAAAGTCGGCTCTCTACGACGAGAAGGGCTTCTTCTCGAGCCGAGGTTTTGATCGATGCAGCCGGGAAATTCGCCGCAGCCCAGAGCGATCCCTGCAATGAGAGATGGTCGGCCGACGCCATAGCGGCTGCCGCGAAAGGCCTGCAGAACCATGCCGCCCGCTTCCCCGACCTGCGTGAGAAGGTGGAAGAGGCCATCCGCCAGGCGGAAGCCGGGACGGCACCCGTGGAGGACCCCGCGAAATGAATGGATTCGGCTGGAGGCCTGAAGGAACCTCACCTCGAAATGAAAACGAAAAAGGCGGACCCCGCTAGAGGTCCGCCTTTGAAATTCCAGTGTTAGGCTGGAGCAAGCTGCTGATTACCAGCGCTTGCCGCCGCCGCCGCCACCACCGTAGCCGCCTTTGCCGCCGCCACCGCCGCCACGGCGATCACCACCGCCGCCGCCGCCGCCGTAGCCACCACCACCGCCGCCACGGCGATCACCGCCGTAGCCACCGCCACCACCGCCGCGGCGGTCACCACCGCCACCGCCGAAGGACGGGCGTTCTTCACGGGGACGGGCTTCGTTGACGGTCAGGTTGCGGCCGCCGAAATCCTTGCCATCCAGACCGCGGATTGCGGCTTCCATGGCTTCCTTGCTGCCCATGGTCACGAAAGCGAAGCCACGCGGGCGGCCGGTTTCGCGGTCCATCACCAGGCTCACATCGGTCACTTCGCCGAATTGGCCGAAAGCTTCCTTCAGTTCTTCTTCGCCGGCGGAGAAGGGCAGATTGCCCACGTACATCTTGCTCATATTCAATCAGTGGCCCGAACTATCTCTGTCTCTTCTTCGACTGTTCCCGCGAACCGGGTTTCAAATCACCACTGAACTAATTCACTTGATGACCCTCCATGCCTTGAATCTGCCAGGGCGGCGAGCGCGATGGCACCATGGACAGATCGTGACGGGGATCAAGCACGGAATTTTTAAGACAAGCCTGCGTGCATTCACGCAGGTCTCCGCCAATCTCGCAAAAGAATGGTTCGGAAGGGGCGAGTAACATTGACCTCGGGCCCTAATAGGAGTATCCCTCCGCGCCCTCCGGGGTAAACCTACTTCATGAAATTGCGTATCCCTTTCGAGCGGGTCGACTGGCTCAACACGGTCTTCCTCATGATGATCACCCTGCTCGCCCTGGTCGCCGCACCGATTTACCTCTGGCACTATGATGCAGGCCCGGTCCTGTGGAGCATGTTTGCCTTCTACTGCATTGCCACCGGCATGAGCATCACGCTCGGCTACCACCGGCTCTTCTCGCACCTGTCCTTCAAGGCCAAATGGCCGGTGAAGCTCTTCACCTTGGTCTTCGGTGCCTGCGCCTTTGAGAACTCCGCGCTGAACTGGTGCTCCGACCACCGCCGCCACCACAAGCACGTCGATCACGACGATGATCCGTACGACATTTCCAAGGGCTTCCTCTGGGCCCACATCGGCTGGATCCTCTTCAAGACCCTGCCCGAGCCGCCGATGGACAACGTCCAGGACCTCCGCAAGGACAAGCTGGTCATGTGGCAGCACCGCTGGGACAAGGTCGTCGCGCTGCTGGTGGGCCTCGTCTTCCCGTCCGTCATCGGTTACTACTTCGCTGGCGGTGCCGCCGGAGCTCTCGGTGGCTTCCTGATTGTCGGCGTGTTCCGCGTCTTCTGCGTCCAGCAGAGCACCTTCTTCATCAACTCGCTCTGCCACACCATCGGCAACCGCCCTTATTCGACGAAGTGCAGCGCCCGCGACAGCTTCATCATGTCGCTCTTCACCTTCGGCGAGGGCTACCACAACTACCACCACGAGTTCCAACACGACTACCGCAACGGCGTGAAGTCTTGGAACTTCGACCCCACCAAGTGGGCGATCTGGACGCTTTCCAAGCTAGGCCTCACCAGCGACCTGCGCCGCGTGCCGGACACCAAGGTGCTCCTCGCCGAAATGGCGGAAGCCCGCCGCCGTGCCGATCAGGAACTCGCCAGTCTCGAAGCCGCCGGAGATCACCCTTGGCGCGACAAGGCGCTGGAGTCCATGAACTCTCTGATTGAGCGCCTCGCCGAGAACTACCACGAGCTGGAAAAGGCGATGGCCGACCGCGTGGATCTCTCCCGCAACGCGCTTCGCAACTGGAGCAAGGAGACCAAGGAGACGCTCCGCCACCTCGCGGAAATCCGCCGTGGTCGGGCCCTCCCCGCCTGATAGGCTCTCCAGCACTGATTCTCTAGAAGCCGCTCGTGGATTCCACGGGCGGCTTTTTCGTTGGGGCCGGAAGAGGTCGGGACGGGAAAAGTATAAGGGTTCCGCTGCTGCCTTGAGCGAGTCGGGTCTTCATGCCGTTCTTGCACTTCGCATCAATTCCGGCGCTGACTGGGAGATTTTTGGGCGGAATCGTGCTTATTGCATAATGCAATTTGCAACCACCCCTTCCCAGCAGTAGCATTTTGCACGCCTATTTCTCCCCGCAGAATCCCGGTATCGCCGCATAATGGTCTGATTTTCAGTGGCCCAAGATCCTCGGGCTGCGCGGCATGGGGATTGTTAGGAGGGAAGCGCCAACCCTCAGTCATGGACATCCTCATTGTAGACGACGAACAGTCGATCCGACTTACCACCTCCCTTGCTCTGGAATCGGAGGGCCATTATGTCGAAACCGCTGAGGACAGCGTTTCCGCGATAAAGCGCCTGAAGGAAGAGGATTTCAATTTGGTCTTCCTCGACCTGAGGCTGGGTGATGAGGACGGGCTGAAGGTGCTGCAGGAAATCCTGAAGCAGAACCCCCGGCAACTGGTCACGATCTTCACTGCCCATGCTTCGGTCTCGACCGCCGTCAAGGCGACCCAGTTGGGCGCTTTCGATTACCTCGAGAAGCCCTTCACGCCGGACCAACTCCGCGCGATCCTCGCCAAGGCCCACAAGGCGATGCAGACGCAAGTCGAGGTCGTGCGCCTCCAAGAGACGGTGCAAGAGCTCAAGAGTGAGGTGAAGACCAGTTCTCCGCCACTCCAGTTCAAGTCCGAGGACGAGCGCACCCAGCTTGAGCTGGAGACCCTCTTCCGTGCCGCGGCCTCCCCAGCCTCGGTCCTGATTCTTGGGGAAAGCGGCACGGGCAAGAGCGTGATCGCCAAGGAGGTCCACGACCGCAGCCACCTGCGCGACAAGCCCTTCGTCACCGTCAGCTGTCCGAGCCTCTCCAAGGAATTGCTGGAGAGCGTCCTCTTCGGCCACGTCAAAGGCTCCTTCACCGGCGCGATCAAGGACACTTGGGGCAAGGTCCACGCGGCGGAAGGCGGCACCCTTTTCCTCGACGAGATCGGTGAGCTGCCGATGGAGATTCAGCCCAAGCTGCTGCGCCTGCTACAGGAGCGCGAGTACGAGCGCCTCGGCGAGAACAAGGTCCGCGAAAGCAATGTCCGCATCATCGCTGCGACCAACCGCGACCTTGCCGCCAACGTCGCCGCCCGCACCTTCCGCGAGGACCTTTTCTACCGTCTGAACGTCATCAGCGTGACCGTCCCGCCGCTGCGCGAGCGCCGCTCGGATCTGGTCCGCTTTGCGAATGACTACCTGTCCTTCTTCAGCTCGCAGATGGGCCGCAAGATCGAAGGCTTCTCCGAGACCGGCCGTCAGGCGCTGCTGCGCCACTCTTGGCCGGGCAACCTGCGCGAACTCCGCAACGCCATCGAGCGCGCCGCCATCCTAGCCCGCGGCTTGAAGATCGAGGCGGAAGACCTTCCTATCCCGGTCGCGGCGGAGGTTCCCGCCGTCGCCGGTGCCGCCAACCCAGTGATCGGAGGCGAATACAGCATCGATCACATTGAGCAGACTCACCTCCGCGAGGTGCTGCGCTGGGCGCCCACTCTCCAGGACGCCGCCGCGATCCTCGGCATCGACAAAGCCACTCTTTATCGCAAGCGCAAACGTTTCGGTATGGACTAAGCCTCCCTTACAATCTGAATGTTACGAACCCGGCTGTTCTACGGTCTCGTGACCTTGATCCTCCTTCTGTGGGGAGTCGGGGCAGCCGCGCTTGTCCTCGTGCGGGAGGCCAATCGCAACTACGAGCGCAGCCTGGAGGCGAACTACCCGGGGATCAAAACCGCCCGGAATTTCCAGAGCCTCACCGCGGCGATCAATGCCCACTACCTGCCGGCACTCGCCTCCGATCCACCGTATGAGACTCCTGAGTCGACCGTCTTCGTCTTCAACCAAGGCCAGTTGACGACCAGTTTGGACCTGCTGGAGGGCATCAATCAGCAGGACGAGGTGTGGGCGGAAGTGGTGGGCCGCCTCAAGCAGTCGCTGATGGGGTACTTCGAGGACTATGACCGCTTGCTCGGCCGTGGAAGCGGCGTGAAGACCCGTGCGGAAGCGGACAAGTTCCTCGCCACTATGAACCGGCGCTCGCTGGACATCGCGCAGAACTCGGAGGCGGTGTTCCTGCTCGCCGAGCAACGCATGAAGGCCAGTGTGGTCGCCCAAGCGAAGTCGGCGAATAACACCCTCTTCGTGGTGGTCTTGGTGCTGGTGGGCACCGCCATTGCGGTCTTCATCTACTTCCAGCTCGTCCGCCACCTCGTGGATCCCGTGGTGGGCCTACAGCGCTCGATCGATGAGATCCGCAAGGGCAACTTCGAGCTGACCCTGCCGGAGCCCGGCAATGACAGCGAGTTCCGCGGCGTGGCTGCCGCTTTCAACGACATGGCGGCCGAGCTCCGCCTGCGTCGTGGCGAGACGGAGGAGCGCGTGATGCGCACCAACCTGGTGAACCGTGCGATTTTGGAAGCCATCCCTTCGCCGGTCTTCGTCCTCGGAGATGACGGCCGGATTCTCCAGATCAACCCCGCGGCGGAGGTCCTGACCGAAGACCTCGGCGTGGCCAACCGCCTGCCGGCGAAAATCCAGCGCATCCTGGACGAGTCCGCGGACTCGGAGTCCAACCACCTGCCGGATGATCCTCGCGAGGCGCTGCTCTTCCGCATCGGCGAGAAGGAATATTTCTATTTGCCGCGCATCTTCCGCTTCACCTCGGAGGATGGCGTCCACTCCGGCCGTGCGGTGCTGCTCCACAATGTCACCCGCATCCGCTGGCTGGATGACATGAAGACCAATCTGCTCTCGACTGTCAGCCACGAGATCAAGACCCCGCTGACCGGCATCCGCATGGTCCTGCACCTTCTGTTAGAGGAGCGCTCGGGCAAGCTCTCGCCGATCCAGAAGACCATGGTCTCCTCCGCCAATGACGACTGCGAGCGGCTGCTGGCGACCCTCAATTCCCTGCTCGACCTTTCCCGCGCGGAAAGCGGCACCACCCACCTCGAGCGGGTACCGGTTGGCCTAACAGAAGCCTTGAAGCGCTCGGAGCGTCTCTTCACGCCGAAGGCCTCCGACCGCCACGTGAACATCCGGGTGGAAAGCAACGGCCACCTGCCGGACGTCAGCGCAGACCCCTTGAGGCTGGACGAGGTGATCAACAACCTCGTCTCCAATGCGATCAAGCACAGCCCGGACGGCGGCACGGTGATCCTGCGCACCAGCCAGCCGGACGCCGATCACATGCGCGTCTCCGTGATCGACGAGGGCCCCGGCGTGCCGGAGAGCGCGCAGAATCGGATTTTCGAGCGCTTCTTCCGCGCTCCCGGACAAGAAAACGACGGAGTGGGGCTCGGCCTCTTCATCTGCCGTGAAATCATGCGCGCACACGAAGGCCGCATCGGCCTGCGCGAGCGCACCGCCGACCAGACTGAATTCTTCATCGATGTACCCATTGCCTGACAGCAAAACGGCTGCCGGGCCGGGTGCCCGTTACAAGGTCCTCGTCGTCGATGACGAGCCGACCTTGCGGCTCGGCTTCTCCTACGCCCTCTCCGATCACGATACGGACACCGCGGCGAACGGCACCGAGGCCCTCCACAAGCTCAACGCCGAGGACTACGACATCGTGATCCTCGACCTCCGCATGCCGGATATCGACGGCCTGCGGGTGATCGAATCGCTCCGCCGCCATGGCAATCTCCTGCCGATCGTGCTCTGCAGCGCGGCGATCACGCCCTCGGCGGCACTGCGCGCGATCACCGGCCACGTGGTGGACTTCCTCCTCAAGCCGGTCCAGCCGGCGGAGCTGCGGGGTGTGGTGAAGCACGTCCTGGCCCCCGGCGAGAGCCTCTTCTCCCAAGCCATGGCCCTCGCCCGTCTCGGCCGCTACGAGGAAGCGATCATCAAGCTCCAGCAGGCCGATGGTACCGAGCCCCAGATCCAGGCCTGGCTGGGAATCCTGCGCGCCATCCGCGGCGGCAGCCTGGAAGGGGAGGCCGCCGCCTTCAGCAAGCTGGAGCGCCAAGGCTTGAGCGATCTGGCCTACCGGGCGGAGTAGCGGAATGGCGGCGCCATGCCGGCTGGGGAAATCCGCCCCGAAAGGAAATGTCGGGTTTGCGCCGTGGACCTCCGCGCCCGCCAAACTCCCTCATTCCCAATACCCCTTCATACTGCCTAAAAATTTTACCCCGCCATCCTCGCGGACTTTGTGGGATTTGGCGGATTCCGGGTAGTTTCCCGCCCTAACTTTTTAGGATTTTGCGCCCGCCCGGAGTAGTGAAAAGGCAAGCACTAGAAGCGGCAAAGAATTCGGCACGCTAGAGGAGGGTGGGGGAGCGACGCCCCGAATTCTGCGTACTTTCACGATCCCCTCATTTTTCAAGCGTTCGGGGATTCGCAATCGCTTGTCAAGATTGCGTGACGAGAACTTCACACACCCCATACCACTACATGTTGTATTGTTAATAATTTGTGGATACAATATGGACAGAATCGGCTTGAGCCTTGCTCTCCATTCAGGCAGCATCTTCCACGCTGTGCCCACGGCGCCCGCCGCCACCGGCGGGCCCGGAAACCACCCTGAATCCTTTCCAAGTCGCCTTCCCCAAATGTCCGCCACCACCACGATTACCCTCGGAGCCCGCACCTTCGTCCTAGACCGCGAAAAAGCCGAACAAGCCTTCGCCGCCAAGAAAGTCATCAACGGTCGCGAGACCATGTTCTTCAACATCCTCCCGCTGAAATACCAGTGGGCGTACGATCTGTACAAGACAATGAAGAACAACCACTGGGAGCCCGAGGACATCACCATGCAGAAGGATGTCGAGCAGTGGCGCTCCGATGAAATCAGCGACGTGGAACGCTGGATCATCAAAATGGGGATCGGCTACTTCTCCGCCGCGGAGGGGATCGTGGGCGACAACGTCCTGCACGTGGTCCGCGAGGTGGTGACCGCCCCGGAACTCAAGCTCGTCCTCGGCCGCCACGCCCACGAGGAAAACATCCACGCGGATAGCCTCGTCTACATGCTCTCCTCCCTGGGCCTGAACCCCCACGAGTGCGAGGCCATGTTCGAGGACGTCCCCTCGATCACCGCCAAGAACCACTTCGTCGTCTCCAACAGCCGCGCCCTGCGCCGCGACATCGACCTCACCGTCACCGCGAACAAGCAGGCCCTCGCCAAGAACATCTTCATGTTCGGCCAGGTCATGGAGGGCACCCAGTTCTACGGGCTCTTCGGCATGATCCTCAGCCTCTACCGCCAGAACAAGTTCCCGGGCATCGGCTCGATGTTCCGCTACACCCTGCGGGATGAGTCGAACCACATCGAGGTCTTCCGCAACCTGCTCATGGACCTCGTCGATGAAAACCCCGACATCTGGACCGAGGACTTCCGCGAAGACCTCCGCGCCACCATGAAGGAAGGCATCACTCTCGAGAAGCAGTTCATCCGCGACTGCCTCCCCGTCGCCGGCATCGGCCTGAACTCCGCCGACTTCGAGACCTACATCGACTACATCGCCGACCGCCGCCTGATCTCCTGCGGCTTGGCCCCGCTCAACGAGAACGTGAGCAATCCATTCCCCTGGCTCGCCGAGATGATGGATATCAAGAAGGAGACCAACTTCTTCGAAGGCCGCGTCACTGAGTACCAAAAAGCATCGGCACTTTCCTCGGTAGACGACGACGAACTCTGAAGCCCAGCGTTTGTGCCGGGTGATCGGTGATCAGTGATCGGTGGAAGAGTTTAGGGAAGAAAACATGTCGGAAATCAGCACATTTGAAGACTTGGACGTCTGGAAGCTTGGCTGCCAGCTCGCGGTCGATGTGTGCGTGGCCACGGCAGATTCAAAGGACTACGCGCTGAAAGACCAAATGCAGCGCGCAGCCATCTCCATTCCATCGAACATCGCTGAAGGAGCCGAGCGCGACAGCACTCCAGACTTCATCAAATTCCTCCGCTACAGCAAAGGCTCCTGCGGCGAACTCCGCACCCAGCTCTACATCGCCGAACGTGTCCGCCAAAAGCTCAGCCAACCATCGCTCGGCGGCTCTCGCGAAATGATTTCCGAAACTCGGAAGATTTCCAAAATGCTCCAAGGACTCATCAATTCCCTGAGACGTCGTCTCAACGATTCTTCCACCGATCACTGATCACCGATCACTCGGCACCAAGTCTTTTCCTCTGCTTCCACACACCGCCCGTCGCCAAACAAAAACCTCCCGCCTTTTCCTCACCCACTCACACTTGCCATGTACCGCGCCGTTAATCCCGACGAAGACTACCTGCTGAAGCAAGTCATCACCGACCGCTTCACCCTCCCTGTTTCTGACCGCGCCTACTCGTGGCGCGAGGTCCTGCCGACCGACAAGCGCAAGCCCATCACGGACATCATCGTGACCCGCGGCAATGCGGACACGCATTTCTCCCTCGAAGACGTCGCCGATGCGATTGGGGAATCGCTCGCTGACCTCCTCGTCTCGCGCCAGCAGGACGAAACCTCCATCTTCTCGGACGTCAACCGCAAGTTCGTCTCGGATGTCGCCCACGCGGTGGCGAATTCCCTGACCAAGTCGCTCGATGAAGGCGGCCGTTTGCGCCTTTCCGAGGCCGACCTATATTTGCTCATCGAAAAGGCACTCCTTGAAAACGAAGCGTACGACGTCGCCAAGTCCCTCGCTTTCCGTCGCTCGATGGAAAAGACCGGGGCCGTTGACGTCCACGCCGGCCCGCACGCCCTGCCGGTTCGCCTGATCCGCCGCAGCGGCAATGTCGTGCCTTGGTCCGAGACCAAGATCGAGATCGCCGTCCGCAAGGCCTTCCTCACCATCAAGGAAAACCCCGAGTCGGCGGTGGACATCGCCAAGGCCGTCACCGAGCGCATCCGCCGCGGCGACCAGTCCTTCGTCCACATCGAGGACGTCCAGGACATGGTCCAGGAGGAGCTGATGCGCCAGGGCAAGTTCAAGGCCGCCGAGCACTACATCTTGTATCGCGCCCAGCGCGCCCGCCTCCGCATCGAGCAGGAGGAGAGTGCGGAAGACCCGAACCAGGAGTTCATGGTCACCGTCACCACCGATGACGGCAAGGCCTCCTTCTGGGATGGCACCGAGCTCAAGAAGCGCATCGCCTACGCCTCCACCGGCCTCGACCTCTGCCTGCCGGAAGCTGAGATCGAGCGCGAGCTGCGCCGCTCCGTCGGCTCGGAAATCTCCGAGAAGGACCTCAAGAACACCATCATCCTCAACGCCAAGGCGCTGATCGAAAAGGACGCCGACTTCGCGAAGTTCGCCGGCCGCATCCTCCTCTCCTACATCTACGAGGAAGTCCTCGACTGGAGCATCTCACGCGATGGCATCCACAAGCTCAAGCAGGCCCACAAGCTCGCTTTCAAGAGCTACCTCAAGCACGGCGTCGCCATCAAACGCCTCAGCCCGGAGCTGCTCGACATCTACGACCTCGACAAGCTCTCCGAGGCCTTCGACCCCACCGCCGACCTCGACTTCGACTACCTCGGCATCCAGACGATGTATGACCGCTACCTCGTCGTCGATAAGACCGGCTCCAAGCCGAAGCGCATCGAGACCCCGCAGTTCTTCTGGATGCGCGTGGCGATGGGCCTCTTCAAGCGCGAGGAAAAGGACCGCGAGAGCTGGGTCATCCGCCTCTACAATCTCTACAAGGGCCGCCGCTTCTGCTCCTCCACGCCCACGCTCTTCAATTCCGGCACGCTGCACAGCCAGCTCTCCTCCTGCTACCTCTACAAGGTGGATGACTCCATCGAGAGCATCATGATCCGCGGCATCGCGGAGAATGCCTTCCTCAGCAAGTGGGCTGGCGGCCTCGGTGGCTCCTGGACCGCGGTGCGCGGCACCGGCGGCTACATCCAGGGCACCAATGGCGAGTCGCAGGGCATCATCCCCTTCCTCAAGCTGCACAATGACCAGCTCGTCGCCGTTAATCAGGGCGGCAAGCGCCGCGGCTCCGGCTGCGCCTATCTCGAGACCTGGCACAACGACATCGAGGACTTCCTCGAGCTCCGCAAGAACGTGGGCGACGAGCGCCGCCGCTGCCACGACATGAACACCGCGAACTGGGTTCCGGACCTGTTCATGAAGCGCATGGAAGAACGCGGCGTCTGGACCCTCTTCCGCTCGAACGAGGTACCGGACCTGCACGACCTCTACGGCAAGGCCTTCGAACAACGCTACACCGAGTACGAGAAGCTGGCCGCGGAAGGCAAGATCTGGTCCCGCCAGCTCCCGGCGATCGAGCTGTGGAAGACCATGCTCAAGACCATCTTCGAGACCGGTCACCCCTGGATCACCTTCAAGGATCCCTGCAACGTCCGCTCGCCGCAGGACCACTGCGGGGTCATCCACTCCAGCAACCTCTGCACCGAGATCACCCTCAATACCTCCGATGAAGAGACCGCGGTCTGCAACCTCGGCTCGGTGATCCTCGATACCCACGTGACCCGCGATGGCGCGCTCGACCACGAGATGCTCAAGGAGACCATCACCGTCGCCGTCCGGGCCTTGGACAATGTCATCGACATCAACTACTACCCGACGCCCGCCGCCAAGACCGCCAACAGCCGCCACCGGCCGATCGGCCTCGGCGTGATGGGCCTGCAGAATGCCCTCTACAAGCGCGGCCTCGCCTTCGCCTCGGATGCCGCGGTGGAGTTCAATGACGAGTTCATGGAGGCCATCGCCTACTATGCCTATAGTGCTTCCAGCGACCTCGCCGCGGAAGCCGGCACCTACTCCAGCTACAAGGGCTCGAAGTGGGACCGCGGGCTGCTGCCGCAGGACACCGTCGACCTCCTCGAAGACGAGCGCGGCCGCAAGATCGATGTGCCGCGCGGCGGCAAGATGGATTGGTCGGTCGTCCGCGAGAAGATCAAGAAGCACGGCATGCGCAACTCGAACGTCCTGGCCATCGCCCCGACCGCCACGATCTCGAACATCATGGGCACCACGCCCTGCATCGAGCCGAACTACAAGAACCTTTACGTGAAGAGCAACCTCGGCGGTGAGTTCATCATCCTGAACTCCGAGCTGGTGAAGGACCTCAAGAAGGTCGGCCTCTGGAACCAGGAGATGGTGGACGAGCTCAAGTACTTCAAGGGCGAGCTCGAGGACATCGACAGCATCCCCGCGGCCATCAAGCACAAGCACAAGACGGTCTTCAGCATCGAGCACGAATACATCATCGATGCCGCCGCCCGCCGTCAAAAGTGGATCGACCAGAGCCAGAGCGTGAACCTCTTCCTGGCCACCCCGGACCTCAAGACCCTCTCCCACATGTATCGCCGTGCCTGGGACAAGGGCCTCAAGACCACCTACTACCTCCGCACCCTGCAGGCGAACGACAGCGAGTCCTTCACCGGCAAGGTCACCAAGGAGATCCGCGGCCTCATGGCCCGGGATGGCGGCGTCAGCCCCGAGGAAAAGCCCACCTACACCGCCGAGCAGAAGATGGAGTGCTCCATCGACGCCATGATGAATGGCGGGACGTGTGAGGCGTGTCAGTGAAGAACTTCAGGGCGGGCGGCGGAAACGTCGCCCGCTTCGCCGGTTGACGATTTCGGCGCACGGAACATCTTCAGGGCGATTGAAAACGAATCCTCCATCCCCGAAGTTAGCTGCGATCAACAGCGCGCTTTCGAGGATGCCGATCAAGCCATTGCCGGTGGAAAAGGTTCTAGCCCAAGTGATCCAGCACCTTTCGGAGTCGAAATCCGAAATCTTGAGAAGCGGACGAGGTGGTAAGAGATAATAGGAGCGTTGAATTCTAATAGCGACTGAGCCAAACAGCCTCGCCATCAAAAAGCTTTTGCCATTTCCCTAGTTGACAGCTTTCTCATTAACTGTTCAAAAGAACAAATGAACGTTTCTAGTACTATCAGCCTCTTTACTGGTGCGGGTGGTCTCGACTTGGGACTTGAGGCTGCGGGGTTTGAGACGAGGGCAGCCGTTGAATTTGATGCTACTTGCGCAAGGACTCTGCGACATAATCGCGCTTGGAAGGTAATCGAAGGGGATGTGCATGGGGTGACGAACAAGGTCCTGCTGTCTACGGCTAACCTTAAGGAGGGAGAGGCTGACCTTTTGGCGGGAGGGCCGCCTTGCCAGCCTTTCTCCAAATCTGGCTATTGGTCGAGCGGCGATTCCAAGCGTCTGGATGATCCCCGGGCAACCACGCTTGATGCCTATCTGCGTTTTTTGGAAGCAGCGAAGCCTCGGGCATTTTTGTTAGAAAACGTCAGTGGTCTTGCCTACCGTGGGAAGTCGGAGGGGCTGGAGTACCTCCAACGATCAATTGATTCGATCAACCGCCGCAACGGCCTCGAGTATGGGGTGGAGGTTCTTCGTTTGAATGCCGCGCACTTCGGCGTGCCGCAGATTCGCGAGCGAGTCATCATTGTCGGTTCGCGTGAGGGAAAGACCTTTGGTCAAATCTCACCCACCCACGGTGAAGTCACCGATTCGGGGCAAACGGATTCGCTGCTGCTGCCGCTCATGACCGCGTGGGATGCGATCGGTGATCTGGAAGACGATGATTCTCCGGAACTTGTCATGAAGGGTAAGTGGGCCGACCTATTGCCCTCTGTGCCTGAAGGACTTAACTACCTCTATCACACCGAACGGGGGGACGGCTTGCCTTTGTTCGGATGGCGTCGGCGCTTTTGGAATTTTCTTCTTAAGCTCTCTAAGGACCTGCCCTCGTGGACGCTGACGGCCCAGCCTGGACCTGCCACCGGCCCCTTTCATTGGAAGAACCGCCATCTTTCCGCCCGCGAACTTGCTCGGCTTCAAACTTTTCCAGAGGGCTACCAGATTCTTGGTAACCGAGCCTCCGCTCAAAAGCAGGTCGGCAATGCGGTTCCGTCCGCACTCGCTGAAATGCTCGGCTACCAGATTCGTGCGCGCTTCTTCGGCGAGAAGAAGTTCGCCGCCACCCCTCTAACGCTCCTTCCTACGCGCAAGCGAAAGCGCCCTGCCGCCGAGCAGACGCAAGCCGTTCCCCGGAAGTATCTCTCGTTGCAAGGCAACCATGAAGCTCATCCCGGCACGGGACTGGGCTACGGTGCAGTACGAAGATTGAACGTAGCCTGATTAGCGATCTCCCTCCCTCCGCAAGCGATGCCCGGCTATCGGCGCTATACGGTTTCACGCAAGGCCAAGGAGCCTCTCGTCGAGTTCATGCTTGATGCGCTGAAATCGGCTGGATGCCGTATTCTCCAGCAATCCGATCCAAGCATCGCCCCCTTCCAGGTTTCTTTCGAAACCTCGTTGGGAGAGCGGATGGGAATTGTTGCCTACGCGTTTCTGGCAAATACCAAGCTGACCAAGAATCGACCGGCCGATGAGCACCGCTTCCAAGTGAAGTATGGAGCCAAAGACGGCGCGCTGCATCCGCTGTGGCAAGATCCCTACGGGCTTTACACCACTCTCTTTGTCGGCATCAACCCTGAGACCGGTTTCTTTGTGGGTGTAGATCCTGTATTGCACAGCCCGACGCGGATGTTCATCTCCATTGAATTCAAGGAGGAGCAGGCGCAGCGTATCCTTCAGGAGGGCTGGCACTTCTGGGAGAGGGAGAAGACCACCCGAGGGTTCGATTCGCCGGTGGAGACAGTCGTTGGCGGCCGGGCTGAAAGGTTCTTGGATTATGTTCGATTCGAACAAGCCGCTTTGGCCTTGGATCAAGGCCATCGCTTCCTTCTAGCGGAGCAGGTAGGGCAGCATGGTGGCAAAATCCTTAACCTCCATCAGCAAGCGGCCGCTGGTGAAATCCGGACACCTGCAGCGCGTGAACTTCATGGACTGGCGCGAGAGTTCGAACTCGATCCCGATGACATCCTATCGCTGATCGATACAGCGCCACGTCTAAAAATGGCAGTGCGGGGTTGGGTCGCCGAAACTCATCTGGAATCCCTACTCCGAGGCATACCCGAGATTTCCGAGCTCCGGCGACTCGAACAGGATGGTCAGCCCGATTTTGATCTCGTTTTGCGAGGAGGGAAGAGCCTTCGCATCGAGTGCAAAAATGTGCTTCGCCGCCAGATGGCGGACGGGACGATTCGCGTGGATTTCCAGAAGACACGTGCTTCGAAGTCGAATCCTTGTTCGCGCTACTACCGTCGCGACGAGTTCCAAGTTCTGGCGGCATGCCTCCACCCCTCCACCGAGAAGTGGGAGTTCAAATACCAATTCACCCGCAATCTTGCTGCCCACCAGAAGTGCCCCCTTCATCTCGACAACAAAGTGAGGGTGGGGCCGGATTGGTTTGCGTCGTTTCAGGAGTTGCTCACTGCTGTCTGATCTGACCAATTTGACCCGTTAAAAGGCCTGTCTCGTTTATTTTATAAGGAAATGTACGGGTCCGTCCACCCTCCAATCCCATTTTCCTGTCGATCAGCTATCATCGTTTCGCTTGCCCAGCATCGCCCCCTCGTTCTAAGCCCCGCGCGCGATGCTTTCCCACGAACCGATCGAATGGCCGGATGAAGTCGAACTGCTGGTCGATCGTCTTGAGAGCGAATCGGCCGGGCGGAAACTCAGCCGCGAGGAGCGGGCGCTCATGGATGTCTATGAGACCGTCCCCGTGCTGGAGAGCCAGGATGGCTTGCACGGCTTCTGGCAGAGCGGGGTGAATCACCAGCGGGTGATCCAGTCCTTCGAGCTCATCGGTGCCACCACCCTGGTCGATCCCCTCAAGGCCAGCCAGTGGTGCGAGACCCGCCCCGACGACCGCCACGACTACAGCGAAACCGAAGAGGAATACCTCACCACCATCGAAGAAGAACTCTTCGAGGGCATGGACGAACTTCCCGACCTCGTCCTCGCCTTCATCGAAGAGGAGTTGGGCTAGCTAGCCTTGTTTTTCGCGGTTGAATCCAACCCTCGCCCAGACCCCGCGCTCCCGCCTCTATCGCGGTTGAGTCCCCGCCCGCCCAAGCACCCCGGCTTGCGGAAGCCTGCGCTTTTCTATCGGATGTGCTCACATCCTGATGAAGGCCGCCCTCCTCCCCCTCCTCCTACTCGCTTCGGCCCCAGCTGCCCTGGCCCAGACAGTCTTCAGCTCGAACTTCGATGACCCGACCGTCCCGGCCGGGATCACCGCAGGCACGGCGACCCTGACCGGCGTCCAGGACTTCGCCGGGCTCGGCGCGACCGGGAATACCTTTGGCGGCACCTTCCTGCGCAGCCCCACGGCCAACGTGGTGAGCCTGCAACTCAGCAAGCTCCCGGCGCACACCACCGTGAACATCGCCTTCCTGCTGGCGGCCATCGATTCACTCGACGGCACCGGCGGCTTCCCTTCCGGCGACTACTTCCACCTCAAGCTGGACGGCGTGACCATCTTCCGGGAATCGCTGGCGAACGCCTCCCCCAACCAATTCCAGAGCTACGTGCCCGCTCCCGGCGCGCAGCTCGCGCGGCACCAGGACCTCGGCTTCACCGGCCCCGGCAGCTACTACACCGACAGCGCCTACGACTTCGGCATGGAGCCCGCCCTGCAGGGCATTCCCCACACTGCCTCCTCCCTGACCTTGGAATTCGTGATCGAAGGCCAGGGCGTCCAGGACCTGGGCGATGAATCCTGGGCCATGGACAACCTGAAGCTCAGCCTCGGCAATTCCACCCAGTCCTTGGGCCTGCGCCTGAACCCCTTCAAGGTCACCTACCCGAATGGGACCACGCCCTACTTCACCGGCGTGGTGAATGGTGCCCTGCCCCTCGCCAATGCCACCCTCCAAGCCTCCACCGATCTGGGCCAAGCCGATCCCTGGCAAAACCTGATCACCCTCCCGGCGAATGCGAATGGCTCCGTCTCCTTCCTCGACGTCCCCGACCCCTCCGCCGCCGGCGCCCGGCAGAACTTCTACCGTGTGCTCGTCCCCTGATCCCGCAGGTGCTGGATCGTCCGTCGCCGCTGTTCTTTGAGCGGCTCGCCATGACTCCAACGGAAGCTTCGGGCTCTTCGCGGTTGAATTCAAAACTCGCCCAAGTCCCTCGGCTCCTTCTCAGGCTTGCCCGACGTGGCAGAAGCTTTGCTTTCGGGGAATACCGGGATGAGTTATGTGTCCCTCCGATGTTCCGGATCCTGGCGATCGCTCTTGCTACGCTTGGGGGCAGCCTCCCCGCCATGGCGGCCTTGGAGCTCGCCCGGGCACCGCTCTTGAATGCCACCTTGCCCGCCTCCTCCACCTGGCAGGTCGAGCAACAACAACAGCCCTCCGGCACCTGGACCCCCACCGGCGTCCTGGTCGGCGGCACCGGCTCCGCGGTCAGCGTCCGCCTCGATGGCTTCCCTGCCACCGCCAACTACCGCTTCCAGCGCATCCTCACCGCCGGGACCCTCACCCCAACCCTCGGCCCCGCCGCCTGGACCCTCTCCGGCCGGGAACCCGGCGCGACCCAAGTGGCGCTGGACAGCTCCCCGAATCTCGCCGCCTGGACCGACCTCGCCCTCGTCTATCCCGATTCCACCGGCCGCTACCTCCGCGCCCTCCGCAGCCCCGAACTCGCGGCCTCCCGCAATTTCTTCCGCGCTGAAGTTCCCGCCCTGCCCCTCGGCGATGCCACCGTCTTCTCCCACACCCTCGCGCCCAACAACGAGGGTTCGGCCGGATTCGGCCAGATCTACTCGGACATGCCGCAGATCTTCAAGGACGGCTTCATCGGCGCGCTGGCCCCCGTGGAGTACCATCGTGGCGGCCAGAATGCCGCGGCAGCAGGGGAGTGCTACGAGCTCGCCGGCCCCTTCGGCCGGACCACCCTGATGATCACCGATACCACCACCGCGCCCACCGGCACCGTGGATGTCGGCCGCAGCTTCTTCGACATAGGCCCGGAGCCTTTCAAGATCCTCATCGGCGGCGGCGATGGCACCTCGGGGGCCCTTACCGCCGGCTTCCGCCTCGTCCCCGCCCCGGTGACCGGGAATCTGAAGCTCTTCGTGGTGCCGACCAGCGCGAGCATCTACTACACCGAGCTGCGGGCCTACAATTACCGCGCCGGGATCAGCAAGATGGAGCTCCAGATCAATGGCAGCAGCAATTGGGTCACCCTCCCGCGCACCGCCTACAACAGCTTCGTCTACCAAGCCGCCGGCTCCGTGCTGCCCCTGGCCTTCCCGGTGAAAGTCCGTGTCACCAGCCGCTTCGATGAAGTGATCACCTTTCCCTCCATCGCCTCCCTCACCGACAACCAGAAGATCACCGGCCCCGCCCAGTTCACCGTCTTCCCCGCCACCGCCCTGGCCCCGCTGCCCGAGCACCGCATCCGCCCCGCCTACCGCGATGCCCTCACCAATGTCCCCGGCGACCAATGGTCCTCCGGCCCCTACGGCGGCGCCAGCCTCACCGTATCCGATACCAGCGCCCCCGCCTACGCCGGCACCGCCAGCCTCCGCCTCTCCAGCCTCGGCGGCTTCGCCGGTGCCACCTTCTCCAACTACCCCGGCTTCGCTCGCCCCGACTTTGGCGTCTTCAAGTTCGCCATCCGCTCCGCCACCGCCCTCACCGCCGACCAAGTCGGCCTCATCCTCTACGGCAGCACCACCTACGGCGGCACTCAGACCTATTCCTCCCTCATCCAGCTCCCGCCCCTCACCACCACCTGGCAAAGCTTCCAAATCCCCCTCCAGCCCTCCGGCACCCCACCCATCATCTGGGGCTTCCAAATCTTCGGCCGCACCTCCGGCGCCCTCCCCAACGTCTGGCTCGACGAAATCTCCTTCGAACCCCGCTAGCGCCGAATGCGCAGCGTAGCGGGATGGCTGCGCCATTCCGGCTGGGCAAATCCGCCCCATCCCAACATCCCCGCCTCACGGACCGCCCACTGGGTGCGCCGGCTTTAGCCGGCCCGAACAGCCGAGCGCCCTCCAACATCCACCCCATCCCCCGCAAAAAATCCCTGCCTTTCATCCGTGTAAATCCGTGCCCATCCGTGGTTCCACCTGCCTTTCCATCCCTGCGATTCCCGCTTCATCCGTGGTGCCTCCCACTCCGTCATCCCCGCTAAACCCGCCCCCCAACACCCGTAACCCCCTTCCCATGACCCGTCTCATCACCTTCGCCTCCTTCTTCGCGGTCCTTCCTCTCCACGCCGCCTTCGAACCCATTCCCCGCAGCACTCCCGAAGCCGAAGGCCTGCCCACCCCCGCCGTCGTCGACTTCGTGGGAGCCCTCGACCAGATCCCCACCCTCCACAGCGTCATGGTCCTCCGCCACGGCAAGGTCATCGCCGAAGCCTGGTGGAAACCCGAAGTCGCCGACAAAGCCCACATCCTCAACTCCGTCAGCAAGAGCTTCACCTCCACCGCCGTCGGCCTCGCCATCACCGAAGGCAAACTCAGCCTCGACGACAAGGTCCTCAAATTCTTCCCCGCCGACGCGCCGGCCGACCCCTCCGACAACCTCAAGGCGATGACCGTGAAGAACCTGCTGACCATGAACAGCGGCCACGAGATCGAGCCCAAGGCTGCGCCTAACAGCGGCGGCCCCAGCGTGAAGCAATTCCTTGCCGCCCCCGTCGAGCACACCCCCGGCACCCATTTCCAATACAACACGATGGGCACCTACACGCTCTCCGCCATCGTCACCAAGGTGACCGGCCAGACCGTCGTGGACTACCTCACGCCCCGCCTCTTCGAGCCCCTCGGCATCGAGGACCACAAATGGGACGCCAGCCCCGAAGGCAACTCCCTCGGCGGCTACGGCCTCTTCCTTCGCACCGAAGACATCGCCAAGCTCGGCCAACTCTACCTCCAGAAAGGCCAGTGGAAGGGCAAACAGATCCTCCCCGAAACTTGGGTCGCCGAGGCCACCAGCAAGCAAGTCCCCAACGACCCCGGCTCCCACGTCAAAATGGGCAACGACTGGCGTCAGGGCTACGGCTTCCAATTCTGGCGCTGCCAGCACAACGCCTTCCGCGGCGATGGCGCCGGCGGCCAATTCTGCGTCGTCATGCCCGACCAGGACACTGTCATCGCGATGACCGCCGGCGGTGCCGACATGCAGCGCGAACTCGATGCCATCTGGGACAAGCTCATCCCCGCCTTCCAGGACAAGGCCCTTCCCGAATCCGCCGAAGCCCAAGCCAAGCTCAAGGAAGCCATCGCCAAGCTCGAAGTAAAAGAGAAGCCGAAGCAGTAGCCCACAAGGTAGCGGAATGGCTGCCGCCATTCCGGCAGTGCGAGTCCTCCCCAAGAACGCAGGACTCGCACCTCTGCCATCCGCTGCAATAATCCCTTCCATGCCTCACCGCTTCCGCACCATCGACGGCAAAATCTACGGCCCGGGCAGCAAAACCCCCTTCACCGTCAGCCTCCCCGATGGCAGCCAAGCGGAAGTGATCTGGGGCGGCTGCGCCCAAAGCGAGAAGCTCGCCTGGTGGCTCCGCAAACCCGACCACGGCATCGCCCAATCCGCTCAAGAGATCGCCGCCGTCGCCATCGAAGCCGAGGACACCAAGGAATTCATCTGGGGTGACGCCCCACCCGGTGCACACCTCATCTGGGTGCTCGAACCACCCGTCGTCTCCAAGGCCGGCAATAGCTATCAGCTCGCCAAGATGGTCACCGTCGAAGCCAGCCCCGCGGAACTCGCCTACTTCCACGACACCCGCTTCGCCCTCTTCGGCAGCCTCGATAGCGCGGGCAAGATCACCACCATCCCCGCGCTCGAACCACCGCCTGCGAAACCACCAGCGCAGGGCGAGTTGTTCTGAGGCAGACATGGCGTTTTCATCCAATTTTCTTCAGGCCTGCGTCCGGACCTGTTAGTCCCTCCCGCCATGGAATGTCTCCCCCTCCTCTTGGCCAAAGTATCCGAACTCCAGACCGCATCCCGCGTCCCCGCACCGGAGCCCATGAACAGCGAGGTTCAGGCCATTGTGGTGGGCCTGACAGTGGCCCTTACCGTGGGCATGATCGCTTCCTTCTGGGTGCTCTTCCAGAAGGCCGGCAGGCCGGGCTGGCAAGCCGTGATTCCATTCTACAATAGCTTTGCCTGGGTCGATATCCTGGGGCGCCCAGTGTGGGTCGCCGTTATCCTGTGCTTCGTGCCTTGGGTAAACTTTCTGGTGTTTTTGTTCCTCTGCCTGGACACGGCGAAGTGCTTCGGCAAGAAGACCGGCTTCGCTTTCGGCCTGATGTTCCTGCCCTTCGTGTTCTTCCCGATCCTCGCCTTTGGCAACTCAAGGTACTTGGGACCGGCCACCGACGACACTCGTCCCACCTCGATCGGCTAGCCCGCGCCACCCAAGGCTTCACTTCTTGATCGGATTCCGACCCTTGATCGGCGTCTGGTCATACTCGTCATCGATCCGCGAAGACTCGACCGAGCCCTTGTCCAAACTCGGCATGTCCAAGGGCGACTTCTTCTCCAGAGCCGCCGCCGTCTGCGGTGGAGTGGGAGCCGCGCTCTGGGCCTTCGGCGCGGCCGGAGCTGCGATCGGCTTGATCACGATCGCGTGCTCTTCCAGCTTCACCTCCACCTTCGCCTGCGCCGCGATCTCACTGAGGATCTTCCCCGCCGACTTGTCCTTCGCAGTGAGCGTCACCGTATGCGGCCACTTCGCGGCATCGACGTCCTTGTAGACCCACTGCAGCTCCAGGCCGTTCTTGCTGTTCTTCTTCACCTGCTGGGTCAGCACCGCGATCGCATCGCCCAAGGTCGTCTGATCCGCACTGAAGCTCGGGATCACGATCTCCGCCAAGGGCGTCGCCGTGAGCTGCTTCTTCAAACTCTGCGGTGGCACCGCCGGGGCGGGCTCTGCGGCAAACGCCAGCGGAGACAAAGCCAAGGCCAGGAGCAGGGGCATAAGTTTTCTCATGGCATCACATATCATGCCTCCCGCCCTCCCCCGGCAAGGCCAGAAATACCCATCGGGGGGAGGGGAACCGGGCCTTTTCTCGCCCCGAATAGCCTCTTTTTTCCGCTCCATTCTAACCATTTTCTCATCGCTGGTATGCTAAATCCACCGGTGGAACAGCAGAGTTGTCGTTTGCTTAAGCGGCGCGAAAGCACCGTAAAGGTTTAAGCGACAGGCACTCCCTCCCAGGGGTGGGTAGGGAGTGCCCCCCGCTGGCCGCCGGCCAGCAGTGGAGGTCGGCGGGCGGGTTGGGCGAACTCCAAACCTTCGCGAGTGCGGACGTACCCCGCCCGTAGACCCCCGAGCTGTGGTCTCAAAACGCAGGAATTAGCCTATTCCCGGGCTTGCGAGGTCTTCCAAGCGATGGCGCGGCGCAGAAGTTCGGAGGAATCCTTCAGCTCCAGCTTATCCTTGATCCGCGCGCGGTAGGTTTCCACTGTTTTAGAATCGAGCCCCAGATGCTCGGCGATATAGCGCGCAGCATATCCCTGGCCGACCAAATCGAAGACTTGGAGCTCGCGGTCAGTGAGTTCCTTGAGGGGATCCGTACTGGAGCGGTTCTTGCCGAGCATGCGCGACAAAATATCTCCAGAGAGCTGGGAACTCATGAAGATCCGGCCTTCCAGAACTTGGCGAATCGCTTCCAGAATCTTGCGGGTGGCCTCTTGCTTGGTGATGTAGCCGTGGGCGCCGGCGCGGATCACGCGCTCCGCGTAGAGGTCTTCCTCCTGCATGGAGAGCACGAGGATGAGAAGCTGGGGCTGGAGGGTCCTGAGATCCTTGATCAGATCGAGGCCGCTGGAACGCTTGAGGGAAAGATCGACGATGGCGAGCCGGGGTTGCTCGCGGGTGATCACCTCGAGGGCTTCGCCGCGGTCCTCGGCTTCACCGCAGACGATCATGTCGGATTCGCGGTTGATCAGTTCGGCCAGTCGTTCGCGCACCATGGGGTGATCGTCGACCAGCACGATTCGGGCGGGGCTAGGCATTGGCAGCAGTCGGAAGCGGCGTCGTTGGGGGCCGAGGAGTCTCCGTGCAAGCGAGGGTAACGGAATGGGGATTAGAAAGTCGTGAGAAATGGCGGATTCGAAAGGGAGCGGGATTTCGCGGTGCCGTAACAGCTGTTAGATGTTCCGGGGCTTGCGCTGAGGGTGCTTAGGGCGTGAAGGATAGGTATGAACTGGCTGATCTGGGCATTGCTGGCGGCATTCTTCGCTGGGGTCACCGCGGTGCTCGCCAAGGCGGGGGTCGACGGGGTCAATTCGAATCTAGCGACCGCAGTACGGACAACGGTGGTGCTGGCGTTCAGTTGGGTGATCGCCTTTGCGAGTTGCAGGCCGGTGGTGGCCCTGAGCGGGCTTTCCTCGCGGACCTGGGTATTTCTCACGCTGTCCGGGCTGGCGACAGGACTGTCGTGGATCTGTTATTTCCGGGCGCTACAGCTGGGAGAGGCGTCACGGGTGGCACCGATCGACAAACTGAGCGTGATCTTTGCGATCGTGTTTGCGGGAATCTTCTTGAAGGAGCGACTGACGTGGCAGCATGCCCTTGGCGGGGCTCTGATCGTTGCCGGTGCGCTGGTGCTTGCGATGGGTAGTGGCAAGCCCGCATGACCGCATGAAACAGTTTCTCCGCCGTCACCGTCACCGCTTGGCCTTCGTGCTGATCGGGGTGATGGCCATGGCGATGCTGGCCGGATGGTATGCGCCGGAGCACCCGCTGGCGGTGGTGCAGCATTGGATGGATTTTGCCTTCAATGCATTGCGCGGAGTTCCGCTGGTGGTGTTTGTGCTGGCGATGGCGCTATTGCCGCTGGTGGGGGTGCCGGTGGTTCCCTTCTATCTGATGGCGGGGGCGGTGTATGTGCCGCTTTACGGGCTGCCGGTGACCTTGGCGGCGGGAATGGCGGCCTTGCTGCTGAATCTCTTGGCGAGTCATGCAATTGCGCGGCGGATGCGGCCTTTCGTGGAGCGGATGGTGGCGAGATTCGGGATCACGATGCCGCAGGTGGGCAAGCTTTCCGCGTGGAAGCTGGTGCTGCTGGTGCGGGTGACGCCAGGTGCGCCGCTGATCGTGCAAAACTACCTGCTAGCGCTGGCGGGGATTCCGCTGGGACTGTACGTGATCGTCTCGCTGCCGGTGGAAATGATGATTTGCGGTGGATACATGGCGGCGGGCAAATCCTTTGCGACCGGGCATTGGGGCTGGCTGCTCGGTGGATTGGGGGCCCTGGCCTTCGTGTTGCTGGCGGCGGCACTGGTTCGCGAGCATCTGGCGGGGCGAAAAGCCGGGGAATAGAGGAAAAATCCCTGTCCTCATCGGGCTCTCATGTTCGTTCCGCTTTGATCGCGGCACGATTTTGAAGTTCCGCGAAGCCAGTGATTCTGAGTTAGCCGCCTCCGGGGGGGCACCGACATCTCCGGGCGAGGTGCAGCCGGTTCGTCACGCCGCGCCCAAGCTCAAAGAGCTGGTGCTGGTGGCGATGGCGGCGGCGATCTGGTTTTGCGCCTTCATCGGGCTGCGGCCGCTGGCGGATCCGGACGAGGGCCGCTACACCGAGATCTCCCGGGAGATGGCAATCTCCGGCGACTACGTGACGCCGAGGTTGAATGGGGTGAAGTATTTCGAGAAGCCGCCGTTGGTCTATTGGCTGTCGGCTCTCACTTTCAAGGCCTTCGGGGTCAATCATTTCACGGCGCGGCTGTGGATCGCGGTGTTTGCCGTGCTCGGCTGCCTGCTGACGTACTACGCAGCTTATAGTATTTACGGCAGGGCGGCGGGGATCTGGTCGGTTGGGGTGCTGGCCACCACATTGATCTACTATGTGCTGGCACAGGTGATCCTGCTGGACATGGCGGTATCCGTGATGATCAGCGGGGCGTTATTCAGCTTCTTGCTGGGGGTGCGGGAGCCGCGGGGAGCGAAGCGACGGAGCCTATTCATGGCGCACTATGCCTTCATGGGGCTGGCGACGCTGTGCAAGGGGTTGATTGGCTTCCTGATCCCTGGTGCGGTGATGTTCCTGTGGCTGCTGCTGCTCGGACGGTGGCGCTCCTTGAGGCCTTTCTATCCGGTGAGCGGGATCGCGCTGTTCCTGGTGATTGCGGTGCCATGGCATGTGCTGGTCGGGCTGGCGAACCACTCGGCGAATCACAAGTTGGACTTCACGTGGTTCTATTTTGTGCACGAGCACTTCGAGCGTTTCACGACGACCGTGCACCGCCGCTTCGAACCGTGGTGGTTTTTCCTGCCGATCCTGGTGGGGGGCTTGCTGCCGTGGACGGTATTTGCCTGGCAGGCGGTTGCGCGTTCCCTTCGCGGCGGCTGGAAGGGCCGGAAGGAGCAGGCGGAGGCGTGGTTCCTGGTGATCTGGATTGTTTTCGTGATGGGCTTCTTCTCGGCGTCCCAATCGAAGCTGATTCCCTATATCCTGCCGGTGATTCCCGCTTGCGCGGTATTGATCGGGCGCTATGTGGCGGAACGTCGCCGTGAGGGGATGGAGGCTGGATTCAGCCGCGGGGGGTGGGCTTTTGTGGTTTTGGCGGTGGGGGCTGGCGTGGCCATCCCTTTAATCAAGGTGCCGGGTAGTCACGATGGATTAACGCTGCACTACCCCTACGGGCCCGGGCTGGCGGCTGCGATCCTGCTAGCCGGTGCGGGCTTCACTGGTTTTGCGCTGTTGAAGCGGCAAGCAGGACGGGTGGCCGGCGGGATGATGGTCACGGTGGCGGTGTTGTTCGTCGCGATCGCCTCGATGGGGCGCGCGTTTGACGCCGGCTCCTCAATTGCGCTGTCGCGGATTCTCCAAGAGCGGCTCAAGCCAGAGGACCGGGTCGTGCATGTCGCGCTCTATGCGCAGGACATGCCGGTCTACTTGAACCGGCAGATTGATGTGGCCGGCTACAAGGGCGAGCTGGAGTTTGGCATCGATGCGGAGCCGGAGAAGACGGCGGACCGCTTCATCTCCCGCGCGCGTTTCATCGAAGAATGGAAGGACGCCAGGACGACCTATGCGGTGATGCGCAATTGGTACTACGACAAGTGGTTTAGCCAGCTTGGCCTCAACAACGAAGTCATCGGGAAGAGCGGAGATCTCTACCTGGTGGTGAATCGTTCCCCCTCTTCCTCCTTATGAGTGCTTCCTCCTTGATCAGTCCCTTGACCGGGATCGCCCGACCCTTCCTGCCGATGACTCGCCCGAGCATCGATGAGGAGACCATCGAAGGGGTTTGCGAAGTCTTGCGTTCGGGGTGGATCACGTCGGGGCCGAAGGTGAAGGAGTTCGAGCAGCAGCTTTCGGAGCTGTTTGGCGGCCGTCCTGTGCGGGCGTTCAATTCGGGAACGGCCACCCTGGAGGTCGCGCTGCGCCTGGCTGGTGTGGGCCCAGGTGATGAGGTGATCACCACGCCGCTGTCTTGGGTCGCCACCAGCAATGTGATTCTCAACGTGGGTGCGCGGCCGGTGTTTGTGGACATCGAACCCTTCACGCGGAACATCAACCTCGAGCGGGCAGAGGCAGCCATCACTCCGGCAACCAAGGCGATCATGCCGGTGGACTTGGCGGGATTTCCGGTCGATCGCGGGCATTTGGCACGGATCGCGGCCAAGCACGGGCTGCGGGTGATCGAGGATGCGGCGCAATCGCTGGGCAGCAATTGGGAGGGGAAGCTGATCGGCAGCACCGGTGATCTGGTGTCCTTCAGCTTTCATCCGAACAAGAACGTCACCTCGATCGAGGGCGGCTGTCTGGTGATGAACAATGAGGCCGAGGCGGCGCTGGCGGAGCAGTATCGCCTGCAGGGCGTGGTGCGCAGCGGGGTGGATGGGATGGATGTGGCGGTGGCGGGAGGAAAGTTCAACCTGACCGATGTGGCAGCGCGCGTGGGCATCGGGCAGCTGCGGCGGCTCGAGGAGTTCACGCTGGCGCGCCGTGATCTGGCGTGGGGCTACAGCGAATTACTAGACACACCGGAGATCAAGCGACTGGGGCTGCTTCTGCCGCTGCCGGATTTCAAGCAGAGCAACTGGCACATGTTCCAGGTGGTGCTGCCGGGGCGGCGGTTGCCGGGTGGCCGGGCGGCAGTGATGGAAGCGATGAAGGAGCTGGGAATCGGCACCGGAGTCCACTATCCGCCGATCCACTTGTTCACGCTCTACCGCCAGATGGGATGGAAGCCCGGGGATTTCAAGTATGCCGAGGAGATCGGACGCAATATCCTGACCTTGCCGCTCTTCCCCGCAATGACGATGGACGACGTCCGCCGGGTGGTGGATGCTCTTACCGTGGTGCTACGCACGCAGGTCCAATCATGAGGGAAGGAACCAAGATCCAAGTGTCCGTGGTGATTCCGGTCTTCAACGAAGAAGGGAATCTACCAATGCTATTTTCGCGGCTCTATCCGGTGCTGGATGCGCTGGACCGGAGCTACGAGGTGATCTTCACCAATGATGGCAGCGCGGACCGCTCGACGGACTTGCTGGCGGCGCAGCATGCCGCGCGGCCGGATGTGACGCGGGTGATTGAATTCACTGCGAACTACGGCCAGCACATGGCGGTGATGGCCGCGCTGGAACGGGTGCGCGGCGAGATCATCGTGACCCTGGATGCCGACCTGCAGAATCCGCCCGAGGAGATCCCCGCCTTCCTGAAAAAGATGGACGAGGGCTCGGACTGTGTGGGCGGCGTGCGACTCGATCGCAAGGACAGCTTCTTCCGGCGGCGGATGTCGCAATTGATCAATAGCCTGCGTGGCCGGATGACGAACATCCGGATGACGGATCAAGGCTGCATGCTGCGATCCTATTCACGCGAGGTGGTGGATGGCATCGTGCGCAGCGGGGCAATCAATACTTTCATTCCGGCGCTGGCTTATAGCCTGGCGAAGACGCCGACGGAGATTCCGATCAAGCATGAGGAGCGGCATGCGGGGGTCTCGAACTACTCGCTCTACCGGCTGATCCGGCTGAACTTCGACCTGATCACCTATTTCACGACGGCACCCCTGCAGCTTTTCACGATCTTCGCGATGGCCTGCTCAGGTGGGAGCTTCCTGCTGGTGGTGGTGCTTGCGGCGCGGCGGCTGAAGATCGGTCCGGAAGAGGGCGGGATCTTCACGCTGTTTGGAATCCTGTTCTTCCTGATCAGCGTCTGCATGGTCGGGATCGGGCTGATTGGCGAGTACATGGGCCGGACCTATCAGGTGGTGAGAAACCGCGCCCGCTATCACATCGACCACGTCCTGGAGGTCCGCGAATGAGCCAGCCCCGCATCTTGTTTTTCGGCTACAGCGAAGTCGGGCATGACTGCCTCGAGCTGCTGGTCAAGCGCGGCCATAATGTGGTGGCGTTGATCACGCACGAGAACCAGGCGGGTGAGAACATCTGGTTCAAGACGCCGGCGCTGATCGCCAAGGCCCATGGCATCCCGGTGCTGACGCCCGAGTCGGTGAAATCCGCTGAGTGGGTGGAGCGGATCCGGGAAATGCAGCCCGACCTGATCTTGTCGGTTTACTACCGGCATATGATTCCCGAGGCGATCCTGAGGCTTGCGCCGCTGGGGGCCTTTAACCTGCACGGCTCGCTGCTGCCGAAATACCGCGGGCGCGCGCCGATCAACTGGGCCGTGCTGCATGGCGAGTCGCGGATCGGGATGAGCTTGCACCGGATGGTGAAGCGCCCGGATGCGGGTGAAGTCGTCGATCAGGAAGGTGTTGAGATTGGTCCCGACGACACTGCGGAGGAGGCCTTCCGCAAGGTGCTGCCTTGTGCGACTGAGGTCCTGGGGCGGCAGATCGACCACTTGCTCGCCGGAACGGCGACCGGCACGCCGCAGAATGAAGCCGAGGCCACCTACTACGGTGGCCGTACTCCGGAAGATGGTCGCATCAACTGGGCGCTCAGTTCGGAAAAGGTCCACAATCTGGTGCGAGCCGTGACCGATCCCTACCCCGGAGCCTTCACCGACTTTGCCGGAGCCCGCCTGATGGTGTGGCAGACCAAGGCTCTCCCCGGCCACTGGGGCGAGCCTGGCGAGATATTCTCCCTTGAACCCCTCACCATCGCCACTGGCGATGGTGCCGTGCAACTACTCCGCTCCGAGTGGCGGGGGCAACCTACCCGCGGCCTGGCCGCGGGCGATATCCTATGAACCAAGAGAACAAGCCATTGCGAGTCCTTATCCTTGGAGCCAACGGCTTCATCGGCAGCAGCCTTACCTCGGCGATCCTACGCCGGACGGATTGGGAAGTTTACGGGATGGACGTGGGTGATCACAAGCTCAGCCATGTGCTCGGGGACAAGCGTTTCCACTTTGTGGAGGGGGACATCACCATCAACCGCGAGTGGATCGAGTATCACGTCAAGAAGTGCGATGTGATCATCCCGCTGGTGGCGATTGCGAATCCCGCGCAGTATGTGAAGCAGCCACTGAGGGTCTTCGAACTCGATTTCGAAGCGAACCTGGAGATTGTGCGGAAGTGCATGAAGTACGGGAAGCGCCTGGTCTTTCCCTCCACTTCGGAAGTTTACGGGATGTGTCCGGACGAAGTGCTGGATGAGGAAAGTAGCACGATGGTCTACGGGCCGATCGACAAGCAGCGCTGGATCTACGCTTCCTCCAAGCAATTGCTCGACCGCGTGATCTACGCCTACGGATTGGAAGGGCTGGATTACACCCTATTCCGGCCCTTCAACTGGATCGGGCCCAAGCTCGACAATGTGATGGAGCCGAAGGAAGGGAGTTCGCGCCTGTTCACGCAGTTCATCAGCAACATCATCTTCCGTAAGCCGATCCAATTGGTGGACGGTGGCTTGCAGAGCAGGTCTTTCACCTTCATCGATGATGGCATCGACTGCCTGCTGAAGATCATCGAGAATAAGGACGGTGCCGCCAGCCGGCGCATCTTCAACGTGGGCAACCCGCACAACAATGTGACGGTGGCGGACCTGGCGAAGATCATGATCGAGGCCTTCCGCCAATACCCCGACTATCGGGAGCATGCGGATCAGGCACAGGTGGTCTCGGTCTCGTCGCAGGATTACTTCGGGAAGTACTATCAGGATATCCACACGCGGGTGCCCTCGATCGAGGCGGCGAAGGAAGCGCTCGGTTGGTGGCCGAAGGTGGATCTGGAGACCGCGATCCGCCACACGCTGGACTACCATCTGGCGCATGAGGACTACGAACTGACCTCGGCGGCATGAGCGAGGTGATCGCACTGAAGGTGGATGTCGACACCGAGCGCGGGACCCGCGAAGGGGTGCCCGCGCTGGTGAGGCTGCTGGAGGAATTCGGGGTGCCTGCGACCTTCCTGTTTTCCCTGGGGCCCGATAACACCGGCAAGGCGGTCTCGCGGATTTTCCGTCCCGGGTTTTTCAAGAAGGTAAGCCGCACGAGCGTGGTGGAGACCTACGGCGTGCGGACTCTCTTGAATGGCACGCTGCTGCCCGCGCCGCACATTGGCCGGCGGAACACGGATGTCTTGCGATCCGTGCAGGCGCGGGGCTTCGAGGTGGGGATCCATTGCTACGATCATTACCGCTGGCAGGATCATCTCTTCCGGATGTCGCCGGAGCAGACCCGTGCGGAGTTCAACAAGGCTCGCGGTGAATTCATGCGGATCTTCGGCTGTGAAGCGCGGACGGCGGGTGCGCCGGGCTGGCAGGCGAGCATGGCGAGCAAGCAGGTGTATGACGATGCCGGGCTCTACTATGCAAGTGACTGCCGGGGAGAGTCTGCCTTCCTTCCGCGGATCGGCGGCGAGACCTTCAAGGTGCTGGAGATCCCGACGACCCTGCCGACGCTGGATGAGCTACTAGGCCGGCCAGAGTTTCCGGAGGAGGTAATCGTCCCGCACTACCTGAAGCTGCTGCGGGAGGATCGGCCGAATGTCTTGACGATCCACGCGGAGATCGAGGGCGGCAGGCAAATGCCCTTGTTCTGCAGCTTTCTGCTGGCCGCCTTTGACCGGGGATGCCGCTTTGTGCGGATGGAGGAGCTGGCCGATGGGATTCTTGCGGGCGGGAAGACGCCGCCGGCTTGTGATGTGGTGATGGATGCGATTGACGGGCGGAGCGGGACGGTGGCGACGCAAGCAGGTACGGTTGGAGTAGTAGCTTAAGGGACTGGTTGGGCGGTGTCTGGCGCCTCGGGCCTCAGCCCCTCCCATCACGGGAATTATTGGGCGGGCGCAATTGCCTCAGCTGGCGCTTTGTTGCACCGCATCCGGCAGGGTAAGCTCGAACATCACCATGCCATCTTTCTGACTGGAGAGGTGCAAGAGGGCTCCGATGCAGAGGGAGATTTCCTTGGCCAAAGCAAGGCCCAAGCCAGCTCCCGGTGAATTCACCGAGGTATTCTTGCCGCGCTGAAAGGGGCGGAAAAGGCGCTCTGAGTCCGCGGGATCGAAGTCATCGGTATCGTTGGCGATCGAGAGAATGAAATCGCGGCTGCGGGTGCGCATCGAAATGTCGATCCGGCCATTGTCCGGTGAGTGGCGGAAGGCATTTTCGATCAGGGTAGAGGCGAGCACCTGAAACAGGCGGCTATCTCCGGCCACGCGTATGTCTTCAGAAGGGGCGGAGATTTTCAGCTGGCGGCGGCTCTCCGGTCCTTCGGAGTGAGAGTGATTTACCATCAGCTGGCGGACGACTTCGACCGGCTGATACGGCGCGACTATGGCTTGATCCACGCGGCTGCGGAAGCGGGCGAGCTGCATCAGGCCCTCGATGGTCTGGTGCATCTGGTGGACCACCTCGTGGGCGCGCTGGATTCGGCCTAACAAATTCTCCATTTCCCGGGGACGAGCCAAGGCCTGCTCGAGGATGGCATTCAGGCCGGCGATGGGAGTGCGCAACTGGTGGGCGGCGCTGAGGGCAAAGTCCTTCTCATGGGCGCGTGCCGTTTCGACCCGCTCGAGGGTGGTGCGGAAGGCCGAGGTCACTTGGACCAGCTCCCGCGGCAAGGTGGGTGGGATTTCGGGAAGGGGAGTGCCGACCTCGGAGGAACGCTTGAGGAGGTTTGTGGCCAGAATGCTCAAGGGCCGCAGGGACCAGCGGGTGATCAGGAGAACCGCCAGCCAAACGGCGAGCAGAGTGAATACGCCGCTCCACAGGAGATCGGCGCGAGTGCCGGAGAGTCGATTTTCCAGATCCCGGGTGTCCAAAGCACAGACGATGACTTGGGGGTAGTCGGTGGGATCGAGAATCTTGCCGCGACGGCGCATTTCCTCGCGGCCATATTCGTTGGTGAAAGGCAGGTGGAGGAAGCCCACCGCCCGGGCCGGGCGGCCATCCGCCAGCTGAATGGTCTCATAAACCGGCTTGTTCAACTCGCCGTGAAACAACTTCAGGTCGGCGTTACCAAGGTCAGGAGAGCGTACCGTTTGCTGACTCTTGAGGTCCCAGAGTTGGAACAGGCCTTGGATTCCCAAGCCTGCGGTGGAGTCCATGGCCTCCTTCCATTCGTAGACGACGCCGCCCCACTCCAGCTCGGTAGACTTTGAAAGCAGGGTGGCGGAGTACAGCAGCTCATCGTCGACCTCTTGGCGCATTGAGCGCTCGACCTCGCGGTACATGGCGAGCTTCGAAAGCAGCAGGACGATGGCGACCAGGAAGGTGCTGCCGAAGATCAGGCGGGTCTTGATCGAGGGGTGCTTCATGGGCTGCGGCCGGAGATGACGTAGCCGAGGCCCCGCACGGTCCTGATGAGATCGGATTCGCCCTCCGAGTTCAGCTTTCTGCGGAGATAGCTGATATAGACGTCCACGCGATTGCTATTGCCGCTGTCGTGGTCCTGATAAACATGCTCGCCGATCTCCATGCGTGAGACAGTCTGGTCCTCGCGGTGAGCGAGGTACTCGAGCATGCGGTATTCGAGGCGGGTGAGGACGATCTCACGTTCGCCGCGGGTGACCACCTTCCTGAGGGTGTCAATCTGCAGGTCGGCGATGCAGATGATATGCGACTCGCGATCATAGCGGCGGCGGTTGAGGGCGCGGACCCGGGCCACCAGCTCGGCTAGAGCGAAGGGCTTGACGAGGTAGTCGTCAGCTCCGGCATTGAGACCTTCCACGCGGTTTTCCACCGAGTCGCGGGCGCTGATCATGATGACCGGAGTCTTGTCGTGCAGTTTGCGCAGTCGCCTCAGGATCGAGAGGCCATCGATCACCGGGAGCATGATATCGAGGATGATGACCTCGTAGGAGTGGTTCTCCGCGCTCCAGAGGCCTTCGTCGCCAGCTCCGCAGTCATCCACGACGAAGCCTTCCTCGACGAGGCACTCGCGCATGTTGTCGCGGAGGGGGAGATAATCTTCGATCAGGAGGCAGCGCATGGGGCGGGAAGAATGGCTCAGCGGGGTGGATATCTTCCAAGCGAGTGGATGGCAACGCGGAACGGCGGAACGAGGGTCCTGAGATTTTTATCGCCCATTCTCACCGTTTTCTCATGCTCTTCCGGTTCCAATGCACGGTTGCCCGCCGTGGCCCGGTTTGCCGGATCGCGGAACCTGTCGCCTTAGACATGAAAACACCCATCCTTTGCGCCCTTCCGGTCGCGTTGGTCGCTCCTCTGACCGCGGATGTCATGATCAGTGAGATCATGTACCATCCTGCGGACGAAGGAACCTCCGGCGAATTCATCGAGATTCACAACAACGGTGCCGAGCCGGTGGATGTGAGCAGTTGGTCCATCACCCGCGGAGTGGAATTCACCATTCCTGCGGAAACCGTTGTGCCGGCTGGAGGGCACTTGGTGATCGCGGCGGACTTGGCTGCTTTTGCGGCGAAGTATCCGACGGTGACAGGAGCGGTGGGAGGATGGAGCGGAAGGCTCTCCAACAGCTCGAACCGGATTGAGCTCGTCGATGCCGACGGCGTGAAGGTGGACGAGGTGGAGTACAGCGACGACGGCGACTGGGCGGTGCGCGCGAAGGATACGGTCGCGGATTTCGGACATTTCGGCTGGCATTGGAACAATCCGGCCGATGGTGGCGGGCGCTCGCTGGAGTTGGTGGAGGCTGGTTTTGACAACTCAAGCGGCCAGAACTGGGCCGCCAGTGGTGTCGCAGGCGGCACACCCGGTGCGGCCAATTCCGTGGCAGCTACGGATATCGCTCCGCTGATCCGCGAGGTGGGACATTTCCCCTTGGTGCCGAAGTCGTCCGAGCCGGTTCAGGTCACGGCGCGGATCAATGATGACCACGGGACGCTGGCGGGTGCGGCGGTGCATTGGCGGGTGGATGGTGGGCCTTCGTTCACAAACGCCGCGATGGCGGATGACGGGCAGCATGGGGACGGCTTGGCCAACGATGGCGTCTATGGCGCGACTTTGCCGCCGGAGGCACAGGGCACGATCATCGAGTTCTACGTCAGCGCCGCGGATAGCGGGTCGCACTCGCGGACATGGCCGGCGCCGTCGCTGGATCAAGCGGGGCAGCCGGAGCAGGCGACGAACTGCCTCTATCAGGTGGATGATACCGTTTATTCCGGGTCGATGCCGATCTATCGGATGATCCTGCGCGCGGTGGACCGGCAGGAGCTGACGCGGATCAATACCAATGCGCCGCCGATCGCGGGGCTGGATCAAACGCAGAGCGAGGTGGAGATGAATGCCACCGCGATCATGAGCGGTGGGACCGGGACCGAATTGCGCTATCAGTGCGGGCTGCGCAATCGCGGGAATGGCAGCCGTTCCGCGCAGCCGCAGAGCTACCGCATCAATTTCCTGAATGAGCAGCCGTGGGATGATGTGACGGGACTCAATCTCAATACCCAGAACACGCCGTATCAACTGATCGGCAGCGCGATCTTCCGCCGTGCGGGCGCGCCGATGGCAGCGTCCCGGGCGGTGCAGGTGAGGGTGAATGCGGTGAATCCGACGAGTGCCGGTGCGCCTTCCTATGGCTTTTATGTGGCGAATGAAGTGGTCGGATCGGAGTTTGCCGACCTGCACTTCCCGCTCGATTCCTCAGGGAATGCCTATCGCGTGTATGATCCTGACCGCACAGCGACCGAGCCGGGTGGAGATCTGCGCGACCTGAGCAACAATCCCAATCCGGCGCTCGCCGATCCGACGCCTTACCGGGAGAATTATTTCAAGAAGACGAATAGCAGCGAGGACAATTGGTCCGATCTGATCGGCGTGACCCAGGCCTTGGCGAAGGGCCAGAGCCCGACGCTGGATGCGCCGGTCTATCAGCTGGACTACGTGAGCGCGGTGAACGCAAAGGTTGATGTGCGCGAGTGGATGGGCTTCTTCGCGATGCATACGCTCGCGGACAACACCGAGACGAATTTGTCGAACGGCTATGGCGACGACTACAACATCTATATCGGCGTGACGGATCCGCGGGCGCGGCTGATCCCCTATGACTTGGACAGCGTGTTCGGCCGCAGCTCAAGCAGCTCGGTGACGCGGGGTTTGTTCGAGATGTGCCGGATCGTATCGCTGACCGGGAGTCCGCCGGCACCGGTGAACCCCTTCATGAAGCATCCGGAGTTCGCGCCGGTCTATTACAGCGAGCTCAAGCGGATGATCGACGGGGCCTTCGCGCCGGCGAATTTCAATGCCACGGCGGCGGAGATGCTGGGTGGCTGGGTGGATCCTGCCGTGATCTCAAGCATGGAGACCTTCAACGCGCAGCGGACGGCCTGGGTGGCGACTCAGATTCCGCTAGGCTTGTCGGTTACAACGGCACCGGCGGTGCTGAGCGGCTATCCGCATACAACCACGGCGAGTGCCGCGCTGGGTGGCCGGGCTAATGCGATCACGACCCGCAGCGTGAAGGTGAATGGCCAGGCGGTCACATGGACCGGCTGGACGGCGACGTGGAGTGCTCCGGCGGTGGCCCTGAAGCCGGGGATCAACCGGGTGCTGATCCAGGCCTTCGATGCAACGGGCAAAGAGACGGAGCGGATGTCGGAAGATGTCTGGTATGACGACGGCAGCGTGCAGTCCGTGGCTGCGAACATCACGACGGATACGACCTGGACGGCGGCGGGCGGTCCGTGGCTGGTCTCCGCATCGATCTCCGTGGCGAGCGGGGCGACGCTGACCATCGAAGCTGGCACGACGGTGTATCTGGCGGGCGGAGCCACTCTTACCGTGGCATCGGGCGGACGGATCATGGCGCCGGGCAGTGAGGCCGCGCGGATCCGCTTCACGACGGCACCGGGGAGCGGGGCGACGTGGAGTGGGATTGTGATCAATGGTGCGGCGGGGACGCCGCGTTCGGTGATCTCGCATGCGAGCATCGCGGGAAATAGCACGCGGGCGATCGATGTGAATGCGGGTGATGTGATCTTCGATCACCTTGAATTCGCGAACACGACGCAGCAGTATATCTCGCTGGATGGCGCTTCCTTCGTGGTGAGCGATTGCGTGTTCCCGGAGGCGACCGCAGAGTTCGAGTTGGTGCACGGGACTCTCGGTGTGAAAGCTGGCGGGCGCGGGATCCTGCGCCATTGTTTCTTCGGTTCGCCGATGGGTTACAACGATACGGTTGACTTCACCGGGGGGCAGCGGCCCGGACCGATTCTGCAGGTATTGAACTGTGTCTTCGACGGGACCGACGATGACATGCTCGACCTGGATGGCACAGACACCTGGGTGGAAGGGAATATCTTCCTGCACTGCCACAAGAACGGTGCCCCGGACTCCTCTGCGGCGGTCTCTGGTGGCAGCAATGGTGCCGACACCTCCGAGGTGACGATTATCGGGAATATTTTCTACGACGTGGATCACGCGCTGACCGCGAAGCAGGGAAACTACTATACTTTCCGGAATAACACGGTGGTGCACCAGACGATCAGTGGTGGTCTGGACATCGAAGGTGGGGTGCTGAACCTGCAGGATGCAATTCCAGCGCCACCCACGACCTACGCGGCGGGCCTGATCGCGGAGGACAATGTGCTGGTCGATTGCCAGCAGTTGCTGCGCAACTACGACAGCGCTTCCACGGCGGTGAGCATTTCAGGCAACCTGATGAAGCTCCCCTGGACGGGAACGGGCAGCGGCAACGCCGATTTGGACCCCTTGCTGGTGCATGTGCCGGAACTGGCCGAGACGGACTTCAATTCCTGGGAAGGCGCGCAGGTGATGAAGCAATGGCTGGCGCTCAAGCCGAACTCGCCGGCCCGCGGCACGGCTGGGAATGGCCGCGACAAAGGCGGGGTAATTCCGCTGGGCGTTTGTCTGCACGCGGATGTGGGGGCCGTCACGGCGCTCGATTCGATCCAAGTAAACGTGGGGCCGCAGCCGCTGGTCGCTTCGTGGAGTTCTGGTTACACGCACTACCGCTGGCGCCTGGATGGCGGGGTCTGGAGTGCGATCACGCCGATCGGGCAGGTGATTTCTTTGAGCGGGCTTGGGGCGGGGGCGCACACGCTTGAGGTCTCTGGCAGGAACGATGCCTTGTATTTCCAAGACGATGCCGAGTTCGGTGGGGATGCGGTGATCGCCAGCTATGCGTGGACGATCGATCCGGGCTATGTGCCGCCTGCGGGAGATTCACCGGTGAAGATCCACGAGGTGCTGGCGCGCAATGTCGCGACGCTTGGCTTCTCGGGAACTTTCCCGGACATGATCGAGCTGCACAACTCTGGGAATGCGCCGGTGAATATTTCCGGATGGGGACTAAGCGATACGCCGGCTACGCCATACCGCTATTCATTCCCGACGGGCACGATCCTTGCGCCCGGTGCCTACTACGTGGTGTATGCATCTACGGCAGGCATAGTGCCAAGTCCACGCGCCAACTACGCGCTCTCGGAAGGTGGCGAGGTCCTCTCCTTGACGAAGGCGAACGGTGATCTGGCGGACCGAGTGAGCTTCGGCCAGCAATTGCCAGACTACTCGATCGGGCGGCGAGAAGGTGATGGTGGCTGGGACCTGTGCAAGCCGAGCTTTGGTGGACCGAATGTCGTTGCGGCGCAGGGCTCCTGGTCGGACATCCGGCTCAACGAGTGGTTGGCCAGCGCTGCGGTGTCCAGCGCGACGGACTTCATCGAACTGTACAATCGCGGTAGCTTGCCGCTGAATCTGGGTGGCGGTTTCTTAACCGACAATCCGGTGGAGTGGCCCGATCGTTCGCCGATTGCGCCGCTGACGTTTATCCCAGGTGGCGGCTATGCGCTCTTCAAGGCGGATGGCGATGGGGAGCAGGGGCCGGATCATGTTGCCTTCAAGCTCTCCGCTTCGCAGGGGGAAATTGGACTGTTCACGCCGCAGCTTGGGCGCGTGGATGAGGTGGTCTATGGGCCGCAGACGACGGACATCGCGCAAGGGCGCACGCCGGATGGGGCGGGCCAGGTGGCCTTCTTCACACAGCCGACGCCGGGCGGGCCGAATCCCGGCAGCACCGTGGTGAATGAGGTCCAGACGCAGACCCTGATCCCGGTGAATGCCACGTGGAAGTATCGTGCCACGAGCACGAGCTATGCGGGAACCTTCCAGCAGGTGGGCTTTGATGATTCGGCTTGGTCCAGTGGCGGGCAGCTTCTCTATATCGAGACCGCTGCGCTGCCCTCGGCTACCGGATTCGTGAAGACCACGACGCTTGCGGGGAATGCCAGCAATTCGAACCGGCCCTTTGCGACCAATTACTTCCGGCGTCACTTCACCTGGAATGGCCCGACGGATGATGTGATTCTGCGTGCGCGCATCATGCTGGACGACGGGGCGGTGATCTACCTGAACGGCCAGCCCGCGGCGCGGGTGCGAATGAACGAGGGCGACGTGATCTACACCACGACCTCGAATGCGACCGTGGATGACGCGATTGAAGAGAGTATCGATCTGCCCGCATCACTGCTGGTGCAGGGTGACAATGTGATCGCGGTGGAGGTTCACCAGGTGAATACCGGGAGCAGCGACGTGGTGTGGGGCATGAAGCTCGACGCGCTGGTGCAGGTGCCGACGACGGTGCCACCGCTGCGGATCAACGAGGTGCTGGTGCACAACCAATCGCTGCCGAATCCGGATAGCTCGCTGGCTGGATGGGTCGAGCTTGAGAATCCCTCCGCGGGGCAGATCGACATTTCGGGCATGAGCCTGAGCACGGACTTGGGCAATCCCCGGGCCTGGGTGATGCCTGCGGGCACCACCCTGGGGGCTGGCGGGCATCTGGTTCTCGGGTGCGATCCTTCGTTGCCGGCGTCGGCGGCGAATACCGGCTTCCATCTGAATCGCGCAGGCGGTGCCATCTATCTCTTCCATGCGCCTTCGATTGGTGGTGGTCTGCGGGATTCGGTGACCTTCGGCAACCAACTGGCGGATCTCTCGATCGGCCGGGTGCCGGATGGCACAGGGCCCTTCGTGCTTGCGACTCCGACCCGGGGTGCGGCGAATGCGGCGGCGGTGATAGGTTCAGTTTCCGCCGTGAAGCTGAACGAGTGGCTGGCGGATCCTGCGAGCGGTCCTGATGGCTTTGAGCTCTATAATTCCGGTACGCAACCTGTGGCGATTGGCGGCAACTATTTGAGCGACCATCTTTCCGACAAGAGGCGTCAGCTCGTGCCGCCGCTCAGCTTCATAGGCACCGGCTCCGACCGCTGGCTGTCCTTCATCGCGGATGGTAGCGCCGCAACCCCCGGGCGGGTGAATTTCGCCTTGGACAATGATGGGGGGGCGCTGGGTCTCTTCAGTGCTGGCGGGGTGCAACTGGATGCGGTGGCATTCGGAAGCCAGGCGGACGGGAAGAGCCAAGGACGCTTCCCGGATGGTTCGGGGACCTTCTTCGTGATGACGCCCACCCTGGGAACCGCCAACGTGCAAGGTAGCACCGATAGCGACGGCGACGGCATGCCGGACGATTGGGAGATTGCCCACGGCTTTAACCCGAGCTCTGCCGCTGATGGAGCGCTTGATGCCGACCACGACGGCATCTCCAACGCGAACGAGTATCTGGCGGGGACCGACCCGCACAATGCCGCCAGCCGTTTCGATGGCAAGGTGAGCCTCGAAGGCGGTGCCGTAGTGATCCACTTCACCGCGCAGGCGGGGCGGACCTACACCGTGCAGTATTCAGAGGCGCTTGGTGCCGGTGCTTGGCAGAAGCTGACCGATCTTCCGGCACAGGGTGCAACGGGAGAGACCTCGGTGAACGACCCGGGTGCTTCGGGCAAGCCGCATCGTTTCTATCGTATCGTCACTCCTGCTGTCTCCGGGCCATGAGAGCTTTATTCCTTCTGACGGCTCTTCCGGGAGTGGCAGCTGCGGCGATCACGGTGAACGGGGTCGCCGACAAGAGCTACTATAACGATAGTGCCAGCCTCACGATCGTGGCCGAGGCGGGCTACGATTTTGTGGCGACGCTCGATGGCGCGCCGGTGCCGGCTGGGAGTCCAGTGGCGGTCGGTACCGCGGGATTCCACTTGCTTGCGGTGAGCAAGACCCCGACAGGGGGCGGTGCGGCGGAGACCCGCGAGCTACGCTTCGTTATCCGGGCTTCAGAGCGTGGCAGTTCCGAGAGCGGTCTGCCCGCGTGGACGCCGCATCCTGTCGTGGCAGATGCGAGCAGTGCCTTTGCGGCCGGTAGCTTGAATCTTATCGCACCGTCCGCTTGGCCGATGGGCTTGGAGCTGCCGGTGGTGGCGAAGCTGTCTAACAGTGGCAACGGCGAGGGCCTGCGCTTGAACGGCCGGGTGACGCTGGATGGTTTCTCCGGGCGTGGCTTCTGGTTGCGGCGTGGCTGGGGATCACGCCTGATGCCGGGACTCACGGCGGCTGGTCCGCTGGATCTTGCGGGCAAGGTGCAGGGAATCGCCGCAAGCCGCCCAGTGAATGTGGAGGCGGCCACGACTTGGACCGATGTTTCGGGGACGATTGGTGAGACCGCTTGGCCGGCGAACTCAAGGATTCACGTGACCGGTACGCTAACGATCAATGCTGGCAACACGTTGGCGATCGGGCCGGGAAGTATCGTGAAGCTGGATCCGGGAGTGGAGGTGGTCGCTAATGGCATGCTCGATATCAACGGGACACTGGCCGAACCGGTGGTTTTCACGCCGAGGAGTGCCGCTGAGCCCTGGGGCGGAATCGAGCTGAACCTCGCCAGCTCGCGGGTCTTGGCGGCCGGGACAATTTTCACGGGCGCAGGTGCGGACACCACCTGGTTCAGTAGCCATTCAGGATACTCTTCGCATCGCAAGGAGCAGGCGCTGTTTCTCGTCGGGGCATCGGGAGCGGAATTGCATACCGAGGACGTGTGGATGATCGATCTCAAGGGTCAGGCCATGAACAGCCGTGCCGGAGCCGTGATCGACCTGCAGCGGACGCTGGTGCAGCGCTGCGCCAGTGGCGGCGAACTGAATGGCAGCTCGGTCACGGTGGACCGCTCGGCGGTGGTGGAGATTCCTTCCGACGATGCGACTTTCGTCGATGGTGACAACGACGGCCTCTATTTCACCAATGGCACGCAGACGGTAAGCCGCAGCGTGATTGGCTGGACCAAGGACGACGGGATCGACTCCGGCGCTGACGGCGGAGCAGGAACGGTGACTACTCTCCAAGGGAACTGGTATGAGTCGGTCTATCACGAGGGCCACTCGCTCTCCGGACAACGCTCGGTTTCGTTCTCCGGCTGTGTCTTCACGGATTGCGGGCAAGGGGTGGAGTGCGGTTACGGCGCCAGTGGTGGCGGTCCACAGGCGGTGGTGGGGAATTGTGCCTTCATCGGCAATCTCAACGGTGCACGCTATGGCGACAATTACGACTGGACCTACAATGGCACGCTGGAGCTGAAGGAATCGATCCTGGCGCACAATGCTTACCACGATGTGTGGGGCTATGACTGGACGAGCTGGAACTACAACGGAGCGCCAGTCTTTTCGGTTCATGACAATCTGCTGAGCACGACGGATCCCGTGCATCATCCGGATAACGAGGTTTTTGATCCGGCGACGCAGGCGGCGGAGCTTGAGGCATTCATGCCGCTTCCCGGGTCGGAGGTCGGGATTGCAGTCCTAGGGTCAGCGGCACCGATGGAGCCCGCCGCGTATCCGGGGAGCTTTTCAGTCCGGCTGAGCAGCTTCAGTTCGCGGGTGGTTTCAGCCTCGTGGCATCTGGCGGGAGCGACGGATCCTTTCGGGCCTCTCCAGCCCTTGGCGAGTGGCAGCGTGAGCTTCCAGCCCGGCGAGACGATCAAGGCGATTGCGGCACCATTGGCGAATCCGGGCAACTACGCGACGCTGGTGCTACAGCTCGATACGCCGGTGGCTGCGGGGGTCACGGGGCCTGCGGCGTGGTTTATCCGCGGCACGCCTTCCGCGGATCCGGTGGTGATTGCGAAGGGCAGTGGCGGCTGGCGCTACCGTGAGGCTCGCAGTGATCCGCCTTCGGGCTGGAAGGGTGCAGTCTTTGATGACTCAAGCCCGGCGGCGACGGAATGGAAGGCGGCAACTTTGCCGGCGGGATTTGGCAGCGTGGGCGGGGTGAGCTTCGCCACGACGGTGGCGGCCGGTTCTTCGAGTGATCGGACGCGGACCTTCTATTTCCGGAAGAGCTTCGGGATTGAAGATCCTTCGAAGTTGCTGGGATTGACCCTCAAGATCCGGCGCGATGACGGCGTGCTCGCGTGGCTGAACGATGGGGCGCTGCCGGTGGCGAATAGCACGGACGGAGCGTTGCTGCCGGTGCCGGCGACCTATACGGCGCTCTCGGCGAATGCGACGAACGTCACGGACTACCACAGCTTTGCCATTCCCTTGGCTTCGCTGGTGGCGGGGACGAATGTGCTGGCGATCGAGCTGCACCAGAGCTCGATCACGTCGAGTGACGCCCTGTTAGACGTGGAGCTGGTGGCGAGCTATCGAAAGCCGCTGGAACTCCGGCAAGTGGAGTCGGGAGGCAGGCATTTTCTCCATTGGGAGGCTTTGGATGCAGGTTTGGAGAGGAGCTTCGATCTCTCCGGGTGGGAGAGCCTCTATGAGCTACCCGGGATGCTGGAAGTGCCGCCCCCGCCGGATGGGAGCGTTTACTATCGCTTGAGGCGGGAGTAGCGCAGAGCCGGCTATTTTAACGCGGCTCTTCCAAGGGAAGGACCTTCACCGGCGTGCGTGGGTCCTTCTCGTCGGAGGCGTAGATGATGAACTGCTGGAGCTTGTCAGCCTTCGGAGTGACCTTGGTGGCCAGGCAGGGGCGGAGGTTTCCTTGGGCATCGGAGTAGAGGATGCTGAGCTCTTGCTCCTCCGTGCCTGCCGGGATGCTGGACAAGAGCTTGGTGCGGGGCTCGAGCTTCAGGCGTTGCTTGCCCCAGACCAGGCCCATCGGCTTGGCGGTGAGATTGACGAAGCGGCAGTCGCCTTGGCGGTCGGTAGCACCATCGCCGATGGTCATCACGCCGGCCTTGCTCCAATCCGGACCGCCACGCCAGATAAGCGCAAGGCTTGCCTCGGAAGTAGAAAGGGGAATCTTGAGCCAAGTGGAGCTGCCATTGCGGACTTCGATGACCTTGGTTTCAGGCAGCGGAAATGTCAGCGGGGTGGAGGCAGAGCCGAGACGGAGGCGGAGCTTGAGCGGTTCCTTGCCTTCCATGGTGGCGGCGAGCTGCAGGTCGCGCGGCGGCACGCTGCCTTCGGGGGCAGGCAGTTCGTAACGCACGCCGTTGCGCACCTCTTGCAGGAAGGGTGGCGGGTCGCCGAGCGGCAGGACCCGCAAGGTATGGCGTGGGGCCGTCTGCTCCTGGGCGCAGAGCAAGGAAGAGGATAAGGAGAGCAGCAGAAGAATCGCGCGCGACTTCATGGCGGGCGTGTAAAACGAGCGGGCTTGATGTTCACCCCGGCACTTGTGACGATGCTGTCTCTTTTCTCCGGTGCCCATGGGTGGCGGGGCGCGTGAAATTATGAAAATTCATTCATCCATCATGCATCCGAACACGCACAAGACGGGAAGAGCGGCAATCCAGGCTCTGGGCTGCTTGCTCGCCATCGCTTCGTCGGGAATGGCCCAGGAGGCCGCTCCGGCGGTTGGGCCGACCGAGACCGGCTATCTCCTTCCAAACGGCTGGCACCTCACGCCGGTGGGCCGGCATTTCGTTACGACTGACTTGCCGCTGAACATCATTCCTTTCGGTGATTCCAAGAAGGTGCTGGTCGCGACCAGCGGCTACAACAAGCACAACCTCTACCTCGTGGATATCGGTGGAGAGGATCCGAAAGAGCTGGCAACGGCCACCTGCCGTGAGAGCTGGTATGGGCTGGCCGCGGACGAGAGCGAGGGGAAGGTCTGGTGGTCCGGCGGTGGCTACGGAAAGCTCCACAGCTTCGACCTGAAGGACAACAGCTTCATCCGCACCAGCCCCACCGAGCCGCCGCCAGCTCGCGCGGGAGCGGAAGCCAAACCCGGCCCGGGCGAGGTGGCGGATGCCAAGGCATTCCGATCCGGCGTGGCGCGCGATGAGGAGCGGGGCTTGTTGTATTCGCTGGACGTTAACTTGGGCAAGCTTGAGGCGATCAGCTTGAAGGACGGCAGCAGCACGAAGTCGCTGGAGCTGGGCGGGAGGCCCTATGACATCGTGGTGGGACCGAAGCAGCTCTTCGTAAGCGACTGGGCGGGCCGGCAGGTGCTGCTTGTCGATCCGGTGGAGTTCCGGGTAGTGGGCAAGATCCCGGTGGGAGAGCACCCGAACCAGATGGTGCTGCATGAGGACGGCCGCCTTTTCGTTGCCTGCGCTTCCAGCAACACGGTGAGTGTGATCAACACCAAGCGCGGTCAGGTGGAGGAGACGATCTTCACGGCACTGTTTCCGAAGGCTCCGGAGGGCAGCACGCCGGAGGCGCTGGCCCTGGATCCGGATGGGGAGACCCTGTATGTCGCGAACTCCGACAACAACTGCATCGCGGTGATCGATGTGGAAGAGCGGCGCCAATGCGGCGTGAAGGGCTTCATCCCGACCGGTTGGTATCCCACCGCGGTGTCGGTGACGCCGGACGGTAAGAATCTGCTGATCGGCGTGGGCAAGGGCCTGCGCTCGCATCCGAATCCGATCGAGAAGAAGGACGACGACTCCGCGGAGGCCGCGAAGGAAGAAGGCCAGCCCAAGGACAGGCCGCGGGCGAAGCGGGACTTTCCCTACATCGGCACGCTGATGAGCGGAGCGCTGACCGTGCTGCCGGTGCCGGACGAGGAGAAACTGAAGGAATACACGGCTGCGGTGTACCGCAATTGCCCGTATTCGGACGAGCTGCTGACGGCCGCGCCGCATCCGGTGAAAACGGCGATCCCTCAGCGGGTGGGCGATCCGAGCCCGATCAAGCACGTGATCTACATCATCAAGGAGAACCGCACCTACGATCAGGTGTTCGGGGATCTGGCCGCGGGCCCGAATCCGAAGGGCAATGGCGATCCCGCCTTGTGCATGTTCCCGCGCAAGGTCACCCCGAACCATCACAAGCTGGCAGAGGAATTCGTGCTACTGGACAACCTCTTCTGCAATGGCCAGGTGAGCCGCGATGGGCATCCCTGGAGCACGATGGCTTACAACACGGATTACATTGCCCGTGACTGGCACCTGACCTACTCGCGCCGCGAAGGGGTAGAGGACGATGACGAGGGCGAGCTGCAAAACGCGCCATCGGGCTACATCTGGGACGCGTGTGCTCGTTCGGGCGTGAGCTACCGCTGCTATGGTGAGTATGGAAAGCGGGTCAGCGACGGGAATGGCGCGGTCAAGATGGAGGCACGGGTGCCGGGTCTGGTGGGTCACATGTCTCCCGACTACGGCCTTGCCAAGCCGGGCGTGAGAAAGTGCCGGGACACGGAGAGGGTTGAGGTCTTCAACGCGGAGTACAACAAGTTCGTGAAGGAGGGGACGATGCCGCAATTCACGATCCTCAGTCTCGGCGAGGACCATACCGAGGGTACCAAGGTCGGCGGCTTCAGCCCGGAGGCCTGCGTAGGGGCAAATGACCTGGCGCTGGGGCAGCTCGTTGAGCACGTCTCGCACGGCCCGCTGTGGAAGGAGACGGCGATCTTCGTGATCGAGGACGACGCCCAGAACGGACCGGATCACGTGGACGCGCAGCGTACGGTGGGGCTGGTGATCTCGCCCTACACGAAGCGAAAGGCGGTGGACAGCACCATGTATTCGACGGTCAGCCTGATCCGCACGATGGAGCTGATCCTGGGGCTGGAGCCGCTGAGCCAATATGATGCGGCGGCTCGGCCGATGTACAACAGCTTCACCGAACAAGCGGACCTGGGAGCCTACACGCACGAGCCCGCGCAGGTGGATCTGGAGGAGAAGAATACGGAGCTCTCCTACGGTGCAGAGCGGTCCAACAAGATGGACTTCAGCGAGTACGACCGGGTCGATGACTTCGAGCTGAACGAGATCCTCTGGCATGCCGTGATGGGCAAGGATGCCCCGGCTCCACCAGCGGTGCGGCGCGCGATCGCCTTCCGCTCGCTGGCGGTGCAGAAGTAACGATTAAGGGAGTTGCGGCGGGACTGCAAAGCGCAGCCCCGCCGCAACCGAGCCGCCATGGCTTAGGGAGTGACCACGAGGCGCAGGTAGACTGCGGCGGGGATGGGTCCGGAGCTGATGGTGAGGACTGCTTCGATCGTTTCCGGATCTTCCTCAAGTGGGGACACGGGTTGCAGGGTGATTGTGGCGGCTTGCTCGCCGTTGCTTTCGCCGCTGCGGTGCCATTGGGCCAGGTCGGTGGACCATTCGACGGCAGCGGTGACATCGGTAGCGGACTTCGCGTGGGGGAAGCGGGCGGAGAAGGTATTGCCTGCGACCGCGGTGGCGCGGAGCGAGCCGCGGCTGTCCGCGGCGGCGGCGTGGCTGCCGTAGTAGTATTCGAGCAAGTTTGAGACGCCGTCGCCATCGTCGTCGGCATCCGCGGGGCGGGAGCCATTGGCGTGGAGAAAGGCTTGGAAGGGCCGGTCGGCGATGGTTGCGGTGGCAGCGGAGGAGGCACCGACGGTGTAGGCGGAATTCGGCAGAAGCGTCAGCTTGAGTTCCTCAGTCCCTTCGGCCAAGTTATCGGGCTGGATCTCGGTGGTGATGGTGACGGAGGTCTGTCCGGCAGGGATCACGATGCTGCCGGGCAGGGTGGTGTAGTCCACGCCTGGGCTGGCACTGCCGGAAGTCGCGAAGGAGACGCTCAGCGGCTGTGAGCCGGCCTCGCCACGGCTGAAGGTGAAGGCCACGCTACGGTCTTCACCATACTCACCCCCGCTGGCATCGCTGGCGGCGACGGAGACCGTCACGGGTGGTTGCGAAGGTTGCAGGGAGGAGAGGTTGAAGGGCACGGCGAGGAAGCGGACATCCGAGGCTTGGAAGGCGCCGCTCAGTTGGGGCAGGTCCTGGCTGAAGATGCGGAAGGCGTTTCCGGAGCTGGAGTAGGAGAGGATGTTCTCCGATGCGGCGCCGTTGCTGCCGGAATCGCCGGTGAGGAAGAGCGCCGCGCTGGCGGAGCGGACATCCGTACCGTCGCCGAAGGTGATCTCGAAATAGTCGGTAGTTTTGGTGACCGTTGCGCCCATGGTGGCGAGGCGGCTGTTGAGCGGGACCAAGGTGCCGTTCGCCTTGATCATGCCGCTGAGGACACCCGGTGTGCCGGCAGGGATGTAGAGGAAGCTGAAGCTGCCGTTCTGGGAGTCGCCGGAGTTGTCGCGTACGTCCACCAGCCACTGGCCGCCAGAGCTGCGGACGGAGAGCACGTTGTCGGCATCGGTGCCGCCATTGCCGTTCGGGAACGCGAGCAGGTTGCCGGTGGTGGCGATGCCGGAAATCGCGTAGAGGCCATCGCCGGTGCGGCGCACGCTGCTGCCAGCGGGCAAATTGCCACCGAGGATGGTGCCTTCCGCCGAGATGCTGGCACCGGTCCAGCCGGCGGCGTAGGGGAAGCGCGCCACGGCAGTGCCGGCGAACTCTTCCGCGGTGGCCGGATTGGCGTCGGCGGCATTCGGGTTCGAGTTGTCGATCACGTTGACCGCGGTGTTGCCGGAGCCATCGGCATAGGGAGCGACGATGTTGTCGATGGAATCGGTGCCGGAGTTGCCCGCGTTTTCCCAGTTGCTGGCGGCGGTCACCCCGGAGAGGAAGGGCACCGTGGCTCCATTCACGCGGATCACGATATCGCCCTCATTCGAGCCGGGTGAGGTGAAGGCAAGCGGTGCAGAAGACCCCGCGGTGAGAGCCCAACCGCTATTGAAGCGTCCACTGGAGACGGTAGAGACGTTTGGCACGACAGGCTCCGCCACCACCTGGATGGCGAGTGGAGCGGAGGCGCCCACGTTGCCTTCATCGTCGGTGGCCTTCGCCAACAACGTGTGGCTGCCGGCGGGGGCATTCTGCCAAGTGAAGCTGTAGGGCGGGGTGCTGGCTTCGCCGAGTTTGGTGGTGCCCTTGTAGAACTCGACCTTCGCCACCGACCCGTCGAGATCGCTGGCGCTCGCTTGGAGTGTGATGTTCGAGTCGGCGGCGTGGACGCTGCCATTCCCCGGAGAGCTGAAATCCACCAGCGGGGCGAAGGGCACGCCTGCGGTGATGAAGGAGCGAATGGGTGTTGTGGCGGTGGAGATGCCATCGGAGACGGTAGCATACCATTCGTAGCGGGTGCCGGGCTCCAGGTTTGGCCAAGTGAGAGAGGCGGTGCCCGGTGCGGTGGTCACGCTACTGATCGGAGTGAAGGGGCCCATGCCGTCTTTCAGGTTCACATCGAGCGTGAACTGGCTGTCGGCATCGTTCTCGAAGACATCGAGCACCGGCGAGTAAGTGCTGACCTCCACGCGGTTGAGCGAAGGGCGGAACTTCATGATCCGCAGCCAGGCATCACCACCATTCGAGCGGCCTTGGTAGTCAGCGAGCAGGGAGTGGATGGTGCGGCCTTCGAAGGTGTCGCTGCGGCGGCCCTCGCCGGCGACGTGGCCGCCGTGCATCAGGATGAGGTTCGGGTTGTCCTTGAGGGCTTCGTAGATGGCGGAGCCCAGCGTGCTGAAGCTCGCGGGGTTGCCGGTGTTCACCATGTGGTGGGTGATGACGATGCCACGGCGCGAAGGATAGGCCTTCAGCAGGGCATCGGCCCAATCGAGGTCCGCAGCGTCCGGAGTGGTATCGAACTCAAGGCTGATGACGATAAAGTCGATGCCGCCGGCAGTGAAGAGCGTGTAGTTGTTGTCGGCACTGTCAGGCACCGAGGTGCCGCCGTAGTAGGCCTTGTCGCGGAAGTGGTTGAGGCCGGTCTGCGGGTGGACGCCGAAGTAGGTATTGAAGTTCGTGCTGGTGCCATCCGCATCGCCGATCGGGGTTTGGTCGTGGTTGCCCACGGCCATGATGTAGGGCACGCCGTTCGACAGCCCGGTGGTGTTGGGATTCTCCAAGCGGTACATGGCATTGGAGGCATTGGTCCATTGTTCGAGCGCGGTGGCGGGATTGTCACCGTTTTGGGAGATGTCACCGAGGTGAAGCACGAAGCCGATATTCCGCGCATCCTTTTCCGCGACGATCCAATCGGTCTGGGCGGAGAAGAGCGCGGCACGCTGGCCGCCAACATTCTCCGAATAGAACTGGGTGTCAGGCAGTGCGACCACGCTGAAGGAATCCGTGGGATCGACGGCGGCGACGCGGCGGCCATAGAAGCGCACCGTGAGAGGGCCACCGCCCTGATCGCTGACGGTGGTGGAAAGCGGCGCGTTCACGGGCACCTTGATCGCCTCAGCCGCGGGAGTGGTGGCAGAGATGGCGGGCGAATGGCCGACAGTGGCAGTGGAGAAGAAGGCGAAGCTGAAGGCATCTTCACCGGCGTTCGCCATGTTTTGGAGCCCGGGCACCTGTGGATCGACACCGCTGAGGTCGCGGCTCTCGATGATCCAGCGCTGGTTGGCGGCGTCCCAACCCGCGGCGACGATGTTGTCGACGTTGTTGTTTGCTCCGCCTTCGGGGCTTACGATGAGGGTGCCGGTATTCTGATTGTGGCCGGGGATGCTGAGATACCAGCGACCGGTGGTGCCCTTGGCGACGGTGAAAGTTCCGCCAGCCACATCGGTCGAAGCATCACCGTTCACTCGGCCGAGGGCGACCAGACGGCCAGTTCCTGCGGCGCTTGCGGGCAGATAGGAGAAGCCGACGCCATCGTTCTCGTAGGAGCCGCCATTTGCAGCATTGTCGTGGCAGAAGAGGTCGAAGCTGCCGTCGGCATTCGCGCGGGACAGCGCGTAGTTGTCTTCGTTCTTCGCGCCGGTGACGAGCAGCACGCCGTGCTGGGAGGCCTGGGCCTCCAGCTTCGAGAGATCGAGGTGGTACTGGCCGGAGCTTGTTGTCGGGTCTTCAAACTGGATGCCGGGCGTGCCGGTGAAACGGGTGAGCGGGCCATTGTTCAACTCGTTGGAGATGAAGCCACCGGGATAGACGTCGTAGGGCAGGTAGGCGTAGGAGACATCGTAGTTCGCCTCGAGGTTGTCGCCCACCTGGGCCCAGTGAATGGCGAGCCAGTACTTATTGGTGGTCTCGTTGATGCCGAAGCTACTGGTAGCGAAGAAGTCACCGGTGGCAGGACCACCCGTGGCGTTATCATTGCGGGTCAGTTGCGCGATCGAACTGATGACCACGCCGCTGGCGGTGTCGCTGCTCTGGCCGAAGTCCAGATTGTAGTCACCTCGATTGGAGGAGGGGAGGAAGGCCCCGCCGGGAGTGCTGCCGGGGCCCATGGTGATGGAGATGCCCGGCGTGGCGGCATCGGCGTTGTTATTGTTGTTCGCGAGCTGGGTCACGCGGAGCGTTCCGACCTCCACAGCGGCTTGCGAGGCGAGTGGAAGCAGAACGGCGAAAGGCAGGATTGGAGAGAGCTTCATGCAAATCCCGCAGCAAGGACATCGCATGCGTGTTTTGGGAACCCGTGCTCCGTGAAGAAATTGTTAGGTTAAGATTTGGTCACCGAAGGGCCCGCAGATTGGTCTGTTAGATGGCTTTTATGGCGATCGCGACACCTAACCGAAGGCTACCCATCAAATTGCTGGCCGGGTTGTCACTCTTAAGCACTCGTTGAGCTAGGGGGTGGTGATGATGGTCTGCGCCCGCATGAAAAATTCCAATGCACAAGCGCTAGCCACGCTCGTAGCTTGCTCCCTGGGCAGTACTGCCTTCGGAGTCGAGCACGGGACCTTGAAGATCGTCCAGAAGAATACTGGTAACACTGACACCTCGATCACGATCTCCCAGTACTTGGGAAGTACCAGCGCCGTAGGAGCCATCCCCGGTGACCCGAGCGGTTTCACCTTCGTTCAAGCCGGTAGCAGCAAGGGTGATTATAATATGCAGTTCACGGCCACCCGCGCAAATGACCGGGTGGCGGGTGTGATGCTCACCTCCGTCTCGGAGAATGGCCGCAACAACGGCGTCGCGCCGCATGCGGGCGGACCGGCCGGTATTAGCTACGGCACCAGCCACTCCGAGCCGAACGCCGCGGGTTTCTATATTCCGACCCATGCGACCCTGGGGAGCATCCAAGGCGCCGCCTCGGAACTCAACATCGACGTCTCGGCCGCGTGGTTCCCCCATGCAGAAGGTTGGTTGACCGGTCAGTTCAAGACGGCAGCCACCTTGTATTCTTCGCCCGCGATCCGTTTGGGCAAGGAGTTCGTGAACGTCGGGGATGGTACCTCGCTCGTGGACTTGAGAAACCTTCGCTCCCACGGCGTGCTTGCCACCGCCCAGAACGGCGTGCTTTTGGTCACGGGTGGTGACAATGCCGCCAACTTCGCGCTGTCCCACGCCAATCCGGACGGCACCTTCTCGGTTTCGCTCAAGAGCAATGCCGATCTGAACGGCACCGGCTACATCAATGCCGGCGTGGCTTTTGCCTATGTGCCGGTGACTGCGGCGGGAATGGGCCAGGTGAAGGCAGTGGGCAAGGTGCGTAGCGACGGCGGTACCGCTTTGGGCGGTGGCCCCTTCACGATCACCAAGATGGGCACTGGCCAGTGGCTGCTGAAGATCACCGGCGTGCTGAATGAAGACGGCACCCTGATTATCTCGCCGGATGGCGGCGTGGCACCCGCGGGCGCGAACCCGGTGCCGAACAACACCAACAACTTTGTCAGCTTCCAGTGGAGCGCGGCCGACGAGGGCTGGATCATCCAGAGCCGGAATATCACCGGTCTGCTGGAAGATGGCGCCACGAACGACGAAGCCATGTTCAACTTCGTGTTCCTGACACCAGGCGAAGAGCCGGTGTTCGCTTACGAAAACGCACCACTGCCGACCCTGGCCTTGACCAGCCCCATCAGCGGGATCTCCGCGAAAGTGGGCCAGAACCTGACGCTCAGCGCAGCGGCAACGGTGCCCGCGGGTGTAACGGTGAGCAAGGTGGACTTCTACGTCGGCGGCCAACTCGTCGGCTCCAAGACTGCCGCGCCGTATGACCTGCAATGGGCGGTCGATCAACCGGGCTACCGTCTGGTGGAAGCCTTCGCCTACACCGCGGATAACAAGGTGGCCGGTGCGAACCGGGTGGGAATCTTCGCCGAGGCCTCGGTCGCGGCACCGACAATCCCCGGATACTCGATGGCGATCCTTGATGGGGGTGACCTGGAAACCGACGTGACGGAACTCGATCCGGATCACGTGCCGACCGAGACCACGCCTTGGACCCTGCTCTTGAATACTCCCGGGCTGAAGGGCTTCACCGGCACGGGCGAAGTGCGCGGTGAACCTGCGGTGAAGATCAACGGCGCGCCGCTGGCATTCAACTCCGGTATCCTCTTCGGCACCAACTATGCCGGCAACAACTACGCCGATGCGACGACCCGCGGCGCGATCGACAACAACGTGATCGGCTATAGCGCCAGCGGTAACTACGCACTGAAGGTGCGGGACAACAAGCAAGGCGGCGGCGATCCCGTGACGCGTCCGGAGTCCGGGCGCTTTGCGCTGGGTTACTTCCCCTTCGCGGATGGCTGGATGGGTGCCACCGTCGCGACCGATCTCTCGATCGTGGGCGGCAACTCTCACCTGCCCTCGGGCATTGCGATCTCCAAGACCGGCACCAGCGACTTCGTGATCGAAGGCTTGCCGATGAGCGGCAACCTGTTGGCGGTCAGCCAGGGCGAAAACTCTGACAACGTCGCCTCGATTGGCCGCAGCGGCAACCAGTGGCTGGTGCGCAGCGTGGACAACAACGGCAACGCCGAGGCGGACAGCATCAGCTTCCTCTACGTGCCGACCACGGCACCGCAGGTCTTCAGCGGTCTGGTGGTGGATGACGGCACCCTGACTCCGCTCAATGAGAATCTCGCGGCAGTCGGCGCAACCGTGGTGAAGGGCCCGAACGGCTACGAAATCCAGTTCGGCGACGGCAACGCGGTGAATCCGGCGAACACGGCGCTGTTTCTCTCCGCCGACTTCAACAACGGCGCAGGCGGCGACAATATCTACTCCTACTATGCGTCCGGTAACAAGTTTGTGGTGTTCTCCCACGACCTGCCCAACATCTCAGGTGGCTTCCAGAGCGGCGGTTTCCGCTTCCTGGCCGCGCCGATCGCGCCGATCGCGGGTGCTGGCACGGAGGTGTTCGTATCCTCGCAGGTGAGCATGGTGGAGGAAGGTGCTGCGAATCTCCTCTTCCGCTTCGCCCGTCTGGGTGGCGATTCGTCCCAGCCGCTGACGGTCAACTACAACATCGCTGGCTCGGCTACCGCTGGAGCGGACTATCAAGGCCTGACCGGCACGGTGAACTTCCCAGCCGGTGTGACCACGGTGGACGTACAGGTGCCGACCTTGGCGGACGAGGAATTCGAACTGGACGAGACGGTGGTGGTAACCCTCGCCGCAGGTAGTGGCTACAGTCCTGCCGGTGGTGCGGCCAGCGCGACAATCCGCAACGTGCTCTTCCAAGCAGCGGTGGCGAGCACCTCCTTCCAACAAGGGGCGAACGGCTACCTCAGCTACTTCGGCAAGCGGGTGGGCAGCGACGGCACCCACCAGATTGAATCCGGGGTCCAGCAGTATGCGCTCGACGGCCTCGACGTCGGAGAGACCAGCCCGGATATCAACGGCATCCTCCGCTTTGACAACCTCTTCGGCAGTGCCCCGGGCCAGATCCCGGTGGGTGCCACGATCGTGAAGGCGGAGCTGGTGATCACCACGGCGGTGGCGGACAACGCACAATCGCCCGGCCCCTGGGTGGTGGATCGTCTGCTCTTCCCGGTGGACTCCACCACGAACTACATCCAGATGACCCAAGGCTCGAACGCCGGGGTGCGTGGACTGAGCTCGCGCTCGCCGCTCGCTGGCTTCGGCAACAACGCGCAAGGCGATGTGCAGTCCGCTGACGTGACCCAGTATCTGCGGATCTGGGCGGCCGACGCGAATCCGAATACGGCGAACATGGGCTTCACCATCTACGACGCTAGCACGTCCGATGGCTGGAACTTCTGCACCTCCGGCAATGACGATGTGAACAAGCGTCCGAAGCTGGTGGTGTCCTACGTGATGCCCGGCAAGCAGACCAAGAGCTACAGCTACAACGTGGACAAGTCCGTCCGCCTGGTGGGCACGGAGCCGAGCTTCGACGGCTCGACGCTGGAGATGGCCTTCGTCGACCAAGCAACCGGAGCGACCCAGGAAGGGATCTTCCACTTCCCGGTGGAGTTCGGTGGTGCGGTTGGCGCAATCCCGGCGGAGGAACAAATCGTCCGCGCCGAACTGGTGATCAATTCGTCCTCCGCCTCCTTCGTGGGCGGCTCGCTGGATGCACGCTCGGCCGGACCGGTCGCGGTGCACCGGATGCTGACGGACTTCACGCCGACGAGTAACTTCGGCTTCAACGGCCCGGTGGTTGGCGCGGACATCGCGATCGCGGAGAAAACCCGCGTCGCCGGTCTCGGCAATGGAACGGCCGCGACCTTCGACGTGACCAGCGTGGTGCAAGCCTGGCGCGAGGGGAACCCGAACTACGGCATCAACGTGAAGCCGGAGACGACCGATGGCTGGCAGTTCTTCTGGCCCGGTAGCACCGGCCAGTATGCGGACAAGAAGCCGAAGCTGGTGATCTACACCGCGAAGGAAACGACGGGCAACGCCTTCGAGCAATGGGCAAGCACCAACGGTATCGGTGTGGACCCAGATTCGGATGCGGACCGCGATGGCATCCCGGCATTGGTTGAGTATGCCCTGGGTCTGAATCCGAACGCGTTCAACCAACTGCCCGGCCTGCAGATGACGGGTGGCAATGCGGTGCTGCGCTTCCTGAAGAGCAGCACGGATCCCCGCCTGAGCTATGTGATCAGGGGCAGCAATGATCTCCAGAGCTGGGCGGACGTGGTGCCGACGGTGAACGACGCGAACGAGATCTCGCTGACCGTGCCAGTGGTGGGTCAGCAGAAGCGCTTCTTCCGCCTCTTGGTGACCTATCGAAACAACTGACCCGGGTAGCGCGGTGCTACCGTGCGACCTGACCATGGCGGCCGCTTCCCGATGGGAGGCGGCCGCCTTTCCCCCCAAGTTTTCAAAAACCCTCCACTTCCTCCCGCCTAACAAGCGCTCCGGCGCAATCCACGTTCGATCCATGCAAATGTTCAGTAGTTGTAGGAAGGCCAGGCAGTACGGGCTCTTGGCCCGCTTCGGCCGGAGGCAGAAGGTGGAAGATCCTTCCATTCGGACCACGCCGGCATTGCGCTGGCGCTTGGAGAAACTGGCGGACCGCGGCTTCGCCCTGGTGGCGACGCTGGTCGTATTCCCCTTGATGGTGCTCCTGGCGATCGGCTTGCTGACCCTGTCCTCGATCTCGCTGAGAAGTTCCGGTTCGCAGCGATCCATGGAAGAAGCACGCGCGAATGCGCGGCTGGCCTTGCAGATCGCGATCGGCGAGTTGCAACAAAATCTGGGCCCCGACCAGCGGGTGAGCACGGATGGGCGGCTGGTGGATGCCGCGAATCCGCATTGGACCAGCGTCTGGCGGACCACGCAGGACGACGGCTTGCCTTTCATCGTCCGCGACAATGAGAACGGCGGCCTCAAGGACATGCGTCGTGGATCGTGGGACGCACGCAAGAAGCGGATTGCGACCCTGGTAAGCGGCAATGAGGGCACCGTGCGCAACGATGGCGACAACGCCGGTAACCGGGACGACATGGTGGAGCTCGTCTCGCAGAAGACCCCTGTGGCCAAAGGGGCGGACAATCAGGTGATGGCACCCCGTGTCGACCTGAGCGAGGGCGGCGAAGCGCGCGGCAGCTATGCCTGGTGGGTTGGCGACCTGGGAATCAAGGCGAACGTGGCAACGCGTGATGCCTCGCAACGCGTGAAGAGTGCGTCACAGTGGCGACCGCTGCAACTTGCGCAGGATGCTTCGTGGTCTGCTGCCGATGGTGGCAGTGAACTGGACGATGCCGTGCGCGGCAAGCTGGTCTCGAGTGGCGAACTCGAGCTGGCTGGCGGGGACACACAAGTGGCGGAGAAAAACTTCCACGACTTCACCACCGATTCGAAGGGCCTGCTCACCGACACACGTGCCGGTGGCTGGCGGAAGGATCTTACCGCCTACCTTCAGAGTTCGGGCTCGGTTCCGAATCTCGACTACGACGGCATTCCCTCCGTGGGGGTGAAGGACGCGGACAATCTGGTGGGGCCGCGCAATCGCGATGCCGCTGCCCTGACAGATGCGACCGCAACGTCAGCACGGCTCGACCGGGTGGCACCGAATTTCGGGCTGCTGAGGGATTGGGCGCGCCGCGGAGCCACGACGCCTTCCGGCGATTACACCACCCCGATTGAATTGCCGCAGCTCACAACCGGTGGCGGGCGTCAATCCGCACCGGTGGACTTGTACGACCGTTCAAAGAACGACCTGATGCCGACCTTGGTGGAGGCGTCGATGTACTACAACCTTAGTTATTACGAGGATGCCACGACCAATGCGGTCGCTCCGTATGGCTTGCGGGCACATTTCTACCCACGGGTGGCCTTGTGGAATCCCTACCAGTTCGAGATCGAGGTCCCGAACTCGATGATTTATCTGCACATCAACGGCAAGAAGCAGATCCAGGTGACGCTCTCGAACGGGCAACTTCTGAACTATCGGATGTACTGGGGCTTGGGCTCGGGTGCCGGCGGCGGTGCTGTCCAAGGGAGCATGTTCTTCCGGATGACGGGGACCAAGCTGGGGCCCGGAGAGACGGTGGTCTGGTCGGCGCGGCAGAGCCGGCGCTACGATGAGATCACCTTCTCCAATAACATCATGTATCCGGAATCGGCTCCGAGTCCCGGATCCAGCTTCTATCAGGATACCCGGTCGGACAATCAGCCGCTCTTCAAGCCGGACAATCCGTCGAACGATTCCAAGATCTTCAACAACCGGGTGCACGTCATGCCGACGGAGTGGCGGGAGTTCGTGCCGCCGCGGCCGAAGGATGACCTTCAGACCAACGGCTATACCCAGTCGGACGACTACCTGATGCTCTGGAAGCCGATGAAAGGCAGCGGCAGCGTCGATCTCAATGCCTTCAACGCGCTGCCACAGGGGAGCTTTGTTTCCTGCGCCTATCAATATGGTGACGAGGATGAGCTGCCGGTGGAGTGGACCGAGACGAACACCGTGCCCTTCCCGAAATCGACGAAGGGCAACGCATCGCTGAGCCAAGCGCCTGACCGGCGCACCCGCGACGGCTTCCGTCTGCGCTGGTTCGAGGAGCATAAGTCGAATGTCATGGGCTCGGGTAGCTTGGCGAACACCCCTCACTTTCAGTGCGCGCCGCTGGCGACTTGGAACATGCGCGCGACCTATTCCCTGCGCAGCCCCTTTGAGAACGTGACGGACGTGGCGCCGCACTTCTTCGGGATCTACACCCGGGACCTCTTCGATGGGGCGGTGGACTGGAATAGCATGATGCCGCGCCTGGAAAACGGCCTGTATCATGGCGATCCCTTCGACCAAGCGATCCGCTTTAGTCATCCGCGGGTCCTTTTCGACCTGCCGCGGAAAGACACTGAGATCGCATCCCTGGGGGCCTTCCAGCACGCGAAGCTTTCGGAGTTCATCTGGCATCCGACCTATCCGCTGGGAAATTCGCTGGTGGACCCGCGGATCGGCCGCTTGGGTACAGAGCCCAAGCGCGGCGAGAAGATCAACCGTGACCGGGGCGGGTGGAACCAGGACAGTATCGGCTACAACATGGACGGCCGCTCGAACCCGAATGGCACGGTGGGCGTCTCGAAGGAGGATAGCTGGGCCTACCTCGCGCGGAAGCTGCTGCGGGATGCGCCGCTTGACCAGACGATGATCTATGACCTGAGCTACGAGGTGAACCACTCGATGTGGGACGAGTTCTTCCTTTCGACGGGGACTCCGGCTGAGAAAGAAGCCTTCCTGAAAGACTCGGAGAAGTCGCCGCTGCCGAATGGACGCCTGCAATTGAATCCAGCGGCCAAGGAGATCAAGTCGAGCGATCTGACGAACTTCCACCGCGCGGCCTCAAAGCTCTTGTTAGACGGGGCCTTCAACGTGAATTCAACCAGCGAAAAAGCTTGGGAGGCTTTGCTTCTATCCGGAGCCGGCGGCATGTATGGGGACAAGGTCGCCTTCCCGCGAATCTACGGGGCCACCGGGGGAGACTGGGACGCCAAGGATCCGACCGATAAGGCGGCTTGGAGCGGGGAGCGGCTCTTCACGCGCGATGAAATCCGCAGACTGGCGGCGTGCATCGTGGCGGAGGTGAAGCTGCGGGGACCTTTCCTCTCGCTTTCGGACTTCGTGAATCGGCGCCTGAACGACGGCGAGACCGGAGAAAAAGGTGCGCTCCAAGCGGCGATCGACAAGTCGGGTTTGAACCACGCCTTCGAGCAAGAGTGGCCGCTGCAGCGGACCAAGCTGCCGGACTACAACAATGAAGACCACATTCAGGACCCGACCCGTCTCGATCAGCAACTGAAGCCGGCGACCGTGGCCTGGGGTGCACCCGGCTTCCTGACCCAGGCGGACCTGTTGCAGTTCATTGGGCCGGCACTTTCGGCTCGGTCCGACAGCTTTGTGATCCGTGCCTATGGCAGCTCGCTCGCGGCGGATGGCGGCAAGGCGGCGGAAGCTTGGTGCGAGGCGGTGGTGCAGCGCACACCGGTGCCGATCGACGGCGACTCGCAGGGCCTGAACCCGAAGGCGGAAGACAACCTGTCCGGCTTTGGCCGCAGATTCGAGGTGGTGCGCTTCCGCTGGCTGAAGCGCGAGGAGGTCTGAACCAGTTATTGTTAGAAATCGAAAACCATGCATTCCGATAAAGTCATTGTACCGGTATTCCCGCTAGCTTCACCCCGGCTGAACCGGCGCTCCTTCCTCGGTGGCTCGGCCTCCATGCTGACGGCACTGGCCGCGGGCCGGGTGCTGGGTGCCACGCAGACCCTGCGTGAGTATCCGAATTTTACCGCTTATCCCTTCCAGCTCGGGGTGGCTTCGGGCGATCCCGAGGCGGATGGCTTCGTGCTGTGGACACGTCTGGCGCCGCAGCCGCTCAACGGTGGCGGGATGCCGCCGGAGCCGGTGCTGGTCCATTGGCAAGTGGCGGAAGACGAAGCGATGACCAAGGTGGTCGCCAGCGGCAAGGAAGTGGCGACCCCGGACTGGGGGCACTCCGTGCACGTGGAGGTGACCGGCCTGAAGCCGGACCGCTGGTACTGGTATCAATTCAAGGCGGGACGCGAGGTCAGCCCGCGCGGCCGCACCCGGACCCTGGAGCGTCCGGACAAGGCCGCGGCGGAAACCTCGCTGCTGAAGATCGCCTTCGCTTCCTGCCAGCACTTCGAGGCCGGCTACTACACCGCCTACGAGCACATGCTGGCCGAGAGCCCGGACTTGGTCTTCCACTTGGGAGACTACATCTACGAAGGTTCCGAGAAAGATGCAGGCGTGCGCCGTCACATCGGGCCGGAAATCCAGACCTTGGAAGACTACCGCAATCGCCACGCGCAGTACAAGACGGATCCGGCGCTGCAGGCGATGCACCACGCGGCCCCCTGGGTGGTCACTTGGGACGACCATGAGGTCGACAACAACTACGCGGGAGAAACTCCGGAAGAGAAGGGGATGGTGGACCGGGAGATCTTCCTGAAACGCCGCGCCGCCGCCTATCAGGCCTACTATGAGCACATGCCGCTGCGTGCTGCGTGCGTTCCAAAGGGCCCCGGCATGAAACTGTATCGCAGCGTGCGCCACGGTAGCCTCGTCGATTTCCACGTGCTGGACACGCGCCAGTACCGCACCGACCAGCCGTACGGAGACGGCATGAAGGCACCGGGCCCGGATGTGCTGCGCCCGGACGGCACGATGATGGGGCAGATCCAGCGGGATTGGCTCATGGGCGAGCTGAAGCGTTCGCACGCGACTTGGAATGTGCTGGCCCAGCAGGTGATGATGGCACGGGTGGACTTTGCGCCCGGCAATGAAGTGGAGTGCAGCATGGACCAGTGGCCGGGATATGAAGCGGAGCGCCGCGCTCTGCTGCGCGCCTTCAGTGACCTGAAGGTCTCGAACCCGGTGGTGCTCACCGGCGATATCCACAGTCACTGGGCGAATGATCTGGTCACCGATTTCGACCAGCCGGACTCGAAGGTGGTGGGCACGGAGTTCGTCTGCACCTCGATTACTTCCGCCGGGGATGGTGCGGACTATCGCCCGGGCTTCCCGCGCTTCAGCGTGGAGAATCCCTTCGTGAAGTATCACTCGGCCCGCCGCGGCTACGTGAGCTGCACTATCGGAGAAAAGTCCTGGCGCTCGGACTTCCGCACCGTGGACTATGTTACCCGTCCCGGCTCGGCCCTGAGCACACCGGCCTCCTTCGTGGTGGAGAACGGTGGCACCGGGATGCAACTCGCGTAGGCGGAAAGATCAGCCAAAAAACATCCGCCCGTGGGCCGCTCGTAAAGACGGTCCACGGGCGGATTTTTGTTCCACCGCGGTCACGCGCCGTGACCGGAATTGCCCGCTGCTGCGCGGGCTTCCGGCTCTCTAACAGATCGCAGTCGTGTGCAATGACTTGTGCTGTTCCGGGAGCATGGAGCATCTGTAGGGACTGAGCCGGAGATATGGCAAAATTGTTCCACAGCGCATTTTTACAGTTATTCCATTCAGCGAGGTCGTGGCTCGGCCGCTAGGCGGGCTTTCAGGCATGGCGCTGGAAGCCTTACTCCATAAGGGATTGCGGGCCTTCGCTTGATTCAGTGCGATGACAGGGTGGAAGCAGAGGAACGCCGGCAACCTTAGCCGACTACAAAAACAAATTATCAATTTTGCTTTAAATTCGGTGCCGCTCCTGTATCCGGAGGCGCATGTATCCCTACCTCCTCAGTGGTACTCGGCTTTGCGTCGCGATGATTGCAGTCGGGACCTTTGCCACAGCACGGGGAGGAGAAACCGGACATCAAAGGGTGCAAGAGATTGCACTCTCAGCAGGTTGGAATGCGGTGTATTTGGCGGTGCAGCCAGTGGATGCCGCGCCTGAGAAGGTCTTCGCCGGGCTGCCAGTGGATACGGTCGCTACGCTCTTCGAGAACCCGGCACCCAACCAGTTCGTCACCGATCCCTCGGTGGACTTGTTCAAGGCGCAGGGCTGGGGCGTATGGTATGCGCCAGGCAAGCCCGAGGCTTTCCTGAAGTCGCTGGATGCCGTGGTTGGAAACCAAGCTTACTTGGTTCATGCCAAGTCCGCCTGTAGCTGGAAGGCCGCGGGAGATGCGCTTATGCAGGCGCCAGCCTGGCGCCCGGATGCCTATAATTTCGTGGGCTTCGGGGTGCGCCCTCAAGGTGGCCCGACCTTTGCAGAGTTTTTCGCCGGTTCGAAGGCCCACAACGGGCAAACCATCTATCGCTTGTCGGAAGGGCGCTGGAAGAAGGTCCTGCAGCCCTCCGCAGAGACCATGCGGGCCGGCGAGGCCTTCTGGATCTACACCAAGGGCTCGTCCGACTATCAGGGGCCGCTGCGGATTGAGACCCTTTCAGAGAGCGGTCTGCTGCTAGGTAGCGGGGCGGATCAGATGATCTTCCGCAATACCTGCGGCCACCCGCTTTCACCGACGATCCAGCAAGTGCCGGGCACTGATGCCCCTGCCTTGCCCTTGTCCTTCGTAGTCAAGACTTTCGGGGATGCCACGCGGCCGATCGCCGCGACCCCGGTGCAAATGCCTGCCAGCGCATGGGATCAATCCCTGCCACCGCTGGAGGCTGGTACGGCAATCGCCGTACCCATGCAGTGCCGATCGTCCGAATTGCTCAAGCCTAAGCAGGGCTCACTCCTGAAGGTCACTACCGATCTCGGGACTGAGGCCTGGGTGCCCGTCAACGGTTTCCGTGACGGCACCGGTAACTGATCGATCCCTTCCCGTTTGTTTGCCCGTCAGCCTGCGGTTCCTGTCCGCGACTGCCGTCCGTTCGTCTGTTCGTCGTCTCCCACATGAAGCCCACGTTGTTTCGACCATTTCCCGTGCTTGCGTGCTGCGCCCTCGTTGCGTCGTCCGGCACGGCACTCTCCCAGTCCAGCCCCTATCGCGGCTTGTGGGTGGGGGAAGCGACCTTGGGTGCCGTCAATGAGGTGGCTGTGCCCTTGGATGCCAATAACATCCCGCGCGCTCCGGACCCGAATGTGCCGACACCGACCTCCGATGCGGCGAGCCTGCGGCTGATCCTGCACGTCGATGCAGCAGGTCGCACCAGCTTGCTCAAGCAGGTGGCCATCCTCGGACGCAAGGCCGGGATCCAGGAGTCGGAGAACGATATCTCGCTGGTGACTGACGAGCGGCTTTACGGTTCTTTCCCTCCGCAAGCGGCTACCCGGATTTCCAGCGTGGCCTTTGACTTCGGCGACGCCAAGGCCGCGGCCGCTGTGAACCAGGTCGCGGAACGGGCCGCCACCGCAGCGGCCACAGCCGCCGCCCAAAACGGGGCGACCCAAGCCACGGTGGCGAGCGCGGCCCAGACCGCAGCGGCCCCGGTGATCACCCAGGCGGATGCTACTGCTGCCTTCAATACCTTCCTTCAAAGCAGTCTGGACGCGGCCAAGGTGAAGGCGATCGCGAACGGCAACGCCGCTACGCTCAACACTGCCCGCACCGCGGCCAATGCGTTGCGCGACGGCTCCTTCTACAAGGATACCCGCGGCGTCGAGATGCTTGACGCCATCGTGGCGACGCTTGCCGGTCTGCCGGCTTCCGCCACCCAGGCGCAGAAGGAGCAAGCCGCGCTCAATACCGCGGCAGCCTTTGCCGAAGCCACTCCGGACTACGATGGATTCCTGGCCGGCGAGCTCTTGGGCGACATGATTTCAGAAGCCGCCGCTGCCGCTACCACTGCGGCCAATGGCATTGCGCCGAAAGCGATCAGCGGTTTCCAGACCGCGGAGAGCGGTGCTTCCACGGCGGTGGTATCGGCGGGCCACGGTTTGCAGACCGGGGATGAAGTGGCGGTCTTTGGGACTGCTGTCTCCGCCTACAACGGCATCTATAAGATCGTGCGCATCGACAACGACCGCTTCCGCTTTCCGGTGGCGTTCCGGCCAGGTGGTGCGATCGGCAGCTATGCGGCCTTCAACGCGATTGCACCGCTCACCATTGAATCGCCGGGGCACGGCCTGAAGACGGGGGATTGGATCATGATCCAGGACTCGCTGGAGTCCTACAACGGCAAGCAGCTGGTCACGAAAGTCGATGCCGATCACTTCAGCGTCGATCTGCCCTTTGAATCTGATCCCGCCGAGCGTGGCGTGTGGGCCATGCGGTCCGGTGAGATCACCGGTTACGCCGGTACGGAAAGCGGTTCGGTGGGGGTGAAGATCACCGCGCCGAATCATGGCCTCAATAACGGGACGAACATCGAGATTCGCGGCTCCAGCCAAGCGGCTTACAACGGAGTGAAAACGATCACGCGGATCGATGCCGATTCCTTCTCGATCCCTGTGGCCTTTGCCGGCAATCCCTCGGTGAAGGGCATTTGGGAGATCCCGGTTGCGATCAAGAAGTTCACCCCTCCGACGGTGCAGCCGGTGCTGATCTCCGCTCCCAACCACGGCCTTGCCAGCGACGATCGGATTGTGATTTCCGGCTCGGGGAACGCCGCTTACAATGGCGAGCAGGTCGTCACCGTGGTGAATGCCAACGCCTTCACCATTGCGGTGCCTTGGGTCGCAGCTACTGGCAATCCTGCGGTGAAGGGCTCCTGGGCGCCTGCCTCCGGCGGCAAGTGGCGCAAGACCGCGGCGATCCGCAGTGCGCTCGACCAAATCGCGAAAGTAAGCCAGGCCCGGACCTCGGCCCTGAACGTGAAGGTCACGGCGTATAGTGATACCCGCGCTCCGGATGCCGTCGAACAGCTCCTCAATGCGATCGTTCTCGCCACGGCTACCGAGGAAACTCCGCTTGCGACCCAAGCAGGGAAGGCCGCGGCGGATGCGCTGGCCTCATCGGTGGCGCGATACATGGGACCGACTTCGACGCCCTCGATCGACTACACCTCCTTTGTCCACTCTTCTGAATTCACCGGCAGTGTGGCGAACGCCGCCGCCGCTGCCGCAACCGCAGCGTTGAAGGAGAAGGCCAACCTGCTGGCCACTCCGGCTTCGATCAAGGACAAGGCCCAGCAGGCGGCCCTTGAGGTCTTGGCCCCGGCGCAAGCCGCGGCTTCGCGCGCACTCCTGCCGCAATTGCGGATGACCGGCAGCTTCGGCCCCGATGGCACGGGTCTGGCCGCGGAGATCGTGTTGCCTGCCAACCACCCGACCAATCCCTTCCGCCACCGCCGCCACCCGGACCACACAACCGGCTTCGATATCACCCGGCGGGTGAAACTCTCCTTCCTGCCCACGGACCCGCAGGCTAATGCGGGCGGCCCCTACGGCGTGGATCGTATTTCAGGCATCTACGACGAGGAGATCTTCGGTCTCCACAAGCCGCTGGGCCCTAACAAGGACATCGGTCTGAAAGTCCGCGGCAGCTTCCAGCTCCACCGCGTAAGCCAGATCGATACGCTCAACGGCCGCTGATTTCCCGGATCCTACCCTTGCTTCCTCTCCCATGAATCTTCTTCCAAGCCTCCGTGCTTTGGCTGCTGGTGCCTTGTCTGTCCTCGGCCTTGCGACGGCCGCAGCGGCGGATCCCTCGGACCTGCTCTTCACCGTCCGGATCGACGGGAACACCAACACGCCGACGATCTACGTCACGAACAACTCGCCGACGCTGGAGATCACCCGCTTCGAGTTTACCATCGGCGATACCAACAAGAACTTTGATGGCACCACCGTCAATGTGAGCGCGCCTCCGGGGGGGGCTGCGTTCCAGGCTTCGCCGCTCGTGGTCGGCAGCACCAATTACCGCAGCGATGTGCTGGTGGTGAATCTCTCGGGCTTCGGTCCGGGCAAGACCTTCTCCGCACAGGTCGATGTCGACCAGGATGCCTCTCCGCAGGACACCGTGGAGAACTTCAACACGGTGTTCTTCAACAACGGGAGTGCCCCGAACTCCGTGGCGCGGGTCTATGCCGGCACCGCCAGTGCCTCTCGCACCCTGCCGGACAATCCGGCCACGCTCACCTTCCGCGGCCCGGGCCGCATGCTTAAGGTCGAAAGCCGTGGCGAAGGTGGCGGTGATCTGGTCAAGGGCATCTCCATCAAGCGCGACGGTGTCATCGTTGCGGAGAATGTGGACTCCGTGAACATGGAGGTCGCCCACGGCGACCGCGTCCAGATCACGGCTCCCAAGGAGGTCTACAAGGACATTAACTCCCAGTATCTTACCGGCAGCAGCGCCAACGATCCCGACGCGATCAACAACCAGGCCGAGGAGCGCTTTGTCGCCAACGGCATGTCGGTGAACAACATCGCCCAGACGGCGGACCCGACCAACTACGACTTCGAGATCACCGGTGACACCGACGTGCAGCTGCGCTGGCAGCACTACTATGCGCTGACCATTCGCCAAGACTTCAGCAAGACGCAGAGCCAGGAGATCCTCGCCGGGAAGCCATGGGCTGGCCCGCTGGCTTCGGATGCCGCGGGCAATCCGAGTCCGCCGGTGAGCAAGCAATGGGTTCTTCGCGGCAGTCAGCCGGTGGTGCAGATCGACGGCTTCTCGCTCGACTCCTTCAGCCACCCGGGTCTCGACCTGCGATATGTCGTCAAGGGTTACCGCGCCTACGGCCCGCCGAACAGCTTGGTGAGCAAAACGCAGAACGACGCCCGCCTCGGGGTCAATGGAGTGGACATCCGCTCTTCCAAGGAAGGCACCATCGCCTCCTATTCGGCGTCCGGCGGTGCGACCAAGATCATCACGGGCACCACCACCGCACCGCTTGAGCACGGCTTGGTCACCGGTAGCCAGATCGAGATCACCGGCAGCGCCTACACTTCTTATAACGGCATCTTCACGGTCACCAAGATCGACAACACTTCCTTCACCATCCCTGTCGTCTTCCCGGGCACACCCACCGGCAATCCGGTCGCCAAGGGCAAATGGCGCGATGTCACCTACACCAAGGATTTCACCTTCTCGACCGTCGAGCCGCGCCAGCAGATCAAGCCGAACTTCAACATGTATGGCCCGGGCGGCATCACCTACGTCTGGCAGATTCAGTATGGCGTGAAGGTCACCGTCGATGATCCGATCCGCGGCTCACTGGCGAAGGTGTATGAGGTCGTGGGCAACACGACCGTGGATCGCACCGTGCAAGACGGAGTCTCTTGGTTCGATCCGGGTGCCCACGTGAAAGTCGTGGCGGCCGCGAGCGAGGCTGGCGTGAACGGTCTTGCTCTCACCGGTTGGGTCAACGGCGACGGCTACTACTTCTCTGGCTTGGGCGAAATCGACCCTTTCACGGGTCTGCCGACCAGTGGCGCGCCGACACAAGTAAATGGCGGCGCCGTCGCAGCTTGGAATGCGAGCTCACCTGCCGGATATCGCGGCTACGATATCCCGAACCTGCAGCGTCCGGCGCGCACTCTCTGGCGTTACGGTGCCGGGGCGATCGTCGTGAATGTGGTCATCGGCAAGCACGTCTTCGAGGACTACCCGCAGTACTCCACGATGTTCACCCGCAAGCCGGAGCCGATCATCAATGCGGTGCCCGATGCCAGCGCGGTGGTGGCGGGAGGAATTACCCCGGGGCCTGACCTGATGGCTGAGTGGGATCCCGTCAGCGGCCGCCTGTTCCCGACCATTCCGGGACGTTTCACGGTGCCGTGGAAGCCCGGCACCACCTCGACGCAGGCAGTCGAGGTTCGTGTGATCGCGACCTTGCCCTTCGATGCCGAACGCCAGATCCGCGGCCACTACCCGCACATCCAGGGGACCCCCGCGGTCGCCCTCGATCCCGATCCGGAAGACGATTTCAGCTTCAAGTCGATCAAGTACAGCACCGCCGGTGCGAGCGTGGATGCGAACAAGCTCTTCACGACCCAGAAGCCGGGGATGTCGGTGCTTCTATTCTCACAGATCCAGCGGGTTGGCCGCGGCCAGCCGCGCGAGTTCCTGCAGGTGCGCGTGGTCGACACCCGCGCTTGGGACACGAATCTCACCGCGGTGCCGAGGGAAGTTCCAGTTGGCGCCAAGATCCTTGATCCGAGCGTGGACGCCGCCCAGCTCGGCACCGGCTTTGTCATGGATTTGGCCGGAAGGGCTCGCTACAACCCCTTCATCTACGATGCCGCGAAGCTGGAAGGTCTCGCCGCGCGCGACATCTACGACATGGCGCAACTCCGCGCCGACAATTCTTCGCTGGTGGTGCTGAACAAAGGCGCGCTGCCGGGTCCCGTCATTCCGGTCAATGCCCATCCGGGCGTGCCGAACAATGAGCTGCCGATCGTCGTTTGGTACGATGACCCGCGCCGCAACGACACGCTGATGTGGCCGTATATTTCGCGGATCTATAAACCGGCTTGGCCGAATGCGGCTTCGGTTCCGCAGATCGTCATCGCCAGCCAGTACGGCAGCGAAGGCAAGAGCCGCACCGACCAGGATCAGCCAGTGGCCCCGGCGATCGGCGATGTGCCAGCCGCGACGACCTATGATCCTTCCCGCTTGCAGGCGGTGCAGATCTACAATCAGCCGGACTTCAACGCTCCGGGTTACAACCCGAACGAAGAGCACGCGTTGGTGGCACCTTCGCTGCGCTTCGCCGATGTCTCGCCGCGCCCGCCCGCGATCTACGCGCTGCGCACCGGGGACCTGAACAGCGCGAACCCGAACGTCACCACCGGAAGCGCCCGCTACACCTCGGATCCCTTCGTGCTGGTCCAGTACTTCGATGTTGCGGCGGACGAGGTGAAGATGAACCTCTACTCGGTCCGCAAGGAGAGTGCCACGGGCGATACCCCGAACTATCGCTTCGCGAACAACTTCACGGCGACCACAACCAACCTCAAGACCCAGCCCTTCGTGAAGATGGAGGCGGGCGAGCCGGTGATTCCCTTCTATCCGCTCGGCGTGGCGATCGGCGCGAGCCCGGCACCGCAGACCTTCGGGAACAACTTCTTCACCCAGGAAGCATACTGGGAAGACTGGCGCGGTTCGTACTGGGCCATTTCGGGCGGGGACAAGGCTTGGTTCAATGTCTCCTTCTACTATCCGCTGGCCCCGGACTTCTACTGGCCGTCCGACCTGACAGTGCCGCCGGTCAAGGTGGTGAAGAGCGGTGCCACCTACACGGCGACCTATGACAACACGCGTCCTCTGAAGGTGCCGCTCACCGGCGATTCGGTGTCCTTCCTGCCGGATGCGGTGCGGGCGCCGCAGAACGCGCAGTTCCTCTCCGCGCACCTGCCGACCAAGGTGATCTACAAGTCCGAATGGCCGGACAATCCCGCGGTCCTGAAGGCGGGCGAGACGCTGACCTTCTCCGGCGGCGAATATCGGGCCGATCACCCGACGAAAACCATCGTCCGCAATGGTGTGTCCGAGACCGTTGAGACTCCGGGCCTGCCGCAGTTGCTGGCCTTTGCCTCTGCCGAAGTCGTTTTCGACTCGCTCAATACGGAGGCGGTGCCGGATCTGCTCAAGAGCCGCTGGACCGCCCGCGTTGTGCCGGCACTTGAATTCCGCAAGGCATCCCTGTCCACCACTGCCTTCCCGTCCGAGCTGCAACCGGCGAGTGGCCGCACCACGGTCAAGGCCGGCAAGTATGTCTTCAATGAGCTGCCGGCCTCACTCCAGCGCCGACTGCGCTACAACTCGCTGGATGGCCAACTCGAGTTCAGCGGCCTGCTGAACGACAAAGCGATCGGAGATGACACCCTCACGGCCTCACCGCCGCAGGTCTATGTCCTCGAGCCGAACATCCTGACTGCTGCCGAGCGCGATGCGATTCTTGCCTTGGTCGATACCGGTTCCAGCGCGCGCAGTGCCTGGGTCGCTGCCGTGACCGCCCTCTACAATGCCACCCGCAATCCGGAGTCCGTGCCTGGCAATGCCGGCGACTACCTGACCGGCCTGATGCGCTTGCCGCGCTTCAATACGGACGGCAGCATCATGAAGGATCCGCTTGGCAATGTGATCTATGCCTCGCCGACGACTCCTGCACCGATGCGTGCCTTCGGTCCCGGCTTGGCACTGGTCCCCAATGCCAACTTCCTCGATCCGCTGGCCGAACTCTCCGCCGGCGTGAAGTATCCGGACGAAAGCTGGGTGACGGTGGTCGAGAACAACGATCCTGCCATGGGTGGATCGCCGATCACGCCGCACATCATCAAGGTGGATCGCCGCGAGCGCTATCGCGGTTCGATCAAGACCATCCTCTCGGACAACGTCTTCGATGAAAACGTGGTCCTGCGCTCGACGGGTGATTTCGGTGCGAATGCCGACGACCTGATCTTCGAGTGGTGGTACCGTCCGGATGACGGCAGCCTCAATGTGCCGCCGCCGGACCTGATCCCTGCTGGCCAGACCAACCCTTGGAAAGTCTTCCCGGATCCCAGCGGCAACTCGGGCCGTGGCCGCTACCAGATGACCCTGAAAGGCAACCCGAATGCACCTGAGGCCCTCTTGGCTGATAGCTGGTGGTTTGTCCGCTATCGCCACCGGAACGATACCGCCAGCGGCACCAACTGGAAGGCGACCCAGCCGGATGGCCGCAAGGGTGTGAACTTCACTTGGGCTGGTGCCGGAAACTCGCAGCCATTCGTGGATGCAGATCTCGATGGCTTCCCGGATTTCCGCGCCCAGTTGGCGCAGGGCTGGATCAAACGCGTGCTGGATGCGGTGAATCCGTACGAAGCCCGTATCCGCGACTTCGAAGGCGACGCGCCTGCCACGGTCAGTAGCATGATCGCGCAATTCGGTGCCCGCTACGAAGGGCCGGTCGCGCTGAATCCGGACAAGAACGTGATTGAGAACGTCGGTCTGATTGAGCTCTACGAAACCATCCTGAATCGGGGCAAGGGCCTCAGCGTGGATCTCTCGCAGCCGGTTTCGACTCCCGCGATCTCGAATGCCCTGCAACTCGCTTCGACCCGCATCTCGGACTTCTACACCCTGCTCGGCAACGAGGCTTATACCGACTCGCTCGACCCGACCATCGGCGTTGGCAGCGATACGGTCGATCCAGGAAGTGTCTCGACCTCCGTCTACGCCTTCGAGAACGAGGTGTCTTCGCCGATCGAGGAGGAACTCGATCTGCTGCGCGGCGTGGACGATTTCTACGCCCGCCCGGTCTACAATCGCTTGTTCTGGAACTTCACCAAGGGTGAGGGCGAAGCGGCCTACGCCACCAACTACAACATCACCGACGTCAACGCTGATGGTTTCATCGACGAGGACGACGCGATGCTGATGTTCCCGCAGGGTCACGGTGATGCCTGGGGCCACTACCTGACGGCACTGCGCAACCAGTATGAACTGCTGCGCCACCCGTACTTCAACTGGGTCTCGCGCTCGGAAAGCTACAACCTGCAGGACATTGTCATCTCGGTAGATTTCTTCGACGAACGGAAGTTCGCCGCCACTGCTGCTGCCAAGGCCAAGACCGGTGCCGAGATCGTCGCGCTGACCTACCGCGACCGCTACGTGGCGGATCCAAATGCCCAGTGGCAGGGATACACCGATTCGAACCCCGACCGCGCCTGGGGCGTGGATGAGTGGGGCCACCGAGCCGGTCAGGGCGCCTATTTCGACTGGGTAACCGCGAATGCCTTGCTGCCGAGCGAGCACCCGAACACGACGCTCGAAGGCGTTCGCAAGGTGGACCGCACCACCAACGACGACATCGCGGTGGTCTCCGCGAACCTGAACGCGATCCAAAACACCCTGGACCAGGCCGATCATGGCTACAACCCACTGGGCTTGGCCCGCGGGGCTCAGGTCTTCGATATCGAGCGCGCCTTCATCGACAACTCCTCCGGTGGCGACCGCCGCTCGCACTTCGACCAGATCCTGGAGCGTGCCAATGGCATGATGGATAACGCGACCGCGGTCTGGGACAAGGCCAACGAGAGGAGCAACATGCTCCGTCAGGTGGGCAACAGTGAGGCGGAGTTCCGCAACTCCACCTTCCAGGAAGACCTCTCCTACCGCAACCAGCTCATCCAGATCTTCGGCAAGCCTTATGCCGGAACCATTGGAGCCGGGCGTCTCTATCCGGCTGGCTACGAGGGTCCCGATCTCGGACTCTACATGTATGTGCCGGTGCGCGGGATCAACAAGGACACGGTCCCCGGGCCGTCGGCCGCCTTCGCGAGCTTCGGAAGCAACGGCGCCTTGAATGGTGGGGATCTCTATAGCGCCTACAGTAGTCTCAACTCGACCTTGAACAGTCAGGGCTACCTCGATCAAACGACCCTCGACGCCCTCAACGCGGCGTTGCCGTTCAAGATCGGCTTGGACAATGCGAACCTCCGCAACCTGTTCAACTCCACCTTCGCCAACGCAACCAATACGCTCACTTACGGATCGAATACGACTTCGGGACTGTTTGCGGTGAACTACACCGACCTGAGCAAGCCGAAGGTGGATCTGAGCGGCCTGATCGGCCAGATGCCGGTGATGGCCGCGGGCTACACCTTCCAGGCACCGCCGGCGTGGGGCCAGCGGGCGGCCACGGGGGAATTGCAGGATGTCATCAACCAGATGATCCAGCAGGAGGCCGAAGTCGCGAAGGCGATTGGCGCTTGGGATGCCCTGTCCGGGGAGATCGTCCGCCTGTTGCGCTTGGTGGATGCCCGGCTCACGGTCAGCAATAAGAATCAGGGCCGTGATGCGGACTTCGCCCGTGCGAAGACGATCATCAACAGTGTGATCCTGGCGCTTGAGACAGGGATCGAGATCGCGAATAGCGCCAAGGAGGTCACTTACAACGTCGAGAGGGATGTCTCCTCGGCGATCCCGCTGAACTTGCCGACCGGCGGTCTCGCGGTGTCGCCTGGTGACGCGCTCTCCGCCGCGCGTGCTGGCGTCGGCCTCTCGTTCACTGCGGCCACTGCTGGCTTCAATGCTGTGGATGACACCTTGAAGATCGTGAAGGCGGCCACCCAGATCTCGCTGGATGTCGCGGAGAACGAACTGAACCTCGCCAAGGCCGCGGATGACCGGAAGCTCCAGATCCGCGAATGGCTGAAGGATATCGAGGACAAGGTGGGCGACGAGCCGGTCCTGCGGATTGCGGTCTTCAAGGAGGTGCAAGCGCTCCAAGCTCTGTCCAACCAGTACCGCACCTTGCTCGACCAAGGCGGTCGTCTGGTGGACGAGCGCGCTGCCTTCAACAAGCGCGTGGCCGCGCAGGCCCAGCGCAACCGCTACCAGGACATGACCTTCCGGGTGTCCCGCAACCACGCGCTGCAGACCTATCGCAGCTCCTTTGATCTCGCGGCCCGCTATGCCTATCTCGCGGCTACGGCCTACGACTACGAAACCAACTTCGCGATCACCGACCCGGCCTCTCCGGCCGATGCTTTCGGCGAGATCATCAGGGCGCGCAGCCTCGACGACTTGAGCAAGTCGCTCGACAAACTGAGGCTCAACCATGATGTGCTCCGGGCCCAGCTCGGCCTGAACAACGAGCAACGCGAGATCGGCGAGATCTCGATGCGCCGCGAGTTCATGCGCATCCTCGATTCCGGGGAAACCCAGCCCGATGAGCCGGCGAACGAATTCCCGGCTCCTGGCGAAGATTCGGACTCGGTGTGGCAAGCGCAGTTGCAGAAGGCTCGTGTGCCCGACCTCTGGCAGGTGCCGGAGTTCCGCGAGCATTGCCGACCCTTCGCGGCCGCCAGCAATTCGGCGGGCCAGCAGGTGCCGCAGCCGGGGATCGTCCTGCGCTTCTCTTCGGACATCAGCTCCGGGAAGAACTTCTTCGGCAAGCCGCTCAGCGGTGGCGACCAAGCCTACAGCACCAGCCACTATGCCACGAAGATCTTCGGCATGGGCGTGACCTTCGACGGTTATAGCAGTGACAACGTTCTTACCGGACTCGCTGCCGCGCCGCGCATCTACTTCATTCCGGCTGGCATGGACATCATGCGGGTCTCCCGCACCGATAGCCCGGATGACATCCGCACCTGGAAAGTGGTGGAGCAGAATGTCCCCGTGCCCTTCCCGGCGACCAACTCGCTGCTTTCCAAGAGCGGCTACATCCCGCTGCTTGATGGCTTGAACGGCCGCCTCGGCGACCAGCGCCGCTTCTCCGACTTCCGGGCCTACTCGGACAGCGCGGAAGAGCCGACGATGGACACCCGCCTGCTCGGTCGTTCGATCTGGAACACCGAGTGGCTGATGATCATCCCGGGGGCCACCCTCAACGCGGATCCCAATGTCGGCCTCGACCGCTTCATCGAGCAGGTCTCCGACATCAAGATGATCTTCGACTCCTACGGCCAGAGCGGCGGCTGAACTGAAAACTCCGGAACTGCTGCACCTACCTCCGAACGAACCTCCGATCTGATTCCCATGATCTCCCGGAATTCCTCTCCCGCCTGGATGGCCGCCGCCGCCGTCGCTTGGCTGATGGCACCACTTGCTGATGCCGCGGCCTTCATCGGCGAACCCGAGACCTTGGTCTACGGGCGCATCCTTAATCGCCGCAATCCGAATGCGGAGCAGCTCGTCACCGCAGGCGAGCTGCGCTGGACCATCCGCAAGCCGGACGGCACCCTGATCAAGCTTTCTGGCGATGTAGATTCGCTGGGTGGTGGCCAGTACTCCTACCTGCTGCGGATCCCGCACCAGGCGGTGATGCTCGGCCAGACCCCGGTGAATCAGACACTCCCGCTTGGCACGACCAAGGCCACCGCTTTTCATACGGCGATCACGCTCAATGGTAGCCCGGCGCAGATCCTGCCGCCTTCAACTTCGGGCTTCGATCTCGACCAGCTCACTCGTGCGAGTGCCTTGCGTCTCGACCTCGAGGTCGATGCCGCCGCGCTCGATACCGATGGCGACGGAATGCCGGACTGGTGGGAAGATGAGCACGGGTTGGACAAGCAGAACGCTGCCGACGCTCTCGCCGACCGCAATGGCAACGGCCTGAACAACCTCGCCGAGTTCCTCGCCGGCAATGATCCCGATGCCGACCCGCTCAAGCCGCGTCTGCTGACCAAGGAAGTGCTCGCTTACTCTGGTTCCACCTCGCTGGTGCCGCTGGAAGTGGCAGACAGCGATAGCACGCCGGCGCAATTGACCTTCACCCTATATACGCTGCCAGAGGGCGGCCACCTGGTGATCCGCAACGCCGCGACGCTACCCCAGGCGACGAGCCGGTCCTTGGTCGTGGGCGATACCTTTACCCGTGCCGATGTGATGGCAGGCCGCGTGGTCTTTCAGCACACGGACGGCAGCGAGACCGGCTCCTTCGAGGTCGGGGTCCGCGATGAGAATTCACAGCACGAGGAATCTCGTGGTGAGGTCTTGGTCCGCCTCTTCGATTCCGATCCCACACTGCCCGCCGTGACAGCGGTGGAGAGCCTGCGTTACGAATCCCTCCGCCTGGCGCGCGAAAACGGCTATCTCGTGGCGGACTTCGGTGCGGCTTCGGGACCACATCGTATTTCGGCGCCCAGCGCCGGCCTGGGCACCACGGCTTACCAGACCTACAAGACGAGTTTCGGTGATGACGCCCCGCATATCCTGCTGGGCGGACCTTCCGCTGACGTCCTCACCGGTGGCCACGGCGCGGATTACCTCTACGGCGATGACGGTGCCGATACCCTCGCTGGTGGAACGGGTGCCGATACCTTCGTCTTCACCGACCCATCAACGGCGGTCGATACCATTACCGACTTCACTCCGGCCCAGGGTGACGTAATCGATGTCAGCGGATTGCTTCACGGCAGCTCGACCTTGCTCACCGATTACCTGCGCATTCGTCGCAGTGGTAGCGATGCCTACCTCGATGTCTGCGCCGCAGGGACCAAGACCGGCTTCACCGATCTCTCAATCCGGTTGCAAGGTTCCACACTGCAACCCGAGGACCTCGCCAGCCTGCACTATGCCGGCAATATCGAGAGCGGAGCGATTGGCCTGCCCCCGCGCCTGAGCGTGGCTGCGACCAGCCCGCTGGCCAGCGAGAACGGCCCGACGGCGGGCGAGTTCACCATCACCCGCGAAGGCAGCACTGCGGACGATCTCTACGTCAGCATCTCGCTCAGCGGCAATGCGACCAACGGCGTGGATTACCAGTCGATTCCTGCCACGCTGCTTTTCCCGGCCGGTCAGGTGGCGATGAAGATCTCGATCCTGCCTTACGTGGACTCGCAGGTGGAGTTCAACGAGATCGTCTTCCTGAGTCTCGGCAGTTCACCGGCTTACGCGCTGGGAACTGCTTCCTCCGCGCAGATGGCGATCGAAGACCTCAAGCCGCAGCTCAGCCTTGAAGTCATTGATGGCTTGGCGGGGGTGGCTGATGGCTCTCCAGCGGCTGTGTTGATGCGTCGTGGTGGCCTGCTTTCGCCGGAGGTCTTCGTGCAGTTCACACTGAGTGGCACGGCGGTGAACGGCGTGGATTACAATACGGTCACGCCGTACCTGACGCTGGCCTCGGGTCAATCAACGCGGCTGATCGAGTTCGTGCCGAAGCCGGCGGTGAATTTTGGCACCGCCGAAGCCAAGACCATCAAGATGACCTTGAAGGCCGATGCCGCCTACGCCCTGCCGGCTCCGGTTGCCAGCCTCATGGTGGTGCCCGAGAAGCTCACCTACTCAGGGTGGCTGGCCAAAAACAGCCTGCCCGCAGGTGGCAGTGATCAGGCTCTCCTGAACTACGGCTTCGCCATCGATCCGAACCGCCCGCGTGACGCGGCGAGTCTGGCGCGCCTGCCGAAATATACCACCGCGGACGATCGCTTGACCCTCAGCTTCCGCCGCAAGCCGGGCATCACGGATGCCCGCTATCAGGTCGAGTATTCCAATGACCTGGTGAACTGGAGCAGCGGCCCCGCGGTGGTGGAGGACATCACCCCGCAGGTCTCGCCGAACGATCCTGCGGCCGCGGTCTTCCGCGCCAAGCGCCCGATCTCCGAAGCCACGAAGGCCGCCATGCGCGTCCGTCTCGTCATGCCCGGCGAATCCGGGAACTGACAGCTCTCCATCGACTCTATCCTATCCATGTATCGTCGCCTCGTCCCGCTCCTTTGCCTGAGCGCTGCCATCGGCACGCTGAGCCAGTGCAATAAGGCTCCTGTCAGCACCACTGCTCCGGCCTCTGAACCGGCACTTGCGGTGGTCGCGGGCCGGCCCATCACCGCGACGGACCTGCGCGAGGAAGCTGAATGGCGAAAGGTCAATCATCAGGCCGTTCCCTCCGCGGAAGTGCTGCTCAATGAGATGGTCCAACGTCTTGCGATGGTCGAGCGCGCCCGCAGCGCGGGGCTCGAGAAGGAAATGGATACCCGCCGCCGGATCGAGAGCGTGCTGATCACGCGTCTGCGTGAGCGTGAGCTCGAGGATGCGGTGGCCAAGGTTACGGTGAGCGATGAAGAAGTGCGCGCCTCTTACGAAGCACGGAAGGCCGAGTTCTCGCGCAAGGGTGTCGATCGTTTCGCGCTGTTGTTCCAAGCCCTGCCCGCGCAAAGCAGCGAGGCCCGCAAGGCCGAGGCCCGCCAGCGGCTTGAGGCTGGCCTGGCCGCCGCGGATGCAAATCCCGCCCAAGGGGGCAGGGGACCCGCGGCGCAAGGATTCGGAACGATCGCCACGGAATATTCAGATGACCAGAGCAGCCGCTACCGTGGCGGTGATATTGGCTGGATCGAGACGGAGGCTGCGGAGACCCGCTGGCCCACCGAGGTCATGAAGGCCGGCCGGGCTCTCGCCGTGAACAGCCGCAGCGGAATCATTGAAGATGCGAGCGGCCTGTACGTGATCATGAAGACCGATGCGCGCCCCGGCGGTGCCCGGCCCTTCGAAGAGATCGCCGAGCGCCTTGAGCAGGGGCTCCTCTTAGAGAAGCGCCGCGCGCTCGAAGAACACTTTGTCGCTGACACGCTGGCGGCCGCCAAGGTCACCACTAATCCCGAGGCGGCCCGCCAGGTCACGCTGCCGGTTACCCCGGCTCCGGCCGCCGCGCCGTCTGCCCCGCCTGCTTTTCCCGGCACCTCCCGTTCGTCCGCTGCCCGCTGAGCGCTGATCCCTTTCCTCCTAGCTAGCCCATGGACTTGTCCTTCCGCTTTCTCCCGCTGCTCGCCTTCCTCGCCCTTGCTGGCCCTGCCGCGGCCGATTCCGCGCCAACGCTGACCACGATTTCCGATCTTACGGGTGGGAATGAGGACGGCGTGAGCTCGATTCCTTTCGCGACCCTGCTGTCTGCTTCGAACGCCGCGGACGTCGACAACGACACCATCTCCTTCCGCTTCAAATCCTCCATCAACGGCACGCTCCGCCGCAATGGCAACACGGTCGATCCGGATGATACCCTCAACTCGGGCCAGACTTGGAACTGGACGCCGCCGAACGATGCCAACGGCCTGATCGATGCCTTCCGAGTGCGCGCTTACGCCGCCGGCGTGGAGTCCAGCACCGACATCATCGTCAAGATCAACGTCACCCCGGTCAACGACCCGCCGACCTTTACCAAGGGACCCAACGTCCCCGTTTTAGAAGACTCGGGAGCATATAGCAGCGCGGGTTGGGCCACGGTGACCAGCAAGGGCGCGCCCAACGAGAGTGGCCAGACGGTTCAGTTCGTCATCGTGTCGAACAGCGATAGCAGCCTTTTCTCCGTTGCCCCCGCGGTTAGCCCCAGTGGCACCCTCACCTTCACGCCGGGCCAAGACAAGAATGGCAGCGCGACCATCGTGCTCAAGCTGACCGACAACGGTGGCACTGCGAATGGCGGTGACAACGAGTCAGCCACCCAGAGCTTCACGATTAATATCGCCGCTGTCCCCGATCCGCCGGTCCTCGGCGGAGTCTTCAAGGGAACCGCAGCCAACCCCTTCCCGGACTCCGCGGTGGGTGAGGCTGGCTCGCCCGCTGCAGGCGATCCCTTCAGCCAGCTCACCATCAGCGATCCCGATGACGACAATCAGACGGTCACCGTAACCATCTCGAACACCGCGGATCTCTACGGCACCTTTGCTCTGTTGAATTCCAGCTCGGTTACCAACGCCTCGGACACGGTTTACACTCTCTCGAACCTCAGTCCCGCGCTGGCCCAGAGCCGCCTGCGTGCCGCCACCTTCACGCCGAAGGCGAATGCGCAGCCGGTCGGCATTTACAACTTTGCCGCGAAGGTCGAAGTCAGCGACAGCACCGCGCGCACAGCCACGCCGATCAGTGGTTCCTTGAACGTGGAGTCGATCAACGACGCGCCGATTGTGGCTGCCTCCCTTACGAATGGAACTGTGTCCGACAGCGGGGAGGTCTCGCCCTTCCGCCTCTCCGTCAGTGATCCGGATCCCGGTGAAAGCTTTTCCGTGACGATCGCGGAAACCAGCCCGACCCCGCGCGGCACCCTGATTCCGCCGACGAACCCGATGACGGGCACCGCCGAGGGCGTGTCCGCGGCGATGAGTGCGGTTCGCTTCCAGCCCCAGGCGCAGTCGGCGACACAGGTTGCCACCTTTGCGGTGAATGTTTCGGATGTGCATCCTTCGGGAAGCAGTGGCACACCGGTGAGCAAGACGCTTTCGCTCACCATCACCTTTTCCAATGACCCGCCGCAGATCTCTGGCACCGCCACGGAGGTGATCCGCACCACGGATGATCCTTCCATCCCGCCGGTCTTCCCCTTCTCGACCGTGACCATCACGGATGCCGATCCTGGCCAATCGCTGACCTTGACCCTCGCTCTGGATGATCCGGCGAAGGGCAGCTTCAGCGGCGACTTTAATGCTCTGAATCAGCTTGTCGGCACCGCTCCGGAAATTACTGCCAAGCTCCGCGAGGTCAGCTTCCGTCCGGCCACGGGCCGCATTCCGCTCAATCAGAGCGAGACTGCGACCCTGACCATCACGGTCAGCGATGGTACCGCCACCCGGAACAACAACCTGACCAAGGTTGAAGTCACCTCAATCAACGGTGCGCCCGCCGTGACCTGGAATGTCGCGAATGGCAACAGCGCGGGCACCTTCCCGCTGGCATCCAATCCGGCAAAGATCGATCCAGTGCCATCTGCCAAGCCCTTCGAGAAGGTGGGCATCGTCGAAGACGGCCAAGTGGTGGTGACCATTAAGATCGATAGCGCCGCCAAGGGGCAACTTCAGAACCTCAATGGCTTCGTGGAATCACCGGGCTCACCGGGCACCTATACCTACACAGGGCCCGCGACAGATGCCCAGACGAAGATCCGCGCGATCGTTTTCGTGCCGAGCGAGACCTACATCTTCCCGCCGAATCAGCCGGGCCGCACCGACTTCACCATCTCCGCGAGCGACTCCGCGCTCAACCTGACCAGCCGACTGCTGCCGATCGTGCTGATCAGCGACACGCGGAATTTCATGGTCACCAGTCTGCTGGATGATCCCGCAGTGCCCGGCACCCTTCGTCATGCCGTGGCGAACGCCAAGAACGACGACGTCATCACCTTCGCCCTGCCGAGCTATCCGGCGGTGATCCGCCTGAGCAAGGCCCGCGGCCCACTGGTGCTCGACAAGCACCTGAGCTTCCGTGGCCCGGGTGCCGATAAACTCACCCTGAGCGGCGACTCGAATGGCAATAGCTCCACCGATTCCGGCGATGTTCAGATCTTCCGCGTCTTCGCCGGCGTGCAAATCAAGGGCCTGCGCCTCGCACGTGGATTCGCGATTACCGGTGGTGCGGCTTACGTCGGCCGCCTGGATCCCAGCTTGGCCGCAGGTAGCCTGACGCTGGAGGATTGCACGATCGCAAATTGCATGGCCAGTCAGTGGGGCGGTGCCATTGACGTGGAAGAGGGCACACTGAACGTGGACCGCTGCTTGTTTGAGTCAAACACGCTGCATCCTTCCTCCGGCCTCGGCGGCGGTGCTGTCTCTCTATATACGGAGGCAACCTGCACCTTCCTGAATAGCACCTTCTCGGGGAACGCGCAGTCCGCTCCGACCGGTTACGGTGGTGGCGCCATCTACGCGGAGAACTTCTCACCGAACCACCTCTTCCAGACCAAGATCACCCACTGCACCTTCGCCGAGAACAGCGATGCGGCGAACAAGGGCAGTGCAATCCACAGCAACGTCTCGAATACACGGGTCATCCTTTCCAACGACATCTTCGGCGATGTCTCGGCCCACAACCTGCAGGTAGCCGGTGGCGGCGAGATCCAGTCGCTGGGCGGCAACCTCTCCCGCGACAATACCACCACCACCTTCATTCAGGCTGGTGTTCCGCAACAGGCCATCCTGCTCAATCACGCGACCGACAAGCGCAGCCTCGATCCGAAGCTTGCTTCGCTAGGCACGCTTGAAGGCCCGAGTCGCGGCTACCGCTTGCTTGCGGACAGTCCGGCAATCGGCACCGCAATCCCAGGTCAAGCGATGGTGGACCAGCGCGGCGTGATCCGGAATGCCAGCGCGGACATTGGGGCGGTGGATGCGAATGCCCTCGGCAAGATCGTCATTCATGAGATCTTCGCCTCCCAGACTTCGCCCGCTCCCCAGTTCATCGAATTTTACAATCCGCGCGACCAGGCTGCTGTTGATCTCAGCGGCTTCGAGGTCTGGATTGATGGCTTGAAGCGCCATGTCTTCGCCGCAGGCCAGATCGTCCGGCCGGGCTTTGGCGTCATCGTCGCGGATACCCTGTTTACGCCCGCGAATGCCAATACGCCGGTGGTGCTGCCTTCCGAAACGGCCATCTCCTCGAATCTCGATCTCGCCCTGCGCGGTCGCATCGAACTTCGCGCGCCTACGGCTGATGGCGCGAAGACCGTTGAGTCCGTCAACTACGTCGGGATCTTCGTGAACTCGGCTTCGCCCTCGGCTTCGCTCGACTTTGATCTCCACTCGCTGACCCTCGCGCCGCAGTTCCAAGGCGCTGCCTTCGTGCCACACGGCCTGGTCCAGCCGCCTCCGAATGGCGGTGTGATCACGAACTTCAACGGTGCCAAGACCTCTCCCGGCGCGGATAGCGGCGGCACGCCCTTCGGTGAAGCCAATGCCTACCCGATCGCCGTCGCCGACCTTTTTGAAGTCACCGAGGACGAACTCTCCACGCTCAATGTCTTGACCAACGACCTTGATTCCGATGGCTCGGACAAAGTCTTCGCGGTCGACTTGAATGCCGCGGTTTCCGTCACCCCGCCGACCTCCAACAAGGCGACCTTGACCACCCCCGCTGGTGCCACCGTGAGCATCACGCCGGCTACTGGCCCGCTGCGTGGCACTGCCTTGGGCTACGATCCGCGCACGGCTTTCAACTACCTGCCGGCAGGTGCGCGCGTCACTGATACCTTCGCCTACACGATCATCGATGTCGGTAGCGGCGCGATTGGGTCCTTCGCCGACGGCGGTGCTGGAACCACCGTGGTCAGCGCTCCTTCCCACCGTCTGGCCGCGGGCGAAATGGTCATCATCAGTGGTGCCGGCCCGGCTGCTTACAATGGCACTTTCAGCATCGCGCTGGTGGATGGCGACAGCTTCCGCATCCCGGTGCCCTTCACGGTCAATCCGCCCGTGCTTCAGCGCGGCCGCTGGCAAGCGGTGGAAGCCCGCACGCCCAGCGCGCGCGATGAAGCTTTGGTCCAAGTCGAGGTCCTCGGTCGTAACGATCCGCCTGCTCCTGCAGCCGACTTGGTCACGACGACCGAGGAAACCGTGCTGCGGATCCTGGCCGATCCCGGCAGTGGCACCGCATTGGATACGGATGCCCTCTACCCGCTGCCGCGCCAGTTTGCCACCGCCGGCATCCTCGCGAACGACAGCGATCCGGACACCAACGACCAGCCCTACTCGAAGCTGCGTGTGGTCGGAGTTTGCCAAGCCACCGCAATCACCGGCTACAGCGGCACTCCGGGCAGCTCTCCGGTGACCGTTACCGCGCCAGCGCACGGTCTGGCTACCGGCACCACAATTCTGATTTCCGGCTACGGCGGCCACACCTCTTACAATGGTTACCAAGTGGTGACCGTTGCCGGACCGGACACCTTCACCATTCCGGTGACCTATGTGGACAATTCCGCGGCCAAGGGCCTGTGGACGGTCCTGACCGATGCCAACCGTCTCACGACGACCAGCGTCCAAGGTGCGGCTGTCACCCTGGAGATCCGCGCCAACCGCGCGCAGACGAACATCGTCTTCAACCCGCGCCCCTCGACCTACTTGAATGGTCTGGCAAACGGTGAGTCTGCGACCGATAGCTTCTACTACGCGGTCGAGGACAATGCCGGTGCGGTCTCGCTGGCGAAGATCTCCGTCAATGTCACGGGCGTGAACGATGCGCCGGTGCCAGTGAATGACCCGCCGGGTCTCGGGGTGCTCACGCCACTGCTGCCCCCGGGCCAGACCCTGCCCGCCTTCACCGCAGCTTCAGAGATCCTCTACGTTCTGCCTTCCAGCAGCACCGCCGGTTCGCTCAATGTGGCCATCCGTCCGCCGGGCGGAGCCACGGGTGATGTGGTGGTCATCCCCGCTGTCGCTTGGACGCCCGAGGATGTCGCGCTCTCCCTGCCGAGTGCCACACTGCTCGCCAATGATGCCGATGTCGATCGCAGCGATGTGCTGCGCCTTGAGATCGGCGCGGGCCAGAATCTCAGCCGCGAAGGAGCGGCGATCAGTCTGAGCGGCAATGGCGCGACACTGACCTACAATCCGACTGCTGCGCCGAAACTTCAGGCCCTCGCCTTCAAGGAGCGTGTCATCGACACCTTCAACGTCACCGTCTTCGACGGCATTGCCCGGGTGAATGTCCTTGTCGCCGTGCTGGTGGAGGGTCGCAACGACAAGCCCATCGCCTCGAATGCCACCTTCACCACACCGGAAAAAAACCTGCTCACGGTAAATCCGCCGGGCTTGCTGACCAGCGGCCTTGAGATCGACCAGAACACTCACCTGCCGGACAACCGCAAGTTCCTGCTGCCGGTCGCCGATGCCAGCACCACGGTCAGCGGAGCCAAGGTGAATGTCCTCTTGGAATCGCGCCAAGGCTCGATCAATGGCTTCGCTGCAGTGTCCGGCGCGCCCGGGGTCACGAAGGTGCTCGCACCCGCCCACGGCCTGCAGAGCGGTGAGGAAGTGGTGCTGCCTGCCAGCGGCGCCCTCACCGGCCAGTATGTGCTGACCCGCATCGATGCCGATAGCTTCTCGGTGCCAGTGGCCTGGAATGCCGGGTTCTCCTCGCTCGCTGGCAACTGGCGCGTGCTGGCCAGCACCTTCCAGTATGACCCCCGTGGCTCGATCTTCCCGGGCCCGACCGGTGGTCCAGCCTTCACGCTGCAAGGTCTCGCCCAGGGCCAGACCTACAACGACACCTTCACCTACACGCTGCTCGACGGCAGCTTCCTCTTCGCGAACGACGACATCTATCGCATCGAGGCGGACCGCAGCGCGATTGAGCTACGCGTGCTGGACAACGACACCAGCCTCGATGGCGTGGCCACCAGCCGCAAGATCGTTTCCGTGGGTCCACCAAACGCGGGTGGCATCGTGACGATGAACGGCGACCAATCGCTGATCTACACGCCGGAAGTCGGCTTTGTGGGTGATGAGGTCTTCACCTACACGATCGAGGACAGCTTGGGAAATCGCGACACTGCGCTGGTAACCGCCCGCGTCACCGTCGACCGCCTGAATGGCAACCTGCGTGCCAATGCCGACCGCTTCACCGTGGCGGCCGGCCAGTCGCCGCTGCTCGATGTGCTGGCGAATGACAGCATCATTCCCGCGACCGGCGATCCGCTGACGCTGGTCTCCGTTTCCACCGCTCCGGATCACGCTGGTGCCGCAGTGGTTGAGAACGGCCGCATCCGCTACACGCCTTCCGCTTCCGCAGTCAGCTTCCCCTACACGGAAACCTTCGCCTACACCATGTCCGGTGGCGGCACCACCACCGCCACGGCTACGGTGAGCGTGGTAGTGGAGAACCGCGTGGGCACTCTCAATGTCCGCGCCGACTCCTTCGGCGTGGCAATCGGCAGCTCCCAGGTGACGCTCAACGTGCTGGAGAATGACAACATCCTGCCCGGCACCGGCGATGCGCTGACGATCACCTCAGTCACTGCGCCGACCTACGGCAGCGTGAGCATCGCCAATGGCGTGGCCCTGTCCTACACCGCGCCAGCGGGCTTCTTGGGCAATGCGACCTTCTCTTATACCGCTGCGGATGGCTTCGGTGGCACCGGTACCGCGCAAGTGACGGTGAAGGTCGGCTACCTCACAACCAATACCGACATCTTCAGTGTCCATTTCGATGATGCCGCGAAGAGCACGGACGATGGCGTCACGATCCTCGACGTGTTGGCGAACGACCACGTGCTCCAAGCCGGCGCTGGCGCGGTGACGATCACGCAGGTCACTCCGGCTTCATCCTCGCTCGGCCAGATGAGCATCACCCCGGGCGGTGGCTCACTGAGCTTCGATCCCGCGGTGGGAGCCACCGGTCAGCGCGACTTCACCTACACGATCAGCGATGCCAGCGGCCGCACGGCCACCGGGACGGTGACCGTCGTGGTCATCGCCAATGGAATCCGCGCCAGCAGTGACTTCTACACCGTGCAGACGGACAGCCAGCAGAACCAACTGCCAGTGCTGGCGAACGACCTGCGGATCTCCGATATCCCCGGCGATCTCTCTGTGGCCGCGATCGGCACCGGACCGAATGCTCCGGACCATGGCGGCACGGTGGAGATGAGCGAGGACTTCAAGCGCCTGATCTACACTCCGGCGCAGGGCTTCAGCGGCACCGAGACCTTCACCTGCACGGTCACGGATGGCGACAGCAGCGACACTGCTCGCGTGACTGTCCGCGTCACCACCGGCGAGATGGTCGCGGGTGAGGACGAGTATTTCGCCTTCCGCGGCAGCTCCGCGAATCGCTTGGCCGTGCTCGATAACGATCGCGTGATCCCGGATGCCGGCCAGCTCCTGTTGATCCTGGCCACCGGCACCGATCCCGGCAATTTGTCCAACCCGCCGCATCGCGGCACCTTGGACATCATCGAAGGCGGTGCGGCACTGAGCTACACCCCGAGCCCGGACAACACGACCTACCCCTACGTCGAAACCTTCACCTACGAAATCTCCTCCGGCGGCTCGGCTCGTGCCGCGGCGGTGGTCCGGATCGAGGTGCTCGACCGCGTGGGCAGCCGCAACCTGGAGACGAACAACGACTCCTTCGCAGTGCGCGCCGATTCGCTCGGCACTCTCCTGCCAGTGCTGGCGAATGACAGCGTGCTGCCAGCCAGCGCAGCGAATTGGATCATCTCGGATGTCACGGTGCCGACCTCGAATGTCTGCTCGCCCTTCGTGACGGGCGACTTCCCGGATCCGGCCACGCTTTGCACCACGCTCTTCGCACAGGGCACACCGCTCACGCAGTTCCTCTGGACCCGCTTTGCGCCAGCCTCGCGCAGCGTATTCTCCAGTGCTTCCTCCTCGGATGTGCAGCGCCGGGTAGCCTTGGTCACCGAGTTCAACGCGATCGCGAAGTCTCCGGCGTCGATCTACGATAGCGCCCGCTTCGCCGGCATCACGCTGCGCGACGAGACTCAGGCCTTGCTCGGACTCGGCGCGGCCGGTGAGCAGTTGATCGTGCTCAACCGCCTGCTGCTGGAAGATGCCTTCTCTCCCGCCGTCTTGCGCAGGGCCGCCGGTGGTGGCTCGGTCCAGATCGTCGGCACGAATCTGATCTACGTGCCGCAGCCGGGCTTCGTCGGTAGCGTGCGCTTCACCTATCGTGTCTCGGATGGCCTCGGCGGCACCGGTTCCGGTGAAGTCACGGTCCGGGTGGGCGATATCAGCGTGAGCGATGACCTCTACACCGTGCTCGCCGGTGGCGGCGCCGTGGCGCTGAATGTGACCGCGAACGATGGCGTCCTGCGCACGGCCTTCCCCGCCAGCCAGCAAGCCGCACAGGCCGACTTCACCCTGACTCCGGTGAAGGCTCCTACGGTGGATCCCGTAGCGGCAGGTGCCGTCGCCGTGACCGGCGATGTGGTGACCTTTACGCCGGCATCGAACTTCCAAGGCAAGGCTGCGATCACCTACTGGGTGGAGGATGACGGCGGTTGCACCTATCCAGGCATCGCCACCGTCTCCGTGATGCCCCAGGGCGGCGACCGCAGCAGCGCTGTGGCCACGGTCACCGTGACCGGTATCAATGATCCGCCGCAGTTGCTGAATGCCGATCCGAGCGCCGTGCTCGATACCGGCACGGTCCGTCCCTTCGCGAATGCCACGGTGGTGGAGTTCGACGAGCAGCGCCAGCAGCTCGTAACCCTGACGATTACCTATCCTCCGGGCCAAGGCGTGCTCGGTGGCGGCTTCACGATCCTCTCGCCGGGGGTCCTGCAATTCCAAGGCACCGCGGCCCAGATCACCGCCGCACTCCGGGCCCTGGTCTTCACTCCGGTGAACAACCGCATCCCGGTGGGCACCACTGAGAATACGGTCTTCGCCGCGAGCATGAACGATGGCTTTGTGGGCACTCCGGTGGTGGTGAATGCCACGACCACCGTGACTCCGGTCAACGATCCGCCGGTGATCACCGGCATCGTGGGCGGCCAGAAGCTCTATCAGTATTCCTCGCTGCGACCCTTCGCCGGCGTGAATATCACCGACATCGACAACCTCGGCGTGCAGACGCAGACGGTGACGGTCAGCCTCGACAATGCAATCAAGGGTGGCTTCTCGAACCTCGGTGGCTTCGTCCAGACTCCGGCGGGCAGCGGCAGCTATGTCTTCACTGGCACGCCCGCGGCTTCGGCAGCGGCCCTCCGTGGTTTGCTCTTCACGCCCACACCGGGCACCCGGGTGACTCCGACCTCACCGGAGACGGTGACCTTCACCCTCAGTGTGAATGACGGCTTCGCCGCCGCGGTGGTGAATGCCGGAACCACGGTGCAGGTCCTCCACGGCGAGGTGGACAAGATCCTGCCGCTTGCAACCGGCGGTGCCGATGCGAGCCAAGTGGCCGCCAACTTCGGCAGCTCGGTGGCCATCAGCGGCAATACCATGGTGGTCGGTTCCCCGGCCCGTGACGGCGTCACCGCGGATATCGGCCGCGCCTACGTCTATGAGCGCAATGCCGGGATTGGCTTGCCATGGGGGCAGGTCGCGCAGTTCGCCGGATCCGACTCGGTTGCCGGCGATCGCTTCGGTGAATCGGTGGCGATTGATGGCAACCTGATGGTGGTCGGCGCTCCGGGTGCCGATGCCGCAGCCAGCAACGCGGGTGCCGCCTACGTCTTCCAGCGCGATGGCGCGAATCCGAATGCTTGGAACCAAGTGGCCAAGATCCTGCCGCCGGCCTTCAACTCCGGTGGTGGCGATAGCTTCGGTTCCGCCGTGGCAATCAGCAACATGACGATCCTCGTGGGTGCTCCGAATGCCAACCTGACAGGAGCCCCCCGCTCCGGCAGGGCCTTCATCTTCGGTTCCACCAACGGCACCACCTGGATCTCCCAGCAAACGCTCGTGGCGGCCGAAAACAAAGCGACGGGTCAGACAGGGGATAGTGAGATGTATGGTGCTTCCGTCACTCTGGAAGGCAACACCGCGGTGATCGGCTCACCCGGCGCGAATGCCGCCGGTGGTGCCAGCACCAACTGGAACTACGGTGCCGCCTACATCTACACCCGTCCGAATTCCGCCGGCACTTGGACAGAGCTCAAGCGCCTCGACGAGTTCCTCGATGTGGATGGCACGAACTACGCTGGCTTCGGCTTCTCTGTGGATCTCTCCGGTGACCGTCTCGCTCTGGGTGTCTACTCCGGCGGTTCGCCGATCGGCACCTTCAAGGCAGGCGGAGCGCGCATCTATGAGCGCAACCAGAACGGCGCGAACCAGTGGGGTCTGGTCCAGAAGTTCACCCCAGGCACTGGCATTCCTTCCACCTACTTCGGCTACTCGGTGGCGATCTCCGGTGAGCTGCTGATGATCGGTTCGCCCGGCTCGGATTCCGGTTCGGTGGACAAGCGCGGCTACGTGGAAGTCCACCGCCGCCGCAGCACCGGCACACCCGCATGGCTGCAGATCGATCGCTTCGTGCCTTCGACCTCGACTGCCACGGCGGACCGCTTCGGCAATGCGCTGGCGATGGATGGCTTCTCCGCCGTCGCCGGTGCCGCGGATGACAGCGTGAACCCGCTGAGTGCGACCACCGCTGGCAGCGCGCGTGCCTACCAGTTCCAGTATGACCTGGGACCGCGCCTCACGCTGCAGGTGCCTGATCAGTTGGCGCAGCTCAACACGGCCTTCCAGTTCACGGTGAATCCGGCGACCTTCGATGATCCGATCTACCCGGGTTCGCTGACGCTTTCGCTGCGCCAGTCCGATGGTAATCCGCTCCCGGCCGGGGCATGGCTGTCCTTCAATGCGGCAACGGGCGCTTTCACCGGCACCCCGACCGCCGCGAATCGTGCGGACTACCAGCTCGTGCTCACCGCCACGAACCCCTTGGGATCGACGGTGGCATCGAATGTCTTCCGCATTCAGCTTCCGCCGGCAAACGATCTGGCCAGCGCCTACACGGCTTGGGCGGCGGGCAAGTTCACCGCACAGGAACTGGGCAATGCCGCGCTCGCCGCGACCGTCTGGGGCATGGATGCCGATCCGGACAAGGACGGCAACTCGAACGTGGTGGAGATGCTCTTCGCCACCAATCCGAAGCAGGCCGACAACGGCGACCTCGCGATCACCCGCGTCAGCCCGACTTCGGCCACGCTGACCTTCACACGCTCCGGCGCCTTCCCGCTGGATGCCGTGCATGTCCAGTGGTCCGGCGATATGACGACTTGGGATAGCTCCGGTGTGGTCCTCGGCTCCCAGGATATCGGTGGCGGGAACTTCAAGATGACCGCGACGATCACGCTCCCAGCTCCGCGGACGAAGCTCGTCGCACGGGTCAATCTGGGGCCCTGACCGGCTCCTCCCGTTGTGGGTCCCGGTGCATCCGCTTACTTCGCCGCAACTCGCAGGCGAGCGGCGGTGTAGCCGGGGGCTTCGGCGGTGAACTCCCAAGCGCCGCCCGCCTGGGCGGACTCCGGTGCGGGTGACAAGCGCAGCTTGCCGGAGCCGCTGCCACGGGATTCAGCCATGCCTTGGGAGAGCTCGAGAATAGCGCGGACAAGCGACTCGCGCTCAGCGTCGGATACCGCCGTTTGCGGAGGCATCGGGACCTCACCCCAAACGCCGCCGCCGCCGGTCTTGAGTTTGGTTTCCAAGCGCGCCGGGGTGTCAGCCTGGTCGCGGTATTTCATGGCCACATCCAGATAGGCCGGTCCTACCGAGGTCTTGTCGACTTGGTGGCAGGCGAAGCACTGCCGGGAGCTGGCCAGCTTCTCGATTTCGGCCGGAAGCTGCGGGCCACCGGCATCGTGGCCGGTTGGCGGGATGTAGCGGGCACGGACCAGCAGCTTGGCGGGATCGGCTGCCCCTTGGATCGTGAAGCTGACCTCTTCGCCGAAGCCGAGTTTGTCCGGTTTGCCGGCAAGCTCGAGCGCAAGGGCTGGTTGAGCAGGTGCTTGTTGTAGGGAGACGCGCGCAACGGCGATGGCACCCTTGGTATCGGTTGCCACCGCACGCAGCTCGTAGCCGTCGGCAGTGAGGTTGAGGCTGGTGCCGCTGCCGACCTTGGTTTCATGGGTGCCTTGGGTCAGCCACCATTCGATTGATACGCGCTCACCGTCCGGATCATTGGTTGTCGCCGTGTAGCTGCTGCCGTTGGCGACGATCGAAATCGTCGGCGGCTTGTTGCCATCGGCCGGACGCAGACTGCGGATGCGGCCGTTCTTGTTGAAATACCAGTCGCCGCCGTATTCGAGCAGCCACAAGGTGCCGTCGGCCGCCACCTCGAGATCCATCGGGTGCATCAGCTGGTCCATCAGGGGCTCCAGCTTCTCAAGCTTCTCCTCCCGGCCGAGCTTGGCCTTCCACATCCGGCCGCGCATCCAGTCGTAGGTCAGCAGGGTGTGGTCGTCCTCCTTGCCAAGCAGGTTGAATTTCCTACGGGAATCGTAGTAGAAGACAGGGCCCGCCATCGCGTTGCGCCCGCCGCCGCCCACCGCCGGGAAATCGGTGCTCTGCGCATACGGGTACCAGATGAATGCCTTCTGTGCCGGCGGCAGGTCCACAAGTCCCGTGTTGTGCTTGCCGGGATTCTTCGGCTTGGCCGGATCGGTCATCTCACCGGGCTTGCCAGTGGTGAAATCGACGATCGGGTAGGGGCGGTTGTCGGCAATGACGAAAGGCCAACCGAAGTTGCCTGCCTGCTTCGCCTGGTTCACCTCGTCGTGGCCGCGAGGGCCGTTCGGGCCTTCGCCACCGGCGTCCGGCCCGACCTCGCCCCAGTAGACCACACGGGTTTTCGGATCGATCGAGATACGGAAAGGATTGCGGCAGCCCATGGCATAGATCTCGGGACGGGTCTTTGCGGTGCCGGGAGCAAAGAGGTTGCCTTTCGGAATCTCGTAGCCGCCATTCTCGGTCGGGCGGATCCGCAGGATCTTGCCGCGCAGATCGTTGGTATTGCCCGCACTGCGCATCGCGTTGGTGTGCTCGCGGCCGTCACGGTCGTCGATCGGGGCGAAGCCGCCGCTTTCGAAGGGGTTGGTATTGTCTCCCGTGCTCAGGTAGAGCAGCCCATCCGGCCCGAAGGCGAGCGAGCCGGCCTGGTGGCAAACTTTGTCGCGGCGGTCCGTGGCGATATCGAGCAGCGCCTTCTCCGAAGAGAGATCCAGCTTGCCGTCCTTGAGTTCGAAGCGTGCCAGGCGGTTGAGCAGTTTCTCCGGATGGCTGTAGTAGAGGTAGAGCCAGCGGTTTTTGGCAAAGCCGGGATCGAGTCCCAGACCCAGCAAGCCGTCCTCGCGCGCCCATGGAGAATTCCGGTCCGTCTCGCGCAATGCTGTCACCGGTAGAGTGCCTAGTTCGAAGATGCCGCCAGTGGAGGGGCGAACCCGTAGTACACGTCCCTCGCGTTCAATCACGATCAGGTCGCCGTTCGGTGCCGCCGCGATCTCCATCGGATCGTGGAGTTTCTCGGCGACGATCGTGCTCTGGATCTCCGCAGAGAGAACAGGGGAGACAGCAAGCGCGAGAAGGGTACTGGTGGAAACGGAAGGGAAGAGACTCATGCGAACGATCGGGCTTAAGCGGCAGGATTCTAGGGAATCGCGTGCTGGGTGCTTCTTCTCTGTTGCGCGAAATCTGATACTTCCTTGCGGATGCGCCGTGATGAAGGTCTATCGCCAAACGATCTCGAAGCGCTTGCGAGGAACGTGCTCTTCCAAGCGGGGAGCCATGCAGGATGAGGGCGGAGCCGACTCCGGCAACAGTCAACCTGACTGGACGCCCTCTCCCGTAGTCCGCCAGAGATCTGTTAGAGCGTGCTCCCCGCAGGGAACTCGTCCTGCTGGCTCCACTGGTCAATTGCGTATCGGTTTTTCTGCAAGAGACGCGAGGTTTCTAGCGCCGGAATCGGCATGTTAGCAGGGACCGATGGAGAACGCGGCGACCTCGCGACGAATGCGCGCTTCGATGCTCTACCGGGAAAGTATCGCCAGAAAAACCTCCATGAGAACCTCCTTTCCTACACTCGCCATTTCCCGCACGGCACTTCTTGCCACCAGCCTTGGCCTCGCGGTTGCAGCTCATGCCGCTGAGACTGTCATCGCCAAGCTCGACAATGCTGACAACCTGAACCTCGGCTCGAGCTGGTTGGGAGGAGTGACTCCCGGCAGCAGCGATGTCGCGTCTTGGGATGCGGCTGTAACGGCTGAAAACACAACCTTGCTCGGCGGCGATCTTTCTTGGGCCGGTATCCGCGTCTCCAACCCAGGGGGTCCGGTCACGATCAATGCCGGCAACACCCTGGGGAGCCTCGGCATCGACATGAGCGTGGCGACCCAGAATCTCGTGCTCGCGCAACCGATTGTTCTCAATGCGGCGCAAACTTGGAACGTGGCTGGCGGGACCAGCTTGACCACGTCAGGCGCTCTTACGGGCACGCCGCTCACCCTGACGAAGACCGGTCTCGGTACTGCCACCTTGTCATCGAACGGCAATACTTTCGCCGCGGCAGTGACCGTGAGCCAGGGAACACTTGCCCTGAACCACGCGCTGGCCATGGGTGCTGTAACCAATGCCGTGACGCTTGGTGATGCCAACAGCGGTGCAAACCCCGCGGAGTTCAAGGTGGATAGCGGCATCGCCGGCACCCTGAATCTGCCCTCGATCTCGAGTTCAAACTTCGGTAGCGCCCAGACCATCACCATCAATGGAGGCTCCTCCCTGGGAGCCAATGCCGCGGGCTTGGCCACTACTCTCAGTCTTGCAGGCAGCGTGCCGGTGACGCTCAAGGCCACTCAAACAGGCACGAGCCACAGCACGGCGCAGGACGTCAACTGGCGCATTCAAGGAAGCGGCATTCCCGCCGGAACCACCGCATTGATACTCGACGGCACTTCAAAGTCTCTCCGGACCAGCCAATTGAGCAACACCTCGGACGCGAGTGATTTCACCGGCGACGTATTGATCAAAGGTACGGTCGCGACCCAGAACCGGACCTATCTCGCCCAAACCGCGGTCAACCAGAACCTTGGCTTCGTTAAAAACGATATCACGGTTGGCGATGGGGTCGCCTCAACCACTTGGACTCTCGTTTGGGGCGGTGAGACGATCGGGGCCCTCAATGGACCGGGCAATATCACCCTCAACAACCAGAATGCGCTCAATAGCATCGGCCTGACGATCGGGAATAACAACCGCAACGGGGTGCACAATGGCAATATCGGTGGTGGCTTCGGGATCGCCAAGGTGGGCACCGGCACCCAGGAACTGAATGGTGCCAGCACCTACTCCGGCACTACCACATTGACGAATGGCACGCTCCGGCTGAAGCGGGCCAACGCCGCCACCTGGAGCAACAGCAATGTCGCGGTGAGCACGGACACGGCGAATACGCCGACCTTGCAGTTGAACGCTGCGGTCGCGGGAGACACCTGGACCTTCGCTAAACAGATCACGGGCGGATCCACCACCGCGAAGATCGAGAAGGTCGGCCCGGGCGCCGTGGTTCTCAGCCCTGCCGCGAGCAGTTCGTTTGTTGGCACCGCTTCTGGCGCCTTGACCGTGACCGAAGGCAAGCTGGTCCTGAACTCGACTGGCTTCACGACCGCGCCCGTGGTCAGCGTGGCCGGTGGGGCATCTTTCGCCGGCACCGCTGCTGCAGGAGCGGTTACCGCTTCAGCGGGCGGCATTGTCCAAGGCGGCTACAACGGCACCGGCACCCTGACGGCAGGAAGCCTCACCTTCAACGGAGCCGGCACCATCGCCGGTGCGCTTTCTTCCAGCGTCACGCCGCTGGTTGTGAGCGGTGCCTTGACCACCTCGGGAGGAGCAAGCTCCATCTCCGTGAGTCTAACCGGCGGTGTACCCGCAAATGGAACGTATCACTTGGTCCAGTTCGGTTCGTACGGCGGCAGCATCGGCAACTTCAAGTTCGCCTCGCCGGTGCGCGCGATGAGCCTGCAGCAGAATGGCAACTTCATCGACGTGGCCATCAACAGCTCGAACTATCCGATCTGGACCGGCGGCGGCAGTGGCAACTGGAGCTCCAATGGTGGCAGCGGCAACTGGAAGCTCTCTTCCGACAGCAGCGGCACGGATTTCCTCGCCCTCGACAATACCCTGTTCGACGACGGCGTTGGAGCAGGGAATACCGCCATCACGGTGGGCCTCACCGACATCAGCCCGGGCATCATCACCTTCAACAACAGCAGCAAGGACTACACGCTCACCCAGGCAAACGGAAAGGACATCCTCACCGGCAGCCTGGTCAAGACCGGCAGCGGCAAGCTCACCATCTCCGGTAGCTTCAGCTTCCCCGGTGGATCGACCCTCAGCGGTGGCACCGTTTCGATCGCCAACGAAACGGCGCTGGGCACCGGCAACCGTACCCTGAATGGTGGCACGCTGGAATACACTGGCGCGAGCGCCACCTGGAGCCGCGCCACCACAGTCAATGCCCCCGGCGGGACCATCGCCGTGACTGATCCCGCCGCCGTGCTCACTCACGCGGGTAGCCTCTCCGGCAGTGGGACGCTTACCAAGGCCGGCGTAGGCACACTCGCTCTCAGCTTGGCCTCAGGCACGGTGGATATGCCGTTCACGATTGCCGGAGGAACCTTGAACCTGAACTACGGTGGCAATGCGGTCACTTGCACCGGCAATATCACCGGCAGCACGGGCGTGCTGCGACTCGATGGCACCGGGGCCAGCGCGACCACCGGCTTGACGCTGACCGGCACCAATACCTTCTCCGGCGACACTCAGATCTATGGCCGCCGGATCTTCCTGAACAGTCCTACCGCAAACGGAGGCATGGGCGGGAACGTCGTCGTCAAGGCTGGCAACTGGGCCTTCCACGGCCTCACCATCATGACCGACGAGCAGATCGCCGACAGTGCGGTGCTGCGTTTCGAGAATACCGACAATGCCTACGACGTCCGCCTCAACGGCCACACCGAGACCTTGGCCGGCATCGAGTCGCTGGAAAGCGGCCAAGGCACGAACAATACCTTCTGCATCATTGAGAACGCTGGTTACGATGGCGGAAATGATGCCAACGGAATGGCTGATGGCACCCTGATCCTGAATGGCAGCGGCGATCACACCTACTTCGGACAACTGCGCGACCAGAATAATCCCTCGGGCACTAACAAGCTCAACTTGGTCAAGACAGGGGCCGGCACACAGATTCTTCAAGGTCCAGGCATCTCCTACTCCGGCACCACTCAGATCGGTGGCACCAGTCTGCTGGTGCTGGATAGCGCCAGCAGCTTCAAGAGCTCGGCGGTCACCGTGGGAAATGGTGCCACGCTCCAACTGCTCGGTTCGACTACCATGTCCGGATCCCCGGCGCTCAATGTATCCGCAGGCGGCTCCTTGAAGGTGGATGTGGATGGCACCGGAACCTACACCGTACCTATTGCTCAAACCTTGGCTGGCAGCGGGACGATTGCAGGTGGCCTCAGCGTTAGCGGCACTCTGTCACCCGGCGATACCATCGGCACGCTGACCTGCACCGGCTACTGCGACCTCAGCTTCGACTCCCACATCACCTGGCAAGTTGGCAGTTCATGGGCATCACCCACGGCGGATTCGATCCACTGCCAGGGATTCGGCGTCTTCTCCGATAGCGTCTCTCCTGCGGTCATCACGATCAGCCCCGAAGGCCTGACCGGGTTCACCGAAACGGCAAAGACCTTTACCTTGGTCCAAGGGACCGAGCCGGGCCAGGGCTTTGATGCCTCTGCCTTCCGGATCGATGCCTCCGCCTTTGTCGCGGCCACCGGCTCCTACGGCAGCTGGGGCATCCAGCAAAATGGCAACAAGCTTGAGCTGGTTTACACCCCCGGCACTGCCACGCCCTTCAACGTCTGGGCCGCTGCGCTCATCGCCAATCCCGCGGATCGTGCTGCGCTCGGCGATCCCGATCATGACGGCTTGCCGAATGTCCTCGAGTTCATCCTCGACGGCAATCCCGTCAATCCAGCCATCACCAATCTGCCGACGGTCAGCGCTTCCGGGACAAATCTCGTATTCACCTACACCCGCCGCGACGATGCGGAATACTTGAATCCAAGTGTCGAGTTCGACGCGGATCTTGCCGATGTCTGGACCACCGCAGTCTCGGGCAGCAACTGCAGCATCGTGGTGACGGAGAACGGAGCGAATCCCGACACCGTCACGGTCACGATTCCCAAGCAGACGAATGTAAAGCTCTTCGCGCGGCTCAAGGTGAATCCCTGAATTTCCCCGGCCCGCGTGGTTCGTCGAGGTCCCGCCCGGGTTCTGGTGGCAAAAAAAAAGAGGGAGGCACGTCGAAAGGCGGGCCTCCCTCTTACGTTCTTGAAATGAACGTCGCATCCCTTGCTGTGTCCCTGCTCACCGGGCTTCGTGCCGATGTGCAATCCGCGATCGCCGCCGGCAATCTCTTCGACAATGAAGCTGAAGTACTAGGTGTGAAGTAGGAGCGCGTCATGATCCTTCGGTTGATGGGAAAATGAGTATGCAAAGTTCCGCAACAGAAAGGAGGTCGTAGCAGGGGAGGATAGGCACTATGCTCACATGACGCCCGGATTCCAAAGGACCGCGCTCGGCTGCCGCCAGGGAAAGTTTCCGCACTGCCGCCATGCTCATGATCGCGGCTTCGCGCTGATCGTGGTGATGGTCCTGATGGTGCTATTGATGGTGCTGACCGTGGGCCTGCTTCAGTTGAGCAGTGTATCGCTCCGGACTGCAACTCATGGCACGATGCTGGCCGAGGCCCGCGCGAATGCCCGGCTTTCGCTGATGCTGGCCATCAACCAGCTCCAGAAGGAAATGGGGCCTGACCGGCGGATCAGCGCGCCTGCTGGCATTCTTGATAGCAGTCCCGACTCCCCGGAGCCCGACGGCGTGAACCAACCTCACTTTACCGGGGTTTGGGACGCCACCGAATCCCCTTTCAACAAGTGGACCCTCGACAAACCTTCCTACGACAAGCAGCAGACCTTCCGGAGTTGGCTGGTGTCGGGTGATCCCGCCAAGATCCGCACGCTGGACTTCGCGAAGAGCGGAGTGTCTGCCGGTGACGAGAGCCGGATCGCCGTAGGCAGCGGAAAGCGCGATCACCGTGAAGTGGCGGTGCCGCTGCTGCCCGGAGATCACGCGGGCTTTGCCTGGTGGACTTCCGATGACGGAACCAAGGCAGTCCTGCGACCTGGAGAGGCAACGAAGTCCTCGTCGAAGTTCGATACTCTCGTCAGTAGCCGGCGCGGCAATGGCAATGGCCATGCCGAACTCGATCCGCGGATTCCCTCCCGCGACCAAGGTCTCGATGGCCGACTGGTCGACTTGCCCACCACCGATGCGGCGGTGACCTCCGCCAATTCTGGCGAAAGCGTTTCGGAAGAACTGATCCACGACCTCACGACCCGCAGCGAGATCGTGCCGGTGGATGTCACTACCGGTGGCCTGCGCAAATGCATGAACGTCTACCTCGACTGGCTGGCAGCCCAGTCGCCTTCCACCCGTGCTTCCGCCGGCACCATTGGCAAGATGCGCAACGCCACGATGGACTATCGCATCTGCTCGTGGGACCAGCTCCGAAACTACGAGAGCCTTGCCCGCGCTGGCAGCATGGTGACCATCGATCCGGCGACGAAGCGTCCGAAGATTCGGTCCCATAAGCAGACCGGCAATGCCAATGAGAAGGAGTGGAATCCGATCATCGGAGAGGATCGTTTTCGAATCCAACCGGTGCTGCTGAAATTTTGCTACGTGGTCAGCTATGCGACTGAGAAGCTGACCGCCCCGGCAGATCCCTCCAAGCCCTTCGCTTTGCGCCTTTTCCTCTACCCGATGGCGGTGCTGTGGAATCCCTACAACGTCGACCTCGAGGTGCCGGAATACTGCGTGGCAGGTATCTGCCCGCTCACCTTCGAGATCAACAAGGGCAAGCCGGATGCCATCACCCTAGACCTCACCCGCAAGCAATCGGGCACCCGCTTTGCCTTCGGCCCGGAGATGGGTGGCGAGAAGTTGACCAATCTGTTGATCCCTGCCGGCGCGACCAAAGTCCTCTATCCACAGCCGGTGCGCTGGCAGACCCACCCGCAGGAGCATCGCAATAGCAAGTTCGTCTGGGAGTACTACATGTGGGCCCAAGCCAAGAAGTTCGACTTGGGTGACTCGAACTTCGGCGGGATTTTCAAGAACCTCCGCGGCAATCAGTCGGTCGCCAATTTCAGCTCGGTCGCGGCCGACGAATTTGCCGGTGCGGCGGGCGAAACCGTCAGCATCGCGGTCAATCCTTCGGTCGCGGATCCTGCCGGCAACGGCGGATCCTTCGGCGTCGACGGCACCCACAGTGACTGGTGGGGCAACAACGGCACCGGCACAGACAGCATGGACAGCCTGCAAAAATTCGGCGTGACCACCTCGGTGAGGTTCCAGGTCGAAAGCGCCACCGGCTCGCCTCAAGTTAGCTTGATTCCCGAAGGTGAGATTCCAGTGCGGACCTTCAGCCAACTCGAAAACCGGCCGACTCCCTTGCTCCTCTACGAGATTTATCGCAAGCCTGCCGACGAAGATCTGTTCCCTTCGAAGAATGGTTCCTTCTCGATGCCCGGCAATCCGATCCATGCGCTCACCAGCAAGGCGCTCGGCAATACCGACGTGGTGACTCCTTGGTTTGAGAGTCCCTATTCCTTCCGCTTCAAGTCGTTAAGTTCTTGGGTCGACGTCACCAAGACCTTCCAGCTTCCGCCCGACCGCGATGACCGGGTCTACTTTGGTGAGAGCTATTCCCCCCGCGGCCAGCTCAATGTCGTCGACCAAGAGATCCCGCTGTCACCGCTGACCTCCTTGGCCGAGCTCCAGCATCTGCCCCTGTTCGACTACCGGCCGACCTACGATCCCGGGCTCAAGTCCTTCAACTATCCGCAGTGGTACACCGGCGACTATTGGTTCCACGAGGGCAAGGTGACTCAATTTCCGCAGAACCACGCGATTGGCAATTCCTATGCCAGTCCCGGCATCCCGTCCGACAAGCTGAACCAGGCGGGCTGGAAGTCCCAGTTCAACGCGCAGGCAAATCACCTGCGGGTGGACCGCTCCTATGTGGCGAATTCGGTGCTGTGGGACAGTTGGTTCTGTTCCTCACTCGCAGCGCAGGACGGTCTGCTGCTCACGCAGGACGGCGACAAGCGCAAGTCCCGACAGGTGGCGGAGGATTTCTTTGATCGCACCACACCCTTGCCGAACGATGCCATCCAGCCTTCCTTCCATGGCAATCTGGATGAATTGCTCGGCTCGCTTTTCGATGGCAGCGGCAATCCGACTCGTGATGCCTTTGAGAAGATTGCCGGATACCTGCGTGTCGAAGGCGGCTTCAACATCAACTCCGTCTCCGAGGAGGCATGGGCTCACTTCCTCTCCAATCTCCTGTCGCGCCCGGTGCTGATGATGGAGTCCGTCACTGGCAAGGAACAGGTTTCGGTGCTCGGGCCGGAGAAAGGAAAATTCCTGATCTCCCGCAACTCGCTGGTGAATGCCCCTCCCGCAGACCGCAGCGGTGGCAAGGACGAGGACGACCGCTACTGGAATGGTGCGCGTGAGGTGACGGCCAAGCAGATCCGCGAACTGGCCGCCGCCATCGTCAAGCAGGTCAAGCAACGCGGGCCCTTCCTTTCGCTCAGTGAATTCGTCAATCGCAGGCTCAGCCGCGACAACAATCTGGCGCTTTCCGGGGCGCTCCAAGCGGCGCTCGACGATTCGAACGTGAGCATCAACGAGCCGCTGCGCGATGAAGCGATCACGGGCTCGGAGTCGACGTCCAAGGGCAGGCCGCAATACAAGTTTGCTGCTGCCGCCGCGGGTCCGCGCAAGCAGGGTATCACCGGCTATGTCACCCAGGCCGATCTGCTGGCCTCGCTCGGCACCTCAATCACCCCGCGCTCGGACACCTTCACCGTCCGAGCCATGGGTGAGGCCAAGGATCCCGACGGCAAGGTCCAGGTCCGAGTCTGGTGCGAGGCCGTAATCCAGCGTGGCGCCGATTACATTGATCCGGCGGATGCCGCGTCTGTCGCAGCCACATCTCTCAAACCTCTCAATGCGCGCTTCGGACGCCGCTTCGAAATCGTCTCGTTCCGCTGGCTCAATCCCCAAGAACTGAAATCCGTCTCATGAAGTTCCTTTCCCTGTTCCGAGTGCTGGGTGTTCTGGCCTGCGCCAGCACTTCCCTACATGCCCAATCCGAAAGTGCCACCATCCGCCTCCTGGCCTTCAGCCGGGTGGGAGACGCCCGCGAGGTGATGGTCGCCGGTGCCGATGGCAAACCGCTTCACGACAAGCCGCTGGCCTTGCCGACCGAACAGCTCTCGCCGCCCCTGTCGGTTGGTTCACGCGCACTTGTCTTCCAGGCTGCTGGCACCACGCCTGCGCCTCTCGCAAAAGTGGAGCTCCCCGCGAGTGGCAAGGATTTCATCCTGGTCTTCTTCCCGGATCCCAAGGAAGGGCAGGCGGCCTACAAGGTAGATCCCGTGCCGATGCCCGAGGGAGGCTTTGGTTCCGGCGACCAAGCTTTCGTCAACTACAGCGGATCGAATGTCGCCTTTGTGATCGCCGGGGAAAAACTTCAGGTGCCCATGGGCAAGTCGGCGATCTATCATTCCAAGAAGACCGAGGGCACCCGCTCCATGGCCGGATATCAGCAGGGCAAGGACGGCAAGTGGAGCCAGACGCCGTTCTACTCCAGCCGGCTGATCGTCCAGGAGGGCGTGCGCAATTTCATTCTCGTCGTCCGCGATCCCAAGACCGGCGCTCCCGACTTCCGCGGTATCGCCGACTTCGTGGAGAAGGCGGCACCTTGAGCGCATTCAAGGGGATCGACCGGAGCTCAACCACGGATGAAGACTCAGTTGCGGCGGTCTTCCCTGCCTTTCATCCGTGTCCATCGGTGTTAATCCGTGGTTCTCTTCTCCTCGGGTAAGGTCACCTTGTCTCCAGGATTTCGTATCATGTGGGAAAGATGAGGAAATCCCTCGGGTTTCCGAACTAGTTCACCCCGGAGGCCGCACCCACCGACGTTCCCCCGGCAAATTGAATTCGAGCTTCCATCCCGCCGCAGACAGGCTCATAAGTTAGGGTGCGTTGCCCTACATGACGCCGTGTGAGCCTACGCGTTATGGGCTGGGCGAGAACGCATCACCTTGCAAGCGAAAGGAGCTCATTCGCCATGAACTACTTGAAGCGTTGGTTGCCGGGACTCCAGACCCTGAAGGAATATCAGATGGCGTGGTTGCCGCACGACCTGATGGCCGGGTTGGTGCTGACGACGATGCTCGTGCCGGTGGGGATTGCCTATGCGCAGGCTTCGGGCGTTCCCGGTATCTATGGGTTATATGCCACGATCATACCCTTGCTCGCCTACGCGCTCTTCGGTCCCAGCCGCATCCTGGTACTAGGGCCGGATTCATCGCTCGCGGCCCTGATTCTCGCCGTGGTGGCGCCTTTGGCAGCCGGCGACCCCGGGCGTGCGATCTCCATCGCCAGCATGATGGCCGTGACCTCGGGCCTCGTGTGTATCCTCATCGGCCTTTTGCGCCTGGGTTTCGTGACTGAGCTGCTCTCGAAGCCGATCCGCTATGGCTACATGAACGGCATCGCCTTCACCATCCTGATCAGCCAGACGCCGAAACTCTTCGGCTTCTCGGTCAGCAGCTCGGGCCCATTGGATGGCATCGTGAAAATCGGCAAGGGCATCGTCAGCGGACAGGCGAACTGGATGGCGTTCGCCATCGGCGCCGGGACCTTGGCCGCGATTTTCTTGCTCAAGCCTTACAAGCGCATCCCCGGCCTCCTGCTCACGGTGGTCGCCGCGACGGTGATCGTCGGGGTGCTGAACCTTGATGCCACCGCCGGGGTGAAAGTTCTCGGTCCACTGCCGCAAGGCTTGCCGTCCTTTACCTTGCCGAGATTCAGCTATTCCGACCTTTCAAACATCGTGATCGGCGGCTGTGCCGTCGCCATGGTCTCATTCGCCGACACCAGTGTCCTGTCGCGGACTTATGCCGCCAAAAACAAGACACCGGTGGATCCCAACCAGGAGATGATCGGCCTCGGCGCGGCGAACTTAGCCGGCGGGTTCTTTCAAGGCTTCCCGATCAGCAGCAGTTCCTCGCGCACTCCGGTGGCTGAAGCTGCCGGCGCGAAGACCCAGCTCGCCGGAGTCGCGGGCGCTCTCGCGGTCGCGCTCCTCCTGCTGGTCGCGCCCAACCTGCTGAAGAATCTGCCCAGCAGCGCGCTCGCGGCCATCGTCATCTCCGCGGCCATCGGCTTGTTCGAAATCGCGGACCTGCGCCGGATCTTCCGCATCCAGCAATGGGAGTTCTGGCTCTCCATTGCCTGCTTCATCGGTGTCGTCCTTTTCGGGGTGATTCCCGGCATCGGCATCGCGATCGCCATCGCCTTCCTTGAATTCCTGTGGGACGCTTGGCGACCGAACTACGCCGTGCTCGGCCGGGTCGCGGGGATCCGCGGCTACCACGATATCAAGCGCTATCCGGATGCGCGGCTGGTTCCCGGCCTGGTGCTGTTCCGTTGGGGGGCACCGATGTTCTTTGCCAACGCCGAATTCTTCCACCAGTGCGTGCTCAGCGCGATCAAGGGATCGCCGACCCCCGTGCACCGCATCGTCATCACAGCCGAACCCGTCACCGACATCGACGTGACCTCGGCCGACATGCTAGCCGAGCTCGATCACGCGCTGACGGAATCCGGCATCGAACTGCGCTTTGCGGAAATGAAGGACGTGGTCAAGGATCAGCTGAAGCGCTTCGGGCTCTTTGAGCTCATCGGCGCGGCCGACTTCTATGCCACCATCGGCAGCGCCGTGGACGCCTACCTTGTGGATCACTCCGTCGACTGGAAACCCTGATGACCCTTGGTCACTTCCGTGTTCATGCCAGGATCTCCTTGATCACCTTCGCCGGCTCCACTCCGGTGAGCTTCTGATCCAGACCCTGGCTCTTGAAAGTAAGCCGCGTGTGATCGATCCCCATGCAATGCAGCATGGTCGCATGCAAATCATGCACCGTCGTGGGATCCGCGATGACGTTGTAGGAGAAGTCATCCGTCGCCCCATAGCTGATCCCCTTCTGGATCCCCCCGCCAGCCAGCCACATCGAGAAACATCTCGGATGATGATCCCGCCCGTACTGCGTCGGCGTGAGATTGCCCTGGCAATACACCGTCCGTCCGAATTCGCCGCCCCACACCACCAGCGTATCGTCTAACAGCCCGCGCTGCCGCAGATCCTGCAGTAATCCCGCCTGCGCCTGGTCCACATCCTGACACTGTAGCGGCAAGTCCTTCACCACACTCCCATGGTGGTCCCAGCCACGATGATAGAGCTGGATGAATCGCACCCCGCGCTCCGCCATCCGCCGCGCCATCAAGCAATTGTATGCGTAAGTCCCCGGCTTCTTCACATCCGGACCATACAGCGCCAGCGTGGACTCCCGCTCACCGCGCAGATCCGTCAACTCCGGCACGCTGGCCTGCATCCGATAGGCCATCTCATACTGCGCTATCCGTGCCAGCACCTGCGGATCCGCACTACGCTCCGCTTCCCGGCGATTCATCTCACCGAGCATGTCCAGCATCTTGCGGCGATCGCTGCGCAGCATCCCCTTGGGATCGTTGAGAAAGAGCACCGGATCCGCCGCCGCCCGGAACTGCACCCCTTGATGCTCGCCCGGCAGGAAGCCCGCACCCCACAGGTGCGAGAACAGCGCCTGCATTTGGCCCCGCCCTTGGCTGATCATCACCACGAAGGTCGGCAGGTTCTGGTTCTCACTGCCGAGACCGTAGGACATCCACGCTCCCATCGACGGACGACCCGGGATCTGGTTGCCCGTTTGCATGAAGGTGATGCCGGGGCCATGATTGATCTGCTCCGTGGTCATCGACTTCACCATGCAGATCTCACCCGCCATCTGTCCGGTATGCTGCATCAGCTCAGAGACCCACAGGCCATCTTGGCGGTTGGCATGCTGCTCGAACTTGAAGATCGATGGCGCGACCGGCAGCCGCGTCTGGCCGGAGGTCATGCCCGTCAAGCGTTGCTGGCCCCGGACCGACTCTGGTAGATCCTTGTCGAAGAAGTCCTTCAAGCCGGGCTTGTAGTCGAAGGTATCGAGCTGCGACGGCGCGCCTTCCTGGAAAAGGTAGATCACGCGCTTCGCCTTCGCTGCGAAGTTCGGAAAAGCCGCTGCGGGATTCGTTTCCGCCGCCAGCAACTGCGACAAAGCGGTGCTGCCAAGCAAGGACAGCCCGCCCGCTCCGATGCCTTTCAGCAATTGCCGGCGATTGACGTGGAAGAGGGGATGATCGCTGCTGTGATTCATCGGCATTAGTCTCGGACGAGGGTTTGATCGAGATTGAAGACGGTGCTCGCGACCAGCATCCAGGCCGCGAGTTCGGAAGGATTGAGCGCGGGATCCACAGGGGCCGCCCCTTGCTTCAGCAGCTCCGCGGCATCGGCCGGAGTACTGCGGAAACGTTCCACCAATAAGTTCAATCCCTCCTCCAGAGTCTTCAGGTCTTGAGCCGCGCCACTGCGCCCGGTCACCCGCCGGTAGAGCAAGGCAAGGCGCTCCGGGCTTGGCCGGGGATCGCTGAGGATCGTCGCCGCGAGCTGCCTCGAACACTCGAGAATCTGCTCGTCATTGAAGGCGGCGAGCGCCTGGAGCGGTGTGTTCGTCGCCTGCCGGCGAACCGAGCAGGACGTCCGCTCCGGCGCATCGAAGATCGTCATGAAAGGCGGCGGCGAGGTCCGCTTCCAGAAGGTATAGAGGCTGCGGCGATACAGAGCCTGGCCCTTGCTCTGCACATAGACCTTCGTATTACTGCCACCATTCGAGCGTTCCTCCCACAAGCCCGGTGGCTGATAGGGGAAGACCGGTGCTCCTCCGAGTTCACCGGACATCAGCCCCGCGGCGAAGAGCGCTTGGTCACGCACTTCTTCAGCCGCCAGACGGCGCCGTGGAAAGAACGCCAGCAGCCGATTGTCCGGATCCTTCGCCGTGACCTCGGGACGCAGCCGCGATGATTGCCGGTAGCTGGCGCTGGTCACGATCTGGCGCACCAGGTGGCGCGTGCTCCATGGCTTCGCATCGCCGCTGCCCTCACGGAATTCGATCGCCAGCCAGTCTAACAATTCCGGATGCACCGGATATTCGCCCTGCAGCCCGAAGTCGTCCGCGCTCTTCACGATGCCGGTGGAGAAGAACTGCTGCCACAGCCGGTTCACTGTTACCCGTGCGAGCAGGGGATTCCGCTCTGATACCAGCCATTGGGCCAAGCCCAGCCGGTTTGCCGGAGCATCCGGCAAAGGTGCACCCAATACCTCGGGCGGCCGCCGCGTCACCGGGCGCGATTTGTCGGGCTGGTCATACTGGCCGCGCGTGAGCACAAAGGCCGGCACCGCTGCCGCTGCTTCCTGCATCACCATCACCTGCGCCTTCGGGCCCTGCGGCACGAGCGGCGAGGCAATCTCGATAAAGGGCGCGTAGGCCGCTGAGCTGTTGTTCTCGACGTGCTTCTCAGTGGTCGAGTTGAAGTACGCCTTCAGGCTGTAGAAGTCGTCCTGCTTGAGTGGGTCGAACTTGTGATCATGGCAGCGGCAACAGTTCATCGTCAGCCCCATGAAGGCGGTGCCGACGGTCTGCACACGGTCCGCGGCGTATTCGTTGAGATACTCTTCCGCGATCGTTCCGCCCTCGGCGGTGATCAGGTGATTGCGGCAGAAGGCAGTGGCGAGAACCTGCTCCGGCGTCGCATTCGGCAGCAGGTCACCCGCGATCTGCTCGATCACGAAGCGGTCAAAGGGCATGTCCTCGTTGAAGGCCCGGATCACCCAGTCTCGCCACGGCCAGCCGGTCCGCAGGATATCATGCAGGTAGCCGTTGGTGTCGCCGTAGCGCGCGAGGTCCAACCATTGAGAGGCCATCTTCTCGCCATAGCGCGGTGAGTCCAGCAGGCGATCCACCACCCGTTCGTAAGCCCCCGCTGCCCTGTCCGCGATGAAGGCATCCATCTCCTCCACCGAAGGCGGCAGCCCGGTGAGATCGAGCGTCACCCGCCGCAGCAGCGTTTCTTTGCCGGCCTCCGGTGACCTTTCCAAACCCTCTCGCTTCAGGCGCGCAGCCAGGAAAGCATCGATCGGATTCGCTTCCCCTGACGGTGGAACCGCAGGACGCTGCGGCGGCACGAAGGACCAGTGCTTTTCATAAGGCGCGCCCGCGTCGATCCATTGCCGTAGCACTTCCTTCTCAGCGGCGGAGAGTGTCTTGTGCGACTCCGGCGGCGGCATCACCTCCTCGGGATCGTCCGAGAGGATGCGGCGCCACGCCTCGCTATCCACGGCCGATCCCGGCTTGATGCCGGCCTTCTTGCTATCGGTGAGGCATTGTGCGCCTTCAGGGGTATCGAGGCGGAAGTCGGCCTTGCGATGGTTCGGATCGAAGCCGTGGCAGTAGAAGCACTTGTCGGAAAGGATCGGCCGGACGTCGCGGTTGAATTGCGGCGCTTCAGCCTTGGTGGCCTCGATTCCCAGCAAGGCGCCGCCCGCAGCGATCAGGATCCTGAACTTCATTTTTCTGCCCGGAATTTGACCGATCCATGCCCAATCGTCTTGGAAGAGCTGCGCAAAGACTTGTAAAAAGGCCGCATGAATCCGCCGCCCTACTCGCGCGAAGCCTTCTTGGCGGAGATGGCCGCGGCTGTCCTGCACCCGCTCTACGACCTGATGCCGGACGTCTCCTTCTTCATAAAGGACACTGCGGGGCGCTTCGTGGCGCTGAGCCGCTTGGGCTGCGAATTCTGTGGCGTCAAAACGGAGGAAGACGCCTTCGGCTGCACCGACCTCGATTTCTTCCCGGAGAGTCGCGCCGCCGAGTACATGGCGGACGATCGTCTCGTGATCGCGAGCGGCCAGCCGATCGTCAACCGCATTGAGCCGGCACCTGAGATGGAAGGCTCCCCGCGCTTGGTCGTGACCAACAAGATCCCGGTGCGTGACCGGAATGGCAGCATCATCGGTGTGGCTGGTTTCTCAAGGCGGGTCGAGCACCTCCGCTGCGCGACGACAGTGATCCGCAAGCTGGCCGCGGCAGTCGACCAGATCCATCAGCACTACGCCGAGAGCTTCGACACCGCCGATCTAGCCAAGCAGGCCGGACTCTCGACCAGCCAGTTTGAGCGCCTGTTCCGCAAGGCACTCGGCAGCAGTCCCCGCCAATACCTGCAGCGGGTCCGCATCGAGCACGCCTGCCTCTTTCTCGTGGAGTCGGAGGATACCGTGGCGGCGATCGCCCAGCGCTGCGGCTACTACGACCACGCTCACTTCACCAAGGCTTTCGTGGCGCTCAAGGGTAAGACGCCCACTGCCTTTCGCAAGGAGCGGCAGGCGAGCTTGAATGCTCCTTCGGGCCGCCCGGCGCAGGGCTAGTCACGGGAGGCTCAGGAGCTCCGTGCCTTGCGGCTGTCCGGCTGCTGGATCTGGAGCCGGAATGCCTTTGGCGTCAGACCGGTCACCTCCAGGAAGCGCCGGTTGAAGTTGGAGAGGTTGTTGTAGCCGGCTTGGAATGCGGCCTCCGTGATCGACAGTTTGCCGTGGGCGATCTCGGAGCATACCCTGGCGACGCGGATCTCATTGAGGTAGCGGTTGAAGACGCAGCCCATGTTCACCTTGAACCAGCGGCTGAATGCGGCGGGCGACATCTTCACGCGGGCCGCCGCTTCTTGCTGGGTGACCGGCTCGCCCAGGCGGCTCTCCAGCCAGGCTAGCAACTCGTCGAGACGCGCGTTCTGCCAATCGCTTTTGCCTTCCTCGACCGCGTGCAGCGAGTGCACCTCCAGCCGCGTGAGCAGCTTGAAGATGCTCCACAGCTCGGCGAAGCCCTCGAGTGAGGCGGAGTCGCGTGCCGCCAGCGCTTCCATTCGCTGCCCGATTTCTTCGCTGCCTTTGCCGCTGAAGCGGACCCCGCGCTGCGCACTTTGGCACAGGGCATGGAAATCCTTGATCTCCGGCAGTTTCCAAAAGGTATCCCCCCACACTTGCGGCAGAAAGTGGATCACTGTGCAGCGCGTGTCGCCCACTTGGTCCGTGCTGGAAAACCAAGTATGCGGCACATTGCCAGGTAGCATCGCGAGATCCCCGGGCCCGAATTTTTCCACCGATGTCCCCACGTGGCGGGTGCCGCAACCATTGCGGGTGAAGACAATTTCCCACTCCGGATGGTAGTGCCACAAGAAGCGATAAGTGGGTTCGCAATAGCTCGTGGCGGTGAAGGCCCGCGTCTTGGTCAGCGGCAGCACGGTGAAGCTGGGCTGGCCGTAACCGGAGATCGAGGGAACCACCTGCATTTCCGCGTGGTTAACTCCGTATGCATCCCGAGGCAAGTCCGTAGCAGCCTCGCTTTCGGATTCCTTCTAGGCTAGATGGATTCTCATGAGGTCTTCCATCGCGACGGCAACGCTCCCCGGGCAACCCAAGAAAATACCGGCCGCTCCGCTGCGGCTTTGCTTTGTCGGCTGCGGTTCCCGCGCCCGCGCATATGCCGAAGTGGTGGCCAGCCGGCCGCAACTCCTTGAGGCCGTCGCCATCGCGGATCCCCTCGCCAGCCAGCGCGCCGATGTGCGGAGCCTTCTAGGTGACACCGGAGTTCGGGAGTTCCAGACCGGGGAGGAATTGCTGGCGGCAGGTCGTCTCGGGGATGTGGCGGTGATTACCACCCAGGACAAGTTCCACTATCGCCAGGCCATGCTCGCCCTGCGTGCCGGCTATGACCTCTTGCTGGAAAAGCCCGCCGCCTGCACCTCGGCGGAAGTCCATGATCTGGTGCGCCTCGCCAACGAGCTGGGCCGGCGGATCGTGTTGTGCTTCGTTCTCCGCTACACGCCCTTCTATCGCGCGGTCAAGCGGGTCCTGGACAGCGGTCGTCTGGGCAAGCTGGTGAGCATCCAGGCCACCGAGGGCGTGGAGCCTTGGCACTTCGGGCACTCTTTTGTCCGCGGCAACTGGTCGGTAAGGGAGAAATCCACGCCGATGATCGTGCAAAAATGCAGCCACGACACGGACATCCTCTCGTGGCTGGCGGGCTCCGAATGCACCGCGGTCTCCAGCTTCGCCGGCAACCAATGGTTTCGCCCGGAAAATGCGCCCGCAGGTGCCACCGCACGCTGCACCGATCCATGCCCGCACGCGGCTGACAGCAGTTGCCCCTTCCCCGCGCAACGCTACCTCACGGACAAGAAGCAGCCTTGGCTGCCGCAGGTCATGCCGGGCTGGGCCAACGCCAGCGACGATGAGATCCTCGACTGGCTGCGCAAGGGCGATTGGGGCCGTTGCGTGTATACCTGCGGGCATGACACGCCGGACCACCAGGTCGTTTCGCTCCAGTTCGCGTCCGGCGTGACAGCACAGCTTTTGATGACCGCATTTGACCGCGGCCGCCGCATTCGCATCCACGGTACCGAGGCGATCTTGCAAGGCAGCCTGCATGCCGACGGCGAGATCCACCGGCTGGAGCTGCGTCTTCATCACGGTGGCGAGGCCGAGCAGATCGAGGTCGAAGACCCCTCCGCAAACGGCTATGCCGGCCACGGTGGCGGAGACTTCGGACTGGTCGATTCTCTCCACGAGCTCATCTCCGCGCCCGGTCCCTTCGATAACAGCCACTTCATGGCTGGGCACCTCATCGCCTTTGCGGCAGATGCAGCCTTCCACACCGGCAGGGTGATTGTTCCCGCCGAACTCCTGCAATCCTCCGTCTTCTGACCGAATGCACCTTCATCTCATCGACTGGCTGATCGTCATCGTTTCCTTCCTGGCCTTCGCCGGGATCGCCATGTGGAGCGGCCGCCAAGCCAAGAGTGTCTCCGGCTTCCTCGTCAGCGGCCGTTGCGCCGGACGCTACCTGCTCACCATTGCCGCCGGCATGGTGTGGATCGATGCGATCAACATCATCGGCATGTTCGAGCTGTACTTCGTCGGCGGTTTCCCGGCGATGAGCTGGGGCCTGATCATCCAGCCACCGCTTGCCGTGATCATGGCTGTGTCCGGTTGGGCCGTGTATCGCTTCCGCGAAACGCGGGCCATGACCGTGCCGCAATACCTCGAGATGCGCTACAGCCCCGGCGTCCGCGTCAGCGCTGGCATCGTTTCGTGGATCGCCGGCATGATCAATTTCGGCATCTTCCCCGCGGTCAGCGCCCATTTCGTCATGGGCTTCTGCGGCCTGCCGAAGGACTTCGCCTTGGCCAGCCTGACCCTGCCGACCTTTCCCGTGCTAATGGTCGCGATGATGGCGGTCACCCTCTTGTTCGTCTTCCACGGCGGCCACGTCACCGTGCTGGTCCTGGATTTCTGCCAGGGCTTCTTCATCAATATCGCTGCCGTCCTCCTGGTGCTGGTGATCGGCTTCACTTGGCTCAATTGGAGCGAAGTGTTAGACGTGCTCAACCAAGCTCCCGCCGACGCATCTCTGCTCGACCCGGCGCGCACCTCGAACGTCAAGGACTTCAATGTCTGGTACTTCGTCATCTCCACCATCGGGATGTTCTACAACCGCCTGTCGAACTTCCAGGGACAGGCCTTCGATGCCGCGGCCCGCACACCGCACGAAGGCCGCATGGGCAATGTCCTCGGCCTCATCCGCTGGCAGACCCTCTGTCTCTTCTTCATGGTGATGGTGCTGGCCGCGCAAGTGGCGCTCAAGCACCCCGCCCACGCCTCGCTTGGCCAATCGATCACCGCATGGCTCGACGTGCTGGAGCGGCAACACGGCGCGGCGGTGCGCGGTCAGATGACGGTCAGCACTGCACTCGCCTTCATTCTGCCCGTCGGCGGCAAGGGTCTGCTGCTCGCCATCATGATCGCGGCGATGATCTCGTCCAAGAGTGCCTTCATCCACTCCTTCGGCTCGATCTTCGTGCAGGATGTCGTGCTGCCCTTCCGCAAGACCTCGCCGGAACCCGCGCGGCAATTGCGCTGGCTGCGCCTGTCGATGCTGGGGGTCACGGTCTTCGCGGTGCTCTTCGGCTGCTTCTACCGCCAGACCGAGAAGATCCTGATGTACTTTGCGCTCAGCAGTACCCTCTGGCTCGGCGGCTCCGGCGCAATCCTCATCGGCGGGCTCTATTGGAAGAAGGGCACGACCCAGGGTGCCTACGCAGCCATGGGTGTGGGCGGCGTCTTTGGTCTCGCTGGTTTCGCCCTCATGCAGGGTTGGGAAAAATGGACCGGATCGCCGCCACAGCTCTCGATCGCCGGCCACGCGATCGCACTCAACCCACAGTGGTGGTTGCTCATCACCATGCTGGTCTCGACGGCCACCTACGTCGGCGTGTCCCTGCTCACCCGTCGCGGTGCCAGCTTCGATCTCGATCGCCTGCTCCACCGCGGTGCTTGGCGCGACGCGGACTCATCGCTCGATGACGAGCCGCAGCTTTCGCTGTGGAAGCGGATCTGTGGCGTCACCCCGGAATTCTCGACCAGCGACCGCCGCACGGTGTATGCCTTCTACGTTTGGGTCTTCGCGTGGTTCGGCGCCTGCGTCATCATGATCGCCCTCTCGCTCTCCGGAAAGGTCGGCAATGCGGACTGGGCCGGATTCTGGAAGATTTACCTCATCGCGTTAGCCTGCTTGCTGGTGATCAGCACGGTTTGGCTCGGCATGGGTGGCATCCGCGATCTAAAAACCATGTTCCGCTTGCTCAAGGAAACTGGCCACGCTTCTGACGACGGCACAGTTCCCGGCTCCGCCGCCATTGAAACGACCGGGCCCATCACTCCCGACAAGGCCGCTGACCCCGCGTGACTCCCATTGCTCCGATCAACACGAATGAAGACTCAGCTCCGGCAGACCTCCTTGCCCTTCATCCGTGGTTCTTTTCGCTTCCCTAAAGCTCACTCCGCTCTCTTCGCCAGCATGAAGCTCACCCGTTCTCTGATCGCTGCCCTTGCCTTCGCGCACCCCGCCTTGGCTGAAGTCCAGCCGCTCGCCCAATACAACCTTCAGGGCGAAGGCGGCGTTCGTGACACCGCCGCCCCGGCGACCCTTTCGGGGCAGGTCAAGGATGCTCCCGCACTGACCCGCCAAGGTGCCCCCAGGATCATGTCGAATAGCCCGGAGCCGCGCCGTCAGGTCTCCGACTCCTCGATCAAGTTCGAGAACGACGACCAGTGCTACAGCACCGCCAGGAACCTCGCCAGCGGTGACCGCTTCGTGGTCGAGGTTTGGGCCTATGCGGCAAAGGGCGACGACCCCGGTCTCCATGCAGCGCTCGCCAATGGCAACGGCGCGAGCGGCTTCCTCATCGCCCAGAGCGGTGACCAGTGGCAGGTCTTCGTCGGCGGTGTCGGTGGAACTCCGATCGGCAAGGTCACCCCCGAGAAGTGGACCCATCTCGCCATCGTTCGCGAAGGCGGCAACTGTAGCGCCTGGATAAATGGCGAACGCGCCGGTGACTTGCCCGGCCTCGGCGGCGGCACCGCCAACTTCTCCCTTGGTGCCAGCGCACCCGGCAAGGAAGCCTTCCACGGCTGGATCTCGGAGGCCCGCGTCTCCACCTTCAAGCCCGGCGCTTTCGAAGTTACCGACTTCCTGCTCGACGAGACCAAGCTGAAGTCCCTCAAGGATGCGGACCTCGCCGAGCGCGCCCGCTTCATGGAGGGGCTGCTGCAAACACCCGGGGTGAAGGTGGTGAAAGATTTCGTCGAGAAGCCAGCCACCGCCGATTGGCTGATTGAGCCGCCGACGCAGCCTTCATCGATCCAGCTCCGTGTGGATGACAAGAAGCAGTTCGCCCAGGTCCTGCTGACGAATGGCTTGGTCAGTCGCACCTTTCACCTCACCGATGGCAACCTCGGCTGCATCAGCTTCCGCCGCATCGACAAGGACATCGAGTTCGTCCGCGCCATCAAGCCGGAAGCGCGCATCTGCCTCGATGGCAACTGGTTGGAGATTGGTGGTCTCACCGGTACGCCGGACCAGGCATTCCTCACGCCAAGCTGGTTGCCACTGCTGCGCTCGAAGCCCGACAGCTTCCGCTTCATCGGCATGGAGAGCGGTGCCTGCGTGAAACCCTACGAGTGGCAGCCCAAGTGCAACGCGCCGAAGGACATCGCGTGGCCCGCCAAGGGCCAGCGCCTGACCTTCCGTTTCGTCGCTCCCGAGAGCAGTCCCTACAAGGGTACCGGCGTCGCCGTGAGCTACGAGATCTACGACGGCATCCCGGTGATGATGAAGACCTTCAGATTCGTCAACAAGTCCGGGAAGGAGGTCGTGCTCACCAAGTTCGAAAGCGAGCATCTCGCGGTGCAGCCCAGCAACTCGCGGATGATGCACGTGGAGAGCGACTACTCCTTCGCCATGGCCAATGCCACCGACAAGGGCAGCGGCCTCGGCATCCACATGAGTGGCGGGAAATCCGAGTTCTACGACTACTCCTTCGGCGGCGGCACTACCCGCTTCGTCCGCGATCCGAATTGGGGCTCAATGGCCACGCTCAATCAGGCGGAGGACATCTTCCTCAACGACCCCCAGAACGCGCTGCTGCTCAGCCGTCCGACCGTCGGCCCGAACTGGACCGTGAAAGCCGGCGAGTCCTTCGATGCCTTCCGCACTTTCACGATCCTCAACGACAGCACCGACAAGGAGCGCTTCCACCTCGCCCAGCGCCGCTTCTACCGCAAGCTCGCGCCGCAGACGAACGAGAAAATGTTCGAAGTCCACGCGCCGGTCACCCGCGACCCGAACGTGCTCAAGCCGCTGATCGACCAGATGGAGGAAATCGGCTTCAACCTGCTCCAGGCGCCGGAACATCCCGGCAGCTTCAACTACGCCGATAGCTCGGAAGGCAACGTGAAGTCGATGAAGGTCATCTGCGACTACGCGAAGACCAAGGGCGTCCGCGTTGGCGCCTATCAGCTCATGATGGCCTCGCAAGGCTGGGGCAAACCGGAGGACAACTACAACTGCATCAGCCCGGCCACCGGCAAGCCCGGCAGCCTCTTCGGCCAGAGTGCCTGTGGTGCCAGCGCTTGGGCGGACATGTACTACGACAACATGTGGAAAACCATCGAGGCTGCCGGCATGGGGGCCTTCAAACCCGATGGTCCCTACCACGGCGACCCCTGCGCGGCGAAAGACCACCCGCACCACAAGGGTCTGGAGGACTCGCAATGGGCGCAGTGGAAGTGGATGTGCTCGGTGCTCCACGAGGGCCAGCGCCGCAATCTCTACCTGACTGTCCCGGACTGGTACTTCCTCAATGGCCAAGTCTGCACCGGCATGGGGTACCGCGAGGCGACCGACAACATTGACATCAACCTGCAGACCGTCATCTACCGCCAGTACATCTACGACGCCACCTGGCACAAGACGGCGCAGATGGGCTGGGTCAACCTGAACACCGAGGTGCTGCACGGCGGCATGGAGAAGAACCTCGACAAGTATGAGCGCACCTTCTTCGGCATGCTGGCTTCGGGTGCCCAGGTCTGGGTCCGCGGCCACCGGCTCTACGACGGCCCGCAAAGCCAGGCCATGCTCCGGAAGTGGATGGACTGGTACAAGCGTCACTCCGACGTCATCCTCGGTGACATCATCCACCTCCGCCGTCCCGATGGCCGCGGGCTCGACTACTACCTGCACGTGAATCCCAGCGGGAAGGAGAAGGGGATGCTCCTGGTCTTCAATCCGCTCGATCAGGAGGTGAAGAAGGAGCTCACCGTGCCGCTCTACTACACCGGCCTGGTGGGAAGCGCGTCGGTGCGCGAGAAGGACGGCTCCGCTTCAAGCCTTAAACTGGATCGGGATGAGCAGGCCCGCATCCCGGTCACCCTGCCGGCTGGAGGATTCACCTGGGTCACCTTCGAATGAGCGCGCGACCGACCATGCAACCTTTTGCTCCTGCTGCCGTGCCGACGCGTGGGCGTTTCACTCTTCCCACTGAGGCTGGCCAGGACGATCTGGTTCTCGATCTCGCCGCCAAGTGGGGTGCGGATACGATCCGTGACTCGGACGGCACCGAGCTATCCCCCTCGCTCACCGCGCTTGGCTTCGACATCTTCTCGACGGTGCTGCTGACCCGTGCCGACCAGGAGTTTGTGCGCGCCCATTCGGAGTTCCTGATTCGCAAGTTCTTCCGCTCCGATCCGGTGACAGCAACCACCTACAGTGTGGTATTGGACCCGATGCGGGGTTTCGATTCGCGCAAGTATCGCATCGACACCCTGAACGATCCCGCCGTCTGGTGGGAAGTCCACGACCGCACGACCGGCCGGAAGCTGCCCGGCTCGCAATGGGCATTCGATCCAGAGTCGGGAATGGTGACGGTGAACGGCATCACGCCTTGGCACCAGTACACGGTGAATTTCCTGGTCCAGCAGACTTGGGATTCGACCTCGATGCACAACCATCTGACGAATGGCTGGACCTGCGCACCGATCATGAGCGTCGATCCGTGGCACCCCGCCTGTTACGATCACCTGATGCAGTGGTTCGACCGCTGGCTGGAGGAACATCCGGCGACCACCGTGGTGCGCCTCACCACACTCTGCTACCATTTTCCCATCGATAGCGGAGCCGATGGCAAGACCCGTTACTTCGACGGCCAGGGCTACGCCGACACCGTCAGTATCCCGGCGCTGCTGGATTTCGAGAAGACCTATGGCTACCGCCCCTCAAGCGAGGACTTTGTTGACCAGGGCTACTATCGCAATACCCACCGCGTTCCCACACCGCGGCAGCGGCAGTGGATGGAGCACATCCACAAGTTCGTCGTGCGCTTCGGCCGTGACCTGACCGACCGCATCCATCGCGCCGGGAAAAAGGCGGCCATCTTCTGGGGCGATCACTGGATCGGCATGGAGCCCTACCTGCCCAGCTTCCAGGAGATGGGCATCGACATCCACATCAATGCCTGCGAGGGCGCTGTGGTGGCTCGGCGTTGTGCAGAAGCGCCGGGCAGCCAGATCAAGGAACTACGGCTCTACCCGTACTTGTTCCCGGATACCTTCAATGACCACGGCGGCCAACCGCTGCGGGACTCGCAGTTGTTCTGGGCAAATGTCCGCCGCGGCCTCTTGCGCGCGCCGGTGGACCGGATCGGCTACGGCGGCTATCTCAGCCTGGCAGCGCGCTATCCGGAATTCGTGGCCCAGGTATCCGGTCTCGCGCAGGAGTTCCGCACCCTGATCGAGGTAACCCGCTCGACCCGCTCTTGGCGGATCCCGGTGAAGGTCGGTATTCTCAACGCTTGGGGTGCCTGCCGCTCATGGATCCCCATGGAAGGGCGCGACCAGAAGTTCGCCGTCTCCTACAGCGACAACATGTTCCTGCTGGCCCGCAGCTACCTGCTTGAATGCCTGGCGGGCCTGCCGGTGGACGTGACCTTCCTCAGCTTCGACGAGGTGGCCGCCGACGGCATTCCAGACGATCTCGACGTGCTGATCAACGACGGCGACGCCGGCACCGCCCAGTCCGGCGGGCACTACTGGGCACAACCTGAAATCGTGACCGCAGTGCGGCGCTTCGTCCACCAAGGCGGCGGCTTCATCGGCGTGCGCGAGCCGAGCGCTCACGCCGCGATGGGCCGCGTCTTCCAACTCGCCGATGTGCTCGGTGTCGATCAGGAACTCGGGCACTCACCGTCGCAGCGATCCATTGCCGAATGGCAGGAAAACCGCGATCACTTCATCCTCGCCGGAGAAGCGCTGGAATTGAATTTCGGCATCAGCCAGAGCTACGTCGCCCCGGTCGAGCCGGGTACCCAGATCCTGGCGACAGGTCCCGGCGGCCATGTCCTCGCCTCCGCCCGCGATTGCGGTGCCGGCCGCGCCGTGTATTTCGCCGGCCTGCCCGCCACGCTCGACAACTACCGGCTACTGCTTCGCACCCTCGTATGGGCCGCCCGCCAGGAACCATCGCTCGGACAATGGTTCGCGACCAACCCCAAAACAGAATGCGCATGGTATCCGGAAGTCGCGAAACTGTTAGTCATCAACAACTCGCCCGAAGCCCAGCTCACCACCGTGCTCGACGGAGTCGGACATACCTCCGAGCTAAGTCTGGCTCCCTACGCCAGCGCTTGGTTCTCGCCGCAAAACTGAGCATCCCGTTCGCCTCCCATCATCCCTGCGCAACTCCGTATGCGTTTTTCTGCAAATGGGACAGAGCGCGCCAGGGCCGCAAGCGATAGCGTCCCCTTATAAGCCCGGAGCGCCCTCAGCCGGCCCTCAGTTTTCCACTGTCACCATGCAAATCCGAGAGATTCTCCTGCTTCACCACTCTCACACCGACGTCGGCTATACCCACCCGCAGCCGGCCTTCTGGGAGCTCCAGCGGCGCATCATCGACCAGGCGCTCGATCTTTGCGAGAGCACCGCGGATTTCCCGGAGGCCTCCGCCGCACGCTGGACTTGTGAGACCACCTGGCCGGTGATGCATTGGCTGAACCGCGCGAAGTCCTCGCAGATCGAACGCTTCCGCGCCTTGGCCAAGGCCGGCCGGATCTCCGTCGGCGCCTTGCCCATCCACCTTTCACCACTGGCAAATACCCCTCAGTTCGCCCACGGCCTGCGCGCGATGAAACTCCTGCGCGATGAGCTCGGCGTGCCGATCCGCACCGCGATCAGCCATGATGTGAACGGCGTCCCTTGGCCGCTCACCAACCTCCTGTTAGATGCCGGTATCGATGCCTTCCTCATGGGCATCAATGTCCACAGCGGCGGCTTCCCCTACCAGCGCCCGCGCTGGATGAACTGGCACAGCCCCGATGGCCGCCCGCTGCTCACCTACAACGGCATGCACTACAATACCTTCGGCCGCGAAAGCCGCTATGCCGAAGGCAGCACCGATATCATGCAAGAAGGCATCGGTGCCTATCTCCGCCGCCTAGAAGAGGCCGGGCATCCGCGCCACTTCGTGATGCTCACCTCCACCCATCCGGTCTACAGCGACAACTACCCGCCGGACCCGCTGCTGGTCCAGATGGTCCGCCGCTGGAACGATGAGGGCCGCTTCCCCGCGATCCGCTTTATCACGCCGGAAGACCTGCTCGACTACTACCACGAGCAGCCCGCAATCCCGATTCCGGATGTCCGCGGCGACTGGTCGGACTATTGGAATTTCGGCTCCGCCAGCTCTGCCACCGAGACCCGCGTGAACCGCAATACCGCGCGCCGTCTCGTGGCCACTGGCCTGCTCCAGACCGCCCTGCCAGTCTGCGAAGACACCACCGTGCGCTCGCTGGATGCTTGGCGCAATCTCTTGCTCTTCGATGAACACACCTGGGGACCCGACCGCACCGTACAGTCCGGCAGCTCGGATCCGATCGACGAACAATGGGTGCTCGATGCCGCTTACGCGTGGCGCGCACGCTCGATGACCGGCCTCCTGTTCCGCGACTCGCTGGACCTCTTGGTCGGGAATCCCACCAACCTCTCTGCTCCCAAGTCCGTCCTCTGCTTCAATCCCTCTCCCCAGCGCCGCGAGTGCTTCGTCCGCATCCCGAAGACCTGGGCCGATGGCACCTGGCGCCACTGCTCCAGCAACGTCGCCCGTATCGAGGTCGACCGCTTCCTCTGGGACGACTCGAATTCCTACCTCAGCGGCCCCTTCATCTTCGAGCCTTGCAGCACCATCTCCCTGCCTGTGGAGAAACTGGTGCCAGCTGAACCATCCGCATCGCTCAGAACGGAGGGCAACGTGATCGAGACCGAGTTCCATCGCCTCACCTACGATCCGCAGACCGGCTACGCCACCAGCCTCTACGATAAGAAGCTCGGCCGTGAATTCATCGATGCCGATGCGAAGTGGCCCTTCTTCGGCTTCGTCCACGAGCAGCCGGACCCCAATCACCACGACCTCACCACCGGTGAGCTTGGCCGCGATGCCTACTACCAGAGCATCTGGGACCTCCTGCACGCTGACATCGACTGCTGGCAATACGATTGGAAGGCGCAGCACCGCGCCGCAGGCAAGCTGCTCGACCTCCAGATCGAACGTCATGCCGATGGCATCACCCTGGTCACCCGGCGCGAGGCTCCCGGCGTCCAGCACAACAGCGGCGCCACGGGCACCTCGCAGGGTTTCTTCGCCCACCTGCCCGGCGATCTCATCCAGCGGATCAAGCTCAGTGCCTTGGCACCAGTGGTTGAGCTGACCGCCACCTTCACCAAGGACGAGAACCGTTGCGCCGAGGCGATCTACTTCACCTTCCCGCTCAATCTCCCGCAGTGGTCCGCGCACTACGATGCCGCCGGCGTGCCGGTGCGCTGGGATGAGGAACAGCTCGAAGGCTCATGCAAGAACTGGGTCACCACCGGCTCCTGGGCCAGTGTCCACAATGCCGAAGCCGGCGTGACGCTTGCGACCCCTGATGCACCCTTGGTGCAGATCGGTGACTTCGGCTTCGGTCGTCCCCAAGGCTTCGCCCGGAACAACGCGAAGCCGCTGCTGCTCGGCTGGCCGGTGAACAACTACTGGATGACCAACTTCCGCCCCTGCCAGCCCGGCTCGATGCGCTTCCGCTACGAACTCCGCACCCACGCTGCCTTCGATCCAGTGCTCTCCACCCGCACCGGCCTCGATGCCGCTTGCCCGATCGAGGTCCACCCGGTGATGAATGCGGCACCTGTAGCACGCGACTTCCTCCGTGTGGAGAATCCGGCGGTCTTGCCACAGCAGTTCTCGCCTTGCGACGATAGCACTGGGGACCTGTTGCTGATCCTGCAAAACGTCACCAACCAGACGGTGAGCACCGCGGTTGAACTGCCCGCTTTATCCAAGTGCCGCGTCTCCGAATCGAATGCGTTGGGAGAGACTGGCCTGCTGCTGGCAGATTCGTCCCGCTTCTCCGTCGAGCTGGCCCCGCGTGCAACGCGGATCTTGCGGGTCGACGTGGATCGCGGCGCTTCGCCGAATGGCTCACCGCTGCATACCCTCTGGAAGCGCGCGGCTTGCTGACCTCTTCGCTCAGGCGAAGATCTCCTTCACCACCCTCGCCGGTTCGACCCCGGTGAGGCGTTGGTCGAGACCCTGGAACTTGATGCTGAGACGCTCATGATCCAGCCCCAGTGCATGGAGGATCGTCGCATGAAGATCCCGGATATGCACTGGATCGCGCGTGATGTTGAAGCTCATCTCATCCGTCTCCCCATAGCTCAGTCCACCCTTCACCCCCGCACCCGCCATCCACAGCGAGAAGCATCGCGGATGGTGATCCCGCCCATAGTTCGTCTCAGAGAGCCCGCCCTGACAATAAATCGTCCGCCCGAATTCTCCGCCGAAGACCACCAGCGTGTCTTCGAGCATCCCGCGCAGCTTGAGGTCCTGGATCAAGCCATAGCACCCTTGGTCCACATCCTTGCATTGCGAGGCCAGGTCGCGCGGCAGGTTGCTGTGCTGGTCCCAGCCGCGGTGGAAGATCTGCACGAAGCGCACCCCGCGCTCCATCAGGCGGCGCGCCATCATCGCCGAGTTGGCGAAGGTGCCGCGGGTCTTGCTCTCCGGCCCGTAGAGCGCGTGGACCGCCTCCGGCTCGCCGGACATATCCGCTAGCTCCGGCACCGAGGCCTGCATCCGGTACGCCATTTCGTATTGCTGGATCCGGGTCTGGGTCTCCGGATCGCCGACAGCCTCATAGGACTGGCGGTTGAGATCATTGAGCCCGTCTAACATCCGCCGCCGCACCTCCCGCGAGATCCCGGGCGTATCCTTGAGGAACAGCACCGGATCACCCAGCGAGCGCAGCGCTACCCCGCCATGCTTCCCGGGTAGATAGCCCGCGCCCCACAAACGCGAGGAGATCGCCTGCACATCCGAATACGGCGACGAATGCGTCGCGTGCAGCACGACGAAGGAAGGCAAATCCTGATTCAGCGAGCCGAGTCCGTAGGACATCCAGGCTCCCATCGACGGCTTGCCCGATTGCATCGAGCCCGTGCAAATCAACTGGTTCGCCGGCTCATGGTTGATCGCATCCGTGTGCATCGAGCGGATGACGCACAGGTCATCGGCCATCTTGGCGGTCCACGGCAGCAACTCGCTGACCCAGGCTCCGCACTGGCCATGCTGGGAAAACTTGAAGATCGTCGGAGCGAGCGGGAATGCCGCTTGCCCGGAGGTCATGCCGGTCAGGCGTTGGCCGCTCTTCTCCAGCCAGTCCTTGAGGTTCTCCTTGAAGCGCTTCTGCAGCCCGGGCTTGTAGTCGAAGGTATCGAGCTGCGAGGGCGCACCGATCAGTGAGATGTAGATCACCCGCTTGGCCTTCGGCAGGATCTGCGGCAGCCCGCCACTCAGTGTGCCGGCATCGCCCGATCCTATGGCGCGCTCCATCAGCGAAGCGAGCGCCGCTGCGCCGAGTCCGGTGCCGGACTTGCGGAAGAACTGGCGGCGGGTCAGTGCCGCATTGTATTGTTCGATCGGGTTCATCGGGTCACGGCTTCGTCGAGGTTCATGATCTGGCTGGCAACGATGGTCCATGCCGCGAGCTCAGGGGTATTGAGGGTCGGCGGGGCAGCTGTCGCGCCGGTGGCGAGCAGCTTCTTTGCCTCCTCGGTTTGCGCTCGATAGACTTCCAGCATTTCGTCGAGCGTCGCCTTCGTGATGCTCCGCTCCTCCGGCTTCAGGCTGCGGTCGATCAGCTTGCCGGTGATGAAGTCGAGACGGCTATCAAAACCGGGCGCACTCTCCATCGCCCGCGCCGCCAGCATCTTCGCGGCCTCCACGAACTGCGGGTCGTTGAGCATCACCAGCGCCTGCAAGGGCGTGTTGGTCCGCTCGCGCCGCACGCAGAAAACCTCGCGGCTCGGCGCGTTGAAGAGCTCCATCGAGGGCGGCGCAGCCGTGCGCTTCCATAGCGTGTAGAGCGAGCGGCGATACAGCGATTCGCCGCTGTCCTGCTTGTAGTTCCGCGTGTCCGACTGCTTCATCGCCACCGCTTCCCAGATGCCTTCGGGCTGGTAGGGCCTCACCGGCGGGCCGCCGACCTTGTTCACCAGCAGCCCGGAGGCAGAGAGGGCAAGATCGCGCAGTTGCTCGGCATCAAGCCGCACCCGCGGGCCGCGCGACAGCAAGCGGTTGAGAGGATCCTTCTCCAGTTTCCCGGCATTGGCCGCCGCAGATTGGCGATAAGTCGCCGAAGTCACGAGCAGCTTCATCATGTGGCGGTAATCCCACTTCGAGGCGATGAACTCGCCGGCCAGCCAATCCAACAATTGCGGGTGAGTCGGGCGCGCACCCATGACCCCGAAGTCCTCGGTGGTCTCGACGATGCCAGTACCAAAGAAGTAGTACCAAGTCCGGTTCATCGTCACTCGCGCTGGCAAGGGATTCGCCGGATCGACCAGCCAGCGGGCAAGGCCGAGGCGGTTGCGGGGCGCATCCGCAGCCATCGGCGGCAAGACCGCTGGGGTATTGGGCTCCACCTTCTCGCCCTTGTCGGAATACACGCCACGCGTCAGCACATGGGCGAAGGGCTTGGCATCCTTCTTCTCCTCCATCACCAGGCAGACGTTCCCTGTTTCCTTCAGCTTGGCCTGCTCGGCCTTCAGGTTGTTGGCGATCTGGCGTAGCTCCCGCGCCGGACCATCGGTGGCGGCCAGGTAGTGCTGGAATCCCTGCTCGAGTTGCTCCTTGGTCCGCTTCCCGGCGGGCACTTCCACCAGGCCGCGCAGGACGCTGTCATGGGAAATCATGTTGATCTCCGCCGGCGTCAGCAGGCGCCGGTAGAAGCGGAAGTCCTGCAGGGCCACCTTGCCGTTCAATTTCGAATCATTGCCGTTCCGCGACCCCAGACGGAGCGACACACCGGTGCTAATGTCCCCATCCACCGTGGCCGGGCTGACCGAGCTCTCCTGCCGGATCCCGTCGACATACAAGGTCAGTGTCTTGGCCGCCGGCTGCGCACCGTCGAAGGTGATCATCACATGGTGCCACACACCCGGCGTGAGCGCTTGGTTGCCCACCAGCTTGTTGGCATTGCCGGGCCAGGTGTTGATGACATGCGAGGCTGGCCTGCCATTGTCCAGGTACAGGTCCCAGCCGCGGAAGGCCTGCGCCGGATCCATCCGCGCGACCACCGCCCCGGTGGGAGCGCCTTCGATGCGGATGAAGCCTCCATAGCTGACGGAATCCTTGCGGGAGAAGGACGCGAGATCGCCGAGATCGGTCGGCACATCACTGACCACCGGCGCCGGATCGATCGGTCCGGCGATGCGGTTTGGCGGTGCCGGCCACTGCCGTGTGGCTCGCTCGATCGTCCCTTCGATCGTGTTGCCGCTTTCGTGCAGTGGCAGATGGACGGCGAGGCCGGAGTCGAGCAGGCGGGGGGCCGGGAGGACGGGGTGGCTGAGCCAGCGCTCGAAGTCTGCCCGTGCGAGCGGCTCACGCTCGGCGAGTTTGCGTTCATTCTCCGCGATCAAGCCTTGCAGCTCGGTGTAGCGGTCGAGGTTGGCTGGAACCGTCACATTCGGCGGGTGATTGCCATTGTTGCCGTCCAGCGCGGACATCGTCGTGTTCCGGAAGAAGGCTGTGAGCGAATAGAACTCCTTCGTCGAAAGCGGATCGAACTTGTGGTCGTGGCAGGAGGCACAACCGGTGGTCAGGCCCAGCCACACCGCTGCGGTGGTGTCGGTACGATCCTTGGCGTAGATCGCATCGTATTCCTCCGGGATCGCTCCACCCTCGCCGGTGGTCGCCAGGCAGCGGTTGAATCCCGTCGCCACTTGCTGGTCGAGGGTAGCGTCCGGCAGCAAGTCCCCCGCGATTTGCTCCACCGTGAACTGATCCCAAGGCATGTTCTTCTGGAAGGCCCGGATCACCCAGTCGCGGTACGGCCAGATCGCGCGGAAGTTGTCGATGTGGATCCCGTGCGTGTCGGCATAGCGGGCCGCATCGAGCCAATGGCGGGTGAAATGCTCGGCGCTTGCAGGCGTCGCCAACAAGCGGTCGGCGGCTTCTTCGACTGCTTTCCGCGGGTCCTCGGCCGATCGCTTGACGAAGACCGCCGTGTCTTCAGCCGAGGGCGGCAGACCTGTTAGGTCCAGGCATAGGCGGCGGTAGAAGCGCTGCAGATCCTCCGGCGGATTCGGCTTCAAGCCCTTGGCGGCAAGTTGCTGCGCGACGAAGCGGTCGATCGGGTTGGCGGCGAAGCCCTCGCCATCCTTCGGCGGCTCCGGGTGCTTCAGCGGCGCAAAGGCCCAGTGGGGTTCATACTTCGCGCCTTGGCGCACCCATTCTTCCAGCAGGGCGATCTCCTGCGGCTTGAGTTCCTTATGGCTATCGCGCGGCGGCATCACGCCCTCCGCGTCCTTCGGTTTCTTGATCAGCTGGATCAGAAGCGAGGCCTCGGGGTCACCCTTCACGATCACCGGCTTCCCGTTTTCCCTTTTCGCGAAGGCCTCGGTCTCGCGGTCGAGGCGCAAGGGCGCTTCAGTCGGCTTCCGGGTTCCGGAGTCCGGGCCATGGCAGTGGTAGCAATTCTCCGAGAGGATCGGCTGGATGTGCTCGTTGAAGCCGATCACGGCAGGCAGGCTTTCCGTGGCTCCTTGGCAATCAGTTGCAATCAGGATACCGGCCAGCGTAAGGGCCGCGCGAATGCCGCGCGCGGTGGGCAGGCTGGGGTGGGTGAGTAAGGGATGGCGGCCGGAAACCATGGATAGGAGCGGTGCGGATGCTACGGGGCGCAAACACGATGGCCGGTGGTGGACCCCGGCTGAAACAGTCTACCCCGGCTCCGGAACCGGGACCGATACTGGGTTGGGGAAAGACTGATACTTGCTTTACCCCTCCGTGTTCCCTCCTTGCGATCCGGGGGCCTGCCTCTTAGTCCCGATGATCCCCGGACTTCTCGTCCGTGGTCGAATCGACTCCGCCTATGTCCGATCTCCGCCCCATCCTCGCCGCCGATCTCGGTGGCACCCTGATCAAGCTTGGCATCGTTTACGGTGGCAGGGTCGTGGCCCGGAAGCTCATCCCCGCTCGCTCCGACGAGCCGCTTGCCGCGCGCCTGCCGGACTTGGAGAGGGAGTGGGAGATGCTCGCCAAGTCGATTGGCTTCATGGCGACAGCCTGCGGCGGCATCGGCATTTCCTTTCCGAGCATCGTCGATTCGGCCTCGGGTCGTGTGCTCACGCACTTCGGCAAGTACACGGACGCACCGCAGCTTGATCTCAAGGAGTGGGCCTGGTCCTGCTTCCGGCTTCCGCTGGCGATTGAGAATGACGCGCGCGCGGCCTTGATCGGAGAGTGGCGGTGCGGGGCAGGCCGTGGCTGCGATGATTTGGTGATGATGACGCTGGGCACCGGCATTGGGACCGCCGCCGTCTGCGGAGGCAGGCCCTTGCGCGGCGCCCACGGTCAGGCCTGCGGCGTCGGTGGCCACTTCACGCTCAACCACGCAGGTGAAGTGTGTGATGTCTGCGGCAATCTCGGGTGCGCTGAGCACGAAGCTTCCACCGCGGCTCTACCACGCTTGGCGCAGCGTGAACCGGATTTCCCCGCCAGCGCGCTCGCCCGTGAGACGCGTTTGGACTATGCTGCGGTCTTTCATCACGCCGCGGCTGGCGATGCCTGTGCCCTGCGCCTGCGCAACGACGCGCTGCGGGTCTGGGGCGCAACGGCGGCGAATCTGGTTCTCGCCTTCGATGTTTCCCGCGTGATCATCGGCGGTGGCATTGCGGAAGCGCCCGAGCTCGTGCCGGCGATTCGCGATCACATTCATCGCCACGTCAGGTCACCGTGGGGGAAGGTCGAGGTGCTGAAGTCGGAACTCGGTGACGCGGCGGCCCTCCTCGGCTGCGAGTGGCTCGGCCGTCAGGCCGGGGCTACGGCCTGCGTTCCGGCGGAGGCGCATTGCCTTGCGTCGTGCTAACCGCGCGCTCTTGGAGCGGTATCACTCAAGACATTGCTTCACCCGCCTGCGAATTACGCTATGCCTTCGATCGCAGCGGCCGATCTATTTTTCTGCATGAATTTTGCCCGCCTATCCTTGCTGTTGATGTTTCAAGGCTCTCTCGCTTTGGGGCAGGAGATTCATACCGATCAAATCGCCTTGGGCTACGACGCAGCCAGCGGCACCTTCTCTGCGACCGACAGGATCACCGGTCGTTGTTTCGTCAGCCAAGGCCGCCTTGATCGTGTGGAGCCGGGCGCCGTGGCCACCATGAAGGAGACGACCGATCCTGTTTTCGGTCTCGGTTCACAGCTTGCTATCCCCCATGGCACGGCAGGGGAGACTCGGCTGGAGCTCTATCCGGGCCTGCCCTTCCTGTTAGTCCGCCAGGTCCTCGCCAATACGGGCGATGAGGAGTTGGATGTCCGCCACGCCGTTCCCGCGACCTTCGCCTTGGACTTGGGCAAGGACTCCTCCGGCTTGGTGACCATGGGCACGGCCGGGCTCAAGCCAGTCGCGAAGAATCCCGGCTCCTATCTCTTCCTCACGCTCGCCGATCCCGCCACGCGGGAAGGCGTGGTCGCCGGCTGGCTGACCCATGAGCGTGGCGATGGAGTGTTGTTTTCCAATATCGGCAAGTTGGGGGCTGTGGAATTCAAGGCGCAGATCGACTACGGCCATCTGCGCATCCCTGCGGGAAAGTCGGAGACCCTGGAGACTCTGCTCATCGGTCACTTTGCCGATGCCCGGGTGGGCGAGGAGCTTTTTGCCGATGTCCTCAAGCGGCAGCACCACATCCAGCTCCGGCCCCAGGTCAATGGCTACTGCACCTGGTACAGTGAGGTGGGCGGCCTCACCGATCCCAAGCGCGGGGCCGGTGCCTTGAACGAAAAGGACATCGTCACCCTTGCTGACTTCGCGGCGAAGGAGCTGAAGCCCTTCGGATTCTCCTTCGTTCAGATCGACGATGAATGGCAGGACGGAGCGACCAACCCGGACGGCTCGCGGGTCAATGGCCCGCGCCGCGGCTTCACCCGCCACAAGCCCGATGGGCCCTATCCGTCCGGCATGGCGGCCACTGCCAAAAACCTCGCCGCTCGCGGCCTCACAACCGGGATCTGGTTTCTGCCCTTCGCCGCCAACCATCAGGACCAGGATTTCCCGAAGGAGTGGTTCATGCAGCGCCGCGATGGCATGCCTTACGAAACCACCTGGGGCGGCACATCCTTCGATCTTACGCGTCCGGAGGTCCAAGACTACCTGCGCCAGCTCGCTGGAACGATCCGCGGCTGGGGCATCAAGTATTTCAAGATGGATGGCCTGTGGACCGGTGCCTGTGCCGAGCAGGTCTACGTCAACGACGGCTACCTCGACGACGACCTCGGCAACAACAAGCCCTTCCATGATCCCAAGGTGACGAACATCGAGGCCCTGCGCCTCGGGCTGAAGACCTTGCGCGAGGGTGCAGGTCCGGATGTCTTCTTCTCCGGCTGCAATACCAGCCAGAACATGCGCTCGCTCGGCGCCGTGATTGGTCTGGTGGACTCGATGCGAATCGGCCCCGACAACGGCTTCGAGTGGCAGGATTGGCGCAAGGAGACCATGCACTTCGAAGGCGGCGGCATCATCACCGGCCCCGTCCGCGCCAGCCGCTTGTATTTCCTCCATGGCCGGGTCTGGTGGAACGATCCGGATCCGGCCTATGTCCGGCCGGCGGTGAAGCTGGAACACGCGCGCCTGCTGGCATCCTGGATTGCGGTCGCGGGGCAGTTCAATCTCAGCAGCGACTGGCTGCCAGGCTTGCCGCCGGAGCGTCTTGAGATCCTCAAGCGCTGCATGCCCAGCCATGCCGCCCAAGCGCGTCCGATCGACTATTTCGATACGCCGATGCCCTCGCAATGGCTGCTCACGGATCCATCGCAATCAAGCCGCCGCGATGTGCTCGGCCTCTACAACTGGGACTCGGAGGATAAGACGCTCGCCTGCGACACGGCCAAGGCGGGCCTGAAGGCTGGTACCACCTATCACGCCTTCGACTTCTGGGCCAACGCGCCCGCGCCGGACTTTGTGGACCGCTTTGAGTTCGCGGTGCCCAAGGAATCCTGCCGCATCCTCGCGCTTCGTGCCGTGGAAGACCACCCGGTGCTCGTCAGCACCTCGCGCCACGTGACCCAAGGGATCGTCGATGTCACCGGCGAAACCTGGAGCGGCTCCACCCTTTCCGCCACCTCCAGGGTAGTCGCTGGCGATGCCTACGAACTCCGCATCGCAGGCCTGAAGAATGGCTGGAAGCCCGGTGAAGTCCGCGTCTCCGCAGAGGATCAGGCCGCAAATGTCAGCATCGCGCCGCTTCCATCGGAAGATGGATGGCTGCGCGTGAAGATCCTCAGCAAGGACAGCCGCGAGGTGAAGTGGACGGTCGGCTTTGGGAAATAGGTGAAGTGCTGGAAACGAATATCGGATGCGCCCGTTGACGCTTCCGCGCGTCGCTGCTGGAATGCCGGGCATGTTACTCCGCCTGCTCCTCGTCGTATCGGGAGTTGCCACCTTGACCGCCGCACCGGTCGAGCTGGTACCGCCCTCACTGCGGAGCGCAGTACAACCGCAAATTGCGCTTACCTCTACCGGCCGCATCCACGTCACCTTCGGCCAAGGCAACGCGATCTATCACACCAGCTCTGCGGACGGCCGCGAGTTCTCCGCCCCGGTCAAGATCGGCGAGTTGGACAAGCTTGCACTCGGCAAGCGTCGCGGCCCGCGAATCACGGCAAGCGATGAAGTCCTGCTCGTCACCGCGATCTCGCACGCCGATGGCAAGCTCCATGCTTGGACCTCCACAGACAGTGGCAAGACCTGGAGCGAAGGCTCTTCTGTCAACACCGTGGACGGTTCCGCCCGCGAAGGGCTACAGACGCTGGCGGGAGACGGCCGGGGACGGGTTCTTGCAGCGTGGCTCGACCTGCGGGCGGGTGGCATGGAAGTGTGGAGCCGCGAATCGCGCGATGGCGGGAAGAGCTGGCAGCCTGAAATGCGGGTCTATGCGGCTCCTGGCGGGAACATTTGTCCCTGCTGCGTCCCGAACCTGGCGATCTCGCCGCAGGGCGAAGTTGCGGTGATGTGGCGGAACGAACTCGAGGGCTCGCGCGACCTCTACCTGGCGACCCGCAGCGGCGATCAACCCTTCTCGGATGCGGTGAAACTCGGCAGCGGCACCTGGCAATTGAAGGCCTGTCCCATGGACGGCGGCAGCTTGGCATTCTCCCCGGCTGGCAAGTGGCTCGCGGCTTGGCGCCGCGACAAAACAGTCTTCACCAGTTCCGCCGCAGGCCAAGAGCGGCTGCTGGGCTCGGATGCCAGCCAGCCGGTCGCCGCGTATGCCGGCGACACGCCGATCCTGCTTTGGGAAGCCGGCGACGCTCTGATGGCGAAGCGTGGCGATGCCTCGGCCGAACGCTTCGCCGCAGGCGCCAAGTCGGCCAGCGCCGTCAGCGGCAAAGATGCTGTCTATGTTGTTTGGGAAGGCAGCACGGCGGGAGAAAGGGCCTTGCTATTCGAGCGCGTCCGCTGACCTGCTGTCCTGCGGCAAGCGCTTCCACCAGGTCTCGCGCAATACCAGTGCGCAAGCCGTGCCGATCACCAGCACCGTGGCGGCCCAGGCCCACCAACGGCCGATGAGGTAGAAGGGGCTCAGGAACAAACACAGCAGCCCCACGTGAGACGCCAGCACGGTGATCAGCGTGCTTCTTCCTTCGCCTGCAGGCGCTGCCTCCACAGCCGCCGCCGCGCGCACTGGCCCCCACCAGCCGAAGGGCCGGACCTTCCGGTAGAAGTCCACCAGCGTTTCCATCGCCACCGGCTTGCCAGCCAGTGACACGATTACCGAGCCTACCAGCGCGGCCAAGTGGATCACCGGCGCATAGCCGTACTTGGGCCATGGCACCACCGCCGACCGGTTGTAGAAAAAAACCACCGTGGCCACAGCCATGCCCGCCAGCACCCCCGCGGCATAGCCCGAGCCGCTCATTCGCCACCAATACCAACGTAACACATTGGGTACCATCATCGCAGCCATCGGCCCGAGCAGGATCCAAGTCCACAGGTCATTGACCCGCTCGGCATGCAGGCCAATGGCGATCCCGCTCGCGACGAGAAAAGCTATGAAAACGTACCCAGTAACCATCAGCGAGCGCTCCCCGGTCTGTGGCCGCAGCACCTGCACCACATCCCGCACGAAGATCGCGGAGCCGGCATTCAGCATGGCGCTGAAACTCGCCATGAAGGCTGCCAGGAAACCCGCCACCACCAAGCCGCGCAGACCCGCTGGCATCGCCGCAAGAATCACCTCGGGCAGCACCTTCTCCGGGTCACCGCCGCTGTGAGAGAAGCCGCTCACCGCCAGCACCAGCACCGCGGCGACCAGCACCCAGCGGAACCACAGGATCACTCCCCAGCCGAGGCCAGCCAACGCCGCATCGCGCCCGCTGCTGGCGGCCAGGAAGCGCTGCTCGCCATAGTGGCCGCCCGCCCCGCCGAAGCCCATCAGCAAACCATTCGTCAACCATACCAAAATCATCAGCCCGAAGGGAGCCATATCCGCATACTTCTCGGGCAGCCCATCGAGATGCCACACCGGCATCGGTGAGGGGTTTACCGCGGCATGCACCGCCGCAACATCGGTATGGAAGATCGCGAAGCCGGCGATCACTAGGGCAGCCACTCCCATTAACACCGCCTGCACCGCATCCGTGACCACCACCGCGCGGAAGCCGCCGACCACCGCGTAGCAGAAGGTGAAAAGCATCGCTGCCGTGGCACACTGCCCGGCGGACCAAGGGAAGAAGACCGCGAGGAACTTGCCGCCGCCGGCGAAGGCGTAGCCCGACATGAAGACCAGGATCACCAGTGTGGCCACCGCCGACATCAGCCGCGCCAGCACCGCTCCCTGCGTTACACCGAAGCGGACCTGCAGCAACTCCACACCTGTTAGGACGCCGGTCCCGCGGATCCAGCGCGCCATCCACGACATTAGCACCGCCGCGATCAGGAAGGCGAAGCTCCAGAACACCCAAAACGATTTCATCCCGAGCAGAGCCACCATCGAGACCAGCCACAGCGTTCCGGAGATGTCGAAGTTCGATGCGCTACCCGAGAGCGCCAAAGCCCACCACGACATCTTCCGGTCGCCCAAGAAGTAGGCCGCCAGTCCCTGCGAGGAACGCCGCGCGAACCAGATCCCCACGCCCAGCATCGCGAGCAGGTAGAGGACGATAATGGCCAGATCGCTGAGCGGCAGCGGGGACTTCGCGGGCATGATCGGCAGTTAGCAAGGCTGTTGCGGCAGGCCGCAAGCGTCGAGTCCTGCTGGTCAAAGGAGCACCGATAATATGCAATAAAATACCGGATTTGGTGTATTTTTTGACGTTTAATACTAGTAGAAGAAGATATTGATTCCTGCGCCATGCTGATCCGAAACCTTCTCATCCTTGCCCTAGCGCTTCCCCTTGGGGCAATTGGCCAAGTCTCCGACGTGGCCAATATCGTGCCTGCGGTCCACTCGTGGAAGGCAGCGGAAGGCTCCCTGCGGGTTTCCGCCATTGCGCTAGAAGCCGCCCCGGCGAATGCCGAGACCCTGAAGCCGGCCGCGGCGGCGATCCGCGAAGACCTCGCCGCCCTGCTGGGCGATAGCACGCGTGGCGGCAAACCGGTGACCATGCTGCTCGCCCTCGATACCGCCGACCCCAAGCGCCCGGAAGCCTACACGGTGGAGATCACCGACAAGATCGTGATCCGCGGCACGACGCCAGCGGCGGTCTTTCTCGGCTCGCGCAGCGTTCTGCAGTTGCTCCGCCAATCGTCCGACCTGCCGAAGGGCACCATCAACGACTGGCCGGACTACAGGGGCCGCATGCTGATGCTCGATGTCGGCCGCAAGCCTTACCCGCTTCCCGCGCTCAAGGACTTCATCCGCCTGATGGCCTGGTACAAGATGAATGAGTTGCACCTTCATCTCAGCGATGAGGCTTTCGGTGGCACCTACACTGCCTTCCGCGTGGAGAGCAAGACCTTCCCTGGACTGGCCGCGAAGGACCTCTTCTACACTGCCGCTGACCTGCGCGATTTGCAGGATTTCGCGAAGGCCCGTGGCATCGTCATCACGCCGGAGATCGACATGCCCGGCCACGCCCGCTGCTTCACGAACTACTGGCCGGAGATCACGCTGAAGGATCACCCGAACTACATGGACGTCACCAATCCAAAGACGATTGAGGTGATGAAGCAGTTGCTCGATGAGATGATCCCGCTCTTCGATGCGCCGGACTTCCACATCGGCACCGACGAATACCGCGTCGACGGCCCGCGCAAAGAGGAGCTGCACGAATCCTTTCGCCAGTTCATCAACACGATGAACGCGCATGTCCGCTCGCGCGGAAAGAATACCCGCATCTGGTCCGGCTTCGAGCACATGGGTGGCACCACCGAGATCGATCCAACCGTGATCATCGACATGTGGGAGACCGATGATGCCAAGGGCCAGATCGCCAAGGGCCACCCGATCATCAATTCCAACCACGGTCGCACCTACCTCGTCCCCGGAGCCCACTACTACGGCATTAGCAGGTCCGGCATCTACCAAGGTTGGGAGCCGTGGATGGTGAGCGGCGACATGACCAAGAATCCGGCCAAGGACGATCCCAAGCTGCTCGGCGGCAAGCTCCACGTCTGGTTCGACCAAGGCCCGACGGGCTGGACCTTGACCGAAGTGGGAGAGAATACGCTGAGTGGCATCCATGCCTTCTCGGAAAAGCTGTGGGGCACCAAGGGCTCGGCGGATTATCCAGCCTTCACCAAGCGCGCGGAGAAGACCCTGCCGGTACCGGCGGTCACGCTACTCGACCGCTTGCCCGTCGGAAAGGAGGGCGTGATCCTCGATCTTCCCCGCGAGGTGGAGCTGAAGGATGAATCCTCCATGATCCCGCTGCCCTTGGCCAAGGCCGAGCGTGCCGATCTTGAATCGCCGTGGACGCTCACCATGGAGATCCGCCGCCGAGGTTTGAGCAAGGGCCGTGGCGTGATCCTTTCCTCTGACCTCGCGGAGATCTGTGCGAACTACTCCCGTCAGGAGGAAATCACGGAGACCGATCCCAATGGCAGCAAGAGCAAGAAGAAGCTGACCTTCCAAGGCATCTCAACCCTGCGTGCCGCAGGCACCCGCGAAGGCGATGGCACTCCCGGGAAGACCCGCGTTGCGCATGACACCGCGAAGTCCTCGGACAAGCAATTGCCCGATGGTCAGTGGGCGACACTCACGGTGGTCGGCGAGCCGGGCCGCAACACGATCTGGCTGAACGGCGAGAAGATCGCCGAGTCAGGTAACCAACTTGTCTGCCCCTTGCGCCAGCTTGGCGGCGGGGCTGGGGAGTCCTTCGTGGGAACCATCCGCAAGCTGCGCGTGGTGAATCGCGCGCTCATGCCCAAGGAAATCGGCCGTGCCGCCGGCCTCGACATTCCCGACAATCTCGCGGCAGGAGCAAAGGTTACCGCGACGGTATCGGATACCGCCCACGGCTTCACCCCGGAACTTGCGACCGACGATGACCTGAAGAGCCGCTGGTCTTCCGGACCGACCCAGGCCGAACAATCGCTGGCGCTTGATTTGGGCAAGGCGGTCGCCTTCAACACCGTGGCGATCGAATGGGAAGCCGCCGTGCCAGCCGATTACCGCGTGGAAGTCTCCGCTGATGGCAAGCAGTGGAAGCCAGTCTTCACCGGCGCTGCCCAGCCCGGCCGCACCAGCGCCAGCTTTCCCAACACCAAGGGCCGCCAAGTCCGTATCGTGATGAGCAAGCCGACCACACCGTGGGGCTACTCGATCCACAACGTCGAAGTCCTTGAGGCGAAATCACCGGCCGGGAAGAAGTGATAGCCGTCTTCACGCTCATCCTGTGGGCAGCGGAGAAATTGGGAAAAGTAGCCAAATGAAGTTCGCCGCAATCTTTCTTTCATGGGTGGCACTGCTGGGATCTCTCGCGGGAGCGGCGGAGCCCTATCCGGAGCCCGCGGCTCTGGTCACATCACCGGGAGGCACGACCTATCATGTCGACCCGGCCAAGGGCGACGATACCCGCGATGGGACCTCACCCGCCACCGCCTGGAAGACCTTCGCCCGCGTCAACGCCTTGCGGTTGGCCGGGGGTGACCGGGTCTTGGTCGCGCCTGGCCTGCATGAACTCTCCCTGACACCCCATGCCGCTGCCACGGTGGAGAAGCCCGCGCTGATCCGCTTTCTCCCGGGCACCCACGAGTTCGCGCCGGAGCGGGCCTTGCGCCGGCCGTGGTTCATCTCCAACTCGTGCGATGCGCCGAAGGTGCCGAAGCCAATGGGCATCCTGATCGAGGATGCAAAGCATCTCCGCCTCGAAGGGGCGGGTGCCAGCGGTGACCGCCGCAGCGTTCTGTTGATGGGCGGGCGCATGATCGAATTCGTTCACAGCCACTCCCAAGATATCGCCTGGCAGGGACTTGCCTTCGATCTCAAGCGTCCGACGGTTTCCGAGTTCCGCGTGGAGGAGGTTGCGGCTGACAGCGCGCTGATTCGCATTGCCGAGGGATCGACCTACGCGATCGATGGCGGCAAGTTCCAGTGGACTGGCGACCTCGGCAGCGGGGCCGTGATGGTCCAGCAGGCAATCCCGGAGGAAGGCCGCGCCTGGCGCGTCGGCTTGAACTGGGATCCCTTTGCCACGGCCACCGCCAGCGATGCTGGCAATGGCCGGGTCCGCTTGAATTGGGCCAAGGGAAACTTCGGCCTGATCAAGGGCCGGCAGTTCCAGTTCCGCCACATCTTCCGTGATTCGGCCGGCGCCTTCAATCAACGCTGCAAGGATCTGTCTTTCCGCGACTGCAGTTTCCATGCCCTGACCAACATGGGCATCGTCAGCCAGTTCAGCGAGAACCTGAGTTTTCAGAAGGTGAATATCGTCCCGCCGCCGGGCACGATCCGCACCTGTCCGTGCTGGGCGGATGCCTTGCACTTCTCCGGCTGCAAGGGCCGGATCACCGTGGACGAGTGCCGCTTCTCGGGCTTGCAGGATGATCCGATCAATGTCCACGGCACCCACCTGCGGATCGTCGGGAAGACTGCGGAGAAGCAATTGCAACTGCGCTTCATGCAGCCGCAGACCTACGGATTCGCTGCGTTTGAGCCGGGTGATGAGGTGGCGGTGATCGGTCACGCGAACCTTCGCGAGCTTCCGGACAATCCGCGCCGCAAGGTTGTGGCCATCGAAGCGAAGCCCGGCGACGCAAGTGGCAAGGATTGGCTTCTCACGCTCGACGGTCCGGTGCCGGACTTCGGTCCGGATGATGTGATCGACAATCTCACCTGGTATCCCGACCTGGTGGCGCGGAACAACCATGTCGATATGGCCTCATGCCGCGGCTTTCTCGTTACCACCCGCGGCAAGGCCTTGGTGGAGGGGAATACCTTCCACCGCTGCGCGATGCCGGGCCTTCTCGTCGAAGACGATGCCAACGGCTGGTTTGAGTCGGGCCCGATTCGTGACCTGACGATCCGCGGCAATCACTTCATCGGCTGCGGCATCAAGATCGATCCGCAGACCCGCACTCCGGAAGCGCCGGTGCACGAGAATATCCGCATCCTCAACAATGAGTTCGACAGCGGCTCAATCTCCGTGACCGGCACGCGCGGCCTCGCACTCCGCGGCAATCGCTTTGCCGGCGACGAGGCAATCGACCTGAAGCATTGCACCGAGGTAAGCCGGTGAACCCGGCTGGCGTTTAGAAAGCTCTCTTATATGCATCCACTCCTTCGCTCCGTCTTCCTGCTGGCTGGCATGGCACTGCTGCCATCTTTGGCAGCTGCCGAACCATCGGGCCGGCCGAATATTGTCTTCATCTTCGCGGACGACCACGCCCTGCAGGCGATCAGCGCTTACAATTTCCGCGGCCGCTCGCTGAATCAGACGCCGAACATCGACCGCATCGCCAAGGAGGGTGCGATCTTCCGCAATAATTTCTGCGCGAACTCCATCTGTTCGCCGAGTCGTGCCACGGTGTTGACCGGCAAGCACAGCCACCTCAATGGTGTGACCACTTGGGAGAAGTTCGACGGCTCGCAGTTCACCTTTGCGAAGGCCTTGCAGGCTGCCGGTTACCGCACGGGGATCTTTGGCAAGTGGCACCTGACCTCGGAGCCGACCGGCTTCGATGAGTGGATGGTCCATCCGGGACAAGGCTCCTACCACAATCCGGACTTCATCACCCCGCAGGGCAACAGGCGCATCCCTGGCTACGCTACCGACGTTACCACCGATCTCTCCCTGGATTTCATCAAGCGCCACAAGGAAGAGGGCCAGCCATTCCTGGTGATGTGCCAGTACAAGGCTCCTCACCGCACCTGGCAGCCGCCGACGGGGGAAGCAGGGCGACGCGCTCTAGGAAGCTTCGCCGAGCCGCCCAATTTGTTCGATACCTACGAGGGGCGTAGTAAGCCGGTGGCACGTCACCTCATGGGCATCGATCGCCACATGAAGCTCGACTATGACCTCAAGGTCCCGGTCGAGAAGTCGAACGAATGGGCCCGTATGACCGAGATCCAGCATGAGGCCTACCATCACTTCTATGACGACGAGAATCGCGCCTTCCTCGAGGCGAATCTGACCGGCAAGGACCTGGTCCGCTGGAAATACCAGCGCTACCTGCGCGACTACCTGAGCTGCGTCGATTCCATCGATTCCAATGTCGGCCGTATTCTTGCTTGCCTCAAGGAGTCCGGGCTCGATCGCAACACGCTGGTGGTCTATAGCTCCGACCAAGGTTTCTACCTCGGCGAGCACGGCTGGTTCGACAAGCGCTGGATGTATGAGGAATCATTCCGGATGCCGTTGTTGATACGCTGGCCGGGACACATCGAGGCGGGCACTGAGGTCGGGCAACTCACGCAGAACATCGACTTCGCGCCCACCTTCCTTGCGGCGGCGGGGTTGCCGGTGCCGCCAGAGGTCCAGGGATTGAGCCTCATGCCTCTGCTCACCAAGCAGCCGGTCGCCTGGCGTGATGCGCTCTACTATCACTATTACGATGGCCCGGGTGAGCATGGTGTGGCCAAGCACTACGGGGTCCGCACTGATCGCTACAAACTGATCCGCTTCTACGCCGATGACGCCTGGGAGCTCTACGATCTGGAAAAGGATCCCGAGGAGATGCATTCCGTCTACGATGATCCGGCCTATACCACGGTGCGTGCGGAACTCACCGCCAAGCTGGATGAGCTGAAGAAGCAATACGCCAATCCGATCCTGACTGTCGCCGACGAGAAGAAGCTGTCCGCGAAGCCATAGACATCTCACCTCTCTTCGTGAACATGATGCCTCATCAACGCCCCTTCGTTGCTTCCTTTGCGGCTCTGGCTGTCGTGCTGGTTGCCGGTGCCCGTGCCGCTGATCCGGTCGCGGACTGGTTGGTGGATCCCTCGCCTTACCATGCCCGCATTGCGGAGAACCGCGACAAGGGCGAACTCGTTCTGGAGAATGGCTTGGCCCGGCGGGTGATTCGCTTGGGTCCCAATGCCGCGACCATCTCCTTGGAGAACTTGGTCACTGGGGAGTATCTTTTGCGGGCGGTTGCCCCCGAAGCCCGGGTGACGATCGACGGCGTGGACTACCCGGTGGGCGGCCTCACCGGACAGAGCATCCAGAACTATCTCAAGGAAGACTGGGTCAAGGATCTCCGCCCGCTGCCCGGCGCCTATCAGTTTTCAGGCTTGGAAGAGCAGCCGGTGTCCAAGCGCCTCGATTGGAAGAAGCGCCCGGAGTGGCTGGCGAAGGATCACCCGTGGCCGCCACCCGGCAAGCATGTGGTGATGCACTACAACCCGCCCGCCGCGCCTGCGGCCACGCTCTCCGGGAAGCTGCTGTATGAAGAGAAGTTCGGAGCCTTTGCGCAGCCCAAGGCCGGGTGGTCCGTAACCGCAAGCAAGGCCCACGCCCGCTCCTCCTTCGCCAACGAGGGCAAGGCGGGAGAGATCATGGCCTTGCCGGATACCTCCGTTTTCGCGGAACGTGACTGGCCGGAAGCTGCGGTTTCGGTCGAGCTCACGCTCGATGCGGGCGACGACACGATTTCCAACGCCTGGGGCCCCGGGCTCGCCCTCGTGGCAGGAGACGGCAGCGCGGTGAATTTCATCATCCGCCCGAATCAGCAGGTCTTCGAAACCCCTGCTGGCTTGGCCGGCAAATTCGACCGCAGCAAGCCGATCCGGCTTCGTGCGGCGCTCGCGGATGGGAAGGTGGTGCTGGAAGCCGCGCAGGGTGGTGACCCACTTCAGAACATCACCACGCTGCCTTTTGCCAAGCCGCCGGTGAAGCTCCGCATCGGCAAGGTCGGCCGCGGTGGCAAGGGCGGTGACTACGATGGTGCCGACATAAACGGCAATCTGGTCCGCTGCCATCTGTTGGAATTGGCGATTCGGGGTGCCGAGCCCGCCGGCCGCGCTACCCCGCGCATGGACCTCCCGCAGATCGCCGTCCACTACGAGCTCTACGACGGCATCCCGCTCTTTTCCAAATGGCTTACTGTAAGCCAGAGCAGTGCGAAAGCCGTGCGTCTCAATGCCTTCGTCAGCGATGAGTTGAAGCTCGCCGAGGTGGAATCTTCGGTAAACAACACGCCGAATACCGAGAAGTACAACCTGTGGGTGGAGAGCGACATGGCCTTCGGCGATATGGTGCCGGAATACGCCAATCCCTGCGTGCGTTTCGTCTCTGATCCTGAGTATTCCACTCAGGTCCACTACGAGCGGCAGACGCCTTGCCTCATGCGCTGCCAGCCGCCGATCGGCCCCGACCAAGAGGTTTCCGCGGGCAAGCCATTCGAATCCTTCCGCGTCTTCGAATTGCTTCTGGATTCGACCGAGCGCGAGCGTCGCTCGCTGGCTCGGCGTAAGATGTACCGCATCATCGCTCCATGGACGCAGGAAAACCCGCTGATGTTCCATAAGGTCCAGTCGGATCCCGCGACCATCCGCGACGCCATCGACCAGGCGGCGGAGGTCGGCTTTGAGATGGTCATCATGTCCTTCGGCTCCGGCTTCAACTTCGAGAGCCGGGACAAGGCCTACTGGGATCGCTACAAGGAACTCGCGGACTATGGGCGCAGCAAGGGCATTGCGCTGGGTGCCTACTCGCTGCTCGCCTCGCGTGGTGCGGGCAATGCCAAGGACAATACCCAGGGCAGTCCGGCCCGTTACGGCGTGATGCCGTGCCTCGGCACGCAGTGGGGCCGGGACTATCTGAACAACATCGTGGATTTCACCCGCCACTCCGGGCTCACGGTGTTTGAAAATGATGGCTCCTACCCCGGCGACATCTGTGCCGCCACGGATCATCCCTTCCATCACGGCAAGGAAGATTCCCAGTGGGTCATGTGGCGCGCCATCACCGATCAATACAAGGCTCTGCGTGCCGAGGGAGTCTTCCTCAATATCCCCGACTGGTACTACCTGACCGGTGGTAACAAGTGCGGGATGGGCTATCGTGAGACCAACTGGAGTCTGCCGCGTGCCGAACAGGAGATTATTGAGCGCCAGAACATGTATGACGGCACCTGGGTCAAGACCCAGAGCATGGGCTGGATGTTCGTGCCGTTGTCCCAATATCACGGCGGCGGTGCCGAGGCGACCATCGAGCCGCTCAAGGAGCACCTGCCGCACTACGAGGCCCGCTTCGCGAACTTGTTAGGTTACGGCGTGCAGGCTTGCTACCGCGGACCCCGCCTCTTCGATTCACCGGAGACCAAGGCACTGGTGACGAAGTGGGTCTCCTTCTACAAGCAGCATCGCGACGTGCTCGACAACGGCGACATCATCCACCTGCGCCGCCCGAATGGCCAGGATTGGGATGGAGTGCTGCACGCCAATCCCTCCGGCAAGGAGAAGGGTCTGGCCTGCTTCTACAATCCCCTCAACGAGGAGATCATCCGCGAGATCCGCCTGCCACTGCACTACACCGGCCTGCGGAAAAACGCCCGGATCTCCGTGGATGGCGGCGGCCCTCAAACCGTGGCGCTGAATGAAGCCAACGAGGTCCTGCTGACGCTCAAGATCCCGGCCCAAGGGCGGACTTTCGTCCTGTGTGCCGAGTGAGCTTTTTCACTCTGTCTTGAGATAGTCCAACTCCAGCGCCTGGAAGCAAGTGCTCAGCTCCTCGTCCGTCAGGGGCCGCTCCCAGACCAGGAAGCGCGCGATCTGTCCATCGAAGGACTCGACGCCAGGGTGGCTGGTGGCATCGCGCTCTTGGCCGATGGCCATGCGCGAGGGATTGGCAGCGGCATTGACGGGGACCTCGCCGGTCGCCGCGGCTTTGGCGCTATCGACGAAGAGTTCCAAAGCTACCGTGCCCGTTCCGGCGGCCATGCGGCCTGCCAGCAGATGAAACTTGTCGCTTGTCAGCTTGGCGGGGACCTCGATCTTGGGATTGTTCGCGTCGAAGCGTCCGAAGGTAATGCCATTGCGAGCTCCCCACCACGGCGTGTTGTCATCGTTGAGGCAGCCCCAGATGCCCTCGTACTTCTCCCCGTTCCGGAGATTGCCGAAGAACGAATTCACATCCTTCAATCCTTCGCGTTGCTCATGCACGGCAAGCACCGCGATCCACGTATGGCCCTTGCCCGTGCTCAGGCCATCGAAGGCATCCTCGTCCATGCACACCAGCTCTTGCTGGCGGAAATCCAGGGCGGCCCTGCCTTTGATCTTCACCAGGCTTGGGCGCCCGGATCCAGCTTCCTTGCGCCCCTCGTCGCGTTTGACAAATTCCTTCGTGCTTGGAGTGACCGCAGCCTGATTCGTCCACACCGCCACCTTGTCGCCATCTTCCAGCGTGACCCCCTTGTCTGCGTCCAGATCGATAACGAGCCCCTTTTCGGGCAAGAGCTCGGCAGTGGCGGTTCCGATCAGGGCGAGCAAGGCGAGGCGGTGCATCCGGGCTTCTACGGAGCCCGGCGGGCATTTCCAACGTCTTGGGAGAAATACCCTCCCCAATTGGATAGAAAGGTCCGCGCCCGCACTGCGGAATTCTCCTCGAATCCTGTGAGTGGAAACATTCCCCTGCTGTGAAATGATGCGGTGTGGCTCGAAGTGATTTCAGTGCGGAATTCCGGAAGACGGGGTGGGGGGGCTATGCGCTTCTGGCGCTGGCTCTGGTTCTGCCCTTGGCTGCCGCTCCTGAATCTTTAGGCCAGCTCCGTGAGCGGGTCGCGAGGGGACGCAGCGCGGTGACGGACCTCACCCTCACCGGCTGTGTACGGGCCTCAGACAGGGCAGCCGGACTGTTGGCGATGGAGGATGAATCGGGTACGGAGATCCTTCGCCTCGCGCTGCCTGCTCCCGCGTGGGCCGAGCTACGGGCGGGGGTGTGGGTGGAGCTGGATTTCCAGCGGGTCTGCTTCTCCCGCGGCGATTGCGTGATCGAGTGCGGTACGGGACCGGTGGTGCAGGTGGACGGCCGGCATTCGCCGGTCGCCGCGGCTGGTTCCGCGTATCTGGCGCAGGGTTATCAACCGCTTCGTGTCGAATGGTTCAATGCGCGCACGCAGTCGCGCTTGCAGATCGGCGTGCAGGGACCGGGGCTGGAGCTCGCGGAGATTCCCGAGTCTTGGCTCTGGCATTTGCCGGCAGAGAAAGAGAAGCCGGAGCCGGGCCTGAGTTATGAGCTGTTCGAAGTTCCCGGAATCGCGGTGCTGGACGAAATTCCGGAGTACGGTGGCATGCGGCAAGGGATCGCATCGAAAATCGATGCCGCGTTGGCGGAGGACAAGCCGGGGATGGCGCTTCGTTTCACCGGCCTTTTATCAATCCCTGCCGCGGGCGAATATCGCTTTCGCATGGACTGTGATGATGGAGCCGCGCTTCGTCTAACAGCACCTGCGCCCGCATGGAAGATCCTCCTTGGCCCGCCTCCGGGCAAGGCGGCGGGGCAGTCCGGGCCGGGATGGTCGAGCTTCAGCGGCCGGGTCAGCTATGCCGCCGCTGAGCGTGGCAGGATGCGCTTGGAACTCGTCGCCGGTTCATCCCGCTGCGAGGTGCTGGTGCTAAATCCGGGCAACCTCGATTCAAGATTCCTACAAGGAAGAATGGTCGGCATCTCGGGTGTCGGCCATGAGGGAGGCATCTGCGCGCTGAGCAAGGAGAACATGCGCTTCGAGGATACCACGGCGCCGGAGCGCGCCCATCTGGTGACTGCAGGAGAGGTGCGCGAGCTGCCGCCGGAGAAAGCGGCGAAGTCCTTGCCAGTCGCGCTGGAAGGCGTGGTGACGATGGCGAACTACCGCTCCATGGTGATTCAGGACGAGAGCGGCGGGATCTTCGTCCTTGATGAGCTCCAGCACTTCGATCCCATTCCCCAGGCGGGTGAGCGCTGGCGGCTGGAAGGCCGAACCGCGCGTGGCGACTTCTCGCCGATCGTGATCTCCAGCGCTGCCAAGTTCCTCGGCAGCGGAGCGCTTCCGGCACCGCGGCGGCCATCGTGGGAAGAGCTTCAGAACGGCAGCCCGGATGCGGAGCAGGTGGAGATCGAAGGGGTGATCGTGAGCACCACCGCGACGCAGGCGGAACTGCTCACGCGCGATGGCACCGTGGTGCTGCGCGATGAGGAGTTCTACCCCTTGCCCGGGGAGCTGCACCAGCCGGAGAGCCGTGCGCGCTTGACCGGCAGCCGGGTCCGCTTGCGCGGGGTCTTCGCCACCAGTTGGGATCGCACTCTCGGTCGGCTCGATCCGGGCGTCTTCTCATTGGGAAATGCCACGCTGGCAGAAGATGAGCCGGCGCCGAAGAGCGCGGCGGAGGTGCCACTGGTGACGATCTCGGATCTGTGGAGCTTCACCTCCAAGTCAACCGCGCTCAATCGAGTGCGACTCAAGGGTCAAATGATGGCGCGGCGCGGCGATCTTTATCTGCTCTCCGATGGCGCGAGTACGTTGCGGCTGGCCAGCAGGACACCGCTGGCCTTGAAGTCCGGGGAGAGCGTGGAGGCAGTGGGCTTCGCACGCACTGGCAGAGTCTCACCGCTGCTGCTCTATCCCGAGGTGCAGGTGGCAGGCAGCAGTCCGCTGCCCCCGGCAAAGCCACTGGATCCCCAAGCCCCGCCAGACGTCTTGTTAGATGGAACGATGGTCTCGCTGGAGGCGAAGGTGCTGAGCGACACGCTGCGACAGGATGAGCGTAGCCTGGAACTGGAGGCGGGGTCCGCGCGCTTCCTCGCCGTGGTGCCCGCGGATGCGGCGCAGTCAATCGCTCCCATTGGCCGCGATACGAAGGTCCGCGTGTCGGGCGTGTATTTCGGCGGCACTCCCGGCGACACTGGCTCTGGCTCGGGGGCCTTCGAGATTCGCTTGGTAAATGGGGAGGGGATTGTGGTGCTTGCCCGGCCATCGTGGTGGACCGCGCAGCGGCTCGGTATCCTTGCGATCACCCTTCTGGGAGGGCTCGCGCTGGTAGTCACTTGGGCGATGATGCTGCACCGGCTGGTGGCCAAGCGCAGTGCCGAGCTGGCCGCTGAGATCGCGGAAAAAGAGCATGCAGAAAGTGAGCGCGTGCTGGAGATGGAGCGAGCCCGCGTGGCCCGTGATCTCCACGATGAACTCGGCGCGGGGCTCACGGAGATCGGGATGTTGAGCTCGCTCTTGGAGAAGCCGGAAGTCCCTGTGGCAACCAAGTCAGGCTACGTGGCGACCCTGCGGGATGTCTCGCGGTCCTTGGTGGCCGGACTGGATGAAATCGTATGGGCCGTCAATCCGGGCTACGATTCGGTGGATGATGCCGCGAGCTACCTCTGGCTTCAGGCCCAGCGCCTATTGAAGCCCGCGGGCATCGAGTGCCGGCTGATCAATCGTGAGGAACTGCCCTATCAACATCTCGGCTCGCGCTTGCGGCATTCCCTGCTGCTCGCCTTCAAGGAAGCCGTGAACAATGTCGTCCGTCACTCGCAAGCCAATGTTGTCGAGCTGGGCATCGCAGTTGAAAGCGGGAAGGTCGTGCTGACCGTGGCTGACAACGGCGTCGGCATCGATCCAAGCAATCCGGGGGAGCCTGGCAGTCAAGGCCTCACCGGTATGCGCCAGCGGATGCGCGAGCTGGGCGGCGAGTGTGAAGTGACCAGCGAAGCAAGCCGCGGAACCACCGTGAAACTCATCCTGCCAATCTAACGGAATGAAAGCGAAGACTCAAGTCGCCGTCGTCGAGGACAGCCCAACCACCCGCGAGGCGCTCAAGACTATCATTGACCTGACCCCCGATCTCGAATGCGTGGCGATTTGCTCCACCGGCGAGGAGGCGCTCAAGATCTTGCCCAAGCTCCGGCCGGAGATGGTGCTGATGGACATCCAGCTTCCGGGGATCTCGGGGATCGATTGTGTCGGTCAGCTGAAGGAGAAGCTGCCGGAGGTCTTGGTCATCATGGTGACGGTGTATGAGGACCCCGTGCGGATCTTCAGCGCCTTGCGGGCCGGTGCCTGTGGCTATCTGCTGAAGCGCTCCTCGCCGGAAGACGTGGTCGCAGCGATCCGCGAAGTGCGCGGCGGTGGTGGCGCGATGAGCGGGGGAGTTGCGATGAAGGTGATCCAGTATTTCAGTTCGCAGCAGAGCAAGAGCGAGGAGCTGGAAACCCTGACGCGGCGCGAGACGGAAGTGCTGGAGCTGGTGTCCTTCGGCCTGAGCAACAAGGACATCGCCAGCCGCCTGAACTTCACCGTGGATGCGGTACGTTGGCACTTGAAGAACGTCTACGCGAAGCTGCATGTGCACACTCGCACGGAGGCCGCATTGAAGTTCCGGGGCGGCCAGTGAGCCGCGGCGGCGTTCTCCCTACTTGGGGAGGTGGGCACAGGTCGGGCGGGTTCTAGCGTGGAGGTAAGACAGGGAAACACCTGTCGCTTTCATGGACATGCACGGATTCGGACGATCGGTATTGGCGGGGATAGGAGCGTTGGCGCTAGCGGGCTCGGGCCTTTTGCACGCGGAGGGGCAGGATATTGTCAACATCGTCAACTTCATTCGCGGCGTCGAGCCGCGCTCGAATGTGAACCTGGTCGAACCGGTGGAACGGCAGCTCCAGCTGGCCCGTCAGCACAAGCTGCCCACCACTTGGTTGATCCAGTATGATGCCCTGATCCGCCCGGAATTCACGGAGTTACTGAAGCGCGAGATGGGGCCGGATGATGAGGTCGGCGCGTGGATCGAGGTGGTGCAACCGCAGGTGGAGGCCGCAGGACTCAAGTGGCGCGGTCGCTTCCCTTGGGACTGGCACGTGAATGTCGGCTTCACCCACGGCTATTCCGTGGAAGAGCGGAAGAAGCTGATGGATGTCTACATGGCGAAGTACAAGGAGGTCTTCGGCAAGTATCCCAAGTCCGCCGGCTGCTGGATCATCGATGCGCCGACGCTGAATTATTTGCACGACCAGTATGGCATCGAGGCCGCGTGCAATTGCAAGGACCAGAGCGGCACCGATGGCTACACGTTGTGGGGCGGCTACTGGAACCAAGCCTACTATCCCAGCCGCTTGAATGCTTTCATGCCGGCCCAAACCGCGGAGCACCAGCTCGACGTGCCGGTCTTCCGCATGCTCGGCAGCGATCCGGTGCACCAGTATGACCAAGGCATCGGCACCTCGTGGCAGGGCGTCCTGACCTTGGAGCCGGTGTATCGCCCGGGTGGCGGCGATCCACGCTGGGTCGATTGGTTTTTCAAGACGAACTTCGAGCAGCCGAGCCTTGCCTTCTCCTACATGCAGGCCGGGCAGGAAAACTCCTTTGGCTGGCCTGCGATGTCGGCCGGGCTCACCGATCAGTATGCGAAGCTCGCCGCCTTCCGCAACGAAGGGAAGATCCGGGTGGAAACCCTGCAGGCCTCCGGCAAGTGGTTCCGCGACAACTTCAAGACAACACCCGCGACTTCCGTGGTCGCGCTTGACGACGCGAAGGGCAAGCCCAGCCGGAGCATCTGGTATGAGAGCCGGTTCTATCGCGTGAACCTTTGCTGGGAGGGTGATGAATGGCGCATCCGCGATCTCCAAGTCTTCAATCAAGACTACCCCGAGCGCTATCTCGACAAGCAGGAGACCACCGCGACGGCGACCTACGACACGCTGCCGGTGATGGATGGCTTCCACTGGAGCAAGCGCGGCGAGCTGGCCGGAATCCGCGGCGTGCTCCGTTCCTCAGGAGTCTCGCAGCCGCTGTCGACCACCGGCATCCCGGAGGTGAGGGAGGAAGGTGCGGAGTCGCTGGTGGTGAGTTGCGCGCTGGCGTCCTCGGGCACACTCCGCTTCCGCTGTGAGCCGACGCGCATCACCGTCGAACTAACAGGTGAATCGGCGCCCGCCGGCTGGGGCCTCGAACTCGCATGGGCGGAAGGCAAAGAGATCCCGCTGACCGGCGTCAGCAAACACACGCTCACCTTCAAACACGAGGGCTTCGGCTACTCCCTGCCCTGTGGCGCGAGCGAAGTATCCCGCATCGACGGCAAGAACAAGATCCTCATCAAAGAGGCCGATGGCGCGGTGATCTTCAACTTCGATTCCAACAAGTCCTCATCCTGAACCTCTCCCCCTGACCCTCCCCAAAAAAATCCCAGACCCATGAAATCCAAACTCATACCCCTGCTCGCCTTGGCTGCTTCGGCATCCGCCGCCAATGCCTCGATCCTGATCCAGGAGCTGTTCGACAACATCTCCGCCACGAATCTCACCTTGGATGGCGCTGGCAGCACTCCGACGTCCGTCGGCCTGACAGGCAACTGGGCTACCAACGGCAGCACGGGCATCTTCACCGCGAACAACTTCAATGTCCAAGGGGCGACGCTACCCGGTTTGCCAGCCAGCGATGCCGCGAATGGTGGTATCTGGAACAACGTGGGCAACTGGGGAACGAGTGTCTACGCGACCCGCCCGCTCGCCACACCGATCGATTTCGGCGTGGATCGCGTGATCTATTTCAGCGTGCGCCTGCGGAATCCGGGCGACACCGCGATGGGTGTTGGCCTCGCCTCCGGTGGTGGGCCGACCGATCAATTCATAGGCGCGGGCTTCACCTGGAACAATGCCATCCCGATTGGGTCTGCGTCGAACATCGCGGGCAACTCGTCCTACATTTCCCACGGAGTGCTGGATGGTGCCGTGCAGAGCGGCGTTTACGGCATCCGCGTCTATGAAGGCCAGAACACTGTGAATACCTACGGCCTGTTGGTCGGCCGCATCACTATAAAGGCCACTGGTGATGACCAGATCCAGATCAAGCGCTACGCCGAGAACGCGACGATCGACAATGACCTCAGCGCGATCGTGTGGAGCGCCTCGAGCTCGGTGAACTCATCCATGGTGGCTTCCCGCCTCTTGCTGTGGATGAACGGGCAGGGGAATGGTGAGCTGGATGCGATCCGCTTCGGCGACACCTGGACCGATGTCACCGGAGTCACTCTCGCGGGAGCCGGACAGCCAGCCCTCTCGGGTGCGGCGGTTGCCAATATCACCGGCACCAGCGCCCAGACGAGTGTCAATCTCTTCACCGCGGCGGCGGACATCTCCCTGAACTGGGATACCGTTGACCAAGGAACGGGCCCGTGGACCAGCTCGGACTCGCTGGGCAACCGACCGGTCGGTCCTATCAGCGCGTCACTCCCCGGACTCACGCCGGACACGCTTTACTTCTACCGTTTCCACGCGGTGAACACGATCGCCGATCCAGATCTGGAAGCATGGAGCGAGCCCGGCACATCCTTTGCCACCGCTCCCACAGGCTTGGCCGTCGCGGATCTGCAGGCTGCTCCCTCCACCACCTATGAGGTCGATCTCTTCTGGGGCGACAACTTCGCCACGGAGACCGGTTTCACCATCCAGCGCTCACCCGCGGGTGCAGGCACCTGGACCACGGTGGGAACAGCTCCGGCAAATTCGATGCTCTACACCGACCGGCTTTCGGGCCTGCATGCGAATACCGCTTACGACTACCGCATCATCGCCAAGAACGCAGCCGGGGAATCGAACCCATCGAACATCGCGACCGTCACGACGCTGCCAGCCACCCCGCTGGAAACCAAACTCCTGATCAACTTCGACGGCACGCTCGACGGGACCACCTACACGCTCGGCGCGGGTGAGGTCGATGCGACCGGCTCCTTCAAGGCCAACGGCGCTCCCGTGGTGAATGGCGGCTTGGCGACCCTGAATCCCGGTGCCGAGAACGGCCCCGATGGCTTCGATATCAATCCCGCCACGCTCGGCAATCTGACCACGCAGAACTGGGTGGCAGAGGCCCTGGTGACTTACCACTCGACCGGCACGGTGACCACGCCTGTGCTGATCGATGTCCAGGGCGACTGCAACATCCGCCTGCGTGAAGAAGCCAATCCGAACCTACTCCAGATGTTCTATTGGAATGGCAGCGCGGTTCAGCAGAAGTTCACTGCCTTGCCACCGAGCGGCGTGCAGGTGCACATCGCCTATGCGTGGGATGCCGGCAGCGCTACCCTGACAGGGTATGTGAATGGCGTGCCCTTTGGATCGTCCAGCGCAGGTGGCTTCGCGACTCCCGATCTGAGCACCTTGAGCTTTGGCTACTTCGGCCGCACCGGTTTCGAAGGGCGCGGTATCGATGGCATACTCAATGCCGTGTCTTTCCAGACTGGCACCGCCACCTTGAATCCTGCCACCGGTTTCCTGATCCTGCCCGAGACGCAGACCTTCGCGGAATGGATTGCTGGCTACCCGGGTGTGGGAAGTCTAACCGGTTTCAATGACGATGCGGATGGCGACGGCCTCTCGAACGGCTTGGAGGGCTTCCTGGGAACTAACCCGGCCGCCGCAAACGGCGCCGCGATGACCCCGGTTTCCAAGAGTGGTAATGTCTTCACCTTCACTCATCCCCAGGCAAGCCCGGCCCTCAGCGACGTGACCGCTTCCTATCAGTGGTCGCTCAATCTCGGGGCCTGGTATGCGGGCGACGGCGTGGATGGCCCGGTCGGAGGTCCGAAGGTCAACATCCCGGCAGTCTCTCCGGTGGGTGGCACGGCCACGGTGACAGCGACGAGCAGCACTCCCGTGGGCCAGCTCTTCGTCCGCATCGTGGTCAATCATTGATGGGGCCTCGTGATCCGGAGAAGTGAGTGAAGAAAAGCAGCTCCTTCCCCGGATGTGGATTCTCTCTCAGTCACCGGCTTTTGGGTTTCCGGTCACTGAAAAGGTGACCCATTGGCATCATCTCCCGGCTGGCAGGGTG
>NZ_BATP01000033.1 GCF_000739615.1 Haloferula sp. BvORR071
ACGGTCACTTATTCGAAGGTCGGTGGGCCCTCATGGCTCACCGTGGAAGCGGATGGCCGCGTCTCCGGTGTGCCCGGCATCAATGACAGCGGCAACTCGCCCTTCCGCGTCCGCGCCACCGCATCCGGCGTCCTGTGCACCGACTTCGAGTTGCGCATCCCCGTGACCGCACCCGCGGATCTGCGTGCGCACTACGAATTGAACGGCGCTCTCACCGATACCGCGGCCAGCTATCATGGCAGCGGGCAGGGCGGCGGCCCGACCTACCTCAGCGGCTGGTTCGACAAGGCCGCCGATCTCGACGGCACCGATGACTATGTGCAGCTTCCCGCGGGCTTCCTCAATGGCGTAACGGACTGCACCTTCGCCGCGCGCTTCCGCTGGGATGGCGGCAACAGTTGGCAGCGGGTCTTCGACTTCGGCAATAACACCACCCAGTACATCGTCCTCACCCCGAATTCCGCGGCGGGCACCCTGCGCTTCACCATCTCGACGACGGGCAATGCCAGCGAGCAGATCCTGGAGACCCCCATGCCTGCTCCCGGCGACTGGACCACGGTGGCCATCGTGCTTTCGGGGGATACTGGCACCCTCTACGTGAACGGAGCTGTCGCGAGCACAGGGACCATCACGCTCGACCCCGCGAACATCGCGCCGGTCTTGAACTACCTCGGCAAGAGCCAATGGCCGGATCCCTATTTCAACGGCGCGATCGATGACCTCCGCATCTACAACCGCGCGCTGAATGCCACCGAAGTCCGCAGCCTCGCCGTGCCACCGGCAGCCACCATCGTGCCACGCAGCGGCTACTCGGCCTGGAAGGCCGGCTTCACTTTCCCCGTCGGCCAAAGCCAGCCGGAGGCCGACCCCGATCAAGACGGCCAAGCCAACCTCATCGAGTGGCTCCTCGGCACTGATCCCCTTGTTCTCGGCCCGGACAGCGGCAAGACCCTCGCTGCCCAGCGCCTCACCGCGGAACAAGTCGGCCTCACGGGTGACAAGACTTACCTCGGTCTGGCCGCCCGCATCCGCAAGGACCGTCCCGCGACCACTCTCATCCCCGAGGCGGCCGCGACTCCCGACGGCCTCGCTGCAGCCCAAGCCGCCACCCAAGTCCTCCAAGCCGGCCCACCTGTGGACGACGGCGACTTCGAGATCATCACCTGGTACTACACCGTCCCCATCGAGGACGGAGCGACCGGCTTCATTCGCCTCCGCGTCATCCAGAACTGATCTCAATCCCCCACGAAGGGGCGAAAAGATCTACTCCAACAAAAAGGGGATAACTGCCCGGACAGACAAAAGCGTGGCCAAAATCAGCCTGAAATAGCGGATTTCACCCAAAGCTCATCCGCTATTCCAACAGCTCCATCCTCGGTAATTTGGCGAAATCATACCAAGCCGGGCAGTCCCATACAAGCATCCGGAATGCTATGATTTTCGCAACCCAAGACCTCCCAAGTAAGCCCCATGTACCAGCCCAAGTTCCGTACTGTCTGCCGCTACCTCGGCGTAAGCGCCCGCATCTCGATCGGCGCCGCCATCTTCGCCACCCCTGCTCTGGCAGGCAATCTCTGGGTCGGCGGCACCGTCGGTGCCGAGCAAGACTGGAATGACATCGGCAACTGGGGCGGTGCTTTCCCCGTCGGCAATACGAGCGTCAATGTCGCCACCGGCAACTTCCCGATCATCACCGCGACCCCGTCCTTCACGCCCGTCGATCTTCTCGTCGGCACCGCGGGTGCAAGCGGTCGCCTCGATCAACGCGCGGGCACCGTCGCCACGGGCAACGGCAACTGGCTCTTCGTCGGCCAAGGCAATGCTGGCAATGGCACCTATAACCTCGCCGATACCTCGCTGACCACCGGTCCCGCGATCGGCTCCCTCACTGGCTTCGGCGTGGGCAGCGGCAGCATCAATGCCGGCGGTACCAGCACCACCGGCGGTCGCCTGGTCGTCGGCGATGCCGGCAGTTCGGTCGGCAATTTCAACATGAACACCTCGGGCACGCTGAAGACCGAGGAAGACGCCATCGGCATCATCCTTGGCAACGGCGGTACCAGCACTGGCAACTTCAAGCTCGATGGCGGCACAGTGCAGGTGAACTCACTTGCCACCACCGGTATCGGCATGCTCGTCGGCACCAACGGTGGCGATGGCAATTTCCGCATGAGCGGCGGCACCGTGACCGTGACCGGTGGCATCTGGGCCGGTGACAACAACGTGGGTAGCCAAGGCCTGTTCGAGGTCAGCGGCGGCAACTTCAGTGCGACTGCCAGTGGCACCAATGCCCAGAATGGCCAACATGCGATCGGGCGTGGCCTCGGCCAAGGCACCCTCAATGTCAGCGGCACCGGCAATGTCTCGCTCACTGGCCTGACCCACGTCGGCTATTCGGGCACGGCGACTGCGGGCACGACCGGCATCGTGAACGTCACGGGTGGCAGCTTCACCAATACCGGCGAACTCCGTGTCGGCTCCGGCCTCTACAACAATGGCGCGGTCATTTCCGCTGGCAGCGGCACGCTGAATGTCTCCGCTGGCTCCGCCACCGTCACCGGCAACCTCAAGATTGCCAGCGGCAATGACTCCAGCGACGTGGTGACCGGCACTGCCAACATCAGTGGCACGGGTACCTTGAACGCAGCGGGCGATCTGATCCTCGGCTACGCGGGCAACAGCAACCTCGGCAAGCTCGTCATCAGTGAGAATGCCACCGTCAACGTCGGCACCTCCGCGGAGCGCTGGCTCATCGTGAGCCAATACGATACCGCCAAGGGTCAACTCGACATCAGCGGCGGTAACCTGCGTTTGCTGAACAACTCCGACATCCGTTTCACCACCGGCAATACCAGCACCAACAGCACCAACGTCATCAACCAGACCGGCGGGGCAGTGACTTCCTACGCGGATGGCACCGGCACCACCTTGGGTGGTTCCGGAGTACTGGACATGCAGTACAGCGGCGCCGCCGGGGTCAACAACACCTACAATCTCAACGGCGGCACCCTGACTCTCTCCGGGGTTGGCTCGACCCTGGCGACCGGCACCCGCACCTTCAACTTCAACGGCGGCACCCTGCGCGCCACCACCGCGACCGCGAACTTCATGAGCCTTGGTGCGGGCAATGCGCGCGCCAATGTCCGTGACGGCGGCGCGATCATCGATACCAACGGCGTCGACATCACCATCGGCCAGTCCCTGTCGCACAGCAATATCTCCGGCGACAACGCGGTCGACGGCGGCCTGACCAAGAACGGCGGCGGCAAGCTGACCCTCACAACCACCAGCAACTACACCGGTGCCACCACGGTGAATGGCGGCACTCTCTCCGTGAATGGCAACATCGCCACTAGCAGCCTCACCACCGTCAATAGCGGCGGTACTTTGGCTGGTACTGGCACCGTGGGTGCCCTTACCGTGGGCTCCGGCGGCTTCCTGACCCCTGGTAACAGCGCTGGCATCCTCAACACCGGCAGCGTCAATCTCCAGTCCGGCGCTCAAATGGGCATCGAGGTGCTCGGCGCGACCGCAGGCAGCGGCTACGACCAGCTCAATGTCACCGGTAGCGTGACCTTGGCCGGCTTGCTGAATGTCACCAGCAGCTTCACCCCGACCGAGGGCAACCTCTTCTTCATCGTCCTCAACGACGAGACAGATGCCATCAACGGCACCTTCAGCGGCCTCGCCAATAACTCCATCTTCAATGCTGGCGGCCAGCTCTACCAGATCAGCTACTTCGGTGACAGCGGAACCAACAGCTTCACCGGCGGCAACGACGGCGTGCTGATGGCTGTCCCCGAGCCCGGGGCTCTGTTCCTCGGGACCATTGGTATGCTCGGCCTGCTGCGCCGCCGCCGGGCGGCTTGAGGCTCGCGCGATCTCCGGAGGAGGATTCAATCCTTCCTCCGGATACGAATTCCGGCCGCCTCAGTTCGAGCCGGGGTCTGACTCGAGCATTCCGCGGATCCGGCGGATCACTCCGGCGGGATCACGGTGCCATTGGCGGCTGGTGATCCGCAGATGACGCCAGCCGCGGTGAGCCAGGACATTCGGGACGTGGACGTAGTCCTCGTAGATATCGGCTTCCTTCTCGCCTTCCTCACACAGGATGGCTAGGGCGTAGCGGTGATGATCCCCGCGGGATACGACTGCTACGGGCAAACGGAACTCTGAAGTTCCGACCAGGGTTTCGACCGTGAGTCCTTCTTTTTCCAGTGCGAGCGAGAGCTGGTGGTGCAGGGGCAGGTGGGTATCGCCTGCGGATTTCGATGCCTTGTTTTGTCCAGTTTTGGGCAAGTCGTTGACTAGGGAGAGAATCTTCTCGGCCTGGGTGCGGCGGCCTTCGCCGAGGTGGCGGGCGAATTCGACGAAGGCTTTGAACATGCGCGGCCCGTCATGCTTGGTATTCGCGACCGAGAGCATGGAAGGCTCAAAGGATGAGACCACGATGATCTCGGACTTCGCGCGGGATACGGCGACGTTGAGCCGTCGCTCGCCGCCTTTCTGGCCGAGCGGCCCGAAGCGGGCGGGCACATAGATCTCGTCGCTGCCGTCCTTCCGTTTCCGCGGCACCGGCGCGTAGCCGAGCGAGAAGAGGATCAACTCGCGCTCATCCCCTTGGACGCTCTCCAGGTTTTTGACGAAGGGCCGCTCGTCGAGTGATTCGCGGGTGCTCGCTGCATCCCACAGCGCGGAGAAGGCGGGATCGCTGCTGCGCCGCGCGTCGATCTCGTCGAGGATCGTGCGGCGCTGGGAAAGGTTGAAGGTGACGATGCCGACGGTGGGTGGCTTGGGCCGGGCCAACAGATCGGCCAGCAGATCGACCACGCGTTTCGCCTCAGGAGCATTCGATCCTTTGTCCCAAGTGCCATTCTCTACCCGCACCCAGCGGATGGCAGGCGGGGCGGAACGCGAGAGTGTGGCGGGAATGGTGAGCAGCGAGCCGCCATACATCGAATGGTTAGAGAAGGCGATCAGCTCTTCGAAGAGCGCCCGGTAGTGCCAGCGGAGCGGGGCTCCAGACCCTGTGGCCCGGGCGAGGACCAACAAGGATTCGGAATCGAAGGCATCGGGTGCGACCTCCGCCTCGCTCATTTCATCGATCTCCAGGCTGCTGCCGGCTTTGAAGAAAGATGAGGGCGGCATCTGCTTGTCATCCCCGGCGACCACCGCGCGCTGGGCACGGGTGAGAACCGGCAGGCCATTCTCCACGGTGCACTGCGAGGCCTCATCGATGATGAGAAGGTCGAAGATCGGCTCGCGCGGGAATAGGATCGCAGTGGTCTCCGGTGACATCAGCCAGACCGGCACGACATCCAGGATTTCGCGGGCATGCTGTCGGACCAAGGTGCGCATCGCCGTGACCCGGCGCTGCTTGCGGGTCTCCTTGATCAGATTCTCGCGGGCGGCTTGTTCGGGGCTGCGGCGCACCCGGGCCTCTGCGGGCAACACGGCCATCAAGCCGGTCCGATCACCTGCGGCGGAGATGCGCAGCGATTCTTCCGCGGCGATGAGTTGATGAAGCTCGAGCAGCCGGCTCGAAGCGGCTTCCGGCGAGCCCAGGGGAATCGCTTGGTCGAGCATCGCCAGCGAGGGATCGGTGAACTCGGCGGCTTTCAAGTGGGCCTCAGCCCATGCGCGGTCGGCTAGCTCGCACCATTGCTGGGGTGCAGCATCCGCAAAGGAATCGGCGAAGCTTGCCACCAGTGGCAAAGGATTGGGAAGGGTAGCAGTCAGTTGCGCGAAGGATTGATCGGCGAGCCGCAGTGACACCGCCTCGGCATGAAAGGCTGCTTCGAGCGCTGCAAGACCAGCCGGAGGCAGCTTTCCTGCTACTGGGAAATGAAGTGCCGCGATCCGGGCGGCATCGAAGTAGGCCTGTTGCGCGGCGAGTAGATCGAGTGCTGCCTGGCAGCGACTGGACCAAGCGGTCCAGCCACCTGCCGGGCTATCCGTTCCCGTGGCGAGCGGCCAGAGGCCCAGCGATTCGAGTGAGGGCCGGGCCGCCGACAGGCGATCGGCGGTTTCCCACAGCCCGAGCATCTCCGAATGGCGGGTCGCCAGCGTGGCGGCATCGGCAGGCAGTCGGGAAGGCATGCCGAGGGCCTCGAAAAGCTGGGCGGCGGCGGTCCAACCACGAGCGGCAGAAAGGCGGCGTTCGATCGCGGCGAGCAGTGCCGGGTCGAGCTTCGCGGCTGCCTTATCCGGCCAGTCGCGGTGAAGTGCTTCGAGCACGATCGCGCGGGCACGCCGCCAAGCGGGCTTGAGGAACTTCAGCCAGGACGAGACGTGCTGGCGGGCAGTGGCCAAGGCCGCCGTGAGTTCCGGGCTGTCGGCGAATTGGACTCGGGATTTCTCTTCCAGCAGCAGCGGCAGGCTCTTGCCCACCGCGGCGAAGGAATTCTCCAGCGTGGCATGAGCCGGCGGATCGAGGCGGCGGCCTAACAGAACCGGGAACAGCGGATCCGCGACCGGGGTCTGCACCGCAAGCTGAAGCGCCTCGCGGGCGGCGCTGAGGGCGGGAGCAGGAAGTGGCTGTACGGCGTAGGCGCGCTCGTAGGCCTCCGCCGTTTCGCGAGTCGTGCGAAGCGCTGCCAGAATGCTCCTCAAGTCATCATCGGTTGAAGTGGCGAGCGAGGCGCGTGGCGGCTCGCTGTGAAATGGCGATGACTTCGCGAAGTGCCGCGAGTGCGGATGCAACTCCCGAAGGTGTCGGTGCAGCGCGGGCAGGCGATCCAGCGGGAGGCTAGCCAGGGAAGGGGAGTCGCAGCCGGGGAAATCGGGCTTCGCCGCGGCGAAGGAATGCAGGCCGCCAACGCTCAAACCAGAGGCCGTGGCGCTTGCGAGCAGGCGCGAACGGGCGGCCAGTTCCGTCTCCAAGGCGCGGGCCTCCCGGCGGAGTTCCGTAAGACGTGCCTCACCGAAGCTCCGCCGCTCAGGATTCTCCAAACGATCGGCGATGTGGGTGTAGAGCGGCTTGCGGTCCTCATGCACATCGTGGACCACGGCGGCGAGATGGCCGAGCCCGGCGGCATCCAGCCGCTGCTTCACCACATCCAGAGCGACACGCTTTTCGCAGACGACGGCGACCTTCCCGCCACGGGCGAGGGTATCCGCGACGAGATTGACGATCGTCTGGCTTTTGCCAGTGCCCGGCGGGCCATCGACCACCAGCAAGCGGTGGGCGCGGGAACTGCGCACTGCGGCCCGCTGGGAAGGATCGGAGTAGATGACCGGCTGATCCGGCTCCCCCGCGTGGGCAGGGATCGCAAAGGCCGGACGATGCGAGGCGGGCAGGATGTCGCAAGCGGCATTCAGGGAAGATTCCAGGGAGCTGCTGGAAGCCGGATCGAGACGCGTGAGGAGTTCGTCGTAGTCCTGCAGCAGGTCGGAGGACGATTGGGGGAAGAAGCCGATCACCGCATTCTCGGACAGCGCGATTCCCTCCGGCAGCAGCTCGGTCGCGGCCGGTGAGAGGTCTTCAAATTGGCCGACCGCGCCGGTGAGCGGGCGGGCATCCAAGCCCAGATTGCGCAGTGCGGCGAGCAGGGCTTCAGGAGACTCCGCGGCTTTCTGATCAAGCTCGGTGGCGAGTTCCTCCGTGAAGGGGAAGCCCTTCTTCGCGAACAGCAAACGCAGCAGAGCTTGGTTGGCGAGTGGTGTGTCATCGCTGGCCCGCTTGAGCTGATAGTGCCCGCCGCCGCGCGAATCGCCGTGCAGGGCGAAGGGATGAAGGATGAGAGGCGCGCGGACGAAGAAGGGGCCGACCTTTCCGATCAGGAAGGGATAGCCGAGATGCAGGTCGCGGGCACCGGTTTCCTCGACCCGGGCGCGTGCCTCGCGATCCAGCGCGCGCAGGCTGCTCGCGAGTTCCGCGGAGGTCTTTGATAGCCCGGCTTCGTCCCCGCCGAGGAGTGGCAGCGTGGTGGAGTCATAGAGCTGGGTGACGATCCGCTCGGAGCGACCGGCGATCACCGCGTCCAGCCGCGCGAGGTCGAAGTGCCGGCCTGCGCTGGCGCGGTACAGACGGATGGAAGGACTGCGGCCGTCACCGGAGACAAGCCGCTCGCGGAGATGTTTCAGCGCGGTGAGCAGGGAGTCCCGGTCCTTGGCATTGGCCAGACCGTCCGTGGGCTGGAGTTCGGCGGCCTTCTCGCGACGATGCCGCTCCGAATCGGTTAGGCGGAATAGCAGCGGCTGCTCCAGTCGGATCCTGCCATTCTCATCGGTAATCGGCCCGGCAGCGGGCTCCAGGTGATGGGGCGCGGCTGCCGTGACCAAGGTCTGGAGCAGCGCGGGCTGCCATACTTTCTCGCCGAGGATGCGGAGCAAACGGGAAAGGGCGACGCTACCACCGCCCCGCCGTGACAAGCCCGCGAACAAGCCTCCCAAGGCCGCTCGCGTTTCGCCAGTCCCCGGTGGCAAGGCGGGTAAGGGGCGCTCTACCGGACGCTGGGAGCGGTCCAGCCGCAAATCCTGTGCGACCGCGGCCAATAGATAGTGGAAAAGATGCTCCTGTTGCAGGGAGCGGCCGACTGCGGCGAGGACCTCAAGCTCGCGGATGTGGATTTCCCGGTCGGCCAGCGTGATGTGGAGCAGGATGTTGAAGATCGCCAGGGCCACCGGCTCTCCGCCGGAAATGGCCAGCGGCAGCAGTTCATCGAAACGTGCCAGCGCGACGGCGGGATCGAGCAGGTCCTTCCAATGGGGGAGCAGGTTGGCGAAGGTTTCCTCCAATGCCTTGGCTTCGGATTCGTCGAGATCATCGTCCGATGTCGCGACGAGTACGGCGGCCGCGAGGGCAAACTCCTGCAGTTCGGGCGGCAGCGTGGCCTCCTCGGTTTTGTCGAAGAGCTTCTCTCCGGATGCGGTGAGGATGCCCGCTAGGATCGCATCCACATCGGCGATGGAACGCGTCCCGGGACCTTGGCCGGTGATTGAGCGGAACAGGTCACTCTCTCCGAAAAGCGATAGGGCGTAGGCGCGCAGCAAGTGTTCCGGATGAGAGCCCAGCGCGGCGGTAGCAGACTTCGCGGCATCGTCGAAGATGGCGTGAGCTTGGGCCAGATAGGTCGGCACATCATGGCCCAGGCGTTCCGCGGGAAGTCCGGTCACAATCGCCATCAGCAAACGGATCGGACCTTCGATGCTGCCGGCGGCAATGGCACCGAAGCGGTCGGCGGTGAACTCCATGGCCATCGAGACCCGCGAGCCGAGGACCCGCGCCTCCAAAGGCAGGCCGGTATCCCGCGCGATCGCCGCGGCATGCCGGATGGCGGCTAGCCGCGGTGTCCCGGCGAACGAATCGGTATGCGCGAGATGATGTCCGAACTCATGTCCCAACAGCGCGAGAAAGGAGCCCTCATCCAGCGATGAGATCAGCCTGCCTTGCAGACTGACGAAGACGACGTCGGCACAGATGTGATTGGCGGCATTCTCATCCCCGGCAGCCTGATAGAGCTCGACCGGCTTGGTCAGGCCAAGCGCGGCAACCGCACGGGCGGACCATGCGAAAATCTCGGGCGCCATGTTTTCGGAAAGCCGGAGATGCCCCGTCAGCAAGCCACGGCGGATCTGATCGGCATCCGGCAGCACGGGCACCGCGGCCCGGGGGAAGAAGCCGGTGCCAGCCAAGGCATCGGCGAAGGCAACCTCTCCCGAGAAACGGAGACGCTCCGGATCGGGAGCGGGTAGAGATGTCTCTGGAGCCGGCGGAAAGGGTGCAGCCATAAGTCAGCGGGATGTGGCAGAATGATAAGGAAAAGTCCAGTATCTGGCAGAGCGCCCGGACCCTGCTGTCGCTAGTAGCGCGCGCTGCGAAAACGAAAAAGCGGCGGTCAATGACCGCCGCCCCATCGAACGCGAACTCGATGTGAAACCGTTTATTGTTCGCTCCTTACTTCTTCTTCGCTGCGTCGAGCTTCTCGCGGACCTTGTCGGAGAGCTCGGTGTAGAGCGCCTCGTCCGCCTTGAGGGCGTCCTTGGCGGCGTCGCGGCCTTGGGCGAGCTGGCTGCCATTGTAGGCGAACCACGAGCCCCGCTTTTGGATCAGGTCCATCTCCAGCGCGAGGTCGAGCAGAGAGCCGACCGAGGAGATCCCCTCGTTATACATGATGTCGAACTCGCACTCCGTGAAGGGCGGCGCGACCTTGTTCTTCACTACCTTGATCTTGGTCCGGCTGCCTTGGACCGAGCCATCGGTGGACTTGATCTGGCCAATGCGGCGGATATCCACACGGACCGAGGCGAAGAACTTCAGCGCCCGGCCACCAGGAGTGGTTTCCGGATTGCCGAACATCACCCCGATCTTCTCGCGGATCTGGTTGGTGAAAATACAGACGGTGCGGGCCTTCGAGATGAAGCTGGTCAGCTTGCGCATCGCCGCGCTCATCAGGCGGGCTTGGGCGCCCACGGTGGAGTCGCCGATTTCGCCGTCGAGTTCCTGCTTGGTCACCAGCGCGGCCACCGAGTCGAGGACGATCACGTCGATCGCATTCGAGCGCACCAGCGCCTCGCAGATTTGCAGCGCTTCTTCACCGGAGGAGGGTTGGGAGACCAGCAGGTCGTCCAGATTCACGCCCAGCATCTTGGCATACTGCGGGTCGAGCGCGTGCTCCACGTCGATGAAGGCGGCTAGGCCACCCTTCTTCTGGGCTTGGGCGATTGCGGTGAGGGTCAGGGTCGTCTTACCGGAGGATTCCGGGCCGAACACTTCGATGATACGGCCGCGGGGGAAACCACCCACGCCCAGCGCCCGGTCGATCAGCAGGTTGCCGGTCGGGATGACATCCACGTCGACGCGGTTGCCATCGCCCATCCGCATGATGGCGGCTTCTCCGAACTCCTTCTGGATGCTGGAGATAGCCATGTCGAGGTTACGCTTGCGGGCGTCGGCGAGCTTGTCGGATGCGTCATCGGTTTTAGCCATAAGTCAGTCTGGTTGGGAATGCCGGGTTCTCTCAGGCCTGAACACCTACGTCAACGAAAAAGCTGTTCGCTCGAACAAAAATGAGACTTTTGGATGCTCCCGTGCGGGCACAAAAAAGCCGCCCGGCTGGCTGCCGGGCGGCTGGAATTCTTTGAATTTCAGAGCGATCAGCGATTATTCGCCAGCCTTCTTTTCGGCCGGATCTTCCGCTTCCTCTTCTTCACCGCCTTCGGCACCACCACCGTTCTTGGCGGCCTCAAGCTGCTTCTTGAAGCCCGGGATGCGGGCGGCCAGATCGCTGTTCGGAGCGGCAGCCAGCGACTCGTCGATCGCCTTCAGCGCGTCGTCGAACTTGCCGGAGTTGGCGTGGATGCTGGCCTTGGCGAGCAGGACCTTCTGCTTGTTCTCACCGGTGAAGGAACCGTCGGCCAAGGTCTTTTCCACGAACTTGATGGCGTCGCCCATGGCGGACTCCATCGCCTTCTTCATGTCTTCCTCGGACTCGGCTTCCTGGCCCTTCTCGAAGAAGCCCTTCAGCTTGGCATCAAAGTCGGCGAACTTCTTGCCTTCTTCCATCTTCTTCACGTAGCCGGTTTCGTCCTTCGGATCGGCGGCTTTGATCTTCTCGACGGTGTCGCCGTAGAAGGTGGCGACCATCGCGCCTTCCAGTTCCATGGCATCGAGCGCGGCGATCAGCGCCTTCGACTTGGCCGGACCTTCTTGCTTGTCGGCTTCGGCGAAAGCCTTGTCACGGGCTTCGCGCTTGGCGCGCAGTTCATCGAGGTGCGCCACGTACTTCTCCGGGCCACCTTCCTGGTAGCCGGTCTGGGCGTAGGGCTTGCCGCCCGCGTCGCAGAGCATGATCGTCGGGAAGCCTTCGATCGCGAACTTGTTCTTCAGTTCCTCGTTCTGCTTCTTCGTCTCCTCGGAGAGCTTCGAGTCATCATTCGGGAAATCGACTTCCACCAGGACGAACTTGTCCTTGGTGCCTGCCTTGAAGGGATCCTTGCTGAAGACCTCGTCGTTCAGCTTGATGCACCAGCCGCACCAGTCGGAACCGGTGAAATCCATCAGCAGGTCCTTCTTTTCGGAGGCAGCCTGCTTCTTGGAGGCTTCAAAGTCGTGAGACCAGCCTTCGCCGCCGGCGAAAGCGGAACCAAGGCCGAGGGAGGCGGCAACGGCTGCCGCGAACAGATATTTGGTTTTCATGATCATAGGGGCGGGCGGCCCGGAGCCGCAAAGGGACGCCGCTTCAGCGTTCCCCGCTAGGAAATTTCTCGAAATTATTTCATCCAGCGATGAAGTACGGATTCGAGCAAATGGGGAGGCCAGCCCCCTGAAAAGCGAGCGGCCCCGAATCTTCGGGGCCGCCTTCAAACCTGGGGAAATCCGCGTCAGGTCTTCGGTTCCTGCACTTCGTGCGGATGCTTCATTTCATGCATCTCGTGGAGCCGTTGTTGATGACGCTGTTGCCCTTCGGCTTTCTGTTTTCTCTGAACCTCCTGCTGGGCATGGAGCTTCTTCAGTGCTTTTGGATTCTTGTCTCCCATGGTTGTGATGGGTTGTTCGCCCAAACCCTCCGCGTGAATCGCGAATCCGCCACATGGAATTTTCCAAGGGAATTGTAAGTCACTGGCGCAAAGTGACATCACCAGGCCCTTTCCCCGCGTTCATCGTATGGCAGCCACAGCAACGCGACCGAATCCACCGTGACATTGGTCTTGGCTGGCTTGAGGGTCTCGGTCTCAAGCTGGAGCGCCGTCGGGTCGTAGGAACGCGAGAGCTCTTCGATATCTGCCTGCAGCTCCTTTTCGATCGTGGCGATGTCAGCTTGAACGCCCTCAACCTTGTCCTCGGCGACGTTCACGTCCTCGTGCTGCTTGTAGGCGGAGGTGCCCTTGGAGATCAGCGAACCGCCGCCGCCTTTGCGGCCGAGCAGGCCGCCCAGCAGACCGCCTAGAATGGAAGCACCCGCCTGCACCAAGGCGCCTTGGGATTCGGCCTTCTGGCGGGCCAATCCGGCTTCAGCGGTCTGGAGCTTGCCTTGCAGGGTGCTGAGTTTCTTTTGTGCGGCGTCGCGGAGTTTCTCCACCGCGGCATCCCGTGCTTCGCGGGCCTGCTGGGTCAGGCGGGCGCGGAACTCGCCCTCGGACTCACCGAGCTGCGAGTAGGCTTTGAGCGAGGGGCAGGAGAAGAGATCAGCGCGCTGGTTGCGGTAGAGCCAGTCGGCGAAGTCCTTCTGCACCTGCTTGTAGTTCGCGGCGTTCATTGCGAAGCCCGGCAGGTTGTCGAAGCCCGCGCCTTCGGCAGGATCGGAGCCTAGATCCTCCGGCTTCAGCGGTGGGGGCAGGTCGTGGTCCCAGTCGATCGCCTCGGGCAAGATTGCGTTCACCTTCCGTACCTTGACGGCACCATCTGCTCCGGTCTTGGCGGAGCTGAAATGAACCGTGCCGACGCGCAGGAGGTGCGGTTTGTAGGTGACCTCGGAGGCATCGCCGGCGGGCGGCGCGAATTTCTCCACGATGCCGCTGCCGACCAAGGGGCGAGCGGAAGGCTTGGCGGCCGGTTCGGGAGCAGCTCCCGGCATCGCCATCGGATTCGCCGCTGCAGCGGCCGGGGTGGCGGCTGCGTCTTTTCCCCCGAAGGCCCCGCGCTTTGGGTCCATCAGGGCCTTGATGCTGGTCCGGGTGAGGGGACCGGTGAGGTAGCTCATCACCCAGCGCACGTGGAAGAGCACCGGGTGGTCCTCGTGGACGTTGTTCATCAGGAAGACGCGGTTGCCGAGGGCAGAAAGCAGCTTCTCCATCTCACCGCGGTCGAACTTTGCGTTCTGGGCCCCGGCGGCACCTTCCAAGCCGTCCAGCACGCGCATCTTATCCCGCTCGGTCTGCAAGCGCCCGAGGAACCAGGTGCCGATGTTCGAGAGTGCCTTGTAATCGAGGTCTACCGGGTTCTGAGTCGCCAGCAGGCAGCCGAGACCGAAGGCGCGGGCCTGCTTGAGCAGCGTCATCATTGGCCGTTTGCTCGGCGGATTCTGCGAGGGCGGCAGGTAGCCGTAGATCTCGTCCATGTAGAGCAGAGCCCGCAGCGAGGTGGTGCCGCTTTGCGCCCGCATCCAGCCGAGGGTTTGGTTGAGCAGCAGGCTGACGAAGAACATCCGCTCGGCATCGCCGAGGTGCGCGATCGAGAAGATCGAGATCCGCGGCTTGCCCTCTGGTGTGTGCAGCATCTTGGCGATGTCCAGCGGCGGGCCCTCCAGCCAGGTCGCGAAACCCGGCGAAGCGAGCAAGTTGTTGAACTTGAGCGCCAGCGCCTGGCGGTCCTTCTGCGGGAGGAAGCTATCGAGATCGATCACGCCGACCTTGTCGAAGGACGGCTTCTGGATGTGCCGGATCAGGGTTTCCAGCGTGATGCCGCGCTCCGCCTGCCACTCCTTCTGGAAGATCGTGGAAAGCAGGATCGCCTGCGGGCTTTGGATCGGATCGGCATCCACGCCCACCAGCGAGAGCAGGGAGGACACCGTGCTTTCGACCCGCTCGCCGAGCAGCTCGGCGTCGTCCATGATCTCGAAGGAAGGCGCGTCCAGCGAACTGAGGATAGAGACCGGGATGCCAGCCTTCGAGCCAGGGGTGAAAATGTTGATGTCGACCTTGTCGCAGAACTGGGCGATGCGCTCGGGCCCTTGGCCCCACTCGGCGAGGCCCTTTTTCCACATCTCCGCCGTGCTGGCGGCGAAGTCATCCGGCGAGACGCCCTTCTTGGCCGCGTCGTCCTCATTGATCCACGGGCGGAAGTCAGCGGCGCTGAGATTCGGGAAGCTGAGCAGCAGGTTCGAGATGTCGCCCTTGGGATCGATGATGATCGCAGGGATGTTGTCCATCGCCGCCTCCTCCAGCAGGGCGAGGCAGAGGCCGGTCTTGCCGGAGCCTGTCATCCCCAGCACCACGCCGTGGGTGACGAGGTCCTTCGAATCGTAGAGCACCAGCCCGCCGTCAGCGGCCTTGGTGTCCAGATCGTATTCGCGGCCGATGTAGAAGGTGCCGAGCTTTTCGTAGTCCGAGACTGCCGGGGTCATGAGTCCGACAATCTAACCGGAAACCCGCTTCTGGCGAGCGGGAAGCGTGCCTCACTGGACCGGATCCTTCTCCGCGGCGAACTCGATCCGGCGGCGCGCGCGGGAGGGATCGGCGGAGCGTTCCGCGTGCCAGCGATAGACTTCGGCCAGAGCTTCCTTCTGGAGCAATTGCGGGGCGTCGGTATTGATTACCTTGGCGTTGCTGGTCTTGCCGTCGGTGCCGATCGTATACTCCACATCGACGAAGTAGGACGTTTTGTTCGGGTCGACGGGCGGCTCCGGCGCGGCGCAGCTGGCGGCGAGCAGTGCGGCGAGGGCGAGAGGGGAGCGCAGGACGGGTTTCATGGCGGCATCAGTGAGCAGGCAGCCGCCGTCCGTCAATCGGCTTCCGCTTCCAGGCGCGGCGGACCACCTACTTCTTTTTAGGTGGAGCGCCGGCCGCTGGCTGGTTCCGGGCGTCGGTCTGGCGCTGCTTCGCCTGTGAGGCGGCGTTGTCCTTGCTAGCCTTCTGGGCTTGGTTCTTTTGCTTCGATTTCGGGGATTTGTCGCCCATGGGATTGGATGGTTTGGTTTGGGTAGAGAGATGATGAATGCCGCTGGGGGGGGAGCAGCCGCCGCGGTCAGGGTGTGGCAAGGGAGGGCTTGCAGCGGCTTAGCTCGGTGCGGGAAAGGTGGAAGGCGAGGGTGGATTCAGCTCCCTGGTTCTGGTTGATGTGATCGCGCAGCAAGGCATCGCGGCAGCCGCCCGAATTCTCGTCATAGAGAGGGACACCGAGGTCGTTGCGGCCGAGGAACCACTCGAAGCAGCGGCGGGCATGATCGGCCCAGACCTTCTCGCCGGTGACTTCATACGCGGCTGTGCAGGCGGAGATGATGGCGTGTGCCTCTACCGGTTGCTGGTCGAAGCGTGCCTTTTCCCCGTCGCGTGGCCAGAAGCCGTGGCAGCCGATTGGCGAGAACTGGCCGCCGTCACCGGTCTGTTCTTCGATCAGCCAGCGCAGGGAGATCAGGCCGGTTTCGATCGCCGGGTGCTGGCCGGAGAGGATCAGGGCATGCGGTAGCTTGGCATTGTCATAGGTCGCGATCCGCTCGAACCACAGCCAGCCCGGCGCAGAGTTCGCCTGGAAAAGGTCCATCAGCCGGGCGACGAGGATTTCCTGCATCTTGCCGACCTCGCGGTCCCCGGAGAAGGCGCGGAGATATTCATGGATGGCGACCAAGGTGAAGGCCCAGGCCCGCGGGGAGCTGAAGTGCTTCACTGATGCCAGCCCGCGCTGAAAGAGCAGGGCGCAAAGATTGCGATAGCCTTCATTCGGCGAGCGCCCCAAGGCGGTGCCCGCGGCCCACAAGGCTCGCGCGTGGCTGTCCTCTGAACCCTTGCTCTCAAGCCACTGCCGCTCGTGGCTCATGAAGTTCCGGAAGCGTCGCGTGTTCGCGTCGAAGGCATACCAGAGGAAGGCGAGATAAGAACTGGCCAAGCGATCGAGTTCCGGATCCGGGCCATGTTCTTCCTGATGAAGGATGGTGAAAATGAAGGCCCGCGCATTGTCATCGGTGCAGTAGGCCTCGTGATAATTGGGCACATTGTAGATCGCGTGCTGGAAGATGCCGGTGTGGTCGGTCATCCGGAACAGATGATCGAGCTTCGGCTCCGGGATCGGATAGTGCGCGTTGTCAGTCTCGCGTTCTTCCATGACTGCGACGGAGGGCACGCTTAGCCCCGCCCGTGCACGGTCGAAGCTGTCCATGTAGCGGCGAGCCACTTCCGGCCAAGTCATCTTGCGGCCTTCCTTCCACGCCTTCTTGCGCATGGCGGTCATCCGGGTCGGATGGGCGAGCAGATCATTCACTGCCGCGGAGATGGCCTCCGCATCGGCAAAGGGCACGAGCACCCCGCGGTCGTCGGCGAGCAATTCCAAGGCGTGCCAGTAAGGAGTGGAGATGATCGCCTTCCCCGCCCCGAAGGTGTAGGCCAGCGTGCCGGAGGTGATCTGTTCTTCATTCCGGTACGGCGTGATGTAGATGTCCGAGCCGCCGATGAACTCTTTGAGCTCATCCATCGAAACGAAGCGATTGTGGAAAACCACCTGATCCTGCACGCCGAGTTCGCAGGCGAGCGCTTCGAGCCCTTCCCGGTAGGCTTCTCCTTGCGAGGCGATGAGATGCGGGTGAGTCGCTCCCACCACAAGATAGACGACATCCGGATGGGCGGCGAGAATGGCTGGCAAGGCCTTGATGGCCGTTTCGATGCCCTTATTCGGCGAGAGCAGGCCGAAGGTGAGGAGCACCGTCTTGCCCTCTGCATCGAACACGTCCTTGTAGAAATTGGAATCAACAAAGGGCATGTCGATCACCCCGTGGGGAATGAGGTCGATCTTCGCCGGATCGATGCCATAGACGTCCACCAACAGGCGCTGGCCGCGCTCCGCCATTACGATGAAACGGTCGGAAAGCCGGTCGAGTTGCTCCATGACCTCGCGCTGTGCCGCGTCCGGTGCCTTGAGCACGGTGTGCAGGGTGGTCACCACCGGCTTCTTCAACTGGCTCAGGAAGCCGAGCAGATGAGATCCGGCAGGGCCCCCGAAAATCCCGAATTCATGCTGCACGCAGACGACCTCGACATTGTTGATGTGGAGGAAGTCCGCCGCCCGGGTATAGGATTCGGGATCATCTTGCTCGATCTCGAAGCGGACCCGCGTTGGATAGTCGTAACCTTCCGGCCGGTCATTCATCGCTCCAGCAATGCAGGTCGCATCCGGAAACTCATCGGCGATGGCCTCGCAAATGTCGGTGGTGAAGGTGGCGATCCCGCAGCGGCGGGGCGAATAATTGCCGATAAAGGCAATGTGGCGGGTGGACGTCGGGGCTTTCATGGCACGGCGCGTGAAATCTCGCGCTCTCCATGGCGGCAGGGCTTGGGAAACCCCGACAAGCGGCCTTTTTTTGGCCTCCTGCGAAACGGGTGACGCTACGCCGGGTGCCGGAAGCAGTCAAAGTATATCAAATTTTAGCCCCCGGGTCAGCCGCGTGAAGCGGCCCGGGTGCAGGTATTTTCGGAATCTTGTCGCTTATCGACCCTAGCGCCCCTACCGTGTCCTGTTGGTTCCCGCCTTGGCAAGATCAAGACTTGGAGTATTGCCAGGCGAGTTTGCAGAATTCGGTGGTGATCTGAGACCCGATTCACGGGAACAGCTCAGAAGGTCCTGCGATGCAGGAACCAGCGGATGATGTTATGAAAATGTATGTAGGCAATCTGTCGTTCCAGACGACCAAACAGGACATCGAAGCCCTGTTTTCCCAGCACGGCCAAGTGACCGATGTCCACCTGCCGACGGACCGCGAGAGCGGCCAGCCCCGCGGATTTGCATTTGTGACCATGGACTCCGCCGCCTCCATGAAGAGCGCGATCGCGGCCCTCAATGGCAAAGAACTCGATGGCCGCAACCTGAAGGTGAACGAAGCCCAGGCCCGCGAAGAGCGTGGCGGCGGTGGTGGCGGTGGAGGCAGACCAGCCGGCAGCGGCGGCGGGCGTCGCTATTGAATCGATTTTCCGGCGGACCTTTTCCGAGCGGCACTCCTTATGGGGTGCCGCTTTTTTGGGCTCCAGAGGAGTGTCTATAAACTTATGATTATCAGAATTCGCCAATCAATCGAATCTTGCAGGTGACGATTTCTTCACCCATCGTCTCATCGCCCTTTACCCACCCTCCGGCTGGTTCATCCCCCCATGAAGCCTTGGCGCCCCCCCACCCTGGCGCTTGTCGGCTGGCTTGCATTCGCAGGTCTGTCGAGAAGCGATGTCGTGATCAGCGAGATCCAATCGTCGAACGAGACTGTTCTCGACGACGATGGCGATGCTTCGGATTGGGTGGAGCTGCTCAATCGCGGCAGTTCCACGGTGAATCTTGAGGGCTGGGGCATTTCGGACGACAGCGAGGACCCCTTCAAGTTCGAGCTGCCAGCGGTCGATCTGGCCCCGGGCGCGCGACTTGTCATCTGGTGCTCGGGAAAAGACCGCACGGGCACGGGCAGCGGACTGAGCGTGGATTCGCCCGATGACATTCCGGGCCTGGTTCTTTGGCTGAAGGCGGAAGGCGAGAGCCACTCGGATGGCGAGGCGACGAGCACGTGGAAGGACCTCAGCGGCAAGGCCAACGATGGCACCGCATCATCGAGCAGCACGCGGCCGGTCTTCCGGACCAATCGCCGCAATGGCAAGCCGGCCTTCCAGTTCACCCGCAGTTCCTCGCAGGCCTTCAAGCTGCCGGTGGCTCCCTTCAATGGTCTGACCAGCCTCAACAATTTCACGCTCTTCAGTGTAGCGAAGTGGACGGGCAATGGTTCGCCCTCCGGGATCTTCGGTGCTTGGAATCCGAGCGACAGCACGACCGATACCAGCCTGGCGATCGACGTGAACGGCGAGGCGCGCTTCCGGGCCGGACTGATGAGTCCCATCGGCAAGACCGCCGCGGTCGCCAGCAATGAATGGTCGGTCCTTTCGACCACGATGGCAGGCAATCTGGATTCACCGCGGGCCCGCCTGTTCAAGAACGGCCAGTTGATCGGCTCGCAAGCGGAGAGCCCGGGCTCGGTGCTGATTTCCGGGCTTCAGGAAATGGCCGTCGGCAGCGCGAAGACCGGCCAGGCTCTCGATGGCGAGATCGCAGAGGTGTTGCTCTACGACCGCCCGCTGGCGGCGGCGGAGTTGGCATTCCTCGATGTCTATCTCGGCACACGCTACTCGCTGCCCGGTGCCACGCTGCCGCTGACGCCGAAGATCCACACAAACTTCAGCATCGACTCCGACGGCGAAGATCTCGTGCTGACCCGTCCGGAGGGGATCACGGAAGACCTGGTCTCCGGAGCCAAGATCCCACAGGGTGCGAGCCGTGGCCGGAGTCCTGAAAGTGGCAATACCTTCGTCTGGTTCGCCACGCCCACGCCGGGGGCGGCGAATGGCAGCACGGCCTACGCCGCACCGGTAGGCAAGCCGGTGCTCTCCGAGCCCCGCGGCTTCAAGGAGAGCAGCTTCAAGCTCATCATCAGCCATCCGGATCCGGCGGTGTCGCTGCGTTATACGCTGGATGGCAGCGAGCCCTCGCTGACGAATGGCAGCACCTACTCCGCGCCGATCACCATCGCCTCTACCAGGATTGTCAGAGCGGCGGCCTTCAAGAACGGCACCTTGCCCACGCGGGAGATCGCGACCTGTTCATACTTCTTCCTCAACGACATCGTGAACCAGTCGGGAACCCCCGCGGGCTACCCTGCGACTTGGGATGACTTCACGTCCGTCAGCTACGGCATGAGTCCGGCGGTGAAGTCGCAATCCGGCTACGCGGCCCGGATGAAGACAGCTCTGTCCAGTTTGCCTACGCTCTCGCTCTCGCTTTCAGTCACCGATGCCTTCGGTGCTGACAACGGCGTTTATTCGAATCCGGAGAGTCCCAACATCGAGAAAGTGGTCTCCGCGGAGTGGATGAGTCCCGACCGCTCGCTGGACACGCAGATCGATGCGGGGCTGAGCATCCATGGCGGTGCCAGCCGCTACTTCGCGAAGACCCCGAAGAAATCGATGCGGCTGCACTTTCGCGGCGCGCTCGGCGAGGGACGGCTGCGTGTGCCGGTGCTGGCGGACGGCGGCAGCACGGTGGCGGATTTCAACACGCTGGTCCTGCGGGGGAACTTCAATAATTCCTGGCTGCACATGGCGAGTTCGGAGCGCGCCCGCGGTCTGATCTTCCGCGACCAGTGGATGCGCGACACCCAGGCCGCGATGAATGGAATGTCGGCGGAGGGCAACTTCGTCCACCTCTACATCAACGGGAATTACTGGGGGATCTACAATCCCTCCGAGAAGCCGGACGACGCCTTCTCTGCCACCCACTTCGGCGGCGAGCGGGAAGACTACGATGCGATGAATCACAACGGGGTGGTGAGCGGCGACAATATCGCCTGGGATGCCATGCGCGCGATTGCCTTGGCGGGGCTCGCCACTCCCGAGCAGTACGCGGCGATCCAAGAGTATCTCGATATTGATCCCTTCATTGACTACATGCTGCTCAATATCTGGGGCTCCAACCAGGATTGGCCGGACAACAACTGGACCGCCACCCGCTTGCGCCAGCCGGGAGCGGGCTATCGCTTTTTTGTCTGGGATGCGGAGAAGACGATGGAGAGCGTAACCTCCGGCAGGACCAATCCGCCCAACAGCGATTCCAGCCACGACAATCCCGCGGTGTTCTACATGGCGCTGCGCCAGAATGCCGAGTTCCGCCTGCGCTTCGCGGACCGGGTGCAGAAGCACTTCTTCAACGGCGGCGCGCTGACCTCTGCCGCAAACATTGCTCGCTTTAACGCGATGGCCACGAAGGTCCAGCCCAGCGTCTTTGCCGAGCAGGCGCGCTGGGGTGCCTACCGCAACACGATCCTCGATGCGGACGGGCCTTCGCCGATTTACACCGCCGATACGCATTGGGTGGCGGAGCGCGACCGGCTGCTCAATTCCTACTTCCCGACGCGGACCACCAACGTGCTGGCGCAACTGAAGACCGCCAGCCTCTACCCGAACGTGAATGCCCCGGCCTTCAGCCAATTTGGCGGGCAGCTTGCGGCCGGGCAAACCGTGACCATCACCGCGAGTGCCGGCAGTGCCATTTACTACACCCTCGATGGCAGTGACCCGCGCGTGCCGGTCAGTGGTGCGGTCTCGGGAATCGCCTCCACCTACGGCTCCGCGGTAGCCATCAGCGGGTGGAAGACGCTCAAGGCACGGGCGCTCAGCGGCGGCGTGTGGAGTGCGTTGACGGAAGCGGCGTTCTATTCGATCCAGCCTGAATCGAAGTATGTTCCTTACATCAGCGGCGACTGGAACGCGGATGCGAACTGGTCACCCGCGCCCTTTCCCGACGGCCCGGGTGAGCGCGCGGTGATCGATGCTCCGCCCGCGGCGGAGCGTGCCATCAGTCTGCGCACGCCGGTTACCATCGGCAGCATCCGCTTCAATGAGGGCAGCGACATCTACCGCAATCGCATCCGCGACCAAGCTGCCGGAAATATCCTCACCTTCCATGGCGGTGGCCAGGAGGCAGTGCTGCAAGTGGATGGCGATGGCACCGGCTACGCGGAACTCGAGGTCAGCTCAGGCACGGTGCTCGCGACTGATCTCAACGTGAAGGTCAACCACTATGGCGGGAATCCGGAATACGGGTCCCTGCGCCTGCGGGGGCCTTGGAGCGGCAGTGGCGGTCTTCGCAAGACCGGCATCGGCGTGGCTTCCCTCAGCGGGGAGGACAAGGACTTCACCGGCCCCCTGCTGATCGAGGAAGGGGTGCTGGCGCTCACGGAGTCTGCCACGCCGCAGCATGTCTCATCGGTGGTGGTGAGTCCAAATGGGCAACTGCGCCTGACCTCTAGGAGTGATCCCGGGGAGCCGAGCGTCTACGCCTTCGACATCCCGATCAAGATCGCGGGCAGCGGCCGGAGTCCCTTCATCCCCGTGAATCCCAACGGCCCCTTGCTTGGCCGATCCGGCGCCCTTCGCTACGAGCCCGGCATCGCCTCGCCGAACCACTGCGTCTTACCGGTGGCGGTCGAGCTCACGGCTGCAGCGGGGATCCATGTGGAAGGCCCGCTCAATCGCTTGGAACTTGCTGAATCGCTGACCCCGGTTTCGAAAGCACTCACCAAAACCGGTAGTGGCATCCTGCATCTCAATGCGGACAATACCGGCTTCACTGGGCCGATCACGCTGTCCGAGGGAACGCTCGAACTTTCCGGCGCGATCGGCTCGGTCGTGACCTTGGGTAGCAGTGGCACGCTCACCGGTTACGGCCGGACCGGCCCGCTCAGCGGGAGTGGGACCATCAATCTCGGCGGGAAGATCTTCTCCGCGCCCAGCTTGAGCGGCAATTTGATCTCCGCCGTGCTCGCGAGCCCGGGATCACCGTCCTACCGGGATCCTGCCGTTGCCTTGAATGGCTTGCTGGCAGTGGATGCCATCACCGCGGCACCGCAGAAATGCCGGATTTATCTGCCGAATGCCGGAAGCGCTTTTCGCGGGGTGCTCTTTGCGCCCGCCGAAGTGGATCTTGCCGCGATCATTCACGCAACGCCCTGTGAGGTCTATCAGCCGAATGGTGCGAACTGGTCGCTGGTCCCGCTGGCCCAAGTGCTGACGGTGCCGGAGACGGCTGACTTCGGCAGTGGCCCGGTAGCGGGGAGCATCGTGGAAGTCCGTCTCGGCGCGCCGCCCGCTTCCTTCCCGGCGTGGCAATTGCTGGCCTTCCCGAACGCCAGTGATCGCAATTCGCCATCGATTGGCGGGCCGGATGCCGATCCGCGGAAGGCGGGCACCTCAAACTTGCTCCGCTATGCGCTGGGGCTCGGCTTGAACGACAATCCGGCGGAGGCGCTGCCACGTCTCACCAGCTCCGACTTGGGTGATCACTGGGAGTTCCGCTTCCCCTTCGATCCCGGTCGAGACGACATCATCTGCCTGGTGGAGGCGACAGAAGAGCTCGGGAACTGGGCCAACGCGGAGTTAGTATTCGATTCGCGCACCGACTCTGCAAAAGAACGTGAGAACGGCTGGGTGATCCTTGATGGCCCAATCACCGGCAAGCAGCGCTTCTTCCGGCTGCGCGTCATTCAGAAGTAGCGATAGGAGCTCCTGCCCAAGGTGGTCCGCTCTTCCGGATCAGCTCCCGGCAAGGTGTGCCGAGATGCGGTCTTCCAGAAGATTGGTGATCGCAGACAGGGATTGGGTTCCGGATTGCGGGGCATCAAAGATCGATGCGCTCTCGCGCTCGGCCTTGTCTTCGGGACCCGGTTCGATCAGCATCACGTAGCGCGGGAAGCGGCTGGGCATCCACAGGATCTGCGGTGCCTTGATGAGAGTCTTCACGAGGGCCTCCACCCCGGCTCGCTTGGCCGGCGGAACTGAATCGTTGAGAGTGATTTTCACGGACTTTGGATTGATGCCGTTTCGCGTGAGGCACCAAGAGACCGGCGGTAGACCCTGCGGTAGACCATTGCGAGGTTTTTTCGCGAAAATCGGGGTCAGCTGCCCGGCGAGCTCGGTGCCACACGCAATTCTAGCACTGACCAATCCACTGCCACGTTATTTTCAATGGCGAGGTTGAATTTGCCGTCGGCAAGACGCGGAAGCTCGGCGGCGAGGTCGATGCGCAGGACCGTGGAGCCGGTGGTGGGAATGCTCTCCACGTACTGGGAAAGCGGCTTTGAGTTCGCCAGATCGTCGAGGAAGATCCGGCCGTTTTGGGCACCGCTCGCCATTCCGCGGACGCTGACTGACAAGGTGGCGCTCACGATGGAATCGCCGGGATCGAGCTTGAAGCCGTGGGTCCATGGCACACGGCGTCCGCCTTCAAGTGTGTCGAAGGCACCAGTCTTCCCCGGGGGCGCCGTTTTGGACAGCCATGCGGGATCAATTGGGACGCTGGCTCCGGAGTCCGCGGCAAATTCATCGAAATCGCCGACCACATATTCGCGGACTTGGAGCTTGGGGCGTGCTTGCAGGTCTTCGCGCTGTTTGCTCCACAGCGAGGCCGGGGTGACCTGGGCGCCGTTCGAATCGTAGGTGCCGGCCGTGCCGGAAATCTTGCCGATGCTGCCAATCAGCCAGTTTTGCGCGGTCGGCGGATTCTGGATAATGTAGGAGTCGGCTTTGCAGTTCCAGACCACGCAGTTGGCACCGGCCCAGCCGTGGCCGGTGCCCATGTTGCCGCGGTTGCGGATGTTGATGGCGTTTCCCTCCACTGTGACGCCGTCGTAGAGGAGGCCGCTAGCCCAGCGGTGGTGGGGGCCGGCGTCATTACGCGCCAATTCGCTGCTGCAGTTGACGAAGGCATTCGGCCCGGAAGTGGCAGCACCGGTGACAAACTGGTGGCGGTCATTGCGGGTGTGGCAATCCATGACGAGGCACTGCGACGCGCCATTGATGCCGAAGCCGTAGCGCCGGGCTCCAGTGACCTGCGAGACCGGATCCAGGCAAGTGGAGTCCATGACGCTGAGCTGACGCCCGCCATCGCCGAGCGTGACGCAGGCATAGCCGAAGTGCTCCGAGACGATGCGGCGGGCCCAGCAATCCTCCGCCCGGCTGATACTGACGAAGGTCCAGCCGTGCTCTTCGTCGTCCTTCACCGCGGCATTGAAGAGGGAGATGCCCTTGATGTCCTCGATGCCGCTATTCGTGATGCGACCGCTCCAAGTGAAGCGGTCCAAGGTCCCGCCGCCGAACTTGGCATCGAGCGCCGTAGTGATCGGCGCATCGATGAACACGCGCTGACCCTCGATGCGGGTGACTGTGCGCTCCATCTTGAGATCCTTGGAGCCCGGTTTCCACGGCTGTTCGAGCTTGTCCATGCCGAGGGCATCGATCCACGCCTGCGTCGAGGGACGGTGGACCATGATCTTTTGGCCGGCCACGAGGCCCTGCGGGTCATCAACATCGAAGTTGCGCGAGCCGACCGGGACATACTTGTCGGTGATCTTGCGGGTGCCGCCCTTCTCGATGGCCGGCGAGCCCTTGCTGGAAATCTCCACCAAGGTGTATTGGCGCGGCGCGGTGGCGATCAGGCGGGTGCCCTTGTCGCTGTCATTGGCTCCTGCGCCGCGCAGGACCACGCCGCTGGCGCTGATCTTGAGAGGGGCATCGAGCTGGTACTCGCCGGAGCTGAGGAGGACGGCACCGCGAATACCCTTGGCATCCAGGGGCAAGGCGCTGACTTGGTCGATCGCGGCTTGGATCGCGGCACGGTCATCGCCCTCGCCGGGTTTTACCGTGGCTTTGACCGGTACCTCGGGAATTGGCACGCGGCCGGCCATATAGCCACAATCGCCGAAATCCGGGATCCGGTTGCCGAGGGCATCGCGGGTGTAGAGCAGGCGGCCATCCGCGGCGAGATTCACCCAGGAACTTTGGGGCGGGGCGGCGTGGACCTTCGCGATCAGAAGGGCACAAGTGGCGATGCCGGGAATGAAGGACAGACGCATGCGGAACTCATGAAACCATTCTTCCGAGGTGGATGCCAGCCCCCCGCTTGAGCAGGAAAGGGCGGGAAGCTCCATTTGACCAAACACTGCAAGACTGGTATATACCGTATATGACAACGACGGTATTCTTCAACGGTCGTTCCCAAGCGGTGCGCATTCCGAAGGAACTGCGCTTGGAGGGGACGGAGGTGCGGATTCGTCGTTTGGGAGATGGCGTCTTTCTTGAACCTGTGAAGGGCTCTGAGTGGCCCGTCGGATACTTCGAGTCGATCCATATTAGCGATCCAAGCTTCGAGCGTGTGGATCAGGGAGAGATCCCAAGCATTCCTGATTTGGGAGAATGAGGTATTTGCTCGATACCAACGCCTGCATCCGGGTGATGCAGGGGCATCTCCAAATGCTCGCGAATATTTGCCGGTTTTCGCCGGATGACTTCGGTGTCTCGATGGTGAGCGTCTTTGAACTCCTCTCTGGCGTACAGAGATGCAGGGATCCGAAAGGTGAGCGAGTCAAGGTCGAGCGATTCTTGGCACCACTCCATCTTCTTCCCTTCGACTATGACTCCGCGGAGCGCGCGGCCGTCGTTCGCTGCGAGCTGGAGAAGGCAGGCAACAAGATCGGCGCCTACGATCTGCAAATCGCCGCGCAGGCATTGGCTCTTGATGTCACCCTGATCAGCCACAACGTCCGCGAGTTTTCGCGGGTAAAAGGCCTCTTGCTTGAGGACTGGGAAGCTTCCATGACATAGCAGGCCAAGGCCTGCTTGTTCTCAAAGCAGCTCCGGCTGTGGCGCGCACTTTGACTCGATGCCGAGCAGAAGCGCCTTCGCCTCCAGCCCTCCCGCAAATCCGGTCAGCTTGCCATTCGAGCCGATGACACGGTGGCAAGGGGCGATGATTGAGATCGGGTTCTTGCCATTCGCGGCACCCACGGCGCGGACGGCATCGGGGTGGCCGATTTGCTTGGCGATCTGCGCATAGCTGCGGGTTTCGCCGAAGGGGATGGTGATGAGGGCGGCCCAGACCTTCCTCTGGAAATCCGTGCCAGTGGCGAAGTCGAGCTTCACGCTGAAGCGCTCGAGCTTGCCGGCGAAATAGTCGCTAAGTTGCCGTTCGGTTTCGAGGAGGACAGGATGATTCTGGTTTTCCTCGACCTGGCCGAGGCGGACGCGCTTCGGGTCGTCGTTTTCCCAAAGGATCGCGGCGAGACCCTTGTCGCTTGCCACCAAGGTGAGCAGACCCACCGGTGAGGGCATGGTCTTCTGGAAGAAGCGGGTCGTTCCGGTTTGCGGGTCGAGTTTCATGATCATGCCGCAGTCTGGCGTATTTCCGGGCTGATGCTGGCCGTTTTCGGACACTGAAGTGAAAAAGATTCCGATGTCCGAAAATGGCCAGCACTGGAGCGGGCTTGCGCTATGGTGGCGCTAGCAACCCGCGAGAGCAAGCCAGTCGCCATGATCGATCCTCAAGTCGCATACAACGCCATGACCTCGCGCGATCCGCGCTTTGATGGCGTATTCTTCGTCGGGGTGACCTCGACCGGGATTTATTGTCGGCCGGTCTGCACGGTGAAGGCACCGATGCGGAAGAATTGCCTCTTCTTTGAAAGTGCGGAGGCAGCGGAGAAGGAAAGATTCCGGCCCTGCCTGAGATGCCGGCCGGAGCTGGCGCCCGGGCATGCACCCTTGGATCAAGCGCAGCGGATCGCGCACTTGATCGTGCAGCGGGTGAACGAGGGGTTGAGCGATGAAGGTGCCAGCCTGGAGGAGATCGCCGAGCAGTTCGGGATGAGCTCCCGGCAGTTGCGGCGGATCGTGCAGAAAGAGCTGGGCGTCTCACCGATTGAGCTGGTGCAGACGAGGCGGCTTTTGCTCGCGAAGCAGCTGCTCACCGAGACGAAGCTGCCGGTCACGGAGATCGCGTTTGCCAGCGGCTTCTCGAGCTTGCGGCGCTTCAATGATGCTTTCAGTTCGCGTTACCGCATGCCGCCGACGCGTTTGCGGAAAGAGGCGGCGGAGGTGGATTTGATGGCGGGGGATACTTCCACGCTGCAGCTTGGCTACCGGCCGCCTTACGATTGGGAAGGCACACTGGCTTTCTTGAGAGGAAGGGCGATTCGTGATGTGGAACTGGTGAGTGAGGATGCCTATGCGCGCACGGTGCAGCTGGGGAAGCACACGGGCTGGGTGAAGGTGGGCCATGCTCCGGCGAAGCATGCGCTGGTGGTGGAGTTCACCAACTCGCTTGTGCCGGTCTTGCCTGCTCTGTTAGGGCGCTTGCGGAATCTCTTCGATCTCGCTGCGCGGCCGGATTTGATCGCGGCTCATCTGGGGCAGGATGAGCTGCTAAAGCCGTGGGTGGAGAAGAATCCGGGGCTGAGGGTGCCGGGAGCTTTCGATGGCTTTGAGATGGCGATCCGTGCGATCCTCGGCCAGCAGATCACGGTGAAGGCCGCGACGACGATTGCGTGCCGATTTGCAGAAGCTTTCGGGGAGAAGATCACCACGCCTTTTCCGGAGCTCACGCGCTTGTCGCCTTTAGCGGAGACGGTCGCGCGGGCGAGCCTAGATGATGTCGCGAGGCTGGGGATTATCAGCGCGCGGTCTAACAGCATTCTCGCGATGGCGCGGGCTTTCCGGGCAGGTGACTTGACACTTGATGCGGGATCGAACCCGGAGAGCGCGATCGCGAAGCTGGTGGCCCTGCCGGGGATCGGGCAGTGGACCGCGAACTACATCGCGATGCGGGCACTGCGCTGGCCGGATGCCTTTCCGAAGGAGGATATTGCAGTGAGAAATGCGTTGGGCCGGGTGAGCGCGAAGCAAGCGGAGGAGAGGTCGCAGGCGTGGCGGCCGTGGCGGAGCTACGCGGTGCTGCACTTGTGGCGCAGCCTCTCAGCGCAGGTGGCCTGAATTCATGCTGCCTTCGGCATCCGCTTGCCAGAAGTCGAAGCTGTCCATTTCAAGGCAGGTCAGCTTTCCACCCTTGGAGATTCCGGTGTCGATGCAGATCGTGTGTCCCAGATCGGCGATACGAGCGAATTCATTGCGGGTGTGGCCACATACCACGGTCTTTCCCGATAGATGGGGCGTGGCCATCGATAAGGTCATCCATTGCAGCCGCTCGATCTCTTCCTCTGCCGGTGATTTGAAGGCGCGGATCCCGCCGTGCACGAAGATGAAGTTCTCCGTCTCGTGCCAATCCACGCAGGTGTTCTCCAGGAAATACCAGTGGTGGAAGGGCACGACCCGGATGAGGTCTTCGCTACTGCCCGCACCGTAGCTGGCAAGGGAGTTTTCACCGGCGAGGGTTTCCCAGACCAAGAACTTCGTGGGGTCGAGGTGGGCATCCAGGAAGATCTGATCGTGGTTGCCGCGGAGGAAGACGGTGTGGGGGCGCGAAGCGAGGCCACAGAGAAGCTCGAGAGTGCCTTTCACATCCGGGCCTTTGTCCACGTAGTCGCCGAGGAGGATCAGGCAATCTTCGTCGCCCAACGGGATCGCGGCGAGCAAGGCTTGCAGGGCCCGAGTGTGGCCGTGGATGTCACCGATGACGAATGTTCGCATCTTGCTCAATCTCGCCGGACGCTTTTGGCTTGGGGTTCTTGGATCATGCCGGCGAGCGCGGTATGCTGCCCTTTAAGCATGGGGTCCTCCTTGATCACCTGATCTGCCAGTGCCCGCGCCTCGCGCAACAAAGCGGTGTCGGCGAGAAAGTCTGCAAACTTCAGATCTCCCAAGCCACTCTGCATGGTGCCTAATACGTCGCCTGGTCCGCGGATGCGCAGGTCCTCTTCCGCGATGACGAAGCCATCGGAGGTCTTCTCCATTACCGTGAGCTTCTCCATGCCATCGGCGCTTTTGCCATCGGTGAGAAGGATGCAGTAGCTCTTGTGCTCGCCGCGGCCGATGCGGCCGCGAAGCTGGTGGAGCTGCGCGAGGCCGAAGCGCTCGGCGTGGTGGATGATCATCAGGTTCGCGTTCGGGACGTCGACGCCTACTTCAATCACCGAGGTGGCGACGAGGGCATGGATGCTGCCATCACGGAAGCGCCGCATCACTGCCTCCTTCTCCTCGGCATCCAGCTTCCCATGCACCAACCCGACCGCGTAGCCGGACAAGCGCTTCTGCCACTTCTCGAATGCCTCCGTCGCGGACTCGGCCTTCAAGGCCTCGCTCTCCTCGACCAGAGGATAAACCAGATAAGCCTGCCGCCCCGCCTCAAGCTGGTCTTTCACGAACTTGGTAACCTCCGTCTGCTTCGCGGCAGTGCGTAGCGCCGTGATCATCTTGCCGCGGCCAGCAGGACGCTCATCGAGAACCGAGACATCCAGATCCCCGTAGATCGTCATCGTCAGCGTGCGCGGGATCGGCGTGGCGGTCATCACCAGCACGTCGGGGGTTGTGCCTTGCGCGATCAGGCGCGAGCGCTGGGTCACGCCGAACTTGTGCTGCTCATCGATCACCACGAGGCCGAGATCGTTGAAGAGGGTCTTGTCAAAGAGCAGCGCATGCGTGCCGATTAGCACCTGGGGCTCGCCTTCCAGCGCGAGGTGGGTGTGTTCCTCCTTCGCAGCGGTGCGCAGAGCCACGCGCACGCCGAGCGGCTCCAGCCATTTGCGGAAGGTCAGGAAGTGCTGCTCGGCGAGGATCTGCGTGGGCGCCATCAGTGCGGCCTGGCATCCGGAGTCGATCGCCAGCAGCATCGCCGCCATCGCCACGAAGGTCTTGCCCGAGCCGACGTCGCCTTGCAGCAGGCGGTTCATGGGGCGCGGCTCGCGCATATCCGCCACGATTTCCTTGATCGAGCGCTTCTGGGCGCCGGTCAGGTCAAAGGGCAGGCTCTCGTAGAAACGCTTGAGCAGCGTGGTCTTGGTGCCCAGCACTCGGCCGCTGTGGTCGTGATGCCGTGCCCGCCGCCAGACGACATTGAGCTGGAGCGTGAAGAACTCCTCCAAGGCGAAGCGCCGCCGCGCTGCCTCCGCTTGCTCCAGTGCCTCGGGGAAATGCACCTCGCGAAATGCCTCCGCCCGAGGGTAGGTCGGATCGACATCGAAGGCCGGCACCAGCGCCGCCGGATCGATCCGCTCTAACAGGATATGCTGGATCTCCCGTAGCCGCCGCTGCGCGATACCGGAGACATTGCGGTAGATCGGCACGATGCGTTCCAGGTGGATCGAAGGCCCGCCGTCCTCGCGGATCACCTCGAACTCGGGGTGATCGATGACCAGCTTGCCGTTCAGGTCCTTGGGCTTGCCGTAAAGGATCACCTCCTGGCCGGAGGCGACCATCTTGTGGATGAAGGGCATGTTGAACCAGCGGCAGGTCACCTTCGAGGAACCGAAGACGCCGCCGGTGCCGTCCATCACCACCGCCTCATAAAACTGCCGCCGCGGCCCGAAGGCTCGCTTCATGGAGTCAACCACGGTGCCACGCAGGCAGACCGCCGGGCCGCCCGCTTGGGCTGGAAAGGCATCGAAGCGGCGACGGTCCTCGTAGCGCCGCGGCAGCCAATCGAGCAGGTCCTTGGGGGCATGCAGTCCGGCGGTGGCCAGCGCAATGACCTCCTTCGGGGCGAGAAAATCGAGCGAGGCTAGCGGAGCGGTCGGTGCGATCACGGCGGTGCCAGCCCTCATTGCTGCACGTCCATCTTGTCGATCTGCAGAACCTTGCCGCGCTTGCCGCCTTCGTCCTTGAAGGTGCCGGTGAAAAGCACCTCCTTGCCACGCAGCTTGTCCAGCTCACCCATTTCAAAGCCCTTTTTGTTGTTGGAGACCGCGTAAACGGCCCAGCGCTCGGTCTTTTCGTGGCGTAGCATGATGTAGCGGACCTGATCCTTGCCGCTGCCTTCCTCTTTGATCTCTGAGAGCGTGCCGGTCAATTGGTTGTCCGGATGAGCTTTGAAGGTCGGCGAGGGGGAAGGGATGTTGGACGCGGGGAGGGCTGAGCCTTTCGTGGCCGCAGCGGCCTTTTGGGCGGCGGCATTCTTTTCCATGTCGCTGGAGCCAAAATCGAGGGCGCTTTTCGCGGGTTCGGGTGCCGCTTCCGAAGCGGTTGCGCTCGCCTCCTGCTTGCCCGAGAGAAAGGCAGGAAGCTTCCCGCCGGTTTTCTTGAACCAGATGACTCCGCCAGCAGCTGCCCCGGTGATCAGCGCAACTGCGAGCAAGGCCGGCAGCGGTGACTTCTTCTTCGGAGCGGCCTTCTCCTTGGGCTGCTTTTGGGCAGCCTTCATGGGAACTGTGGGCACTCCGCCGGGCTGCGTGGCGGTGGCCATGGACATCGCCGGGGCGCTGGTCATGGTCAGGGGCTCAAGCAGGGCTTGGATTGCCTCGTCGAGTGACCAGCGGAAGGGATTTTCACGGACTGCCTTGACCCAACTGCCGAGGCCTTCACCGACACCCGCCACCGGCTTGCCGCGCCAGTGGAGCGCCCGCTCGGCGAGCTTCGCCAGCGGCAGCAGGCCGCCGCGGTTTTCCGGGGTGGAGAGCCATTTGATCGGGCAGACCCAGAAGGTGATGTTTTCTCCGGCGACCGGGAGAACGATCGAGTCGGGTGTGGTCTCGACCCAGACCGCTTCCTCGCCGAAAACCGCGGAGAGTTCCTTGGAGGCGTCGAGCGCGTGGGTGAGCAGGGCCTTGGTCGAGCCGGGGCTGAGTGGGCGGGATTTGAGGAGCTCGCCGAGGCGCTGGCCTTCGACCCACTCACTCACCAGGAAGGGCATGCCGTCCACCGGATCGCAACCACCGTCGAGAATCGTGCGCAGGGTGGGGTGGCGGAGTTCGCGGACCCTTTCGAGCGCCGCCATGTAGGCCGCCCGCTCGGCTTCCTGCAGGCCGCCGCCCTCCGGGCCGTAGGGAAAAAAGCGGCGGAGCACCACGGAACGGCCGGATTCGCGCTCCTCGGCATGAAAAACAATGCCGCTCTTGTCCTGCGCGAGGATATCCAGGATCTCGTATTTTCCAGCCACCGCTCTTGCACTACCAGACTGCGGGCGGCTCCGCCAACCCCCACGTGAAAGTTCCGGGACTTTCTTTTTCCGTGATTTCCGTGTATGAGGTGCTTTCCTCCGCGCGCCCGAGAGCCCGTCCCGCCCGCTATGCCTACTTCCCTGACCCGCAATTTTTCGATCATCGCCCACATCGACCACGGGAAGACCACGCTCTCCGACCGTCTGATGGCCGCCACCAACACCGTGGCCGAACGCGACCAACAGGCGCAACTTCTTGATGCCATGGATCTCGAGCGTGAGAAGGGCATCACCATCAAGTCCCACCCGGTGGCGATGGAATACACGGCGAAGGACGGCAAGACGTACAAGCTCAACCTCTTGGACACGCCAGGCCACGTCGATTTCTCCTACGAGGTCGCCCGCTCCCTGGCCGCCTGCGAGGGCGCGATCCTGATGATCGATGCCGCGCAGGGCGTAGAGGCCCAGACCGTGGCAAACCTTCACCTCGCCCACCAGCAGGACCTCCTCATTATCCCGGTTCTCAACAAGATCGACCTGCCCGCCGCGGACGTCGAGAGGTGCAAGAAGCAACTCGAGGACATCCTCGCCATCCCCGCGGAAGACGCGATCCCCGCCTCCGCGAAACAAGGGATCGGCATCGAGGCCATCCTCGAAGCGGTTGTGAAGCGCGTGCCGCCTCCGGTCGAGAATCCGGACAAGCTGCTGCGTTGCTCCGTTTTCGACTCCATCTACGACACCTACCGCGGTGTGGTTTCCTACGTCCGCGTTTTCTCGGGCACCGTGAAGAAAGGCCAGCGGGTCAAGCTGATGCACACCAACAAGACCTACGAGGTCAAGGAAGTGGGCGTCTTCACCCCCAAGATGAGCGCCCGCGACAAGCTCGTCGCCGGCGATGTCGGCTACGTCATCGCCAACATGAAGTCCGCGGACGAGGCGAAGATCGGCGATACCATCACGGACAACACCCATCCCTGCCCCGAGCCGCTGCCGGGCTACAAGGAGATCCAGCCGATGGTCTTCTCCGGGATCTACCCGATCGATACTTCCGACTACGAGGCGCTGAAGACGGCGATGGGCAAGCTGCAGATCAATGACGCGGCCTTCACCTACATGTCGGAAAGCTCGACCGCCCTCGGCTTCGGCTTCCGCTGCGGCTTCCTGGGCCTGCTCCACATGGAGATCATCCAGGAGCGCCTGCGCCGGGAGTTCAACATGGACGTCATCTCCACCTACCCCTCGGTGATCTATCAGGTCACCAAGACCAATGGTGAGGAACTCATCGTCGACAATCCCTCCTTCTTCCCCGAGCAGCAGACCATTCAGGAAGTCCGTGAGCCCTTGGTGAAGGTCTTCATCATGATCCCCGGCGACTACATCGGCGATATCATGTCGCTGGTGATGGAGAAGCGCGGGGAGGTGGAGAATACCGAGACCATCGATGACACTCGCGTGATGCTGACCTGCCTGCTGCCGCTGGCGGAGATCCTCGTCGATTTCAATGACCGCCTGAAGTCCTGCACCCGTGGCTACGGCTCCATGGACTACGAGCACGCCGGCTATCGCGCCGCGAACATGGTCAAGATGGACATGCTCATCGCCGGCGAGCCGGTTGAGGCCTTCTCGACCATCGTCCACCGCGAGAAGGCCGAAGGCTACGGCCGCGCCCTCGCCGCGCGCCTGAAGGACGTCATCCCGAACCAACTCTTCGTCGTCGCCATCCAAGCCTGCATCGGTGGCAAGATCATCGCCCGCGAAAGTATCTCCGCCATGCGCAAGGACGTGACCGCCAAGTGCTACGGCGGTGACATCTCCCGTAAGCGCAAGCTGCTGGAGAAGCAGAAGGAAGGTAAGAAGAAGATGAAGGCCATTGGCAAGGTGAACATCCCGCAGGATGCCTTCATCAAGGTGCTGAAGAGCGGGGATTGAGTGAGCTTGATTCCTGCAGCGCAGGAATCACTCCCTTCATTCAAACTCTACCTTATAGAAGCGCCGCGGGGCCGAGTAGACCGTGTCAAACACGGTCTTGAGGGTGCCATCGCCAGAGACCGGAGCGCCGAGATCGAACCAGGTGATCTGGTCGTAGCTGTATTTCGGTTGGTAGCTCACCCCCTGAGCGCTCTGCCACTGGATGCTCATCGCTCTCTCGATGTTCAATTGGGGCACCACCTTCGGCACCGGCGATGGATCGACCACATCTGACCACACATAACCGACCCGCAAACGATCCACCAGAACCGAGGATGCCGGTCCACCGGTATCGTCCGAAGAGGTGCTGAATCCGAAGCTGGAGATTTTTTCGGTGCTACCGACAGCGGCACTGACACTCCCGGCCCACCCTCCTGGGAATGCTGCAGGCGGATTGACCCAAAAAGCGAACTGGGCCGTGGTGCTCGAAAGTCGGATCACCTGCACCACGATGAGGTAAGTCTGGCCTGGCGATAGGGATGGCACGACGCCACCGCCGCTTCCATTGGCCTTGTAAGCGCCCGCAAGAAGCTTCGAACCCTGCTGATCCGGTCTGAAGGCGATGCGTCCCCAAGTCGAGGTGTCCGACCCGAGGCGGAACTCGATACTATCCGTGCCAGTTCCAGCGGAAAGCGGATGAACGAGAAAGCTACAGTAGAGGGTCGCATTGAGATCGGGAATCTTCCTGAAGGTGTGCAGAACCCCGGCAACCGGCTCGGGTGCCGTTTTGATCAAAAGTGCTCTGGAACCACCATCGGCGCTGCCTCCGGAAGGCACCTCGTAGCGTAAAGCCGTTGCCGGCTGCACAATTTCAAAACGGGAGTCGAGACCTCCACTCCACGATGCCTCCCATCCCGTGGCATCGCCTCCGCTTCCTTGGAGCGATGCTCCTGTCGGCATCCCTTCGAAAGACTCGCCCGCGATCAACTGGCCCGAAGCCGATTCCACGAGAAGCAAAAGGGGAAGAAATGCGGAAGCGGACAGAGCGCGGGGGAGCATTGCAGATGACGGTGAAGTGCTGGAATCGGAGAGTCAATCCGCCTTCGGCCACCAGAGAACCGACGACAGTTCTCTCCCAAACGGGTAGGCTTGTTCCATACTGACAAAAATCATGCCTGGGTTCATGTATCTGGATCGGAGACAGGCCGAATGTCTGCGTCCTTGCCTCCATTCCCGCCCCTAACACGAGTGAACATGAAAAACCCTTCTTCACCGGCGATTCTATCGACCCTTGGCTTGATTGCTTCATTGGTCGGTGCGCCCCTGGCCTCCGCAGTGACGCCGTGCATGGATGTCCTGCATCTCTTTACCGCAGAGAACGTGCCGGCATTTGCTCCGACCGAAATCAAGATCCCGGACCGCGGGACCAATGGAGTCACCCGTTCCGATTTGCCGGGCAAGGGCCTCGCGCAGCACCCGATGCTCTACGTGGGGGAGAACTGCAACCGGATGTTCCTCGTCAAGGATGGCAAGGTGATCTGGACCTTTGACACGGGCAATGGTCCGGAGTTCGACGACGTGTGGATGCTCTCCAACGGCAACATCCTCTATAGCCGCATGGCCTATGTGGCGATGATCTCACCGGACAAGAAGGTGCTGTGGCGCTACGATTGCAATTCATCCAAGGACAAGCACACCGAGGTCCACGCCTGCCAGCCGATTGGCTTGGACAAGGTGATGTTCGTGGAGAATGGCCAGCCGCCGAAGCTGAAGGTCATCAACATCAAGACGGGCGCAGTCGAGGTGGATCACGAGCTCCCGATCGAAGCATCGCAAGGAGTACACGGGCAGTTCCGGCGCGCTCGTGTGACCGCGCAGGGAACCTATCTGGTTTCCTACCTCGTCGGGAATCGCGTCGTGGAATACGACAAGGACTTCAAGGAGATCTGGAAGTACGAGATCAATCAGCCTTGGGCCGCGATCCGTCTGAAGAATGGCAATACGCTCATCACGAATGAAAAGGATAGCCTCACCCGCGAGGTGAACTCCAAGGGTGAGACGATCTGGGAGTTCAATTGCAACACGGACCTGCCAGCGGAGTACCGCTTTACCTCTCCGCCGCAGAGCTGCACCCGCTTGGCGAATGGCAATACCATCTTCACCTCGCGCGGTAAGAATGGCGAAGGCCCGCAGCTCATCGAAGTGACTCCCGAGAAGAAAGTCGTTTGGGTACTCCAGGACTGGAAGGCTCTTGGCGATGGCACCGCCGTCCAGATCCTGGATGATCCCGGCATTCCCGAGGTTCCGGGCGAATCGGAGCACTGACCCGGTTGGGCCACCTCGCGGGTTCGATGAAATTTCTGTGAAGCCTTCCCGGCGGGAGCGATTTGCCTTTATCGGGTGCTGTCCTTGGCAAAGACACGGCGCCTCATGAGATATCTCCTCCTCGCTGGCGCATCGCTTCTCCCCTTGATCTTTGGCTCCTGCGCCAACAAATGGACTGAAGCTCAGAAGGCCCAGATAACATCACTGTCCGTTGCGCCGGGCGTTGCTCCCGATGCCTATAGACCGCCGATCGGAAATGAGGTTCACTCCGCCCCCATCGTTGCGGTCGGCGGCGGTGGGTTCGGGGCCGGAGCTGCGGCAGGAGCGGGTGCCCAGCTGATCGTGGAGATCGCTGCCCTCGCCCAGCAGAAGATGTTTGAGAGCAACTACGCGGATGCAATCGCCCGCGCGCCCGGGACTGTCCCTGGCGACATTTCCACCCGCATTCACAAGGAGGTCTCGAAGTCGCTCGGGGCTCATCCTTTCCTCAAAGGTAAGATCAACAATGCCTCCCCGAATCACTTCGTGGTGAGCGTGGACACCTTCCGCTACACCCGGGCCGGCAAGGATGACGATGTGCTGGTGACCCCGATGATCGGCGGCAAGTTCGAGTTGATCGCAGCGGATGGAAAGAAGCTGCTCACCACCAACTTCGTCGCCGTCGGGAAAACCGCCAAGTCCTTGAACGCCTTCGTGGCGGACAAGGCACTCGCCAGCCGGGCCTTCGATGAAGCGATTGCCCGGGTGGCCCTGAGGGCTCGCAACGCGATTGAGGTGAAGCTGGGAGAAACCCCGACCAAGGAGACACCCTAGTAGGAGCTATCGATCGCCGCCGGGCGAGAGCCGGAGGGCTTCCGCGAATGCTGCCCGGCCCGGCAGGAACTACAAAATGAGACCTTTTGCTGCATTCCACTGTGCCAGCGAATGGGTATGGTAGTTTTGCGTCCCTTCTTTCCGGGCGCGCACTGCCATGCAATCGACACTCGAATCCCAAGCGCGGCGGACCGAGCTCCGCCCCGATCTCCTGGAAGCATTCGCCGGTAAAATGATGGTCGAAATGGGTGCTGCCGTCAGTGGTGCCCTGACCGTCTTGGGCGACCGCCTCGGCATCTACACCGCACTGGCGAAATCCGGCCCGATCAACTCACAGGATCTGGCCAAGGCCACCAGCCTGGACGAACGCTATCTCCGCGAATGGCTCGCCGCGCAGGCCGCCTCCGGCTACGTCGACTGCGATCCGGAGGCCGGCTTGTTCTGGATGAATCCGGAGCAGATCGCCGTCTTCGCCGATCCGGACAGCCCGGTGGCAATGAGCGGCGCTTTCTACAGCATCTCTGCAGCCTATCATGATGTGCCGCTGCTCGAAGCCGCATTCAAGAGCGGCAAGGGCGTGGCATGGGGCGATCACCACAATTGCCTCTTCTGCGGCACCGCCCGCTTCTTCCGCCCCGGCTATGCCGCGAACCTTGTCTCCTCATGGATCCCGGCACTCGACGGAGTGGAAGCGAAGCTGAAGAAAGGTGCCCTGGTGGCGGATGTCGGCTGCGGCCACGGGACATCCACTCTCATCATGGCGGCGGCTTACCCGCAGTCCAAGTTCATCGGCTACGACATCCACGAGGGCTCCATCGAGGCCGCACGCCAGCATGCCGCGGAGGAGGGTGTTAGCAACGTCGAGTTCCAGGTCGCCACCGCGAAGGATTTCCCGGGCAGCGGCTACGACTTCATCACCATCTTCGATGCGCTGCACGACATGGGCGATCCCGTGGGCGCGGCGGTGCACATCCGCAAGGCGCTCAATCCGGATGGAACCTGGATGATCGTCGAGCCCTTGGCCGGCGATAAACTCGCGGAGAACCTCAATCCGCTGGGACGAGTTTACTACAGCTTCTCCACGGTGATCTGCACGCCTGCCTCACGCAGCCAGGAAGTCGGCCTCGCGCTTGGTGCCCAGGCCGGAGAGAAACGCCTGCGGGCCGTGGTGGAGGAAGGCGGCTTCACCCGCTTCCGCCGCGCCTCGCAAACGATGGTGAACATGATCCTGGAGGCGAAGCCCTAGCCAAGAATCACCGGCATCCGTCTTTAGGGCGGTGCCTGCAAAAAATAGCACCCTGCCTCGCGACCTCGTCGAAGCAGGGTGCCGACCTTATCCCGAATCCCCCGGTGGATCGGGTCAGGGAGTGAACTCGATGCGGAAGAACTTCGCACCGGAGCTGAAGGGGCCCGAGGACCACGAGGTGGTCACAGCGGGTGCCGCGGCGGCGGGCACGGTGGCCTCCAGCGTCGGGAAGGAGTTCAGGTTGCTTCCGCTACGCACCTGGAAGCTCAGGCCCGGCTGGCTCGGCCAGGTGAGGGTGATGCCGGTGGCCGCGCTACCGCTGATCTTCGCATCGAAGCCCGACTTGCCATCCACCGGAGAGAGGTTGAGGGCAAACTCCACTTCGTTGATGGTGCCGTCGTGATCGGCATCCCCAGTGCGTGATCCAGCCGGAGTCTGTGGATCCAGCCCGTAGCTGGCGGCCCATGCGTCGTAGGAAGGAGCGTTGCCGATCAGCGCCGACTCTTGCGAGTGGATGTTCGAAACCTCACTGGCGGGGAGTGCGCCGGAGTAGATCTTGAACTCATCCATCAGCCCGGTGAAGCCGCGGTCCACTCCGCCTTCCGCGCCGAAGTAGATCGGCAGGAGCGGTGCCGAAGGCGTGATCATCGGCTGGGAGCCGACCTCCACGCCATTCACATAGAGGCGGGCGGTGGTGCCATCGAAGGTTCCGCAGACGTGCTGCCAAGTATCCGCGACGATGGTGCCACCGGCGAGGTTGAAGTTGTTGTTCACGATGAACTTCCAATTGTTGGTCCCGCCGTCGCGGCCGAGGAAGAAGCCATCCTGGAAGCGCGAGGTGATCAGGCGCGCCCAGGTGGCTTGCGCTTCCGTGCCGGGCTTGATCCAGCCCATGACCGTGAAACCATAGCTCAGGTTCAGCGCGGGGATTTCCACGCGATCGGTATTGGCCGTGCAAGCCAGCGCTCCGCCGATGCCCTTGCTGCCGTCCCACGCCATCGTCACCGGCTGGTTCTGGAAGTTGGCAAAGGTCCCGTTGGAAGTGGCGTCCGGAGTTGCCGGTACCGTGGTGCCGGAGGTCTCGTTCATGCTCCAGCGCGCCATCAGTCCGTATGCCGGCGGTGTGGAGGAGGCGCTATTTGGATTCGAGCCGCGGGCCACCTCAAGGGCATCGGCATAGGTATCCCCGTCGCTGTCCACCGCCAGCGGATCGGTGCCGGTATTCGCGCGGCTGACATAGATGCCGGTCCCGGTTTCAACCAGATCGCTCAGCGTGTCGTTGTCGCTGTCCTTGGAGCGCGGGTTGGTGGGCGCAGACACACCGTTGACCTTGCGGTTGACCTCGATGTCATCGTTCAAGCCATCGCCATCGGTATCGGCCTCATTGGGGTTGGTGAGATTCGCGTATTCCACCTGGTTGTTGAGGCCATCGCCATCGGGATTGCCGAGCGGATCCGCAGTGCCAGGACCGGTGAAGTAGGTGAACTCCCAGCCATCGCCAATGTGGTTGCCATCCGTATCCGGCTGTGAGTGTGCGTCCTTGGGATCGCTGGCATCGGTGGCCCAGTCGGCGGGATTCGGGGTATTGCCGAGGAATTCGTCGATGTTGAAGGAGCCGTCGCCGTCGCTGTCGTCGAAGGGTCCCGCGGCGGTTGAGCCGAAGTGCTGGATTTCCCAGGCATCGGCCATCGAGTCGGCGTCCTGGTCGGTGGGCAGCGAGTTGGCATCGTTGGGATTGGAGCCGCCGAGGAATTCCTCGCGGTTGCTGAAGCCATCGCTGTCCGTATCGCTGGTGCCGCTGTACTTCGCGAGGATCACCGCATCCGTTTCGGCGGGGTTAGCGGTGATGTCGCGGAAGTTCGCGATCTCCCATTCGTCGAAGAGGCCGTCGCTGTCGGTATCGGGATTCGCCCACACCGGGTTGGTGCCGAGGCGATACTCGATCAGCGAGGAGACGCCGTCGCCATCTGGATCAAGTGCAGCATCGGCGTTGCTAGCGGGATTGAGTCCGTAGAAGACTTCGTAGAAGTCCGGCAGGCCATCGAGGTCGCTGTCGTTGTTCTTCAACTCCGAGGCGCTCAGCGCGCGGTCATGAACCACCAGCTTGGCGATCGTCATGCTGGCAGCGGGAGCCACCAGCACCCCGGTCGGACCGTTCTGTGCGCCGATGCGGATTGGCAGCGGGTTGCCTGCCAGATCCGTGGCCCAAGTGTTGAGCGTATTGGTTTCTTCCGCGGCTAGGACGCCGTCATTGTAGACCTTGAAGGCCTTGCCGGTGGAGTCGTAGGTGTAGGCCACGTGAGTCCAGCGGCCGGTCTTGGGCGGCACCGTACCCCAGCCGACGTCCGCTGCGGCACCCCAGCCACCGAAGGCGCCGAAGGTCGCATTGGTGCCGTGAATGAATGAGCTATGGGTGCCATCTGGACCATCGCGGTGGCCCCAGGAAACGATCGTCTCCTCGGTCGCCGCGGCGGGATTGTAGATCCATGCTTCCACCGTCCGCGAGCTGCCGCCGGTCAGGATGCTGGGAGCCGCCGGTCCGACCAAGGAGGCCGCCTGGCCATCCAGGGTGACGCCCTTCACTCCTTGCAGGGTGGTGACCGTTGGTGGCGTTTCGGAGACGGCATTGAAACTGCGGGTCAGCAGGCCGGTGTTCGTCCAAGTGGTAAGCGGTCCCAGCGGCAGGGCGCTGGCATCCAGCGAGACCAGGGGACTCGCGGCGTGACCGGTGGGGACGCTCGCGGCATTGTTCGGATCCGAGCCTAACAGAACTTCGATCTGGTCCTTGAAGGTATCGCCATCGCTATCGTCGGAGAGCGGATTGCTGCCGGTATTTGTCGCGCTGACGAAAGTGCCGGTACCGGTTTCCTCATTGTCGAGCAGACCATCCTTGTCGCTGTCTTTGGAGTTCGGATTGGTGGGCGCTGCGACACCGGCGACCTTGCGGTTGATCTCCGTGCCATCCGTCAGGGTGTCTCCATCGCTGTCCGGGTTGGTCGGATTGGTGGAGGCGTCATACTCCTGCTTGTCGGTGGCACCATCGCCATCGAAGTCGCCGCTGCCGGAGAGCTTGGTGAGATCACCGGGGAAGTAGCCGTATTCCCAGACGTCGAGGAGCTGGTCGTTGTCCGAGTCCGGATTCGCAATGGTGGTCACCGCGATGCCACTGAGCACGGCACCATCCTGGGGGCCGGTGCCGCCGTAGCTGCCGGAGGGCCGCAGGCCGAGCGCGATCTGGCCGCTGCCATTTGCGGTGGCGACGAGGGTGGTGATCTTCGCGTTGTTGCCCTGCGTGAGCATCACGTTCTCTTGCCAGGTGCCATTGAGCAGGATCGCTTGTTCGCGTGGGCCGAAGCTTGTCGTGACGGACTGGATCAGATTGAGCTGATAGGAAGTTCCCGCGGTGAGCCCGGTGATGGCGACATCCATCCCGCCGCCGCCAAAGAAGAGCGTCCGCGCCAGTTCGGTCATCGCCGTGTCATTGGCGGAGGTTTCACCCGCGCCGAAGTTCAGATTACCGGTGAAGTTCCCGGTGAAACCGCCGAGCCCGGTGACCGTGAAGCCCGCGGCGGGCGCGCCAGTGAAGGTGGCGCCTTGGACGGTCCGGGCGGTGCCGACTCCGAGATTCACGCCCTTGAGGTACTGGGCGGTGACGGTGAGGCCTTGCCCTGCGTCGCCACCGGTCAGGGGCGCGGTGGCGGCGTGCAAGGAGGAGAGATGCGAAACACCGATACCGGTGCAGAAGTAGATCAGGCAGCGTTGGGTCTTCATGGCAGTGGGGTAGCGGAGGCTTGGGCTCCTCCGGAGATCGGGGAGGTCGCGACAAGGGCGACATCCGCCGATGGGAGGCTAGTACGACCCAAGCGCGGCAATCCACCGGCTGATTGCCGTGGACTGGTGCCGGATTGACAAGGGGCGGCCCGCCCATGGGGCCGCCTCTTACCTATATCTTCCGGAGCCTAACACGGACCGACGTGCAGGCAGGGTGGGAGCATCTG
>NZ_BATP01000032.1 GCF_000739615.1 Haloferula sp. BvORR071
TGTGTTGATAGCCCGCGGCGATGGCGGTCACGCCGCTCTGCGCCGCCGCCGGCACCGTGCACTGGCCATATGCGTTGGTTCCCCAAGCCACCACGTTCCCATCCTGCTTGAGCGCCAGGCTGTGGTCGCCGGTCGTGGCGATGGCCGTGACACCGCTCCGTGCCGCCACCGGCACCGTGCACTGGCCGTAAACGTTGTCCCCCCAAGCCACCACACTGCCGTCCTGCTGGAGGGCCACCGAGTGGTATCTGCCTCCCGCGACCTTGGTGAAAGGGACGGCAGGGGTGGTGAGTTCACCCGGGATCGGGGCATAAGAGGTGCCGGAGAACACCCAGGTGCCGCCTTCAGTCCCGGCGGCTCCGGCCTTTGCGACGGCGAAGCAGGTGAAAGCGACGATCGCGAGGTGACGGAATTTCAGAGCGAAGAAAATCCCGCGGCGGGATGCGAATGGCTCTTTGTTCATGATACCAGAGGAGTTGGTTTTAGAGAAGAAGCGGCTCGTCTCGTTTAATGCGCATCCAGCCGGAAGAAGGCCGCGGCATCCGTTGGGCTGAACTCGAACTCGATGTCGCCCGCGCCATTCACCGAGACCCCTGCCGGGCTGGCGGGGAAGTCCGAGTAACTTGTTAGATTCGTCGACTTCTGCCAGTCGAGGGTCAGCTTGACCTTGCCAGTGGCCGGATTGCGGGGAATGAGGGTCTTGCCGGGATGCAGCGCTTGGATCTGCGCTGCGGTGTAGAGACCTGCGCTGGGCGCCCCGGTGATCAGCGCGCTGACCAGCGCCGCTTGGTTCACTTGAGGATCGAATCCGAGCGCCGCCATCTGGATTTCCGCGGCGTCACTCAGGCCATCCCCATCCTGATCCAGCGGCGGGGGTGTGCCGAGATGATAGAAGGTCGCGCGGTCGAAGGAGTTCGACACCATTTCACTGACACCGTTGAGAGCGTCCGCTGGCACTACGGTCGCGCCATTGCCATTGTAACCCCAGGCCACCACGCTGCCATCCTGCTTGAGCGCCACGATGTGATCTCCCCCGGCGGTAATGGCGATGACTCCGCTCTGGGCCGCGACCGGCACCGTGACGTCCACAAAGGCTTGGCCGTCGTACGGCTTGCCCCAGGCTACCACACTGCCATCCCGCTTGAGGGCGGCAGTGAGATTGCTACCTGCTGCGATGGCCATGACCCCGCTTTCCGCCGCTGCCGGTACCGTGACCTGACCGTGAAAATTGTCTCCCCATGCCAGGACCTTGCCGGCCTGCGTGAGAGCGACCGTGGTGGAGTTGCCTGCGGCGATGGCGGTGATGCCGCTCTCTGCCTCTGCCGGTACCGTGGTCTGGCCGGCGGAATTGCTACCCCAAGCCACGACTTTGCCAGCCTGCGTGAGGGCCACGGTGTGGGCATAGCCTGCGGCGATGGCGGTCACGCCACTCTGCGCCGCCACTGGCACCGCGTTCTGGCCGTATAGGCCCCAAGCCACGATGCTGCCGTCCTGCCTGCGGGCCACCGCGTGATCGCCACCTGCGGCGATGGCGGTCACACCGCTCTGCGCCCCCGCTGGCACGGTGGTCAGGCCGTAGCTGCTCTTGCCCCAGGCCACCACGCCGCCATCCTGCTTGAGGGCCAAGTCGAAGCCAAAGCCCGCGGCGATGTCGGTGACGCTGCTCCGGATGGCCGCCGGCATAGCGGCTGGTGTCCCGGAGGATCCGGCGGAGTCGCTGTATGTTCCCCAAACGACGACGCTGCCGTCCTGCTTGAGGGCCAAGGAGTGTTCGCGGCCCGCGGCGATGGCGATCACGCCGCTCTGCGCCGCTGTCGGCACACTGTTGCCGGGACCGTAGCCCCAAGCGACGACGCTGCCGTTCTGCTTGAGGGCGAGCGTATGCTGGCCACCTGCAGCGACGGCGATGACGCCGCTCTGGGCTTCCGCCGGCACAGTGGCCGGCGTCTGCTGGCCCGTGCCGTAGAGATAGAATCCTTGGATCGCGACCGTGCCGTCTTGCTTGAGGAAGACCTGGTGCTGATGGCCCGTGGCCATCGCGGCCACGCCGGTTTGAATGGTGGACGCCGCCCCGTTGGACCAACTCACGACGCTGCCATCTTGCTTGAGTGCCCAGCTCGTATCCCCGCCTGCCAGGATTGCGATGACGCCGCTCTGCGCTTCGGGCGGGACCGGTGGTGGTGTTGTGCTGTAAACTTGGCCCCAGGCCACGACGCTACCATCCTGTTTCAAGGCGAGGGAGTGACGGCCGCCCGCGGCGACCGCAATCACACCACTCTGCGCCGCCACCGGCACCGTGGTCTGACCAGAGGTGTTCAGACCCCAGGCCAAGACGCTACCGTCCTGCTTGAGGGCCAGGCTGTGCTTGTAGCCGGCGGAGATGGCGGTGACCCCGCTGTTCGCGGCGGCCGGCACATCCAGTTGGCCGTCGTATCCGGGACCCCAGGCCATGACCTTGCCGCCCTGCCTGAGAGCCACCGTGTGGAGATCTCCTCCGGAAATCGCGGTGATGTCGCGATAGGGAAGGGCGATGTTGTCCGGAACCACTATCTCCTGGTAGCTTGAGCTTACCCAGTCGCCGGTGGTGACGGCATGGGATCCGCTGATGGAAGCGGCGAAGCAGGCGCAGGCATAGACCGCGAGGGGAGGGAGCTTCGCTGCGAGGGAAGTGCGGAGGCCAGTGAAGGCCCCGCCAGCTTGCCGGGATGATCCACGGCTCAAGGTAACAAGGGTTTTGATCATGGTGCCTGGAGGAGTAGTTTTGGAAATGGAACTTGGCTTCTGTCCCTCACTTCACATCGAGGCGGATGAAGGCCCTTGAGCCGGGAGGATTGAACTGGCCGCGAGCCACGCGCAGGCGCAGGCGGCGGAGCAAGCGGGCCTCAATCCTTGCCGGAATGATCCTCGCCCAAGGGCGAGGAGGAGAAGGGTTCTGGACATGGTGCCGAGGGGGTGAACCCGGGTGAGATAACTCAGCGGGCATTAGCGCGGTGACGAGATAACACAGTCGTTAGAAAGCGAAAGTCCGAAACGCCGCAGCGGGGAGCGGGTCGCGACCCTTGAAGGGGCAGAGGACAGCGCAGATGTAGGCGCGGGAAGGATTGCGGCCCTCACCATGCGCCCCGACGTAACGATATTTTCACCGAATCTTCACGGCCGTAGCCCGCTAAAGTCGGGGAAAGGCCCACCTGACCGGCCGCCCCGCCTTCGGGCTTTTTACTTAATATCCCATGAATGTCGGAGAAGCTTGCGGTTTTTTTAAAAAACCCCGATAATGCCGCGCATCGAAGCGCAAGAGGCAAAAAAGGCGGCCAACCCCTACCGACAGATCCTGCGCCGGCGTGTGCCGGAGCCGGTGCTGGCGCTTTTGATGTTCCTCATGGGGGTGTGGCTTTGGGACAACCACTTTGCGCAACGCCCGGCAGATGAGCCCCGCTATGGGGAGGAATCCTGCCGGATGGCGCTGATCAAGATCGACCGCGACCTGCGGATTGCGGAGTCCACCACGGATTTCCCGCCGCTGGTCCGGGCGGCTTTGGGAATCCATGACCTGAAGGCGACCTTGGATACCTCGGTCCACTCCTTGGCTACGCTCGGGACCGAGAATGCGCTGGATGTGGAAGGCGGCTATGCCCTCGCGATTCTCAACGCGATCCGCCAGGATCAGGATCCCGTGATGGGTCCTTTTGTGGATCCGCGGCTGCCGGGCCCGCCCGACCCGCGAATCATCATCGCACGGGTGGCAGATGGCCGCGATAGCTGGTGGGACCGCCGTTATCTGGTCGCTTTCGGCAACCGCGGAGCGACCGAGATCGGGCTGAAGCCGGAGACGGCGGAGGAAGACTCACGCAACCGCGAGCTGGTGCTGCGGGCGACAGTGGCGCGCGGGATGGTCTGGGTTTTCGCCGGGGTGGGCCTGCTCTTCCTGCCGCGGACTTTGGCGGCCTTCGGGCGGGCGATGAGGTCGCGGACCGGCGGCTATGTCGGGCGCTGGCCGATGGGGGTGGGGCTGGCCATTTTCTTCCTCGCCTACCTGGCCTCGATCGGTTTCCAGATGGTGCTGAACGGCGTCATTTCCGGCCAGATCACCGGGCAGGTCATCTACCTCGAGCCGCCGGTGCTAGCGGTCCTGGATGCGGCTACCCGGCTGCTGCCCGCGCTGGTCGCCTTGGGCTTCCTGTTCCGCAAGGGCGGCCATGCCACCGGCCGCCTCGGACTCTTTGCGAAGCCAGACCTGTTCCTGATCTTGGGCACCTTCGCGCTGCTCACCGGCGTCGACTACGCGCTGAAATACCTCCTCGCAAACAAGATCCAACTCGATCCTACCGGCGGTCTGAGCGGCGAGGAAGCAGGCTGGTGGGGCTTGGGCCTGGCGCTGATTTCGGCCTGCCTGGCAGCTCCGGTGGCAGAGGAAATCCTCTACCGCGGAGTCCTGTTCCGCTCGCTGGCCAACAAGCTGCGGGTGCCCGCCGCCACCCTGTTTTCAGCTCTGGTCTTCGCGCTCGTGCACTTCTACGATGAGTATGGCCTGCTCTCGGTCGGCTTCGTCGGCATCGCCTGCGCCCTCTGCTTCGCGGCGACGGGCAATCTGGCGACGGCGATCATGCTGCACGTGCTCTACAATTTCGCGATCAAGGTGCCGGAGTGGATCGTGTACCACGCGCCGCTGTAAGATCGCTAGGCCATCCTTCCTCTGGCCAAACCGGATTTTGCGCGTTATCCCCTGAGCAACCCACGATGAGTTCTCAGTCCTTTGAAGCCCCGACCTTGGAAGCTCTTTCCGAGCTGCTGCCGGCCTACGAGTTCACGGCCTTCATTGCCCAAGGAGGCATGGGAGCGGTGTACAAGGCCAAGCAACGGGCCCTGGACCGTGATGTGGCGGTGAAGGTGCTGCCGCGCGAACTGGGTGATGACCCGGATTTCCGCCAGTCCTTCGAGACGGAAGCCAAGGCGATGGGCCGCCTGAATCACCCGAATCTGATCGGGGTGTACGACTTCGGTGCGATCGACGGCATGCTCTACATCGTGATGGAGTATGTGAACGGCAAGTCGCTCTACCACTCCGCCTACAACATGGCGGTGGATCCAGAGCAGGCCGCCGCGATCGTGAAGGGCATCTGCGATGGACTGGCCCACGCGCATGAGAACGGGGTGATCCACCGCGATATCAAGCCGGCGAACATCCTGCTCAACGAGAAGATCATCCCGAAGATCGGCGACTTCGGCCTCGCCCGGCCCCATTGGGCGGAGGGTCCCGGCCTGATCATGGGCACGCCCGGCTACACCGCGCCGGAGATCTACGACAATCCCGAGCACAGCGACCGCCGCACGGATATCTTCGCGGTGGGCGTGATCCTCTACGAGTTGATGACCGGCCAGCGCCCCGAGGAAACCTCGGACCTGCCGTCGGCGATCGTGAATTGCGACAAGCGGCTCGACGCGATTTTCCAGAAGGCCACCGATATCAACCCGGACCGCCGCTATGCGACCGCGGAGGAGATGTCTCTGGACCTGGCCACTTGGGCGAACAAGGAGCCGGAAGGCACGCCGCTGCGCACGATGCAGAAGCCGCCGGTCCGCCGCCAGCAGGTTGGTGCCGCCCCGATCGCGCATACGGCCCCGCGCCGCCGCCCGGGTCCGGCCCCGGTGGTCGTGCAGCAGCGCCGCAAGAAGAACGAGACCGACTGGGGCATGCTGCAGCATATCCTGATCGTCATCGTCGTCCTGATCGCGGTGTATTTCCTTTGGAAGAAGTTCGACGAGGTGAAGAAGGAGAAGAACGCCCCGCCGCCCGCGAAGGAAGAGCAGGTGGATCCGGCTCCGGGGGGCAAGACTCCTCCGGCACCCGCGCCGGCTGCGGGCACGCCGCCGACACCGGCACCCAAGCCGGGAGAGAGCCCGGCTCCCGCGACGCCGCCGAAGGAGTGATGCGTTTCTGCCCGGGGGCTGCGCTGCGCTGCGCGTTTTTGCAAAACCGTGCACGCGGTTTCCCGGCTAAAGGGGTTCCAATAGCCAGGCCGGGGCTTTTCTGATACCTGCCCCGGCGGGGTTCCTCCATGAGTGCAGATTTCTTTGAAGCTCCCGAAGTCGATGTTCTGGGCGGGATGCTTCCGGCCTACGAAGTCCAGTTGCTGATCGCCAAGGGCGGCATGGGAGCCGTGTACAAGGCCTGCCAGCGCAGCCTGGACCGGGATGTGGCGATCAAGATCCTGCCACGCGAATTCGGTGCGGACCCGCAGTTCCTCGCTTCCTTCGAGACCGAGGCGAAGGCGATGGCCCGCCTCAATCACCCGAACCTGATCGCGGTCTACGACTACGGCGAGGTGGCGGGCATGCCGTACATCGTCATGGAGTACGTGAACGGCAAGTCGCTCTACCACTCCGCGGTCAATCTGAAGGTCGAGCCCGCCCAAGCGGTGGGAATCGTGAAGGGCATCTGTGATGGCCTGGCCCACGCGCATGAGAACGGTGTGATCCACCGTGACATCAAGCCGGCCAATATTCTCCTCACGCCGCGCGCGGTGCCGAAGATCGGCGACTTCGGCTTGGCCCGCCCTCTCGATACCGATGGCGAGGGTCTGGCGATGGGGACTCCCGGCTATGTCGCGCGGGAGGTGATCCATCATCCGGAGAAGGCGGACCGCCGCTCGGATCTCTTCGCGCTGGGAGTCGTGCTTTATGAGCTGCTGGTCGGCAAGCATCCGCCGTACGACAGCACCCCACCGGCGTCCACGCTGTGCAGTTGCGATCCCGCGCTCGACCGCATCTGCGAGAAGGCGATGAACCCGCTCGCAGAATTGCGCTACCAGACCGCGGAGGAGATGTCCGCGGCGCTGGACGGGTGGTTGCGGCATCACGCTTCGGGAGCTCAGGCCGCGGCATCGCCAGCGGCGCGGGCATTTGGCGGTCCACGTCCGATTGTGCCGCCGACCGCGGGTTTCTCCCGGGAGAGCCGGCGCCGCGCTTCTTCATCCGCTGCGGTCAAGGGCATGGTCATGTTGGCCGCGGCGATCGTGGTCGCCGCCGTCGGCTGGACGAAGTTCAGCGACAGCCAGCGGGCGAAGGAGGATGCGCTCCGGAAAGCGCAGACGCAGACGCCGCCTCCGCAGCAGGTCGCTGAGAAGACTCCGGAAGCACCGGTGAGCCAAGACACTCCGCCGGAGAAATCCGCGCCGGAGCGGGTGCCGGCACCCCGCGGCGAGCGCACGCTTGAATCCCTGGCGCGGCTGAAGTCGGCACTGGTGGCCGGTGACCGCGCGGAGATGCCGGCGGGCAGCGTGAAGCTGGGAGATGGCTATTTCATGGTGATGCCGCAGCCAATGTCCTGGGGCGCGGCTTCCGCCTTTGCCGCGGAGTACGGAGCGCATCTCTTCGTCGCGAAGACGGCCACGGACTTGGAGAAGCTCACGCTGCTGATGCCGGCGGGCGTAGATGGTGCGGAGACAGGCGTATGGCTCGGCGCGGGCAGCGCGGGAGTGAAGTACCAGTGGTCCTGGGTCGATGGCTCGCCGTGGCAAGCCGAGATGAAACCGGAAGGCGCGGGCAGCTACGTGATTCTCGATGGCAAAGGTGAGCTGCGGGCCCGCGAGGCGAACGATCGCTATCCCTTCGCGATGCAATGGCGGGAAGACGGCAAGAATCCCGCGGCACTCGCCGAGATGCTGGCCCGCACCGGTGATGCGATCAACGCGGGCACACCGCTCTATCCGCCCGGAACCTTGGAGCACGAAGGCAGCCGGATCTTCATCGCCACCGCCCCGATGAGCTATGGTCAGGCCGCCGAACTTGCTGCCAGCGCGGGCGGCAAGCTGATGGCCCCCGCCACCAAGGAACTGGATGAGTGGCTCGCGAAGAAGTTGCCCGCCGACGATTCCGGTAGTGACGGCTTCTGGCTCGGCGGCACCCGTGCGGAGGGGGCGTGGGCATGGGCCACTGGCGAGCCATGGGAGTACACGCGCTGGATCGATGACTCCGCGAGTGAAGGCCCCGGCGACAAGCTCAAGCTGATCCCCGGCCAAGCTTGGGCGGGTGATGCCGCGGATACCACGGCGGCGGGCTTCATCATCGAATGGCCGGCCGCGGGGAAAGCCCTCGCTTCCGGCGCTGCCCACGCCCAGGAGGAGACCCCCAAGGCCCCTGAGGTGGAGCTTCCGCCCGCACTGCTAGAGCTGGAGGCAAAGGCCAAGCAACTGCTCGAGGACCTAGCCAAGGAGCGCGACAAGGGCCTCGCCGCGAACGTCAAGAACCTCAACTGGGAGTTGGACAACTGGCTCAGCAACCTCAGCAAAAACGAGGTCAACGCCTGGCGGCGCGATGTGAACTTGCTCAAGCAAGCGGTCCGCAAGAACCGGATTCCGCAGAAGCTCGGGAACGGCTTCAGGATGTCCCAGCCGATGTCCAAGATCGCCACCTACTGCACGGAGAAGCAGGCGGCGATCGACGCCGACTTCGATTCCAAGGCAATCAAGATCCGTGACTCTTATGTCACGCGCATGATGGCGGCCCGCGACGGGGCCGCCCCGGACCTGGCAGCGGCCATCCAGCGCCGTATCGAGATCGCCAACAAGATGGAGCCGTGGCTGGAGGGTTTCGGCGTGCAGGGCACCAAGCAACTGCAGGCCGGGGGCTTCCGGATTATTTCCGCGACCTATGCGACTTGGGACAAAAGCGCCGATGTCACGGAGCGGGTCCGGGAACTCCTCGTGGAAGAGCACCGCGCCTTCCACGTCGGCCCGGGCGAACTGAAGAAGGATCCGAACCCCGGCTGGAACAAGCGCCTGACGGTGACCTACGAGATGAATGGCGTCCGCGGCAGCAAGCACTGGGGCGAGAACGCCAAGGTGGGTCCCGAGGATTTTTTGCCCGCCGAATAAAAAGCTATCTTTTGTAGCGCTGATGATAGCAAAACCCGCGCCCCCGCCGGGAGGCGAGGGGAGTCCGCTGTTCGATGAACTTTACGTGAAAATTACCGTCGCGCGCCAAGAAATCGTGTTCGGCGGTGTCTAAGTAAGGGTCGTCCGCAAAACTTCATGAATATTGCGGGGTTATGCATCGTTACGAATTTGCGGCATTTGTTCCAATCGCCAATCCCCGGGTTTCTTGTTAAGTCGCCACACGTTTTTCCATGAGTGCAGAATCGTTTGAAGCTCCCTCCTTCGAGCTCCTGGCCGAGTTGCTTCCGGCCTATGACTTCGAGGCTTTCATTGCCCAAGGCGGCATGGGTGCCGTCTACAAGGCGCGGCAGCGCAGCCTTGATCGCGACGTCGCGATCAAGATCCTGCCCCGCGAACTCGGGGAGGATCCTGAGTTCCACCTGTCTTTCGAGACCGAGGCGAAGGCGATGGCCCGCCTCAATCACCCGAACCTGATCGGCGTGTATGACTACGGCGACGTGGACGGCATGCCGTACATCGTCATGGAGTTCGTGAACGGCAAATCGCTGTTCCACTCCGCCTACAACATGCAGGTGGACCCGGTGCAGGCGGTCACGATCGTGAAGGGGATCTGCGATGGTCTGGCCCACGCCCACGAAAACGGCGTGATCCACCGCGACATCAAGCCCGCGAACATCCTGCTCAATGAGAAGGTGGTGCCGAAGATCGGTGACTTCGGTCTGGCACGCCCGGCCGATGTGGCGGGCTCCGGCGTGGTCATGGGCACGCCCGGCTACGTAGCCCCGGAGGTGCTGACCCACCCGGAAAAGGCGGACCGCCGCTCCGATCTCTTTGCCCTCGGCGTGGTGCTCTATGAGCTGCTGATCGGGCGCTGCCCGCCCTTCAACAACTACCAGCCGCCGGCCTCGACCGTCTGCGGCTGTGACGTCGCCCTCGACCGCATCTGCGACAAGGCGATGCATCCGAACGCCGCGCTGCGCTATCAGAGCGCGGAACAGATGTCCGCGGATCTTGAGGCGTGGCTGCGCAAGGCGTCCGCGCCTGCAGCGGCCGCTCATGCTTACGCGCCGCCGGCTGGCCCGCCGCGCCGTCCCGCGGGGATGCGCAAGGTCGCGGGTGCCGCTCCCGCGCGCCAGCAGTATTCCGCTTCGAACAGCGGTGGCTCGGGTGGCATGGCCAAGGGCCTGCTGATGCTGGCCGCCGCGATTGCGATTGGCGCGATCGGCTGGTCGAAGTTCCAGGCGGGTGAGAAGGCAAAGGAGGAAGCCGCCGCCAAGGCCCAGGCGGATGCCCGCAAGCAAGCCGCCGATCAAGTGGCCAAGGACGCCAGCACCAAGACCCCGGACAAGGCAACGACTGGCAAGGGCGGCCTGCCGAATGCCAATGATGCCACGGCTTCAGGTGGTTCGCTCGAATCACTGGAGAAGCTGCGCTGGGATCTGGTCGCCGGTAAGCGCGAAAAAATGCCGGAAGGCACGGTGAAGCTGGGTGCGACCCACTTCATGGTGATTCCCACGCCGATGACTTGGCTCGCCGCGCAGGCCTTCGCCGAGAAACACGGGGCGCATCTCTTCGTCGCGGAGGATCAGAAGCAGCTTGAGCAGGTGTCGATGCTGACGCCCAACGCGGAAGCGGGTGCGGAGGCCGGCCTGTGGATCGGTGCCGGCAGTGCCGCTGACTCTTGGTCGTGGATTGACGGTGCCGCCTGGCACCTCGACGAAAAGCCGGAGGGCAAGGGTGCCTACGCGATCGTCGATGCGAAATCGGCGCTGCATGCCCGCGACGCAGCGGACCGCTATCCTTTCGCGATCCAGTGGGAAGCGGATGGGATGAATTCCGCGGCGCTGCCGCTGGTGCTTGGCCGGGTCGGGAAATCGATCGAGGATGGCAATCCGGTTTTCCCGCCGGGCACGATCGAATACAAGGGCCACTATGTCTTCCTCGCCATGGGGACGAGCAGCATCCAGAAGGCTGGCGAGATGGCCGGGAAAGCCGGCGGACATCTCATCTTCCTCGATACCGAGGAGAAGACCCAATGGCTGGCCGACCACCTGCCGCAGGATGGCATCAAGGACGGTCTCTGGGCCGGGGCGGTGCGCCAGGATGACAAGTGGGTCTGGATGAATGGCGAGGCGCTGGATTACACCCGCTGGCGGGATGAAGCCCAGCCCACCAATCATGGCGGCGTGCTGAAGATCGGCCCGAACGGCGATTGGCTCAGCGCCTACTCCGGCGACCCGGCTTCCGGATTTGTGGTCGAATGGGATGTTGCTCCGGGCGATGACAAGGCGGATCCGGGCAAGCCGGAGAACGTGCCGGCGGCAGTGGCCGATCTGGAAAACAAGGCCAAGGAGTTGCTGGCGAAACTCGTCCAGGATCGCGACAAGGACCTTGCCACCAATGCCAAGACCTTCGCCTGGGACCTCGATGGCTGGCACAAGAATCTCAGCAAGAACGAGCAGTCCACCTGGAACCGCGATATCTCGATGCTCAAGGCGCTGGTGAAGGACAACCGCGTGCCCAACGGCGTGGACGCTGCCAGCGGCATCCGCCTGTCCCAGAACATGGCCAAGATCAGCGAATACAGCCTGGCCAAGCAGAAGACCATCGATGCGGCTTTCGAAGGCAAGGCGGACAAGATCCGTACGCCCTATGCCACCCGCATGGCGGATCTTGCCAAGAAGCTGGCCAGCGATGGCGATGCCAAGGGTGCGAAGGTGGCGGAAGGCCGCGCCGCCGACGCTGCGAACCTCAAGGAGTGGCTGGACGCAATGCTTGGTGGCAGCAGCAAGGAAGAATCGGCGAACAATCGCACCGCCAGCACGACCATTTCCTCTCTGTCCTCCGGCAAGTCCGGCGCCGTCGGCAACACTTCGATGGCCGGCCGTTGGGTCTGGATGTCCAAGGACATCGTGACCATCGAAGAGAGCGGCAAGGCCCAGGCTGAGAAGGCGGGGCACAAGGGCCGCTGGGTGGCAGTCGATGGCGACGATGCGCGCTACACCTTCACTTGGCAGAACGGCGAGTTCACCGAGACACTGACGCTCTCCTCCGATGGCATGGAAATGACCGGCAAGAACAACGTCGGCGACAAGGTCACCGCTTGGCGCATCGTCAAGGGCAAGGACCCGATCGTCGATGGCTGGGCGTGGAACCCGAGCTACTGCGTCTTCCGCGACGATCACACGGTCCGCAAGGGCAATGACTCGGGCACTTGGACTCTTACTTCCACCGACGACGAAGTCCGCTCCTACACCGTGAAGTGGAAGTCTGGATACGAGGACAAGATCACGCTCAAGGGCGACGACGATAGTTTCAAGGGCACGAACAACAACGGCGAGACGATCAACGGCAAGCGGATCCCGCGCGGCTGATGGAGGTGCTCAGCGGTTGCGCATGGCGTCCGCCACTTGCGCGAAGAAGGGCGAGATGACGGCGCGGGCATTGCCCGCAATCCCGCACTCGTCCATCGCCGCTTCCATCAGTTCGACCCAGCGGTCGCGCTGGGCCTCGCCGATGACAAAGGGGAAGTGGCGCATCCGCAGGCGCGGGTGGCCGCGGTTCTCGATGTAGGTCTCGTTGCCGAGGAAGCGGAACTGCAGGAATTCACGCAGCCGCTGCTCCGCGCCTTCGAAGTCGGCCTCGGGATAGAGCGGGCCGAGCAGGTCATCGGTCCGCACGCGGCGGTAGAAGCCGGCGACCATCGCGGCCAGGCCTTCCGCGCCGACTTCGCGCGCGACGATTTCTTCCATGGATTCCATGGCGGCGTCATCGCAGCGGATTGCGGGATAGGCAAGCGCGGGAATGGACGTTACAGCTGGGTGATGCGCGTACTTCCCGCCTTCCTCATTGCGTTGCTCCCGCTCGGATCGATGGCGGAAGAGACCGCGCCGCGCACCCTCAATACGCCGCGCGAGTTCCCCACGATCGAATCCCGGGCCGCATGGGAGGCCCGCGCCACCGAGATCCGCGAGCAGATCCTGGTGAGCTGCGGACTCTGGCCGCTGCCGGAGAAGACGCCGCTGAAGGCCACGGTTTTCGGGAAGCTGGAGTGCGACGGCTACACGGTGGAGAAGGTCCACTTTCAGCCCTATCCCGGCTTCTATCTGGGCGGAAATCTCTATCGGCCCCTTGGCAAGGGCGCGGGTCCTTTTCCCGCGATTCTCAATCCGCATGGCCATTGGGAAAATGGACGGATGGCGGATGAGGAAGCCGGGAGCATCCGCGCGCGCTGCATCAGCTTCGCGCGACAAGGGATGATCGCGTTCTCGTACGACATGGTGGGCTACAATGACACCGGCTTCGCCGGCGGTGATCCGAAGAAGGTTCACCGCGGCTACGGTACTCAGCCCACGGACCAGCTATGGAACATCAATGAGATGGGCCTCCAGACTTGGAACAGCATCCGCGCGCTCGATTTCCTGGAGGGCTTGCCGGATGTGGATCGCAAGCGCCTCGCCTGCACCGGAGAATCCGGCGGCGGCACGCAAACCTTTATCCTCGGTGCCATCGATGGCCGCCTTGCCGCGCAGGTGCCGGTGGTGATGGTCAGCCACAGCATGCAGGGCGGCTGCAATTGCGAGAATGCGCCAGGCCTGCGGATCGACTACTCGAACATGGAGATCGCTGCCGCAGCCGCACCGCGCCCGCAACTCATTGTTGGAGCCACGGGCGACTGGACCAAGACGACCATGGAGGTGGAGGGTCCGGCGATTGCGGGGATCTACAAGCTCTTGGGCGTGGAGGATCGCTTCAAGGCGGAACGCTTCAACTTCGGCCACAACTACAACCAGACCAGCCGCGAGGCGGTTTACGATTGGCTCGGGCACCGTCTGTTAGAGAAGCCGGATCCTGCGCTGCTGAAGGAGCAGCCTTACAAGAAGCTGCCGGATGAAGACCTCCGCGTCTTCCCCGATGGCAAGCTGCCTGCCGATGCGCTGACGATGGAGCAGTTCATCGCCGCGCGGAAGGAAGAGCGGAAACAGCAGTGGCAGAAGTTGGTGCCCACTGATGCCGCGGGCTTGGAGCGCTTCAAGAAAACGATGCTGCCAGCGTGGCGGCATACCTTGCAAACCGATTGGGCTCCCGATCTCCGTGAGAGCAAGCGAGCCGTAGAGTCTCCTCTGAAGGAAAATGTGGTGGTGTCCTTTGAAGTGGTGGAAGGCGAGGAAGCGAAGGGGGTTCCGGAATTCGAGCATTCCGGCCAAACTTCCCTCGTTAAGGTAAAAACTTCCGCTCCCGATCCGAAAGCGGACGAATTCTCCGCCTTCTTCTCTACCTACAATCGCTCGGCTTTGCAGGGGCTTGTTTCAGGACAGATCGAGCTCTGCCAAGGCCTGCGCGAGGTTCCTCAGGTAAAGCGCATCGTCTTGGTCGGCCGCGGTCGCGCTGGCATACCAGCCTTGTTGGCCGCGCCGGTGGCTGATGCCGTGGCAGTGGACTGCGGTGGCCGCAGTTTCGCGGGCGATGAGGAGCTGATCTCTCCCGGATTCTTCGCGCCGGGGCTGAGAGGCATAGGGACTTTCTCCTGTGGTGCCCTGCTGGCGGCTCCCCGGCCCCTGCTTCTATTCAATACGGACGGCCAATTCCCGACCGCTGATATCGAGACTGCCTACCGGGCAGTGGGGCAGGAAAAGCAGCTCACCATCGTGAAGGGACGGATGACGCAGGAGGAAATTCTCAAGTGGGTGGCGGAACTATAAGCCGGAATTTCCGCGAAACGGCTTTTCAATTACGTAGTTTCCACACTGTTCAAAAACTCTACTAGCGGACCGGCACTTCCCGCCTACCCTCCGCCCGTGCCCGCGAAGAAGTCCTCGTCCCCGCCCCCCGCCGCACCCGCCTCGATCCGTATCCGCGGTGCCCGTCAGCACAATCTGAAGGGGCTGGATCTCGATATTCCGCTGGGTCAGCTCACGGTGGTTACCGGGCCATCCGGTTCGGGCAAGTCCTCGCTGGCCTTCCACACGCTCTATGCCGAAGGGCAGCGGCGCTATGTGGAGACCTTCTCGCCGTACGTCCGGCAGTTCTTCGACCGCATGGACAAGCCGGTGGTCGATCACATCGATGGCATCCCGCCGGCGATCGCGATCGAGCAGAAGAACAACATCCGCACCACGCGCTCCACGGTCGGCACCCTCACGGAGATCAATGACTACCTGAAGCTGCTCTACGCCCGCTCGGCCCGCGGCTATGACCCGGATACTGGTGAGGAGATCCGGCCGGATTCGCCGGAGTCCGCCGCCGCCTGGGCTTATGAGAATCTGCCGGGCGAGCAGATCCTGGTCACTTTCCCGGTCGCAATCCCTGCGGAGACCAAGAGCGAGGAGCTTTTCCCCTTCCTTCAGCAGCAGGGCTACCTCCGCGTGCTGGTGGGCGACGAGATCTACCGCACCGACGAGCAGCCAAAGGCCGAGATCTCCAAGCTTCGCTCCAAGATCGCCGTCATCCAAGACCGCCTGCCGGTGACCAAGGAGAACCGCAGCCGCCTGTTAGAGGCGCTGGAACATGCCTTCACTCTAGGCAAGGGCCTCGTCTCGCTTTCCTACACGCCGAAGGCGAAGGGCAAGACCGCAGCGAAGTATGAGGCGCGGCTGTTCTCCTCGACCTGGACGAACCCGCACACCGGCAATTCGCTGCGCGCGCCTTCGCCCGCGCTGTTCTCCTTCAACAATCCTCTCGGGGCTTGCCCGAAGTGCCGCGGCTTCGGCCGGGTCATCGGCTTGGACTTGGACCGCGCGGTGCCGGATCCCTCGCTGAGCATCCGGGGAGGCGTGATCAAGCCCTTCCAAGGCGAGCGCGGCGAGGAGTGCCAGCGCGACCTGCTGCGCTGCTGCAAGGAGCGCAAGGTCGACATCAACACCGCCTGGGAAGACCTCGACGAGGCCACCCGCGAGTGGATCTACTACGGCGATCGTAATTTGCGCGACGCGAACGGCGGCTCCACCGTCGATCTGGAATCGCTCGAGGAGCTGTGGAAATCAGGCGGGTGGTATGGCGTGAAGGGCTTCTTCGATTGGCTGGAGACCAAGTCCTACAAGATGCACGTCCGCATCTTCCTCAGCCGTTACCGTTCCTACACCACCTGCGGCACTTGCCGCGGCCGCCGCCTGCAGCCGGAGGCGCTGTGCTTCAAGATCGATGACAAGACCCTGCCCGAGCTGTGGACCCTCCCGGTCTCGGATCTCCGCGCTTGGTTCACCGAGCAAACGCCCGCGATCCGCACGGCGGGAGGCCCACGCGGCGCGGCGGATGCCTCGCTCGACCTGATCCTCAGCGAGATCACAACGCGACTGCATTATCTGAACGAAGTTGGACTTGGCTATCTCACTCTCGACCGCCCGGCGCGGACCTTGAGCGGTGGCGAAATCGAGCGTGTGAACCTCACCACCTGCCTCGGCGCCTCACTGACGAATACGCTCTTTGTGCTCGATGAGCCGACCGTTGGTCTCCACGCACGCGACATCCACCGCTTGGTTGGCGTGATGCACGGCCTGCGCGACAAGGGCAACACTCTCGTCGTCGTGGAGCACGAGGAAGCGGTGATGCGTGCCGCGGATCAGCTTCTCGATATCGGGCCGGCTGCCGGAGAATATGGCGGCACCTTGGTGTTCCAGGGACCCGTCAACGAAGGTCGTGCGATCAAGCCGAAGAAAGGCCAGTCGGGCATCGGCACCTTGCCCTGGCTCAGCGGCGAGCGCTCGATCCCGCTGCCAGCCAAGCGTCGCGCGCCATCTTCCCGGAAGATCGAGATCCGCGGCGCCTCGCGCCACAATCTCAAGAAGCTCGATTTCGAGCTGCCGCTGGGAGTCTTCGCCTGCCTCACTGGCGTCTCCGGCTCGGGCAAGTCGACCCTCGCACACGACGTCCTCTACGCCAACCTCGCGCGCAAGTTGCGCAAGGATGAGTCGGACCTCGATCCGGCACCGGTCAAGGAACTACGGGGTACGCAGTACTTGAGCGATGTCCTGCTTGTCGACCAATCGCCGCTAGCCCGCACCCCGCGCTCTACTCCGGCGGTGCTGCTCGGTGCCTTCGATCCGATCCGCCAGCTCTTCGCCCAGACGGATGACGCCAAGGCGGGCGGTTTGAGTACCGGCTTCTTCTCCTTTAACTCCGGCGAAGGCCGCTGCGACCGCTGCGCCGGTGCCGGCAGCGAGAAGGTGGAGATGCAGTTCCTCTCGGACCTGCACGTGACCTGCCCGGACTGCAACGGCCGCCGCTACAAGCCCTCGACACTCGACATCCACTACCTCGGCAAGTCGGTCGCCGACATCCTCGACCTTTCGATCAGCGAAGCCCTCGCCTTCTACGGCGAGACCGAGGGGCTGTCCTCGCCGCATGCCAAGCGCCACGATCAGATCTGCAGGCTGCTGGAGCCCATGGCTGAAGTCGGCCTCGGCTACCTCAAGCTCGGCCAGCCGCTGAACACGCTTTCCGGCGGTGAATCCCAACGCCTCAAGCTCTGCCAGCTCCTCGCCGAAGCGAAGGGCAAGGACAGCAGCAAGAAGGGCACCAAGCTGCTGATCCTCGACGAGCCGACCACCGGCCTGCACTTCTCGGACATCGAGCGTCTGTTAGGCGTGTTCCAGCGCTTGGTCGAGTCCGGCCACAGCCTGCTGGTGATCGAGCACAACCTCGACGTCATCAAGTGCGCCGACTGGATCATCGACCTCGGCCCCGAAGCGGGCGCCCAGGGCGGCCAGATCGTCGGTCAAGGCACTCCGGAGCACATCGTTTCGCTCGGCACCGAGACCTCGCGCTACCTTGAGCCCCACATCAAGCCGAAGAGCGCAGCGACCACACGCCTCAAGGAAGAAGCCGTCGCCCGCCCGATTGCCAAGCAAGCGAATGTCATCGCCCTGCGCGGTGCCCGTGAGCACAACCTCAAGAACATCTCGATTGATATCCCGCGCGACCGCTTCGTGGTGGTCTCGGGGCTCAGCGGCTCGGGCAAATCCACCCTCGCTTTCGACATCCTGTTTGCCGAAGGCCAGCGGCGTTTCTTGGATTCGATGTCGGCCTACGCCCGCCAATTTGCTGAGCAACTGGAGAAGCCCGAACTCGACTCGCTCGCCGGCCTGCCGCCGACCGTGGCGATCGAGCAACGCGTCTCGCAGGGCGGCATGAAGTCCACCGTCGCCACTGTCACGGAAGTCTGGAACTTCGTGCGCTTGCTATACGCCAAGCTCGGCACCCGCTACTGCCCGGATTGCGGCGTGCCGGTGGAGAAGCAATCGCTCGCCGCGATTGAAAAAAGCATCCGCGACCTCCTCAAGAAGGGCCCGGTCTCGATTCTCGCACCAGTGATCAAGGGCCGGAAAGGCTATCACACCGAGGTCGCCGAGTGGGCCCTCAAGCAGGGCTTCACCAAGCTACTAGTCGACAAACAATTCCGCGACGCCGAAGGCTTCACCCGCCTGGAGCGCTTCAAGGAACACGACATCGATGTCGTCGTCGCCGAGATCTCCAAAAAGGGCAGCGACCAATCGCTCGCCACCATCATCCCGCGCGCACTGGAGATCGGCAAAGGCACGCTGAAGCTCTTCACCCCGGACAAGAAGTTCGTGCTGCTCTCCAGCGAGGCGAGCTGCCCGAGCTGTCATCGATCCTTCGAGGAACTCGACCCGCGGCTCTTCTCCTTCAACTCGCCGCACGGCTGGTGCCCGGAGTGCCGCGGCCATGGCATGGTTCCGAAGCACCGCCATCATCTCGATACCTCGCGTTACGAATCCGTTCTCGAAGCGGAGATGGATGCCGACCGCAAGATCGAGCGCATGGAGGACGAGGAACTCGTCGAATGTAAGGAATGCCACGGTGCGCGCCTCAATCCGGAAGGCCGCGCGGTGCGTTTCCAGGGCACACCTCTCCAGGATCTCGCCCGCCTGCCGGTGGAACATGCCTCCACTCATTTCGACAAGCTCAAGATCAGCGGCGACCGCAATGCCCTGATCGCCCGCGACATCCTTCCGGAGATCAAGCAGCGCCTCGCCTTCCTGCAGGAGGTCGGTCTCGGCTATCTCCAGCTCGATCGCTCCGCGCGCACCCTGAGCGGCGGCGAGAGCCAACGCATCCGCCTCGCCGCCCAGCTCGGATCCAATCTCCGCGGCGTGCTCTACGTGCTGGATGAGCCAACCATCGGCCTCCATCCGCGCGACAATGCCGCTCTGTTAGAAACCCTGGTGGCCCTGCGCGACCGCGGCAACAGCCTCATCGTCGTCGAGCATGATGAAGACACGATTGCCCGTGCGGATCACCTGATCGACCTCGGGCCCGGGGCAGGCCGCCTCGGTGGCGAGGTTGTCTATCAAGGGCTGCCGCCGCAGCTGCCTTCCGCGAATGGCAAGGGCAAGAAGGCCAAGGGCGCAGCGCCTGCCGAATACGAGAACTCGCCCACCTACCGCGCGCTCTCGCATCCGATCATTCACCCCAGCCGCGGCAGCCGCCGCGCGGTGCCGAAGAATCACCCGCTGCTGAAGGTGGAAGGCTGCCGCGCGAACAACCTCAAGTTCATCGACGTCAGCATTCCGCTCGGTCGCCTCACCGTGCTCACCGGCATTTCAGGCTCCGGCAAGTCGACGCTCATGCACTCCTGCATCGCCGATGCCGCACGGGCCAAGGACGCCAAGGCCGAGGGCAAGAAGAAGAGTTCGATCCGCAAATGGCGCTCGGCCTCGGGCTTCGACAAGCTGCAATCGATCTACGAGGTCGACCAATCGCCAATCGGCAAGACCTCGCGCTCCTGCCCGGCGACCTACGTGAAGGTCTTCGATGACATCCGCAAGCTCTTCGCCCAGCTCCCGGACTCGCGCGTGCGCGGCTACGAGGCCTCGCGCTTCTCCTTCAATACCGGCGATGGCCGCTGTCCCGTTTGTGAGGGCAATGGCCGCGTGAAGCTGGAGATGGACTTCCTGCCCAGCACCTGGGTGCCCTGCGAGGCTTGCGCGGAAATGCGTTACAACCCCGCCACTCTCGAAGTGCGCTTCCGTGAGAAGAACATCGGCGAGGTGCTGCGCATGACCATCGAGCAAGCCGCTGAGTTCTTCGAATCTCAGCCGCGCATCGCCGCGCCGCTCAAGCTGCTGGCGGACACTGGCCTCGGCTACCTGCAGCTCGGCCAACCTTCACCCACCTTGAGTGGCGGCGAGGCCCAGCGCATCAAGCTGGTGACTGAGCTCACCAAGGGCCGCGTCTCCACGAAGAACCTCAAGACCCTCATCCGCGCCAATCTCTACCTCATCGAGGAACCGACCGTCGGCCTCCACCTTGAAGACGTGAAGCGCCTGATCGACGTGCTCCATCGCTTGGTTGATGAAGGCCACACGGTCATCGTCATCGAGCACCACATGGCCGTCGCCGCCGAGGCCGACTGGATCCTCGACATGGGACCGGAGGCCGGCGACCAAGGCGGCACCGTTGTGGCGGAAGGTTCACCGGAGACTGTGGTGAAGTCAAAGAAGTCGCGCACCGCGCCCTTCCTGGCGGCGGCCTTGGCGATCAAGTCATGACATACCAAGTGTGACCGGCCTTTGCGGCTGCGCCGCAAAAGGGCCAAGCTCACGCGAAGACACTCCCACCAAAAAAGAAAAGCCGCGCGAAGCATAACTCCGCGCGGCTGAGTGAACCTTCCCTCATTGCCTGCCTCACCGGCTCTTCCCCCGCTGCTGGCTCGACTGCCGTTGCGTCGAGGAAGAGCGCGAAACCTGTGGACGTGAGACCGACTGCCGTTTCGGAGCCGCGCGCTGGACTTGCGGGCGCGAGATCGACTGCCGCTGCACACTGCTCGACGGACGGCTATACTGGGACTGCATGCGCGGCGCTGATTGGCGTTGCGGCATCACCCGTTGCTGCGGACGAGCCTGCTGCTGGAATTGTGGCCGCGCTTGCTGGCGCTGCTGCGGTGCGGCGCGCTGGATTTGCGGACGCTGGATCGATTGGCGCTGCTGAGGTGCCACCCGTTGCTGCGGGCGCACTTGCTGCTGTTGCCGCTGCTGGATCTGCCGTTGCGGATTGCCCAACTGCGGACGAGTCCGGCCGATGGAATTCTGCTGCGGGCGCACTTGCTGGCGCTGTTGCGCCACCTGCGGCGAGCGCTGGGCCTGGCGCTGTTGCAGTGCCTGCTGTTGGCGGCGCTGCGCATTCGCTGCCTGGCTTTCCCGCTGCGCGGTGCCGCCGATGTTAGGCTGTGTGCGATTGCGGTTCGGCTGCGAATTCAGGTTCTGGCGTCCAGCGATGTTGTTGCGGTTCGCCAGCGGGTTCAGATTCTGGCGGCCCGCGATGTTGTTGCGGTTCGCCTGTGGGTTCAGATTCTGACGGCCCGCGATATTGTTGCGGTTGGCCTGCGCCGCTGCACCATTGCCAGCACCCGGGCGCATGCTCTGCTGCATGCGCTGGGCGATGTCCCGGCCAGTTGCCGCGTTCGGACGCACCACCGCTTCCGGGCGGACCCGGGCCGAATTCCCTGCGGCCAGCGGTCGGCGTGGCGGAGCTTGGTTCTGCGCGATCTGGCTGACATCGCGACCGCTCACCGGCGAGCGGCGCATATTCTCGCGCAGCACCGTCATGCGGTTATTCGCATTGGCACCACCCGCGATGTTATTATTCGGGCGGAGACGCGCACTTTCCATCTGGCGGCGGTTCTGGGTGAACTCACGCATCTGCTGGCGCTGGGCCACCAGTTGGTCGCGGTTTGCGGCCGTCAACTGCCGGAAGCGCTCACCACGCACTGGATTGCGCGCAAAGCCGTTCAGCGTGCTGGCAAAGAGCCGACTCCGGCTGCGCGGATCATCACTGAAGCGGTCATTGCGGAAGTCACGCATCCCGGCCCAAGTCCGGAAGGGGCGGGCATCCGCATTGTCGCGGAAGAAATTGTAGCGATCGGCCACCCGGTTGCGCCAGCCGATGTCATGCCGGTGGTCCCAGTAGTTGTACGCCCAGATCGGATCATAGCAGCCGCGGCGGCCGTGCCAGCCATAGGAGACGAAGAAGCCGAGGTCGCTGTAACGGGGACCGTAGTAGTCGCCGAAGTAGTAGTGACAGTAGTTCGGACGGTACCAGCAGTGGTTGTCGAAGACCCCCAGGCTCACCACCACGCTGGGAGTGTAGCAGTAGCCGGGATCAGCCCACACCGGGCTACGGAAGTAGGCCGGCGCGAAAAGCACACCACGATTGGCGATCGCATAGTCCCAGTAGCCGTCCACGTAGTAGTAGCCGCTCGGAGCCCAGCACCAGCGGGAGGGCACCCAGGTCCAGTCGGGACGCAGCGCGTTCCAGTAGCCCGGGCTCCACACGTAGCGGGTTTCCGCATAGCGCCAGTTGCCGGGCACCCAGGTCGAGTCCTCATCCGGCGCAGCCGTGTTCGGACCAGCGTCGAGCGATTGGGGCGGGGACTCACCGACGTATTCCACATCGGCCACCGCGGTGTCCGCCCAGTAGCCGGAGACCCATTGCCAGCGGCCATCCTTCAGATCACTCCAATAGCCGGGCACCCACTGTCGGCCCGGCGGAATGTTGCGCCACACGCCGCTGATCCAGAGAAAGTCATTGGTATCGTCATCCCAAGCCCAGTAGCCGGAGATCCAAGTGACATTGTCGCCTTCCAACTGCTGCTCGGGCGGCAATTCCTCGATCAGCGAGGGCGGTGCCTTGCTGACGATGTAGCCGGGCTCCGGCTTCGAGGTGACCGCCTCGGCGAAAGCCTCATGGACCGGCCCGCGCGTCAGGATCTGCACATCGTCTTCCTTCGGCTGCACCTCGGTCGAGAGCGCATGCGCAGTCGTCGGGTAAAGTAGGGGGCTGGCCGCAGCGAGCAGGGCGGCGGCCCCGATAATGGAGAAGTATTTTGGTTTCATAGCGGTTTCCCCCTTTGAATTTTAAGGACTACCCGAGAGACGGCTGCCGCGGGCTCTTTATTCAATCGCATCTTCACGGCCATCCGGCCTCCTCGTTGCCACCCCAAGACGATCAATAAGATGCTACGCGCGGGGGCCTTCCTTTCAAACGTGGGATTTACCAATCTGCACGGATGCAGATTGCCGCTTGCACGACCCCCGGGTCATGCTGCCGCCATGACGGTCGAAAAAGTGAAATACGTCCTCTGGGCCGCTGATTACCAACGCTGCCTGCGCTTCTACGAGCAGCTGTTCGGCGGCGCCATCAGCTTCCAGTCGGAAGTGTGGAGCGAGATCGTGATCGCTGGCGCCACCATCGGCGTCCACGGCGGCGGCGAGGGCAAGCGCACCTGGACCGGCCTCTCCTTCCAGCTCGATGACCTGCGCGAAGGCATCGCCCGCCTGAAGGAATGCGGCGGCGACTTGACCGCGGAGCCGAATGACACCCCTGAGGATCCCCTTCACCTCGCGATGTGCATCGATCCCGAGGGCAACGAGTTCATGATGACCCAGCGGCGGCATTGAAGAATTTCCGTAACCGCTGCCGGACATTCCGTCAGGTAAGGATGTGACTGAAAATACCTGCCCCTCCTGCCATCGCCCTTTGCCGCCGGATGCCCCCGGCGGCCTCTGCCCCGCCTGCGTCCTGCTGGGCGCGCGTGAGGAAGCGCCGCCGCACGGCCTGCCCTCGATCGACGAGATCCGCGCCGCGCTGCCGCAATTCGAGATACTGGAGTGCATCGGCCGCGGCGGCATGGGGGTGGTTTACAAGGCCCGCCAGCCGCAGCTCGACCGAATGGTTGCGCTTAAGATCCTCCTGCCCGGCCTCGAGCGCGATCCCGGCTTCGCCGAGCGTTTTGCCCGCGAGGCGCGTGCCCTGGCCAAGCTCAGCCACCCGCACATCGTCGCCGTCCACGACTTCGGCGAAAGCGGCGGCCTCTTCTGGCTGACCATGGAGTATGTCGATGGCGTGAACCTGCGCCAGGCCATGCAGGCCGCGCGCTTCACCCCGGCACAGGCACTCGCGATCATTCCCGAGCTCTGCTCCGCACTGCAGTATGCGCACGACCACGGCATCCTGCATCGCGACATCAAGCCGGAGAACATCCTCCTGGATGCCCGCGGCAAGGTGAAGGTCGCGGACTTCGGGATCGTCCGCATGGCCGGAGAGAATCCCCGCGATGTCACTCTGACCATGACCGGTGCGGCGCTGGGCACCACCGCCTACATCGCACCGGAGCAGATCGAGAATCCCCGCGCGGTCGATCACCGCGCGGATCTCTACAGCCTCGGCGTGGTGCTCTACGAGATGCTCACCGGCGAGTTGCCCTTGGGCCGCTTCCCCGCGCCCAGTGAGCGCTCCGCCAGCGATCCGCGCTTGGATGAAGTGGTCTTCCGCTCGCTGGAGAAGCAACCGGAGAAGCGCTACCAGCAAGCCGAGGAGTTTTCTAACAATGTGTCAGGGGCCGCTGTCACCGCAGTTGCTCCAGAGCCGCCGCTGCCTGCAGGGACGCGAGCCAAGACTTCGGTGACCGCGGTCGCGGCCGCGGCGACTACCGCCTTTTCGGTGCTTCTGGGCGTGCCGCTCATGAGCCACTTCATGTTGGGCCGTATCACGGGCCACAAGGAGAGCTTCACCACTTTGGATCTCTTGGTGATCCTGGTGGGGGTGGTGGCCCCCGCGCTCACCGGTATGGTTCTGGGGGCCGTGTCTTGGGTGCGCATCAAGGATTCGGAGGGAGCGCTCCGCGGGCTGCTCTTGGCGCAGTTCGCGACAGTCGCGTGGCCGGTCTTGGCCTTGCTTGGGTACTCTCCGGGATTCATGAAGATCCTATCGGTCCTGCTGCTGGCTGGCATGATCTACTACACGACTCGTACCTCATCCCGCGCGGCCCGACGCTCGCAGGGTATCGTCGACGGATCACCCGCCGCCCGGCGCGTCGATCCAGTCGGCGTCCATGCCGATCGTCCCCGGCATCTTCCTTGGACCTTTGGCCTCTTGATCGCCGGGGCGGTGCTGACTGGCACCGGTTGGCTGGTGAAGGGTTACCTCTTCATTGCCATCGTGCCGGGGTTCTGCGCTCTTGCGCTCAGCGCCGCCGGTGGCTGGTGGGCCTTGTGGAAGATGAAGAAGGGCCACATGCCGCTAACAGGCAGGCATGCTTTGCTTCTCTTCTTCGTCTGGCTGCCGCTGCTGGCGGGCGGCCTCGCCTTCGCGGTGCGCGCCGGTCGGGAAGATTACCCGCTCTTCGGCGGGAAGGGCGACTTCCTTGCGAAGGTGATGTTGGTGCATGCTGCGGCCTTCATTCCGTCCCTCTTCCTCTTCCGCATGGCCGCGCTCCCGCCCGGTCTCCGCCGTCCCGGCTCCGGCTTGCGGCGCACGGTGGCATGGCTCTCGGTGGGGCTGACCCTTGCCTTCCTCGTCGCCGCGAAGCGCTTCGACGGTCACTGGCCCATGGCCTATTTTTGCTCGGAGAGGATTTTGCGCTTCGATGAAGTGCTGGATCGCAAGCTCGCGGTAGAGCGTGAGGAATCCCCGGTCCGCCGGGCCTTGCGTGAGGCTGCGGGAGAGTATCGCGAGAACATCAGCATCACTTGCGAGACCGGCCGGGATGGTGGTGTGAAAACCGCCCGCATCTCATTCTTCGCAGCGGACCGAAAGGAATGGCAGCGCCACTGGCTTGCTTTTACCGCGCGGCTCACGCCAGCCTTGCCGGCGGAAACCGCGATCAAGCCGTCATTGCTTTTCAGCCTCGACAGCTTGGATCCTTGGTCCGCCCGGAATTACGCATCCGGGGAATGGGTGATCGCGCCCGCGATCATGTCGGTAGCGGTCCTCGCTGCCATCCTCGCGGCTTGGGCGGGCTTTCCCTTGGCTGGAATCTCCCTCGGCACGGCTTGGGTGGGAGCTGTGCTGATGTTCGTTACGCCGCTCTGGCCCGATCCCGAAGCGGATCGCCAGCTCATTCTCGGGCCGCCGCTGCCTCCTCCGCCGCCCCTCGTCGTGGTTCCTGATTTCTCGACGCCCGACGGCGCCGCGCGGACCTTCTTCGATGCCGTCAGGGCGGGCGACAGGGAGCTGATGAAGCGTAGCCTCAGCCAGCGCTGGAAGACCAAAATCGATGGGCTCGATGCTTGGGACATGGTGATTGAGCGGCTCGGAGTCCGCTGTCTGATCAGGTCCTACGACGACCAAGACCCCAGGCCGGACCACCAGAAGATCTTCCGCCAGACCACGACCAGCGGCGGATCTCTGGACATGATCCTTGAAGATGGCGAGTGGCGGCTGGACGACCTGCCCTTGGCCCTCTGACAAATCCCGCGAGCGATGCCCGATGCCTCCTGCTCCTTCCACTCCACCCGCTGGACTCTCGTCCGGCGGGCGCAGGGCCGCGGGGAGGAAGCGCGGATCGCTCTCTCCGAACTCTGCGCCATCTACTACGATCCCGTACATCAGTTCATCTGCCGCTTCTCCGGCGATGAAGCGAAGGCGCGGGACTTGGCCCACGCTTTCTTTGAAGAGCTGTTAGGCCGCGAAGCCATCGGCGCGGCGGACCCGACAAAAGGCCGCTTCCGCAGCTACCTCTTCGCGGCGGTGAAGCACTTCGTCTTCCGCCACCGCGAGCGCGATGCAGCACAAAAGCGCGGCGGTGGCGAAGAGCACCTGCCTTTGGAAGACGGGCCCATCGAAGGCACTCCATCGGACTGGGACCTCGACTTCGACCGCGCCTGGGCCCTCGCCTTGATCCGTCGTGCCCTCGATGCCCTGGCCACCGAGATGGAAGCCGCGGGCAAGGTGGCTCACTTCGAAACCCTCCGCCCATGGCTCGATGGCGGCTCGCCCGGTGATCCTGTTGAAGCAGGGCAGGCCCTGGGCCTTTCCTCCACCGCCCTCAAGGTCGCCATCCACCGCCTCCGCGAACGCTTCCGCCAAAAGATCCGCGACGAGATCGCCGCCACCACCAGCGATGCCGCCGACGCCGCGGGCGAGTTCCGCCATCTGGTGGAAGTCTGGGTGAGGACTTAGAAGCCGGGGGCCTTACCGACTGAAGTCGGTGAAACCATGCTTGATCAAAAGCCCCAAGGGGGCGGCCGGGAGAAAGCCCAGGGCAAGCGATAGCGCAGCCCTGGGATTCGTCTCAAAGTGGATTGCCCCCTGAAAGGGGGCCGGGAGTGCGGCAACCTCAGACAGTCTTCCTGTCCGCAACCTCCTCGCTTCCCCACAGGATCCAAGGTTCCCGCTAAGGCTGCCTTTCGGTAGGGCGCGCTGGCCTCAGCGCGCCGCGAGCGATGTGGGGATCAACCAAGAGCGTAGTAGAGTTTGTGATCCCCGCGGATCGAGCGCAGCAGCCTGAGGCCAGCGCGCCCCATCGAAGGGCTGCACTACCGAAGTCCTCCCTATCCGCGTGCCATTTGGCCTCTCAACCGGACTCCTCTTTGCGGCTTTTGAATGACCGACGACATCCCACCCGCTCGCGGGACCGGGTGGGATCAATCGATCCATTCTAACAATTACTTCACGGCCAGCAGGCTGATCCGCTGCCAGACCCAGCGCACCGGACCATCCTCTGTCTCAAGCTCCATCGCCTCGCGCACATGCGGGCTGGCGGTCCGGATCAGCTCCCGGACCTGCTCACGGTTCTCCTCGGTGGTAGCCGCCGCCTCGAAGTACCACTCCAAGTTGGGCTGCTTCATCGGCTCCAGCTCGGCCCGCAATAATTCAAACCCGGCCTCCTCAATGATCCGCGACCAAGTCGGCCGGTCGAGCAGGCGGCCATGCGAGGGATCGCGGAACTTCTCCACCTGGTGCAGCCACTCGGCGGTTTCCGGATCGTCGTCCGGTAGGCTGCCATCGATGATCATCAGGTAGCCACCCGGCTCGAGCACCCGATGGGCCTCCTGAACGAAACCCGGCACATCACTGAAATGGTGGGGTGCCACCCGGCAGGAGACGAGACGGAAGCTGGCATCGGGGAAAGGAATCTCCTCCGCCGGAAAGAGCGCGGTCTCGGCCTGGACGCCGTCTCCGGCGAGCAAGGCCTTGGCATGTTCCAGCATCGCGGGGGCCAGGTCGCCCAAAACCGGCTGGTAGCCGGCCTTGGCCAGGGCCAAGGCGGTGTGACCGCCACCGGTGGCCACATCCAGGACCTTTCCATGCCGGTTCGGGAGCGGAATCAGGTCAATCAGGGCCTCGACGTCGCGGGTATCGGCCAGGATGTGCTTTTTCCCGTAGTTGGCCGCCTGCCGGTCGAATTGGGCGGCGGAACGTTGCTGCTGCGAATCGAGTGCTGCCATAACGGCGGGACCGTGGTGCCGACCGGCGGTCGGCGCAAGCTGCCGGAGCGGATCCCCTCCGGAAGTGGTACTTCCGCTTGATGCCGCGGGCCGCTTCCGCTGGCATGGAGATCTTCCCATGGTCTCTCACTCGGAAAACCCATCCGCCGCCCCCGCAGGGGTCCAACGCGTGCTCGTCCTCGGTGGCGGCAGCGCCGGACTGCTCGCCGCGCTCACCCTGAAGCGCCTGCAACCGAACCTCGAGGTCTCGCTGGTTTACAGCTCGGAGATCGGCGTCATCGGGGTGGGTGAGGGGACCACCGCCGCCTTCCCGGCTCACATCTTTGACACTCTGGGGATTCCCAAGGAGGAGTTCTATGCGGGTGCCCAGCCGACCTGGAAGCAGGGCCTCCGTTTGCTGTGGGGACCGCGCGAGGATTTCTTCTACGACTTCGAGTTCCAGTATGACCAGCGCTTCGAGGGGATGCCGAAGGCCAATGGCTTCTATGCCGCGGGCGATTGCCATGACCTCTCTCAGGCCGGTGCGCTCATGGCGCGCGAGAAGGCCTTCACCACCGGTCCGCTCGGCAAGCCCGTGATCAAGGGCCAGTATGCCTTCCACATCGAGAACCACCGTCTGGTCTCCTGTTTGGAGGATGTCGCCAAGCGCTATGGCGTCAGCTTGGAAGACGATACCTTGGATCGCGTGGAGACCGCTGATGGCAAGGTGACCGCACTGCACTTCAAGAGTGGTGCCACCCGCACGGCGGACCTGTATGTGGATGCCTCCGGTTTCCGCGCCGAGTTGATTGGCAAGGCGCTGCAGGAGCCCTTCATCAGCTACAAGGGTTCGCTGTTCTGCGACCGCGCGGTGATCGGCGACTGGCAGCGCGAGGATGAGCCGATCCTGCCTTACACCACCGCAGAGACCTACGATCACGGCTGGTGCTGGCAGATCGAGCACGAGAACTTCATCAACCGCGGCTATGTCTATGCGAGCGAGTTCGTCTCCGATGACGAGGCACGCGCCGAGTTCCTGGCGAAGAACCCCAAGATCACGGGCGAGACCCGCGTGGTGAATTTCGGCAGCGGCCGCTACGAGCGGAGCTGGGTGGGCAATGTGGTGGCGATCGGCAATGCCTCCGGCTTTGTCGAGCCGCTGGAAGCGACCGCCTTGGCGCAAGTCGTCTTCGAATGCCGCTGGCTGGCGGAGTCACTGCGCCAGACCGGCTCGAAGCTCGATGAGACGATGATCGCGGGCTTCAACCGGGTGACCGCAATTGCCTGGGATGAGATCCGCGACTTCCTCGCTTACCACTACAAGTTCAATACGCGGCTCGACACGCCCTTCTGGAAGCACTGCCGGGAGAACACGAGTCTCGGCAACTACGCGGAACTGCACCGCCTCTACACCGAGGTGGGTCCGAACCCGATGCTGCTGGTCCAAGCCTTGCCCGCACGCCCGAACATTTACGGCGTGGAAGGCTTCCTCGCCATGCTGGTGGGCATGCAGGTGCCACACTACGCGCCGCATTTGTTCTCGCCGGAAGAGTTCGCCGGCTTCCAGCGCCACCGCGACAAGCTCGCCGCGCAGGCCAAGGCCGGCGTGAGCGTCCGCCAGGCGCTCGATGCGATCCGCCGCCCGTCCTGGCAATGGACCTGAACCCCTTTCCTGCTACAAGCCCATGAAAACCTCTCCCGTCCGTCAGGTCGTCGTCGCCGGCTCCGGCACCGATGCGCTGCTTACTGCCGCCACCCTCAAGCGCCAGCTTCCCGGCCTGGCGGTCATCCTGGTGAGTGAGCCCGGCGAAAGCGCTCCCGATCCCGCCGGCGAAAGTACGACGCCTGCCGTAATTCAGCAGCTCTGCGCCGTGCTCGGCCTGCAGGGCTCGGACCTCCACAACCATGTCCGGCCGGTCTGGACTTTGGGTTACAAGTGTCTCTGGGGCGAGCGCGGCAGCTTCTACCGTTCCTTCGACCAGACCTTCAGCCAGGGCATTGCCGGCTTTTCCATCGAGCCGGGATTCCTGGCGGCGGAAAGCGGGATGGACCTCTGCACGGTGCCGATCGCGCTGATGGCGGCGGGCAAGCTCTTCCCCAAGGATGGCGCAAATGCTTTCAAGCCGCTCGAGCACCTCACTGGCTTCAACTTCCGGATGGAGCTGCTGGATGGCCTGCTGCTGCGGGCCTGCCAGGCACTGGGCGTCACCATCCGGCCGGTCAAGGTGACTTCCTTCGACCGCAGCGAAAGCAAGCTGGGCTTCGATGACGGCACCGCGATCATCGCGGATCTCTTCGTGGATGCGGGCGGCAGCGCCCGACCGCTGGCCAGGCTGGCGGGCAACAGCGACTGGATCTCCTACGCGGATGCCGCGCCCTGCACGCGGGCCGTGACCCTGCGCCGCCGCCGCGGCAGCGAGCCGATCCGTCCCTACACCACCTTGGAGACTCAGGACTGCGGCTGGCGCTGGCGCACCGAGCACGACGACTCAATCGGTATGGGTCTGGCCTTCCATCCCGACTACATCAGCGAGGATGAGGCGATCGCCCAACTGCTCGCCAAGGCCGGCGACGCCACGCTGGGGCCACAGGTGTTGCATTGGAATTCCGGCCGCTTGGGCAAGGCTTGGGACGGGCCGGTGCTCGCCATCGGCGATGCCGGCGGCTTCCTGCCGCCCATGGCCTCGCTGCGCATGGGCCTGCTAGGGCTGCAGATCAACTGGCTGATGCGCCTGCTAGCGGAGACCGACGGTCATGTCGGCGAGGCCTGCCAGACCAACTACAACAAGGTGGTGGGCGAGGCCTGGGACGAGTGCCGCGATTTCCACGCGGTGCACTATGAATTCAACACCGCTTCCGACTCCGCCTTCTGGCAGATGGCGCGTGCCACCGCAAAGCCGCACTCTTGTGCCGCGCTGGTGGATCTCTACCAGGGCATCGGACCGACGAATTTGCTTTCGAACTTCCTGCCCGCGTGGCCTGGGGCTGTTGGCATCGACTCGTGGATTGGCGCTCTTCTCGGCTTGGGCGTGCCCTTCCGGCGTCATCCGGAGATCCCAGCTGAGGAGAAGAAGGTGTGGCAGTCGATCTGCGATCAGCGCCGCGTGCTCGCCAAGCAAGCGGTAGCACCGGAGCTCTGCATCGGCGCGGCGCGGCGATCCATGAAGCCGGAGCCGCGGGTGCCGTTTCCGTGAGCGAACGGCTTGGCCTACCTCTGGAAATACCTCCCGGATGACTTCTCCTTCGGGGATTTCTCCGTGACCCGCACTCGGATTCATATTGTGTGCTTCCTGCTGGTCCTGGCGGGAAGTTCGGCCTTCAACGGCTGGCTGATTGCCTCCACGGAAGGCCCGGAGGGTGGGCGCAGAGCCCTCATGATCTGGGCGACGGTTGGAAACCTGCTGATCCAGTCGCTGCTCGCGGTCATCATCTACCAGACTTATCTCTTCATTCTTTGGATTTAGCCGGGGATGTATTTGGTGTTCCGCTCAGGGCACATGAATAGAGGACCTTCCGCCGGAGTCAGAGAGGACGTAGATTGCCTGAAGCCCGGAAGGAATGGAGATCAATCCGAGGGAAATGGACGAGCCCTATCGTCCTGAGCATCGTGGGCCTGCGGTTACGGCCCGGCGTTGGTTTGTCTACATGCCGATGGTGGTCCCGGGAATCGCCGCGGCGGGGCTGTACTGGGGCTTCAACGGTGGTTTTCCGCCACTACCGCTTTCCGCCACGGTCTCCGCGATCGTGTTCCTGGTGGTCTTTTTCCTGCTCTTTGTCTTCTGTTGCCTCTTCGTCGGTTGGGTGGCGAGTTGCGACTCGGATCCGGCTTGGCGCAAGCAACACTGGAGCGATGCGGCGATGATAGCGGGGATCCTGCAGCTGGTGATCACCCCGGTCGTGGCGGGGCTGCTGATCGCTTTCTTCCTGCCGAAGCCTTGAAGGGCTTGCCCGCGGCGGGGGGCAGGAGTTTGCTCGCGGCGTGAATCCGCCGCCTTCACCGCCCCGCGCTTGGGCGGAGATCGATTTATCCGCACTCCGTGAAAACCTGCACACGGCCCGTGAGTCCGCTGGCTGCGCGGTGATGGCCGTGGTGAAGGCCGGTGCCTACGGCCACGGTTTGGAAGAGATCGCCCGCGCACTGGCGGAGGAAGAGGTAGTCTTCTTCGGCGTCGCGAATGTCGGCGAGGCGCGGCGCATCGCGGAGGCGGGCGTGACCACGCGGATTTATCTGCTGGGGGCCACTTGGGCGGAAGAGCGGCAGGAGATTGTCGCCCGCGGCTGGACGCCGTGCATCTCGTCGCTGGATGAAGCGCGGCATTTCAACAGTCTCGCCTTCATGCACAAGTCCCGCCTGAAGGTGCACATCTCGGTGGATACCGGAATGGGCCGCGGCGGCTTCGTCGCGGAGGGTTTGCCGGCGATCCTCAATGAGATAGAAGGCCTCCCGAATCTGGAGATCGAGGGTATCGGCTCGCACTTGTCCTCCGCCGACGAGGACGAAGAGTTCACGCTTGGACAAATCGCGAAGTTCGCGGAGATCCTGCAATCGCTCGGTGGCGCGGAGCGCTTCGCGTGGCGGCATCTTTCTAACAGTGCAGGGCTATTGGGATACGGTCGGGAGCACTGCAACCTGGCGCGGCCGGGCCTGATGCTCTACGGCGTCTCGCCGCTGGCGACGCATCCGGCGCAGCTCAAGAACGTGATGAGCCTGAAGTCGCGGGTGACCTTGGTCCGTGATTTGCCGGCGGGTCATGCGGTTTCATACGGGCGGACCTTTGTCACGGCCAAGCCCACACGGGTGGCCACGATCGGGATCGGCTATGGTGATGGCTATCCGCGGCATGTCTCCGGGCATGGGGCGGAGGCCTTTATCCGCGGTCGCCGCTTCCCCTTGTTGGGGCGGGTCACGATGGACCAGTTGATGGTCGATGTGACGGACAGTGAGGTGGCCGAGGGCGACGAGGTTGAGATGTTCGGCCCGAATATCCGGGTGGATGAGGTCGCGGCCAAGGCGGACACCATCGCGTGGGAGATTCTCACCGGCATCACGCCGCGGGTGGTGCGAGTGTACGTGTGAGTTGCTTCGGGGAGAGAGCGGCTTTCAAAACCACTCTCCTGACAAAGAAAAACCCCGGGCACTCTGGGAGCGCCCGGGGCTTGAATGGTATTAGCGGGATCCGCGGGTGAGCTTACTCAAGGAGTAACGTTCACGCGCAAGAAGCCCTTCGAAGGCAGGCCGTTCGAGCCGTTCAGGCTGAAAGTGCGATACTCGTATCCGGCGGGTGCGACCGGCAGGCCGGTGGTCACCGGAGTCGGAACCACGCTCACCGGATCGTTGAAGCCGTTGAGCAGCAGGCTGCCTTGGATGGTGTAGGTGTAACCGTTCTGGGTCGCCGTCGTCGGGGTGCCGGTGAAGGCCGGGGTGCCTTGCAGCACCGCGATCGTCAGCAGGCTCTCGCGATTGGTGTCGCCATCCACATCGCTGTCAGCAGCGAGCGGATAGACGCGCGCATTCGCAGCACCGTTGTTCGGCGTGCCACCGAGCGCGTATTCGACCGAGTTCGATTGGCCATCGCCATCCGGATCGGCGGTGGGGCCGACGATGTTCTGATCAGTGACACCGGGGAAGAAGCCGGCGATCCAGTTCTGGAACGGCGTGCCCACCGCGGTGATCTCGATGCTGGTGGGATTGTATTTCACCGTGGTGCCAGCCGGGACCGAGGCGAAGGTGCCGATGCGGTTGTTGAAGGTGGCAATCGTGTAAGGCAACTGAGTGGCCACCCCGGTCAGATTCACGACCAAGGAGACACCCGTGAGGTTCAGAGTACCTGCCGTCAACGTATCGTTGGGGGGTGTCTGGGCATCATTAATGTCAATGACCAGGCTGGAGCCTGGATTCATCGTCAGGCCGCCAATCGCCGCCAGCTGACCGGTGGTCTGGCCCGCTTCGACGCGGCCCGGATTGATCGCACCGCTTACAGTGAGATTACCGCCAATGGTGCCGTTGCCGCCGATGGTGGCACCAGTGGCCACTGTCACGTTGCCTGTTGCGAGCGAAAGGTCGCCGTTCACAGCCAGCGTGCCTTGGTTCACCAGGGTCGGGCCGGTGTAGAAGCTAGCCGAGTTGAGCGACAAGCTGCCTGCACCGGTCTTGGTGAGCGAGCCCGCGGTATTCGCCGCGAGGGTCGGTGCCACGGTGGACAAGTTCGAACCCGCACCGCCGCCGATGATGTTCAGCGTCGGAGCCGAAGTGTAATCGACGCCCGGATTGGTCACGGTGATGCTGGTGACGGCACCGCCGGAGATATTGGCGATCGCCGTGGCACCGGTGCCGCCGCCGCCGGTAAGCTCGATGTACGGCGGAGCGAGGTAGCCGAAGCCACCATTGAGGACCGGGATGGTGGCCACACCGCTGCCGGTGGGATCGTCGAAGGTCTGAGTGCTGCCGATGGCGAAGCCATTCGTGTCGATGATCGCGCCTTCCGAGTAGATGTAAGCGCGGTCGACGTTGTTCATGAACTCCGCCTGGTCTCCCCGTGCGCGGAGCGTGCCGCCGTGGAAGTTGAACACGCCTTGAGCATCGGCAGTGGTGCCTCCCTGATTGATGAGCTGCGTGCTCAGGACGCCGCCCGTCATCAAGTTGACGATGCCATTACCGATCCCTTCGTTGGTGGACCCCACCAGCAGACCGCCGGTCAAGTTGACCGTGCCGCCATTGCGGATGTTCAGGTTGGCGTTGCCGCTTTCACCGACGATCAGGCGGATGCCGCCGCCTTGGGTCTGATTCACCACACCACCGGCGCGGACATCGAGAAGACCACGGCTTCTGGAGATAGTGCCGTCCACGTAGCGGGCAATCACCGGGAAGCCCCCGTTGAAGTTGGCGGTGGCGTTCTCCACTTCCATGACGCCGGTACCGAAGGCACCGATCTGGAAGTTGCCGCTGCTGTTCAGCACGCCGCCGGTCATCCGGAGCGCGCCCCATGCGCCGGCGCCTCCGGCATTCGCACCGCCGATGCGGCTGTCGGAGCCACCCGCGCGATCGACCAAAGTGCCGCCGGTCTGGACGATGACGCCCGAGGTGCCGACACTCTTGCCGGCGAAGATGGCAGTGCCATCCACGGTGCCATTGCTCAGGAGCAGGTTGCTGAAGCCAGCCTGCACGTCGCCGACGTTGAAGTCGCCGGTGACCCAGGAAGTGTTGGCCTGATCCATGACCAGGCTGCCTTCGATGGCAGTGAAGAAGCCATTGTTCACCGTGCCGTGGTTGATCACCGTGGAGACGGTGCTCACATTGATCTGGCCGCTCGTGGTGATGGTGCCGGTGGTCGTCACCGGGCCGGTGCCGATGAAGCGGGTAAGGCCAGGGCCGGTGATATTCGCGGCCACCGTGCTAGCGTTGGAGCGATTGAAGACCAAGGTGCCCTCATCCGTCATGGTCACAGTGCCAGTGCCAAGGCTGCCCGTGGTGCCGCCAATGCCGATGCTGAGGACACCGCCGCTGAGGGCGATATTACCCGCATAGGCGGAGTTGTCACCGGTCAGGTTGATCGCACCGAAGCCGCCCTTCGCGAGGTTGCCCGCGCCGGAGATGGTTCCGGAGAGGGTCAACGCGTTGGCCGAGTTGGTGTTGGCAAGCTCGGTATTGGAGACCAAGGCGAGCGGCGCGGAGATCTCATTCGCGGCGCTGTTGGACGATTGATTGAGCGAGGCCGAGAAGCCGGTGCCTGCATTCATCTCCAGCACACCACCGGTGCCGGCAGTGACCGTGAACTTGTTGGAACCATCGGTGTCGCCCAAGGTCAGCGCACCTACGGTGATCGTAGTATTGAGCGGGACCGTCTGATCGCCGGTGATGTTGCTGACGAGGTTGGCGAAGACGCCGGTGGCATCCGGGAAGCTGGTGCCGGGATCCCAGTTGTCCTGGCCACCCGCGTTGTTGAAGGCGAAGGTGCCGCCTGCGGTGGGGACCCAAGTGAAGGAGTCCGCCGTGCCAGCGAGATTCAGCGAGTCGGGGCCTGCCACGGTGTTGCCGCGGATCTGGCTTTCGGTGAGCGTGTAGTTGTAGACGCGGAACTCATTGATGGTGCCTTGCCAGCCGTTGTCGGAACCATACTCGGAACGGCCGAGCCAGTTGTTGACGTCCTCGATGCTGCTCGGGCCCTGCGTTTCCGGCAGGGTCTCCATTAGGTAGCCGTTGCGGTAGATGCGCCACTCCTTAAAGTCGGGATCGAAGACCACGACGTGGTGGAGCTGGGTGTTGAGCACCGTGGCACCTTCCGAGATGCGCACGGCAGCGCCGTTGCTCATCGTGCCGCCGAGGCGTTCAAGGCGGTAGTCGGGATTCACATCGGAGTTCGCGAAGACGGAGATGTCCTCAGCACCGTTGAACCCGGGAGTGTTCCCCGCGGTATTCACTTCCCCGATGGTGGAGTTACTGAAGCTCATCAGGCGGCTCCAGGCTTGTGTCCCAGTCTGGGTGGAGAAGATCTCGATGCTGACGCGCTGGTTCTTCGAGATCAGGCCGTTTGGCAAGTCCACGTAGGCGGGCAGCGTGGCGGCGGCCCCGCCAGGCAGGGTGATGCCAGTACCGGTGAAGGTGGCACCGTTGCCTTTGATCACGCCAGTCAGGCCACCGAGGCTGTCTTTTACGACCGAACCTTCCGGAGCCGCACCAGCAGCCTCGCTGAAGGACCAGCGGTGGATCGGCGGGCGCGGCAGGGTGGAGGCGACGACACCGGGATGGGCGCCGACTTCCAGGTTGTAGTTGTTGAGCACCTGCGCGTCCGTCAATGCGCCGCTGTGGATGCGGACCTTGCTGATCGCTCCGGAGAACTGGAAGAAGCGGCCGGCGTCGTCGCCGTTGTTATTGCGCTCGGTGCCGATCCAGATCGGGAATCCGTCTTTGGCGTCCAAGCTGGCGGCTTCGGAAGCATTGAGTACGCCGTCCACGTAGATGCGCTGGGTCGTGCCGTCATAGGTCACCACGATATGGTGCCACTGGCCGGCGGCGGGAGCTCCACCCGCAAAGCCCATATCGGGCGGACCCCAACGGGCAGCCGCACCGAAGTCGGGATTGGTGGCATAGCGGAAGCCGGCAAAAGTGCCGTTCGGACCTTCGCGACGGCTCCAGGAGAGCACCGCTTCTTCCGGGCGGATCTGGCCTTGGAAGGCCCAGTATTCCACCGAGTGCGTTGCATTCGCGCCGTGCAGGGCGGCAGTGGTGTTCGGGCCTTGGAGATAGTCACCATCGCCATCCAGCACGAGGGCGAGCTTGCCGCCGATGGTCTCGAGTTGGGGCGTGCCAGTGGCCTGCTTGGCAAAGCTGCCCTGAATCCCGGTCAAGGAGTGCTGGGGCCAAATGCCATCAGTCGTGTTGTAGTCCGCTGCGTCGAGGTCAATGAGCAGCGAGCCAGCTACGTCGATTGCGGAAGCACAGGTGCTCAGGCAGCCGACCATGAAGGCGGCGCGCACGAGCGCACCGCGAACGGTATTTCTGGATCTCATGGGTTCGTCAGGTTCGTCACCGGGGCTCTATCCAAGACTCCGCACGGGTTCCAATTGGTCGCGGGGCCTGAAGATATGGGTCGCTCCGGGGGTAACGGGCGGGACGCTAGGAGCGGCCGGTTCAAACGCAATTTATATTTCAAAACCGCGATGGGTATGACGGGAATATTTTCCAAACCTTCGGAAAGTCCACTGCTTCAAACAGTTCGACACATCAATTGCGTGATATCACTAGGTGAAGAGCGGCGACGAGCGCATCATTTTCGCACACGAATGCGCCCGAATCTCCTTGGCACGGCAAGGCGGGCGGCCCTAAAACCGCCGCGCCATGACCCGTAAGCAGATCGACGTCAGCGTCTACGTCTTCCTGATCCTCCTGATCGCCTTCTTCGTGAAGGCCGTGTGGGGCGTGCTGGGAATGATCGGCGTGGTGGGCTGAGCCTCACCCGCTTGGAGCGGAAATTTTACTGCCAGCCCACGGCGACTTCCTGGGCTTGGCCACCGCGGTCTTGGTATTTGATGTGGCCGTTGGCCAAGGCGTACTCGTGGACGCACTTGGTGACCTTCACATCGAAGGCGCAGTATTCGGCGATCTTCATCAGCGGCTCGGTATTGCCGGTCTTCTTGTACTCCTGCCACCAGCGGAGTGCGTCGAGACCATCGGCGGACTTGCCGGTTCCGAGGCAGGCTGAGGCGGCGGAATCCAGCTTCATGCGGAAGCCGAGTTTCTCCTGCAGGTCGAGCATCATGTCCAAATTCACCGTCTGCGCGGGCAAGTCGCGGATGGTGTAGCCCTGGAGGACGGGGTAATCGAACTCGACGTGGTTCCAGCCGACGACGAGGTCGGCGCGGACCAGCTCATCGACGAGCGCATCGACATCGCTCTCGCCATAGATCCGGTAGCCGCCGCGGGTGGTGCTATAGGTGACGGCGACCGAGATCCCCATCTTGTCCTTGTGGGCCGAGCCACCGACATCGCCGAAGCTGCGCTGGGTCTCGAGGTCGAAGTAGACGATGTTCTTGCCGGACACGCGGGAAGGGTAAACGGCCTTTCCCGCGCGGGGCAACTTCCGAGGGAGAAAAGGAAGGTAAGCTCAGCGCGATGGAAGGGGAGTAGCTGGATCCGCGGCAGGGGCGGGCTTGGTGATGCTAGGAGCCTTCTGGCGAAGGTCCTCTTGGATCTCGAGCTGGATCGCCTGCCCCAAACCGCCTACCGGGCTTCCCATGGCCCGGCAAAATTGGCCGTCGTCGAAGTGCCACTCCCAGAAGCCGATTCCCGACAGCGGGTGTATGAAGGCGGGCCCGAAGGCGTCCAATGCTTCGCTATAAGTCTTGGGCTTCCGCTCGCGCAGCTTCGCGTTGAGGATTACAGGCTCGGCGCTGCTATAGCTCGCGAACCGTCCGTCGAAGGTGCTCATCACGGTATGCCCTAGCCAATTGACATCCGGCGGCACATTGATCTGGTTGCTGTTAGCATCTTGCACCTCTCGCAAAGGGCGGTCGATCGTAACTTGAAACCGATCGCCCAAGGGCTTTAGCGCCGTGCGGAGGATGTGGAATCGCGCTACCAGGGGCTCGGGGAATTCAAGGCTTCCCACGTTTTTTCCATCCAGTTTCACGGGCCGGCTGGTGGACTTTTCGTCGGGCTCCCCCGGGACCAAGGTCAGACGAATTTCCTGCGGACTGTCTGCCTTGGCAACCAGGGAAATGCTTGGAATCGGTGTCGCGGCCGAGATTGTGGAGACCGGTCTTCCTTCCGTGGTCCGCAGCTCCCAATCGGAGGGAGCTTTCAGGTCGATCTTGAATTCCTCTGCGTCCGCCGAGACATCCGCTTCGTAACCTTGCGGAGGCCAGATCCAAGTTTTCTCAGCGGCTAGGAGGGACGGGTCTTCCGCGCTTGCTCCCGTCACGCAACAAGCCCCGGCGAGGATGAGGAAGGATATTGGACACCGTTTCATTGTTCGATCCGGTGTATCACAAATGAAGGAGGATGCGGTGTAAATCGAAGGTAAAGAAAGAGCTGCCTCCTTGCTCACTTCAGCTGCTGCTCCAGCCATGGGCTGATCTTCTGTTCCCACAGCGAGGCGTGTTGGTGGAGTCCCTCGCTGCTGAAGTGCACGCCCTTGCCATTGTTCTCGCGGAGGCTGCCCTTGAGGGAATCGGTGTCAGGGCCTTCCAGCGCGATCCCATCCTTCCACAAGGAAGCCTGGGCAGCGCGGATGTCCGGAGAACCTTCGTCGCCGGGATTGTGGTAGCTGGCTTGAGCGACAAACCACGGGAGCTCGTGGCCGGAGGCCTTCCGTGATTCGCGGATGATCGTTTCGAGATACTGGCGGTAGAGGTCTCCGGCCAAGGTGTTTGTGGGATCGGCTTGGTTGGCATCGCTCTCGCCTTGATGCCAGAGGATCGCGCGCGGACCCAGGGTGCCACAGGCTTTGATGCGGGCGACGAGCGCGGTGAAGGCCTTGCCATCGCTGCTCCATTGGCCGTCGGGCTCTTGTTTCACCCGCTCGACGCGAGTGGGCGGGTTGGGGAAGGGGATGCCGGCGGGCAGCCATTCGCGGACACTGGTCGAGCCGATGCCGCAGGGCACGAAGCCGATTGGCACGCCGAAGCGCTTGGCCAGTGCATCGCCCAAGGGCGGCATGAAGCTGCCGCCGGAACCACTGGCCCCGGCTTGTGGATCCTTGGCCAATTGCCAGCACTGGCCATCAAAGCTGGCGACCAGGCCGGTGGCGGTGTCCTGCTTTTCCTCGCCGTAGTTCGCGGAGTTTGATTGGCCGGCGATGACGAAGAGTTCGCCAATGGCGAAGTGCTCGGTGGCGGTCTCCGCGACGACGTGGGCATCAATCGATGCTCGGGCTTCGATGCGGTACCAGCCACCTGCCGGGAGATCGCGCGTGGTGCAGAAGGCACCCGACTTGGCGCCGCCTGTTAGGGGCTGCCACTCGCCGGTTTGATCTGCCCGGATCACGCGGATTTCGACAAGCGGGACCTGGTCCTTGAAGTCGATCAGGTTGCCGCAGATCGAGACGGTGCCCGAGTCCTTCGTCTTGCGCTGGATCACCTGGTAATCGCAGGGCGAGGAAAGCACGATGCCTTCTCCCGCAGCCGCGGTAGCGAGGCAAAGGAGGATGAAGAGCGCTCTCATGAATGGCGGACAGTTCCACCGGACACTCTAGGCGATCCAAGGCAGGAAGGCCAGCACTCAAGGCGCTGCTTGTCCCTCGCCTCAGAGCGTGAGGCGCTTGCGGAAACGATGGCCCGTGATGGTGAACCCCGCCGCCTCGTAGAAGCGATGGGCACCTTCACGTTGCAGGCCGCTGTTCACGCGGATTTCGTGGATGCCTTGGGCGCGGAACCAATCTTCGGCAGCGCTGACCAAGGCCTTGCCGATGCCTTGGCCTTGGGAAGAGGAGCTGACCGAAAGGGCAAGGATGTAGCCGATCGGCGCGGAGTGCTCGTAGGTGGCGACGCGCATCAAGCCGATGAAGCCGGTGATCGCACCGCCATCGGGAGCTTCGGCGACCAGAGTGTGATGGTGGCTGCCAAGCTGGGCGAGCCGCCCGCGCAGCTCACCCGCCGTGGTGGGATAGCCGAGCTCGCCGAGGAGGGCGGCGAGGGCAGCAGTGTCAGCTTCGGCGAAGGGGCGGATCAGAGCTGCCATGAACTAACAGAATTGAGGCGGAGCGGACGAGGTAGGGACGGCGGGTATCGAACCCGCGACCTACCGCCTATAAGGAGCTGGACCGTGGAGACAAGGAAGCACAAAGAGCAATACGCGAAGCTGAGCTGGGCCGACCTTCGCTATAAGCGATCAGGAGCAGCTGCCTAACAATGACCGCCAGGCTCTCGCAAGGGTGCGGCGCTTCGTTCTCGCATCCTGCGGTGGCGGCGGATACGGACTGGGCACCATGAAGAAACTCCCCCTCATCATCGCAGCTTCGCTCGCAGTCACGAAGCTCACTGGCTCTGAGTACGTCCTTCTCAGCCAAAACAATACCACGGTTGCAGTCCAGCCGACTGACATCGTTCAGGTGGTTGGCATCCTTGGAGGGAGTGGGTCTCGGAATCTGGAATTCACCCTGGCGAGTGGTGGCGCGAAACCTAAACTCTACATTCCAGGCGGCAAGCCACCGACATCGTCCAAAAGAATGTGATGATGACCGGAGTGACTCAGGTGTTCCTGCCTCCCTATGGGACCCCCGAGGGTGACGGACTGACAGTCACGCTGCGAATCACCAAGAAGGCCGAAGAGATGACGTCACAACCCGTGCTCATTCCAGCTGTGGCCGATGGTCGGTATGACGTGAGCATTGAGACCAGTGCGGACGCCGAGAACTGGGCACCAGCAGCGCCGGGCGAGTATCTTGGCAGTTCAAGTCATCGCTTTTTCCGCGTGAAGGCAGTTCGCTAGGATACCCCTCCGCCTGCATCGGGGGAATGAACCGGCTGCCTGCCGGAATTCCAACACCCTCAACCCTGCTTGCTGCGGCAAGCGGGGGTTTTCTCTGTTTGAGTCGTCCGTGCGCTTCGACTGCGCCGCAGTCATCGCGGCGATTGAGGGCCGGAAGCCATAAGCTCGGCGGATCAACGACGCAGAGGCGCTTTTCTTTTGTCCGGCTCTGGCCATTCTGCCCGCGTGAAGCTCGCCCTCCACCGTTCCGTCACCTTCTGGTCCGGTGTCTTGGTGATCGCGTTTTTCGGCTGGGGGTGGTGGGATTCCCAACTCCATTGGTTCTCCGTTCGCTGGGGGCCATGCGAGCTGATCCAGTCGAATTCCTACATCGGCGCCGAGTACTCTGCGGGCCAAAACTCGAGTCCTGCGGCAAGGGGCACCGATCACCAGAACCTTGACCCCGAGTTACTTCCCTTGCCCTTCTTCATACAGGGGCAAGGCCTTTCGGCCTCTGATGCGGAACGGCAAATCAGTAAAATGGCCAGCCAGAGCGCACCGAGAACCTACCGCGCCTCGGTCGAACATGCTTGGACCATCCGCGGGACGAATAGTCGGGCTCTCTTCATTCCCCACTGGCTTATCCTGCTTGCCGTGGCTCTCCCTTGGATTGGCTTGCTCGTCTGGCGGGCGAGTCGGAGGAAGAGGGCCGTAGTGGTGTGAGCCGGGGGAACTACTTTTTAAGATGAGGCAGGGGAGCTTGCCTAACGAATTCCAGCCTCGGAACTCGCTGAAAATGGGGTAGGGGCGGCGGGTATCGAACCCGCGACTTCCCGCTAATAAGGCGGGCGCTCTGACCGCGGAGCTACGCCCCCGTTCCGCAGTGGTGCGGCGGGGACGTATTCGGCGGGTCAGAGCGGGCATGGCGGACGCAGATGGGAACTCAGAGTTCCTTCACCCAGATGTTCGCGAAGTCGATCGCGGCACCGTGGTGCTGGAGGGCGATCTTGCCCTTGGCGGGGACGCCGGGAAGCTGGGCGTTCTCGATGGCGGTCTTGCCGTTGATGGTCACGGTGAGGCGGTCGCCCTGGATGGTGATCATGGTGCGGTTCCACTCACCGAGCGGGTTGTCACCCTTCACCTTGGGGGTGACACCGGCGATAACTTCGGCGGGCTGGGACTTGTCGGTGCGGTAGCCGTAGACTTCGCCAGAGCCGCAGGGCCAGTTCCAGAGGTTCACCTGGCTCTTGGAGTTGCCGCGCAGGTAGATGCCGCTGTCGAGTTCCTGGACCTCCACGGACTCGCCGGTTTCCTTGCCATCGGGTCCGATGACCGGGCGCTTCATGATCGGGCCGGTGCCGCTCCAGCGCCAGTCGAAGATCATGGTCATGTCGCCGTACTCTTTGCCGAACCAGAGGTCCTTGTCCTTGGCTTCACTATGACCATCGTACTTGAGGATGCCGTTGATGGGGACCCAGTGGCCCTTGTCGCCCTCCTCGCTTTCCCAGCCGTTGAGCGTGGTGCCGTCGAAGATCTTGGTGAAGCCAGCCTGCTTGGCGCCCTCGTCATTGGCCGTCGGAGCGAGTTCGCAAATCTTGAGGTTGCGGAAGGCGACCGGATCGCCGTGACCGCAGAAGGAAATGTGGCCGGCGCGGCGCTTGGCACCCTCGTGCTTGGGGAATTCCTTGTTCAGCTCGGAGAGCTTGGCCTGGGTGATGAGCTCGCCGTTGACAGTCACTTGGACGTCGTCGCCATTCACCAGGATCCGCTCGGAGTTCCACTCGCCGACTGGCTTGAGCGGGGCCTTCTTGGCCGGGACCATGGTGTAGATCGAGCCGTGGAACTGATAGGGCTTGAGGTCCTTGTACTTCTCCGAGGAGTTATCCAGCACCTGGATCTCCATGCCCACGTAGGCCGCGTCACCGGTGCCCGGGTAGTGGATGCCGATGCCGTTATTGCCGGCGGGCGGCAACTTGAATTCGAAGTCGAGGGCGTAGTTGGCGTAGGTGCTCTCGGTGTAGAGGTTGCTGCCCTTGGGGGTGCAGACGATCGTGCCATCCACCACCTCATAGCCTTCGCCCTTCCAGCCGGTGAGGTCCTTGCCATTGAAGAGCGGGACTTGCTGGAGCTGTGGTTCCGCGGCGCTGGCGGCGAGGGGGAGGAGCAGAAGAGCGATGGATTTCATGATCGGTGGAATAAGGTGAGTGAACCGCCAAGACGCCAAGTGCGCCAAGGATTTTGATTTGAAGAAGAGGTAACCGCGAAGACCCGGAGTAAAATCAGAGGTCGATGGTTTTGCCGGTGCGGAAGCTTTCGTCGGCCGCGGCGACGATACGCATGGAGGAGACGGCATCATCCATGTGGGCGGTGAGATCGACGTCTTCGAGGATCGCCTTGAGGAAATACTCCTGCTCGCGGTGGCAGAGGCCGTCGTGGTCCGGCTCATCGTCGAGGCGGACGGTTTCGTCGGTCTTTGCGAAGGTTCCTTCGGGCGTAAGCTGGGAGTGATGGAGGCGGATTGATTGCGTCTGCGTGTGGGCGTCCACGTTGGCGCTCTGGCCTTCGGCCGCAGCCTTGTCGGCGACGATCGAGGCGCAGCCCTTCGGGCCGACCACGTCTTTCACGAAGAAGGCGACTTCGCTCATCATCGGGCCCCAACCGGCTTCGTACCAGCCGACCGAGCCATCTTCGAAGGTCACCTGCAGGGCACCGTAGTTGATCTTGCCCTCCGGCAGCTCGTCGCTGAGGCGGGCGCCGATGCCGGAGACGCGGATCGGCCGCGAGCGGGTCATCTGGCACATCACGTCCACGTAGTGGACGCCGCAATCGACGATCGGCGAGATCGAGGACATCAGCGCCTTGTGGGTCTTCCAGTTGTCGCCGGAGGACTGCTGGTTGAGGTTCATGCGCATCACCAGCGGCTTGCCGAGGGTCTGGGCCATCTCGATGAATTTGATCCAGCTCGGGTGGTGGCGCAGGATGTAGCCGATCACCAGCTTCTTGCCGCTGGACTTGGCCTTGGCGACGATGCCCTCCGCGGCGGCGACATTCTCTGCCAAGGGCTTCTCGATGAAGACGTGGCAACCGGCGTCGAAGGCGGCCTCCGCATAGGGACCGTGGGTGTCCGGGTAGGTTGAGATGCTCACTGCGTCCGGCTTGGTGGCCGCGAGTGCCTCATAGAAGTCGGCATACTCCGCGTAGCCGCCGCCGAGCTCGGCATTCAGCTTGCCGCGACTCTCCGCCGAGCGGGTGACGATCCCGCAGATTTCGAAGCCGGGGATGCGATGGTAAGCAAGCGCGTGCGAGCGGCCCATGTGGCCAGCTCCCACACAGAGGACGCGGAGAGGTTTCTGCATGATCGGGGCGGTAAAACGAGTGAGGGTGACGGATTATTTCAGATTCCGGGTGGGAACAAGCGGCATCCCCCGCAGACCGTCTAGCGAATATCCGAGGTACCGGGAGGCGGGAAACAAAAGCGCCCCGGCCTTGCGGTCGGGGCGTCTCTCAAAAGGTGTTATCAGCGAGCGATCACTCGGTCTTGCTGAAATCGCCGCACCAGTCCTCGCCGGCGGTTACGGGGAACATCGATTCGAACTTCACCTCGTCGTCGACTTCAAAGGCAACGGTTTGCGGGGCGTGGCGGCGGCATTCGCCGTGGTCGTCCTCCAGCTTGTTCCAGTGGACGCAGGCGGCGCAGGCGCGGGTGGTTGTGGTCGTCTTCATAATGAATCGGGAAATGGTTCCCTAGAAGTTAGACCGCAGTGTGGGGGCCGCGCAAGGAAAGATGAGTTGAGAATTCATCTCAAGTCGATGGATTTCAAGGAATTGAGACGCTGTCTCATTTGCTGTTCCACGGCGGATGGCAATTTGCCGCTAGGCCCAACTCATTGGGAGCAGGCTTGAGCACAGTAGGACTGCCAAGGAGCCACGAATTGATCGCCAGGCACGGACAGCTCCAGATTCAGGCTGCCGAGGGTGTCGTAGACTCGGACGGTGGTGCGGCATTCGCCATCGACTTGGACCGGGAGGACCCAGATCGCATGGGCAAAGGCGGGATCGATGCGCAGGACGCAGTCACCGCCGTCGTCGTTGGCGGTGATCGTCCCTTCGTCAAAGGAGAGGGCGCGGGTGGTGATGAAACGGGAGAAATCGAAGCCGCTGCCGATGAGGCGGCAGTGGGCGGAGAGCCGGAGCTCGGCGAGATCGGCCAGAATCGGCGCAAGCGGATGCCGCTCGGGGCAGGCGCGGCGCTGGTCCGCGATGCTCTGGCAGCAAGGGCAGGCCTCGAAGGCAGGCGTGAATTCGGCCCGCCATGCAAAGAGCTCCTCGACCGTCACTTCCTCCGCGCAGAAGGCCGCCACGAAGGACTTCAGGCGTGAGCCAGCCGAGAATTCGTCCGGGACGGCGATCGAGAGCGGGAAGCTGCCCTTCTCAAAGTCGAACTCGAGCATTCCGACATGCTGCGGGAGCCTGGCGAGCCGCAGCGCGTGGAGCCCGGCGAGGCGGGAGGGCAGCAGCGAGAGGCCGAGGCCCGGAAAAAGCAGCCGATCGCTGCCCTTGAGCACGGCTTCCCCGGGGTCGGCGATGGCGACCAGTTCCGCGGTGAGGTTCTTTCCCCGCACACAGAGCATTCCCAAGCGGGTGAGCTCCTCAAAGAGCGCCGGGGCGTGGTGCAGGAGCCGGATGGGCAAGTGAAGGAAGGGTGGCGGGCGCATGGCCGGGCAGAGTGATGGGCCAAACCTAGCCGGGGCGGGGCAGGACTTGCTGGTGGCGGCTTGCGGAAAGTTGGCGGGAGATCGTCCGGGGGGATCGGTCTTGGCAGGGGGCGGGGGGCGTGCTTCCCTCCCGGCCCGCCGTGTCCCATCCGTCATCCATCCGCCGCACGCTCGCCATCATTTCCCACCCGGACGCTGGCAAGACCACGCTCACGGAGAAGTTCCTCCTCTATGGGGGCGCGATCGATCTGGCGGGCAGCGTGACCTCGCGGCGCGACCGGCGTTCCACGACCTCGGACTGGATGGAGCTGGAAAAGCAGCGCGGCATCTCGATCTCTTCCACGGTCCTGCAGTTCCAGTACGGCGGCTTCCACGTGAACCTGCTGGATACCCCGGGTCACGAAGACTTCTCGGAAGATACCTACCGGGTGCTCACCGCGGTGGATGCCGTGATCATGGTCGTCGATGCCGGTAAGGGCGTGGAGGCCCGGACGCGCAAGCTGTTCGAGATCTGCCGCCTGCGCGGGATCCCGATCTTCACCTTCATGAACAAGCTCGACCGGCCGACCCGCTCGCCGATCGATCTGGTGGATGAGATCGAAAATGTCCTCGGCATCGCCTCACACCCGATGAACTGGCCGCTGGGCGATGGCCCGCGCTTCCGCGGGATCATCCAGCGCGCGGACGGGAAACTGAACCTCTTCGAGAAGACCAAGGCGGGCGCCTACCGTGCGCCGGTCTCCGTGATGGGCCTGACCGACCCGGCCGTGCGCGAGCACGTGGATGGCGACCTGGTGGACAAGGCGATCGAGGAGATGGAGCTGCTCGATATCGCCGGTGCGCCCTACGACCACGAGCGCGTCCTCAAGGGCGAGCTGACTCCGATTTTCTTCGGCTCCGCGGCGAACAACTTCGGCATCCAGCTCCTGCTCGATGGATTCTTGGCGATGGCCCCCGAGCCCTCCGGCCGGAAGTCCGGCGAGGCGATGATCGAGCCGGAGGACAAGCGTTTCAGCGGCTTCGTCTTCAAGATCCAGGCGAACATGAACCCGAAGCACCGCGACCGGATGGCCTTCATCCGCATCGTCTCGGGCAAGTTCGAGCGCGACATGCAGGTCTGGCACGGCTCCGCGGCCAAGCAGATCCGCCTCTCGAACTCGCAGAAGCTTTTCGCGCAGGAACGCGAGATCGTGGACGAAGCCTTCGCGGGTGATGTCGTCGGTCTGGTGGGTAACCAGCCCTTCGAGATTGGCGACACGCTGACCACGGATTCCGCGATCAAGTTCGACGAGATCCCGGTCTTCCCGCCGGAGTGCTTCGCAACCATCCGCGGCCGCAGCACGGCCACCGCCAAGCGCTTCCGCGCCGGTATGGACCAGCTGGTGCGGGAAGGCGTCACGCAGCTTTTCGAAAGCGCCGGCGGTACCACCATGCTGCTGGGGGCTGTCGGCCCGCTGCAGTTCGAGGTGCTGAAGTACCGCTTGGAGAGTGAATACGGCGCGGAGGTGGTGCTGGAGCACTGCCCCTACACGGTCATCCGCTGGCTGATGAAGGACGACGAGCCGGTGGCCGGCCCGAATGCCCCGACCGACGATCTCCCCGGCGGCTGCATGCTGGCGAAGGACTCCGCCGGTCATTGGGTCGTGCTGGCTGAGGCCGAGTGGGCCCTGCGCAGCTTCAAGCGCTACCACGAGGACTGGGAGCTAGCGGAGCGGCTGGTGAAGTGAGGCCGTCGTTTATTCTGGCCGCCGGTTTCGCCAATAGTTGGGGCGACGACTCTGGTGAGCTACCGCGGCAATCCAGATCGTATCGGGAAGCTCCAGAAAATAGAGGGTGTAAGGGAACCGCTCCACGAAAGCCTTGCGGAAGCCTCTTTTCCCGTGCGGTGGGGAGAGTCCCGGATTCCGCCGAAGGCGAATGGTCGCTTTCTCCACTTCCGTGACGAAGTCGTCCCCCAAGCCACCGGTCTGGCGGTCATACCACAGGGCGTCTTCTTCCAACTCGGCCCTTGCTTCCGAATGGAAAATCAAGGGCTTCACTTCAGCCGGGCGCGAAGTTCGTCAAAGACCTGTTCGGCTGGGATGCCTACAGCGACGCCTTGTCGGATTTCCTCTCCGCGTCTCTCAAGCTCTGCATCCCATTCCGCCTGAGATTCTGAATCTGAAGCCGGATCGAGGGACCGAATGAGAAAATGCGCCAGCTCGGCGCGCTCCTCGGAGCTCAGCGAAAAAGCTTCGCTGCGAATTCTCTCTGCGGTGGCACTCACGCTGAAAGGATGCCTCAATGGCCGCCAGATCGCAAGCCCACGATGGACGACCCGTCACCAGATCCCATGCTGGTCCAATCCCGCGGCGCGCGGGTTGCGAAGACCTTGCTTTGGATCGGCACGATCTGGCTGATGGGGTGGATCGGCATGATCCTTCATGGGGCCATCAGTTGGAGCAATACCCTTGAGGGGGCGACTTCCGGTGCGATTCAGGGTGCAATTGTTTCCCCCTTTCTCCTGATCATCACCTTACCCGCGGCATTTCTCGGTCGGCTGATTGGAGCTTTGCGACCTCTGCGGAAGTGGCGGCTGGGTATCTCGCTGCTTTTCGCGGCGTTGCTGCCGCTTTGGGAGTTAGGCAGCGCGCTCGTGGACCGGGTCCAACCGGGGCGGCGCTTCACGAAGCTCACTGCGGTCGCGTTCCCCAAGGACGCCAAGATGATCTCCTGTGATTTCCAAGGAGGGGGATTTGCCGATTTAACCTACAGCTACGTTTTTACCTGCCCTCCCGGGGAAACCGAGCGGCTGATCCGCGAGTTGAAGCTGACCAAAGACCGGGCGAGTCCGACTTCCCTAGGTTGGACTTCGGGAGGGGCTGCGATGAGCGGTGGTAGGGGGCCGACTGAGGAGGTCTGGAGTTGGGCGACGGATTACCGGGGCAGTCCGGTGCGCCGCGGGGGCCCCCATTACATCGAGCTCCAGACTGAAGAGACCCACACCAAAGTTCGCCTGATCTGCGGCACCATCTGAAGCTCCGCGGCGTGCATCCGGATATTTTCAGACGTCACCCAAGAATCATGGGCTTCCATCGTTTCCTGCCCCGAAAGAGGCAGACGGAAGCGCGACTCCTCGGCGCTTCTGGTGTTGAATTCTGCCGCTGCCCCCGGTTTATCTGCGCCCATGAAACCCACTCTGTCTCTCCTCCTTCTCGCCGCGACTTGTTTGAGCTCCCATGCCATCGGTGAATGGCGGGTTCTGAAAGACGGGGAGGGCGGCCAAATCCGCGCGCGCTTCGAGGGCGTGCAAAAGGACAAGTACCTGCTGCGCCGCGAGTCGGATGGGAAGCTCTTCGAGGTCTCCCCGGGCATGCTGATGGGGGAGGACCGTACCAGCTTCGATGCGCAGGCCAAGCAGCTCTCCGAGGAGCTTGCCAAGTTGAGCAAGATGGCGGGCTACGCGCTCTTCTCCGGCACGCCTTTCGAGGTTCGCCAAGCGAGTGAGATTGCCGCAGTGCTGCACCTCGACCAAGAGTCCAAGACCAAGCACTGCGCGAGCTGGCGTGCTTACACGGGGGATTCCTACCGGCTCTTCGGCGCGCGACCTTACTCGGTGGCGCTCTACGCCGACCAGGAAGGCAATGCCTCGATCCTCTCCGCGGTCTTTTCGAACAAGGGCGATTTCAAGAGCACGATGGGCCAGGGCGAGAAGCACTTCGAAGGCAAGAGCGAGGCCGACGAAGCCAGCTTGGCGAAGGCGATGGCGGCGGATGAGCAGACAGTGCTGTCCAGCATCACGGCGGCGCTGGGCCAGCCGAAAATGGAGCATTTCGGCGACTCGCGGAAGACCCGCAAGAAGGTCATGCGCTGGGACTGGAACGGCCACTCGCTGATCCTGTCGAACCAAGAGGGCGAGTATGTTTCCCTTTCGATCGTGCCGCTGCAGCTGGCGGACGCCGGTGGCAAGACGGCCCGGGTCAAGGATGGCGACATCCGCAAGCAGCTCGCGGAGGACATCGTGAAGATGGACAACGGCGACGTGTATCTCGGCCAGATCCCGATGGTGAACCAAGGTCCGAAGGGTTACTGCGTGCCGGCCACCTTCGAGCGGGCAATGCGCACCGCAGGGATCGAGGCGGACATGTATCTGCTGGCGATGATCGGCAAGAGTGGCATGGGCGGCGGCACTTCCGTGGAATACCTGCTGGACGAAGTCCGCCAGCAAGTCCGCAGCAAGGGCCGCCGGACCGAAGACAAGAGCGTGAAGGAGCTGCGCGTTCGCGACGTGAAGGGCTACATCGACAAGGGTATCCCGGTGATGTGGACGATGCGCTCGCTGAAGCCTTACAACGAGACCGCCAACGCCAATACCGCCCGCCGCAGCAGCGTGGTGGACTGGCCGGGTTGGGCCGCCGAGATCGCGGCGAAGGCGGCGGAGGTGGTCAAGCAGGAGTCCGAGCAAGACGCCCACCACATCTGCATGATCGTGGGCTACAATGAGAAGACCAACGAGCTCGCGGTGTCCGACTCCTGGGGTGCCAGCTACGAGCGCCGTTGGGTGCCCACCACGGTCGCGAACTGGGCCAGCTCCGGCGGCTTGTTCATGATCCTGCCTTGATCGGCGCGATAGAGATTTTCGGTTGTTGAGATGCCTCGGGGTGAAAGTCCCGGGGCATTTTTCTTTCTTGGCGGGGGAGGGCGGATCACGGCTCACTCCGCCTCCCTTGAGCGCGGAACCATCAGTCATCCCATCCCGCAAGCCGCTTGATGGCTTCAGTTGTGGCTCGATGCTGGTGCTGTGCGCGCTCTGGGGCTTCCAGCAAGTGGCGATCAAGTCCGCTGTCGCGGAGATGAGCCCGGTGTTCCAAGTGGGGATCCGCTCTGCGCTGGCGGCGGTGCTGGTGACCCTGGTGATGATCTTCCGCAGGGAGAATCTGTCCTTGCGTGATGGAACTCTGCGGCCCGGCCTGCTGGTGGGTTTGTTGTTCGGCGGGGAATTCCTGGCGGTGTCGATGGGGCTGAACTACACGACCGCGGGACACATGGCGGTCTTCCTCTACACCGCGCCGGTCTTCACGGTGCTGGGAATTCACTGGGTGTCGCACGAGGAGAGAATGAACCGCAAGCAGTGGCTCGGTGTGGCGGTTGCCTTTGCCGGGATCGTCACCGCCTTCTCCGGTAGCTTCTTCGCGCCGGGTGGGAAGAATCTTCTGTTAGGGGATGCCTTGGGGATTCTTGGCGGGATCTTGTGGGCCGCGACGACCTTGGCGATTCGCGGCAGCCGTTTGTCCGAGACCCCAGCGACGAAGACCCTGCGGTATCAACTCGGAGGCGCGGGAGTGATGCTGCTGCTCTATGCGTGGCTGAGCGGCAAGACCGCGGCGACGACTTGGACTCCGAAGCTGGGCGCGAACCTGGTGTTCCAGACGCTGGTGGTGGCCTTTGCGAGCTACCTCTATTGGTTCTGGCTGCTGCGGAAATACTTGGCCTCGCGGCTTTCCGTGTTTTCGTTCCTGACACCGATCTTCGGGATCACCTTCGGGGTGGTATTGTTGAAGGAGCCGCTGGATCCGAAGTTTGTGATTGGGGCACTGTTGGTCCTGGTGGGAATTGGGATCGTGAACCGGAGGTAGGCGAAAGGCACGGCTCAGCTATGGAGTGCTGCGGCACGACGCCACTTTGGCTTGGTGTGAATCCGCCTCCCTCCAATTCGTGACCGTTGACCGCGGCATCACCTTCCCGAAGCCAAAGCTGCGTCGTGCCGCAGCACTCCATGGGACGCCCTTTGGGACAGGGAATGTTGCCGAGGTGGTCTAACAGCTGATCAAGCGTTCTGGCTCGTCGCCAGCACCGGCTGGATATGCGACTCGGAGACCAGTGCGATCATGAGGTTGTTCACCATCATCGATTTGCTCTTCTCGTCGAGCTGCACGACGTTGTCGGTCTCCAGCTTCTTGAGGGCCATCTCGACCATGCTGACCGCGCCATCGACGATCATCTGGCGGGCACCGATCACGGCGGCGGCTTGTTGGCGGCGGAGCATGGCTTGGGCAATCTCCGGAGAGTAGGCGAGGTGGGAAAGCTGGGCTTCGAGGATCTCGATACCGGCGATCTGGATGCGATCCTGGAGTTCCTGCTGCAGCGTCTCGCCGACCTTTTCCGGGGACCCGCGCAGGGAGACTTCGCCCGGCTGGTGCGGCTCATAGGGGAAATGGCTGGCGAGATGGCGCAGCGCGGTCTCCGCCTGGATGTGGACGAAGACGTTGAAGTCCTGCACGTCGAAGGCGGCCTTGGCGGTATCGACCACGCGCCAGACGACGATGCAGGCGATCTCGATCGGGTTGCCGTGGGCGTCGTTCACCTTGAGCTGAGGGCTCTGGAAGTTTGCGACCTTCAGGGAGATGCGATCCTTCGAGGCAAAGGGATTGGCGAACCAGAAGCCGGGCTCGCGGACGGTGCCGGTGTACTTACCGAAGAAGGTCAGGATCTTGGCCTCATTCGGGGAGACGATGAAGAGACCTTTGAGCCAGAGGATGCCGAGGGGGACGATCAGCACCAGAAGGTAGGGCGCCTGCTCCAGAATCGACACGATTTTGCCCGTGAAAAACAAGGCCCCCACGACGATGACGAGCAGGATGAAGGGAATGAGGCCTTGGACGCAGATGGCTTTCTTCTCGCTCATATTTTTCCGGGTTGTTGCTATGGGAGTGATAGCGGAGCGGCAGGGGAAGTCAGTGAGAAAGGAAGCTGTGTTTTCTATCAAGGTAGCGCGCTGGCCTAGCGCGCCGTGAGCGATGTGGGGATCACACGCAAGCATCGGACCTTGGAAAGGTCCGCGTGGATCGCCCGCGGCGGCCTGAGGCCAGGCCGCCCTACCATCCAGCCGCTCTTACCAATGACCGCAGACTGGTTACGCCTCGATCTTCCAAGGCCCACGCATCGGCTGGCTGATCAGCTTGTTCGCGTCCTCGTTGTCGAACTTCAGCGCCTTCGGGTCGAACTTGAGGCTCTTGTTCAAGCGGTGCGCGGTCACGCCCATGTTGACCATGGTGCAGGACCAGAAGCCGTTCTGCTCATTCAGGGCGAACTTCTTGCGGGTCCGCACGCTTTCGTGGAAGTCGGTGATCACCGGGTCGGGGTCGGGTAGTGCGTCCAGCTTCTTGGCAAGGTCCGGGATGCTGGACTCGAAGCCCTTGGTGATCCAGCCCTTCGGCCCTTCGATGTACTTGGCATCCTTGTCCTTGTTGGCACCATCGAGGATGATCTTGCAGCCGTCGGCGTAGGTGAACTCGATGCGCCGCCAGGTGCCGATCGCGTCGGCGTCCTGCGGATCGGCATCGATTTCCACCGAGATCGGCGCGGTGTGGTCCTTGTTCAGGATGTATTGCGCTGGGTCGAGGTAGTGCTGGCCCATGTCGCCGAGGCCGCCGCCATCGTAGTCCCAGTAGCCGCGGAAGGAGGCGTGGGTGCGATGCGCGCTGTAGGGCTTCTCCGGCGCAGGGCCGAGCCAGAAGTTGTAGTCGAAGCCCTCCGGCACGGGTTGCACCGGCAGGTTGGTCTTGCCGACCCAGGTGCCGAGCTTCCAGTCGAAGCCGGTCACGCCGGAGACGGTGATCTTGAGCGGCCAGCCTAACAGATCCTGCATGGCCGCCTTCTTGATCTGCTTCACCGGCACGCCCATGCCGTAGAAGTTGTCCTTGAAGCGGAACCAGGTGTTCAGGCGGAAGACGCGCTTGTTCTCCTCCACCGCTTTGATCATCGCCACCCCTTCGCCGATGGTACGGCTCATCGGCTTCTCGCACCACACGTCCTTGCCGGACTTGGCTGCGGCGATCGCGATCAGCGCATGCCAGTGCGGCGGGGTGGCGACGTGGATGACATCGATGTCCTTGCGTTCGAGCACCTCGCGGAAGTCGTGGTAGCCCTTGATGCCGTTCTTTTCGGCATCGGCATCCTTCATCCGCTGGTCGAGGTGGCTCTGGTCCACGTCGCAGAGCGCCAGCAGCTTGCCCGGCATGCCGAGGTGCGAGGCGGAGATGCCGCCGCAGCCGATGATCGCGCGGGTGATTTCTTCCGAAGGCGGAGTCTGTCCGGCGAGACCGAGCACGCGGCTCGGAACGATCTGGATCGTCGCGAGCGCGGCGAGGGACTTGAGGCTTTGGCGGCGGTTCATGGATTTTAAGTGGAGAAGAACGAAACGACTTTTACTGGGGCGGCGCTTAGTGTTTTGCATCGCCGCCATCGGCGGACTTGTCCCAGAAGGCGACGAAGAAGATCACCGCGATGACCGCGGCCATGCCGGCGGGAAAGATCCAGTAGTTCTTCCAGTCGAGCATGGCCTTGGAAATCAATGTTGGGTCCGTGCCCTCGGGATACCCCTTGCCGAACATGCCCGCCAGGCTCTCGAAGAAAGAGGGAGTGGCCTTGCCGGCAGTCAAAGCGGTCACGTTTTCGAGAAGCGGTGCTTGCCCGGCAGGTGACACCCCGAACTCTTTCATGGTATTAGGCAGGGGACTCTCGGTGAAGGGAAACTTTCCACCGAAGGCCATGCGGAAGCCGAAGAACATGCCCAGACCCTGGGTCAGGAAGACTAGCAGCGACTGCGCTTGGCCGCGGATCTCGGCGGGGGCCTTCTTGTCGGTGTAGATGAAGCCGGTGACGAAGAAGAAGTCGTAGCAAACGCCGTGGAGAGCGACGCCGAGCAGGAGCATCCACGCGACTTGGTCTGGCGCGCCGAAAGCGAAGAGCGCGTAGCGGGCGACCCAGCAGAGCATGCCGATCAGCAGCATGAACTTCACCCCGAGCTTCCGGAAGAAGAAGGGGATGAGGATCATGAAGAAGATCTCCGACATTTGGCCCAAGGTCATGGTGGAGGCTGGCTGCTTGAAGCCGGCGGCACCCAGATAGGCGGAGGTCTGGCCGTAGTAGTAAGCGAGAGGGATGCAGATCAGCATCGAGCAAACCGCGAAGACCAGGAAGGGCGGACTCTTCAGCAGCTTGAACGCGTCCACCATCAAGAGTGAGCCGAGATCAAGTGGCTTGTTCTTCGCGGGTGGCGGGGTGTGCGGCAAGGTGAAGCAGTAGAGGCCGAGCAGGAGACTGCAGATGGAACCCAGCCAAAAGATATTGAGCGAGGCGGACCAGCCTGCGGCGCCGAGTGCCAGGCCTGCGACGATCCAGCCGATGGTGCCCCAGACGCGGGCCTTCGGGAAATCTTCCTGCTTCAGGTGAGTAAAGGTGATGGTGTTCCCGAGTCCCAGCGTCGGCATGAAGCAGAGCATGTAGGCAATCATCAGCCAGACCATGAGTCCGCCCTTCTCGGCACCTTGCGGGGCGATGATGGCAATTCCGGCCATGATGGCACCGCCAATCAGCATCAGGAGCCCCATCACGCGCTCGGACGAAAACAAGCGATCCGCCACGAGGCCGAGGAAGAGAGGGGCGAAGATCGCGCCGAGGGGTGCACTTTCGTAAGCGCCACCGATGAAGTCGCCGAGCTTGTTGCCGCCCATCGCCAGCGCCAGCGTGGCGAACCACGAGCCCCAGGCGAAGAATTGTAGGAACATCATCACCGACAAGCGGGTGAGCACGGCGGGCGGGGCGGTTTTTTCCATGTTGAAGGGAGACTCGACGAGGTCTGCGCGGGGCGGCAAGCTTGAAGCATTCAGAATTCGGCGTAAATCGTCCGCTTCTCTCATGAAAAACGCGCTAATCTGTAATTTGCGCTTCCGCTGCTGAAAGCCGGAGCATGAAGTTTCGTATTCCCGTTCCGATTTAACCAAAGCACCTCGAATGAATTCCCCATCCCTTACCCGTCGAAATGTGCTTGCCGGCACAGCGGTCACTGCGGCCGTGGCCGGCTTTCCAAACCTGCTGCTTGGCCAAGGCGCGGCGAACAATGCGAAGCTGAAGATCGGCCTGATCGGTTGCGGTGGCCGTGGTTCCGGTGCTGCCACGCAGGCACTTAGCGCGGATCCGAACGTGGTGCTGTGGGCAATGGCGGATGCTTTCCCCGAGGCGCTTCAGGAAAGCCTCAAGGGCCTGCAGGCGCAGTACAGCGGCAAGGTCGAGGTGCCTGCCGAGCGCCAGTTCGTCGGGCTCGATGCCTATCAGAAGCTGCTCGAAAGCGGCGTGGATGTGGTCCTGCTGGGGACGCCTCCGGGATTCCGGCCGCAACACCTGCGCGCGGCGGTGGAGGCTGGCAAGCATGTCTTCGCCGAGAAGCCGATGGCGGTGGACGCGACCGGCGTGAAGTCGGTGGTGGAATCCGCCAAGCTGGCGAAGCAAAAGGGCGTGGCGATCCAGCACGGCTTTTGCTGGCGCTTCGCCCCGGGCGTGCGCGAGCTCTACGCCAAAATCACTTCCGGCGAGCTGGGCCGCATTTACTCGGTCTATGGTACCTACATGGGCAGCCCGCCGAAGCCGCTGCAACCAGGCATGAAGAAGCCGGACAACATGTCTGACGTGGAATGGCAGCTCCGTTGGTGGACGAATTTCGAGTGGGCCAGCGGTGGCCCGCTGCTGGAGCAGGCGGTCCACACCGTGGACAAGATCGCATGGGCGATGGGTGATGTCGCGCCGATCGCCGCCGTGGCCAATGGCGGCCGCGCCTACCGCACCGATGCCGGTAACGTTTACGACCACTACAACATTGTCTTTGAATACCCGGGCGGCGTGATGTGCCACCTCGGCGAGCGCCAATACCTTGGATGTCACACCGAAACCGTCGACCGCGTGTATTGCGAGAAGGGCACGGCGATTGCGCCGAACACCCCGATGGTCTTGGGTCTCGATGGCAAGAAGCGGGATTGGATGTTCCGTGCTGCGCCGGGATCCGAGCAGAACATGTATCAGGTCTGTCACAACGAGTTCTTCGCCGCGCTGCGCCGGGGTGAGATCATCAATACCGGGGAGTACATGGCGAATAGCACCATGCTCGGCCTGCTGGGCCGCGAGGCTGCCCACAGCGGCCAGCGCGTGACCTGGGAGCAGATGTGGGCATCGGCCCAGGATCAGGCGCCGGACACCTTGAAAATGACCGACAGCTTCCCGGTGGCACCGGTGCCGGTTCCGGGCGTGCACAAGTTCGCCTGATCCGATCCGCTTGGTTCCATTTCATTTCATATCCCGACCGGGTTTTCCACGGGGCGCGGACTGGACTTGGTCCATGCCGCGCCCTCATGCTTCTCTGCCCATGACCTCGCGTTCCCTTCTTGCCGCTTGTGCCTTGCTGGCCCCTGCATGCGTCTTTGCCCAGACGGCTGCGCCCGAAGCGCCGGCTGCCGCCGCACCGGAACTACCAAATCCGCAGTACTTCCCGGTGACCGAGAAGATCTTCGAGGTGGTGAAGAAGAAGGGCGATGCACCCGCGGATGCGGCAGCGATGAAGGCCTACACGGAAACCGTGTCGCAGGCGAAGGATGCGAAGTTCGACCTGGTGCCGGTGCCGGGCGGTGAATTCACGATTGGCTCACCCGAGTCCGAGAAGGGCCGTAAGGCCGATGAAGGTCCGCAGGTGAAGGTCGCGCTCGATCCTTTCTGGATAGGCAAGTGCGAGATGACCTGGGACATCTACCGGGCCTTCATGGAGAACGGCAAGTCCCGCAACAAGGACGGCACGCTCGACCGCGACTCTAACAACAAGACTTCCGAAGCGCCGGAAATCAAAGAGGGCGAGAGCCTCGTGGATGTCGTCAGCCAGCCGACTCCGCCCTACGTGCCGATGCACTTCGAGATGGGCGAGGGCTACAGCGCCGGATGGCCGGCGGTGGCGATGACCCATCACGCGGCCAGCAAGTTCTGCGAGTGGCTCACTGCTCAGACTGGCCACTACTACCGCCTGCCCACGGAAGCGGAGTGGGAATACGCCTGCCGTGCCGGATCGACCACCGCCTACTGCTTCGGCGATGATCCTGCCCAGCTCGGCGACTACGCGTGGTCGATGGAGAATGCGAATTACACCTACCAAAAGGTCGGCCAGAAGAAGCCGAATGCTTGGGGCATCTACGACATGCACGGCAATGTCTCCGAGTGGTGCCTGGATGCCTATGCCGCTGACACTTATGGCAAGTGGCAGGCGGGCGCGAAGAATCCCTGGGTGCCGGCGGTGAACCGCTATCCGCACTCGACCCGTGGCGGGAACTATTTCGACGGCGGCCCGGAAACGCTGCGCTCCGCGGCGCGGGTGCCCTCGGACCCGCAGTGGAAGGCGATCGATCCGCAGAATCCCAAATCGATCTGGTACTTCACCAATGGCCCTTTCATCGGCTTCCGCGTGGTGCGGCCGATGACCGTGCCGGACGTGAAGGTGATGCACAAGATGTGGAATACCGGCCCGGGCCCGAAGGAGTAGGCAGCCGCAGGCTTGAATGGCGGGCGGGTATTGCCACTATTTCGGCATGTCCGCCCGCGTCCGCGTTTGCAGTTTCTGGTTCATCGCGGCGGCCAGCTTGGCCCAGGCGCAGGCGCAGGATCTCGCCTTCGAGCGGCGGAAGTCCGATGTCGAGCTGAAGGCCCGGAGCCTTACCGAAGCCAGCGGGATGGCGGCTTCGACCCGCGATGACAGCCTGCTCTGGCTGCTCAACGACAGCGGCAGCCCGGCGGAGCTTTTCCTAACAGACATCAACGGCGCGGACCGCGGCAAGGTGCTCGTGGACGGCGTGCTGAATGTCGACTGGGAGGACCTCGCGTCCTTTGTCTTCGAGAAGAAGTCCTACCTCCTGATCGCGGACACTGGCGACAATGGCTCGCAGCGGTCGGAATGCGCGCTGCACATTGTGGCTGAGCCGGCTGCACCGCAGGCAGGCGCCCAGTTCGCGGGCAAGATCCCCGTGGCCTGGAGCATCCATTTCCGCTACGAGGACGGCCCGCGCGATTGCGAGTCCGTGAGTGTGGACGCCAAGGCCGGGAAGATCCTGCTGCTGAGCAAGCGCACCAATCCACCGATGCTCTACGAGCTGCCCTTGAAGCCGGAGAAGCCGGGCCTGCAGATCGCGAAGAAGATCGGCCAGCTCAGCAAGAATCTGCCGAATGGGATGCCGCCCATGCCCTTCGGCACCCAGCCGACCGGCATGTCGATCGCGGCGGATGGCTCGATGGCGGCGGTGGTCACCTATGCCAAGGCCTTCATTTTCCCGCGCCACGACGGGGAGTCTTGGGCGGCGGCATTCGCCCGGGAGCCGCTTGCCTTGTCTGGCCACCACCTGCGCCAGGCGGAGTCGATCGCGTTTTCCCGGGACGGGTCCTTGATCCGCATCGCCTCGGAGGGCGCGGGCAGCCCGATCGTGCTCTATGGCCGGGTGGCGGCGAAAAAGTGATGTGGCTCGCGGACCTTGCCGGGGCGGCGGATCGCGGCTAGGCAAGGCGCATGGCTCGCCGCTCTTTCAGTTTCATGCTCGCCTGGCGCTATCTCAACCCGCGCCGGGCCCTGCTTTCCGCCGTGACCCTGATCTCGGTCACGGGGGTGCTGCTCGGCGTGCTGGTGCTGGTAGTGGTGATGTCGGTTTACACCGGCTTGGAGAAGAAGGTGAAGGAGCGCGTGCTGGGGTTCACACCACACGTGCGCGTGAACTTCGTGCCCGATCACCGACTGACCGCGATCGACAACTGGCGGGAGATCGCCAACGACCTGAAAAAAGCGCCGCACGTGCAGTCCGCGACACCGGTGATCCAGGATTATGTCTTGATGGTGAGCGATGTGGCGAGGCGCCCGGTGTCCTTCAAAGCCGTCGATACCGAAGATCCCGAGCAGGTAAAGTCGCTCCAGGGAATGCTCGATAGCGGCTATCCGGAGAGCCGGGCGGACATGGGTATGGACGATTATGTCATCGTCTCCTCCAACCTGGCATCGCAAACTCGCATGCATGTCGGCGATAAGATCAGGTTCTTCTCCGCAAAGAATCTCGATGAGGCGGAGAAGATCGACAAGCTCGACCGCGAGCCGCCGCTCCGCCTCAAATACGCGGATGAGCTTGCCGCTGCCAAGGCTGCCTTGAAGACCGCTTTCGAGAGCCGCGGCGACAAGGTCTTTCTGAGCGATGACAACTACAATGAGGTCGTCACCCCATTGGGTCTTGCCTACGCGGACAACGAGGGAACGCGGCCCCAGGAAATCGCAATCCTGGAGCGCTTCGCCGAGATGCTCAAGAGCGTCGACGTGGTTGATGGCGGCGCATTGTTTGAGAAGACCGTTCCGGCCGAAGCCGGAAAGGTATTGGCAGAGCTCGATACCACCAATGTGGAGGAGATGAACGCAGAGAACGCCAAGCGTTTCCGGGAGATTATCCTGCCAAAGGAGGCGACGGTCTATGGCGTCTATCAGGCCTCGCAGATGATGCTCACACCGGATGTCCTGATGCCTCTCCATCTGGCCCAGAATCTTTCGGGCTTGGACGACGGTGTGCAGGGGATCGGGCTGCGCATCGACGATCCCTATCAGGCGGTCAAAGTAGCGGAACAGATCCAAGCCGGCATGCCGGAGGGCTGGGTGGCGGGCACTTGGCTGGATGAGTTGGGCGAGATTTCGAAGCTGCTCAACCAGCAGCGTGCGATGATGTATTTCGTGCTCTCCTTCATCATGATCATCTCGGCGTTCTCGATGATGGCGGTGATGTTCACGACCACCATCCAGAAGCGCCGGGAGATCGGCGTGATGAAGGCACTGGGTGCGGCCCCAGGGCAGATTGTAGGGGTATTCCTGAACCAAGGGATGATCCTCGGCTTCATCGGCTCGCTGCTAGGGGTAGGCTTGGGCCTGCTCGTGATCCGCTTCATCAAGCCGCTGCAGGAGGCCATGCGAGTCATGGGCTTCGATCCCTTTTCGAAATCCTTCATCGGGGTCGATGGCCTGCCGGCCGAGGTGAATCCGACCGAGGTGGTCATCATTGCCGTTTCCGCCTTCGTTCTTTGCACCCTCGCGGCGCTGGTGCCGGCCTATTTCGCCTCGCGCAGCGATGCGGCGAAATCGTTGCGGAACCTGTGAGGATTCCGGCCTTGGCCCCCTTTTCCCGTCCGCCCGATTCTAACCGGGTAGAGAATCCGAAGCCGCTTTTATAGTCGCAGAAACTGCGGCCATACGGTGAAATACGGACGTCGTGAAGGAAATTTGGGACCTAGCCACCAGCCCGGCGATGCTGCCGTTGACCATCCTGTTGGTGCCCGTCGGCCTTTACTGGCTGCTGACTCTGATCGGGATCGCGGGCCATGGACATGGCCATGCGCACGGCGGCCACCATGGCGCGGGCCATGGTCACGCCGGAGGGCATCATGGCCCGATCCACGGCGGTCACGGGCATGGGCACGCTCACGGCCCGGTCCATGGCGCCGCGGGGCATCACGGGCATGCTCCTGGCCACTCGAACGGGCACGGCCACGCCACCGGGCACCATCATCATGGCGACGGTGAGCATCATTTCTTCGGGGACCTGCTCCAAGGCGCGCTTCGAGTCGTCAATGCCGAGGAAATGCCCGTGATGGGCGTTCTCTCAGTCCTGATCCTGTTGATCTGGGGCGGCGCGATGCTTGGCAATTACTGGTTCAATCCGAGTGCGACCGGCTGGGGTGGTGCCTTGGTAATCCTGGGTGCTCTTATTAGTGCCATCATTCTCACAAGGCTGGTGCTCACGCCGTTGAAGCCACTCTTCAAGTTCCTGCAAAACGACCCCGAGCCCGAAGCTCCTCTCATCGGCCGGACCGGCTATGTCCGCACCGCCGTGGTCGATGAAAAGTATGGTCAGGTGGTGGTCGATAACCGCGGTGCCCCGATCATCGTAGGTGCCCGCTTGGCCCAAGGCAGCGAACCCATCGAGCGCAATGCCCACGTGCTTGTAGTGAGCCGCGACGAAGACTCCGGCCTCTACGTGGTTCGTTCCGCCCACTGATAAAACTCTCCCAACAACGATAAAAACAAATGTCTGCGATCCTTGCTGACTTCGCCGTCCCGTCCCTACTCACCGCGCTCATCATCGGCGGCATTCTCGTCGCTGTCATCGGCAGCGCCGTCGTCATGTCCATGTTCTACCGCAAGGCCCAACGTGGCCAGGCACTGATCAAATCCGGCGCCCGCGGCACTAAAGTCAGCTTCAACGGCATGACCGTGTTCCCCGTGGTCGAGCGCATGGAGAGCATGGATATCTCCCTGAAGCGCGTGGAAATCGACCGCGTCGGCAAGAACGGCCTGATCTGTAAGGATAACATCCGCGCGGATATCAAGGTCGCTTTCTTCGTGCGGGTCAACCAGACCGAGGAGGATGTGCTGCGTGTGGCGCAATCCGTGGGTTGCGATCGCGCCTCCAGCGCGGCTGAGATCCGCGACCTCTTCGACCCCAAGTTCTCCGAGGCGCTCAAGACCGTGGGCAAACGCTTCCTCTTCACTGAACTCTATGAAGAGCGCGAGACCTTCCGTGACGAGATCATCAAGATCATCGGCACCAACCTGAACGGCTTCATCCTAGACGACGCTGCGATCGACTACCTGGAGCAGACGCCGCTGGAGATGCTCGACCCCGAGAACATCCTCGACGCGCAGGGTATCAAGAAGATCACCGAGCTGACCGCGGTTGAAGCGAAGCTTTCGAACAACATCGTCCGCGACAAGGAGAAGGTCATCAAGCAGCAGGACGTCGAGACCCGCGAGGCGATCCTTGAGCTTGAACGCCAGCTCGCCGAAACCGAGGCCAAGCAGAAGCGCGAGGTCGAGAGCGTGCGTGCCCGTGAAGAGGCGGAAACCCAGAAGGTCCGCGAGGAAGAGCGCCAGAAGGCCGAGCGTGCCCGCATCTCCGCACAGGAAGAAATCGACGTTGCCACCCAGAACAAGGAGCGCCAGGTCCTCGTGGCCCAGCGCAACAAGGAGCGCACCGACGTGGTGGAAGTGGAGCGCGTGAAGCGCGACCAGGAACTCGAATCGATCGAGCGCGAGCGCGTGACCACGCTCAAGGGCATCGAGAAGGAGAAGGCCGTGGAAGTGGAAAAGAAGGCCATCCAGGACGTCATCAAGGAACGCGTCGCGGTCGAGAAGCTAGTCGTCGCCGAACAAGAGCGCATCAAGGACACCGAGGCCTTCGCCGGCGCGGATCGCGCGAAGCAGGTCAAGGTCACCTTGGCCGAGGCTGCCGCGCAGGAGGATGTCATCCGCAAGGTTAAGGAAGCCGAGGGTACCCAGCAGGCTGCTCAGCTGAAGGCCGACCAAGAACTCTATCAGCGCGTGAAGGCGGCGGAGGCTTCGAAGAAGTCGGCCGAACTCAAGGCCGAGGAAGTCGTCATCTCCGCGGAAGCCGAGCAGGCTGCCAGCGAGAAGCAGGCCTCCGCCAAGAAGTTGCTGGCGGAAGCCACCGCGAAGGAAGCTGCTGCCGTGGGCCTTGGCGAAGCCGAGGTGATGATCGCGAAGGCCGATGCCACCCAGAAGCAGGGCACCGCGGATGCGGAAGTGAACCGCCTCAAGTTCGAAGCGGAAGCGGAAGGTATCAACAAGAAGGCCGAGGCGATGAAGCTATTCGAATCCGCCGGCCAGTCGCACGAAGAATTCAAGCTGCGCCTGGAGAAGGAGAAGGCCGTGGACCTTGCTGGCATCAATATCCAGAGGGACATTGCCCAGGCCCAAGCCTCCGTCATGGGCGAAGCGATGAAGGCTGCCAAGATCGAGATCATCGGTGGCGAAGGGAAGTTCTTCGACCAGATCGCCGGTGCCATCTCGCGCGGCAAGTCGGTGGACCGCATGGTCGCGAACAGCGAAGTGCTCGGCGACGTGAAGGACACCTTCTTCAACGGCGACCCGGACTACTTCAAAGCGCAGCTCAAGGAATGGGCAGGCCAGTTCGGTGTCACCGCTGAAGACGTGAAGAACCTCACGGTCAGCGGAGTCCTCGGCAAGCTCCTGGTCGACGCCACCGGTGACACCCGCCGCAAGCTCCTCTCCTTCCTCGGCACCGCCGACCGCTTCGGCCTGGCCGATGAGAAGGCTGCCAAGGTGCTTCGTTAAGTGGCACCACGAATCGGACGAATCCAACGAATCTCTTTGGATTATGGAGCTGATCTATAAGCAGGAAGCCTTCGACATCATCGGTGCGTGCTTTGAGGTCTATAACGAGATGGGCAGCGGATTTCTGGAGGATGTCTACCAGGAAGCGCTGGAGGACGAGTTGAGCCGTAGGCTCATCCCATTCGTTGCCAAGCCGAAGCTGGAGATCTACTACAAGGGACGTTTGCTTACCAAAAAGTATGAGCCGGATGTCGTTGCTTGGTCGAAGATCATCGTTGAATTGAAAGCTGTGAGCGGCCTCACGGATGAACACCGTGCTCAAGTCCACAACTACCTCAAGGCGTCTTCCTTCCAATTGGGCATTCTCGTGAACTTCGGCAAGCCCAAGGACCTCCAATACGAGCGCATCGTCCGCTGACTGGCGCTTCTCCAAGAGATTCGTTCGATTCGAGAGATTCGTGGTGCCTCCCTCTGCCTGAACTATTTCCATGCCTGAAGAACCCCCAAAGCCCGACCAACTCGAAGGTGGCGCGTATGAAGTCATCCGCGCCCGGTTGGACAAGCACGCCGCGACCCTGCGGACGGGCCTGGATGCCCTGAACTCCGAACGACTGCAGGTCTTCGGCGGGATCGAGACCGCGCTGCTCGGCACGGAGCGTGTGTCGACTGAGCACAACTGCATCGCCCGCGACCTGGTGGCGATCGGCAAGCGTCGCTTCCTTTTCGGATACAACATCCAGTTCGGCCTGAAGCAGACGACGGACGTCAAGGACGTCTTCGCTGCCTACGACTTCAATCCAGAGAGCCGCTCTTTCACCCAGTTGCCGGTGGAAGAAGTGCTGCGCGATCCGAAGTTTGCCGAGGATTTCGCTTACCTCTTCAAGTACTACCGCGAGGCGGTCTTCCTGAAGTTCATGGTCATCGGGCCGCACCTCTACCTGGTGATGCGGGCCGGCAAGACCGTGGATGACATCAAGGCCTTCAAGTGGCGCTTCGCCGGTGATGGCCAGCTTGAATACATCGGCAACCGCTTCGACCACGAGTGCGTCTTCCCCGCGCAGCAAGAGTTCGAGTGGAAGCGGGTCCACCGCGGAATGCATCGCTCCGGCGAGCACCCGCACATCTCGATCGAGGACCGCGTCTTCGTCGAGACCGTCGGCGGCGACCTGACCGTGAAGGTCGAAGACAATACGGCCAGCGGCCAAGGTATCTACTCCGAGCCGGTTACCGAAAGCGACCAAACGCTCGACGACGCGGAGATCTTCTACGCCTGCGTCGGCTCTTTGATCCTATTGCGGATCCTGCCCTACCGCGAGTCGCTCCACCGCCATCTCGTCTTCAACGAAAAGACCAAGACCGTCCATCGCATTGATGCGATCGGAGACTCCTGCGTGCTGCTGCCGGATGACCAGGGCGTCATCTTTGCCAATGGCTACCTGCTGCAGAGCGGCGAGGTGAAGACCTTCGACCACGGCCTGCTCGACATGCGCTATGAGCGCAAGGTCGCCAGCGCGAACGGTGAAGACGTCCTCTACTCCTTCTACAACCGTGCTGCGGGCACCTACGTCCTGCTCTCCTACAACCGGATCAAGCAATCGGTGGAGACGCCGATCGTCTGCTCCGGCTTCTCGCTCTTCGGCAATGGTCAACTCGTGCTCTTTCGTGAGGAGGATCAGGCCCAGAAGCACCATGCCCTCCAGATCTGGCAAACGCCGTACCTGGACGATGAGACCAGCGCCGCCGCCGCCACCGACAAGGAATCCTTCCTCTACAAGGTCGGCAACCCCGAGCTGGTCCGCGGCATGGCGGAGGCACGCGAGCTACTTACGCTGCTGCAGAAGGACGACTCCTTCGCAGGCCTCTACATGGACATCGTCAAGCGCTCCAGCGACCTGCTGGATGCCTACTTCTGGCTCGACCGCGCCGAGTGCCAGTCGCTCGCCGCGCCGGTGCGCGAGATCAAGCGGGCGGGTGAAGCGGCCATCGGCGAATTCGACAAGGTCCAGAAGCTGCGTGCTGTCGCCAGTGAGCGCACCACCGCAGTTCACACCGCGGTAGAGAAGCTGGTCCGAGAGGCGAAGAACTCGCCGCCGGATGCCCTGCAGGGCTTCGTCCACCAGCTTGCCGGCCTGCGCAAGCTGCGCGGCGAGATCATCGGCCTGCGCGATGTCCGCTATGCAGATCCGGTCGCCATCGCCGCCTTCGAGAAGGAGGTCGTGGAGACCACCGATGCCGTGTCCGCGCGGACCGTCGAATTCCTGTTAGGCGAGGAATCGCTGAAGTCTTATGCCGCGGCGATCGACACGCAGGAAGCGGCACTCACCAAGATCGCCAAGGTCACCGAGGCCGATGAAGTGGCCACTGCATTGGATCAGGCGGCAGCGGAGCTGGAGATGCTGATCGAAATCGTCGGCGGCCTGAAGATCGCCGATGCCACGCAGACCACTGCGATCATCGAGCGCATCTCCGCGCTCTACGCCCGTCTGAATGGCACCCGCGGCTCGCTGCGCAACCGGCGCAAGGAACTCGCCCGCGGCGAGGGCGAGGCCCAGTTCTCAGCGCAGATGAAGCTGCTTTCGCAGGCGCTGGCGAACTACCTCGACCTCTGTGACACGCCGGAGAAGTGCGATGAATCGCTTACCCGCCTGATGGTTCAGGTGGAAGAACTCGAAGGCCGATTCGCCGAGTTCGACGAATACATCGAGCAACTCTCCAGCCGCCGCGAGGAGATCTACGATGCCTTCGAAGGCCGCCGCACGCAGCTCGTGGAGGCCCGCGGCAAGCGCGCCGGAGCCTTGTTCAAATCCGCCGAACGCATCCTGGCCGGTATCCGCAACCGCGTTTTGTCGCTCAAGGAAGTGGAGGAGATCCACTCCTACTTCGCGACCGACCCGATGATCGAGAAGGTCCGCGACCTGATCGGCCAGTTGCAGGCCTTGGGAGATTCGGTCAAGGCGGACGACCTCCAGACCCGCCTCAAGACCCTGCGCGAGGACGGCGTGCGCCAGCTCAAGGACAAGAAGGATCTCTATGTCGACGGCGAGAACGTCATCCGCTTCGGCAAGAATGCCTTCAACGTGAACACCCAGCCGCTGGAGATGGCGATCGTGCCCCATGAGGACGCGATGGCCTTCCACCTCACCGGCACCAAGTTCTACGAGCCGATTATTGATGCCGACTTCCTCGCTGCCCGCGAGGCATGGGATCTGGAGGTGCCGAGCGAAAGCCCACGCGTAGCGCGTGCGGAGTATCTGGCCTGGCGTTTCCTGGAAGCGGACGCGCCCGGCCGACCCGGGGAGGCGCGGGGCACCTTGCTTCTGGAAGACATCCAGGCCTTCATGCAGCCACGCTATGCGGAGGGCTACACCAAGGGCGTGCACGATGAAGATGCGGCGAAGATTCTTGCCCAGCTTTTGACGATTCACGCGGAGGCAGGCCTCTTGCGCTTCGGTCCCGCCGAGCGTGCTGCCGCGTTGTTGTTCTGGGATTCCTGGGAAGATTCCGGCAAGGCCCGGCTCGCGGCCCAGTTAGCCTCCTACGGGAAGCGTCGTAGTTTGTTTGCTGGCGGCGATGAAGCCGAGCGCTGGAAGGCGCGCCTCGCCGAGGCCTTCGTCAAGTGGCGCGGAGACTACGGTCTGTTCCAGACCGTAGAGGAGTCGGACGCTGCAGAATACCTCGCGGAAGAACTGGCCGCGGGAGGCAGCTTCATCGTGTCCTCAGCCGCAGCGGAGCTGGTGAAGGCGCTCAACCAGGGCTTGGTCGCAAAGCGGGCGGAAGCGGTGTTCAAGGAATCGCTGGGCGGTGACGAGGTGCCGCCTTCCGCGAAATACGAAGTCGCCCGCGATTGGCTCGCCGGTTTCGCGGCCAGCAACGACGCCTTGCAAGGAACCCCGCCGGAGTTGGCCGATGCCGTGATGGACGAAGCCGCGGTGCATCTCGCACGCGGTGGATTCGAGCAGCGCGCGGTGAAGTCTGTGCCGCTTTCCTTCCACGTGGAAGGCTTGCGCTCGAGCCACACCCGCATCGTCAATGGCGGTTTGGAAGTTCACTACAGCGAGTTCCTCGATCGCTTGGAGCGCCACGAGCGCACCGACGCCGCAGCCTTCCGTGCGCTGGCCGAGCGCAAGAGCAAGCTCACCTGTGCCAAGCGCGAGCAGATGCGCCTGGACGAGTTCAAGCCGAAGGTGATGAGCGCCTTCGTCCGCAACCGTCTGATCAACGATGTCTATCTGCCCTTGATTGGCGACAACCTCGCCAAGCAGCTCGGCACCGCCGGTGCGAATACCCGCACCGACCGCATGGGCCTGCTACTGCTGATCTCGCCGCCCGGCTACGGCAAGACGACGATCATGGAGTACGTCGCCAATCGCCTCGGCCTCACCTTCGTGAAGATCAACGGTCCCGCACTCGGCCACCGAGTGCTCTCCCTGGACCCCGCAGAGGCTCCGAACGCCTCTGCCCGCATGGAAGTCGAGCGCGCCAACCTCGCGCTGGAGATGGGCGACAACGTGATGCTGTATCTCGACGACATCCAGCACACCGATCCCGAGTTCCTGCAGAAGTTCATCAGCCTTTGCGACGCCCAGCGTAAGATCGAAGGCGTGTGGCAAGGCAAGGCGCGGACCTACGATCTCCGTGGTAGAAAGGTCGCCGTGGTCATGGCGGGCAACCCCTACACCGAGAGCGGTGGCAAGTTCCAGATCCCGGACATGCTCGCGAACCGCGCCGATACCTACAACCTCGGCGACATTCTCGGAGGTCACGAGGCAGCCTTCAAATCGAGCTACATCGAGAACGCGCTGACCTCGAATGCCGCGCTCTCGCGTCTCGCGAGCCGCTCGCAGAAGGACGTGCTGATGCTGATCCGCTACGCCGAGACCGGCAGCCGCGACGGTGCCGATTTCGAGGGCAACTACACGCCTGCGGAGGTCGAGGAGATGCTGGCCGTGACCAAGCACCTCTTGGCCGTGCGCGATACCATCCTGCGGGTGAACCTGCAGTATATCGCCAGCGCCGCGCAGGAAGACGCTTATCGCAACGAGCCGTCCTTCAAGCTGCAAGGCTCTTACCGCAACATGAACCGCATCGCGGAGAAGGTCCTGCCGCTGATGACCCCGGAGGAAGTCCGCCAGATCGTCGTCGACCACTACCGCAGCGAGTCGCAGAACCTCACCACCGCCGCGGAGGCGAACCTGCTGAAGTTTTACGAGATGGAAGGCCTCCTCGACGAAGTCCAGGCCACGCGCTGGGCATCGATCAAGAAGGAGTTCAACAAGCGCAAGGTCTTCGGTGCCGGCGGTGAAAATGATCCGGTAGCTCGCGTGGTCGCCCAGCTCACGCAGTTCAACGACGGCCTCGAAGCCATCAAGGAAGGCATCGCCCAAGCCGGTCGCAGCTATGCCCAGCCGCAATCGCTCGCCGAGCAAACCGTCGGCCAGCTCCGCCAGATCATCGAGGGTCTCCGTGCTGTGCCCGTGCAGGTGGATATCAAGGTCGTGCCGGTGCAGGACGACAACCACAGCATCGAACAGATGGAGGCCCCCGCAAAGCCGTCCTTGTCCTTCGATCCCGACGTGAAGCAGGGCTAAGCACCAACACTGCGGTCCTGCGCCAGCAAATCGATTCCCACCACGCAGAGATCATCGTCGAAGCGCCGGGCTGGCGAAAACTCGCGCACTTCGCTGAGCACCTCCTGGAGCAGCAGTGCGGTCGGCAGCGGGAGTCGGCTGCCGATCGATTCCTTGAGCCGGTCCATGCCGTACTCCTCCGCGTCCGGACCGTTGATCTCGAACAGCCCGTCGGTGAAAAGCAGCAGCGCATCCCCCGCTTCCAACTGGCACTCTTGGGTGCGGTACTTCACGCCCGGCACCAGGCCGAGTGCCGGGCCTGCTCGCATATTCTCAAGCCGCAGCGAGGCTACATTCCCCGTTGCGCGCTGCAGGTGCAGTGGCCAGGGATGGCCGGCATTGGCGTGCAACACCCGGCCGTTCTCCACATCCACCACCAGATAGCAGGCCGTGACGAACAGCGTCGTTTCCGTGCCGCCGAGCAGTCCGGCGAGCTCGCGGTTGATCTCCGTGATGAATCTGCCCGGATCGGTGGCAAATTGCCGGAATTCCTCGAACAAGCCGCGCATCATCGCCGTGATCAAAGCGGCCCGCACGCCGTGGCCCATCGCATCGCAGATCGCCACCCCAATCTGGGTTTCGGATAGCGGCAGGATCGCGAAGAAGTCGCCGCCGACCGCGCCGGAGGCCTCGTAGGCGTGATGGAAGCAGAGGAGATTCGGGCCCACGCCTTCAGGTGGGAAATGGGGCTGTTCCCCCGGCAGCCACGCGAGCTGGAATTCCCGCGCGAGCGCCAGGTCCGCCTCGAGTTCCTCGTTCTTCGCGCGCAGCTCGGCGGTCCGTTCCGCCACCCGTTGCTCCAGTTCGAGGTTCAGCTCCTTGAGCCCGGCCTCAGCTCGATCCCGCTCCGTCCCGCGCTGTTCGAGCGATAGCGCCATGGCGTCAAAGGCATGTGCCAGCTTTCCGAGTTCCCCGTGACCGTAGCGGATTTCAGAGCGCGCGCGGAGATCACCTGCCTCGAGTCGTCCGGTCGCGCGGACCAGAGCCCTCACCCGGCGCAGGATCACCCAGTCCGCGCCATACCACGCCGCGGCGAGGGCGAGTCCCCCCGCCAAGCCCAGCAAGCTGAGGTTGCGTTTGAGGATCCGGTTGGCCTCGGCGTAGGCCACTGCGGTGGGCACGCCGATGTTCACGCTGACGAAGCCTGAGCCCTCCGCACCGCGCAATTGGGTGAAGGCGAACAAGCGTGGCACGCCAGCCGAGTCCAGCGCTTGGGAGGTGCCGTGGTGCAGTCTCGAGATGGATTCCCAGATCGGTTGATCCTTCATCGATTTCCCGCGCTGGCTTTCCGGATCGGGCCAGTGCACCAGGACGGTGCCGTCGCCATCGACCACCGTCAGCGTGCCGCCTTCGGCCAGTTCCGCCTCCGCGGCGAGCCGCTCCATCCACGACAGATCCAGGGCGGTGAAGACGATCCGGCGGATCTTGCCGGCCTCGTCCCTGAGCGGATAGCCGAAGTTGACGCTCGCCTTGCCCGTGATCCGGCCGATCTGGTACTCACCCATGGCAAAGCCTCCGGTTCGCACGGCGCGCTGGAAGTAACCGCGGTCCGCCAAGTTGAGGCCCGGCGGCAAGGGCACGCCGCTGGCAAAGGGGCGACCGTCCATTTCGATGACCCCGAAGTTCAGATAAATCGGATATTGGCGCAGCAGGTCTGCCAGCATGGCGCTCGCGGCCGCCGGATCATCCCCGCGCAGCTCGGGCAGCCGCGCCATCATCACCAGCAGCTGGTGCGAGCCCTCGATCATGCGCTCTTGCTGCGCCGAGGCGAGCCGCGCCAGCCGCAAGGCATCGGACTGGACATCGGCCGCGGCCCGCTTGCGCTGCTCTGCCGCCGTGTAGAGCGTCAGGATGAACGCCGGCAGGACGCCAAGCAGGACCAGCACCAGCAAGCGGGTGCGCAAGCCGGAGAGGCGGGCGACCACCTGGCGCAGGCGGGACCTGACGGAATTGGTGGGAGGGGTAGCCACAGCTTTTGGGGCTTCTCATTGGTAGCCCCATGGCGCGCCCCGCCACAAGCGGGAAGTCCCGACTCGACGCCGGAAGCGCCGCGTCTTGTGATACGGCCGGATTTTTCCTAACAACTGCTCATGCGCATCGATTGTCATGTCCACATCGTCGGCACCGGCACGGGTGGCACCGGCTGCTGGTACCGGCCGAAGGGCCTGACCCGCTTCGGCGAGCCCATGATGACCAAAGCCGTCGGCCTCACTACCCGCGACCTCCACGGTCCGGACTTTGATGCCGTCTATGCCGGCCGGGTCCTCGAATACGTCCGCAGCGCGGAGTCGATCGACCGGGCGATGCTCCTGGCCCACGAGCTGCCGCACCTCGAAGACGGCACGCCCTTGCCGGAGCGCTCCTCGCTCTACGTGCCAAATGACTACGTGCTGAAGCTTGCGCAGCAGCATCCGGAGTTCCTTGCCGCCGTCTCCATCCATCCCGCGCGCAAGGACGCCATGGAGGAGCTGGAGAAATCCCTCGCCGGTGGTGCCGCCGCGCTCAAGTGCCTGCCTAACGTGCAGGGCATCGATTGGAATAACCCCCGCTACACCGCCTTCCTTGAGCGCATGGCCGAGGCCGGTCTCCCGCTGCTGGCCCACACCGGCAGCGAGCGCACCATGCCGGTCATGGATCACAAGCTCGCCTCACCGCAAGTGCTGGAGCTGCCGCTGGAGATCGGTGTCACCTGCATCGCCGCCCACTCTGGCACCGGCATGATGCTGCTGGATCCGGATTACCTCGATGTCTTCGCCAGCATGCTCGCGAAGTACCCGAATCTCTACGGCGACAACAGCGCCCTGGCCGCCCTCAATTTCCGCCTGCGGCCCTCCGCCCTGAGGCGCCTCAACGCCACGCCGATGGTGGACCGCGTCCTCCACGGCAGCGATCTGCCTGTGCCTTCCAGCGGTTTGCTGCCCTGGGCCTTCGGGATGCTCTCGTGGGAAGATTTCCGCGTCACCGCCGCGATCGCCAACCCACTGGAGCGCGATGCCGTGCTGAAGCACCTGCTTGGCTTTCCGCCGGAGACCTTCACGCGCGCTGCCAGCGTTCTCCGCGGCGCAAATTCGGACGCTTCCGCGATCACGTGATGTTCTTGGAGCGGGGGAATGCTAAGGTTTTCTCACCCCCACAACCCCCCACTGATGAAAACCGCACCCCCCCTGCGGTCTTCGAAGAGGAGCGGCTTCTCGCTACTGGAACTCACCGTAGTGATCGCCGTACTCCTCTCGTTGACTACTGTCTTGATACTCGGAGCCCGCGCTTGGAAAAAAGGCGCTGATCGCACCGGTTGTATCCTCACCATCCGCAACGTGCAGACCTCCGTCCGCTCGTATCAGAATCTCTACGGCTACGAAGCCGGTGGCATGCCCTACGCCGAAGGCGGCAGCCAGGACATTGCCGCGCACATGTTTGCCAAGGGTTACATCAGCGGTAAGACCTATGATGAGGTCCAGGGCATGGAAGCCTGCGCGGGTGGTGGTCACTACGTCCGCGCTCACGCGGATGTATTCCCGCTCCCCGGCCAGCTCTACATCAACTGCTCGCTGAACGCCCTGGAGAGCCACGCTCCGGACCTCAGCTTGGATTGGTGACCATCTCAGCCTTCGAGCGCGGAGCGCAGATCGGAGGCGGCGGATGAGGCCTGCTGCTGGGGATCCGGCACAAAGCCGAAATCCTCCCCGAAGGCCGACACCGCGCTGATCGCGGGCAGGGCTCCGTCCCGCGCCTGTTCGAGGGAATATCCCAGCTCGCCGAGTTGCCCGGCGAGTGCTGCCAGGATTTGAAGCTGAGCCTGCATCTCCGCATGGGCGGCCCCGCGGGCCTTTTCCATGTCCCCGAGCCGGCCGTCGAATTTGCCGATCGTCTCGGCGACCGGCTTGAGCAGGGTCTCCAGCGAGACCCGTCGCTGCTCGGCCTGGGTGAGCAATTCCTGTTTTTCTGAGAGGGAGCGGCTGCCTTCCTCCACGCGGACCCGCAGCTCGGCAAGCTGCGTACGCAGCGCCTGCGCATTCGCCTCATGCTGGCCGGCTTCGGAGCTGGCCTCGGCGTGGCGGGCGGCCAACTCGGTATTCTGGCGCTCCGCCGCCTTCAGGCGCTCCTCCAGCCGCGTCCGGCGCAGGGAGGCGACCAACCAGGCAAACAGGGTTCCGGCCAGGAAACCCACGACGAGGGCTCCGATGATCCAGGAGAGGGCGTCTTTGACTTCGAGCGGCATGTTCGGATTGTTCCTTGCGGATGCCCGGACCCGGCGCAAGCTTGGGTCCGTCGCAGCCGCCCGACGGCACTACCCGCCGGACCGCGCGAACGCAAATCAAACCGACTCACGATCATGGCCTATACGCTTCCTCCACTCGGATACTCCCTCGATGCCCTGGAACCGCACATCGACGCGCGGACCATGGAGATCCACCACGGCAAGCACCACAACGCCTACGTCACCAATCTGAATGCCGCCGTCGCCGGCAAGGCCGATCTCGAGGCGAAGAGCGCCGATGACCTCATCAAGGACCTCGGCGCGGTGCCGGATGACATCCGTACGGCTGTCCGCAACAACGCCGGCGGTCACGTCAACCATTCCCTCTTCTGGAAGGTCATCGCCCCCGGTGGTGCCAAGGCTCCCTCCGGCGAGCTGGCCGCTGCCATCGACAAGGCTTTCGGTTCCCTTGATGCTTTCAAGGAAGCCTTCGCCAAGGCTGCCACCACCCGCTTCGGCTCCGGCTGGGCCTGGCTCTCCAAGACCGCCGATGGTCTCGCGATCTCCTCCACCGCCAACCAGGACAACCCGACCATGGGCCCTGATTTCGGTGGCACCAAGGGCGCGACCCCGCTGCTCGGTCTCGATGTCTGGGAGCACGCCTACTACCTCCACTACCAGAACCGCCGCCCGGACTACATCACCGCCTTCTGGAACGTGGTGAACTGGGACGTGGTCGCTGCGAATTTCGCGGCCGCCTGAGCCCTTCCGCATCGTTTTTACCAAGCCGGCAGCCGGGACACCCTGGCTGCCGGTTTCTTATGTGGGCGGCAGGGCTACCGCCTCAAATCCCCTCCCTTCCTTTGACGATCCGCCATACCGGCCCGGCAGGATCGTAGGGTGGGGCATTGTCTGATCTGGCGGCTGGTGGTGTGGTCAGTTCGGTCCGGAAGAGCGGGAGGATCGGCGCACCGTCCCGTGTCAGAACGGGTGAGGCACCAGCCTCTTCGATCAGCAGCGCGGCGGCGAAGAGCGAGCCTTGGCCTTCGCTGATCACGATCTCCACCGGATAGGTCTTGCCCTCGACTGCCTCGAATTCGGCGCCAATGGCCATCCCGCCCAGATATCGGTTCCAGTCGATGGTGGTGGCGTAGCGGTATTTCTTCTCGGGCGGGCTCGGCGGCGGGGTCTCAGGTTCCTGCTCCGAGAAGGGCTTTGCGAGCTTCCGCCCGGGGACCGGAAGGACGGGCCGCCGGAGCTCGGGCGCGTCCGGATTCGTCGCCCTGAAGTAACCGTAGTCGAAGACGACCTTCCCCCCGAAGCGGACCACCAGGGTATCATCACCGGCACCCACAAAGCGGAACTTGCCGGTCTTCGGCGCGGTGACCGTGCCGCGATAGACCACCATCCAAGCAGGGGAGTCATCGGGAGTTTGCCCGAAGGCGGCCGGCGCACTGTGGGCGCGGGCGGCCGGCATGTAGAGATGGGTGAGGTAGAGCTTCCGCGGTGCTTGGAAGAATTTCTCCAGGCCATTGGCGTGCCAGTCACCGCTCACGAACTCGTGGACGATGCGGTGATAGTCGTAGAAAGAGGTGTTGAGGAATGCCCCGTCGTTACGCCGCTTGAGATTGTAGAAGGTTCCGCTCAGCCCGCTGGAGGCATCCATCATCCCGAAAGGATTCGAGGCCCCCGAGCCCTTCCCGGAACCAATCCCAATGCCGTTCCCATAGCCGCGGCCCTGTCCGGCTCCGCGCCCACCACCAGCGCCTTCGCCGCCTTGACCGCGGCTGACGCTCGCCGTGGGCAGTTGGTAGAGCGGCTTGAGAGGAGTGGAAGCGAAGGCCTCGGGTAGGGCGATGTCTCCGCTCACCCCCTTCACCGCCAGGCGCTCCATCTGCCGCATGGTGAAATCGCGGTGCTGCTTGCGCATGCTGCGCTCCTGAGCAGTGACATCTCCACCACCACCGCCGCTGGGCATGAAATCGACAGTCTTCTCCTGTGGGGGCCGGACTGGACCCTTCACCACCCACAGCAGGGCTAGGATCAGCAGGCTCCCGTGAAGTCCGAGCGAAGCGAGTAGCGGCCATCGCCCGCTTCCGCCGCGCTTGCGGGAAGGGTGCTTTTCCGTATCACGGCGACGGCGGAGTCGGGGCATGCCTTGGAACTTCTTCTTCTCCGGCACATATCAGATCCCGATCCGTTTTCACGATCTATCTTTCGCCCGCTGCCGGGTTGAGCAGCGCCTCGGCTCCTTGCTCCGCTTCAATACATGTGCCGGTCGTACCAAGCATCGGTGCGCTCTTGCCGGGCATCGGCGCGGATCTCCTGGCGGGTCTGGCCCTCCTTGTAGCGTTCCGTCCGGCGGTCTTGGCGCTGTTGGACACCCTCGGTACCCGTGGTGCAGGAGCTGAAGGACAGGGCGGCGAAAAGCGCGGAAATGAAGATCAGGCTGGAACGCTTCATCCCTCTGGCTTCCCGTAAAATGGAAGAGGGGTCAAGTTTGCGGGACGCTACTTTGGTATAATCAAGCCCTCTGATCGTAAAAGCCAGCCTTCGGTTCTTAAGCTATCGATTGTGGCGGTTAATCCCATGAAGAAGCCGATCCTGCTGATCAACGACGACGAAGAACTCGTCAGCCAAGTCACCAAAGTCCTGAAGGACGGAGGCTACTATTACATGACCGCCGCGACGGCGAAGGAGGCACTTACACAGGCCTCCGGTTACGACTTCGCCCTAATCCTGCTCGACCTCAAACTGCCGGACATGGATGGCGACCAGCTCTACGGCAAGCTGATCGAATCGGAATCCCACTACGTCGTGCCGGTGGTGGCTTTGGTCGACAGCCTGGACTCCCAGGAAGTGCAGGTGGTCAACCGCTTGATCCCCCAAGGCACGGTGACCCTGCTTTCCAAGCCCCTGAAGACGGAGTGGCTGGAAGATCTCTTCTCCCGCTACGGCGAGAAGAAAGGCTGAAGTGGCGGGAACGGAGCCGCTCTCTAACCGCCTGTTAGTCTGGATTTTGCGGAATCCGGGGACCATTTCCCCGGATTCTTTGCGTCCGGACTTCGGGTTCCCTTGCCGATTTTCCCCCTTGGTCTAGGGTAGCGGCTTCTCCCCTTCCATGGAACGCCTCCGTCATTCGGACTACCTGCGCCTGCTCGACTTCATTGCGGGCCTGCAGGAAGCAGTGCCGCTGGCGGACTTCGGCAGCCATTTGGTCCGCCTGACCTCGGAATTGCTGCCAGGTGCGACGATCGCCTTCGACCAGATCGACCAAGCGGGGGACTTCTACGCTTTCGACCACAATGTGGAGATCGGTCCCGCAGAACTGGAGCGCTTCGTTGGCCGGCTTCAGGAGGTCTATCAGCAGAACCCGATCTACAGCTACATTAGAGGCGGTGGGAAGAGCCCGGTGGTGGACATCTCCGATCTCGCCAGCCGCCGGCAGCTCCACCGCACGGATTTCTATCACGACATCTTCCGCCCCTACGGGATCGAGCATCAGGTCAATGTGCTGTTGTCCCGCCCGGGCTGGATCAATGCCCTGACCATCAACCGCGACCGCCCGATCCCGCAGCGCATGAAAACGCTGCTGACGCTCGCGATCCGGCACATCCAGATCGCCCACCGGAATGCCTGCGCGTTGGATAAGATCAGCCGGGTCGTCCAACCGGCCAGCGAATCCCTGCTGACCGCCCGCGAGGCCGAAGTCTTCTCCTGGCTTGGCGAAGGGAAGCGGAACTCGGAAATCGCCATCATCCTCGGCTGCTCGCCGCGCACGATCGACAAGCACGTGCAGAACATCCTCCGCAAGACCCGCACCGAAACGCGGACTGCGGCGGTCCGCAGCGGCCTGACGCCTGAGTGAACGGCGTACGCGGTCCTGCGTATTTTCACGAGGACTGAATGTGAACATGCTCCGACTGTTCACCTTGATCGGCTCGAAGGCCGTTTTTCCCCCCTCACGGATACTTCAGGACGGCTCGGGTGAGCACCTGTCCATAGCTCCTGACACGTGTCGCCCGTCGTAACAAAACGGCGGGCGGCGCGACGCGGGAGCCTCAGAGCCCTCCTTCGGATTTTGCATCGAGGTATTTCCAAGGGCCGTGTGACCGCCCTGCGACAACGACTTCCTTCCCCATGGTTTCGGTTTCCGACCCAAGCTCCCATCATCATCGGTCATGAGAATCCTACCTGTCCTCGCCCTCGCGGCGTCGGGAGCTCTACCAGCCTTGGGCGCCTTGGATCATCCGGCGGGCCTCTGGCAGCTTGATGGCAATCTGGCGGCGGATGTCGGATCCGCTCTGGATGCCTCCACCCTGGCGGCAGGAGCCGACTACTCGTTCAGCGGGGATGGCAGCGGTTTCCAGTTCCTCCAGACCCAGCCCTTCACCACATCCGCCAAGCGCCTGACGGTCACAAATTCCGTCGGCGTGAATGGTGGACCCGGAGCCACCCGCAGCAACCGCTGGACGGTGGTAATGGACGTGAAGCTGGACGCCATGCAACCCTACTCCGGGCTTCTCCAACTCAATCCGCTGAACAACACCGACGTTTCGGTCTACGTCTTTTCCTCGAATAACCTGTCCGGCAGCGTGAATGCCGGACTCAGCTCGGTGGGTGCCATTGCGGTGAATACCTGGTACCGCCTCGCGATCACCTGCGGAAACGATGGCGCGGGTGGCGGGACCACGATGCGTCTCTACATCAATGGCACCCCGAACGGTGCGCCGCGTACTGCAGCCTTCAATGGAGTGTTGTCCCTGCAATCCACCTTCCATCTCTTCTCGGACGATACTGCCGGAGGCGGCGACCTGAAGCCTGCCAAGCTCGGCTCCTTCGCCCTCTGGGGCGAGGAACTCAGCCCTGCGGACATCGCCTCGCTCGGCGGCCCGCAGCCCGCCGGAATCCGGCCACCCGGCGTGCCCAGTACCATCGCCGCGGGTTCCCCCTACGTTCACGGCGCGAATATCGGCTGGATTCATGCGCGGCCCCCGCACAGCGGCTTGGTCATCGGCGAGTATGCCTGCTCCGGCTATGCCCACAGCGCGAACTGCGGCTGGATCAATTTCGGCAATGGCAGCCCCGCGAATGGCCTCCGCTACACGAACACCCTTGGCAGCGACAGCGGCGTTAACCACGACGGTACCGGCAATCTTTCCGGTCTCGCTTGGGCCGCGAACTTGGGCTGGATCAACTTCGGCACCGGTAGCAACGGCGCACCTCGTCCACCGGGCGATGCCTACCGTCCGCGCTTCGACCTGCTGACCGGCCAATTCTCCGGCTACGCTTGGGGTGCCAATGTCGGCTGGATCAATCTGGAGACTCTCAAGACCGCCACACTCTATGGCCGGGATAGTGATGCCGATGGCATCACTGACTCTTGGGAGATTGAAAAGTTCGGCAACCTCACCACCGCCACCGGTACCAGCGACGCGGACAAAGACGGCATCTCCGACAAGGATGAGAATCTCGCCGACAGCGATCCCAATGACAGCGCAAGCCGCCTGAGGATCACCAGCCAGAGCGTACAATTCTTCCCGAACAGCGGCTACAATACTTGGGACGTGACCTTCACCAGTTCACCCCGGCGTCTCTACCGTCTGGAGACCTCGCCCGACCTTGGCGGTGCACCTTGGTATCACGACACCGGATTCTTCGCGGGTGCCGCCAATGCCACGACCACCAGCCAAACCATCGGCGTGCAACCCGCTTCCCGGAACTTCCTTCGCGTCCAATCCGCCAAGCCACTCCAACCTTGAAGCTCACCACCGCACTTCCAGTTCCAGTGCGGCATCGGCCTCGTTCACCCGAACGGCAAAGTATCATGAAAACCCGGACCCTTTTTGCAGCCGTCCTGCTTTCGACCTCCTGCGCCCTCCTTGCCCAAGGTCCTCTCGCTCCGCCGGCGGGACCGCCCGTGCCCGGCATGAAGACCTTGGACCAGCTTGAGGCTCGCATTCCCATTCCCAAGAGCCCGGAGCCGTCCATCGCAGGCCCTCACTTCACGATCACTCAGCCGGGAAGTTACTACCTCACCGGGAATGTCGATGTGGCCACCGGCAATGGCATCAACATCGAGGCGGACGATGTGACGCTGGACCTGAACGGCTACACCATCTCCTCTAATAATCCGACCGCTGGCAACTACGGCATCAGCTTCATCGGCACCCGCAAGCGCGTGAGCATTTCAAATGGCCACATCCGGAGCGGAGCGACCTTCACGGGGAATGTCATTTCATCGGGGCCCGGTTTCTACAGTGGCATCAATTGGGCGAACGCCAGTCCTACCGCCTGCCGAATCAGCGGGATCTCGGTGACCGGGGTGCCCGGTGAAGGAATCGTGGTGGGCAGTGCGGTCAACAACTCCTCAATCGTCGAAGGCTGCACGGTGCGGGACGTGGTTGGCATCGGCATCCGCGCGGGGGTGGTTTCGAACTGCTCGGTCACCAATGCCGCCTCGACTTCGATCTCGGCAGAACGCGTGGCGAACTCCGTCGGCGCCCGGGTGGACGGCACCGGCACCGGAATCGTCCAAGGCGGCACATCCTTGGAAAGCCTGGGAGCCGCGGCCGACAAGCGCATCCAGATTCCCGGTGGCAGCACCGCGGTGGCGATCGGCACCCCGGGCTCCTACGTTTTGATGGGTAATCTGAGCGTTACCACCGGGAACGGCATCTCGATCACGGTCAGCGATGTCAGCCTCGACCTGAATGGCTTTACCATCGCGTCCACCGCTCCCACCGCTACCGGAGATGCGATCAGTCTGGGCAGCGATGTGCAGCGGGTCTCCATCTCGAATGGCAATATCCGCAGCGGCACCACCTACAGCGGTGGCACCTTCTCCAATGGGCCCGGCTTCGACGGTGGCATCAACTGGCGCTCCCTTGCACCGAAATCGGTCCAAGTCTCCGGTATCTCGATCACCGGGATCAAGGGCTACGGGATCGATCTGGGCACCGATCAATCGAGCATTGTCCAAGCCTGCTCGGTCAGGGTCGCAGGGAATCTGGGAATCCGCGCCGGGGTGGTGACCGATTGCTCGGTGACTTCCGGCCCGGCGACGACAATCTCCGCTTCCCGCATCGCGAACTCGGTCGGCTCCAGGGCCGATGGCAGTGGCACCGGCTTCGACACCCTGACTCCATCCTTTGAAGCGATCGCCTCCACCACCTCGACCACACAGACCGCGGTGACAGCCATTCAGGGTGCCACGACCGCACTGGTGGCGGCGAAGGACAACCGCATTCCCATCACCTCCTTGCCATTCGCGATTAGCACATCGGGAAGCTACTATTTGCAGGGCAATCTCCAGCATACCGGTTTGGGCAATGCGATCAACGTCGGGGCTAGCGACGTCACCATCGACCTGAACGGTTTCACGCTCAGCTCAGCCCCGGGTTCAGCGGGCAGCGCCGTCTCGATTCCCTTCGACAACACCAATGTGACAGTGAAGAACGGTATCATCGCCGGGGCCTCCACTTTCACCGGTGACTGGACCAGCAACTGGTCGATCACCCAATCGGGCTTCGTCTACGGCATCAACAATGACTCCCGGTCCGGCGGACAATTCTATAACCTGACCATTCGCGGTTGCCGGTCCTCCGCTATCACAAGTGGCGGCCCCAGCCAGCGGCATAGTGCGTTCATCGATCAGGTGTCTTGCACCTACAACGGTGCTGGCATTTATGCGCCGTATAGCCGCGTTTCGAACTGCGTCGTCGCCTGCAACGACGGGATTGGGATCAACGCCCAAAGCGTCTCGAATTGTCAGGTGACTTACTGCAAATCCTACGGGATTGAGAGCACCTTCGGCAGCGTGGTCGACTGTCATGTCTCGACGGTAGGCGGGGCCGGTATCAGTGCCGTTAGTGTTTCCCGCTGCGTCGCCTCTGGCAGTGGGAGTGATGGGATTACGGCTACCTCTGTCACGAACTGCTCGGCGAGCTTCAATACGGGTTTCGGGATCAAGGTCAACTTGAGCAGCGGTGGCGTGATCTCCGGCTGCTGCGTCTTCAGCAATACGGCCGGCGATTATTCAGCGACCGGCGCCACGCGGACAGGTTGTTCGCCGCCTTGAGTGATCCCAAGCTGGCGGATGCTGGCGGATGCTGGCGGGAACGCGCTAATCCGCGCGTTTCAAGGGTATTCCGCGGAGATTCCGGGGGAATACTTGAACAAGCTGGCTGGACCGGGGCGCTACATGGCGCACTCTAGAACCGCCATGACCTTTCCTTCCCACCGTGCCGCCCTGCTCTTGCTTGCCCTCGCCACCGCCCAGCCGGCGCTCGCGGAGGCCACCGCCACCCCGCCGGCACCCGCCGCGGAGCTGCAGGATGCGATCAACAAGATGTATCCCACGCTGGTGCGCATCTACGTGGTGATGGAGGAGGGAATGGATGGCCGGATGCGCAAGCTGCAGGGCAGCGGTAGCGGCGCAATCATTTCGGCGGAAGGTCACGTGCTCACGAACCATCATGTGGCCGGCCGCGGCACCCGCTTCGTCTGTTCGCTCTCGAACCGGGAGGAAGTCGACGCCACCTTGGTCGGTACCGACGCGCTGGCGGACCTCGCCATCCTGAAGCTCGATCTTTCCACGCGCCGTTTGAAGGACCAGCCGCTCGCTGTCGCCAGCTTCGGGGATTCCGACAAGCTCAAGGTCGGCGATACGGTGCTCGCGATGGGCAGCCCCGGTGGCCTTTCCCAATCGATCACCCGCGGCATCGTAGCAAACACCGAGATGATCGTGCCGAAGCACCAGATCTCCATGACTCTCGATGGCGAGAGCGTCGGTGAGCTGGTCCGCTGGATCGGCCACGATGCTGTGATCTACCCCGGCAACAGCGGCGGCCCCTTGGTCAATCCCGCTGGCGAGATCGTCGGCGTGAATGAGGTGGGCATCGCCAGCCTCGGTGGTGCGATCCCCTCGAACCTCGCGAAGAAGGTCGCCGCGGAGCTGATCGAGAAAGGCAGCGTGACCCGCAGCTGGATCGGCTTGGAGGTCCAGCCGCTGCTGCGCAGCATGGATGACGAGAAGGGCGCGCTGGTGGCCTCCGTCTGGAAAGACAGCCCGGCAGCGAAGGCGGGCATCAAACCCGGCGATTTCATCACCAATTACAACGGCACCGTGCTGCCGGATTGCCACGCGGCGGAGGACCTGCCGACCTTCAACGCAATGGTCCTCGGCACCGTCCCGGGCACCAAGGTGACCCTTTCCGGCAAGCGCGATGGCAAGCCCCAGACTTGGGAGCTTACCACGGTGGTCCGCGAGGCGACCATGGGCAAGGAGGACGAGCTCCGCGAGTGGGGCTTCACCGCCCGCGACTTCACCACGGTGGCCGCGCTTGAGAAGTTCCGCGACAGCAAGGATGGCGTGCTGGTCGATACCGTGCGCGGCGGCGGGCCTTCCTCCGAGGCGAAGCCGCCTCTCCGCGGCTCGGACGTGATCGTGCGCGTCGGTGGCAAGGTCGTGAAAAACCGCGCCGAATTGCAGCAGGTCACCAAGGACCTCACCCAAGGAGCCAGTGAACCGAAGCCGGTGCTGGTGGAATTCGAGCGCGATGGCCAGCAGCTCGCCACGGTGGTCAAGGTCGGCACCGCAAAGGATCCCGTCCGCCCACGCTTGGCGGACAAGGCCTACCTGGGTGCAGCCACGCAGGTGATCACCGATGAACTCTCCACCGCGCTCGGCATCCCCGGCAAGAAGGGTGTCCGCGTCATCGGACTGGCCCCGGATTCCCCCGCGAAGAAGGCCGGCCTCAAGGAAGGCGATCTCCTGCTCAAGCTCGATGGCAAGGTGATCAACGCCCGCCGCCCCGAAGACGCTGAAGTCCTCCCCGAGCTGATCCTCGCCTATCCCACCGACGCGAGCGTCGAGCTCGAAGGCATCCGCGATGGCCAGCCGCAGAAGTGGTCGGTCTCCCTGGCCAAGCGCCCGATCGACGACAGCGAGCTGAACGAGCACAAGGACGAGCTCTTCGAGTTCACCGCCCGCCAGCTCTCCACCAGCCAGCGCGACCGTTTGAAGGAGCAGCAGGGCGAAGAGCCCGCCGGCGTTTCTGTGCTCAAGGTTGAGCCGAGCGGCTGGGCTGCTCTGGGTGGTCTTGCGATCGAGGACACCATCCTCACCATCGACGGCACGCCCACCAACGACATCGATACCCTCAAGACCAAGCTGAACAGCCTGCGCGAAACCAAACCGCGCAGCGTGGTCTTCGGCATCCGCCGCGGCCCCCGCACCCAGTTCCTGGAAATCGAACCGCGCTGGTAAGATCCACGACTCAATCCTTCATCACCACGATTAACCCCTTGCACAAATCAGAACCATGATCCGCAACCTGACCCTCGCCCTCGCGGCGACCACCGCCCTCGCTTCTGCCGCCAATCCCGAAATGAAGGAGGCCGCCAAGAAGCTCTCCGCCGCTCATGCCGAGGCCGTCGTCTGGCTCTCCGTCCTTTCCAAGACCAGCATGTCTGTGGATGGCGATGCGCCCGCCCAAGTCAAGCAGGCCCTCGCCGGCCAGGATCGGGAAGAGAAGAGCGAAGTCATCGGCACCGTGGTCGATGCTTCGGGCCTGATCGTCACCGCCCTCGGTGGCATGGACAAGTCCTCGATGGTCGACGGCCAGACCGTCAACACCCCCATGGGTGAGATCAAGCTGAAGGCCACCTCCGAGATCAAGGAAGTGAAGATCATCACTGCGGATGGCTCGGAAGTCCCGGGTGATCTCGTGCTGAAGGACGAAGACCTCGGTCTCGCCTTCATCAAGGTCCGCACCGAGAGCGAGGAAGCCAAGGGCGTCGAGTTCAAGGCCATCGACCTCGCGGACTCCGCGAAGGGTGATCTCCTCGACGATTGCATCGCCCTGGGCCGCATGGACGAGGCGATGAACCGCGAGACCAGCCTGTGGACCTCCGAGATCGTTGGCATCACCAGCAAGCCGCGCGCCTTCTACCGCGTGCCGACGGATTCCGTCGGCTGCCCGGTCTTCCTTTCGAATGGCAAGCTTCTCGGTATCTCCGTGCTCCGCCAGGGCAAGGGTGGTTCCCGCGGCCAGATCCAGCCGAGCCAAGTCGTCCTGCCTGCCGCCGATGTCGCGAAGACCGCGGCCCAAGCAAAGGATGCCAAGCCTGTGGCCGCCAAGAAGGAGGCCGAAGCACCGGCAAAGGAAGACGAGAAGTAATCCCGTCCGACTGACCCATCGATTTGTTGTAGCGCGTCCGGGGGGAGCTCCCTCCGGGCGCGTTTTTGTTAGGCTGGCCGGTGCCGCCGGATGGGATTGATTTCCGGACCCGACATTGGGATGATCCTGCTAGCCAAAGAGCCCCGTTCCCAATGTCGAAGCTCGTTATCTCCACCTGTACCCTGCTGCTTTTGTTAGGAGTTTCCGCGGGTTTGGATATGGCCTACAGCTTCGCCAACAACCTGCGCTCCTATAATCTGTTCGTCCTCTTCTTGCCGGTCTCGATCTGCCTATCCCTCGCGGTGCCGCGCGCACGCCTGATGGCGACCACGGTATTCGTTTTGAACTATCTGTTCCTGGCCGTTCTCTTGGCGGCTCCCTTGGTTGGAGCGGATTGGCATCTCAATTTGGCGGGTAGGGAGTTTCCGGTCCAGGTACCCTTTGCCTTCGTGTTCGTTGCCGTGAGCGTGCTCGGCTCACTGTTGGCCATGCTCCACTGGTCCCTCTACTCGCGGCCCTTCGAGGAGCATCTCGGGGAGGGTTTGAGCCAAGCGCCCTGATCATATTCTCCAAGTGCGTGAAATGTGACGACCTACGCGATATCGTAGGATAAGCTAGGCGATCCGAGGCTATGTCGCGCGTAACGGTGAGGGTCAATAAGCGGCCAAGCTGATGTCTCTGGTCTGCCGGCAGAGATATTCCGCCGCTTTTCCATCATCTTGAAGCGGATCGTAGATTTTTGACTATCAATCAATAACAGTGATAATGGCCGATTTTGCGGTGTTTAGGCCAAATTGGAGGTTAACCTAACTTATCCAAGAATAAGGAAAAAGTCCCGCCCTTGGATTGAGCGATCTCTTCCCCTTCCACATGCTATGCGACGCAAATGAAATGCTGCGCACCCCTCCTCGCTGCAGCAGCTCTGGCCGCCACCCTCGGAATCTCCGATGGCCAGACGCTGGTTGACGGCACGAACTATTCAGGACTTTTTGGCCCTAACAGCCAAGTCACGGTCACCCCTCCCACCCTCGCCGAAGGCACCCTCCTGGACGTCCATCTGGGCGGCTCGAAATCCGGTGACCTCGGAGACTATTGGTATGCCCAAGCTACCGGCGGAGCGGTCCTGGGTTCAAATCTACCTTTGGCACCTGAGGTCCGGCTCGCAGAGACTGGTGCCCAAGTCGCCCTGAACAATGGCGGCCTCGATTTCAGGATCAGCAACAATCCCGATTCCGTGCTCGGCTCCCTCGGCGTCGGCCTTGGCTTGGCCCTCACGTGGTCCGCCACTGCCACCTTTGATGCACCCGGGGAGGAACTCCTCTTGCTGCCGGGCACCATCTATCAGGTCAGCTTTGATGTGGATGGCAGCAACGGCCTGCTCAAGTCGACGCTCGGCATCCTCCCGACTTTCGGATTGGAGATGCTGGACGGCAATGGCAACCCGATCAATTGCCCTGCGGAAGACGGCACCCTGGTGAACGTCATCGGCCTCGAGCTGCTCGGTATCGTCGGTTCGCCGCCGGAGTCGGGACGTGCCGTGGTGCAATTCCAGACCGGTGCCAGCGTTCCCACGGGCCCTGCCGGCCTGCGCTTCACCGGCTCTGCGGTTCTTCCCGCCACGGCCCTGAATCTCGGAACAAACTTCGCACGGGTCTCCAACATCAGCGTGACCCAAGTGGTGCCGGAACCATCGGCATTCACGCTCGGACTTTTAGGCGCAGCGTTTGCGTTTCGCCGTCGCCGTTGACGGCCTTCCAGGCACGCCTGAAACAGCACCATGGCGGCACCCTCCACCCGGAGAGTGCCGCCATGACTCGTTTATGCGCCAAGTAATGGAAATTCGTTGCAGCCGGTCACGCCGTCAGCGGTGGCGGCAAATCGGCCGCGGGAGCGGTGGCTTCCGTCGCCGCTTGTTCACCGGCGCTTTTGCCATCGCGCATGCCGCGGCGGAGCGTGTCTCTCACCGCCGTCGGCAGTAGCTCCTTGGCGAAGCATGCCGCGAAACAAGCGCCGAAGGCCGCCCCGTAGGCTATGTCATGAGCAGCTCCCGCCAGGGCCTGCTTCAGCTTGGGGGCGGCCTCCCGCGCGATTGATGCAGCATCCTGTCGAGCGGAGTCGACGGCTTGCTGGAAACTCGCGAAACGCGGCGCCTCCGGTGCGGCCTGTGAAGGGCCGCCGGTGCTGTCGTTTTGGAAGGAGTCGTTGAAATCGTTCATCGGGATAAAGTCGGTTGGACGTTCATCGGTAGCATTCCATTCACACCATCCACGCGCCATGGGAAATGGCTGGTTCGTTTGGAATCGCGGCCGTCACGTCCGGCAAAAAATTTTCGGACTTCTTGAATAAGCCCCGCCCCGCTTCGTCGGAACCTGTGACTACCAATACGAAGTTTATGAAGCACCTGATCACGCTCCTCACCCTTGGAACCGCCATCTTCCTCGCAGCTCCCGCTGCTGAGGCTCGCGGTCACGGCTACCGCCCTTCGCGGGTCTATGTGGAATACCACCGCTCGTGCCGCGGCCCGGCTTACATCGAGCGCTACGTCGCCTACTACGATTGCCATGGCTGCCCGGTCTGGCGCACTCGCGTCATCCCCATTCGGCATTCCTACCATGGCCCTTCGATCAGTGTGCAGTGGGGCCGTAGCTGCCGCTGATCCAGCGCGCAGCCATTGATCCCCTTCGAAACGACCCGGCGTGGCCATGCGGCGACGCCGGGCTTTTTCTTGGCGGGAAAGTGGGTTTCTTCCCGCGAAGCTGGTCCGGGAAGCAATCATCGGCGAAGGAGTGGCACGACAGCCGGAAACTTCCGCCACTCCGTGAAGTGAAGATGATGGCTGCGTGAAAATTGCGCGCCACCGTTGTTACTCTGTTAGATCATCCGCCCACGCGGGCCCGCAACATCACATCCGGCCCGAAGCGTGAAAAAAGCGGATCTAACAATCTCAGCCCCTCCGCCGATCCCGCCCCGGCCAAGGCTGGCACCGGTCCGCCGGCAAGCAGCGGCGCGAGGAAGGCGACCCATTCATCCACCAGCTTTGCCTCGATGAATTCGGCCGCCAGTCTGCCGCCACACTCCACCAGCACGCTCGCTACACCCCGCTCCGCAGCGAGCCGCCGCAGCACTTCCTCCGGATGATCGCGGTCTTCCACCAGCGTCCTTTCGCGCTGTGCATCGGTGAAAAGGATCGCATCCTGCGGTAGCGAAGCGGCATCGCGGGTCAGCACCACGCGCCACGGTTGCTCGCGGCCTGCGGCCAGTTCCGGATCGCGCAGGTCCAGTCGTGGGTTGTCGCGGCGCACAGTCTCGCCGGAGGTGAGGATTGCCTGGCACTCCGCGCGCAGGCGCTGGACTTCGGCGCGCGCCTCCAGCCCGGTGAGCCACATCCCTTCGCCCGGCGGGCGGGTAATGCGGCCGTCCAAGCTCATCGCGGTTTTGAGGATCACCCACGGCAGGCCGCTCCGCTGGACCTTGGCGAAGGGCCGGATCACTTCTTCCGCCTCCGCCGCCAGCACGCCGCGGCTCACCCGGATTCCCGCCGCTTCCAGGAGGCGGTCAGCCCGCCCGGCATGCGCGGGATTCGGATCTTCCGCGGCGTAGATCACCCGCGCGAAACCCGCTTCTATCAGCCCATCCGTGCACGGCGGCGTCCGGCCGTGAGTGGAGCAGGGCTCCAGGGTGACATAGATCTCGCTGCCGCGCATCGCCTCGCTGCCATGCTTCGCCCGCACCGCCGCGATCGCCTCGCGCTCCGCATGCGGCAGACCGGCACCGCGATGCCAGCCGGCACCGAGTTCCACGCCATCGCGCACGATCACCGCGCCCACCGCAGGGTTGGGCGCAGTCCGCCCGAGGCCCCTGCGGGCTTCCTCGATCGCGCGGCGCATCCAGCGCTGGTCTTCACCTTGCATGGACAATGAAAGGCCACTTCTGTGAATTTTCTGCAAGCTTGTGTGAAGGCGGTTGATCCGCGGGAAGTTTTCTCCAACTTTTTCATCGAGGGCAAAGCCCTGCCTTTGCCTGCGCCTCAAACCTGCAACGCAAACCCCTATGAAGAGACTTATCTTCGCCCTCGCCGCACTGGCTTGTCTGCCATTGCGCGCCGATATCGTGAGCGACACCTACAAGCAGGGTGTCGCCGCTCTGAATGATGGAAACGTGGAGGCCGCCAAGATCTCCTTCAATGAAGTGCTCCGTCTCCAACCCGGTCACGCCAATGCCCAGTATCAACTCAAACAGTTGAGCCTGAACCAGGATTCCTATGCCGCCGTCGCGCGCGAGAAGGAACTCGGAAGGCAGGTCATGCCCGAGATCAACTTCGACAACGTGGATGCCGACCAAGCGGTCCTGGCTCTCGGCGTGATGGTCGAAAAGAAATCCGGCGGCAAGTTCGCCCCGAACATCATGATCCAGGATCCTTCCAAGCTGCTGGAGCAGCGCAGGGTGACCTTGCTAGTGAAGAACATGCCCGCCAGCGCCGCGCTCAAGATGATCGCGGAGCAGGCCAATGCGATCGTGCGCTACGAAAAACACGCGATCGTCGTCACCCCGCGCGGAGGTGATGCCAAGAAGTCGGAGCCGGTGACCTCGGAGAAGGAGGACAAGCCCGATCCGGTAAAATAGGAGCAGCTTATCGATTCAAAAGGGCCCGCGGGAAAGGGATGGATTTTCCCGTGGGCCTCCTGCCCTTGCCGCTTGCCGGGCTGCCGCCGCCGCGACAGCCTTTTTTCGTGAGCGGGCAAGTTGTCATCACCGGTGGCCAGGGTGGCTTGGGCCAAGCCTTGGCCGAGGCCTTTGTGGCTGCCGGATATACCGTGGCGGCCCCTGGCCGCGATGAGCTCGATGTGAGCGATGCGGCCGCCGTGAAGGAATACTTCCGCGGTCGCGATACGGATCTGCTCATCTGCAATGCCGGCCTCACCCGCGACGCCCTGCTCGCCAAGCTGGGCGAAGCGGAGTGGGACGAAGTCATGGCGGCGAACCTCCGCGGCGCGGCCCTCTGTGCTGCCGCCGCATCACGAGGAATGATCCGCACGCGCCGTGGCCACATCGTTTTCGTCTCAAGCTACTCGGCCATTCATCCGCCCGCGGGCCAAGCCGCTTACGCCGCGGCCAAGGCCGGGCTCATCGGCCTCGGCAAGTCACTGGCCAAGGAACTCGGCCAAGCCAACATCCGCGTGAACGTCGTGCTCCCCGGATTCCTGGAAACCAAGATGACCGCCAGCCTCAGCGAGAAACGCAAAGAAGCCGTCCGCAGCGAGCACGTGTTAGGCCGCTTCAATACGGTGGAAGCCGTCGCGGATTTCCTCCTGACGCTGCACGACAAGCTCCCGCACAGCTCCGGCCAGGTCTTCCAGTTGGACAGCCGGGTGTCCTAACCGAGCGGATGCTTCCAGTGCCCCAAGGGTGTCTCTCTAGTGCCCCAAAGGGGCAAAGGTTGATAGCCCAGGGCAAGCGATAGCGCAGCCCTGGGTTAAGTAGGAAGAGATGACGCGCCCTGAAGGGGCGCAGGTAGCTCGCCGATCAGGAGAAGGCTAGCCTCCTGCTACTCCCCCAACTCCATCAGCCCCTTCAACACCCGCGCCGCCACCGGACCCGCGACCGTCGTGCCAAAGAAGGGCTCTTGCTCCTTCTTCCCGCCTTCGAGTCGCACCGCCACCACATACCGCGGTGCTTCCGCCGGTGCGTAGGCCGTGAAGCTCGCCACGAGTCTACCACTCACATATTCTCCTTTCTCCACCAGAAGGCTGGTCCCGGAGACTCCAGCAACCGCTAGATCCGGAAGCTTCGCCCGCGCACGGGACCCCGAACCACCGCCGCTGCTATCGTAGGGCCCATTGACGCTATCGCTCAGAGCTTGCCGGATCAGCGCAAGCTCCTCTCGGTCCACCCCGCGCTCTCCCACTGGAACCGCTTCGTGAACCTGCTCTCCTACGACAAACACCGGCTGGCGGATGCTCCCACTGGCCACCGTCGAGAGCAACGCGGCGCGATCGAGAACGGAGATCTGAATCGCATACCCATAGGAGGCGCGGCTCAGCTCGACAAGGCTTGGCTCTTTAGAGGGATTGAGCGGATACCACCTGGCCGCGGGGGCCTGCCACATCGAGCCCGCGGCCAGCGGCAGATTGAAGTCGTCCCAGATCCGGCTGAACTTCTCATGGCCCATCTCCATCGCGAGCTGGGCACAATAAACATTCGAAGACCTCATCAACGCGGTGCGAAGCCCGATCTCCCCATGAATCGGATGGTCATCCTTCACGATGATCCCGCCGCTCTTGAAGGCCCCGTCGTGACCGGAATACTTGCGACCCGTAAGATCATTTGTGGCTGCCCCCAGAGCCAAAACCACCTTCCCAAACGACCCGGGCTCATCCGGCGACAAGGCGCGGTTCCGCAGCGGCTCGCGTTCATCGTTCTGCCACGCCTGCATCTGCTCCTCCGTCACCCCATCCGCATAGGCATTCGGATCGATCGCGGGCCAGGATGCCATCGCCACGACCTCGCCCTTGCGCGGATCCATCACCACGATCGAGCCCTTTCGCTCAACCGCAGCCAATTCATTCCAAGCCAGCCGTTGGGCGCGCAGATCCACGGTGGATTGCACCGGCTTGCCTTCCTGAAGAAGCGGGCTTGCTTCCAGGCCGGACTTTTCGACCGGCACCATTCCGCCATCCTTGTCAGGATGGACCCAGCCACTCAGGTGACCGACTGCCGCACCATCGGGATACCAGCGCAACGGCGGATTCGCCCGCATGGCTTCGGGCATCTTCTCAGGATCCGAAGTGGCGATGATCTTACCACGCCGGTCCACAATATCCGGCCGCTTCTCTTGCTTGGCAACGGACAGGGGAGGGGATTGAGCCTCCGCCGCACGCATCACCTCAGGAGCCGCAAAACCGAGAATCGCCAGCACCACCGTGGCCGCCGCCGCTGCCACCGCCATGAACCGCTCCGCAAAGCGCCGGAATCGTGCCGGTGCCTCGCGCCGTGCAAGCAGGAGATGGATCCGTCCGCCGATCTGCGAGCGCCGCGCCATCGCCAGGCCCGGAAAGCAACGCGCCTCGCTCACAGTCTCCAGCAAGTGCCCCGCATAGTCCGCAGCTGGCACTCCCGCTGCCACCACCGCTTCATCCGCCGCACGTTCCTGAGCGATCACGATCCGCGATTGCACCCACCACGCCGCCGGATGAAACCACAGCAATGCCCTAACTCTACGTCCCAACCACCGCCCTATCAAATCCCGGCGGCGAATGTGATGGAATTCATGGCGGAGCACCGAGTGCAGCCGCTCTTCCGGCCAATCTATGGCCGACTCGGGCAGCAGGACCACCGGCCGAAAAGCCGAAGCGACTCCTGGCGAGCTGATATCCGATGAAAGCCGCAGAGGTACGAAGTCCGCCGTACTTCCCGCGATCTCCTGCCAGTGCGCGAACATCGCTGCCGGAGCGCGTCTGCCTTTCAAGCGCCGGGTGACACACCACCCGAAGAAAGAGGGCAGCAGGCTAAGGAGCCCGCCTCCAATCCACAAACCCGCCAAGATCTGGCGCGGCGACAGATCGGGAATCATGATCGATGACGAGGCGGTAGCTTTGACCGGAACCGGCGTCGCTTGAGATGGCCCTTCATCGCCTTCGCCGATGGGTTCATCGACGGGGACAGCTTCAAGGGGAGATCTCGTCGCTAGTGCAGGCAGTGGAAAGTATGCAGCTCCAATCCTCTCCGCCGGTGGCAAAACTTTCCACGACAGCGGCAACAACCCCGAGAAAAAGGCCATTGGCAGCAACAAGGCCAAGCCGGTCCACAGCCGCGCGGCGAGGTCGCGTTGCCGCACACAGGCGATGAAGGCTCCGCCGAGGAGAGCGATGAGCAGTGTCTTCACACAGCCCATGGCGAACCACGAGCTCCACGACAGATCGAGCGGCAGCTTCATGGCTTCTCTCCTCCTTTTGCTTGGCGCTTGGCTTCGCGGATCACCGCTTCCAACTCCGCGATCTCCGCCGCATCTGGCGCGGCCCCGCTGCCCGTGAAGCGCGCCTGCAACGCCTGCTTCAGCGAACCATCGAAGAACACCCGCAGCACCTGCTGCAGCGCGCTCTGCCCGGCCACCGCCGGATCGGTCGCCGGCTTGTAGAAATACTCCCGCCCCTCCTTGCGCCGTGTCACCCGGCCCTTGCCTTCCAGGATCGTTAGCATCGTTCGCACCCCGTTCGGGCTCAGATCCGCCGGCATCTTCTCGGTGACCCCACTCACCGTGGCTTCGCCCAGGGCGAAGAGAATTTCCATGATCTCCGTCTCCCGCCGCGAGAGCCCGGACAAAGGTTCAGGTGTCTTCTTTCGTGCCATGATGCCGCGAAAGAAATCAGGATTTCCAAATCATCACAAGCCAAAAACTAAGTTTTTAGTTTAAGGGCCCGGGGGATGCCCCTCGGGACCTCAAAGGCATTCAACCGCGGAAAGCGGGAAAAGACGCAAAATCTAACAGCCGGTGCGATCGAGGCTTCCCTCTTCTGACTTTCCAATTTAGCGGCCTTTCGCGTTTTTCGCGGTTAAACTCTTATCCGCCCCGGCCCTTGGGCTCTCTATCACCCCGCCAGCTCCTTCAACAACTCCGCCGCCGCCGGTGTGTCCTTCGCATCCCGCCGCTTCATCAGCGCGATCACGCGGAACATCCCTTTCCCCGCGAAAGGCCGAACCACAACCCCATCCATCACCCGGTTCCGCGTTGCCAGCTTCGGCACCACCGTCACCCCCAATCCCGAGGCCACCATCGAAAGCGCCGTCCCCAACTGATCGCACTGCAATCCCGGATCCGGCTCGCGGATCTTGCACAGCCGCAAGGTCCGATCGGAAAGGCAGTGACCACCCTTCAAGTGGATCAACTCCGCCGGATTGAGATCCGCGGCCGTCGGTGCCGCCTTGCGCAGGATCAGCGGATGCTTCACCGGAGCCGCCAATAGCAGCGGCTCGCGGAACAGCTCCTTCACTTTCAGCGACCACTTCTGGCGCTCATGCTCCGGCACATCGCTCAGGATCGCGAACTCAATCCTTCCCTCCACCAACTGGGTAATCAGCTCCTGCGTCCGCGACTCCGAAATCGCAATCGAGATCCCTGGATGCCGCTCGCGGAAGGGCCCGAGCCACTGCGGCAACAAATACGGCGCAATCGTCGGAATGATCCCGAAGGCCACCCGGCCGTGCCGAAGCTCCCGCCGATCCGCAAAGGCATTCCGCAGCTTGTCCCGCTCCGCGAGTAGCCGGACGGCATGCTCCAGCACCGTCTTCCCCGCCGCAGTCAGATCCACACCCCGCGCCCGCCGGATCAGCAGCGCCTCCCCGATCTCCTCCTCCAGCGCCTGGATTTGCTGACTGATCGCCGGCTGGGACAGATTGCACAGCTTCGCCGCCGCAGTCAGCGATCCCGATTCCGCCACACTGAGCAAGATCTCAAGCTGTCTCAGCTCCATCGTCTTTAATTCTTATCCAAGCCATCCCATCCATCCCGGTCCAAACTCCTCTAAGCCATAAGTATTCCCAATGGCTCCGTTTTCAACCTGCGATTTCTCAAATACCGCGAAAGCGCCCACGCTTGGCCCTGCAACCCCATTCCATCATTACCATGGCGAAACCCCAGCTGACCACGACCGGTGGCAACCCGATTGCCGACAACCAGAATTCGATCTCTGCGGGACCGCGCGGTCCCTTGCTCCTCCAGGACTACCAGCTCATCGAGAAGCTCGCCCACCAGAACCGCGAGCGTATCCCGGAGCGTGTCGTGCACGCCAAGGGCTCCGGAGCCTTCGGCACCCTGACCATCACCCACGACATCACGCAATACACCAAGGCCGCGGTCTTCGAGCGGGTCGGCAAGAAGACCGACATGCTGTTGCGCTTCTCCACCGTGGCCGGTGAGCGCGGCGCTGCCGATGCCGAGCGCGACGTGCGCGGCTGGGCCCTCAAGTTCTATACCGAGGAAGGCAACTGGGATCTCGTCGGCAACAACACCCCGGTCTTCTTCGTCCGTGATCCGCTGAAGTTCCCGGACTTCATCCACACCCAGAAGCGCCACCCGCGTACCAACATGCGCAGCGCCATCGCGATGTGGGACTTCTGGTCGCTCTCGCCGGAGTCGCTGCACCAGGTGACCATCCTGATGTCGGATCGCGGCTTGCCCCTGAGCTACCGTCACACCAATGGCTACGGCTCGCATACTTACTCGCTTATCAATGCCAAGAACGAGCGCTTCTGGGTGAAGTTCCACTTCAAGACTCAGCAAGGCATCCGCACCATGACCAATGCGGAAGGCGAGCAGGTCATCGCCAAAGACCGCGAGTCCTCGCAGCGCGATCTCTACGAGGAGATCGAGAAGGGCAACTTCCCGAAGTGGAAGATGCAGATCCAGGTGATGAAGGAAGAAGACGCCGAAAAGTGCCCTTTCAATCCCTTCGACCTCACCAAGGTCTGGCCGCACAAGGACTACCCGGTCATCGACGTCGGCATCCTCGAGCTCAACCGCAATCCCGAGAACTACTTCCAGGAGATCGAGCAGTCCGCCTTCTCGCCCTCGAACATCGTTCCCGGCATCAGCTTCTCGCCGGACAAGATGCTGCAAGCCCGCATCTTCTCCTACGCCGATGCCCATCGCTACCGCGTCGGCACCTGGTATGAGAAGCTCCCGGTCAATCGCCCGAAGAGCGCGGTGAATACTTACCACATGGACGGCTCGATGAACTTCATGGAGCCCAAGAGCAGCAATGCCTACTACGAGCCGAACACCATGGGCGGCCCCGTCCAGGATGAGCGCTTCGCCGAGCCGCCGCTCAAGATCTCCGGCGATGCCGACCGCTGGAATCATCGCGATGGCAATGACGACTACACCCAGCCGGGAAATCTTTTCCGCCTGATGAGCGACTCGCAGAAGGATCAGCTCTTTCACAATATCGCTGAGGCGATGCAGGGCGTGCCGCGGGAAATCGTTGACCGTCAATTGGGCCATTTCCACAAGGCCGATCCCGCCTACGCCGCGGGTGTAGCGCAGGCGCTCAAGATCGAGTGGCAGGCCAGTGGTGCGTATCCGAATGAGCCCGCTTTAGCTTGATCCGCCATCGCTGACATGAATCATGGCGGGCGGTGTGTCGGCACCGCCCGCTCTCTTGAACCCAAGGACCAAATCCGATGACCACTACCGCCCAAGAAGAAGCCCGCTATGCGGAACTCCAGGCCATGGCCCTCGATGCCGCCCGTCAGGGCGATGAGGAGACCTTGGAGCCGATGCTGGAAGCGGGGATGCCAGTGAACCTCCGCGACGAGAAGGGTAACACCCTCCTCATGCTCGCCAGCTACCACGGCCATGCCAAGGCGACTTGGGCCCTCCTGCGTCGCGATGCCGAAGTGGATGCGCGCAATGACCGCAACCAGACCCCGCTCGCCGGAGTCGCCTTCAAAGGCCACCTCGATATCGCCAAGCTCCTGCTGGATGCCGGCGCCGATCCAGTCGCTGACCAAGGCGGCGGCCGCACTCCCGTGATGTTCGCCGCCATGTTCGGCCATCTGGAGATGGTGAAGCTCCTGGAGGCCAGCGCCGTGAAGCAAGGCTGGCGCAAGTCCTCCCTCGGCTGGCTCGCACGGGTCATGGCCATCCCGCGCGTGCTCTTCTTCCGCAAGCTGATGAAGCCGGCTAAGGGTGCGGCTTGAGGCGCGCCGCATGCACCAGCAGAGCCGGGCCACCGGTGACGCATAGCCGCAGCGTCCCCGGCTCAGCGATGCTCCCGCTCCAATCTTCCGTAGCCCCCAGCTCCTTCACGGTTCGGAAATCCAAGGCCGCGTTGGCCCTATCCATCGCAGCGTTGGCCTTCTCCGCATCGCCGGCTTGCAGGCCTAGAGCAAAGGACGGCAGCGGCGCCCGATGCTGCACGATCAGCTTCGCCTCTGCGGGCAGACCGGGTGGCTTGGGCACGCTCCAGTTCCACTTGCCGTCCGCGGCTGTGACCTTGGCCTCCAGCGCTTGCGGCATGAACACCCGCGTCGCCGGATCGCCCAGCAGATTGTAGATCAGCAGATGGTCTGCCTTCAGATCCTTCACCGGGTTGCGCTTGCCGATCACGAAGGGCTCAAGCAGGGCCACCAGCCATTCCTTCAGCGGCTCGCGCGTCGCATGCGCGCGGCGGATCGATTCCACCCACAGCCCGCCCAAGGTGTCCACCGGGGATGAGTCCAGCTCCTTCAGCAGTGCGGTGGACCCATAATAGTTCGTGAGCGGATGCGAATCGACCGACGCCGCGATGCTTGCCACCGGCCCCCCGGGTGCGAATAGCAGCTCTTCTCCCAAACATTGGACCTGCGGATCGGCAAAGGCCCCACACTTGCAAGCGAAGACGATGTGCGGCGCGGCCGGCTGCGCCGCAGTCAGCGCCCGCGCATCAGCCGCCCCATAGCGCAGCGCCCCGTCGGGCAGGGTCATGATCCACCAGGAGTCCGTGCGCCCGTGGCCGATCATCGCGCTGAACAAGCTGCCTTGCGAGATCCTCTGATTGAAGTTCGCCGCGCTGGCTTCCGGCCAGCCACAGAAGGGACTGCGCGGGTCCGACTGCTGGACCCAGAAGCCAGCCCACGGCGGTGCCTCGCTGCGCAGGCGGCTGAGGAAAAAAGGCAGCGCCACCTGCTTCATCACCTCGCCGATCTTCCCGAACCCGGGGTCACCGGACCAAACCGGGATCGTCAGGTCCGCGGGCGAGGGCACGCGCTTTTCCCAAGCCATGATCTTATCCACCACCCGGGCGATCTCCGCCCGGCCCCGGCCCGGGATCCGCCCAACCGGCACATCAGGAACCCCATCCTGATCCAGATCACCGAAGACCGCGTCGCTCACGAACTCCTTCGGATGCTTCGCCAGCCAGCCGTGATAGGGCAGCCGCTCCGCCGGAACGAGGCGATCATCCCCCAGGATCAGCACCGCCGCCGGTCTCTCCGGCAGTGCCGCAATCGCCTCCCGCGGCGCGGCATTGGACCGCTGAACCTTCCACCCCTCCGAAGCCCGCAACTCGCACAGCGGTCCCGCCACCTCCACCAGATCCGGCGGCCCCACGCACAGCCAAGTGCCCCGCTCCTGCGCATCAGCACCGGCCAGCGCGAGAAGAGAGACAAGGAGGAGCCGCTTCATTCCATCCGGTATATGCGAAATCCGCCGGGAAACCCGCCGAAAATTCGCTGGTGGGCTTCCCCGGAAACTCACTCCGAGCGCTCAAGAATGTAGTGGATCGATTTCTTCAGGCCTTCTCCCAAGTTGACACTGGCAAGAAGTTCCAAGAGGACGGCCCGCTTGGCGGGATCGAGGCGGATAAAGGAACGGTTCTCGCGGTATTGCCAGTTCCGCAGGGTTTCCTGGATATCGTCCACCATGGACTTGTCTTGCATCATCTGCAGCAGGAACTCCAAGCCGTGCCACTTCCCGAAGAAAGGTGCCAGGCGGACGAGGTGCAACCTGACGTCGATGGGGAGCGCAGCTACTTGATCCGGGATGGCAAGCAGGTGGGGGCCGAGGAGGGTGGTGACCTTGGCTAGGTGCTTGCGGGCAGCCCTAGCTGGTGCTGGAAGATCTGATGCCATGGTTTGCAGCAAGAAGTCGATATGCTCTCCGAGTGCATCGGTATCCAGGCATTCGATCGCCGCCGTCCTCGTCGGCAGATGCGGGCTCTCCAAGCGGGCAAGAATTTCGGGACGGGCCGCCGCAGAGGAGACCTCCACGAGGCCACGGAGGGCCCAAGGCTCCAATTCCGGGACATCAAGCCGGGCGCGGTAGTGTGCGGCGAAATCCGTTGGAGCGAGCCGCGAAAGATGAAAGCGGGCGAAATGGCGGAGGCTGCGGCTACGGTTGATCAGGGTCTCCCCCAGCTCCTTGATGGCGGCGGGAGGATCAAGCTCCATTTGCCGGGTTAGCCAGAGTCGCCGCACCGGGACAGCGCGTGAGCGGGCGACGGCTTCGGTCGCTTCAGAGCGCTCGTCCTCGCCGAGGCTGGGAAGAACATCCTGAATATACCACAGCAGGGCAGCGCGGTCGTTGCTTCCGAAGAGGTTCCGCCGGATGTCGGGACCGGGCTTGATTTTGGAGCGCTTGAGCAGTTCCAGATAGACGCGACGCTCTTCGCCCCGTGAGGGGGCCCAGAGCTTCTTCCATGCTTCGGGATCGAAGAAGGCAGCGAGATGATCGAACCAGAACTCAATTTGCGCGGACTCCTCGTCTCGCCTCTTCCCGTGCCACCATCCTTTCGCACGGCGACCGCAAGTCCGCAGCCGGGCTACCAACGGTGCTACGGCCATCTTCTCCGCAGAGGAAAGCCGGTCGAGCGTCGGCTCCAGTTCAGACGATGCACGCTCTTCGACCGCAGTCACCCAATCGTTGAGGCGCACCAGTAGCAGGCTGGCGGCGAGGAGCGGCGGAAGTACGGCACTTATCGTAGTAGCCCGCTCGCGGACGTGCCCGGATGGGTGACACAAGGCGACCAGAACGCTGCCGGCCTCTGGCGGGAAGTCGCCTGCCGGGGCCGGGCCGTAACGCGGCCAAGTTTCGCGAATCTCTTCATCGATCTTTGGCCAGAGGGGCGTCGGGAGTGCCGTGGCAAGATCGAGCAGTGTGGCTGCGATAAGTTGCCGAATCTCGGCGGGAGCATGCCAGTAGCAGATGCACAAGGGCGCGAGTGTTTCCGGAGGCCACGAGTCCCGAAGCACCACGCAGGCCTTGCGGACCGCGGGCGCATCATTGGCATTCAGCTTGGCTGCTAGGAAGCCCAAGGCATTCTTTTCACCTTCCGTCATCGCTTCACTCCGTGAACTTCAGCATCCCCCAGTGCTCCGGCAAATGCATCGCGATCTCGCCTTGCGGGCTCCACACCCAGTTGTCCTCGGGATGCTCGCCATCCGCGATCTTGGCACCATGCGCGGGAATGCGGACATACTTGCCCTCCTTCAACTCATGCTTCCACTCCACCCGGGAGAAATTGATGCGCCAGGTATCGCCGGCTTTCGGCGGCGCGGTCTTGCTGCCTTGATACTTGGCCAAGTCTTTCCATGGCAGGAAGACTTCGACGCTCCAGCCGCTGTCGGTATCGCTGGAATTGTTGAGCGTGCCCTGAACCTTCACCGCGCTCTTCAGCCCGGGCAGGTTGGTCCCATGGGTGGCGGTCCCGCCTCTCGAGTAGGGCTTGTCCAGAGTCAGCTCCCAGATCGTCCCGAGCGCGTTGATCTCGAACTCGTAGTAGTTGAGCGTGTCGCCATCGGGATCCAGGAAGATCTCGAAGTCATTGTCGTGGAAGATGATCGCGTTCTTCTCGGTCAGCGTGCCCCAGACATGTGGCTCGGCCAGCTCGGCGCAGACGCAGAGGCCTTCGGCGGTCCAGAGCATCTTCGTACGGGTGCGGAAGCGCGGAGCGGGCTGGTCCTTGCCCCGGATGTCCATGAAGTCGCCGGTCCACGCGGCCTTCTGCCAGGCCGGGTCGGAGAGATCGCCGTCGATGACGGGCGCCTGCTCGGAGCGACGGCACTCGTAGCTTAGCGGCTCGGCGAAGGAAGTGGCGGTGGCGACCAGGGGGAGGATGAAAAGGAATGGCTTCATCGGACGGGTAACCACGAAACAACGCGAAACTGCAGGGAATTTGAAGAGTCAAATTCAGGGGCGCCGACCTTCTCCCGACTGTGACGAAACGCTCGCGCCGGTGAAACACATTTGGATTCGACGACGGCAGCCATTCATCCGCACTCTCTAGCCATGAGTTTGAAAACCTTGGCCTGTGTGGTGACGGGGATCCTGGCGAGCAGCTTGGCGGAGGCCACGCCGCTGCGTGTGCTCACCTACAATTTGCGTTACATCACTTCCGGCGACAAGGGTGAGCTGGCTTGGACCGCGCGGCGCGACCAGGCAGCGGAGTTGATCAAGAACGACGCCGCGGATATCGTCGGCATCCAGGAGGGCCTGCCACCGATGATGAATGACCTGGCAGACCGCCTGCCGGGCTACGCGGTGATCGGCGTCGGCCGCGAGGATGGTGTCGATCAGGGCGAGTATGCCGCGCTGCTGGTAAAGGCCGACCGTTTCCGCATCCAGGAGTCCGGTACCTTCTGGCTTTCCGATACGCCGGAGATCTGCAACTCCTGCACTTGGGGCAATACCGTCACTCGGATCTGCACCTGGGCGAAGCTCTACGACCGCGAGACCAAGCGGACCTTCCACTTCTTCAATACCCACCTCGACCATGCCTCCGAGCTGGCGCGCAAGAAGGGTACCGACCTGATCCTCGCACGGATCGCGGAGCGCAAGCCGCAAGGACCGGTGATTCTAACAGGCGACTTCAACTCGGTGGATGACAACCCGCTGCACGCCGCGATCCGGGCCACCGGAATGGCGGACATCTGGAAGACCCTGAACGCCTCCGTGCCACCCGAGGAGTCGGGAACCTTCCACGAGTTCACCGGCGTGACGAACCGCGGACGGATCGATTTCATCTACGCCTCGCCGGATCTGAAGGGCCTGGAATCCATGATCGTGCGGAGCTCAAAGAACGGGAACTGGCCCTCGGATCACTTCCCGGTTAGAGCGACCCTCGATTGGTGAGTAACGCGCTAGCGCTGCGAAGGGCGGACACTCCTGTCTGCCTTTGAGGTGAGATGAACCTTCCTCCAACCGGCGGGAATCAGCGAGCCGTTTCCGGCATCAGGCGGACATGAGTGTCCGCCCTCCACAGGCACAAAAAAGGGCGGGAGCATCGCTGCCCCCGCCCTTGGAGTTTCGTTCGATCGGTCCTCGTGATCTCAGTTCGCCGAGACCAGCGCGACCTTCAGTCGCAGCCAGCGCTGCGGGAAGCCGGTGCGGCTCACGGAGGCCTTGCGGGTTTCGATTCCTGCGTCGGTTGAGACCAGCGTGTCAGGCACGTCGTCCCATCCGTCGAGTGCATCGGTGCTTTGGACCTGGAAGCTCAGATCCGTGGCGGCGAGGTTCTTCTTGTAGCGCAGGGTGAGCACATCGCCATCGCCGGTCGTTTCGAGCGCGAAGTCCTGTGCTTCGAAGTCCTGCACCCGGGGATCGCTGCCATTGGCATACTCCATCAGGTTCGAGCGCCCGTCGCCATCCGGATCGGCATCGTTGCCCCAGACACTCGCTTCCAGAGCCGGGTTGTTCAGTTCCTCGGCGCTGAAGTGCGCGGAGCGCCAGTTCTCGACCGGCGTTCCCGTGACCGGCGGAGTGCTGGCCGTGATCTGCATCGCGTTGATGTAGGCGAAGTCGCCCTGCACCAGGGTGAGATCCACCCAGACTTGGCCGAAGGCGTCCGGACGGATGCCGGAGATCACCGCGGCTTCGTCGTCGTTGATGTCAGCGCCGGTGCTGCCGATGGCGGTGCCGCTGGTGGTCAGGTTCGCCGTGCCGGAGTTGCTACCGTAGACGTCGTACTTGGTGGTCCGGGTCTGGGTATTGTTGCGGGCACCCAGGAAGCGGAACTCGTAGCTCAGCGCCGGGTTCAGGCCTTCCATCATGAAGCCGCCGGGAACGTCGTCACTCGTTGCGTCGTTGATGTCGTTCGCGGTGGAGTAGAAGAAGTCCTGCGTGGCCGTCTCCGTTGCCAGCTCGCCGAGCAGACCCTGCTGCGGGGCGAAGAGGCCCCCGAAGGGTGCCTTGCCATTGCAGAGGAAGCCGCCGCTCATGGTCATGCGGATGCCGGTGTTCGTGCCGGTGCTGCGGACCAGGTTCGGCAGGTGCTCGCCGGCATTGATGGTGATGCCGCCGTTGGTCAGGTACCAGTTGTTCCAGAAGTTGCCGCGCGCATCGGCACCCACGGTCGGATCACCGGTCGTCACATCGCTTGGACCGAAGTCGAAGAACAGTTTCTCACCCGCGACCAGCGCATTCGGATTGGCCGTCACGACCTTGTTCGGAGCCAGGATCGCCTGCAGCGCAGGGCGGATCACACTCGTGAAGTGGTTGTAGCCCTTCCGGTTCATGTGGGTGTCATCCACGAAGTAGGTGTTCCATTCCACCGGATCGGTGTCGTGGAGGTTGTCCAGGAACTCGTTCGTGTTGAAAAAGTGCAGCTTCAGGTTCGGATCCGAGTTGCAGTAGTCCTTGATCAGCGTATTCGCGGTGCGGCGGCGTGGATCGTGGTTCGGATCCACGAAGAACGAGGGCACCGGGGTAATGCCGATGTAGCAGATCGGCACGTTCGGCTGCTGGGCACGGACCGTGGTCACGAAGCTCTTGAAGTCGGCAAAGACCAGCTCACCGGTCTTATTGCCCACGCGGATGTCATTGGTGCCTTCGAAGACGACGATCGCCGAGGCTTGGTAAGGTGTGACAATGCGGTGCACGATCGGATTCAGATCCGAGAACTGCGAGCCACCGAAGCCGCGCTGCACGATGCGGTAGTCCGCGAAATCCTTGGTCAGGTTTTCCCAGCGGCGGATGCTCGAGCTACCGACGAAGAGCACTCCACCGGGAGCGACCGGATCCAGGCTGTCCTGATAGGTCCAGCGGTCCACGTCGTTGTTGATCGCCACCGGCGGCAGGGCCGGAACGGAAAGGCTCTCGACGATTTCCAGAATTCCCAGGTAAGCGAAATCACCTTGGGCCACGGAGAGCGCCAGATTCACCTCACCCGTGGAGTTTGCTTGGATGTTGCCCAGTGCCACGGTGCTGCGGTTGTTGCCGTTGTAGGTCGCCACCGGGTTGGTTGTGTTGCCGATGCCGGGCCCAGTGGTCTGCAAGGTGCCGGCCGTGATCCCGTTGCCCGCCGTGATGGTGTAGGTCGAGCGGCGGATCGATGGGTCATTGCGCGTGCCGAAGAAGCGCATGGAGTAGAGCTTCGTCGGGCTGAGTCCCCGGATGGTCAGATTCGAGACGGCGGTGGCGCCGTTGTTGAAGAAGTAGTCCTGGGTTGCCGTTGGCACCGCCAGATCTCCCAGCAGCGCGGAGCTCGGGGCGAGCAGGCCGCCGTTGTTGATGCCGTTGTTCTGCCAGTTCGCCGAGGTCAGGGTGATGCCCAGTGACGTCGGCTCGTTGGTGGTGGTCACCAGGTTGCTGATGGCGCTGCCATTGGCGGTAGTCCCGAAGCTGTTCCAGTAGCTGCCGAAGCTGTCCGGGTTCACGGTCGGATTGCCGTTGGTCACGTCATGCCTGCCGAAGTCCACCCGCACCTTCTTGGTCACGATCGCCGGAGCGGCGTCACCTTCGCTGAGCTCCAGGATGCCGAGATAGGCGAAGCCACCTTCCGTCGCGGTCACCCGCAGGGACAGCTGGCCGCTGGCATCGGTCTGCAGGCCGCTGAGCGTAGCGATTGTGGAGTTGTTGCCGTGAATGCCGGCGCCCCCGATGTCGGTTCCGGAAGTCTGCAGCAAAGTGCTGAAGATCCCGTTGCCCCCGGTCACGGTGTAAGTCGTCTTTCTTACATCCGTGGTATTGCGCGTGCCGAAAAGCCGCAGGTTGTACAGCTTGCCAGGATCCAGGTTGTTGATGTTGAGGGTGGCGTAGTTGCCGTTGCCACCGTCGATGAAAAGGTAGTCTTGGGTGGCTTTCGCGATGGCGAAGCTGCCGAGCGTGGCGGAATCCGGCGCTAGCAGGCCGCCATTCAGGATCCCATTGGACTTCCAGTTGGGACCGAGGGTCAGGCCGATGCCGGTGGGGGCATTGCTGGTATCGATGAGGTTCAGGTAGCTCATCGCGACCGGGCCGCCGGTGGCACCGGCTCCCACCACGTTGTTCCAGAAGTTGCCGTTGCTGTCGGCCACACCGGTGCTGCCGTTGCCGGGATTGATCACCGGAGTTCCGGAGGGAGTGACATTGCCATCCGTCGTATTGTTGGGACCGAAGTCTACCAACAGGGTACGCGCATGGAGTGAGGAGACGAGGGCGGCGACAAGACCCGCCAAGAGGGCCGGTCGCCAGCCCGTGAGGAGCTTGCGGGATAACATGGGTTCGACTGGGTTAGGTTGGGTAGAGAAGTCCGCGCTCAAATGTGGGCGGGACAGCAGCCGGCCCCGGGCAAACGCCACGGGTTTGGGAGGCTCATGTCTGCAATTAGGTGTAAATCGGACACCGGGTCAATCTGATTGTATACAATCGATGGCATCGGACATACCGATGCTTCTTCGCGGTGAAGAAAAATCGCCCTGATCTAGGGAATGAGCTGCATACTAGAGCGCCTATCGCGCCTGTAGCGGCGCGTCTATGACCGTCGCACCTCGGCGGCCACAAGCCGCATCGTGAGTTCTCCGCTTCATTCTCATCCGGCCCTCTGGAGAAGAGGCTCTGCCATCCCGATTTTCAGAAAGCCTCTTAGGCGCAGGGCCCGTCCGTGAACAAGGTCGCGACCTCGCGCTTGGCGACTTTGCCCATCGCGTTGCGGGGCAATTGCTCCACCAGCATCAGGTGCCGGGGCAGCTTGTAGGGGGAGAGGCGGTCCTTGGCCCAGTGCTGCAGTTCCGTGAGCACCAGCGGTGGGGCGCTGGCTTCCGGGACGGCGGCGACCGCGACGGTCTCGCCCCAGGTGGCATCCTCCAAGCCGACCACCGCGCACTCACGGATGGCCGGGTGGTCGAGCAGGGCGGCTTCGATCTCCAGCGCGGAGAGCTTGTAGCCACCGCTCTTGATGATGTCCACGGAGAGGCGGCCGAGGATGCGGTAGTAGCCATCTTCCATCACGCCCATGTCGCCGGTGTGGAACCAGCCATCCTCGAAAGAGGCCGCGGTGATTTCCGGAAGCTGCCAGTATTCACTGAAGACCGCCGGGCCGCGGACCTGGATCTCGCCGGGCTCGTGCTCGCCATGCAGGGTCTCGCCGCTTTCGGAGCGCAGCCGGACCTCTACGCCGGGCAAGGGCTGGCCCACCGCACCGGGACGGCGTTCCCCCTGCAGCGGATTGGAGAGGATCATCCCGGTCTCCGTCATCCCGTAGCGTTCTAACAGATGCTGGCCGGTCAGATCATGCCAGCGGCGGTGGAGCCCCGCGGGCAGGGCCGCCGAGCCGGAGACCATCAGGCGCATGCGGCCGAAGGCGGCGGCAAGATCCGACGCGCCATCACCTAACAAATCGACGAGCTTCGCGTAGATCGTCGGCACCGCCATGAAGAGCGTGTAGGCGTCCGCCTTCACCCGCGGCAGGATCAGCTCCGCATCGAAGCGCGGGAAGGCCTCGATCATCGCGCCGGACCACAGGGCACAGCCGAGGACATTGATGATGCCGTGGATGTGATGCAGCGGCAGGAAGAGCGGGATGCGATCCTCCGCGCTCCACTCCCACGCGTTCACCAGGGCCTCAATCTGCGCCTGGAGGTTCGCATGGGTGCTCACCACGCCCTTCGGTTTGCTGGTGGTGCCGCTGGTATAGAGAATCATTGCCCGCCGGGTGGCTGCGATGTCGGGCAAGGAGCACTCAGCCCTAGTCCCTTCTTCGATGACCAGCAGGCGGCGCGGGCCGGGGTCCAGCTTGCTGGCGTAGGCCGGAGTCGTGAGGATGAGCTTGATGTCCGAGTCGCCCAGCACGTGGTCCAGTTCCCGCGCGGTGACTTGGGTGGACAGCGGTACGGCGATCCCGCCAGCCCGCCAGATTCCCCATTGCAGCGCTGCGTAGTCGAAGCCCGGGGGTGCCATGAAGGCCACGCGTTCTTCCCGAAGATCAGCGCGACCGTCTAACAGAACGGCCGCGATCGTCTCGGAGCGTCGCAGCAGATCCGCGTAGCAGTAGGAGCGGCCATCGGCATGAATGGCGATCCGCTCTTCATGGGCGCGGGCCCGGGCAATCAAGGGAAGTTCCACCATCTGTCAGAAGATCGAGCGAATGATGAAATACATCACCGAAGGCCCCAGCAGGCATCCCAGGCCGGTGTAGAAGGTCGCGGTCATCGCGCCATAGGGGACAAGCTTCGGATCGGTGGCCGCTAGGCCACCGGCGACGCCGCTGGTGGTGCCCATCAGGCCGCCATAGATCATCGCCGTGCGCGGGTTGTTCAGGCCGATGAAGCGGGCGACGAGAGGAGTGCCGACCATCACGGTGATCGATTTGATCAGCCCCGCCGCGAAGCTCAGCGCGATGACTTCAGGGGTGGCACCGAGCGCTGTGCCGGTGACTGGGCCGACGATGAAGGTCGCCGCGCCGGCACCGAGTGTGGTCAGGCTGACCGCATCCCGGTAGCCGAAGGCATAACCCACGCAGACTCCCACGACGAAGGAGACGAAGATTCCGGTGAACAGGGAGGCGACTCCAGCGATACCGGTCTTGCGAAGCTCTTCCATGCGCACGCCCATGGCGGTGGCGACGATGGCGAAGTCACGCAGCATCGAGCCGCCCATCAGGCCGATGCCGGCAAACTCTGGAATGTCGGCCAGCCCCTTCTCGCCCTTCGTGATCTCTCCACCGACATAGGCCAGTACCAGGCCAAGCATGATCGCGATCGCGGAGCCATGCAGGCGGCCGCGGGTCAGCCAACCGGACAGCAGATAGGAAAAGCCCACCAGCAAGCCGATGACCGCGAAAGCGGTGATCAGCGGATACTCCACCAGCAGCGGTTTGATGAACTGCATCATGGGTCCAGGTGGGAAGAGTCTTCGCCGCGGGAACGGCCGATCCGGCAGAAGAGCGGCACCAGCGCGACACAGGCAACCGAGACCAAGACGCCCGCGATGAGCGCAGCATAGCCACCGTGGATCGCCTTGCGGACATTCTGCGAGGCAGCCATGGCGACGATCACCGGGATGTAGATCGCGCTCCAGAAGAGGATGCCGGACTCGGTGGGCGGCTGCAGATTGCCGCGCTTCTTGAGCCAATCGGTTAGAAGGATCAGCAGCAGCATCGCAATGCCGACGCCGCCGATGTCTTTGTTTTCCATGCCGAGCAGCTGGCCAAGCCCGCGGCCGATCAGCATGCCTGCGAGCAGGCAGAAGGATAGGATTGCCGTTCCGTAGATGGCCATACCAGAGAGGGTTTTTGGGAGGCGGACCGGCGCACCATGAGGAGAATGGCGATTCTTGTATACAAAAATCCAAATGCTGTCTGGAACAGCCGGGATCGGCCGCTACGCTGCTGCACCTATGACGAGCCGCAGCGCCGACGAGATCCGCGAAGACATCGAACAACGCATCGTGGAAGGCGAGTTCGAGGACGGACAGCGGCTGGATGAGGTCAGTTTGGCGAAGCGCTTCGGCGTGTCGCGCACTCCCTTGCGGGAAGCGTTGCGAATGCTCGCCGGTTCCGGGCTGGTGGAGTTGATCCCGCGCCGTGGGGCCTTCGTGCGGCACCCCGGGATCGTCGAGCTGATCGAGATGTTCGAGGTGATGGCCGAGCTGGAAGCCCTCTGCGGGCGCCTCGCCGCGCGGCGGATCTCACCCGGCGAGCTGGCCGAGATCTCGGTGAGCGCGCGGGCCTGTGAGCAGGCACTGGAGAAGGAGGATCCCGACGCCTACTACCATCGCAACGAAGAGTTCCACCAACTGATCTACCGGGCGGCGGGCAACAGCTTCCTGGTGACGGAAGCGAAGCGGCTCCAGAAGCGCCTGCGCCCTTTCCGGCGGATGCAGCTCCGTGCCCGCGGCCGCATGCGCCAATCGATGGCGGAGCACGAGCAGATCCTCCAGGCGCTCAAGGACGGCAATGCCGCCATCGCCGCCGATACCCTGCGCAGCCACGTGGCCGTCCAGGGCGAGAGGTTCCACGACCTCCTCTCCAGCTACGAGAAGTCCGCCGCAGGCAAGAAGTAGCAGAAGTGGCGCGGCTCTCCTTGGACTGCGGAGGCTTGCCCCCGCCTTTCTTCGCGAGGCTTGCCGAGCGTGGGGGCGTGGCGCTTCACCCCAAGTCTCCGCTGTCTTGCAGAAGTGGCGCGGCTCTCCCGAGCCGCGACCGTGCAAGTCCACGTCTTCCCGAAAGCTCCCCTCGCTCCAAAGCATCCCCGGCACAGCAGGGGAGACATCGCTTCCAAGCTCATTAGCAGCCCTCCAGAGCCGCACCTCTTCTCACTTCAGCGCCTTCTCGATCGCCTCGGTCACCTCGGCGCTATCCGGCGTGGTCTTCGGCTCGAAGCGCGCAATCGGCTTGCCATCCTTCCCGATCAAAAACTTGCCGAAGTTCCAGGTCACATCACCCGGGAAGGCGCCTTCCTTGCCGCTGAGTGCGGTGTAGAGGGGATGCTGTTCCGCGCCCTTGACGTGGACCTTCTCCATCAGCGGGAAGCTGACCTTGTAGTTGTCCTTGCAGAACTCCTTGATCTCCTCGGCCGTGCCCGGCTCCTGGTTGCCGAAGTCGTTGCAAGGGAAGGCGAGAATCACGAAGTCCTTCTTCTTGTACTTGTCGTAGATCGCCTCGAGCTTCTCGTACTGCGGGGTCAGGCCGCACTTGGAAGCGGTGTTGACCACCAGCACCACCTTGCCCTTGTACTCGGCCAGGTTGGTCTCCTTGCCGGAGATGGTCTTGAAGGGAATGCTGGTGAGATCCGCTGCGGTAGCGGTGGCGAAGAGGACGAGGGAAGCGAGGAAGTGGCGCATGGCGGGAGAAATACGGCGATAGGAGCGATCCTGCTATCGCTTATTCCACGCCATCCGGGGTGGAACCGGAGGGAAAAGAAAACCCCGGCCACCTTGAGGGCGGCCGGGGCTGGAATTGAATCACTTCAAGGATCGAATCGGACCGATCAGGGGGTCGGAGTCACGTTCACCCGCAGGAAGCCCTTCGAGCCTTGGGCCAAGCCATCGCTGGCGGTCAGGCTGAAGGTCCGGTATTCATACCCCGCCGGTGCCGCCGGCAGGCCGGTGGTGACGACCGGGGTGACCACCGTGACCGGGCTGGTGAATGCCGCCAGGTTCAGGCTGCCCTGCACCGTGTAGGTGTAACCGTCCTTCGCGGCGGTGGGCGAGGGCGCTCCGGCGAAGACCGGCGCTCCGCTGCGTACCGCGATGGTCAGCAACAACTCGTTGGCCGTGCCAGCATCGTTGCCGTCACCGATCAGGTTGTAGACCTTCGGACCGCTCGAGCCGTTGTTCGGGGTGCCACCCAAGGCGAACTCGAGCGCGTTGCTGTTGCCGTCACCATCCGGGTCCGCATTCGGTCCCACGATGTTCGGATCGGTCTCGCCCGGGAAGAAGCCGTTCGCCCAGGTTTCGAAGGCACTTGCCGCCCGCACGATCGCGATCTGGGTGCCGCCTTGGTAGGCATAGTTGATCGAGTAGCCCGAAGGCAGCGTTGCCGAGACCGCCGCATGGTTGGCGAACTGGGTGCCCGTCTTGGTGCCGTAGTCGGCAATGATGTAGGTCGACGCCGTTGGAGTTCCCGTGATCACCAGGTTGGCATTGGTGATGTTCAGGTTGGCGGTAGCGACCAGATGGCCGGTCGTCGGCTCGGTGGCACTGAGGTTGATCGCGAAGTTACCGCCAACAGCGAAGCTCACGTTGCCATCCGCGAACAGGTCTCCGGTCGGAGCACCCGGTGCCAGCGAGGCGCCGTTGCTGACCGAGATCGGACCCTTGATCGTGCCGGTGCCGCCGAGCGTCCCGACACTGACGGTGGTCGTTCCCAGATAGGTGTTGGTGCCGTTCAGGTTCAGCGTGCCGGCGCCGATCTTGGTCAGCCCGCCCAGCCCGGTGCCGTCATCATCAAGCCCCTGCCCGATGTTGATGGTCTGGCCGTTGCTGTCGATGATCGCACCGCCGTCCTCGATGATCGCGCTGTTGAGGCTCGACATGAAGTTGGCATTCGCATTCGCGCCGGCCTTCAGCGTGCCGCCGTCGAAGTTGAAGTGGCTCTCGCCGCCAACACCACCGTTGTTGTCATTGCCCTCACGCACCCGGCGCACAGTCAGGAGACCGCCATCCAGGTTCATGGTGCCGGTGCCGCTCGGTTCGTTCGCCAGGATCAGCCCGTTCGCACCCAGCGAAGTCACCTGCGCCGCCCCGGTCATGTTCACCGTGCCCTTGCCGAACTCACCGACCATCAGCGGCCGGTCGAGTTGGGTCTGGGTGAAGGTGCCGCCGGAGATGTTCAGCGTGCCGTCGCCGGTGGCGTTGCGGCCCAGGATCATCCAGCCGTTGGCGCTCACCGAGCCGGCGCTCTGGTTCCACACCGCGAGACCATCGCGGGAGATCATGAACTCACCCCCGGTGTGGCTGACCGTGCCGCCGGTCATGGTGACCGTGCCGCTGGAGCCCGTGTTCAGCGCCACGAAGAAGCTACCAGTGCCGGTGTAGGTGCTGGTGCCGCTGATGCTAACCGTGGCGACCGTGCCGGTGTTCTTGCCCCAGAAGGTCGTCACCGAGTGGACGGTGCCGTTGTCCTGCAGGTTGAAGTTGCCGATGGAATTATCCAGGTCGGTGACGTTGAAGTCATTGCCGGTGTGGTTGTAGGTGCCGTTCTCCTTCACCGTCAGCGTTCCGGTGCTGGTGGAGGTGTGGCCGACTGCGAGCCATCCGGCGGTCTGGTTGAGCGTGCTGCTGCCGCCGATGGTCAGCGAGCCCGCGGTGCCGTTCACGCCGGTGCCAATTAGCAGCTGGGCTCCGGCATTGTAGACGGATGTCCCGGCGAGCGTCATCGCCCCGGCCGTGCCAGCGGTATTGCTGATCTGGGTTTCTCCCGTGACCGAGAGAGCCGCATTGTTCAGCAGGCTCACCACGGTTCCGGAGCGCATCAGCAGGGGACCTGCCACCGCGTTGGTCTGGCCCGTGCCGTTGAGGACCAAGCCACCTGCTGCCACCGTCAGGCCGTTGTTCGACAGACCGTTCGCGCCCGGGAAGGACAGCGTCAGCGTGCCGGCACCATCCTTGACGAAGCCACCCAGGGAACGGGCGATCTGCCCGGAGATCTCCAGGTTGTTGGTGATCTTCAGCGTGCTGATGACCGCATTGTCGGCTGCTCCCACGGTGTAACCGCGATTGTTGGTGGTAGCCGGACCGGTGTAGGCGAGCGTGCCACCCGCGAAGACCAGATTGCCCGGAGCCGCCGGAGCTGCACCCAGCGGACTGGCCGCACCGCCCGCAGCCAAGGTGGCTACGCTGGTGGTTCCCCCTGCCAGCGTGGTGACGCCGGTGTAGGTATTCGCGGTCGAGATCGTCAGGTTGCCGGTGTTCTGCTTGAGCAGGCCGCCGGTGCCCGAGATCTGACCAGCACCACTGAGGCTGTAGTCCACATCGATCGTGTTGTCGAAGGTCATGCCGCTTGGCGTGACCGTGCCGGGAATGTTGATCGCGCTATTGGCGGGGACCAACAAGCTGTTGTCGAAGGTCACCGGATTCCCGTTCGCGAAGAAGGCCGGAGTGTTCGCAATCGAATCGAGCCAGTTCTGGGTGCCCGTGGTCGTCCGGGTGCTCCATTCGTTGTCGAAGTTGCCAGTCCAGCTCCGCAGGGCCACCGCCGTGATATTCAGCCGGTAGAGCTTGTTCACCGTGTCGTGGACCAGCGTGGCCTGGATGCCGGGAGGCAAGGTGCCGAGGGTGAAGGTGCCGCCCGTGGTGCTGTTGTATTTCACCAGCGGGAAGCTGCCCACCTGCGGCAGCAGGCCCGTCAGGTTGATCGTCGCGGTGCCGTTGATGGTCAGGGCGCCCGTCACGTTCACAGGTGCCAGCGAGGGATTCCCCGCGATCGCGTTGTAGTTGATGTCCAGGCTGGTCGCACCGCCGGTCCCGAAGGAGGCGCTGGCCGCGTTGAACTGGGCATCAAAGAAGGTCGCGGTCACCCCGAAGGAAGCACCGTTCGCAACTGTCAAGGCACCGCCGCCCACGGAGTCGGTCGTGGTATACAGCTTGCCGCCGTTCACCGTATTCGCGCCCGTGTAGGTGTTGGCTGCGGTCAGCGTCAGCGTGTCGGCACCGCTCTTGGTGAGGCCGCCGGCACCGCTCAAGATCTGCGGGATGCCGATCGGGCTGCCATTGCTGTTGATCTTCAGGCCGCCGACTTGGATCTCGGCGGTGTCGAGATTGCTGATGAAGTTCGGCTCGATCCCGTTGGAGGTGATCTGCGTGCCGTTGAATTCCACCACATCCGCGCCTGGTCCGCCGTTGATCCGCTTGGTCGAGAGCGTCCCGCCATCGAAATCAATGTGGCCGGCCGAACCGCCGCCGGTGGCGACATCCACATTAGGTGCGCTCAAGGCGCCCCCGGTCATGGTCAGGGTGCCGGTGCCGCCTTCGCCGATCCGCAGGGTCCCGCCCAACGTGGCCGTGCCCGCGGAGAGATTGTACGCTCCGAAGCTGCCACCCGCGCGACCGATGCTGACCGCGACGGTGCCCACGTTCATCGTGCCGCCGCTTTGGTTGATGGTGCCGTGCGCCCCCGTGCCGTCGCTACCCACGATGAACTCCTGGTTGGAGTTCTTGGTGAAGACGCCGGTGCCGCTGATGTTGAGCGTGCCGGTGGCATTGTTGGCCCGGCCGATGGCCAGCCAGTTGCCCACGCTGATGTTACCCGCGCTCAGGTTCACCACCCCGGTGCCGCCATTCTGGCCGATCCAGAGTTCCCCGCCGATCTGCAGGTCGGAGTTGGTGTTGTCCACCGTGACCGTGCCGTTCGAGTTCACATCCTCGCCGAGGATGAACTGCTCGTTGTTCACGTTCAGGTAGTCGCCACCCGAGAGCTTCAGCAGGCCGGTGCAGGTGTTCTGGCCCACGTAGGTGCGGCCGGTGTTGGTCAGCGTGCCGCCGTTCATGAACAGGGAGCCATTGGAGCCTGTTCCATCTTCGTTCTTGCCGATGAAGTTCCAGCCCCCCGTGGTGATGGTCCCCGCAGTCACCGTCATCACCCCGGTGCCGCCGCCGGTGCCCAGCGCCAGATCGTTGCCGATCGGCATCGTGCCGGACTCCATGTTGAAAGTGCCGTTGCCACCGCGTGCGCCCACGTAGAGGCGGTTGCCGATGTTCAGGTTGCCGGTGGTGTTCATGTTCACCTTGCCGATCCCGGTGCTGGCCCCGCCATTGTTGCCGCCCACGTAGAGGCGGCCGCCGTTGGCGGTCATCGTGCCGGAGCCTTGGGCGAAGCCGCTGATCCCGCCCCCCGCTGTGGTGGTGTTGGCCAGGTTGTAAACCGAGTTGCTGCCAGTCGTGGATCCCACGAACATCCAGTTGCCGCCGCCGGTGGTCGCGATCCCCGAGCGGTGATCCAGCCTGCTCACGCCTCGCAGGATGATGTCGGTCGGGATCGGGGTCATATCGACCGTGATCGTCGGGATATTCACCGTCGTGGAATCGATCACCCCGTGCTCATTGGTTGCCTCCGTCCCCGTCTTCACCGGGGCATGTCCGAAGCTCCAGTTGCCCGGAGTGTTCCAGTTCGAATCGACCGATCCGTTCCAGATATTGTCGATCGCGGCTTGGCTTACGGCAGAGCTCAGGATCCCGCCTACTACCAGCCGGGCAAACCAGCGGGCATTGTGGGAGGCTGTGGCCGTAAGGGATTCACGGGTAATGAGCGGCGTGGTCGGGGTTTGTTTCATTGGGGTTTGGGGTCGAAATTGGGGGGGACAAGTGACGAGTGCACACGTTCCCGGAGCCCGCATGCGGGCGAAGAAGCGCGAGCAACCCGGAAAAATCGGGGTCGTTATGTTGCACCGGGGGACTGACCCGGTTGCGGGGTTTTGGGCTTTTTGGGTTGGGTTGGGTTCGGCTGCGGTCTAGGAGGTACCGCAGTCTGTTTTTTATATACCAAGGCTGTTTTCAAAGAAAACAACTTTGTTTGCAAACAGGTCTGATACCGCAATTTTACGCAACCAAAGTGGCCCCTTGGAACCCAAGGATCTCAGCCCGAAGGATATGCTGTACGCGGCTTTTGCGCCCTAGCAGTTAGGTAACGTCCGGATCGCGCGGTTCGCATTCTATCGCGACTGGTAAGCAGGTTGTCATACCACTCTCCCAGTTATGCAATTTTAGGTATCTAAACTTTCGGGGAGTCGCCCTCGCTCCCGGACAGGTCCGGGAAGGATTTTGTGTCATATTTCAACCTTTTAAGGGGACAAGGACTAAACCCGTCCCCTTGGGAGCCCTAGCGCAGCAGCAGACGCAGGCTGTTCAAGACCACCACCACGGTGGATCCCTCATGGCCGAGCACGCCCAGAGGCAGCGCCAGGCGGGATCCAAGGGCCGCGAGGCCGAGCATCACCACCACGCCCAGGGAAATCGCCAGGTTCTCGCGGATGATCCGGCGGCAGCGGCGGCTAAGGCTGAGGGCATCCACGATCCGCTCCAGCCGGTCGTGGGTGAGGACGATGTCCGCTTGCTCTAGGACGGCGTCCGAGCCGCGGAGTCCCATCCCGATCGAGATGTCCGCGGCGGCTAGGCTGGGCGCGTCGTTCACCCCGTCGCCGGCCATGGCCACGCGCTCGCCCGCGGCGCGCCAGTCGCGGATCGCCTTCACCTTGTCTTCCGGATGCAGGCCGGCTCGGAACTCGGCGAGCCCGAGCTCCTTGGCGATCAGCTCCGCGGACTCCGGGCGGTCGCCGGTTAGCATGGTCACGCGGATCTGCTCCTCTGCCAGCCGGCGGATCAGCGGCGCGGCCTCGCTGCGCGGGGCGTCGCGCAGGAGGATGCGGCCTCGGAGATCCTCGCCCGCCTGCACCAGCACCTCAGTCAGGCCCGGCTGCGGGTCGGGCAGCGCGGAGAGCCAGGCATCCCCGCTGAACATCGCCCGCCGGCCCTGCCGGACGATGCGGCCGCCGATGCTGCCTTCGAGGCCTTGGCCGGAGATCGACTCGAAGCCGCTAACCTCGCCGGGCGCGGGCAGCTTGCGGCGCAGACTCTCTTTCACGATCGCCCGGGACAGCGGGTGGGTGGAATTCGCCGAGAGGGCGGCGGCGAGGGCGAGCAGTTCGTCTTCCCGGCCGGGAGGCGAGCTTTCGCAGGAGACCAGCTCCAGCTCGCCCTTGGTCAGGGTGCCGGTCTTGTCCACGGCCAGACGATTGATCGTGGCCAGGTTCTCCAGCGCCACCCCGCCGCGGAAGAGAATCCCGCGCCGCGCCCCGGCCGCGATCCCGGCCAGGATCGCGCTGGGAATGGAGATCACCAGCGCACAGGGGGAGCAGACCACCAGCAGGGTCATCGCCCGGTAGAAGGCGGATGATTCCGGAGTAGCGCCATAGAATGCGGGAAGCCCGGCCCCGAGGTGCCACCACAGGAACATCAGGAAGGAAAACCCGAGGATCCCTAGGGTGTAAGCGGTGCCGAAGCGGTCGGTGAAACGCTGCGAAGGCGCCTTGCTGGCCTGCGCCTCGCGGATCAGGTGGATGATCCTGGCATGCGCGCTGTCCCCGGGCGCACGGGTGACTGAGGCTTCTAGCACCCCCCAGGTATTCAGCGTCCCGCCGAAGAGGTGGTCGCCCGGGGCCTTGTCCACTGGCAGCGATTCGCCCGTCAGCGAGGATTCATCGGCGGCGCTCTCCCCGCCGGTGACACGGGCATCCGCAGGAAATTGCTCGCCCGGCAGGATCCTCACGATCGCCCCGGGGTACAATTCCGCGACCGCGATCTGCCGGGTGCTGCCATCGGGGCTTGCCAGCAGCGCCTGCTTCGGTGCTTCCTGGAACAAGCTGCGGATCTCCCGCTCGGTGCGGGCCATCGCCATCGCCTCCAAGGCCCCGCTGAGAGAGAACAGGAAGAGCAGCGCGGCACCCTCCCACCACGCGCCGATGATCGCGGCACCGACCGCGACCGCGAGCATCAGGAAATGGATATCGAGCCGGAAGCGCCGCAGATTGCTGAGGCTATCGAGCGCCGCCTCCCAGCCGCCGGAGAGATAGGCGAGCGCGTAGAGGCCGAGCGCAAGCTGCGGCGGAGCATCGGTCCGCTGCAAAAGCACCCCCGTAAGGGTCGCTACCCCACAGATAATCGCCGAGCCCAGCAGCCAGGGCCAGCCGGGCTCACTGTGGCCGTGATCGTGATCTTCACCGTGGGCATGGTCGCGGTTGTGGTCGTGCATGGTGACAGGGACGGGGACTGGCCATGTTAGACCCGCTCGACCGGAACGCCACGGAATAGTCGGATCCGCGTCGCCTTCCAGCGCTGGAGCCAAGTGAGCTTGGATCCGCGCCGTCCTCCCCAATCACACCTCCGCCCAACCCGTCTTTCCCTCCTTGTCCTTCTCCTGTTCAAAATCCATCACCGGAAGGAGAGCATCCTTCACCCCCTCGCATGAGGAAATCCCGCGTATCAGCCTGGCAGGCCACCACCGGCAAGATCTCTCCGCCTCAGCCCACGCCCAAGGCCTCTCACGCCAGCCAATCCTCTTCAAAACACTTCGATTGATGATTGGAAGATTGGTGATTGATGATTTCGCCTCTCCCCAGTCACCACACCGTGATTGCAGACCAAGAGGCACTACCTATGCTCCGCCGCCATGCGCACCCGGATTTTGGCAGCAGCAGCTCTCTCCTTGGCAACCGCAAGCCACGCAGACGAAGGCATGTGGCTCTTCAACAAGCCCCCGGTCGCGAAGGTGAAGTCGGCTTACAACTTCGAGATGACCCCGCCTTGGCTGGAGCACCTGCAGAAGTCCGCGGTCAAGATCGGCGGCGGCGCCTCCGGCTCCTTCGTCTCGGCGAATGGCCTGGTGCTGACCAACCACCACGTCGGCTCCGGCATGATCGAGAAGCTCAGCACGCGTGAGAAAGACCTCTACAACCACGGCTTCTACGCCGCCACTCTGGAGGAGGAATTGCGCTGTCCGGACATGGAGATGAATGTCCTCATGAGCATCGAGGATGTGACCGCACGCGTGCGCGCCGCGGTGAAGCCGGGTGCCAGCGCGGAAGACGGCGCGAAGGCCCGCCGCGCGGTGATCGCGGAGATTGAGAAGGAATCGCAGGATGCCACCGGTTTCCGCAGCGATGTCATTACGCTCTATCAGGGCGGTGCCTACCACCTCTACCGCTACGATCGCTTCACGGATGTGCGCCTGGTCTTTTGCCCGGATGCCCAAGCTGCGACCTTCGGCGGCGATCCGGACAATTTCGAGTTCCCGCGCTACTGCCTCGATCTCTGCTTCTTCCGCGTCTATCGCGACGGCAAGCCAGCCGCGACGCCGAACTTCCTGAAGTGGAATGCCGCCGGCGCGAAGGATGGCGAACTGGTCTTCATCGCCGGCCACCCGGGCCGCACCAACCGCCTGAATACCTACGCCGAACTGGAGGCGATGCGCGATGACGGCCTGCCCTTCCGCATGGAGCAGATTTATCGCGGCGAGGCGGTGCTGGAAGCATGGGCCGCTCGCGACCGCGAGAACCGCCGCCGTGCCACCGGTTCGATCACCGGCATCCGCAATGGCCGCAAGGCAGTGGGCGCGCGCCTGGAAGGTTTGCTCGATGCCAGCTTCATGGCCCACAAGGCACAGTCGGAGAAGGCCCTCCGCGAGTCCTTCCGCGCGAAGGAGGAATGGAAGGATGCGGATGCCGCCTTCGATCGCATCGCGGCAGCGGAGAAGGAGAGCGAGACGCTTGGCTTGCGCGGCCGCATGTTAGGGGAGGGGAATGCCTTCGGCACTTCCTTGTTCGGGATCGCACGCACCTTGGTTCGCGCCGCCGATGAGCGCGAGAAGCCGAACCGCGAGCGCCTCAAGGAATTCCAGGACGCCGGAAAGATCTCACTGGAGCTCGATCTCTTCTCCGACGAGCCGATCTACCGCGACATGGAGGCCGAGAAGCTGGCCAGCTCGCTGACCGTTCTCTGCAACAAGCTCGGCGCGGACGATCCCTTGGTCGCCAAGATCATGGCCGGCAAGCCGCCGCGCGAGCGGGCCGAGGAGCTGGTCTCCAAGACCCGCCTGATCGACGTGGGCTTGCGCAAGAGCCTCTACGAAGGCGGCCGTACCGCGCTGGCCGCCTGCGAGGATCCGATGCTCGATCTCGCACGCTTGGTTGATCCGGAGTCGCGCGAACTCCGCAAGAAGTTCGAGGCGATCGACGAAACGGTGAAGCAGGCCCACGAGAAGATTTCGGCCGCACGCTTTGCGATCGAAGGCGATTCCAACTATCCGGACGCCACCGGTAGCTTGCGCCTCGCCTTCGGCGTGGTGAAGGGTTATCGCGAAGGCGGCAGTGATGTGCCATCCGCGACCACCTTGGGCGGCCTCTTCGCGCGCTCGGAACTCCAAGGCCATGTGTCGCCCTTCCAACTGCCCGCGACCTGGAGTGGCATGGATCAGAAGATCGCGAGCGATACCCCCTTCAATTTCGTCTGCACGGCGGACATCACCGGCGGCAATTCCGGCAGCCCGGTGGTAAACCAGAAGGGCGAACTCGTCGGCCTCGTCTTCGATGGCAACCAGGACAACCTGAAACTCGGCTTCGGCTACCACGAGGGCAATGGCCGCTGCGTCTCCGTCCACGCCGCGGGCATGCTGGAGACCCTCGACAAGATCTACGGCGCGAAGCGCGTGACTCAGGAGATCACGCAGTAAATAAGCCGCTCATTCATGTTCCACATCGTTCTCGTCGCGCCCGAAATCCCGCACAACGCCGGTGCCGCGGGGCGTCTCGCCCTGGCCACCGGCTCGCGCCTGCATCTGGTCAAGCCGCTCGGCTTCTCGCTGGATGACAAGCACGTCAAGCGCACCGGCCTCGACTACTGGAAGGATGTGGACCTCCGCGTCTGGGAATCCTTTGCCGACCTGCAAGCCGCGGCGGAGGCAGACGCGAAGTACTGGTACCTTAGTACCAAAACCACCCGCGCCCACTGGGACGCCGGGTTCAAGGACGGCGACTACCTCGTCTTCGGCTGCGAAACCCGCGGCCTCCCCGAGTCCATGGTTTTCGCCGCCGGTGACCAAGGCATCCGCATTCCCATGATCGAAGGCGGCACCCGCAGCCTGAACCTCTCCACCGCCGTCGCCATCACCCTCTACGAAGCAGTCCGCCAGCGCGCTTGCGGCTAATCGCCTGCGGTCGGCCGGTCGGCTTCACGCACACTCATTGTGCCCCCGAATAACTGCGGCATAGCCGCCTTCGGACTGCTGCGATGATTCGCAGCTCTCGAATGCAGCCTCGCGGCGCGCCTACTCTATCAGATCGAATCAGCCCTCCCGCTCCGCGGCTGCCCGACCCCACGTCCTCTCCCAGCCTCCCCGGGACCGCGAGGCCTCCCGCCTCGCTTCACCGGGCGGGGAGCTTTCATCCCGGGTGCCCCCCGACAACCGCGGCATAGCCGCCCTCGGACTGCTGCGATGATTCGCAGCTTTCGAATGCAGCCTCGCGGCGCGCCCGTTCTATCAGAACGAATCGGCCCTCCCGCTCCGCCCGTGCCCCACGTCCACGGCTCTGCTTCGTATCATCCATACCCCCCGGACAACCGCGGCATAGCCGCCCTCGGACTGCTGGGGTCATCCACAGCTCTCGAGTGCATCTCGCGGCGCGCTCATTCTATCAGAACGAATCAGCCCTCCCGCTTCGCCACTGCCCGAGATTCACGGCTTTTCTTCAAAGGCAGATCGAACCACGTCTCCCAACGAAAACCCCTCCCGATCTGAGATCCGAAATCCCAAATCTCAAATCTGCCTTTCCTCCCCGTCCTCAATATCCCGGAACACCCAACCCCATCCATTCCCCTGCCTTTAATCCGTCCATCCGTGTAAATCCGTGGTTCCCCTTCAAAGCCACCCCATTCTTCCGAACCACTCTAACAATTCACCGCGCCCCGGAACCTTCCTCCTCCCAGATCCGATCCATCCCGGTCCAAATCCGCTCCTCCCGCCTCTCCGCAAACCAATTTATCCCCCAACCCAACAACCTAACCCTCTGTTAGCGGCAACTGCCACAGCCTGTTAGGAAACGCTATCTACTTGAGGATATCGGCATTCCATATATTCAGGAAAGCCCGATGAACTCTACCGGATTCCTCTCCAAGGTAGCAGGGCCTCTGCTTGCGGCGTTCTCCACCCTTTCCGTGGCAAGCGCCGACCAGCCGCCCATGACCGCCGCGCAGGTCGCCCAGCTCGCCTACAACCAAGGCTTCCGCGGTGGCTCCCTGATGACGGCCGTCGCAGTGGCATCCGCCGAGTCATCCTTCGATCCGGATGCAGTTTGCAACAGCCTGCAGGAAATCAATAGCTCGGACCAGCCGCTCTTCTATCCCAACGGCAAACCGCGGATGGCCTCGCTGCCGTACTACGATGGCACCATGCTGCCGGTGGGCCAGATCCTCAACCTCAGTGGTGGCGGCCGGGGCAAGGTGGTCAGTCATTGCCGCGGCCTGTGGCAGATCAACGATGTGGTGCACTCCACCATCACCAATGCCGATGCCTTCGACCCCACTGTCGCGGTGCGGCGAGCCTGGGGAATTTCGCGAGGCGGCCGCTTCTGGGGCAAGTGGACCAGCGTGATGCAGGGCACGGCCTGGCAGCCGGCCCGCCTCTCCGCGGCGCGCACCGCGGCGCGCGCCGTGGACCCCACCGTCCTGCCGACGGGCGTCGCAGCCGGCACCCGCGTCCGCGCGTGGACGACCGGTGGCGGCATCCGCACCACCGCGGGAGGCACCTTCAACCGCTCCATCCTCACCGGTGATACGGGTACCATTCTGGCCGGACCGACCATCGCCTCGATCACCGAGGGCATTCAGACCAGCCAGCACTTGTGGTATCAAATCCAGTGGGATCACGGGATCACCGGCTGGAGCGTGGAGGAATATCTCACCCAGAGCACCCTGCCGGTTCAGAACGCCTCGCCGGCCTCCAATCCCTTGCCGACCGATGGCAAGACCCGCGTTCCGCTCGCGGGAGTCGCCCTGGAGTGGACCGTCGGCGGAAATACCAAAGACCTCCAACTCCGCTTCGGCACCGATCCGGCGCTGACCGCGGCCGGGACTCTGAAGTTGAATGGCGGCCTACCGCGGACTTGGAACACCGGTGCCCTCGTGGCCTCCCAGAATTACTACTGGCGGATCGATTCCGTGAGCGGCAACGGCACCGTCGTGCAGGGCAGCACCTGGACTTTCCGGAGCATGCCGCCGGCACCCCAGCCGGTCGTGCTTTCGAATCTCACGGTCACTCCCAAACCGGCGGGCAAGGGCCAGATGCTCACCATCAAAGGCACCGCGACCTCCCCCGGACCCCAGCCGGTGATCATCGGGGCAAATGTGGGCAACTACACCGACGCCGCGCGGGATCTCGTCTTCTCGGTGCCGGGCGGTAATGTTCCGACCCAGTTCACCCGCAGCTTCCAGCTGCCCGCGGACATCCCCTTTGGAAGCTACGATCTCATCGTCGCGGCCTGGCAAGATGCGGACGGCAGCGGCGCGGTTGAATCCGGGGACGCGAAGATCACCCAGTTGGGCCTGGCTGCGGGTGTCGTGGTTGGCGACGTGACCTTGCCGACTCTGAACAACCTTTCGGTCTCGCCGGTCTCGGCTCTGCCGAATCAAGCGATCCAGCTTTCCGCCACGGCCAGCGACAGCGGTGGCAGTGGCTTGGCCGGTGTCTATTTCTATCGCGCCACCGGTGAAGCCTCTCCCGGAGTCTGGCAGGTGGTCGCCTATCGCCCGGCCACTGGCAACGGCCCGGTTACCCTGACGGCCCAAGATATGCCCGGCACCGAGGCACGCTATTGGTATGAGATGGAAGCGGTGGACTTGGCTGGCAATCGCTACCGCCTCGCCGCGCCATCGACCGTCCGCATCCAGATTCCCGACCTCGCGCCACCCGTGGCGAAGTGGCAGCAGCCACAGAATGGCATGACCATCGGTGGCGGGATCACCGTCACCGGCGAAGCCACCGACGACCGCGCCTTGGCCAGCGTTTACTACCGGGTCAATGGCGGCGCTTGGGTGCAGGTCTTCCAGAATTTCAACAACTGGTCTTTCCTGCTCAACCCCCTGCCCGGCTCGAACCTCATCGAGACGATGGCGATTGACCAAGTCGGCAAGACCTCGGCCATCGAACCGCTCTATCTCTACAATCCGGGATCCAACGGGGATAACTCGGTCTTCGAGGAGCTGATCAATTTCGACAACCAGACCTTGGGCCAGCGCTGGCAGGTCGATCCGGAATTCGTCATCGACAGCGGCATCGTCAATGGCCGCCTCCAGGCCAGCGCCAATAACTCGGCGCTCATCCGCGCGACCAAAACGGTTCCCGCTGGTATCCAGACGGTGGAACTGCGCTTTGGGGCGGATGGCGACAGCGGGGTCTATTGGCGTGACAATGCTTTCCGCTGGTGGCGCGTCGCCTTGAAGCAGAATCCAACTCGCCTTGAGGTCGGCTTCGATGGTTCCTTGCAGACGGTCTCGGTGCCGAATGGCAGTGGTCAGCTTTCAAAGATCCGCACCCTTTGGCGGGACGGGCGAATCGCCCTCGAATTTTACGCTGGCGGTCAGCAGCAAGCCACCACGCAGACCTTGAGCCTGCCCCTGCTCAAGCTCGCCAATCTCTCGGGCACGATGGAGTTCCGCACCCAGGGCAGCTCTTTCTCCTCCGCCTACATCGACGACATCCAGCTCCGCGCGCTGCGGCCTTGGGACCGCTTCTCGATCGACTCACAGACCCTGAAGTCGGGCCAAACTTCAAAAGTGCGGTGGACCTCCTTCAACGGCCGCAACTATTCGATCGAACTCTCACCGACCATGGCGAATGGGGCATGGACCACTCTCGGCCAAGCCTTTGGCAACGGCCTCGTGACCGAGTACAGCTTCTCCATGCCCGCCGGACCACGCCGCTTTGTCCGGGTCCGGGAGCTGCCCTGACATCGCGGGAGATTGCGATTGCCGCGCTCCCGGATTTCAGGTTTGAGGCAGCTTGAATTGAAGACGCAGCTTTTCGCGATTCTGGGGGCGGGCACGGTGGTGGCAGGGGCGGCGGCACAGGATGCCGATGCCCTTTCGGATGTTACGGTGCTGGCGGAGCGGCTGGCTGGCAGCGTGGCGGATACGCCGGGCTGGACCTTGGCGGAATGGGATCGTGAGGAGATCTCGAAAGAGGCACCCCGGACCCTCGATGAACTGCTCGCGCAGGAGCCCTCCTTCTCACTCTACCGGCGCCAGACTTCCCTCTTCGGCAATCCAACTTCGGCAGGCGTGAGCCTGCGCAACACCGGGGCCACCGCAGCCTCGCGGACCTTGGTGCTGCTCGATGGCATCCCGCAGAATGATCCCTTCGGCGGCTGGGTCTATTGGGCGCGCTACGAACCCTCGACCCTCGAGTCGGTGCGCATTGTCCCCGCCGCGCAATCGGCGGTCTGGGGCAACCAGAGCCCGGCGGGCGTGGTGCAGATGGAGAGCCAGTCGCCCTTCACCGAGCGGCATCTGCTGCGGATGGGCGGTGGCAGCCAGGGAACGATCTCTGGCGCGACCACACATACCCTGGTCGCGGATGATGGCTCGCTGGGCGTGACCTTTTCAACCTTCGGACTGCACTCGGACGGCTTCTTCGCAGTGCCCCCCTGGCAGCGCGGGACGATTGATCGCCGCCTGGAACTGGATGCCTACGGCGCCGATCTGAAGATGGCATGGAAGGCTTTCCAAGGGGTGACCATCGAACCGATGTTCTCCTGGTACGAGGAAGACCGCGGCAACGGCACGCCGCTGGCGGAGAACGCCACCGAGGCACTCGACTTCGCCCTCCGCGTCACCGCTGCGGAGGAAGGCGGCTTCTCCTGGCAAGCACTCGCCTACCACCAGCGCCGGCGCTTCGAGGCGATGTTCACCTCGGTGAATGCCGCCCGTACTGCCGAGAATCCCTCGCTCGATCAATTTCACGTGCCGGGCAATGGCACCGGCGGCGCCCTCACCTTCCGCTACGCGCCGGAGGGCCCATGGTCGCTCACGGCGGGCGCTGACCTCCGCCAGATCGAGGGCTCCACCAACGAGAACGCGAGCTTCATCGCCGGCCGCTTCACCCGCCGCCGCGAGGCCGGCGGCGAGCAGGGCAATGCCGGCATCTTCGTCGCCGGCGGCTACGAAGCCCAGTCCAAGACCCGCATCGATGCCAGCCTGCGCCTCGACGCCTGGTGGCTCGACAATGGCAGCCGCCTCGAACGCTCGCTGGTAACCGGCAAGCCATTGCGCGTGAACTTCCAGGAGGACCGCGACGGCGTCGAACCCTCCTTCTCCCTCGCCGTGAATCATCCGCTCACCGAGGACCTCCACATCGGCGCCTCGGCGGGAACCAGCTTCCGCCTGCCCACTCTCAACGAACTGCATCGGCCCTTCCGCGTCCGCAGCGACATCACGGAGGCCAATCCCGCCCTCGACCCGGAGCGCTTCTACAGCGTGGAAGGCACCCTCGACTGGCAGGCAGCAGACTGCCTGAGCTTCGAGGCGGCGGTTTTCCACCATTGGATCCGGGACGCCATCGCCAACGTCCCGATCACCGACCCCGCCCAGATCGCCGCGATCTTCGGCACCATCCCGCCCGGTGGCTCCGGCCAGCAGCGCCAGAACGTCGACGAGGCCCGCGTCTTCGGCATCGAAGCCGGAACAAAATGGGAGCCCATGAACAGCATAACCCTGCATTTCGACGGCATCTGGAGCGAGACCGAGTTCGCCGATTCCCCCAAGCAGCCTCTGTTGGAAGGCAAGCCCTTCCCCCAGGCCCCCGACCTCCGCCTCATCGCCTCCGCCGACTGGCACGCCACCGACCGCCTCACTTTTTCCGCAGGCTATGAATATGGCTCCCACCAATTCGACGACGCCCTCGCCGCCCGCCGCATTCCCAGCTACTCCAGCGTGAAAGTCGGCGCGAGCTGGCAAGCCAAGGACAACCTCCTTCTCACCGCCCGCGTCGATAATCTCTTCGACGAAGAAATCGCCACCGGCCTCAGCACGGACGGGATCCGCACCATCGCCGGCCCGCGATCCTTGTGGATAGGGGCAGAGTGGGGGTTTTGATCCCGTGAAAGACACTCTGGGAATTTGAAATCGGTTTGATCCCTCGTAAGGGTCCCGATCTCCATGAAACGCTTCCTCCTCCTGCCGCTGCTCGCGCTGCCTTCTGTCGCCCTCGCTCAAGACGCCAAACCGGCGGACCTTTCCAAACTGAAGGCGGAACAACTCTGCGGCCAGCTCTGCTCGGGCTGCCATGGTGCTGACCTGAGCGGCGGCCAAGGTGGCTCGCTGATCGATGGCGAATGGAAGCACGGCAGCAGCGATGCTGACCTGATGCGCTCGATCAAAGAGGGCAATCCCCAGCTCGGGATGACGCCCTTCGGGACCTTGCTCGATGACGGGCAGCTCCGGATGATGGTCATCTTTATCCGCGAGAAGGAGAAGCAGGCGAAGGAGAAGGGGATGAGCTTCCCCAAGCCGAAGCCCGGCGAGGTGACCAAGACCCAGCAGGAGAACTACAAGATCGAGATGGTGGTCGAGAACGGGCTCAAGGATCCTTGGGCCCTGGCTTTCCTGCCCGACGGCCGAAAGCTGGTGACAGAGAAGTCCGGCCGGCTGCGCCTCATCGAGGCGGACGGCAGCTTGAACCCGGAGCCGGTGAAGGACACGCCGCAGGTGGTCGAGCATGGCCAGGGCGGGCTGATGGAAGTCGCCGTGCATCCCGACTACGAGAAGAACGGCTGGATCTACCTGGGCTTCGCCGATGGCGCCAAGGAAGGCAAGCAGGTGAAGACCATCACCGCTTACGTCCGCGGCAAGATCAAAGACGGGCAATGGGTCGAGCAGCAGCAGATCTTCAAGGCGGAGCCGCAGTACTACACGGATGCCGGCGTGCATTTCGGCACCCGCTTGGTCTTCGATGGCAAGGGCTTCATCTACTTCATCGTCGGTGAGCGTGGCGGCCGCATGGAAGTCCAGGACGTGGCCAACCCGAAGGGCAAGATCTACCGCCTGCGCGACGATGGCACGGTGCCGGATGACAACCCGAAGTTCGACAAGGCACCGGTCCCCGGTGTGTGGACCTACGGCCACCGCAACCCGCAGGGCCTCGACATCGACCCGCGCGATGGCTCGATCTACAACACCGAGCACGGTCCGCGCGGCGGCGACGAATTGAATTGGGTGCTGCCCGGCCACAACTACGGCTGGCCGGTGATCACCTACGGGATGGATTACGATGGCTCGCCGATCAGCGATAAGACGGCCCAGGAGGGCATGGATCAGCCGGTGACCTACTGGCAGCCTAGTATTGCGACTTGCGGACTGGCCTTCTACCGCGGCGATAAGTTCCCGAAGTGGAAGAATGACCTCCTTGTCGGCGCACTGGCCCAGCAGGAAATCCGCCGCCTGCGCCTGGTGGATCACAAGGTGACCGAGCAGGAAGTGGTGCTGAAGGGCATCGGCCGGGTGCGCGACATCAAGAGCGCGAAGGATGGCAACATCTACGTCATTTTGAACGGGCCGGACCGTGTGATTCGCTTGGTTCCTGCGGAATGAAAACGATCGCTGCAGCTCTCTTGATTCTTCCCGCGCTTGCCGCGGCCGAGCCGATGTCAATCGCGGCTCCGCCGGATGCGGCGCTGGTCACGCCACACCGGATCGAGGAGCTGGCTACGGGGCTTATCGTACCATGGGAACTGCGCTTCCTGCCGGATGGCCGCGAGATCTTCACCGAGCGGATCGGGCGGGTGAGGATCGTTGAGAAGGGCAAGGTGCTTGAGGAACCGGCGCTGACCCTGCCCGCGGCGCAGGGCAACAAGATGTGTCTGTTGGGTCTGGCGCTCGCGCCGGACTTCGCGAAGACCGGCTTGCTCTTCCTCGCCTGGGACAAGCAGAAGGGAGAGAAGGACTTCGAGCTGCGGATGGAGCGCTACCGTCTCGATGGCAACAAGTTGGTCGAGCCGAAGACTATCATCGAAGGCATTGCGGCGAACCAGAACCACACGGGCTGCCGCCTGGAATTCGGACCGGACGGGATGCTCTACATGACGACCGGCGATGCCGACAAGCAGGACGGCCCGCAGAAGCTCGACCAGCTTCACGGCAAGATCCTGCGCTTCAACGCGGATGGCTCGGTCCCAGCGGATAATCCCTTCGTCGGCAAGGAAGGGGCACGCCCCGAGGTCTGGTCGTACGGCCATCGCAATCCCCAGGGCCTCGCCTTTCAACCGGGGACCGGGCGACTCTACGAGGCTGAGCACGGGCCACTTCACGGCGACGAAATCAATCTGATCGAGAAAGGCGCGAACTACGGCTGGCCGGTGATCTCGCATCGCCGCGAGGCGGAAGGAATGCGCACGCCGCTGATTGAGATCACGCCTGCGGCAGCGCCGGGGCGCCTGCTCTTCTATCAGGGTACCGCCTTTCCGGAGTTGCGCGGCTGCCTGCTGGTGGCCTGCCTGCGCGGCGAATCGGTATTCCGGGTCTCGCTTGGTGGCGACGGCTTGCCGAGCCACGTCGAGCGGCTGTGGTTCAAGAAGTGGGGCCGCATCCGCTTCATCAATGAAGCGCCGGATGGCTCGTTGTGGTTGGGCACCTCGATGCAGGACCCCGCCGAAGGCAAGCCACGTGAGGGGGATGATCGCTTGATCCGAATTGTCGCCGATCCCGCAGGAACAATCGAACCGGTGGCCGGCCAAGCCGCCGCCCCGGTCATGATCACGCCGGAGACGAAGGACCCGGAAACGATCATCGCCGCTGCCTGCGCCGCCTGCCACGGTCCCGGCCTTGCTGGTGGCGAGAAGCGCGGCTTGCTGACCGGCGAGCTGAAGTTCGCGAAGAATCCCGCGGATCTGGAGAAGGTCATCCACGATGGAGTCCCTACGGCGGGCATGCCTCCAGCGTCGGGCCTGCTGACGGACGCCCAGATCTCGCTGGTGGCGGACTACATCCGCGCAAAGCGGCACTGATGCTGCCTTTTTGAATCAAGCGGGCTGCAAGGATGCCCCCCGGGCCTCGATGGCGCGGAAGAGCCTCAGTTTCCCGTAACTCATGCGGCCGCCGAGCTGCTCGAAGATGGGCTTGAGGGCGAGATCGTCGGAGCCTTCGAAGGCGGCGCGCATTTCTGCTTCCTCTTTCTCGGAATAGCAGCGGCGTGGGTCGATGTCCTCGCCGGACTCGATGATCGCGCCGAGGTGGCTTTCGATGGTGGAGATGGCCAGCCCACGTTTGGCGGCAATCTCATCCATGTTTTTGCCCGCACGCCAGAGTTCCAAGGTGGCGAAGGTGGTGCCATTGAGCACGGGTTTTGGAACGGAAGCCCTTGGATCAGGCAGGGGTGCAAACTTCCGGCGCTCATGGGTTTCCAGCCATGTGGAAACCTCGCGGAGGAAGCCGGGACCGTAGTCATTGAGCTTGCGATCGCCGACACCGGGGATGCGGGCGAAAGCGGCTTTGTCGCCGGGGTATTCGCGGGCCATGTGGCGCAGGGACACATCAGAGAAGACGACGTAGGGTGGCACCCCGGCAGCGTCGGCGACCTGCTTGCGGTGATTGCGAAGAGCCTCGAAAAGCTCCGCGTCGCACTCGATGTCACCGGCTCGACGAGTGGTGGTTTTCTCTCCCTCCATCAGGCGGGTGAGGCTGACAGCGCGGCGCTCACGAAGTATGGCGACGCCTTCGTCGGTGACGGAGATCACGGGATAGTTCCCGCCATCCACGGCAAACCAGCCCTTGCGCACAAGGGTGCGGGCGATCTCCGCCCACTTGGCGGCGGAGTGCTCCTTGCCGATGCCGTAAGTACTAAGCTTATCGTGCTTACGGGCCAAGATCTTCTCGGCACGGGAGCCTGCCAGGATGTCGGCCAAGTGGCGGATGCCTACGGGTGGACCGCCAGCCTGCTTCACGCGGATGACACAGCTGATCAGCTTCTGCGTTTCCACGGTTGCGTCCCAGTTCCCTCGCGGGGCCAGGCAGTTGTCGCAGGCACCGCAGTTTTCCTCCGGCCACGATTCGCCGAAGTAGTCTAACAGGCCGATCCGCCGACAGGCATCGCTCTCGGCGAAGTCGGCCATGTGCTCGAGCTGTTCGCGGGCGTTGTCGCGGGCTTCCTCATCGCTGATATCGGCGATGAAACGCTGCTGCTTCACAATATCGCCGCGGGTGAAGAGCAGCAGGCAATCGGCCGGCAGGCCATCGCGACCGGCGCGGCCGGTTTCCTGATAGTAGCCTTCAAGGTTCTTCGGCAGATCGGCATGGATCACGAAGCGGACGTCGGGCTTGTTGATGCCCATGCCGAAGGCGACGGTGGCGCATACCACGCGGACCTCATCGCGCAGGAAGGCTTCCTGGTTCCGAGCCCGCTCCGCGGTTTCCAGCCCGGCGTGGTAGCAGACGGCGGGGATCCCGGAGGCACGGAGGCTGGCAGCGAGTTCCTCGGTACGCTTGCGCGACTGGGCATAGACGATGCCGGACTCCTGTCCGCGCTCGCGGATGAAGTGAACGACGCGGGCGAGCGCATCCTGCTTGGGCTCGACCAGGTAGTTCAGGTTCGGGCGGTTGAAGCTGGCGAGGAAGGCCGCCGGATCGCGCAGGCCGAGTTGGACGAGGATGTCATCGCGCACCCGCGGCGTGGCGGTGGCGGTCAGGGCGATGGCGGGCACTTGCGGCAGCGCCTGGCGGAGTTCGCGCAGCCGCCGGTACTCCGGCCTGAAATCGTGGCCCCATTCGCTGATGCAGTGGGCCTCATCCACGGCCAAGGCGGTGACATTCCAGCGCTGGACCTCAGCGAGAAAGGCGCCGGACATGAGCCGCTCGGGAGCCAGATAGACAAGCTTGAAGTCGCCGTTGCGGATCGCCTCGATGCGGTCGCGGTTCTCCTGCATGCCCAGCGTGGAATTGAGGAAGGTGGCCGCCACACCTGCTGCGGTAAGCTGGTCCACTTGGTCCTTCATCAGCGCGATCAGCGGGGAGACGACCAGGGTCACTCCTTCCCGGGCGAGTGCCGGAAGTTGGTAGCAGAGACTCTTGCCCGCGCCGGTCGGCAGGATCGCCAGCACATCCCGGCGGGCGAGGGCGGCCTCGACGATCTCCCGCTGCAAGGGGCGGAAGCTGTCGTAGCCGAAATGCGTTTTGAGCAGGCGGGAGAGGGGGATGCCTGTGGTCATGAATTGTCCTGATAACTGTTCATTAGATCAGTTCAAGGAGAATTTTTGATAAGACGCTCCTCCCTTTCCATCAAGGAGCCGGGGTGATCTCCCTAGCTCCCGGGGTCCGGTCACCCGCAGCGAGGACGACTGCTGCGAACCTAGCTCGCCCGTTGAAAAAGAGTTGCCCGAGAGCTTGGATCCACGCTACGCCACCAGTCCTTCAGTCAGGCTAAGAATTAAAATTAGAATTATTCTTGCCTTGGGGTAGACTAGTCGTAGCTTCCGCCGCCCCGTCCATGGTCGATCTTTCAACAGACAGCGATTCCGACTTTTCCGCCGAAACCCCGGTGGAAACGGGAGGGCTGCGGATGACCAAGCAGCGGCAGGAGGTTTACCGCTTGCTTTTGGCGCAGCGTGACCACCCGACCGCCCAGGATGTGTTCATGCGGGTCAAGGACACCCTGCCCCACATTTCGCTCGCGACGGTTTACAACACTTTGGAAGCGCTGGTGCAGCACGGCTTGGTGCGGCAGGTCAATTTCGACCGCGAGCCTTCGCGCTTTTGCCCGAACCTGGCCGACCACGGCCACTTCCACGACAAGACCAGCGGGAAGATCCATGATGTGACCTTCAAGCCGGGCGTCTGTGTCTCGGATCTCCTCGATCTGCCGGAAGGCGCGGTCGTCACCGGCATCGAAATCACCCTGCGCGGCGAGCTGCCTGCGGAGGGCGCTCGCTAAGAATTCCAGATCTCAAATTTCAAATCTCAGATTTTAGTCAGTCATGTCCCTCGTCATCAAAGACCTTTGCGCCACGCTGGAAGATGGAACCGAGATCCTGAAAGGTGTCTCGCTGGAGATCCCTGCGGGCGAAGTGCACGCGATCATGGGACCGAACGGTTCCGGCAAGTCCACCCTCTCGAAGGTGATCGCGGGTCACGAGGGCTACGTCGTGACGAGCGGCTCGGTGACCTTGGATGGCGAGGACGTCTTCGAGATGTCGATCGACGAGCGCTCGCGCGCCGGCATCTTCTTGGCCTTCCAGTATCCTTCCGAAGTCCCTGGTGTCTCCAACGCCAACTTCATCCGCGCCGCGCTGCAATCGCGCCTGCCGAAGGGTGAAGAACTCGACGCGGTGGGCTACTACAAGAGCCTCTACGCCAAGATGGATCTGCTGGAGATGGACCGCAAGTTCACGGCCCGCTCCGTGAACGAGGGCTTCTCCGGTGGCGAGAAGAAGCGCAACGAGATCCTCCAGATGATGATGCTGGAGCCGACCTATTGCATCCTCGATGAGACCGACTCCGGTCTCGACATCGACGCACTGAAGATCGTCGCCAAGGGCGTGAACGCGATGCGCTCGCCGGCCCGCGGCATCCTGATGATCACTCACTACCAGCGCCTGCTGGATTACATCGCGCCGGACTACGTCCACGTGATGGCGGCCGGCAAGATCGTCCGCTCCGGTGGTCCGGAACTGGCGCTCGAGCTGGAGAAGAACGGTTACGATTTCCTCAAGGAAGAAGCATTGGTCACGGCCTGATCCCTGCTACGGCAGGCATTGCCATGAAACTGCGCAAGACACGTCATCCCCTCGACAAGCAAAGCCGCGAGAAGTCCGTCGCTCTGCTGAACGACTTCCTTGTACTCGCCATCGACCTCCGCCTGCAGGTCAAGCAAGCGCACTGGAACGTGCGCGGGCCGAACTTCATGACCCTTCACGAGCTTTTCGACCGCTTGGCCGGTGAGCTGGAGGAGACCATCGATGAACTTGCGGAACGTGTGACGGCCCTCGGTGGTCGCGCGCTCGGCACCGCCAACCGCATTGCCAGCAAGACCGAACTGGCCGACCTGCCGAAGAAGGCCACCCACGGTGTGGCACTGACGGCCCTGCTTGCTGATCGCTTCGCCGCTGTCGGCAAGTGCGCCGGCATGGCGATCGAGTGCGCCCAGGAAGTCGACGACGAAGTCACCGCCGACCTTTTCATCAAGACCTCGCACGGCCTCGACCGCGCGCTGTGGTTCCTCGAAGCGACCCTCGATGGGGATTCGCGCGAGGAAGAAGAATACCCCGCCTTGTCGGAGATTTCCGGCCCCGGCGGGGAAGACCTGAAGATTTCCGCCTAGCAACCTTTCCGTTCCATGTCCTACGACGCATCTAGTATCATCGACGCCGACACGCAGGAGGCGATCGACATCGACCGCACGAAGGGTGACTTCTCATTCCCCGAGCGCCACAAGTTCGATGCCGGCCGCGGCCTGACCGAGCGCACGATCGACTACATCAGCGATGTGAAGGGCGAGCCGCAGTGGATCCGCGACTTCCGCCACAAGGCCCTCAAGGTCTTCCGCGAAAAGCCGATGCCGACGAACTGGGCGACCAAGGACCTGGAGAACATCGATTTCGACATTATCCGCTACTACCTGTCCGACGGTGAGAAACCGAAGCGCTCGTGGGAGGATGTGCCCGAGGATGTCCTGCGCACCTTCGAGCGGCTTGGTATTCCGGAACAGGAGCGCGCCTTCCTGGCCGGGGTGGAGGCCCAGTACGACTCGGAGGCGGCTTACTCCAACATGAAGGAGGAGCTGACCAAGCAGGGCGTGATCTTCGTGAACTCGACCGAGGGCCTGAAGAACCACGAGGAGATCTTCCGCCCCTACTTCGGCAAGGTGATCCCGACCGGCGACAACAAGTTCTCGGCGCTGAACAGCGCGGTCTTCTCGGGTGGCTCCTTCATCTACATCCCGAAGGGCGTGAAGCTGAAGCAGCCGCTGCAGGCCTACTTCCGGATCAACTCCGAGAACTTCGGCCAGTTCGAGCGCACCCTGATCATCGCGGACGAAGGCGCCGAGGTGATGTACATGGAAGGTTGCACCGCGCCGAAGTTCGAGACCGCCACGCTGCACTCCGCGGTGGTGGAACTGGTCGCGCTGAAGGGTGCGAAGATCCAATACGTCACGGTCCAGAACTGGAGCAGCAATGTCTTCAACCTGGTGACCAAGCGCGGGATGGCGATGGAAGATGCGGAGGTCCGCTGGATCGACTGCAACATCGGCAGCCGCCTGACGATGAAGTATCCCGGTGTGATCATGAAGGGCGAGCGCGCCCGCGGCGAGGTGATCTCGATCGCGCTGGCCAACAGCGGCCAGCACCAGGACACCGGTGCCAAGATGATCCACGCGGCGAACAACACCACCTCCAATGTGGTGTCGAAGTCCATCTCCGTGGGCCAGGGCCGCGCGACCTACCGCGGCCAGGTCCACATTCCGAAGCACCTCAAGGGCTGCAAGAACAACACCGAGTGCGATGCCCTGCTAATCAACACCCGCAGCCGCACGGATACCTATCCGGCGATCACGGTGAAGGGCAACCAGCATGCGACCCAGCACGAGGCCAGCGTCTCGCAGGTCTCGGAGGACATGCTCTTCTACATGCAGCAGCGCGGCCTGAGCGAAGCCGCGGCAATGTCGCTCGCGGTGAACGGTTTCATCAATGACCTGGTGCGCGAATTCCCGATGGAATACTCGGTGGAACTGAAGCGCCTGATCGATCTCGAAATGGAAGGCAGCGTGGGCTGATCGAATCGCCACTCCCATCCCAACACACATTCTCTCACTTCTTCGATGCCCGCCGTGCTCGACCAAACCGCCTCTCTGCTCGAATCTGCACCTGAAACCCCTGCCGCCTTTCCCGCGTGGTTCGCGGAGCGGCGCCGGGCGGCATGGCAGCGTTTCCTGGAGATCCCGACGCCGAAGCGTGGCGACGAGCCATGGCGCTTCTCGTCCATCAAGCAGTTGGATTTCTCGGGCTTCGCGACTGCCTCTGGAAACGGTACCGGCAACGCACTGGTGAAGGATTCCGTGGGCCTCGAAGCGCCGGTGGCCAAATTCGTCTTCGCGAATGACGTGCTGCTGCACGCCGAGTCGAAGCTGCCGGAAGGCGTGATCTGTCTACCGCTGGAGCAGGCGCTCGTTTCGCACGGCGATCTGGTCCGCGAGCACTTCATGCTCCGCGATACCCGCCTTGGCTCGGGCAAGTGGACCGCCCTGCACGAGGCGAACGTCAGCAATGGTCTCTTCGTCCACGTGCCTGCTGGTGTGGAGGTGGAAGGCACCATCGAGGTCTTCCATTGGATCGCCGGTGACATGACCGCGGTCTTCCCGCACACCCTGATCATCACCGGCGCGAATGCGAAGGTCCGCGTGGTGGACTACTTCCGCTCCGCTAATGACAGCGATGCAGGTCTCGCCATCGCGGTGAATGACCTGAACGCCGGCCCGGGCTCGAAGCTCGATTACATCGCGATCCAGGCCTTCAACGAGAAGACCAAGGTGATCCAGGTCAATGAGACCGGCGTTGCCAAGGATGCTTCCGCGATCGGCTTCATCCTGAACACCGGTGCCGTTTGGGCCCGGAATGAGTCGCTCAGCCGCCTCGATGGCGAGGGCTCCCGCTCGGACATGCTCTCCGTGAGCGTTCCCGCCCGCGAGCAGGAGTACGACCAGCGCACCTTCCAGCACCACGTGAGCCCCGGCGCTTACAGCGACCTGCTCTACAAGAACTCCCTGTACGATGAGTCCCGTACCATCTTCTCCGGCCTGATCTTCGTGGACGAAGGCGCACATCGCACCGATGCCTACCAGACCTGCCGCAATCTCTTCATGAGCGACGAGGCCGAGGCCAACTCGATGCCCGGTCTGGAGATCAATGCGGACGACGTGAAGTGCTCCCACGGCAGCACCTCCTGCCAGATCAGCGAGGAAGAGATCTTCTACCTCCGCGCCCGCGGCATTGATCCCGTTCGAGCCCGCCAGTTGATCGCCCGCGGCTTCTCCGTGGAGGTCATCGAGCGCCTGAAGGACGAGAAGGTGGAGGAGATGGTCCTGCGCTTCTTGGACGACAAGTTCGCGCACATCGCCAGCGGCGGGGCATAAGCTGTCAGACATCCTTATCTCCAGCCCGCTATCCGGGTGGAATAGATAGTCTAACACTAGGATTTATCCGACTATCTGGCGTAATGGACTAAGGAAGAGCTGCGCCATGAAAGCGCAGCTTTTTTGCCTTCTTCGGACGCGCCGAGGTTTAGTCGTAGGACACGTTTTGCAAACTTTGCAGAGCGGTATTGCGTATTGCAAATGAGCGACTTGCTGGGGTGAGTTGCACGCAATTTCAGACGCCAAGTTGATCCCTGAAATTTGTTTTCGCCAGAGAGATCGATTCCTAGGGAGGTGTCAGCAAAAAGCATTTGCCCGAGATAGATCAGAAGTGTTAGGGGCGAGGTCTGATTCCAGAGCTGCCCTTGGGAGTCAGATTAATTGATCGAAGTGGTGAATCTCCTCCTGCACCCGATGAAACAACCCAACACAGACCCGGCGGGAGATGGTTCATGGCTTCGCGGCCAAACACCAAAAAATACCTATGAACTCCCGTTTGACCCAAACCCAAGCCACCGCGCGGCAGCGCCGGAGAAGATGGACTAGAGCTGGCCTCACGGCAGCCGCATTGCTCATTGCCGGAATCGTCCTGGTTCCCCGCGGCGGGCAGCAACAAGCCCAACACGACCCGAATCTCACCAAGGCCCCGACCTCGCCGCAGAAGCCCGCGGCGGCGGACGATGCCAAGGGCATGAAGCGCATCGCTGATCTGGTGGAGCGCGGCAAGAATGCCATCCCGCTGGCGCAGGTCGCCGCAGATAGCCCGCCGGTGCCCTCTATCATGCCCGAGCGCGAGTTGATCGCGAGTGGCTGGCAGAAGGATCCTGAGCCCGCGCTGCAGGACTTCGCCGCTTGGACGAATCGCTACCTCGCCACCCCGGCGGGAGAGCGCGGCGCCTTGACTGAAGAAGGCCTGGCCGTTGCACAAGCCCGCCGCACTGCCCTGGAAGCGCAAATCACTTCCGACCCGCGCCGGGCCCTGTCGAATGCCCTGCCGCTGGCGGTGCGCGAGCAACTTCCCCAGGAAGTGCAGGCTCTGTTAGAAAAGCGTGCCGATGGCTTCGGCGATGTTTCGCTAGTCAATGCGATGGCGGTTCCCGGCGGCGCGGAGATTCCGCCCTCCGATCGTGTTGCGCTCGATGGCTCCTTCTACGAAGCTTATCGCTACGGCAATCGCGAGAATGTCTCCTGGATGCGCGACGTCTCGCTGCACGGCATCGTTCTCGGCAACAAGATGGCGGTGCTCGATAGCCCCTTGCGCATGCTGGAAGAAGGCGAGCGCCTCGAAGGCGAGATCGTCAACGAAAGCTGTCCTGTTTCCGGCAAGACCGTTGCGGCGGTCGGCCATGGCAGCGTGAAGGCCGATAACAAGACCCAGTTCCAACTGGGTGACTCGAACTTCGAGACCTGCGAGCCGGCCCACGTGGCAAACGTGGAATCGGGAATTGTGGCGAAGGAGCAGGCGAACGAGCCGACTGGCAAGACCCTCGCGGACCTTGGCCTGCACGCGCTGTGTATGCCCAAGCCCCAGGCCCTCGGCGATAGCTCGGCACCTGGAACTTCAGGCTATCTCGGCAAGCCGCCGACCAGCATGACCTTTGGCGGGAAGAAAATCCTGATCATGCGTGTGCAGGCCAATGACACCGGATTCCCGGCGAATGGCAGCCCGACCGACTTCAACAACATGGTCTACGGCTCCGGCGGCTTCGACACCCGCATGCGCCGCATCTCCTACAACAACACTTGGATCTCGCAGTCCGACATCACACCGGTGATGACCCTGCCGCAGCCACGGACCTACTACGTCGGCAATCCCTTGGGCACTGCCTACGATTGCAACCGTTGGATCACCGATGCGAAGAATGCCGCGGTGGCACAAGGCTATGTGCTCTCGAACTATGCGCAGCTCATCGTTGCGCACGAGAGCTATAACACCGGTGCCGCCGGCCTCGCATGGGCGGGCTACATCTTCCTCAACGGCTTCTTCGGCGTGGAAGTGACCTTGCACGAGTACGGCCACACCTTCCGGCTGCCGCACGCGAATTCTTGGTACACCACCGATGGCAATCCGATTTCCACGGGCAAGCAGCATCGCGAGTACGGAGATGCAGCCGACCCGATGGGCAATGCCTGGGGTGCGAACCAGTACAATAGCTTCAACCCCTACTATAAGAACATCTGCAGTTGGCTGCCGGACAGCGCCGTCCAGACGGTCACGCGAAGTGGCACCTACCGCGTCTATCAGCACGATGGCTCGACCGCATTGAACCGCACGGTGGCGATCAAGATCGGCCGCGACTACGAGTACAACTACTGGATCGGCATCCACGGCGACCCCGTCGCGCAGACGAACTTCAACAACGGCGTGGCAGTCTATGCCGTGTCCTCGTTCAAGTTCTCCGACTCGCACTTGCTCGACATGAACAACCCCGGCGACGACAACCGGGATAATGCGCCCTTGGCAGTCAACCAGACCTGGTATGACTCCGCGGCGGACGTGACGATCAAGACCGTGGCCGTGGCCGGCACCGCTCCGAACCGTTACGCCGACGTTCAGATCACCTTCGGTCCGAAGAGCAAGGGCAACTACCGCCCGCTGGTCAGCGGCGGCGTCTATCGCTTCAAGAACCGCAGCAACAACCTCTACCTCGGCATCGCCGGCAACAGCTCCGCCAATGGCGTTCCGATTACCGTTGCGGCTGCTTCCGGCTCCGCCGCGGAGAACTGGGTGGCTTGGCGCCAGAGTGATGGCAGCTACAGCTTCAACCACCAGGGCACTGACAAGTGGATGGATGTCGACAACAACGGCCAGGGCGATGGTCCGGAGATCTGGCAATACACCGGCAATACCAGCGATGCCCAGCGTTGGTTCATCGGGCAAAATCCCGATGGCTACGTTTATTTCACCCACAAGGGCACGGACGGCAAGGTGATCGACATGGATCCCGGTGGCGTCAATGACGTGCACCAGTGGGGAAGCTTCGAGGCCACTTGGCAGCAGTGGTATCCGGAGCTGGTGGGGATGAGTGCGGGCACGTACCGCCTCATTCCCCGCCACGCTCAGGGCCAGGTCCTCGACATCGCCGGGGGTGGCACGGCCAACGGTGCGGCCACCAACCTCTATCAGTGGAGCGCCACCTCGAACCAGTTGTTCACGCTGAGCGACGTCGCGGGCTATGCTGGCCGGATCCGCCTGACCCCGACCAACGCGACTGCGAAAGCGCTCGACGTGAATGCCTCGGGATCGGCCAACGGCACCAAGCTCCAGCAATGGGATTGGCTCGGCACCGGCAACGCCGCACAACGCTGGGCCTACACCCGCACTGACGGCAACTGGCTGCGCTTCACACCCGACTGCGCGACCGGTAGCTGCATGGAAGTCAGCGGCGACGACAACGCCTTCAACAACGGCAGCGTCGTCCAGCTCTGGCAATTCACCGGGGCACAGGACCAGCAGTGGCGCTTCGCCGACTCTGATTGATTGACGCGCACTAAACTCAAGGCCCCGGGAGGTGACTCCCGGGGCTTCTTCGTCTCTTCAAGCGATCTCCACCGGCCAATGCGCCGCTTCCCAGATCGCCGCGCACACCGCCGTGATCAGTTGCTCCAAGCGCTTCTTGCGGATCTGCGAGCCCTTCTCCTTCGCCATGCTTTCCAGCATGTCCGCAGCGGTCGCGGCGACCTGCTCCTGCGCGGTCTCCACGAAGATGCCTTCGAGCCGGTCCTCCATCTCCTCACCCGGCTTCCGGTCCGCCATCTTCTGCTCATACCACTCGGACATCCGGAAGGCATCCGGGTCGTAGTCTCTGCTGACAGTGGGGTGCATCGCGCCCAGCGCGATGATGGTCACTGTGAAGATGGCCTGCAGCTCATCGTCATTGAGTGACTCATCGAGATCCGCAATTTCCTCCAAGAGATCGCCAAGACGGATCTCCAGGCGGTTCCACAGCGCGGCATCACCGATCACTGTGTCCATGCGCTTCTGCAATTCGTCTCCCTTCAGTAGCGGCTGGGCAGGCGGGGCTTCGAGCGGCAAATCCTCATCGTCGTCGGCTTCCATGCCGCGAGCCTGCGAACCCGCGATTCCCGCGTCCACTCCGAAAAAGCGCGGCTGAACTTGGCCGCTACTTGGTCTCGACTCCGCCTCCCGCTGCGCCATCCTCGGCGCCCCTTTGGAGGACCAGCCCGACATTCACGAATTCTTCGACGACGCCCAATGGCAGGAGCGCTTCGATGAAGAGTGCCGCGAAGCCGGGCACCGCCTGCGCCCGAAGGTCCGCGACCTCGCCGGCGAATGGGTAGATGCCGACAACTTCCTCCTGCGCGCGAATGTCGCCAGCGAAGTCTGCGAAGTCACCCTCTGGCCCACCGAGGCGCGCTGGGACTTCGAGACCCAATGTGGCTGCGAAGCCGGGCGCTTCTGTCCACACGCCGCGGCCCTGCTGGAAGAAGCGGGGAAGGGCAAGAACCTTTCACGCCTGCTGGAAGGCCGCACGGCCCGCACCGTGGCACCCACCACATCCGCTATCAGCGCCGAGGAGCCGGGCGAAGTCTCGTATCTCGAGACCAAGCCCTCCCTCCTGCTCATGGTCCTGCGCGAACCGACCGAGACCAAGGTCGTCCGCCTTCTGCTCCAGGCACTGAAGATCCCCGATAGCGGCGACTGGGTCGTGGCCCGCCCGCACATGATCTACGGTGAACATCGTATTCCGCTCGGCGGAATCCCGGGTCCGCGCGAGCACCGAATCGAAACTCCGCAAGGCCCGCTCGTCATCCGCCGCGATATCGCCGCGGAGATGAATGCGATCATGACCCTGCAGCAGGCAGGTCTCGCCAGTCTCGCCGGGCATTCCCAGTTCCGCTTTCTCCTCGGCCTCGCCGGCAAGTCGAAGAAAGGCGCCGCCAACGAGGCCGGCCTCTGGTTCCCCAATCCCGGCCATGGTCCGCTCGCGGAGTTCTGGCCATGGCTGCGCTCGACCGGCTCCGCCACGCTGGAGGCCGCCGGTTGGCTCGTCTTCTTTGCGGACGAAGTCGGTCACGAGATCATCGACCTCGATCCCGATGGCTTCGTCTATACCCTGGAAGACGATGGCTCCGGCTGGTTCCACCTCTCCGTCGGCTTCGATGTCGGCGGCAAGCAGCTCGACCTGCTGCCAATCCTTGCTCAGTTGTTAGATCGCGGGGCGCTGGAAACTACCCTCGAGTTCCCCGCGGACGGTCACTTCCTGCACCATCTGGAAGACGGCCGCGCGCTCAAGCTTCCCGCTGCCCGCATCCGCAAGATCCTCAAGCAATTCGCCGCACTCATCGACCCGCGGCGCTTCAAGGGCGGCAAACTCAAGCTTCACCCGCTGGATGCTGCTGCCATCGCCACCTCGGAAGAACTTGGCATCCAGGCTCCCGAGCGGCTCGCCGAGCTGGCCCAGAAACTCGGCAACTTCTCTGGAATCGAGAAGACGCCCTCGCCCGCCGGCATCAAGGCCGAGCTGCGCGAGTATCAGGCGGAAGGCTTCCACTGGATGCAGTTCCTCGCCCGCCACGAACTCCACGGCATCCTCGCCGATGACATGGGCCTCGGCAAAACCCTCCAGACCATCACGCACATTCTCGCGGAGAAGGAGAGTGGCCGTTCGCAAGGCAAGCCGACCTTGGTCGTGGCTCCCACCAGCGTCGTGCCAAACTGGCGCGCGGAAGCACAGAGGTTCGCGCCCTCGCTCCGCATCCTCATGTTAGATGGACCGCAGCGGAAAAAATACTTCCGCTCGATCCCTTATGCCGACCTCGTCCTGACCTCATACGCCCTGATCCAGCGCGATATCGATAAGCTCAAGGACTACTCCTTCCATCTCGCCGCGCTCGATGAAGCACAGTATGTGAAGAACCCGACTTCGAAGATGGCGCAAGCCGTCTGTCAATTGGATGCCCGCCACCGCCTCTGTCTCTCAGGCACTCCGGTGGAGAATCACCTGGGCGAGTTGTGGAGTCTCATGCGCTTCCTCATGCCCGGCTTCCTCGGCGGCCAGGAAGACTTCAATCGCCGCTTCCGCACTCCCATCGAGCGGGATGGCGATGAAGAGCGCCGCGCCTCGCTGAAAGCCCGCGTCGCCCCGCTGATCCTGCGCCGTACCAAGGACCAGGTGGCCAAGGAGCTGCCGCCGAAGACCATCCTGATCCACCCGGTCGAGCTGAATACCTCGCAGAAGGATCTCTACGAGACCGTGCGCGCCACCATGGACAAGCGCGTCCGCCAGGCGATCGCCATCAAAGGTCTCGAAGGCTCGCGCATGGTTTTCCTCGAAGCCCTCCTCAAGCTCCGCCAGATCTGCTGCGAGCCCAAGCTGCTCAAGTTTGAAGGCGAGTCAAAGCTCGAGGCCGATGCTGCTGGCTCCGCGAAACTCGACTACCTCGCCGATCTGCTCGATACCCTCATCGAGGAGGGCCGCCGCATCCTCATCTTCTCCCAGTTTACCTCGATGCTTGAAATCATTGAGGGCCTGCTCCAATTACGAAAGGTTCCGTACTTGAAGCTCACCGGCGCTTCCAAGAACCGCGGCGAGCTCGTCGAGCGCTTCCAGACTGGAAAGTTTCCCGTCTTCCTCATTTCCCTCAAAGCTGGCGGCACCGGCCTTAACCTCACCGCTGCGGACACCGTGATCCACTACGATCCTTGGTGGAACCCCGCCGCCGAGGCCCAAGCCACCGACCGCGCCTACCGCATCGGCCAGACCCAGCCGGTCTTCGTCCACAAGCTCATCTGCCAAGGTACTGTCGAAGAGCGCATCCACCAGCTCCAGGCCAAGAAGAGCCAGCTTGCTGACTCGCTGCTCTCCGATGCCGCCCGCGCCGCGGCTCCGGATGAGGGGACACTTGCAGCATTGCTCGCCCCCTTGGGCTGAATGCGCCCATTTTGATGGCTATCCCGCACTCCCAAAGCGGCGAGGCCGTAAACGGGAGCACCAAGAGCGAGACTCGACGACCCCAGCCCCCTCACTTCTCCGCCACCGCCGGGATCACCAGGGTCGGCACCACAGCCTTTCTCACCAAGCCTTCTGCCACGCTCCCCAGCAGCAGTACAGCCATCGCCCCGTGGCCATGCGCGCCCACCACCACCAGATCCACCGAGAACTTCTTCACGTAGTCCAGCACCGCGTGCAGCGGGCTGCCCTCGGCCAGATGCACCGTGGTATTCGGCACATCACTCGAGACCTTCCCGAGCAACTCATTCAGCCGCGCCGTTGCCCGCTTGCGAGCCTCCTCCTGGAAGAGATGGATCGCGGGAAACTCGTCCGGCGTGAAGCCGTAGGCCGTGTAGCTCGGCTCCGGCTCCACCACGTGCAGCACATGCAGCGCCGCACCGAAGGCCTTGGCCATTTGGGCGGCAGAGTCCAGAACTCCCGGGGTGGCGTTCGAGAAATCGACGGCAGCTACGATGTTTTTCATGGCTTCCACTCCCTAGCACGGCTTTCCGCCGCCCGCTACTATTGGATAACTCATGCGCTGGCTTTGCAAATCCCCGCGCTGCGTCCATCTTCCCGCCGTCATGATCAAGTTCCTCCACACCCGCATTCGGGTGGTCGATATCGACCGCTCCATCGCCTTCTATGAGAAACTGGGCTACAAGGAGGCTCGCCGCCAGGACTCGCCGCAGGGCAACCAGCTCGCCTTCCTCGAGCTCCCCGGCAATGAAGTCTTCCTCGAGCTCTGCTACTCGCCCGACTACACCGACAAGTGCCCCGAGGACCTCATGCACACCTGCCTCGGCGTGCCGGACATCGTCGAATACTGCGACGGCGTCGAGAAGGCCGGCATCGAGATCTGGCCCTCCGGCTGGCGGGAGAAGTTCACCTCCGGTCAGCGCAAGATGGCCTTCGTGACCGACCCCGATGGCTACGAGGTCGAGATCCTGGAGCGCTGAGTGGGGAAATATCGGTTCTGTTGATGTTTCGTCACAAAACATCAACAGGCCATCCGCCCGGGCGGCTGCTACTCTAACCGGCGAATGAAGGAAGACCTCCAACTGCAGCTCCCGGACGGGCGCCGCATCGGCTATTGCGAGTACGGCGCGCCGGATGGCCAGCCGCTCTTCTTCTTCCATGGCTGGCCCAGCAGCCGCTACCACGGCATGATGCTCCATCAGGCGGCGGCCAAGCGCGGCTGGCGGGTGATCGCGCCGGACCGCCCGGGCATCGGCCTCTCCGACCCTTTGCCAGGGCGCGGCTTTGCGGCCTTCCCCAAGGATATTGCAGGACTTGCCGACGGGCTGGGCATTGAGAAGTTCCGGCTCTTCGGGATCTCCGGCGGCGGGCCCTACACCCTTGCCACGGCCGCCGCCCTGCCGGAGCGGGTCCAAGCGGCTGCGGTCCTCTGCGGCGCGCCGCCCTTCGGAGGGCCGGAGGAAAGGGCCAACATGCACTGGGCCTACCGCATCTTGGCCGGGCTGAAACCCTTGCGCCGGGCGATCATGCCCGTGGTCCTCGGTGCCAGCCGCTGGATGATTGGCCGCGGCTCGCACCGCATCCCGATGTCCTGGGTCATGCGGAGCATCCCGGCCAGTGATCGCGCCGCGATCGCGGAGAACGCCTGCTGGGTCGATGTGTCCCGCAGTTACTTGGAGGCAGCCCGCAGCGGCTCGGCCGCCGTGCTAGAGGATGGCGAACTTTATCTGGAACCTTGGGACTTTGCTCCGGAGGACATCCGCGTCCCGGTCGGCTTCTGGCACGGCTTGGAGGACCGCAATCTGCCCTTTGAGGTCGCCCAGCGCCTCGCCGCCCGAGTCCCCGGTGCCACCGGGCACTGGATCGTGGGTGAGGGCCACTATTCCCTCCCGCTCCGCTTCCGGGATCAGGTGCTCGATTGGCTGGAGGACCCAGATCGGGATCCCGATTGGGACCCAGATTGACCACTTGGTAGCAGATCGGGCTTGAGCCCTAGCTCCCTAGCAGGGAATTTCCGACCTCTTCTTTCTTCATGGACTGGTCTCACGCCATTTTCGGACCCGACCCTGCCGCAGGGGTCATGGTGGTCCTCATTCTCGTGCTGATCGAGGGGGTGCTCTCCGTCGATAACGCCGCCGTGCTGGCGACGATGGTGATGGGCCTGCCCAAGGAGCAGCAGGGCAAGGCGTTGAAGTACGGGATCATCGGCGCCTATGCCTTCCGCGGCCTCTGCCTCGCCTTGGCCGCTTGGCTGATTACCATCTGGTGGCTCGAGCCCGTCGGCGGCCTCTACCTGCTCTATCTCGCCTGGCAGCACTTCACGAAAAAGGAATCGCTCGAGGAGGAAGCGGCTGAGGCCGCCCGGACCGAGGGCAACTGGCTCTATCGCCACACCCTAGGCCGCTTGGGTCCCTTCTGGGCCACCGTCGTCGCGGTGGAGGTCATGGACCTCGCCTTCTCCTTGGACAATGTGCTCGCCGCGGTGGCCTACGTGAAGAGCTTCCCGATGCCCTCGAAGCTGATTCTAGTCTGCGTCGGCGTCTTCCTCGGCATCCTCGCCATGCGCTTTGCGGCCCAAGGCTTCGTGACCTTGATGCACAGGTATCCCTTCCTGGAGACCTGCGCTTTCGTCGTCATCGGCATCCTCGGGGTGAAGCTGCTCCTCAGCATCCCGCGGCACCTGCTGGCGGAGGGGCACACGGTCCGGGAGTTCCTTGAGAGCAAGTACTTCGATCTGGGCACCTCCGTCCTGACCCTCCTGATCTTCATTGTGCCGGTGGTGGTCTATCGGCTCAAGGGCAACACCCCGCAGACCTGAATCGAGCGATCATGGGCGGCGGCTTCGAAATTGAGTCCTTCCTCGCCGAGTTCGGCGACTTGGCCGCGTCGAAGGGCTTCACCCGCCGCCATCTCTGCGACACCGCCGCCGGTCCGCTGCTCGCTTGGGAGCGTCTGGAGGCGGAAGCTCCCACCTACCTTTCCGCCGGCATGCACGGCGATGAACCGGCCGGCCCCCGCGCCGCGCTCGAGCTGCTCCGCTCCGGCCTCATGGACCGCGGCTCGTGGCTCGTCTGTCCCGCGCTCAATCCCACCGGTCTCGCCGCTGGCACCCGCGAAAACGACACCGGCATCGACTTGAATCGCGACTACCTCGCCCTGCGCAGCCCTGAAGCCCGGGCCCACACCGCCTGGCTTGGCACCTTGCCCTGCCCGCGGCTCTTCGCCTCCCTGCACGAGGATTGGGAAACCAGCGGCTTCTACTTCTACGAGATCAATCTGGGCGTAGACCGTCCCGAGCGCGCCGCCTCCATTCTCGGCGCCGTCGCCCCTTGGTTCCCGCCGGAGCCCGCCAGCCTCATCGACGGCCACGAAATCCGCAGCGCCGGCTGGATCTATCACGTTCCCGAGGCCGATAGCCCCGAGCACTGGCCCGAGGCCATCTTCCTCGCCAAACGCGGTTGCCCCGTCTCCTTCACCTTGGAGACCCCCAGCGCCAACTGCCTCGACGCCCGCATCGCCGCTCACGTCGCCGCCGTGAAGGCGGCGCATGCCTCGCTCGGAGGCTAGCGTATTTTCGGAGATCTGGCGCAGACGAATCCCAGCTCCATCTCGCTCCCCTCATCTGGCAGGCCGCCGTCTGACGCGTTCCGTGTGGCGATCGGAAGCTAGAACCAATTCCTCACTTCCCCCAAAGCCATGACCAGAATCAACGCTCCCGGAATGCACTCAAGGACCAGCAAGGCGAGCACCACAAACCGCAACTGCAGCCACCGTTCCCTCCGCCGCTCCGCGAAATAATAGGCCGCGCAGCCCACGAAAGGTGAGGCGGCACCAAGCACGATGATATACCCCAAAGGCGAGGGGATGAAATCCGGATAGCCAGCCTTTTTGTATTCGTCCTCTACCACCGCCATCAAGATCGGCGGACTCGCCAAGGCTGCGGCTGCGATACAGGTGAAGAGAGGCAGGGTGCGTGGCTGTTCCACATCCAGCCAATCCCCGGACGGAATCTCTGCGGCTGCATCCGTCGGACCAATCCACCGCCACACCCACGCCAGGGAAGCTGGAACCTTGCCTTCCGGAGACGGGATCGGCTCCTGTGCGCGAGTGTAGCATCCGCCTCCCGTCCCTCCGTCCTCTCGCTCATGCCAGCGGTCGATCTCCTCCAGTTGGTCCACCCGCACCCGGTAAAGATCTCCCAATACTCGCGACTTCACATCATCGCTCCTCACCAACGCTGGCTTCGAATCGATTTCCCGGAGCGCACCTTGGATCGTCCTTCTGCCGATTTGTTCTGCCTCCGCCATCCTCGCGCCCTCCGAGGCCCTGCGCCGGAGCGTGCCATAGACGAATACCAGAACCTTGCCCTCCGCCTCCCCGGACATGACCCCCTCTAACACGATCCGGCAGAAATCACATTCCATTTGAAGAACTCATTCAAGCTCACCCCGACCCGCAAAATCCCACCTCACCCCGGTTTCTCCAGATCCCGTATGACAACCACGGGCGACACCAAACCACTCTTCCAAATCCCGAGATTGATCCCGTCAACCGCGCCGCTAGCGTGCGCGACGTGAAATATCTCCTGCTCCCTCTGTTCTTCACCGGAAGCGTCCTCGCCGCGCCGGTCGATGACTTCATCGCCGCCGCGAAATCCAAGCACGGCGAAGCCGGCGAAAAGGCCGCGCGTTTCCTGAGCGACCACATGCCCGCGCAGGATCGCGAGAAGCTCGATGCCGCCTTCCTCGCCGAGAACCTCGACCTCGCCTTCCAGGCCCGCAGCGAGTTCCCTTGGGCCAAGGATGTTCCCGAGGATGTCTTCCTGAATGACGTCCTGCCCTACGCCGTCTTCGATGAAACCCGCGAGGCCTGGCGCAAGGACTACATGGAAAAGGCCCGTTGGGTGGTGAAGGACGCCAAGACCATCACGGAAGCGACCCAGGCGCTTAACCGTGACTTCTTCAAGATCGTCAACGTCCACTACAACACCGGCCGCAAGCAGCCGAACCAGAGCCCCTCCGAGTCAGCCGCCATCGGCAAGGCGACCTGCACCGGCCTCTCGATCATCCTCGTCGATGTCTGCCGCTCGGTCGGTATCCCGGCCCGCGCCGCGGGCACCCCGCTATGGGCGAATGAGCGCGGCAACCACACTTGGACGGAGGTCTGGGACGGCGGGAAGTGGTACTTCATCGGCGCGGATGAGTACGACAAGGAAGGCCTCGACCGCGGCTGGTTCGTGAACGATGCCGGCCAGGCCAGCGAGCCGAAGTACGGGATCTATGCGACTTCCTGGAAGAAGGGCGACCTCGCCTTTCCGATGGTCTGGAATCCGGGCAGCAAGGATGTGGGCGCCGTGAGCGTGACCGCGCGCTACGCGAAGGCCCCGGGCGCTCCGGTGGATCTAGCCTATCTTGGCGTGCGCCTCTTTGGCATCGGCAAGCCGGACCGCGTGGTGGCGAAGGTCATGGCGCTGGATGAAGGCGGCAAGGAGATCGGCCAAGGCGAGACCCGTGCCGGCACCTCGGACATGAACGACATGCCTCGCTTCCCGCTGAAGCCTGGCAGCAAGGTCCGCCTGCGCTTCACCGTGGAAGGGGTAACCCGCGAGCGGGTCTTCGGCCCTTTCCAAGGCAGCGAGCCGACCATCGATGCACTGTGGAACGAGCTCGGCGAGCCGATGACGGTGGTTCCTCCGCCCACTCCCGTATGCGCGCCTCCGGATGCCGCGGCACCGGCTGGATTGACGAAGGAGCAAGCGACGGAAACCGCAGCCAAGATCTCCAGCGAGCACCTCGCCAAGCTGCGCGAGGAGCGCAAGGACGAGTTCGACAAGATGGCCCTCACCATTGGCGACAAGACCATGCGCTGGCTGGAGCGGAGCTTCGGCGATGAACCGCAGGGCGGCCATAGCCTGTGGATCTCCATGCACGGCGGTGGCAGCGGTCCGTCCCAGATGAACGACGGCCAGTGGAAGAATCAGATCCAACTCTATCAGCCGGCGGAAGGCATCTACGTCGCACCCCGCGCTCCGACCAATACTTGGAACCTGTGGCACGAGAGCCACATCGATCCGATGTTCCAGCGCTTGATTGAAGACTACGTCGCCCTCCGCGGCGTGAACCCCGACAAGGTCTATCTGATGGGCTACTCCGCCGGTGGTGATGGCGTCTGGCAGCTCGCGCCGCGCATGGCGGACCGCTTCGCTGCCGCGGCAATGATGGCCGGGCATCCGAATGAGGCCCAGCTCGATGGCTTGCGCGACCTGCCCTTCGCGGTCTTCGTCGGCGGTGCCGACTCCGCTTACAACCGCAACAAGATCGTCGCCGAGCGCGCCGCCAAGCTGGATGAGATGGCGAAGGCCGATCCCGGCGGCTACGTCCACATGTCCCGTGTCTACGAAGGCCTGCCGCACTGGATGAACAAGAAGGACGCCGAGGCGGTGCCATGGATGGCCAACTACACCCGCACTGCTTGGCCGAAGAAGATCGTCTGGCTGCAGGATGACGTCACTCACGACCGCTTCTACTGGCTCAAGATCCCGGACGCCGCTGCCGCCAAGGCCGGTCAGAAGATCGAAGCCAAGGTCGAAGGCCAGACCATCACCCTCACCGGTGAAGTCCCCGCCAAGACCGAAGTCCGCCTCTCCGATGCCCTCGTCGATCTCGACCAGCCGGTAAAGATCATCGTCAACGGCACCGAAGCCTTCAACGCCAAGGTCCCGCGCAGCGCCGACGCGATCCGCAAGACCCTCGACGAGCGCACCGACCTTACCGCTGCGGCCACGGCCATCATCACGCTCCCCTGAGTTCTCAAGCCCTGTGGAGGGCGGACACTTCTGTCCACCCCTCCACCCGGCTCACCCTGAACTCCCACCTGATCCGATAGGCGGCGGACAAAGTGTCCGCCTTCCACAGCAATAAAAAACCCGGCCTCCATTCGGAAGCCGGGTGCTTGGGGAAAATACTTGGGGAGGGTTTGGCTCAGTTCACCGCCACAGCCGAGGAACCGGTCTCGCCGGTACGGATGCGGATGGCTTCCTCGATGGTCGAGATGAAGACCTTGCCGTCGCCGATCTTGCCGGTATTGGCGCTCTTGACGATGGCCTCCGCCACGGAGCCCGCCTGCGCGTCATCCACAACGATCTCGATCTTCACCTTGGGGAGGAAGTCCACCGTGTACTCGGAGCCGCGATAGATCTCCGTGTGGCCTTTTTGACGGCCGAAACCTTTGACTTCCGTGACAGTCATACCCTGCACGCCGACTTCGGCGAGGGCTTCCTTCACTTCCTCGAGCTTGAACGGTTTGATAATCGCTTCGATTTTCTTCATGGTGCGGCGGATTGGTCAGCGACGCTTGAGCATGGCCCATGCCAAAAGCAGCTGGGATGTTTTTAAAACTATCCGAAGCTAGTCATAAAACCCTTTCTTGGCGAGAGCAAAACCAGTCAGCGTGAAGACTTTCCGGCGATCTGACGACTTTGGAACAATCCGCGAAAATTTCCGTCCGCTTTGCTGAAATCCCGGCTTCCGCGGGTCGGAAAAGCCCTCTAACATATCCCCTTGCTGGAGTTGGAAATCCGGCCATTCCATGACTCCTCCATCCATCCCGCGCCGCCGCACCGGTTCCACCCAATTCGGACTGCTCCGGATGCTTGTGGCCCTGTCGCCAGGGTTCGGCAGCGGCCTGGTCATGGGAGCTCTCTGCGGGAGGCTGTCGCCTCTGCATTGTCCCGAGCCGCGTTGGGCTTGGGCAGCGGCGGGAGCGACGGCAGTGGTGCTCATCGCCTTCTTCGCTTGGCTGGACGCCCTGCTGAATCCTTCCCTTCCGAAACCTGATGGCCACCCTTCGTGGCGGGACCTCGGCAGGAGTGCTGGCTGGTTCGGACTGGGCCAAATCTTCGTGCTACCGGTCATCTTCTTTGTGACTGGGGGCATCGCGGAGAACTTCCTTCGGTGAGCTTTATTAAGGACCGCGCGGGCCAATTGGAAAAAAATCCCCCGTTTGGACTGTTGCTCCGGGCTGAAAGATTACTCACTTTCCCGGCGTACCTGAAGCGTTACCACTGTATGAAGAAATTGATTTTGACCCTTTCCGCCGCCTGCATGGTGACTGCCTTGCATGCTGAAGAGAAGAAGCTCGAGCTGACTGGCAACGACCAGATGCAGTACAGCACCAAGACTCTCGAAGTCACCGCCGGTGACAAGGTGACCTTGACCCTCAAGCACATCGGCCAGATTCCGAAGACGGCGATGGGTCACAACGTGGTGATCCTGAAGGCCGGCACCCCGGTCCCGACCTTCGCCACCAAGGCGATGACCGCCGCGGCCACCGACTACATCCCGGCTGATGAGGAGTCCAAGAAGCTGATCGTCGCCCACACCAAGGTGGTCGGTGGCGGCGAATCCGACACCATCACTTTCACCGCCCCCGCTGAGGCTGGCGACTACCCCTACCTCTGCACCTTCCCCGGCCACTTCGCCCTCATGCAAGGTGTGCTCAAGGTGAAGGCGAAGGAATAGTCCTTCCGCTTTTCCCGATTGGTTTTTCGAAATCCCTGCCCGCTATCCAGCGGGCGGGGATTTTTCTTATCGGCTCACGCTGCCTGCCGCCTCTTTCTCACACTCGGGGCAAGTCGCCGCAGCATTCGCAGCCACAGCCTTCTCGTCGTTGATCCCGGCGAAGCAGGGGCCGTCCTTCCACAGCGGCGTCTTGGAGATCAGCACGCCCGGCAGGTTCTTGATGCCCTTCGGCCCGTATTGCGCCCGGGCTGCGGTGATCTCGATCACGCCATCCTTCACCGTGGCCTTCTGGACCGGGGAGGAAGAGATCTGGCCGTCGCTGGAAAAGAAGTAGGGCTCGGTCGGTGCCAACGCCTGCCCGTCGGCCGGCGTCAGGCGCAGGCGGATCTCCTCGGCATCCACGGCCGAGAGCAACTCGAACTTCCAGTGGGCGATCGGCTGGGGTAGCTCGGCCCGGGCCTGGGCGAAAAAGGCCCGGTTCTCGGCCCCTTCCCGGGCCTTTTCGGCCTTGGGCAGGGTCAAAGTCAGCTCGGTCTTCCCCGGGTAGCAGCCATCCGCACAGGCCATCCAGGATGCGGTCGCCTTCAATTCCGCCGTGGTCGCGGCAAACTGCGCCGGCGGCGTGATCTCGACCATCAGCAGGACGTCCCGCTCGAAGCCGTGGACCGGGTGGATGGCCATCATGCTGCGCTGCGGGTAGGGCCACTGGATCGGACCAGCGCTGAAACCTTCCGGAAGTTGCCACTCCAGATTCACCGGGATCCCGGCAATTCCCGGATTCTTCCAGTAGGTGTGGAATCCGGGATGGTGGTGGATCTTGAGACCCACCGTGAAGGGCTGTCCGGGCGCGATGGCCGTTTGTTCGGAAATCAGGCTGACATCCACTCCCTTGGTGGCCGCGGGCTCCGCGAGGGCGGAGCACAGCGTGAGCAGTAGGGCGAGCAGTGGCTTCATGGCTGGCCCATCAACGTCGCGGCCCGCCCCAAGCTGTCAAGGAAGTCCGCTCCTCAGGCCACTTGGGGCAGAGCGGCTTGCATGAATTGGGCGTAGCCGGCCTCGCCCATGTAGCGCGCCAGCACGGTTGCAGGGGCCTGGCGGAGATCCACCAGCACCAGCGCGTCGAGCACGTCGGAGAAGTCGGGGTCCACGTTGAACTCCAGCAGGGTGGCGTTCAGCTTGAGGTATTGCCGCAGCAGGACCGGCACGCCCTTGCTATCAGGCTCGGCGGCGGCCACGGCAGCGGAGACGTCCTCGATCGATTGCAGGCAGGAGCTGATGTCCGCGCCCTCCGGCAGACCGTAGGGGTGGAGCGGGTGGACCCAGCGGGAGATGGCCTTGTCCTGGCGGCGGTCGCGCAGGAAGCGCACGATCAGATCCGTGGAGGTGGCCGTGTAGTCGCTGGAAATGCTCACCGGCCCGAAGAGCCGGGCATAGCGCGGGCGCTCCGCGACGAAGCGGCCGATCCCGCGCCACAGGAGGCCGAGCGGGTGGATCGACTTCTGGTATTCCGGGATCACGAAGGAGCGGCCGAGCTCCAGCGCCGGCTTCAGGAAGTCCAGAAAGGGCTGCTCGAAGTGGAAGAGCGTTGAGGTGTAGAGCGCGTCGGCACCGCCGGAGGCCAGCAGCACATCAGTGCAGCCGAGGCGATAGCCGCCGACCACGCAAGCGGCCTCGCGGTCCCAGAGGAAGAGCTGCAGGTAGCTGGCATCGAAGCGGTCGAGGTCGAGCTCCTTGCCGGTGCCTTCGCCGACACCGCGGAAGGTGATTTCGCGCAGGCGGCCAATCTCATGGAGGATCGCGGGGATCTCCCAAGCAGCGGCGAGAAAGACATCCAGCTTGCCCTGCGAGGCCAGTGGCCCGCGGCGCTGGAGATGGGCGATTTCGGCTTGGACCTCGGCCTGATCGGCGGGTGCCGCAATCGGTTGAAGTGATAGGTTCATGACTGAATCGCTTCTGATCATGTCTCCAGTGGCTCCATTCTCCGAATCGAAGAATCTTCGTTCTTCATCGCTGGAACCGATGGCGCGGGCGATTCCCCTTCGCCGACATTCTCGTCACACGAGGAGTCGTTCAGGCCTCAGGAATAGCCATCGTCCGCAGCCGCAAATGGCGGGCGGCATCCTCCGGACTCATGCCCGCGACCTCGGCGGGGTCCACCGCTTCAGCGCGGCAGTGGACGGTCTGGCCGCGGGAGCAAAGGAGCACGCGGGGTAGCAGCGCAGTGCGGACCAGCGGATGGATACCGCCAGCGAGGTGGAACCATGAGGGGTTCCTGCCGAAGAACTTCACGGTCACCAAGGTGGCACCGCTTTTCAGCGCCAGTGCGGCCACGTGCGGTGACCAAGGGCCTTCCTCGACGGCCTTGCCCTTCCAGCTTGCGACTTCGCCGGAAGGAAAGACTGCCAGCAGGCCGCCATCGCGCAGATGTCCGAGGGCGCGGCGCAGGGAAGGGGCATTCTTCCGGGCCGAGCCCTCGCCACCGAGGATCGAGAGCGGAATCATGAGCTTGCCCGGGCCCGGGACCCGCGCCGCCATTTCATTGGCCAGCATCAGCGTGTCCGGCCGCCAAGCTGCGCAGAGAGTGCCCAGAGCGAGGGCATCAGCCCCGCCGAAGGGATGGTTTGCCATCACCACCACCGGGCCGGAGGCAGGAATCGCGGTGGCGAAGTCCTGGCCCGCGGCGCTGAGACCGTAGCCGGTAAAAGCTTCTGCGAAGGGCTCGCCGCTACGGGCGGCGGCCTCGCGGAAAATGGTGCGGACGCGCTTCAGGCCAAGCGCGTCTTCCAAGCCATTCCGCGCGGACTCGCGCCAGCCTTCCCCATCGAGGAAGGGTAGCGCGTCACGCACGTCGAAGGGCAGCGGCTCGCGGTCCGGCGGCATGGGCGGAGGCGAGCAGAGCCGGGGAAAGGATCAAGCCTTTCCCTGTTGCGATTTCAGCAGGTCGCGGATCTCAGTGAGGAGCTTCACGTCTTCCGGAGTGGCTGCGGCAGCGGCCACGGCGGGTGCTTCGAAGCGCTTCTTGGCCGCGGTGTAGAGCTTCACCACGATGAACAGCGCGAAGCCGACGATGATCAAGCTGATGAAGGCGTTGATGATCGGCGCGAGGTCGATCACCTTCCATTTGGTGACATCTACATCCTTGCCGTCCACCTTCTCCATGACATGGAAGGCCCGCTTCTTGATCTCCACTGCTCCTATCTCGGTGCTATCGGTCGGGAAAGTGATGACCGAGAGCAGGAACTCGGTGAAGGCGGTGACCACCTTGCCGAAAGCCGCGCCGATGATGACACCGACGGCGAGGTCCAGCATGTTGCCCTTGAGGATGAAGTCTCTGAATTCTTTGATCATGGCGACTGAATGGGATTTGCGCCTCTATCAAAGCATTCCATCTAACATCCCGCAACCTTGATTCGTCCAAGGCTTCCGGGCATTGCCCGCGGGTGGAATATCGCGGGGAGTGAAGTTTGGGGGCTATGGAGTGCGGCGGCACGACGCCGCTTTGGATTGGTGAGGACTTGCCTCTCACCAATTCGGAACCGCTAATCGCGAAATCACCAACCCGGAGCCAAAGCGGCGTCGTGCCGCCGCACTCCATAACGAGGTGGCTCAATCGTCCTCGTCCTTCGCGCCCTTCACCCGGACCTTGCCACGCAGCTTGGCCTCGATGAACGCATCGATATCCCCATCCATCGTCGCCTGGATGTTATTCGTCTCCTCACCGGTCCGCAGGTCCAAGACCTTCTGGTAAGGCTGGAAGACGTAGGAGCGGATCTGGTTGCCCCAGGCGATGTCGCCTTTCTCACCGTAGGCGCGCTCGGACTCGGCCCTGCGCTTGTCTTCCTCAAGCTGGAAGAGCTTGGCCTTGAGGATCTCGAAGGCGAGTTCCTTGTTAGCACCCTGCGAGCGGGCATTGGTGGAGCGGATCAGGATGCCGGTGGGGAAGTGGCGCAGCAGCACGCCGGTCTCCACCTTGTTCACGTTCTGACCACCCTTGCCGCCGGAGCGCATGGTGGTGATTTCCCAGTCCTTCTCGTTGATCTCGATCTTGATCTCGTCGTTGATCTCCGGAGTCGCGTCGACGGACGCGAAGGAGGTGTGGCGCTTGCCAGCCGAGTCGAAGGGCGAGATGCGCACCAGACGGTGCACGCCGCGCTCGTTCTTCATGTAGCCGTAGGCGTAGTCCCCGGTGATCTTCATCGAGGCACCGCGCAGGCCGGCCTCGTCGCCATCTTCCCAGTAGATCGTCTCGCAGGTGAAGCCCTTGCGCTCCGCCCAGCGGCCGTACATGCGATAGAGCATCTGTGCCCAGTCGCAGGCCTCCGTGCCGCCCGCACCGGCCTGGACCACCAGGTAGCAGGACGACTGGTCATTCGGCCGGTCAAGCAGCGTGAGCAGCTCGAAGGACCGGATGTCCTTGTCCAGCTCCGCGGCGGAGTTCACCGCCTCGGCTGCCGCATCGTTGTCGTCGAATTCCTTCGCCAGTTCGATGCCGGCGAGCAGGTCGTCGTAGCGGCTGTTGAGCTTCTGGAAGGCACCCAGCTTCTTTTTCAAGCTGGCGATCCGGCTATTGGCGGCGCGGGCCTTCTCCTGATTGTTCCAGAAATTCGGGTCGCCCATGGCGGCCTCGAGCGAACCGATCTCCCGTTCCAGGGTCGGCAGGTCAAAGATACCTCCCGAGCTGGGTCAGACGGCTCTTCAGAGCGTCCGTATCCAGCGTCAAGAGGTCGGCGGTTTGCGGTTCAGCCATAATCGTGGGCGGGAAGGTGGGGGCGTGGGGGCGGGGAGTCAAGGAGCAGTGCGGAGCGGGGAATGCGGAGTGGCGAGTGATTGGGGTGAGATGGGAGCTTCCGCCTTGATTCGGGGGCCTGGAGGAGTATGGAAGGAATTTGCGGAGGGGCGTCGGGCTCCTACTGCTTTCCTCGTCGTGTCACGCCTTGCCTCCATCTTCACCTGCTTGCTGGCCCTCTTGGTCGCCAGCCCGCTGTGTTGTTGTGCGGGCGAGGTGGCGAAGCAGGCAGAGTCCTCCTCCTCCTGCTGCTGTGGCAGCGGGAAGAAGAAGGAGCAGAAGCACGACGATTGCTCCTGCGCGACGAACAAGGAGCCGCGGGAAAAGGCGCCGGATGCGGTGTTGCCGGCCCTGCCGGTAGTGGCGCTCGCGCCGCAGCCGGCGGAACTGTGGCTGCCGGTCGTGCTGCAGGGCGACCTTGAGCTGCGGCCGGAGTGGGTGCCGGCGATTCCCTGGCATGCGCCGCCGGCGCAGCGACGGGCGATGTTGGTGAGCAGGACACTGTGAGAAGAAAGCGGCGCGGCAGCCCATTCACTGCCGCCTGAGCCTAGCCGTGCCTTCGTGCCCCTTTTCAAGGGACTGCCGTGGCGTGGACGGCCGCCGTCTTCTTTCTCACTCCCTGTCCCTATCGATGAAACCTCTTGCGATTCTATTGCTCGGCACCGCGGGTGCCGTGGCCCATCCCGTATCCTTCGAGGGTGCCTGGCAGATCATGCTCGGTACTAGCGGCGATGTGCAGAACTTCGAAGCCTACCACTCCTACACCTCGCAAGCCGCCCTCGGGGTGCATGCCATGCGCTTCGGGGACGAGCGCGACGACGACTACTACACCGGCATCCAGCACAACTGGCTGCTCAAGCGCTGGAACATGCCGGAAGCTCAGGCAAATATTTACCTCGGCCTCGGGGCCGGGGCGGCCAAACAGGACGGGGATTCCTGGGCTCCCGCGGGCCTCGGCTTCTTCCGCGCGGACTACGAGACGCGGCGGATCTACACCGCCTTCGAGACCAAGCTAATCGGCTCGGAGGACGTCTCGCGCGGCGTGACCAGCCTGTCCTTCGGCGTCGCGCCGTACAAGGCGGAATTCGAACACCTCAATACCTGGCTGATCCTCCAGCTCGAACACGTCAGCGGCATGGAGGACGACCTGGAGATCATCCCGAAGGTCCGCTTCTTCAAGGGGCCCTACTTTATCGAACTCGGCTGCTCGCTGGATGGCGATCCGCTGGTGAACTTCATGATGCACTTCTAACAAAACCAATTTTACGATTATGAACCATAATATCCTATTCAGCCTGATTGTTGCCTGGCTCTTCGCCGCCAGCCCCGCCCGCGCTTCCACCGAGCGCGTGATGACTGTGAAGACCACCGTGGACGGAATGGTCTGCTCCTTCTGCGCCCAGGGCCTGGTGGGCTACTTCAAGAAGCACCCCGCGGTCTCGAACGTCCACGTCGACCTCGAGCGCAAGCTGCTGATCATCGAGGAGAAGAAAGGCGCCGCCATCAAGGACGAGGAGATCACCGAGTTCATCAAGAAGTCGGGATTTGAGCCGAAGAAGGTGGAGAGGGTGACGGAGTCCTTCGAGAAGGTGAAGACGGCGAAGAAGTAGCGGCGGCGCGATTTACAGGAGCCGAGCCTCATGGCAGGCTCCATTCACACACTTCCGTGAACGCTGGATTCATCACCTCGGTCGCTCTGCTCGTCGGTTTGCCCCAGCTCGTTCTTGGGCAAGTGCCGGTAGATCCCGCGACTTTGCCGCCTGCGGTTCGGGAATATGTCGAGAAACGGACCTCGGACCCTGCAGGGGAGTTTCCCGCTTTGCGTGAGCGACTGCCGGAGCAGGAGCTCAAGTTCGGCCCCCACCTAGCCGATGCGAAACGAGCGGATCGCAATCGCTGGATACTCGGGCTTGCGTTCGGCAGAAACCAAGCACGTGAGCATCTTGAACTTTCGGATGTGGTCTTGATTTCCGAAGAGGGTGCCGAGCTTGGGCACTTTCCCTTCCTTGGCGAACTCGATCATGAGGTTGTAGGTCCCCCGTCCATGGAGTTGCGGGCGCCGTTGAGCGGAGTCGTGGCTTTCTCGACTTCCGCGGACGAAACTTGGCTTGGGGTTTCTTGGGCGTCGGGACGCGAGGTGGCCGGCACTGTGGATCTGGCGCGGAACGGAGACGAGGATGGCTCGGTCTGGCGTTGGGATTGGGACTGGAATGGTAGGGCCCAAAGCAGGTTGGGATCCGTGGAGTCGATGTTCTATTTCCGCGATGTGGATGGAGACGGCCGAAGGGACGTGGTGATCAATCAGCGCCTCTGTCTGCAGGTGAAAGACGACCAGTATCGGTTTGAGAACCGGAAGCTCGCCTACCGGATACTGGAAAATGGCAAGGGATTCGCACCAATCCAACTGTCACCGGAGAAGCTCATGGAGGCGGTGCGGAGCTGTAAAAGCGATCCGGATGTGCCTTATTTGATTCGCGGTGCGATGCTGCCTGAATTGCAGGATAAATCCGGGTTTGGAGAGGCGATCTTTCCCGCAGAGGCGAAGTATGAGGACACAGCACTGCCGACAGCCACCGGGCCATGGCCGGTGGCTAAGCTGGAGCGGGTGGAGAAGCGGAAGAAGTAAGGCTGATGAACCCATGAGCCGCTGGCGCCGCGAGGCATCTGAACGCCTGCCCGAACTTCAACCGCTGATCGCATCGCGGGAGGTGGAGGGGCCGATGATGCTGTGGATCGAGTTGCAATCCAAGTTCCGGGCGCTCTGTGAAGAGAGCCCGCTGCCTTTGGATGCGATTGGTGCTTGATCCACGGCGGCGATGATGTCCGGACCGGCGCGGCGCTCGGCTTCTGCGAGCATCTCATCGATACACCCGCGCAAGCGAAGCTGCTGCCCCAGATCATGAAGCGCGAGGACTTCGTGGCGCTGAGGAGCTTCATGGAGTATCACCATGCTCCGGCGGAGGTGGAGGCTTTGCTGCGCGAGTTGTGGCCGGGTGCCTTCAAGGATGCGCGCAGGAGGAGCTGATCGCATTTACGGGATGTTTACGGACAGGACGCGATTCTCCGGCTATCACCGGAGGAACCATGAAAGCCGCGATCTGTCTGTTAGCCCTTGTCGTCGTCCCCATTTACGCTGCAGAGGAGACTGCGGTCACGCCGCGGGTCGATTCCGTGGGCCTCTTCAAGAACAGCGTGGCGGTGGTCCGCGCTTCCTTCGAGGTGAAGGGCCCGGGCGTCTACTGCTGGCAAGACCTGCCCCGCGCGGTGCATGGCAGCTTCTGGGTGGAGAGCGATGGCCAAGTGACGATCCGCTCCACGACGCGGATGCTGGAAGATCCCGAGCCGGTTCTGCCTTCCGGCATTTTGCAGCGCGATCTGGCGGGGGCACCGGTGACGGTGAAGCTCAAGAGCACAGCGCCCGCGCAAGAGCCGCTGGTGAGCGGCAAGGTCTGGACGATGCCTGAGTTCACCCCGCGCCGGATCTGGGACAATTCGATGCCGACGAACGATCCTTGGGCCAGCATGCGCGCATGGACTGTCACGCAGGCCAATGGCACGCTGCCGACTGCCTCGGCCGGCAATTTCCTGGTGCTGGAGCCGGAGAAGGGAGGGCGGCAGTATCTCGATCTCGGCTCGATCGCATCGGTGAGCGTGGATGGGCCGATCGAGGCGAAGAAGCGCAAGCTGGAGAAGCCGGTGATGATCTTCGAGGTCGGGCAAGCGCCTGCCAATGGCGGTCGGGTGCAGATCTCCTACCTCGCGCGTGGGATCGCCTGGGCACCGTCCTATCTCATCGATCTGGCGGGTACGGACCAGCTTTCGATCCGGCGGAATGCAGTGGTGCGGAATGAGTTGATCGACCTGAAGGACACGGAAGTGCAACTCATCTCGGGCTTCCCGAACATCGAGTTCGCGCATGTCGATTCGCCGCTGTGGGCGGGTGGCTCGCTGGCGGCCTTCTTCCAGCAGCTCAGCCAGCAGCCGGGCAGCCCTGGCGGGATGGCATCGCAGCAGATGGTGATGTACAACACGATGACGCCATCAGGCGGTGGTGCTGCGGCCTTGCCGAACCTGGCGGAGGCGGGCGGCGGGGACGATGTGCACTTCGAGAGCATCGGGCCGCGCAGCCTGGCGCCGGGTGATTCGCTGTCGCTGGAGATTGCTTCGGCGAAGACTGCTTGCCAGCGGGTGGTGGAGTGGGTGGTGCCGGATCCCCGGGATGAGTATGGGCGCTATCGCCGCGAGAGTGGCTCGAGCCAGCAGCAACAGAAGGATGAGGACGCGCCTTGGGATGCGCTGAAGTTCACCAATCCCTTCAAGTTCCCGCTGACCACCGGTCCGGCGATGATCACGGAGAGCGGGCGCTTCCGCGGTCAGAGTCTGAGCCAGTGGGTGAACCCGGGGCAGTCGACCTGCCTGCGCGTGACCAAGGCCTTGAGCATCGATGCGCGCTATGCGGAGGTGGAGGAAGAGCAGCAGCGCGAGCTGGTCTGGATCGGCGGGAATGATTTCCAGAAGACCAAGGTGAAGGGCACGATGGTGGTGCGGAATTTCCGTGGCAAGGACTCGGTGATGAGCATCCGGGCCTGCTTCTCGGGGGAGATGATCGATGCGGAGGGCAATCCCGCCGCCAAGCTGCGGACGGAAGGCGTAAGCAGCGTCAACCCACGCCGCGAGCTGGAATGGACCCTGAAGCTGGCAGCAGGAGAGGAGAAGACTCTGAGCTACCGCTACTCGGTATTGGTGGATCGGTGACCCCTTTCGCGGCGCAGCCGCTTTGGGAGTGCGCGCGAGAATCGCCGCTTTTTGGGCGCGTGTGGGCTTTGGGGCGACGCGCGAGTTCTAGGTGAAGTGACCACTACCTCAGGTGAAATGAGCGGTCCCCGGTGAAGGGGGCCGCTCTATCCTCAGGTGGGGCTGTACCCCCCTAGAACTTGAATGGCGGTGATTTGGGAGACTTCGCAGAGAAAGCGGCGATTCTCGCGCGCACTCCCAAAGCGACTCTGTCGCAAAGGGTAGCACGTAGGCTGAAAGCACAGCCTGAGGTCGGGGCGAAATTTCCATTTGCAGGAATACATATACCCCCTATGGGTATCTGCATGGAACGCAGTTGCCACGACAGCGCCCCCCTTCTCGGCCGGGTGAACCGGATTGCCGGGCAGGTTCAGGGGATCGGACGGATGATCACGGAGAACCGGGATTGTCCGGAGATCCTGCACACGATCTCCGCGATTCACTCCGCGCTGCGCGGTCTGGAGGCGAAACTTCTGGAGGACCACGTGCGCCACTGCGTGACGGAGGCGGCGACCGACTCAAAGCAGCTCGACCGCCGGATGGAGGAGTTGATCGCGCTCTACAAGCGGCGCCTGGCCTGAACCCCAATCCTGGACCTACGATGTCATCTTCTTGCCATAATCATCAGGAATCCGCGGACCTCGAAGCCCGCCCCTCATGCTGCGCTCCCGCCCCTGCGAAGGAAATCAAGCCATCGTGCTGTGGCGGTGGTGGAGAGGTGCAGATGGCCTCTTGCTGCGGCGGAGGTGCGGAGCAGGCCGCTTCGTGCTGCGGCACTTCCGCGAAGCGCAGGGTTGATTGGATTTTGTGGGGCTCTCTCGTCTTGGTCGCCGTGGGGATCGTGGGGCACTTCATCGGCGGCGGTCCCGCGTGGTGGGGGACCTTCGCGCACGGCAGTTACGAATTCATGTCGAAGGCTTGGTGGGGCCTGCTGGCGGGTATCGTCGCGGTCGGCGTGATCGGACGCTTGCCGGAAAATCTGGTGCCGGGCCTGTTAGGCCGGGGTGGCACTTTCGGCGGGATCCTGCGGGCGACCTTCGCCGGCGTGCTGCTGGACCTCTGCAACCACGGGATCCTGATGGTCGGCGCGCAGCTCTATCGCAAGGGCGCCTCGCTCGGCCAGACGGTGGCGTTCCTGGTGGCCAGCCCTTGGAACTCGCTTTCGTTGACCCTGATCCTGGCCGCAATGATTGGCTGGAAGTGGATGCTGCTCTTCATCGTGGCGTCGATGGTGATCGGGATTCTCACCGGCTGGATCATCGACCTGCTGGTGAAGCGCGGCAAGCTGCCGGCGAATGCGAATGCCCGCGAGCTGCCGGATGATTTCTGCTTCGGGCCGGCCTTCCGGGAAGCCTTTGGCAGGCTGAAGCCGAATGCGGCGAACCTGCGGGAGATCGCGCGGACCGGGATGTCCGAGTCGCGGATGATCCTACGCTGGATCTTCCTCGGTGTGGTGATCGCCGCGGCGATCCGGGCCTTCGTGCCGCCGGATAAGTTCCACGCCATCTTCGGTCCCACGCTGCTGGGTCTGATCAGCACCTTGGTGGCGACGACGCTCATCGAAGTCTGCTCGGAAGGCTCCAGCCCGATCGCCGCGGACCTGCTGACCCGTGCCGCCGCGCCGGGCAATGCCTTCACCTTCCTGATGGCCGGTGCCGCCACCGACTACACCGAAGTGATGGTGCTGCGCGAGATCACCAAGTCCTGGAAGGCGGCGCTCGCACTGCCCCTGATCACGGTGCCGCAGGTGCTGCTGATCGGCTGGTTGCTGAATCAGTGAAGCGGGGAAAAAGTTCAAGGGTTTCCCGGAGGGTCGGTGTTTTACCCGGTGGAACGCAATATCGATGCGTTCCCAATCCGAACCGAAACCAAGACGATGAAAAACAAGATCCTCAATCTCTCCGCGCTGACATTTGCCGCCGCCCTGTTCGGGTCCGCTGCCTATGCCCGCCCGGACTTCCCGGTGAAGCGGCTGACCCACGGTTCTGCCGCGAAAAGCGACTGCTGTCTCGTGATGGCGGATTGCAAAGGCAAAGCCTGCTGCAGCAGCAAGATGGTCGCCAAGGACGTGCCTGGTGGCCGCGCCTCACGCAGCACCTTCAAGAAGGTCCGCACCTGTGAATCCAACTGCACGCTCGCCGCTTCCGAACAGCGCGCGACCTGTGGCAAGGGGATGTAAGCTCGCCGCCGGCACGGCGGCTATCCTGTCAACTCAGCCATGAACGACTCCGAATTTGATGAGCTGCTGAGGAGGGCGGCAAGGGACGAAGCGCCCTTGCCTCCGTCCTTCCGGCAAGGGGTGTGGCACCGCATCGAAATGGCGGCGCAGCATCCTCCGGAAGGGATTCCTTGGCTCGCGGCCGTGGCCGCTGTCTTCAGCCGCCCGTGGGGAGCCTTCGCGAGTGTGGCAACGACCGTGGCTTTGGGACTTTGGTTGGGAGCCGCGAGCTTGCCGGAAGCACCGGATGCCAAGGCTGCCTATGCCGAATCCATCAGTCCCTTTGCCCACACCACCGCGAAGTGAAATGAAGAAAGGGCTGACGATTCTTATCCTCGCGCTGCTGGGCGGCGTCCTCGCGTTCTGCCTCATGCGTTCGCACAAGATGGCAGAACGGCAGGAGACCTTGCTCGACTCCATGCCCGAGCTCTCTTGGCTGCGCAGCGAGCTGAAGCTCAGCGATGATCAGTTCGCGCGGGTTTCCGAGTTGCATGCAGCCTACCGGCCGAAGTGCATGGAAATGTGCCAGCGCATCGCTGCCGCTCGCTCAAAGGTCGAGACGCTCGCTCGGGCCAGCCGTGAGGTCAGTCCTGAGCTCGAGGCGGCGCTGAAGGAACATGCGGAGACCGACGCCCAGTGTCGGCGGGCGATGGTGCAACACATGTACGAAACCGCTGCGGTTCTCGATTCCGATCAGGCGGCCCGCTATCTGGAAACGATGTTGCCCTTGGCGCTGGAGGGCAGCCATGGCGATCCGCATGGCGGTCACTAGGACAGCACCGCTATGGACCTTTCCGATGCCGAATTGATGGGTCGTCTGGCACGGGGCGAGGATCTCGCGTTGAATTCTCTGATGGACCGCTGGGGCGCACGAATCACCTCGTTCCTGCACAAGATGACGGGCAATCGCGAAACTGCCGACGATCTGGCGCAAGAGACCTTCGTGAAGCTCTACCAGTCGTGTGCGCGCTACCGTCCCAGCGGAAGTTTCAGCACCTATCTGTTCACGATTGCATCCAACCTCGCGCGCAATCACGCCCGCTGGAGAATCCGCCATCCCGCGCTGGAATTGGATGCTGCGGCTGACGGTGCGGGTCATGCCGCGCTTGAGCCGGCCGATCCCGGGAAGACCCCGGAGGAGGCAGCCCAAGCAAGCGAACGGGCCCAGGCGATCGACGATGAGTTCTTGAAACTCCCTGACGACTTGCGGGAGGCGATGTCGCTCTTTATCTACGAGGATATGAGCTATGCGGACATTGCCGCGATCACCCGTTGCAGTCCGAAGGCAGTGGAGACCCGCATCTATCGGGCCCGCCAGATCCTCAAGGAACGACTCAAGCATTTCGGGTCCTGAGAGACGCCGCCCAAGAAGCCCCTCCCCGTTGCCAATATGAAAGCACTCCTCATCTTCCTTCCTGCTCTCTTTCTAACAGCCGCGCAGGCGCGCGTGGTCGAATACAACCTGGAAGTCGCCGAACAAGCGTGGAGCCCCGAGCCGGGTATCAAGACGGTGCGGGCGCTGACCTTGAACGGCGGCGTCCCGGGGCCGACGCTGCGCTTCCACGAAGGCGACATCGCGCGGATCCACGTGCACAACAGCCTGAAGCATGACGAAACCTCGATTCACTGGCACGGCGTGCTGGTGCCGAATGCTCAGGACGGGGTGCCCTACCTCACCACGCCGCCGATCAAGGCGGGCACCACGCACACCTTCGAGTTTCCGCTCAAGCACTCCGGCACCTATTGGTATCACAGCCACACCGGCTTGCAGGAACAGCAGGGCGTCTATGGCTCGATCGTGATCGAGCCGAAGGGCGGGGAGCCGGTGCATGCCGCGCGGGAGCAGGTGGTGGTGCTGTCCGACTGGACCACCGAGAATCCGCACGAGGTGATGCGCACGCTGATGCGGGGCAGCGATTGGTATGCCATCCGCAAGGGCAGCGCGCAGAGCCTCACCGGCGCGGCCCGGGCCGGGGCCATGAAGGATTTCTGGGAGCGCGAGCGGATGCGCATGCCGGCGATGGATATTTCCGATGTCGCCTATGATGCCTTCCTGGCGAACGGGAAGCGCGCGATCCAGGTGCCGGGGAAGCCGGGCGAGCGGGTGCGGCTGCGCTTCATCAACTCCGCCGCCTCCACCTACTTCTATTTGGAGTCTGCGACCGGGCCGATGACGATCGTGGCGGCGGATGGTCCGGCGGTGAAACCGCTCTCGGTGAAGCGGCTGCTGGTCGGGATGGCAGAGACCTACGATGTGATTGTCCGGGTGCCGGAGTCCGGCCAATGGGAGGTGCGGGCTACCTCTCAGGATGGCTCCGGCCATGCCTCGGTTCTGCTTGGCAGTGGCGAGCTGCACGCCGCCCCGGAGATCCCGCGCCCGGACCTCTATCGCATGGACTACATGACGGCCGGCCTGAACGACATGGACGACGGCATGGACATGGAGGGGATGAATCACTCCGCCATGTCGATGCAGGGCATGGACATGGGCGGCATGAAGGGCATGGACCACGGCAAGATGGACATGGGCGGGAACGAGAGCGAGCGGCCCCTGGCACCTTACTCGAAGCTGCATGCCACCAAGAGCACCGCTTACGATTCCTCTCATCCGCGTCGCACGATCCCGCTGCGCCTGACCGGCGACATGGAGCGCTACATCTGGTCCTTCAATGGCAAGACCATGGCGGAGGACGGCGTGATCAAGATCAAGCGCGGTGAGGTGCTGCGGCTGGAAATGGTGAACGACACCATGATGCATCACCCGATCCACCTGCACGGCCACTTCTTCCGCGTGTTGGAGGGGCAGGGCAGCGATGCCCCGCTCAAGCACACCATCGACGTGCCGCCGATGGGCAAGCGCACGATCGAATTCGAGGCGGACGAGAGCGGCGACTGGCTCTTCCACTGCCACTTGCTCTACCACATGCATGCCGGGATGGCGCGGGTCTTCTCTTACGAGGAGCAGGGACCGGAGCACATGCCGCAGATGGGCGAGCACGCGGAGGATCCCTTTTACGCGATGATCGACGGCTCAGTTCAGAGCCACATGAGCATGGGGATGCTGACCTTCATGAACTCGCACAACGACTTCTTCGGCACCTGGGATGTCGGCTACGGCCACCACGAAGAGGACGAGACCATGTATGAAATCGAGGCGGGCTGGAAACGCTACTTCAACCCGAACTTCTCCACGGTGCTCGGCTACCGCTTCACCAACATGGAGGACGAGGAAGACCGGGCCTTTGCCGGCTTCCAGTACCGGCTGCCCTATCTGGTGTGGAGTTCCGTCCAATTCGACACCGCGGGCGACCTGCGCCTCGGCCTGGCGAAGAGCCTCCAGATCACCGACCGCCTCGGGGTCTTCGGCGAGGCCCGCTACGATACCGGCAGCGAGTGGGAGTGGACGCTCGGCGCCGAATACACCCTGACCAAGCAATTCTCCCTGGTCACCCAATACCATTCCGATCACGGCTTCGGGGCCGGCTTCGGATTCCATTTCTAAAATCCAAACTGCAATCCAATATATTACTATGAAAACGACCCTTATGCTTATCGCCACCGCGATCCTTGCCTCCTGCGCCGCCAGCGGTGGTGGCAGTGCCAGCACGGCTGCCGTGAAACGTTACAACCGCGACACCTGCGTCGTGGGCGACAACAAGCTCGGCTCAATGGGGACTCCCGTCACCAAGGTCTATGGCGACCAAGAGGTGAAGTTCTGCTGCAAGCCCTGCGTGGCCAAGTTCGAGAAGAATCCCGGGAAGTATCTGGCCAAACTGCACTGAACCCCTTCAATAGATCCACCCGATATGAAACCCTTCTTCCTGCTTCTGGCTGCCTGCGTCTTCGCCTCCTGCGCCACCACCAAGCCGGATCCGGCGGCGGCGAACGCCCCGGCCGGCAAGAAAGCGCACTCCAAAAAGGTCGCCAAAAACGAGGCCAAGCCGAAGCCCTATCCGCTGAAGAAATGCCTGGTCACCGGTGACGGGCTGGACGACATGGACGAGCGGGTGACGACCGTTTACAAGGGCCAGACCTTCGAATTCTGCTGCAAGCCCTGCCTGAAGAAGTTCAACAAGAACCCGGAGAAATATCTCACGGCTCTAGAAAAGGCTAACTGATAGAGCGGCGGAACTTGTGTCGCGGCGGACCCGGTGCTATGACCGCGGCGTAGTGACCTTTTGTCGTCCCGCGGTCCGTCACCTCATGGCAGCGCTATTGCTGCTATCCGTCCCGGCGTGCCGCAGTCCGCAGCGGGAGGCGATCCGGACCCTGCAGAAACGCGGGGTGGACCCGACCGCCGCCTCGCTGCTGACGGCGGTGCAGGCGGGCGATGCCGATCTTGCGCGCCTGCTGCTGCAGGCGCGCGTCTATACCGGCCAGCGCGATGCGGAGGGTAACAGCCCGCTACACATCGCGATCGACAAGGGGAACCTGGCGATTGCCTGGGGTCTGATTGAGAATGGTGCGGATCTCGGTGCAACCACGCCTGGCGGTGTCACCGCCGTTTCGCTGGCTGTTTGCCGTGGCGAGACGGCGATCACCGAGCGCCTGCTGAATGCCGGAGCACCGCCGGAGGGCAAAACGCCCGATGGCGATCAGGTGCTTCCCTGGGCGATTCGCCACGGGCGGCTTTCTTTTGTGGAGCGCCTGATGAAGGGCGGTGCCGATCCGCACCAGAAGGATGCGGCGGGCAATCCTCTGCTGCATGTGGCGATCGAGTCCGGCCGTCGCGATCTGATGGCGGAGCTCCTGAAACTTGGAGCGGATGCCGCGGCGGTGAATGGCCCGGGCGAGTCCTCGCTGGTAGCGGCCTTGCGCAAGGATTGGCGGGACCTCGCCAAGCCGTTGGTGATGGCGGGGGCGGATCCGAATCTCCGTGATCGCAATGGCAAGGTGCCACTGCAGGCGGCGCTCGATGCGCGGGACTTGGACCTCGCGAAGCTTTTGGTGGGAGTGGGCGCGCGCCCACTCGATGGCTCGTGGGCGACCGCCTTGTGGAAGGCGTATGGCGCGCGGGACATTGAGGTGTGCCGCTTGCTGATGGGCTTGGGGATCTCGCCGGAGACCCGCGACGCGAAGGGACGCCGGCCGGTGGAAGCCGCCTTGGTCGATGACCGTCCGGATTTCCTGCATCTCTTCCTGTGCTATGGCGCGGATGGCCGGGGGCTCTTCTACGAGGCCAGCCGCCGCGGTGCGCGGGATGAACTTGAATTGCTGCTCGGCCACTGTGGCCTGCCCGGGCCCATGCCCGCGCCCTTCATCGATACCCCCTTGGGTGTGGCGATCCGCCATGGCGACCAGCGGACGGTGGAGAAGCTCTTGGAATTCGGGGCCTCGCCGGTGGAGCCGATTGGAGAAGGCCAGGCGCCGCTGCAGTTGGCGATCGTGCTCGGCCAGTCGCGGATCGTGAAGAGCCTGCTGATGGCCGGGGCGGATGCAAATACGGCCCTGAACCTGCCGGCTTCGGAGAGCTTCATCCGCCATGTGCGGGGTGGGACGATGCGCTGGCTGCTGCGGCACGACAAGAACATCACCCCCCTGATGCTGGCGGTGGATGCCGGGAATGCCGAGAGCGCCCGCCAGTTGATGGCGGCCGGCGCCAAGACCGAGGTCTGGACCAAGCCGAGCCGGATGTGGCCGATCAACATCGCCGCCCGCAAGAGCGACGTGAAGATGATGCGGGTGCTGCTCGGCAAGGATCCGGCAGTCGAGCAGCGCCGGATTGTAGTGGATCTCTCCGACCAGAAGGCGTGGATCTTCGATTCCTCCGGCTTGGAGCTCTACAGCACCCAGGTCTCCACCGGCCGTTCCGGCTTCGCGACGCCGACCGGGACTTACGCGATCACCAACAAGTACAAGACCTGGACCTCCACCTTGTATGCCGCGAGCATGCCCTTCTTCCAGCGCTTGAGCTGCGGGGACTTCGGCTTCCACCAGGGCGTGGTGCCGGGCTATCCGGCCTCGCACGGCTGCATCCGCGTGCCCTATGGGAATGCGACGAAGCTATTCTCGCTGACGGAGCTGGGGGACCGGGTGGAGATCCGGCCGTGATCACTCCGCCAGTTCCACCCGCACGCGGGCGAAGAGTTCCGGCGCGCTCTTCGGCCAGGTGATAACCCGCTTCACGAATCCGGGAATTGCGGGGCTGTAGGCTTGGGTGGTGGTGCTGGCTCCCACCGGTAGAGCGAGGGTCCAAGGGCCCGGGGCCATGGCGGGGGATGTCTCCACTTGGTACGATAAGCCTAGTAGGGCGGCGCTGAGCCGCTCGGGGTAGCTCAGGGTGACGGTGTCCGTGCCCGCGTCGTAGGTGACTTGCGGACGGGTGGCATCACCGCCGGGGAACAAGGTCTGGCCGGACTCCGGATCACTGCCGAAGGCGTATTCCAGCAGGTTGATTTCGCCATCGCCGTCTGGGTCATCGGTTTGATCGCCTTCGGTGAGGCCCGAGGCCCAGGCGGTGTAGCCCTCGGCGACAGCGATCGTCAGCGGATTCACGCTAGGGGTGCTGGTGTCGGATGCCAAGGCGACGCTCGCGGCGATCTGCGAGGTATTCGGCATGGCGGTCCATGAAGCGGTTACGACGATCTGCTCGCTGGCGGCGACCAGCGCCTTGCGCACCTGCCAGACTCCACTGCCGGGCGATTCGATCACACAGCCAGTGGCGGTGAGCGCGGAAGGTGCCTGCGCCGTCGGGAAAGTCAGGGTGGCGGCGAAGTTGCCGGTTTCGGTGGCACCCGTGTTCTGCAGGGTGACGGTCACGCTGCCCGGATCGCCGGCTTCAAGGATCGCCGGTGTGGAGGTCCAGGCGAAGGACAGGGTGGTAGGCGTGAAGTTCGCTGGCCGCATCCGGTAGCCGGAGGGTGCGAGCAAGAGGTCCAGGGCCGGCACATAGTGCGGCACGAAACTATCGTAGTTGTAGTGATCGCCGGAGTCTTCGGCTGCGGTGAAATGGACGCCCACCACCGCCGGTTGGGTGCCTGCCAGCGCGAAGGTCGGGCTGCCGGAATCGCCGGTCGTCAGGTAGGCATCGTTTGGATCGGTGCCGGCAGCCTCATAGACGTATTCCATCAGGCGCTCCACCCCGTAGGTTCCGCCGGGTCCGTCGACGTCAGCATCATCGATGTCGTTGATCGTGCTCCGGCCGGCACGAACGACGACGCCGGGAGTCAGGCCGAAGCCGAAAACCTGGAGCTCCTTGCCCAGATAGTCCGCCTCGTCGGCGAGATTCAGGTAGGGCATTGGCTTGACCGTGGCGGGCAGCGGGGTGGCCAGGGTGACGAGAGTGAGATCGGTGATGCCGGGCGGATTGTCGGGCCCGATGTTGTTGAAGGACTGGACCGCGCTCTGCACCATGCTGCCATTCGGAGCGATGAAGCTGATCAGGTGGCCCACGGACGGCAGGTAGTGCTGCGCGGCGAGGACATGGCGGGGCGAGACCAGCACGAATTCCCTGTTGGCTTGGGAGGCATTCCAGCCGACGCCGGTAAACTTCAGCGGGTCGTAGAGAAAGCCGGGATTCATGACCGGCGCGCCGGGATAGCCGGTGAAGCGGTCATGGGCGGCCGGATTGTAGGCGCGAAGCTCGAGCGCCACTGCCGGCAGGGTGAGGGCCGGTAGCAGCCAGAGGTGCAGGGAAGGGCGGTTCACAGCATCAATAATCTAACCCATTGATTTTGCGGATGCCAGCGGCGATCGCGCGGGTGATTCACGGCGGGAATACTAACAGATTGAACCTGATCCGCCCAGCCCCGGATCCGGGTTTCTGCGGAGCGGGTCATTTGGCTCCCGCTTTCCCGGTGGAAACCAAGATCACTCATCGAAGGTCCAGACCCGTCTGCCGCTATCTTCCCCGAAGCGGCGGGTCTCGTCCTCAAAGCGGACCAGCTCGACGGTCTTCGTGTCGCACTCGATCTCGATCGCCTTGGCCAGCGGCTGGGCGTGGGTGACCACGATGATCTGGGTTTCGTGTGGCACCTTGGCGATCAGGGCGGCCAGCGGTTCCAGCACGCCGGGGTGGAGGCTGGTCTCCGGCTCGTTCAGCACCAGCAGCGGCGGGGGCTTGGGCGTGAGCAGGGCAGCGCAGAGGCAGAAGAAGCGCAGGGTGCCGTCGGAGAGTTCGGCGGCGTTCAGCCAGCGGTTCAGGCCGGGGCGTAGGATCTGAAGCTGGAAGCGGCCGTGATCGTCCACCGCCCGCCACTCGGTGCCGGGAAAGGCGGCCTCGACCGCCTTGCTGATGCTGCCACGCTGGTCCGCCTCGTCGATGCTTTGGAGGGTTGCGGCGAGGTTCGAGCCATCGTGGGCCAGCACCGGTGAGTGGAAGCCGACCTGCGGACGGCGCATGGGTGAGTCCGGATCGCTACGGAACTGGTGGTAGAAGCGCCAGCGCAGCAGGGTCTCGCGGGTGGCCGCCAGCGCCGGGTAGGAAGTGCCATCCCGCACCTCGGCCAGCATTGATTCCGGCGCGTGGAAGGGCAGGGGCACCATCTCCATCCCGCCATCCATGGTCCGCAGCTCGACCGCGGGCCCACGGCGCTTGGCGACGATCCGGCCCTTCGGCCCGCCGTAGCGAAGGGTCTCAACCTTCATGTCGGGATCGGTTTTGAAGACGGTGATGGAGGGCGGGGGCAAGCCACACTCAATGGCGAAGGCGAAGTCGTCGTGCTCGATTTCCCAGCAGACGCGGTTGGGCTCGTCCTTCCGGCGGTCACCAGCCCACATCAGGCTGGGCATGCCGCCTTCTTGGGCGACCGACTCGGCGAAGCGGCCGTCGGCCATCCGTTGAAGCATTGCCAGCGCGCGGTAGAAGTTGGATTTGCCCACGCCGTTCTCGCCAGTGATGACGGTCAGGCGGCCGAGCTTCAGGCGGAAGTTGCGCAGCGAGCGGTAGCCGCGGATGTGAAGGCTGCGGAGCATCAGTGATTCTTCTTCTTCTTTTTCTTTTTCTGCTGCTTCTCGCCGCCCTTGGCTCTGGCCTGGGTCTCCTCCGCGGCTTCCTTGGCGTGGCGGTCGATTTCCTCGTCTTTCGAGAGCATGTCGAAGTCGCCCTTCGGCTTGTCCATGACCCACCAGCGATGATTGCTCCACATCGCGGCGGTCTTGCCATCGGGAGAAATCGCCAGCGGCGCATAGGCCTCGTCGCCAGACAGGTCCTCCCACTTGATCGGTAGGCCTTCTTTGTAGGAATCCACGTTTGGCACGCGGACCGTGGCGCCGATGCTGTGCGAATAGTCGAGATGAACCAGGAGCTGATTCCCGAAGGCCACGACTTGAGTGGCGAGCTCGCCATCACGATTGGATGACTCGGTTTCCAAGTCTGCGATTGGCCAAGTGCGCTTGCCGCCGAGCACGAAGGGAGTCTCCGGGAACTCTCCTTTCATCAGATAGCCCTTCCAGAGGTCGCCGTAGCAGATGAAGTAGAGCTTGCCCTCCGCATCGAAGAAGGGTGCCGAAGGTCCCGGCGCGCGGCGGTTATAAACCTTGGCTGGCTCCTTGGCATTCTTGGCCCAGTAGAACCAAGGAAAGCTTTCTTCCTCATCCCGATCCGGGCCCTTGTAAGAGGTGTCGAAGAGAATGCCGCCTGTCTTTGGGTCGCAGGCGACATCGGTGATCGTCCGATCCACCGGAGGTCGCCACAGCTCCTTCCATTCCTTGGATGCCGGATTCCAAGTCATCGCCAGAGCCTCCGCAGCGACGACCAGCAGACCATCCGGGGTGCGGGAGATCTCGGGAGTGGGTGGATCCTTTCGATCCTGCCCATCCTTGTAGAGCGCCTCCGGCAGCTTGACCTCGCGCTCGTGGGATTCGTCGTCGAGATCCTTGATCCATAGCGAGGTCTCCTCGCAGCGGACGACTGACTTGTCACCCGGAAGGAAGGCCACATGTGCCGCCAGGCAGGAGGAGGCCCCCATCCCCGCGAATCCCGCCAACAAGCCGACCCACGCCACTCTCATGGCAAGAGGAGTAGTCGGTGGCTCGGGACATGGAAGGTGAAAGCAATGGGTCTCATCGGACTTATTTCTCTTCCTTCGAGAGCGGCTCGAATTGGCCATCCGGCTTCTCCATCACCCACCAGCGCTGGTCCCGGGAATTCCAAGTCGCGGCGGTCTTGCCATCGGGCGAGATGGCGAGCGGCGAGTAGCCGTTGTTCGCTTGCAGTTCCTCCCACTTCAGCGGCAGGCCCTCCTTGTAGGCATCGGCATTTGGCACGCGCACGATGTTGCCCCAGCCGCTGCCGCCGGCGCGGCTGAGATCCACCAGCAGCTTGTTCCCGAAGGGCAGAACCCCTTTCGCGGCCAGACCGTAGGCGTTGCTATCCGAGGTCTGCTTGGTCGCCAGCGGCCAGATCCGGCTGCCGAATAAAATGTAAGGCACTGCCGCGTCCTCGCTCTTTTCGAGATCGCCCGTCCATACATCGCCGGCGCTGGTGAAGTAGAGATTCCCTTTCGTATCGAAGGCCGGATCCTTGGCCCCGGGTGCATTGCGGTTGAAGATCTTCAGCGCCACGGTCTCGCCCTTTGGCAGCAGCTTCCAGGATAGCTCTCCGCTCTTCCGGTGACGGAGGACGAGGACGATGTCGCCGGTCTTCGGGTCGCATGCCAGGTCGTCGATATCGCTTTCGAATTCCTCCGGGACCCTCCACAGCTCCTTCCATTCAGTGGAGGCGGGGTTCCAAGTCATCAGAAGATCGGAGCCGCCGACGAGCAGACGACCGGCGGTACGGGCGAGGGTGGGAGTGTCGACGCCCATCGCCGGCGGCAGCTTGATCTCGCTTGCGGGGAACTCATCGGCCAGGTCCTTGACGAGGAGGATGCCCTTCTCGCAGCGGGCCACGCTTTTGCCATCGGGGAGGAAGCTGATGGAGCCGGCGGGACAGGTGGCCGGGATGAGCATCGAGATCGCCAGCAAACCGGGACGCGCCATTCTCATGAGAAAAGCAGTAGTGAGGCTGGGACGGGAGTCAATGAGGGGCGCCGTGCCCGCCCACCTTTAATAGCCGCCTTCCAAGCCCTTGCCTTCGCGGCATTCGCCCGCTACCTCCCGGGCATGGGTCTGCGCACCAGCGATTTCCATTACGAGCTGCCGGAGGAGCTGATCGCTTCGCGGCCGCTGGAGGAGCGCGCGGCCTCGCGGATGATGGTGATCCACCGCGATACGGGGAAGATCGAGCACCGGATGTTCCGCGATTTCCCGGGCTACCAACGCAGCGGGGATCTGCTGATGCTGAACAACACGCGGGTGATTCCGGCGCGCCTCTTCTCGGATGACGGGAAGATCGAGCTGCTCTGCCTGGACCGCTTGTCGCCGCTGGAGTGGCGCTGCCTGGTGCGGCCGGGCAAGAAGATGCGCGAGGGCAAGACGGTGGTGGTCGGCGGGATCACGGGTACGGTCACCCAAGTATTCGAAAACGGCGACCGCCTGATCCGCTGGGACGCGCCGGTGGATCTCGACCAGCACGGCCACCTCGCGCTGCCGCACTACATGAAGCGCGAGGATGAACTCGCCGACCGCGAGCGCTACCAGACGGTTTTCGCCAAGGAGGAAGGAGCGATCGCCGCGCCGACCGCCGGGCTGCACTTCACCCCGGAGCTGCTGGCGGGGCTGCCGCATGACTTCCTCACCCTGCACGTCGGTGTCGGCACCTTCCGCCCGGTGCAGGTGGATACCCCGGAGGAACACGTGATGCACTCCGAGCGCTACGCGCTGAAGGCGGAGACCGCGCGGCGGATCAACGCAGCGGAGCGGGTGATCGCCGTGGGCACCACGGTCACGCGGGTGCTGGAGCATCTCGGGAGACGGGAAGCGGAAGGTGGCAAGCGTCTGTTAGAAAAAGACCAGCAAGGCGAGACGGACATCTTCATCTACCCGCCACACGAGTTCCGGGTGATCGGCGGACTGCTGACGAACTTCCACTTGCCCGAGAGTACCCTGATCATGCTGGTGAGCGCCTTCGCCGGGCGGGAGCTGGTGTTGGAGGCCTACCGCGAGGCGGTGCGGGAGCGCTACCGGTTTTTCAGCTACGGGGATTGTATGCTGCTGGTGTGAGCGCCACTCACTTCGCTTCCGCGATGTACTTCCGGATCGTCGCGAGCACCCCGTCGATCACGCAGTTTTCGTAGGCACCCGAGCCAAGATAGCGGTCGGCCGCGGCCTCCCGATCGGGGATATCCACCGAGATATTGAAGCGCCCCGCTACGGCGTTGTCAGCGGTTACAGCCACCATGGCCTCCTCGCTGCTCACCCGCTCGAAGCCGATGGTGCCCGGCAGATCCGGCCAATAATCCACGATCCGCACACGCCGATTCCCGTGCCGCGAACGCACAGCGGCGACGAGTTCGGAAATCGCTGGGTTCTTGTGGCTTAGGTCCATGGCCCGACGGAATGATCCTTGGAAGAGCGGTGACAGATGCCGGGTGGAATGGCGAATCAAACCGCTTGCCACGCCCGCCCCGGGGCTGTTTGCTCCGCGTGCTGCCAGGGGCCGTGGAGGTTCGGCAGGCGAACCCCGCCAGGCCTTGATCGGAGCAACGGTAGTTTGTCCGTGCTTGCCGCGGTTCCCTGGCAGCCTTTTTTTCGCTGGAATGGCTCTGACGGCTTTCGAAGCCGCGCCCCAGATTAGTTTCTCAATCGAAATCCAAGTAGATCTCGCTCCGGCGATTCGCCCTCCGCCCTTCCGGATTATCCTCCCCACTGGCGGTGAAGTTGGGCCTCCGGGGTTGAGACTGGCCGCTGGCGACGGTGATCACTTGGTCTTCGCGCACGCCGGTCTTCACCAGGAAGTTCTTCACGATCTCGGCACGGCGGGCGGAGAGCTTTTTGTTGTACTCCTCGGTGCCCAGAGCATCGGTATGGCCGGAGATGGTGAGCTGCTTGTTGACGTCGGTCTTCAGGATCTGCGCGACGATCTCAAGCTGGCGCTGAGTGCGTGGAGCGAGCTGGTCTTCGTTGAAGCCGAAGTAGAGCACCAGCGTGTCGCCACCCTTCGGGTTCTTCACCAGCGGCGAATAGTAGACATCCCCGCCGGCGACGCGTGAGGCGTAGTCCGCGAGCAACTGGTCGAGGTTGATGTCGGAGACGCGCCAGTTGCCGTTGTGCTGCGGCTGCTGGAGGGTCAGGGAGAACTCCGCGGCATCGGCACCCTTGGAGGTGACCACGCGGGCGATGTAGCCGGCGGTGTCTTCCTTCTGGAACATCGCCCGCAGCGGCTTATCCGGACGCAGGCGGTAGTTACCTTCCTCGAAAAGAATACAGAGGCCCGCGATCTTGGCGTCGGAGACGCTCGAGGTATCGGCGAATTCCTTGGCGAGTTCGAATTGCTGGCGCAGCGCGGCTTGCAGGAAGGCATCCGCGATGCCGAGCGAGTCCACCAGCACGGCCTTCGGCACTGGCTGACCTTCACCGGGTGGCAAGGTCACCGCTTGCACCGACCACTTGTCCGCGGTGCGCTTCAGATCGAAGAAGATGCGATCGCGTCCGGCTTCCGCACCATCCAGCCAGAGGGCCCAGCGCGCGCGGCTGCCGAGTTCCAGCTCGCCGACTTCCTGCACGGCATCCGGCTGGCGTAGCTTCACCTGGTGGCCGCCGGCGGCCAGCTCGGCGAGGCGATTGCGCGTGGCCTCGTCGAGGGCGTCCTTGCCGATCAACTTGCCGAGTGCGCTGAAGTCACCGGCTTCGAGCGCCGCGCCGATCTTGGTCACCAAGTCGGCCGGGTTCGCGCTGGCGACACCGACTCCGGCATTCGCAAGAGCCGCCACAGGATCCTGCGGGCCATCGGCGGTTGATTCCTTCTGCGTGGTCGGAAGCGTGGCCGGATTCCCGGCACCCGGCGTCACCGGGGCGGTCTGCGCAGGCGGAGCCTCTACGACAGGCTCGGGAGCGCCGCGCTTGTAATACAAGAAGGCCACGCCGCCCGCGAGGGCGACCGCCACGACTACAAAGACTGCCGGAAAGCTGGACTCGTCACGCATGGTCGAAGAAAGCGGAGAGGAAAAAACGAGGAAATTGGGCTCGGGATACCGATGCCCCTTCAACGTCGGAGGGGCAACCGCTTTATCCCGAAAGCGAGGCCCCATGCATGAATTATGCTCAACCCGGTTTGGCTAGTTCACTCCTCCTTGCGCGGCACGGCGGGAAGATCGGCGCGGGCAGCCTTGCCCTCGCGCACATAGCTGATCGTCGTGGGTTGCACGCCAGCGCTGGCAGCGAGGTTCCGATAGAATTCGTAGCGGTTGCGCACGTCGTTGTGATTCACCGAGATGATGCAATCGCCCGCTTGCAGGCGGTTTGCGGCAAGGCCGGTGGACGACACACCCGTGACCACCACGCCGCTGGACCCGAGCCGGCGCTCGGTCTCGGAGAAGTCGCGAACCCGCACGCCGACGGCTTCCAGCACTTCTTCCGGCTCGCGCGTCCTGCTCTGGTCCGCCACGGGAGCTTCCGGCTCCGGCTGGCTCTCGGTGATGGTAGCTTCCAGCTTCATCTGCTGGCCCTCGCGGTTCACGATCAGACTGACCTTGCGGCCGATCCGGGTGCGCTGGACCGAGGTGATGAGTTGTTCGATCGAGTGGATCTTGTCGCCGTCGTAGTTCTCCACCAGATCACCGGCCTTGATGCCGGCTGTCTCCGCAGGGCCACCCGGCGAGAGTGCCAGGACTTGGACTCCCGAGGGAGTATCGACCATCCGCAGGCCGAGGTAGCCGCGGATCGGGCGACCGCGTTCCAAGATCGCCAGGAGCGCGTCCCTCACATCATTCGAGGGAATCGAGAAGCCCACGCCCTGGAAGCCCGGGTTGGCACGGTCTGGCGAGTAGATGGCGGAGTTGATGCCGATGATTTCGCCTTGGACGTTGACCAGCGGGCCGCCGGAGTTGCCGGGATTGATCGCGGCGTCGGTCTGGAAAAGATCGCGCTGGGTATCCGAGATCGAGCGTTCCACGGCTGAGATCATGCCGCCGGTCACGGACTCGCCGAAACCGAAGGGATTGCCGATCGCGAAGACCTTCTGGCCAAGCAGCACCTGGGAAGAATCACCGAACTTGAGCGGCCGGAACTTCTCACCTGCGGGTGCATCGAGCTTCAGCACGGCCACGTCGAGCTGCGGATCCTGGCCCACGATGCTGGCGCCGTATTCCTTGCCGTCGTAGGTGCGGATTCGGATCTGCGGTTGGCCGGAGATCACATGCTGGTTGGTGAGGATGTGGCCTTCCTCACTGACGATCACCCCGGAGCCTTGGCCCTGTGTGGGCACCCGGCGGATCCCGCGGGTCTGACCCCAGCCGTCGATCAGGCGTTCGCTGCGGACCCCGGCGGTATCGATGCTGACCACGGAGGGGACCACCGCTTTCATCAGCTTGGTCTGCTCCGCGTCCAGCCGCGCCAAGAGTTCCACCTCGCCCAGTTCCAGGGGCGCGCGGTCGGACATGGTGGCTTTCTCGGGCTGATGATAGCTACCGGAGCCATCGCGATGGTCCCAGAGCCGGGAGATGCCGGCAGTACCATTGCGGATCACATAGACGGCACCGAATGCGACCGTGAAAACGGCCACCAGTGCCAACAGGCGGTGGATGCCTTGTTGCATGGGTAGGGTGAATCGGGTGGGGTGCGAGCGAAACAGGACGTCGGAAATGCGCCATGGCAAGGAAATCCTCTCCATGGCGGATGTGCCGGGTGGCACGATGCCAGTCAGTTATTGTCGTTCAACGAGACCTTGGGGATCGTGTATTCGGCCTGGTCGCCCGCCGCTTCGGTGAGGGTGGTCAGCGTGGCGACGTAGGCGCGCCAAGCCGCCTTGTGGGCGGCGATCTGCTTGGAGAGGACCTCGTAGGGATATTCGTTGTCGCTCTTGCCCATCTGGCGGGCAAGCGCGCGCATTTCATCCGCCGCGGCCACCGCGGCCTTGTGCAAGTCGCGGTCGCGGATGTCGATGTAGGAGCCCATCTTATCGAGCTTCTCGCGGCATTGCTGGAAGATCTCGTCGAGGCGTTTCGGGACGAGTTTCTCAGTGGTGATGTTCTCGATCTCGCGGATCGGCTCGATGGCGTCGCGGATTTCGCGGGCCAGTATATTGCGTTGCAGGGCGCGCGGGCGGTTGTTCGAACCCTGCAGGGTCAGCAGGCGGGCGGAGGCGTGCTGGGGCATCGCGGTACCCAAGTCGCGCAGGCGGGTTAGCACGCTCGGATTGGAGATGAAGGTGCCCAGTGGCTTGCCGACGGCGGCCTTGCGGATTTCGGCGAAGCGGCCGTAGGCATCGGCGGCCTCCGGTTTCGGGGTGCCGGAGCCCAGGTCGCAGAGTTCGTCCACATTGGCCGCCACCACGACCTCCCAGTTCATGAAGAAGGAGGCGTTGTCCAGGACCAGCAAGCCAGCGAGGTATTCAGCACCGGCAGCAGGCACGATCAGGCGGCCGCCGGGAGCGGACTTCATCGCGGCCAGGCTGCGCAGGTTTTCCCAGAAGTGCGGTGGCAGCTCGAGCTTGCCATCCTTGCCGACCACCGCCAGCGCGATGGCACCCGGGGCCTTGCCGCTCAGCGCGCCATCGGCCAGCAGCAGACTGCTGCCAGAGAGCGAGGCACCGTTCCAAGTGGGTGAGAGATCTTTCCCCGGAGTGACCAAGGCGTGGACCGGGCCGCCGGTCTGATGGCGGCGGCCGAGAAAGGCCTGCACCTCCTTGGCGGCATCGGCATTGGCCGTGGCCAAAGGCTTGGCGGAGAAGCCGATCGTCACACCTTCGCCCTCGCTGGCGGGGCTGGCGGCGAGTTCGACCGGGACCAGCTCCAGTGCCGTGTGGGCACCATCCTTGTCGACGGGCCATGCGGGGATCAGTGAGCTGACATTCGGCAGCGCGATGTTGGCGACCACCGGCGGCTTGTCCGGGGTCAGCGGATCGCTACCGCCATCATCCTCCTTGCGGGGCTTCACCTTGGGTCCGACCTTCTTGCCGAAGGCGGATTCCGGGGCGATCCAGCCGGCCCATGCGCCTTGCTCGCCGGATTCCTTGAGGGCGTTGGCCTTCGGGTGCCGCGGATCGGAAAAAGCGAGGACATCGCCCAGGCAGGCGGCGAGCGCGTGACCATCGGCCCCGGCTTCCGGCATTTCCAGCCAGTCGAGCAACTGCCAGGCACGGCTGAGGGAGCGCTCCAGCTCCTTGCCATCGGTGTGTTCCGGGAATTCGCCGGCCTGGAGCTTCTCGAGTTGCTCGCGGGCCTGGCGGTTCGCCGGGTCCAGCGCCAGGGCCAGTGCGGTCATCTGGGCCAGTGCCCGGGAGGCCTCGGGACCGCGGCCAAGCTTCGCCCCGGAAATCGCCAGCACTTGGCGCGAGAGGGTACCCATGGTCTCGACATCCACCGGCAGGCGGTCACGGCGGAAGGGCACGGGGCCTTCCGCGGGCGCCACGAAGTCCGCCCGAGCCCCTGCCGTTGCCGCGTATGCCACCATGGCGAATGCGAGCCATTTCATCCGCTTCATCGTAGCGATTCATACGCCCGCCCGCGAGCGGGAATTACCGCGGAAGAGGCTTTTCGGAACCGTGAAGGAATAGCGGCTGGGGATTTGAGCCGCGGATAAGAAGGCCTCGCAGATCCGCCTCCTCGGATTCTTCCTGCCTTTCATCCGTGGAAATCCTTCTCCATCCGCGGTTCAAATCGGCCTTCTGCCCCCGCAGGCACCCTCCGATTGATGATTGGAAGATCGGGGATTGATGATTTCTTCCCGCATGCCTTTGCCCGCCGACCTGAGCTCAGACACCCGTGAGGAAGTGATGTTTTTCGATACCGACATCGGCGGGGTGGTCCACAACCTGGCCTACCTGCGGATGATCGAGACCTGCCGCACCCGCCTGGCCGCGAAGATGGGCATGGACCTGAAATCGATGGCCGAGACCAAGCTCTTCCCCGTGGTAGTGCGGACCGAGATCGATTACCGCAAGCCCGCGACCCTCGGCGATGTGCTGCTGCTGCACGGCAAGCTGGATGAGCTGCAGCGGGCGCGGTTTTGGTGCGCCTTTGAGGTCCGCCGCGAAAGCGACGACGCTCTCCTGATCACCTGCCGCCAAGCCCTCGCCCTCGTGCAGATGCCAGAGGGCAGGCCGGTGAGGCTGCCGAAGGAGTGGGGGAATGGGGCGTGATCTTTCTGCGGCGCAGCCGCCTTGGAGTGCGTGTAGCCTGCTACCGCTTTCCGACAGGCAGCCTGCTGCCGTGAATCGTGTGAACGTCCTCCCGATCACCTCGCCACCGTCCCCTCAGCCAATCCCGGATTCCTTGATCCACCTCCGATCTTCCCCCATCTTCATCTCATGGAATCCGTCCCCCTCCTCCCGGACGACGAAGCCACCATCAAGGGCACCCGCGATTGGCCCCACGCTCCTCCCCATCGTCTGAAGGACACAGGCGTTTACTTCCTAACAGCTCGAGCCATTGGTGCCCGCCACCTCCTCTTGGAGCCAGACATGCGGGACTGGTTCCAAGACCTTCTCCTGTCACTGATGGAGGAGAACGGCTGGAAGCTCGAAGCTTGGGCGATTCTCTCCAATCACTACCACTTGATTGGTCACAGCCCCACGGGAGGAGGGCAGACGCTCCGGAAGATGGTGACCAAGCTCCACAGCTTCACCACCAAGGAGCGGAACCGTCGTGATGGGATGGCTGGCAGGACCGGCTTGTGGCACAATTATCGCGAGACCTTGTTGACGCACCAGAGGAGCTATTTGGCGCGGCTTCATTATGTGCACCAGAATGCGGTGCATCACGGATTGGTGCAGCTTGGGTCGGATTGGAAATGGTGCAGCGCTGCGGCTTTCAAAAAGGCGGTGTCGCCGGCTGGGGTGAAGGCGATTTCTAGTTTCAGTTACGACGAGATCGCGGAGAAGGACGGGGATAACCGGTGATGGGCGGGTGTGTCCCGTAGGATTTGGGGCACGCCATAGCGGGCGTGGAGATTGACCGAGACCTTGCGCGTGCTTCACGGTAGCAGGCTACCTGCCGAAAGCGGTAGCAGGCTACACGCACTCCAAGGCGGCTGCGCCGCGTTAAGCAGCCGCCCCCCTGCCTGTTTACCCCAACCTACCCTTCGCCGCGCTCACAATCTCCCCCAGCTTCCCGCGCTCCGGTGCAGCACCGCGCGCTTGGTCCGGCTTGCCGCCGCCCTTGCCGCCGGCGATCGCTGCGAGATCCCGCAGAATATCCCCGGCCTTATGCCCGGCAGCCTGCGCCGCATCACCGCAATAAGCACCGAGGTGCAGCTTCTCACCGTCATCGACGATCACGAAGCCAGCACCGCTGAAACCCTGCTTCTTCATGCCATTGAGCAGTTCCTGCAGCAGCGAGGCATCGGCCTCGAAGCTGGCGACGATCGGACCACCGGCGGCGATGAGTTCGGCCAGCGCGGCATCGGCTTGCTTCGCCGCGGCACCGGCTTGCAGCTTCTTGAAGCGCTTCTCAGCTTCGATCGCTGCTTCCTTGGTTTCGTCCAAGGTGCGGGCACCGTGGGCGAAGATGGAATTGATCTCCGAGATGTCGGCGCGCTCGACAAGCATCGCGGCCATCACGTGCGGGAAGTCGTTCACGCTCACCGCAGCTTCACCGATGCTGGCGAGCTTGTCGTTCGCAGCCTTGAGCTTCTCGCGGGCGGCCTTGAGATCCGTGTCCCACTTCTCGACCACTTCATTGAGATAGGCCCAGGCGCTGTCGCCGCAGACCGCCTCGATGCGGCGCACGCCGGAAGCGATCGCGCCCTCGCTCTTGATCTTGAAGAGGCCGATTTCATTGGTGTTGCGGGCATGCGTGCCGCCGCAAAGTTCCATTGAGGGGCCGTTGAGCTGGTTCGCTTCGCCGCCGATCTGCACGACCCGGACGAACTCGCCGTACTTGTCGCCGAAGAACTGCATGATGTCCGGGCGGCCCTTGATGTCGGCGTGCTTCACCTCGGTCCATGACACGGTCAGGCCCTGCTTGATCGCGCCGTTGACCATTTCCTCCATCGCCGCGACTTGCTCCGCGGTGACGGGTGCGCTGTTGAAGTCGAAGCGCAGGCGGTTCTCGTCCACCGAGGAACCCTGCTGGGAAGCGTCTTTCGAGACGGCCTCGTGCAAGGCCCAGTGGAGCAAGTGGGTCGCGGTGTGGTGCGCCTCGATCGGGCGGCGGCGGACGGTGTCGAGCTTGAGCGTGACCTTGTCGCCGGGTTTCACGCTAGCGGAGCCATCGATGATGTGCGCGCGGGCCTTGCCGACCTGCTGCACGCCGGTGACGGGATATTCCGCGCCATCAAGTACGAGAGTTCCCGTATCTCCCGCCTGGCCACCCATCTCGGCATAGAAGGGCGTCGCATCGGTGATGACGAAGAGCGCGTCTTCCTGCGGGTGGATCTCCAGCACGGTGGCTTCCGCTTCATCGGAGTCGAAGCCGTTGAAGTTCGTGACCGCTTCCGTGGAGATGTCGAGAGCGCGGACGACGGTGCTCTTCTGCGCGGCGCGGGATCTCTCTTGCTGTTCGCGCTTGCATTGGTCGTATCGCGCTTTGTCGAGCTTCATGCCCTTCTCGGCGCAGAGCAATTCCGTGAGGTCGATCGGAAATCCGTAGGTGTCCTCCAGCTTGAAGGCAACTTCACCAGGGAAGAATTCGGCCGACTTGGACTCATTTCCTTGTTCAACCTGAACTCTGGCGAGGCCATCAAGGAACCTCCCGTGATTTTGAAGAAAGTAATCCGAGTTGAAGCCTTCGCTGCTCCAGTCGTTGGCAGCGCTGTAGATGCCCCAGGTGGAAGTATTCCAAGATGCCTGCCAATCAGCCAATACTGAGCGGTAGGATTGGATGCTTCGGCTGCTAACGGAATCGGCGCCCTCGAAATGAAAGAGGGTGGCGTCGAAATCTTTAGGGACTTCAACGACATTGAAGACAAGATCCCAGAAGCGATCCTGCAGCTCCTTTGATGCCTCAGCGGACTGTGCTTCCTTGTTAACGAAATCACTCAGCTTGGCGTGAGCATCCGGGACTTTAGCAATGAAGTCCGCGATTTCTCCCACCGCCTTCGATGCGCCTTCGAAAATCTCGAGGCCTTTATCCAGCGTCTGGTTGAAGCTCGACTCCTCCTGCTCCAGCGTCACGCGCACGGTGTCCTGGCGGTTCTTCAGTTCCGGGAAAGCCTCACCCATTTCCGCCACAAGCGTTTCCACCAGTGCGCCGAAGAAGGGCTTCTCACCGGAGAAGCCAAGCTGACGCCCATAGCGCACCGCGCGGCGCAAGATACGGCGCAGCACGTAGTTCCGGCCGTTGTTACCCGGCATGATGCCATCCGCGATCGAGAAGCTCAGCGTGCGCAGGTGGTCGGCGATCACGCGGAAGGCGATCGCGTCCTTCATCTCCTCCGTGAAGGCGGAGCGGTCCGCGCCGAGCGCGGGGTAAATGTTTACATACTTCTTCCCGCTCAGTTCCTCGATCTTGCGGAAGATCGGCATGAAGACGTCCGTGGCGTAATTACTGGGCTTCTCGGAGAAGTCGGTGAAGCGCTTGGTGCCTTGGATGATCGAGCAGGCGCGCTCGAAGCCCATCCCGGTATCGATGTGCTTGGCGGGCAGTTCGCGGAAGGAGCCATCGGCCTCCGCATTGTATTGGATGAACACCAAATTCCAGATCTCGATGCAGAGATCCGAATCATTGTTCACCAGCAGGCGGCCCGTGGCGGGATCACCCTCCGGCGTGAGGTTCACGTGGAGTTCCGAGCAAGGGCCGCAAGGACCGGTATCGCCCATCATCCAGAAGTTGTCCTTCACGTTGCCGTTCACGATCTGGACGGCGGGATCGCAGCCCTTCGAGCGGTAGAGCTCGGCCCAGATGTCGTAGGCCTCCTGGTCGAACTCGCCCGGGTCGCCCGGCTTGGGCGCATAGACGGAGGCGTGCAGACGGTGCGCGGGCAGGCCCCAGCGCTCGACGACCAGCTCCCATGCCCACTGGATCGCCTCTTTCTTGAAGTAGTTGCCGAAGGACCAGTTCCCCAGCATCTCGAAGAAGGTGTGGTGGTAGGTGTCGTAGCCGACATCCTCCAGGTCGTTGTGCTTGCCGCCGGCGCGGATGCACTTCTGCGTGTCCGCGGCGCGCGGCGGATCGTAGGGCGCCTTCTCCACGCCCAGGAAGTAGGGCACGAAGGGATTCATCCCCGCATTCGTGAACAAGAGACCCGGCGACTGCGGCAGCAGCGAGGCGGAGGGCACGATGGTGTGCTGCTTCTCCTTGAAGAAATCGAGGAAGCTCTGGCGGATCTCGGCTGCGGTCATGGCTTGCTAGCGGGCTAGGTCGTTGAGGCGGAAAGGGCGGGGAAGGTGGAGGATGCCGCGCGGGGAGTAAAGCACCGGCTTGGGGCGGAAAATCACCAATCATCAATCTTCCAATCACCAATCAGACTGTGTGAAGGGGGGCGCAAGCGGGAGCGGGCCGGACCGATAGGCTCTGAATTCCAACCGCTTGCGCAAAAATTCTGCCAAACACTTCGTTTGATGATTGGAAGATTGATGATTGGTGATTTCCTTGTCCCGGCATGATCATCCTCGTCCGCAACATCGACCGCGCCATCACCGAGATGGAAATGCGCAAGGTCCTCGAAAAGCACGGCAAGGTCCGCAGCTTTGACCTCGTTTTGGACAAGGCGACCGGCCAGTCCAAGGGCTTCGGCTTCGCCGACATGCCGGGCCACGACGAAGCGCTGGCCGCGGTCGAGGCGTTGGATGGCTTTCAGGTCGGCACGCTGAAGCTGCGGGTGAAGCGCGCCGCTTCTTCCTCCCTACTCAAGGAACCGCCGCCCTCCCGCCCCAAGCCGCAAAAGCGCCCCCGGCCGCCTGGGAAGGGTCGGAGGTAGTGCGACTTGATTTTCGCGGTTAAAGAAGCAGACCGCGAACCACGGCAAGACTATGCCTTCGGCTTGGCCGCTCAGGGCTTCTTGATCGTCGCATTGATCACCGAATTGGAAGGTCCTTCCGCGGTCATGAAAACCTGCGGGCTCGGCTTCATCTCCATGTTCATGGTGGAGAGCGTGCTGATTTGCAGGTCCACACGGTCGGCCAAGGAGCGGCGGATCGTGGACTCGCCCTTGAACTTGAGCTTCACCCCGGCATCGGTCCGGCCGATCGGGGTGCCGCTGATGTCGAAGCTCATCTTCAGCAGCGCGCAGGGCGTGCCGGCGTAGTCCTCGACCTTCACGAATTCCATCGTGCAGCTGCCTTCCGGTTTCGCGGCACCCGCGAGGGACTCCAGTTGCTTGAGGTCCACCGGCCACTTGTCGCCGGGCTTGCGCGGAGTGTCGCCGTAGCGGCTGAGGTCTTCGTCCTTGGTGAAGCTGTCGGCCATCGTCTTGAGGAAGGCCGTCATCGCGTCGTTGGGCGTGCCTTGCTCCAGGGTGGCGGTCCAGGTGCCGTCCTTTTCCTCCAGGATCACCGCCTTGTCCGCGAGCGGCGAGGGCGCGGGCGGTATTGCCTGATCCTTGCCGGACATGACCATCTTGCCGGTGGTGTCGATCAGGCCGGTGATCTTGCGGAGCTTGGAGGGGCTGAGGATCTCGGTGGTATCGGTGACGATGTCCTTGCGGCTCATCGTCCCATCCATCGACTGGCCGTTCGGCAGGGTGGCGGTCAGCTTTGCTTCCTTGAGGTCGGTGGTGGTCTCACGGGTGATCTTGGTGCCCGCCGGGAGGTCGAAGCGCTTGCCCTTCACCGCCAGCACCTGGCCATCGTCCGCGAAGGCGCTGGGAAGCAAGGACAGGCCGGCGGCGGCGAGCGTGGCAAGGAGCGGGGCTTTCTTCATGGCCGCGAGGCTGGCGCAGCGCCGCGGGGAGGGGAAGCAAATGTCTCGCCGCCCGGGAAGGGCCTGCCGCTCAGGGCTTGGCGAGGGTGTTGTGGTCCTCGAACCGCATCGTCCCCTGCATCGTGATCACGGGGCCGGCATCCGGGGTCGCACTCGCATCCTTGAGCGTGAACTTCGCCTCCAGCTTGGTTTCGAGATCCACCAAATCGGCCAGCGAGCGCAGGGTGCTGCCCTCGCCCTTGAGGGTCAGATTGCCACCGCTGAGGGTGCCGCGGGCCAAGACGCCCCGGAGATCGAAGACCGGCTTCAGCACGGCGCAGCGGACGCCGCCGACTTCCTTGATCTCCACGAATTCGATCGTGAGCGAGCCGCTGAGCTCCATGGCCCCGGCGAACTCCGCCAGTTGCTTGGGATCGACCTTCCAGGTGTCACCCGGCTTGCGCGGCGTATCGCCGTAAAGGAGCAGGGCGTCGTTGCGGGCGAAGATGCTGGTGAAGAGCTTGATTTCCTCCTGCTGCTCCGCCGTGGGCGCTCCGGAGAGGAGCGAGGCGCTGTAGCTGCCGTCCTTTTCCTCGATGAAGAGGGGCTTGCGTGTGAGCGGTCCCGGCATCAGCGGCGGATCGACCTTCTCATCCTCGCCGCTGACAGCCGACTTCGAGGTCCCCGCGATTTGGGTCTGGGTCCGCCGGTAGCGGGTGGCGGCGATCCGCTCGGTGACGATCGTCTGGCTGCCGTCGAGGTTCACCTTGCCCGTCTCGTCCTTCTCGCCCCGCGCCTTGATGGTCAGGAGACCATCCTTCACCTCGAAGCTGTCACTCTCGGTCAGCTTGCCGCCGACCGGGATCGGGCTCTCTTTCTTGGCGAGGACGTAGCTTTCCGCAGGCTTCTCCTCCGCGGGCGAGATGCCGGCAGTGGCGAGCAAGAGGGCAGTGGCGGATGCCAGTCCGGAAAGAAGCGTTTTCATCACGGGGTCGGAATGCCCCGAGAGTCCCCACGCGGGCGGGAAAGAGAAGGCAGAAGATTCCGCGGCTGCCATTTGACGGCAGGCGGAGGATTGCCTCTGGTAGCCAGCGCATGCCTACGCCCTTGGACCACGGCCTCGCCCTCAAGCATCTGCAGAAGTCCTGCCCCTCCATGAAGGCGCTGATCCGCCGGATCGGTGTTTGCGGACTGGAGATGGAAACCGGGCGCACGCCCTTCCAGGCACTGGTCCACGCCGTCGCACACCAGCAGCTCCACGGCAAGGCCGCGGGCACCATCCTCGACCGCTACCGCAAGCTCTTCCCCGGCGGCCGCTACCCGGGGCCGAAGGCGCTGGCGACGGTCACGGATGAGCAGCTCCGCGGCGTCGGCTTTTCGCGCGCGAAGACCGCCGCGATCCGCGATCTCGCGGAAAAGGCGCTGTCCGGGATCGTGCCTTCCTCGAAGGCCATCGCCGCATTATCTGATGAGGAGATCATCGAGCGCCTCACGCAGGTCCGCGGGATCGGCCGCTGGACGGTGGAGATGCTGCTGATCTTCACCCTCGGCCGGCCGGATGTCTGGCCGGTGGACGACTACGGCGTGCGCGCCGGCTACAAGATCGCCTACGGCCTGCCCGAGATGCCGAAGCCGAAGGAACTGATGGCTCTCGGCGAGCGCTTCCGGCCGCATCGATCGGTGGCGGCGTGGTACATGTGGCGGGCTACGGATACGAACCGCTCGCCGGAACAGTGAGCGGCGGGTGAGGAGGGCGGCGGGAAGGAGCGCTATCCTATTCCTTCTTCTCCCCTTTCTCCGCCTCGGCTTTCTTGGCGGCCTCTATCGCGGCACGCAGCTTGTTTGTTAGTTCCTTGGCCTCCTCTGGGGAGGTCCCCGAGATTTGGAAATTCTTCCCTAATGGCACCGAGTTGACCACGGGTGCGGTCCGGATTTTGCCATCGATGATCACGGCCAGCCGCAGCACTCCCGGCTTGCCGTCCTTGGTGGCGGCGATCATCCGCTGCTCGCCTTCCGGGTTTAGTTTCACCGCGACTGAGGTGCCGTCCTGCTCCTCCACGGGCGATGCCTCTGCGAGATGCCGGTCACCGATGATCAACTCATCGGAGACCGTGAGCTTCTCTGCTGGCGCGTTCTGTTCCTGTCCCGGTGGCCGCGGGGCCTCGTAAGTCTTCGCTCCCTTTCTCGCCTCCACCACTTGGCGGATCTCCAGGAAATCGGCGGCTGAGATTTGGACGAGAGCAAAGAGGGCGAGGAGAGCACGCATGGGCCTATGTAACGCGAAGCCGGAACTCGGAGTCAATTGGAAGACCGGATCTGCTTTTCCACTCGCGCGTCCATTCCGCCTGCGGGGTGCATCTTGCACAGCAATCCCCCGCACATTCCCGGAGTCGTGCAAAATGCCGCGCATCAAGGATTCTGAGAAGATGAGAAATCCGCGCGGAATGAACGGCTATCACCGCTTCCTAATGCTCCGCACGCTAAGGATTCCATCATTCTCCGGCTGAAATGTGGTCCCCGGCACGATTTCAGCAGGGCTTAAGTGGCCCCCGTCTTCTTCGTCGCCATGTCAGATTCTCGCCATCTGCCCCCGCGGATTCCCCTTCGCTCTGTCATTGCCGCAGGCATTGTGGCCGCTCTTGCTTGTCTGCTTGCTCCCATCGCGAGTGCTCAGGAAGGCGCGGTTGTGCCGGTCCACGGTGAAGCCAAGATGTGGCACAAGCTGACCCTGGACTTCACCGGTCCGGAGACCTCGGAGAGCGCCACGCCGAATCCCTTCACCGACTACCGGTTGAATGTAACCTTCACCCACGTCCCCAGCGGTCGCAGCTTCCTGGTGCCCGGTTACTATGCAGCGGACGGCAACGCGGCGAATACCTCCGCGGATGCCGGCCATGTCTGGCGCGCCCACTTCGCGCCGGATGCGATCGGCGAGTGGTCGTGGACCGCTTCCTTCCGCAGTGGCGCGAATGTCGCGGTGAGCAATGATCCCGCCGCCGGTGCGAGTGCGGGCTACTTCGATGAGGCACATGGCAGCTTCATCATCCAAGCGAGCGACAAGAGCGGCCGCGACATGCGCGCGAAGGGTCGGCTCGAATACGTCGGCAAGCACCACCTGCGCTTCGCGGGAACTGGCCGCTATTTCATGAAGGCCGGCACCGACTCGCCGGAGAACTTGCTCGCCTATGCGGACTTCGACGGTGGCTTCAAAACCGATGGCCAGAAGGATGAGCTGGTGAAGACCTTCGCCCCGCATGTGGGTGACTGGAAGGAAGGCGATCCAGTCTGGCAGGACGGCAAGGGCAAGGGCCTCATCGGCGCGATCAACTACCTCGCCAGCGAAGGCCTGAATTCCTTCTCCTTCCTGACGATGAACATCAATGGGGACGACCGCAATGTCTTCCCCTATGTGGACTACGCCGAGCGCGCCCGGATGGATGTCTCGCGGCTCGACCAGTGGGAGATCGTCTTCGAGCACGGCGACCACATGGGCATGTATCTCCACTTCAAGACCCAGGAGACGGAAAACGAACTCCTCTTGGACGGCGGCAATACCGGCGACCAGCGCAAGCTGTACTACCGCGAGTTGATCGCACGCTTCGGCCACCACCTCGCTCTGAATTGGAACCTCGGCGAGGAGGTCAACAATGCCTCGCTCGCGCAGAAGGCCTCATGGGCGCAGTACTTCTACGACAACGATCCCTACCATCACCCGATCGTCATCCACAACGGCGCGAGCCACTTCGACATGCTGGGCGAGGCCTCGAAGCTCACCGGCTTCTCCGCGCAGATGAACGAGGCGAACTTCAGCGATACCTTCTACAACATCTCGCGCTACGTCCGCCGCTCGGATGAAGCCGGCAGGCCTTGGGTGGTGGCCTGCGATGAACCGGGAGACTCCCGCATGAGCGTGCGGCCCGACTACGATCCCGGCAACAGCCACCGCGATGCGCGCAAGGATGCGCTGTGGGCCACCATCATGGCCTGCGGCGCGGGCTGTGAGTTCTACTTCGGCTATGCGTATCCGGACTCGGACCTCACCTTGCAGAACTTCCGCAGCCGTGATGCCTTCTTCGACTACTGCCGCCACGCGGTGCATTTCTTCGAGGCGAATGTCTTCCCCTTCGAGCAGATGAAGAACCACAACGAGCTGGTGAGCGGCAGTGGCGACAATGCCAACCGCTGCCTCGCCAAGCCCGGTGTTTGTTATCTCGTGCAGCTTCATGATGGCGGCACGGCCACCCTCAATCTAACAGGTGCCACCGGCAGCTTCACCGCGCGCTGGTATGACCCGCGCAAGGGTGGTGGCCTGATCCCCGCCGCGGATCTGCAAGGTGGCGGGGTGGTCTCGCTGGGTAGCCCGCCGGACAGCCCGACCGAGGACTGGATCGTGCTCGTGCAAGCAGTCGGCAGTAGCGGTGGGGGCACCAACAATGCGCCGGTGGTCAACGCCGGTCCGGACCAGTCAGCCTTCCTGAGCGCCGGCACGGTGACCGTGAATCTGGCAGGAAGCGTGAGCGATGATGGCCTGCCGGACGAGTTCCTGCTCACCCGCACTTGGTCGAAGCTCTCCGGCCCGGGAGCCGTGAGCTTTTCCAGCAGCAGCTCGAGCGCGACCAATGCGACCTTCACCGCTGCGGGTACCTATGTGCTGCAACTCGCGGCCAACGACAGCGAGCTCAACGCCGCCGATCAGGTAACGGTCACGATCAAGCTGCCACAGAGCGGTGGGCAGCGCACTTTCCTGCCCGTTCAGGATGCCTACCTGCAGGATGGGGAGAACTTCAACAACGCCGACCTGCGTGCGGAGAATGATGCGCGGGTTCGCGTCAGCTACTTGCAGTTCGATCTCGCCACGCTCGATTCACCTACTACTGATGCCGTAATTCGCTTGACCGCCGGCGCGGATGACTCGGGCGGCACCATCACCCTCCGTCTCTACGCCGCGGCCTCAAACAACTGGACCGAGTCCGACATCACCGCTAGCAATGCCCCGGCGAAGGGGTCGCAGCTCGCGGTCTTCACCGGCTCAGTGGCGATTGGTGGCACGGTGGACTTTGACCTCGGCGGCTACATCGGCGGGCCGGGCACTTACAGCTTCATCCTGGAGATCGATCCATCCAGCCGCGACATCGCCTTTGCCTCGAAGGAGTATCCGACCCTGTCTGCCCGGCCGGAGCTGATCGTCTCGACCTTCACCAACGCGAGCCCGGTCTTCGCCGGCTTCACGATCGCCACCCGCGAGGATCTGCCGGTAGTCGTTCCCTTCAGCGAATTGCTTGCCGGCGCCACTGATCCGGATGGCGATGTCGTCAGCCTCGTGCCGAACGGTGGCAGCACCGCGAATGGCGGCGAGATCGAAGTCGGCACGGATAGCCTGCGCTACACGCCATCGATCGACTACCTCGGCCAGGACAGCTTCACCCTGACCGTGCAGGACGGGCGCGGCGGCTTCACCAGCGCGCTCTTGAATATCCAAGTCGTCGATGGCGATGGCATCGGCAGCCAGCAGACCGGTCTCGCGGTCACCGCCAGCACACCCGCGCAGGTGAGCTTCACCGGCGTACCCGGTATGCAGTACTCCATCGAGCGCTCGATCAATCTCGCGAACTGGACCGTGGTTTACACCGCGCGTGCGGATGCGAATGGGAAGATCGCGTGGAGCGATCCTGCCTCGCGGGGTAAGCGCGTCTTCTATCGCGTGGTCGCGCCGTAAGAGCCACGCTCCATGGCGGAATGGCACCGCCATTCCGCTACAGGAGTAGGACTAACACGCATCCGTCTACGCGTTTCCCCGCATCGAAATCATGGGATTGTTAGTGTTTTTTCCTCGTCGATGATCCGGGAAAGCGATATACCCCATCACTCCATTGCACGGACGCGGTCCTTGGCGCCCTCCGTCACGGGCATGTGCATGGAGGATCAGGACTAAGAGCGGATCAGCTCACCATCCCCTTGCGGAGCCTCGGGGACTTTTCGCATCGCACCCCTTCACGACTGCTGAATTCCACATACCCCATTTTCGAACTGATGTCGCCTGTCAGAGTTTTGTTTGCCCTTGCCTTTACTTGCATGGGCTTGCCCGCCGCGCGAGCGGTGGTCAGCCCCTCGGATGTCTACCAGGAAGTCGGCGGCATCGTGGTGATGGAGGCGGAGAACACACCGTCCTCGCTCGGCACCGGCACGGATCGCTGGGAACTCTACATGCCGGGCGAGACCAATTACGTGGAAGGCGCGAGCAGCTCCGCCCACCTCGAGTTCCAAGGCAACTACCCGAACGGCGCGCCCACCGGCAAGACCCCGCTGACCTACAAGTTCAAGATCAACGAGGGCGGCATTTACCAGCTCCACATTCGCTCGAAGGCCCGCCTCGATGGCGCGGCGGAGGACAAGAACAACGACTGCTACGTGAAGGTCGCGGGCCTGAATGGCTCGACCTACGATGCCGGACCGAATGCTGGCGGCGAGCACATGGACGAGGCGATAAAGAGCCTGCTGACCGCCAATACCAAGATGTACGTCAACTCGCCGGTGGCCTGGGGCTGGGCGAACCTGCTCGATGCCGGCGGCTCCTCGAACAAGCGCTGGCCGGTGTATCAATTCCAGTCCGGCGGCACCTACGAGCTCACGGTCTCCGGCCGCTCGGGGAAGTTCAATTTCGACCGCATCATCTTCCGCAAGACCTCGATCGTGGACACCACCGCGAAGTCCACGGCGATCCCGGAGTCCACGCTCAACACCACCCCGAGCACCACGCCCGCGATCTCGCGGGTCATGCTGGTGAATGCGGATACCGATGACGATGCAGGCGTGCTCAGCAATGGCGGCACGATCAACCTTGCGACCATGGGCCCAAACCTCAGCCTGCGGGTGGACACCTCGCCACCGGTGATTGGCTCGGTGCGCTTCAATCTTGATGGCAATGCCAACTTCCGCGTGGAGGACCAAGTGCCCTACTCGATCGGCGGGGACAATATCTGGGACGACTACCTGCCGTGGACTCCCACGACCGGGAATCACACGCTGATGGTGACTCCTTACTCCACCAGCGGCGTGGCAGGCACCCCGGTGACCCTGAACTTCACCGTGAGCAATCAGCTCCCCGCGGGCACTCCAGTCGCGAATGCAGGTGCGGACCAGTCCGTCACCCTGCCGACCAAAACTCTCACTTTGGCAGGCTCCGGCAGTGATCCCGGCGGCGCGATCGCCAGCTACAAGTGGGACATGATCTCCGGGCCCTTCCCGGTTTCCTGGTCCTCCGCCCTGATCGCGAATCCGGTAGTCGCTGACCTCGCCCACGGCACCTACAAGTTCCGCCTGACCGTCACCGATAACAGTGGCCTGAGCGGTTACGACGATATGACCGTGACCGTCCTGCCCGCGGCGACGGCTCCGGTAGCCAACGCAGGTCCGGACAAAACCATCAGCCTGCCGACCAACTCGGTGACTCTCACTGGTTCGGGTACGGATCCCGCGAACCAATTCTTCGCCTACCTCTGGACCCAGCTTTCCGGTCCGAGCCTCGCCACCCGCAGCGGCGAGAGCAGCACGAACTTCACCGCCTCCAATCTGATCGCTGGGACCTATGTCTTCCGCTTCCGCTACTACAGTGAGACCGGCCTTGTCGGTGCGGATGATGCAGTGGTCACGGTCCTGCCTGCCACCGGAGTGCCGCTTGCGGATGCCGGCGCAGACCAAGCGATCACGCTGCCGACTTCGGCGATCACCCTGAATGGCAGCGGCAGCGATCCCGGTGGTGCGATCAATGCCCACGCCTGGTCGCAAGTCTCCGGGCCCAGCACCGCCAGCCTTGCCGGTGCGGGAAGCGCGAGCCTCACCGCCTCCGCCTTGGTCGCCGGCAGCTACGTCTTCCGGCTCACGGTCACGGACAACAGCGGCCTCACCGCCTCTGACGACGTGACCGTGACGGTCTCCACCAGTGCCGGCAGTCCTCCGGTCGCGAATGCCGGCGCGGACAAGGCGATCACCCTGCCGGCTTCCTCCGTCACCCTGAACGGCTCCGGCAGTGACCCCGGCGGCTCGATCAATGGCCACGCCTGGATCCAGGTTTCGGGCCCAAGTGCCGCCAGCCTTTCCGGAACAGCCACCGCGAATCTCACCGCCTCCTCGCTGGTCGCGGGCAGTTACCTCTTCCGCCTGACCGTGACCGATAACAGCGGCCTGACCGCTAGCGACGACGCCATGGTCACCGTCAACGCGGCCTCGGGTGGCAATGGCCAGAGCGTCACCAGCCTGGTCCTCATCAATGCGGATACCGATCAGGACATCGGCCCGATGAGTTCGGGCATGACCATCAACTTGGCCCTGACCCCCAACCTCAGCGTCCGCGCTGAGACCAATCCCATGCCGGTTGGCTCGGTCCGCTTCAGCCTCGATGGCACCGCCAACCTCCGCACCGAGAGCGGCCCGCCCTATGCGATCGCCGGGGACAGTGGCGGGGTGGATTACGCCGCTTGGGTGCCTTCGCTTGGCTCGCACACCCTGACCGCCACGCCCTACACCGGCTCGGCGGGCGGCGGCACCGCGGGCACACCGCTGACCATCACTTTCACGGTCGTGAACAACAGCTCAGACGGCATCACCGGCCGTCCGACGCCGCTGATTGAGCAAGTGTCCGGCGGCCAGCAGCGGATCCGTTTCCGAGGGCTGCAGGGGATCCAGTACCGCTTCGAGCGCAGCACGGATTTGTCCCAGTGGACCACCCTTCAAACCGCCACCGCCGGGCTTGGCGGGGTGGTGGAGTTTACGGATACCGCGCCGCCTGCCCAGCAGGCCTGGTACCGCCTCGCCACGCCCTAGGAACTCACCCTCAGGCACTACGCGATCGCGGGGGGTGGGAATTGCCCTTTACAAAATTTGGGGGAAAAGTTAGAGAATGTCCGAGTTCGCCCCCCAACTTTTATGAAGTTCACCCACCCCGTGCTTCTTCTTGCCCTCGCCGTCTCTCTGGAATCGGCACAGGCAGTAGTCGTAAATTTCGATTTTAACCTGCGCCTTTCTGACGATTCCAATGTCGGTGTAGGGGCGGCGGGTGATACTTATCAGGGCCTCGGCGCGGCTCCAGATAGCGCCACGAATACCCTCTGGAACAGCGTGCGCCGCACCGGCAGCACCGGTACCGCTGCGGTTTCCAGCGCCTCGGGCCTGAACAACAATCCTCCTGGCGGCGGCCCGATCCGTGATTCCAGCGGCTTGGCCACCACCATTGACGTGATTCTCGGCAGCACCACTGGAGCTGCTGGGGCCACCGGCATCGGTCACCAGCGCAGTGGCAACCAGCAGGAACTGGGGCTCGGTGCGGTCCCTCAGTATGAGGACCTTATGGCCGATTACATGCAGCTGACCGCTCCCGGCAATGATTCGGCGGCGAACGTGGGCACGGTCAACGGCACGATCAACGGCCTGTCCCCCGGTGCCTTCTACGAGATCTATTTCTACGGCCAAGGTGCGAACTACTCGGGTGCCTTTGCCAGCACCACCTCCGGTGCCAATAGCCTTTTTGGCATTACCGACGCTCTCGGTGGTTCGGTCATCGGCTCTCTCAAGCAAACCGGCTGGACCCCCAGCGATGGCGTCCTGACTGAAGGCGTTGAGTATGTGAAGTTCACGGCCAATGCCAATGCCACCGGGGAGATCTTCTTCATGTGGCAGAACGTGGTGGCCGGCAAGAACGTGACCACCGACCTTGCCCCGGACGTCGGCGGTGGCTCGACCCGCTTTGCCGCTCTGAATGCGATTCAGGTCGTCAGCGTGCCTGAGCCCTCAGCCGCCTTGCTGGGTGGCCTTGGGGTTTTAAGTTTGGCCCTGCGCCGCCGCCGGATCTAAGCTTGATAATTAAGATAAGCGGCGTAATATCGCGGCAGAGCTTTCTCGCAAACGCTCGATAGCCTTGTCTTCGCGGATGTCTTTTATGTGCGCTAGCGCTCAACTTTGTTGAACCGTGTTTTTAAAATACCGGTCCGCACTCAGCTTGGAATCACAGGTCCTGCAGACCCGCATACATGTTCCCGTAGAACGAGAGAATCGTGTAGGCAATGTAGAGCAGAATGAGGAAGTAGGCGATCTTCGGCAGCCAGTTGGCGAGGTTCTGGGACCCTTGGATGGCGTTTTCCTGGAAGACCTTCGACCAGCGGGCCAGATCCTTGTCTAGGCTGCCGGACTCCTCTGCCGTCGCGTAGGAGCGGGCGAAGGCCGAGGGGAAGGCCCCGCTGTTCATGAAGATCGGGCCGAGCTGTCCGCCCTCCTTGAGCACCTCCGTCATGGTGGCCGCAGCCTTCTTGATCGTGGCGCTGCGTGATGCCTCGGCGGAAGCTTCCGCCGTTTCGCGCATCGGCAGCCCAGCCAGCAGGGCGGTGTGATAAACCTTGGTGAAGCGCGCCATCACCATCGCCCGTCGTGCTCCTCCGACCAGCGGCAAGGTCTGGATCAGCTTGTCTGCCGCCGGGTTGCTGGCCGCGGCATTCAGCAAGGCCTTCACGCCCAGCCACGCCACGAACACCGCGGCATAGAGCGCTCCAAGCGTCAGCGCGATATTCACCACCAGGCTCTCATCCTCGCCTTGGAAGTACTTCACCAGACAGGAGACGATGAGCCCCAGGTGCAACATCACCGCCGGATAGGCCATCGCCACCAGCGCCTCCTTGCGGGCCTTCGCCAGCATCCCGAAGTAGTCCGCCAGATGCTGGAAGGCCGGTGCCAGGCGCCCGCCGCGCTCACCGGCGGCGATGATGCTACGCTCCATTCCGGTGATCGCCTGCGGATTGCGGGCGAAGGCATCGGCGATGGTTTTACCCGCCTCCAGGTCGGCATCCATTTCTTCCAAGAGGGCCTTCTGCCGCGCTGGGACCCGCGTATCCCGCATCACCCGGCCCGCCTCGCGGATGCCGAATCCTGCTTCTAGCAGCTTTGCGATCTCAGTGTAGAACAGGTGCTTTTGGGCGGAAGAAAAGGACATCGGGCTTACTGTGAAAATTGGCAGGGTAGGGGAGGGGTGCAAGGGGATTCCGGAACTTCCCTCACTCCTCTCCATCAAAATAATCGGGCACGACTTCCCTCAGGAGCGTCCGTTGCGGGATCGGCACGCCCCACTTGTTACTATCCGGATAGTAGTGACACTCGCCGACAGGGTTGTCCGCCACGACGTAAACGATCAGGTCCACCTCGCCGTCATTCCCGAGTTGGTGTGCCTCGCCCGGTTTGAAGAGAAAGGCGTCTCCCGTCACGATGGGCGTCTTTCCCTCCGCATCCCGCACCCAGCCGCTGCCGGAGATCACGTGGTAAAACTCCCACTGCGCGCTGTGCGAGTGATAGGGGTAGGGCGTCTGCCCCGGCGCGACCCGCAGGATCTCGATGTCGAAGGGCTGCCGCTCCATCAGATCCGTGGATTGCGGCTTGCGCCCGAGTGCAATGGAGACTTCCTTCCCTGCTCCCCGGAACTTTCCCTTCGGCGAGTCCCAGGTTTCTTCCTCTAGCGTGATGGTGTTGACCTTGAGCATGGCGAAGAGATGAGAGGGTTCAGTGGGCGGATTTCACCGCTGGCTGGCCTTGAGATAACCGGGATTGTTCCCGGATGTTCAGATAGCCGAAGTAGCCCCAGATTAGGATCAGCGTGATGCCGATGAGCGACTTCCAGAGAATCCGTTGCGGCCCGTGCTGGCGCATTCCGATGAGTGCGGCCACTCCGCAGATCAATCCGCCTCCCAGCAGCAAGCCGCCCAAGACGACACAAAACCAGAAGGCGAGGACCGGCTCTTTGAAAACGCCGTTGGCGATCCCCAGAGCCGAGATGACCAACCAGAGTGGAACGCCGAGCAGGCAGTAAGTCGCCAAGGAATAGGAGAGGGGATCTTTCTTCAGCCAGCGCTCATGGTCCGCGGGAGAGGGCCTTGGCTTGGCCCCAGTTCTTTCCGGGTGAGGGTCTATTGGCGGAGCTTGCAGGCCTTCCGGCTTCCCCGCGGCAACATAGCAATCCTGGCTGCAAAAACCTTCGCGGCACCAAGCGTTGTAACCCGGCTTGCCCAGCATCGTCTCGATCTGGAGAAGTCGTAGGGGTTTGCCGCATTGGGGGCAGTTCATCGGCCGGAATCGCAACTAGTAGTCCCGGTGGCCGCAATAGGATCGGACCTTCCGCTTCATCAAATGACGGTTCGGAAGCGCGACGATGCCGAGCCTCACCAACATCCGCAAGGTCGGCAGCACCAGATGGAAGAGCCGGAACACGCAGTAGCCGGTCGCCGCACAGATGGCCATTGCCAGCATCGCAGCCAGCACCACGCCCCACTCCTTGACGCTGGCCGCGAAGCCGATCGCCCCTGCCCCCAAGGCGAACCAGAGAACCAGCATGTGTGGCAGCGTCACCTTCGCCCACTCGCGGAAGAGCACGAACTCCGCGGCGATGGCGTAAGGGAAGGGGAGTTTCATGTCCTTGCGGGAGCTGGGGATTACTCGGCTTTGGACCACGTCACCTTCCCCTGTTCGTCCGTCGAACTGTATTCGAGTTTGAAGGGAATCGGGGACTTCTCGAAGGTCGCCTTGTAGATCGCTCTGCCCAGATCAGTGCCGCCGTCGCCCGGGTAGAGATCGAGTTTCTGCAGCTCATCCACCGTGTTTTCCCCGACACGATGGTAGCCGAATAAACCCTCTCTTCCACTGCTGTGCAGATAGACCCATATGCGGGCAAAGCGCCGGCTGCCGGGATCCTGCGAAGATCGGTCGTGGTCGGGCTCGATCGAGATGGCCTTCGGATGGGCGAAGATCTCTCCCGCTGTGTTGAAGCTGTCGCCGCGGTGGAGATAGACGGTCCAGTGTCCACCCGCTTTGCCAAAGGTCTGCGGGCCTCCCGAGAGAATCAGGTCGTCGTTCCCATCCTGATCCAGATCCGCTATCACGCGCCACCGCTCCGCGAATTTCTTTTCACCGTCCTCAGTCTTCAAGGGCTCGGAGGAAGGATCGGCTGCCGCGGCACGAAGCGCGGCCAGCAACAACAACAGGGCGACAGTTTTCACGAAGAATCACTTACCGCGATGCCGTCTTCCTTGCACGCGGGAACCCATGTTGGGCCGGTGAATTTCTCGTGAAGGCCCCGCTTACTCTGTCTTCCCCGCCACCTTCTTCTCACCCGCCATGCCCTCGCCGAGGAAATACGACGTATGCGGCGGCTTGTTGTAGGAAACATTCTGCCACGCGATCGAGAGCCGGTACTGCGGGTCCTGCATCAGCGTCACCAGCCTATGCTCCGTCGGAATCGTGGTGGTGTAGATCCGCAGCGATTTGCCCTCCGGCCCCGGCAGGATCAGCTCTTCACGCCAATCACCTAACAGGTCTGCCGCCAGCGTCGGCCTCATCCCGGCGTAACGGTTGCGGCGCTCGCCCGGAGAGCCGTCGAAGATCTTCTCCTCGCGGCCTTCCTCATACTTCCATTTGTAGATGCAGAAGCCGCCGTAGATCTCCCGCAGCAGGTCGCCATCCCACCAGATCACCCAGTCGGAGTTGTGCGGCCGCGGCCCGATCTCCTCGCCCTTCACCGTGCGCAATTGGCCCGGCCCGCCCCACACCTCCGCACCGGGATGGCGCGGATCGATGTCGGCCACCGAGCCGTCGCTGATGTCCACGCCCGGGCTGTGGGTCCACAGTGGCTTGCCCGTTTTGGCATCGTGCATGCCCGCACCGGGCGTCTGCCACTTCACCGTGTCGTCCTCATTCTCGGTCACCAGGTAGAGCTCCATGCCGGGCCGCGAGGGATCGAAGTCGCTCACCTGGATCGCGTCGCCGTGGCGGCGGCCGGTCGAGTAGAGGCCCTCGCCGTTGTCGTCCACCGTCATCGCCTGGTAGACGATCTCGTCTTTGCCGTCCCCATCCACATCCGCCACCGAGAGTGCATGGCCGCCCATGCCGGAGAAGGGCGAGGCATCATCGAAGGGCGGCATCGAGGTCTTGGAATCGAAGACCCAGCGCGACTTCAGCTCGCCGCCCCGCCAATCCCAGGCCGCCAGCACGATCCGGCCGTAGACCCCGCGGCACATCACCAGGCTGGGATGCACGCCGTCCAGATAGGCCACGCAGGCCAGGAAGCGGTCGCAGCGGTTGCCGTAGCTGTCATTGCCGCCATTGCCTCCCTTGCCGCCCCAGCCATCGATCGGATCTCGGCTCGGAATGTAGTCCACGGTCTTGAGCGCCGCGCCGGTCTTGCCGTCGAAGATGGTCAGGTACTCCGGCCCGCTCAGGATCCGCCCGAACTCCTTCGTGCGCTCCTCCTTGTTGCGCCAGTCCTTGCTGGCATCGCCGATAATCTTGCCGGTGCCGTCCTTGGTCCCGTCCGCCGTCTTGCAGGCGACTTCGGCGCGGCCATCGCCGTCCAAGTCATAGACCATGAACTGGGTGTAGTGCTCACCCTCGCGGATATTGATCCCAAGATCGATCCGCCACAGGGGCGTGCCATCCAGCTTGTAGGCATCCAGCACCGGGGTGCCGGTGATGCCGTTGAAGGAATTGTCCTGCCCCTTGGAAGTCTGATGGAGGATGATCTCATACTGACCGTCGCCATCCAGATCCGCCGCCGAGGCATCGCCCGGGCGATAGCCGGGGATCGTGTCGATGGGGATCTCGATGTAGGGCTCGGTGAGCACCTTGGCCGGGCGACTGGCAGCGCCTTCGCCGTCCTTGGTCACCGCTTTCACGACGTAGGCCTCCGCCTTGGCACCCTCCTTGTCCACGCAGGAGGTCGGCCCGCTCAGCGGTGCCTCGTTGACCTTCTCCTCCTTGCCGCCGCTCACCCGGTAGAGATTGAAGCCGCTGCCCTCCGGGTCGCTCGTCAGCAAGCGCCAACCGGCGAAGACCGAGCCGTCCGCCTGCCGCACCGCCACCACCCCCCGGTCGAGTTTCTCCATCTCACGCTCAGCGCGAGCCGGGGCGGCGAGGACCAAGGGCAGCAAGGCGGCCAGACAGGTTTTTGGGAGGATCATGGCAATCGGTGAAGTTCACCATGAAACGCTGGCCGCCTCCAGTTCTCTCCTTACCTCTTCGGGGGATGGCAGGTTCCTCCTCCGCCAAGCGCACTGCTCGCGGAGTCTATCTCCCTCTCCGCTCCCGGGAAACTGCGTTGCCCCGCAAGTCCGCAAGCCCACGCGATCACGTTGCGGAAGCGCAAAAGAATCGACAACTCCCCCGCAACTCCGTCCCATTTCGCATGTGGAGCGTTGCAATCGCGCGACGCCCCATCGTGACATCCCTCTCCGGCCGCCCCCCGTCCGGAGAGTTTGCGCAACTGTCCTCCCCCTCCCATGTCCTTCCCTGCCCAGCCCCAGATCCTTGTCGCCCATCCGTGGATGGGGCGCGGAGGCTCCGAGGCGACGGCCATGTGGTCACTCCACGCCCTGCAGGATATCGCGAAGATCACCTTCACCACCGCCTCGCCGGTGGATTGGGATAGCCTGAACAAGGTCTACGGCACCCGCGTCTCGCCCAGCCGGATTGAGTTCCTGCAGGCCCCGCGGATCCCGGGTGTGGAATCCGGCACCAAGCTCGCCTTCTGGCAGCGCGCTTGGTTCGAACGATTCTGCAGCAATCTCGGCGGCAACTACGACGCCTGCATCAGCGCCTACAATCCGATCCGCTTCAGCCGCCCGGCGATCCAGTTGATCGGCGACTTCAGCTTCAGCGAGGAGTGCCGGCTCGATCTCTACCCGAACGCCTCGACCCAGGCGCATCACCGCCCGTCCTTGTTGCGCAAGCTCTACCTCACCGTCGGCGAGCAGCTCGCGGGGCGCGAGAACGCCGCACCGATCGGTGATGGCGACTGCGTGGTGGCAAACTCGCGCTGGACCGCCGGGGTCCTGGAGAAGCGTTTCCAGCTCAGGGATCTGCCGATCCTCTATCCGCCCTCCGCAGCCTTGCTGCACGATGATGCGGCTAGGCCACGCGATCCCCTGGCCTTCATTTGCATGGGCCGGATCATGCCGGAGAAGGAGGTCGAAACCATCATCACCATTCTCGATCAGGTCCGCGCCGCGGGATTCCCCGTGACTCTGGATCTGGCAGGCGACCTCGGCAGCGATAGCTATTCCGTGTTGATCCGCGACCTGGCCGACAAGCGCCGTGACTGGATCCGCCTGATCGGCTTCCTCGATCCCAAGAAGAAGACCGAATATTTCGCGACCCGGACCTACGGGATTCACGCCTGCCGTGTGGAGGCTTTCGGCATCGCCGTTGCGGAGATGGCGGCATCCGGGCTCATCCCCTTCGTCTCCTCGCAGGGCGGCGTATCGGAAATCACCGGGCAGAATGAACTGATCTATCGCGATATCGACGATGCCGCGGCGAAGATCTGCGCGCAGCTTGCCAATCCCGGCGGCCAGGCGGACCTGCGCGCGGCCTTGCAGGAGCGGGTGACGCGCTTCGGCCCGGATCGCTTCACGGCGAACCTCCTCGGAATCGTCCAAAACTTCCTCGGCCGGCCCTTGGCCGCCGCCGTTTGATTGACCGGAGCATGCTGGGCAAACTGTGGTATCGGCTCACGGATCCGCTCTTCTATCGCAAGCGGCTGCTGCAGCTTTCCCGCCCGCTCCGGCCCCGCCCGCGACGGCGGCCAGTATCGCTCGATGAACTGCTGGTCCGGGAGGGTCCGGTGACTGTCGTGATCGCCCACCCGGATGACGAGCTCTTCGCCTCCGGCCTTCTTTGCGAGCTGTCCGAGCGGGATTGCGAGATCCGCATCCTCTGCCTGACCCGTGGTGAAGGTGGCGACACTGGTGGCAGGACACGCGAAGAGCTCGGGCGCATCCGGGAGGCGGAGCTGCGGGCTTCCGCCGCTGCCCTCGGCGCGACCGGGATCGCCTTCCTCAATCACGTCGATCCCTTGGGCAAGGCGCATCGCACCTACGCACCGGCGGTCTCTGCAGGCGCACTTGCAGGGCAGCTTGCGCCGCTTCTGCAAGGTGCCGCTTTCGTCATCACCCACGGTAGTGGCGGAGAGTATTGGCACCCCGCCCATATTCTTCTTCACCGTGCCGTCTTGCTCGCGGTGAAAGGAACCCCGGTGCCCGTTCTCACCATCCACGCCTGGCAGGCGGGCCACGCCATGTCCGGCCTCCTCAATCGCGAGGATCCTGCTGATCTGATCATCGAGGGCGGCGAGCATCGCGAGCAGCGCCTGGCGGCCTTCCGCGCCCATCGCTCCCAGCACGATTACTTCGCCGCCCGCGGCGGCGGCAGTTTAGAAGGCTATGTGGACCGCAGCGCCCGGGAGGCGTATCGCTACCACCCTACCAAGATGTAATTTCCCTACGGCTCGGGACTTGCTATTCGTGGCGGGAACTCACATGCCATGAAAGAAGAAGCTCTCGATACTCATCACAAGGCGCTCAAGATCAATCTCGATCAGCGCTGGTACGGGACCCTCGCGGAGATCGGCGCCGGGCAGGAGGTAGTGCGCTGGTTCTTCCGCGTCGGCGGCGCCGCCGGCACCGTGGCGAAGAGCATCTCCGCCTACGACATGACGGTGAGCGATGCCATTTACGGCGACTCCGACCGCTACGTCTCGCGCCCCCGCTTGCAGTCGATGCTCGAGCACGAGTTCTCCCTGAATATCGAGCGCTTGGCGGACAAGCGCGGCGATAGCACCGCCTTCTTCGCCTTCGCCGATACAGTGGTCGCGCGCAGCTACAAGGGCGGCAACGAGTGCCACGGCTGGATGGGCGTGAAATTCCAGTCCCGCCCACGCGATGAGCCCAGCCAGATCCTCATTCACGTCCGCATGTTGGACAATGAGGCCTCGCTCCAGCAGGAAGCCCTCGGCGTCGTCGGCGTGAACCTGCTTTATGGCGCCTTCTTCCTCCACCACGAGCCCGAGCTGCTGGTGGAGAGCCTGCTCGACAAGTTGACCACCGGCCGCATCGAGATCGATGTGATCGAATTCCGCGGCATCGAGTTCCGCTCCGTGGACAATCGCCTGATCAGCCTCAAGCTGGTACAGCTCGGCCTGAGCGGCGCGGCCATGTTCGGCCCGGACCGCGAAGTACTACAACCCTCGGAGGCACTCTACAAAAAGGCCGTGATGGTCGAGCGCGGCAGCTTCCGCCCGCCCACGAATGTGAACCTCGACATGCTCCACTGCGCCTTGGAGAAGTTCACCGCGGACCCGGCCGTCCTGGGCAAGCCGGTGCTGCCGATCTTCGAACTCACCATGCGCAACCTCCTCGCCGGTGGCAACGACGTGGACCGCCGCGACTTCCTCGCCCGCGCCGATCTCCTCGCCGCCTGCGGCATGACGGTGATGATCTCGGACTACTTCGAGTACTACCGCCTCGCCGCCTACATCTCCTGGCGGACCAAGGAGCGCATCGGCATCGTGATGGGAGTGCCCAGTCTAACAGAGCTCTTCGACGAGAAATACTACACCCAACTTCCCGGCGGAATCCTCGAGTCCTTCGGGCGGCTCTTCAAATACAACCTCAAGCTCTACGTCTACCCGCTGAAGGATGCCACGACCGGCACCCTGACCACGGTCGACAACCACGAGGTCGCCCCGGAATTGAAGAAGCTCTACGGCTACCTCGCCGACCGCGGCAGCTTTGTGGCGCTCGACAACTTCAAGCCGGAATACCTGCACATCTTCTCGCGCGACGTCTTGGAAAAAATCGGCTCGGGTGATGGATCATGGGTCGAGATGGTCCCGCCCGAGGTCGCCGCCATGATCCGCCAGAGGAAGTTCTTCGAGTGCAAGGAATGCTGAGCCTGAATTCGCCTCAGCACTGGATCGACGGCAGATGCGGCCCCTGCGGCGCCACGTATTCCCCGAGCGACATGTATGAGAGCACTTTGCAAGTCCGGTGCCCGGCGGCCAGGGCCTTGCGGTAAATTCCCGGCCGGCCCATCGGGCAGATGTATTTCGCCAGCGGCGGCGGGAGTGCGCCCGCGAGTGCGCTGCTGAGGGCTAACAGATCCTCATCCGTCTCCGCCCCCGCATGCCCGAACAAGGTGGCGAAGAGATAGCCGACCGTGCGGCCATCACGCACACGCACGAAGCCCGGTACCTGCCACTGGATCAACTGCGCCGCATCCTTCTCACGCGAAAAACCATAGCTGCTCCGCGAGAGAGCTGCGATCGCCGGCAGGTCACCGCTTTCGAGCGGCCGGATCGTGGGATCAGCTTCCGCGGCCGGCGTCGCTTGCATCAGCGCGGCGGAATCCCGCCAGTCGAAACCCAGGCTGGTGTACAGCGACAGCGACGTGATGTTGATCGTCTCTTGGAACAACCGCGTCTGGCGGATCCCTTGGCGGCGTGCTTCGTCGACCGCCCACTGCATCAGCGCGCGGCCGATACCCCGGGATTGCACCGTCGGATCCACCGTGATCGGCCCCACCCCCGCGACCTCGTCGGCATGGCACAGGAAGTTTGAGCCCACGATCTTGCCATCGAGCAGCGCCATCACGCCGGTGTAGTCCGGACGCTTCACCACTTGCCCGATGATCATTTCACCGACGCTCGCGTCGGGAATGTCGCGATCTATCCCGCAGCGGTCATGCAGCGCGGAGAAAGCCTCATGACAGATGCGCGACAGGGTCGGGATCTCTTCCTCGGTAGCAGGTACAAGTTCAAGCGCCATGCCGCGTCGTTACGGGGCAAGTGACCGGCACGCAAGTTGCGGCGCGCCGCTTACACCTTTCGTCCCACTTCGTTTCAGCGGGGCGGCGGCACCTTGTCGTGCTTGAAGAGGCCGTGGGCCCAGCGGTGTTCCCAGACATGCAGCCATGGGTGCGCCCCGTGTTGGTCATCCGCCTCGTAAGCAGAGTAGGCGATCGAGGCGATCCACATCGCGGGCACGATCAGCAGCGACAAACCCAAGGTCGCGATGGCCAGCCAGAGGGCAACGAAGATCATCAGCGCGTTGCCGACGATGAGGATTCCGAAGCCGTCGATATAGTGGTGCTTGTACAGATGCCCCACCCCGGGGATCACACTCAGCAGGGCCGCGATCTTGTTACGGTCCACATCTTTCCATGCGTCGAACAGTTCCTTCATAGCGAGAGAAGCTCCTTTCTCACCTTTCACGCTGGCACGTCGGGAGGAAGAAAGCAAGTCCGCGGAATTGTAGAGCCAAGCTGCCGGGTCGCCTTTCTCTGGAATAAATCTTCCCAAAAATGCGCGAAAAAGGAGTAACATGGCCCCGTTGAGGAAACATGGCAGGGAAACCGTACGTAGGAGCCGGGCCCGCCACGGTTTTCGCAAACTACCCGAACGGGGACTCGCGGGGCCGACCCCGAGCTTGTCAGTCTGATCCAGTACTACACCACCACTCCTTCCATTCGAATCCATGAAACCCGCTGCTCTGCTCCCGCTCGTCGCCGCTGTCTTTTGCGGCACTCTTTCCGCCCAGGACGTGAAGCCCCTCAAGGTGATGCTCATCACCGGCGGCTGCTGCCACGACTACAAGGCCCAGACCGAGATCCTCAAGAAGGGCCTCGAGGAACGCATCAATGTCACCGTCGACCAGGTTCACGTCGACGACGGCAGCACCAAGCCCAAGCTCCCGATCTACGGCAACCCGGACTACGCCAAGGGCTATGACCTGGTGATCCACGATGAATGCGCCGCCGATGTGAAGGACGAGGCAACGGTGAGGGGCGTGATCAAGCCGCACTTGGAGGACAAGATCCCGGCCGTGGCCCTGCACTGCGCGATGCACAGCTACCGCACCGCCGCCGACATCACCAAGCCGGCCAAGGAAGGCACGGTGGATGCCTTGTGGTTCGAACTCCTGGGCGTGCAGTCCTGCCGCCACGGCGCGCAGAAGCCGATCGAGGTTTCCTACACCGACAAGAAGAGCCCGATCGTTTCCGGCTTCAAGGATTGGACCACGGTCAACGAGGAACTCTACAACAACGTGCAGGTTTTCGACACCGCCCACGAGCTGGCCAAGGGCAAGCAGGACGGCGAGAAGGATTCCGTCGTCGTTTGGACGAATCTCTACGGCAAGGACAAGGTCCGAGTCTTCGCCACCACCATCGGCCACAACAACACGACCGTGGGAGATGCGCAGTACCTCGACCTCGTTGCCAAGGGCGTGCTCTGGGCCACCGACAAGATGGACAGCGCCGGCAAGCCGAAGGCTGGCTACGGCCGCCCGCAGAAGAAGTAAGCAAGTTTGTTAGAAGCGGCGGCTTGTTAGCCTGGCCGATCTGAATCTCACCCCGGTGCCTTACCCAAGGCCCCGGGGTTTTTCGTGTCCAGGCCCCGGCAGGAAGGCGGCCTTTCCCTCACAGGATACTAGTATGATTTCGGCAATTACGTATGTTAGTCCATGGTGGGGAGCCGCAGCTCTGCGTTTGAAGCGAGTCGGAAAAGTCATTTGGGGCGTTTTCGTTACACATCCGCTTCGACTATGCGGATTCCCCGGTTTTTCCTTATTTGATAGGACAAACAGAGGCAAAAGGCAATTCATTCCCCCGAATGTGGGACAGCCTCTGAACAGCTACCCGGAGAAATCATACACATCCCGGGTGCATCACATACAAGCATAAGGATGGCATGCTCCCGACATCGCGAAAACCCGTCGCGATAACCTCCGGAGACCCGACCTCGCTCCGGATTCCCGAACCCGAATCCCCAAGACCTGTTTTAGGAGCCCGGCTTTCCCAAGGGGGGAACCCGATCTCCTGGCTCAAGAACCCGCCTGCCGCCCTTCCTTCGCGGCTGGCTCCCGAACCCGACTCGTTTGCTTATCCATGAAGCCTACATTCCGCACCATTTGCCAGTATCTCGGCGTGAGCGCCCGCATGTCCATCGGCGCCGCCATTCTCTCCGCTCCCGCTGCTTACGCAGGGACCAACTGGATCGGCGGCACCGTGGGTGCCGAGCAGGACTGGAACAACGTTGGCAACTGGGGCGGTGCCTTCCCCGTTGGCAATACCACCGTGAACGTCTCCACCGGCAACTTCCCGGTCATCTCCGCGGACCCCGCTTTCACACCGGTCGACCTGATCGTCGCCCCCACTGCCGCCGGTCGCCTTGACCAGCGTGCCGGCACCGTCGCCACCGGCGCGGGCAACTGGGTCTACGTCGGCCAGAGCACCTTCACCGGTGTCTACAATATCGCCAATACCGCCGTGACCACCGGCCCGACCGTGGGCGCGCTCACCGGCTTCGGCCCGGGTACGGGCAGCATGAATGTCGGCGGTGCTAGCACCACCGGCGGCCGTTTGGTCGTTGGCGGCGGCGGCAGCTCGATCGGCACCTTCAACATGAACACCTCTGGCACGGTGAAGATGGAGGAAGATGCCACCGGCGTGATTCTCGGCAATGCCGGCACCAGCACCGGCAACCTCAATCTTGATGGCGGCACGCTGCAGATCAACTCGATCGCCACCACCGGCATCGCCCTCCTCGCCGGCACCAATGGCGGCGATGGCAACTTCCGCATGAGCGGTGGCACCGTGAACGCCACCGGCGGCATCTGGGCCGGTGACAATAGCGCCGCCAGCCAGGGCCTGATCGAAATCACCGGCGGCACTTTCGGCGCCACAGCCAGCGGCACCGGCACGCAGAACGGCCAGCACGGCATCGGCCGCGGCCTTGGCCAGGGCACCCTGAATGTCGGCGGCACCGCTGCGGTGACCCTGACCGGCACCACCCACATCGGCCTCACCGGCACGGCCACCGCCGGTACCGTCGGTATCATGAATGTCACCGGTGGCAGTTTCACCAATACTGGTGACCTGAAGGTGGGTTCCGGTGTTTCCGGCAACACCGTGATCGCCACCGGCACCGGCACGCTCAATGTCTCCGCTGGCACAGCCAATGTCTCGGGCCTGCTCTATGCGGCCGCCGGCAATGACAATACCGACATCCTCACCGGCACCATCAATGCCAGCGGCACCGGCATCCTGAATGCCGGCAATGACGTGGTCCTCGGCTTCGCCGGCAATGGCAACCTCGGCAAGATGACCATCGCCGACAACGCCGTGGTCAGCGTCGGCACCAGCGCCAAGCGCTGGCTGATCCTCAGCCGCTTCGATACCGCGAAGGGCCAGCTCGACATCAATGGCGGCACCCTGCGCCTGCTGAACGGCACCGACATCCGCTTCACCACCGGTAACACCGGCACGAACAGCACCAACGTCATCAACCAGAATGCCGGTGCGGTGACCTTCTATAGCGATGCCGCGGGCACCGTCCCCGGCGTCGGCGTGCTCGACCTGCAAAACAGCGGCGCGGCGACCTGCAACAACAGCTACAACCTGAACGGCGGAACTCTGACCACCGCCGGCGTGGTCTCCACCTTGGCCACCGCCACCCGCACCTTCAACTTCAACGGCGGCACGCTCAAGGCCACCGGCAGCAGCGCCACCTACTTCAATCTCGGCGCCGGCAACTCCCGCGCCAATGTCCGCGATCTCGGCGCGATCATCGATACCAATGGCTTCGACATCACCGTCGCCCAGCCTTTGGTGGCCAGCAACGTGAGCGGCGATTCCGGCAACGGTGGCCTGATCAAGAACGGCACCGGCAAGCTGAGCCTCACCGGCGCGAATACCTATATCGGCGCGACCACGGTCAACGCCGGTACCTTGGAGCTTGGCACCAGCGCCACCTCCGCCATCACGGTGAATGGCACTGCCACCCTCACCGGTTCCGGCACCACCACCGGCGCTGTGACCTTCAATTCCGGTTCCACTCTGTCCACTCCGATCGGCTCTCCGCTGACCTCGAATGGCGTGAACTTCGCCGGCCCGACCAATCTGGTCTTCAGCGGCGCTCCGGACAACGGCAGCCAGTACGTCCTCTTCAAGTATGGCGCGGGCGGCGTGACCGGCCTCAATAACCTGTCCTCCACCTTCCGCACCGTGATTGCCGATGATCCGGGCAATCAGCAGATCCTCGGCACGGTGACCACCGCCAGCATCAACTGGAACACCACCAACGGCACTTGGGCCAATGGCGTCGGCGGTTGGGGCGGCGGCTCCGCGAGCTACTTCAATGGTGACACGGTGGCCTTCAACGAGCGCTCCGGCGCCAGCGTGATCACGCTCAACGGCGTGCTGCTGCCAGCCGCGGTGACGGTCAATAACACCACCAATCCCTACACCTTCACCGGCACGGGTTCGATCAGCGGTGCCACCCTCCTGAGCAAGGATGGCGCAGGCGCGCTGACCATCGCCACCGCGAACAGCTACACCGGCGGCACCCTGATGAATGCCGGCACGCTGAACATCAACAATCCCACCGCCCTCGGCACTGGCACCCTGTTCTTCACCGGCGGCACGCTGAACAACACCAGCGGTGCGGACATCGTGATGACCGGCAACATCCTCCAGAACTGGGATGCCGATCTCACCTTCACCGGCACCAATAGCCTCGATATGGGCACCGGCGCGGTGACCCTCGGTGGCGAAGGCGACGACCGCACCGTGACCGTCAGCGCGAATAACCTGGCGATCGGCAAGATCAACACCGGCTTCCGCGGCCTGATCAAGCAAGGCGCGGGCAAGCTGGAGGTCACCAGCACCGGCATCGGCGCGGCTGGCAGCGTGGTCGGCGGCGTTCTGAATGTCGCGGCGGGCACCCTGCAGATCAACCGCAGCAACTCGACCGCCGATGGCAGCGGCGACTTCACCTCGGCCGGTCTCATCGGCAGCGGCACGCTGATCAACGGTTCCGCCGTGGAGCGTTGGTACTTCACCAACCAAGCCGATGGCACCCAGGACTTCTCCGGTGTCTTGGCGAATGGCAATGCCGGTCCCCTCGGCTTCAACAAGAGCGGTGCGGGCACCCAGATCCTCTCCGGCAACAGCATGACCTACACCGGCCAGACCACTCTGGGCGGCGGCGAGCTGAAGATCACCGGCACCAACACCGGCGCGGGCACTCCCGTGGTGGTCAACTCCGGCAAGCTTACGCTGGCGAGCAACCAGGGCCTCGGCACCACCAGCCTGGTTCGCCTGAACGGTGTGGACCTCTCCACCCTGGAGTTTGCCTCGGACACGGATGGCACCGCCTACAACCTCGCCATGGGCACCGGTAGTGCCATCTCCATCGTCTCGAACCGCGCGACCCCGGGTGCCGGGATCAACCACACCCTCACCACCCAGAGCCTCAACAACGGTCTCGGCGGCGGCGTGGTCAATATCACCAGCGGTCCGAATGTGACCTCCGGCACCGCCCGGATCACCTTCACCCAGCTCGGCTTCGGTGCGGGTTCGGTACAGACCACCACGCTGAATCCGACCACCGCCAGCGTCACGATCGGCGACGTGGGCAAGCAGAACAACAACTTCTCGCAAACCCTCGGCCTCGGTGGCACCAGCTCGGATAACTTCGTCACCGGGGTGATCTCGAATGGTCCCGCGATCGTCGCTCCGAACTTCGTCGCGGTCCTCAAGAGCAACACCAGCACCTGGACGCTCTCCGGCGCAAATACCTACACCGGCACCACCACGGTGAGCGGCGGCACTCTGATCATCACCAATCCGGTGTTGGCAGACGGCGCGGCCGTGAACCTGAACACCGGCGGCACGCTCAACCTGCCCTACGCTGGCACGGATACGGTGGACAGCTTGCTCATCGACGGCACGCTGCAGGCCCCGGGGACTTGGGGTAGCCTGGCTTCCTCGGCCCAGCACAAGACCGCGCTCATCACTGGCACTGGCATCCTGCTCGCCACCAATGGCACCGCCGTCAGCGGTTACAGCAGCTGGGCCACCAGCTTCAGCCTTGATCCGCTGACCACCGGCGCTCCCGGCGCGGACGCGGAGTTGGACGGCTTCGACAACGGCACCGAATACATCCTCGGCGGCTCGCCCGTCAGCGGCTCGAACAATCCGAAGATCTACGCGCTGACCGCCGATACCAATGCCGACACCCAGAAGGAGCTGGTCCTGACCATCGCCGTACCGGTGGGCACTCCGGCCTTCTCGGCCGGTGCGCCGACCTCCACTGCCACCTTCGAAGGCTACGGCATCGAGGTTCGCGGCAGCGCCACGCTCAACGGCTTCCCGGCCGTCGTGACTCCGGTTACCCCGGCCATCACCACCGGCCTGCCCGCCGCGCCGGTGCAGGGTGGCATCACCTACGAGTATCGCTCCTTCACCCTCGCTGGCTCGAATGGCCTCACGGGTAAGGGCTTCCTCCAAGTCCGGGTGACCAATCCCTGATCCCCGCCACTGGTACGACCATTTGCCTAGGCAACACGCACTGTAGGGTTGCAGTGCGGAATTAACGAGAAGCGCCGTCCGGATTGGGTTTTCCGGGCGGCGCTTGTTTTTGTCCCACGCTTCAGCGCCTGAGAGCGCGGCGGCTCCCGCCCCGCTTGGATGGTCAGGCGAACCCACCACCAAGTCCCGCCCCACGCGTCAGTGCCTGGGAGCGCGGCGGCACCTGCCCCGCTTGGATGGTCGGGCGAACCCACCACCCAAGTCCCGCCCCACGCGTCAGTGCCTGGGAGCGCGGCGGCACCTGCCCCGCTTGGATGGTCGGGCGAACCCACTCCAATAGCCCGCCCCACGGACGGCTCACTGGGTGCTCCGGCTTTAGCCAGCCACGACGGAAGCGCGAACCCACCACCAAGTCCCGCCACCAAGAGTTCGTAGTCCCGCCTTTAGGCGGACGAACCCACCCCAGCAGCCCGCCTCATCCCTGCGGCTTCCCCCCGGACGCGCGGAACCACCGCCCCGCAGAAGCGACCCCCGCCACACACCATCGCCTCCCGGTGAAAGCAGATAGCGCCGCAGCCTGACTGCGCATCTTCACGGCTCCCCCGCCACCTCCCTCGCCGCTTGTATCTTTCCACCCCCATTCCGGAAATCATCCAAGTCCCGCCCGCTATTTCAGGCTACAACTTAGCACCCTTCCGCCCGGTGCGCCTTTTGGTGCCGGGCCTCTACCGCGCTGAAGCAGGGTCCTACCCGCCCGTCCCTCGCGCCACCCGTATCGTACCGAAACCCGACCCCATGCCCGAGACTCTCTTCGTCTTCCGCAAACCCGTGTACGCGGCACTCGCGCTCCTGCTCGCCCTCTGCGGCCATGCCGCCGCGCAGGCCCTCGACAATGAAAAGGCGAGCTTCGCCACCTTGTCCGGCGCGACCTACACCCTTACCGGGCACTCGGAACTCCACCTCACCGGCACCGGCGATCCGATCCCCGGCTGTACCATCCATCTCAATTCTCCCGACTCTTGGGTCTTCTTCGAAGGCGTGGCGCCAGCCACAACCGTCAGCACTCTGATCCCCCGCATCCGCGTGAATGGCGCGAATGCCGTGACCGATACCAATGTCCGCGTGGTCCAGTATGTCGCCGGCTCGGTGGTCATCCCGCAGTCGCCATCCTTCGCCGCGCTGCAGGTCTTCACCGGCCAGCACCTCAGTGGCCCTTCGCTGAAGGTCGCGCCCTACACCGAGCACAACAATACCTCGCTCGGTCTCTTCGCTGATCGCATCCGTTCCTTTGTTCTCAAGCGCGGCTACACGGCCACCTTCGCGCAAAACGAGAACGGCACCGGCGCCAGCCGCAACTACGTCGCTCAGGACGGCGACCTCGAGGTCTCGCTCATGCCCGCGGATCTCGACAAGAGCATCAGCTTCATCCGCGTTTTCCCCTGGCGCTGGACCGGGAAGAAGGGCTCTTGCGATATCGATCCCGTCGCCCTCAATGCCGACTGGAACTACAACTGGAACATCAGTTCAAACTCCACCAAGGACTGGGAGTATGTCGCGATCCGCCAGCAGCGTTACTGGCCCGGACTGGATCAGGACTGGAAGGCCCGCGGCGTGAACCATCTTTCCGGCTACAACGAGCCGGACAATCCGGTCGAGGATGCCTACACCACCTTGGGCAATGGCTCGACCGCCACTGCCGTGGCCTCTTGGCCCGATTTGCTCGCCACCGGCCTGCGTGTCGGCGCTCCCGCGGTCACCGATGGCGGCTACAACTGGATCGTCGACTTCATGAACAAGGCGAACGCTGCCGGTGTGCGCGTGGACTACGTGCCCGTCCACTACTACCGCAGCTACTCCAGTGCCTCCGATCCTGCCGGCGCGACCACGGCGATGTACAATTACCTCAAGAGCATCTACGATGCGACCGGGGGCCGTCCGATCTGGGTCACTGAGTTCAACAACGGCGCGAACTGGACCACGGGCCCGGATCCGACGGTCGATCAGAACCGTGCGACCATCGAGGCGATGATCAACATGATGGACAGCACGCCTTGGATCGAGCGCTACGCGGTCTACAGCGATGTCGAGTGGTTCCGCCGGACGAAATACGATGACGGTTCGCTCACGCCGATGGGCGCGATGTACCGCGACCACGTGGCCCCCATGGCCCACCGCCAGGTGGTGCCCAATCAGGGTAGCTCAGGCAATGCCGCCTATCTCTTCGAAGGCAATGTCCGCGACACCCTTAGCGGCAACAATCCACTCATCTACGGCACGCCCAAGATCGTCGCTGGCAAGAATGGCAGCGCTGTCTCCATGGATGGCACCGACGACTACCTCGCCCTGCCCGGTCGCCTCGGCGATAGCAACGACTTCTCCTTCGCCGCTTGGGTGAAGTGGAATGGTGGCAACAACTGGCAACGCATCTTCGATCTCGGCAACGGCACCGCCAGCTATCTCTTCCTTTCGCCGAAGTCCGGCGGCAACACTCTGCGCGTCGCGATGCGCTTGAATAACGGGGCCGAGCAGCAGCTCAACACCACCCCGCTCACCGCCGGAGTCTGGACCCACGTGGCTTTCACCATCTCCGGGGATACCGGCAAGCTCTTCGTCAATGGCAGCCTGGTGAACACCAACACCGCGATGACCATCAACCCGAGCCAGATCGGCACGGAGACGAACTACCTCGGCAAGAGCCAGTTCGCCGCGGATCCGAATTTCAGCGGCTTGCTTGATGACGTGCGCTTCTTCAACACCGCGCTTACCGATGCCCAGGTCAGTAATCTGGCCGCCACTACTCCGCGTGCCTTTGTCGCTTCGCCGGCACTCGCCGGCGCCACTGTCGACCAGCCCTTCAGCGCGGATCTCAATACCCAGCTGAGCGCTGGTGCGGCAGTCACCTTCACCAAGGTGGAAGGTCCCGCCTGGCTCGCCGTCGCGGTGGACGGCACGGTTTCCGGCCTGCCCGGCGTCACGGACATCGGTGCGAATGAAGTGCTCGTCCGTGCCACCACTGCCACCGGTGGCATGAGCATCGCGACCGTGCAAGTCCCCGTCGCCGCGTCCTCACAGGTGGTCCGCTTCGGCTTCAATTCGAACACCACGACCAGCGTAGGCAAGATGGATGCCACGCTGAGTGGCGGGCCTATCTATAGCGCCGGCCGTTCCGGCAATGCCATCGATCTCGATGGCACGGATGATTACGTGCAGCTGCCCGTGGGCATCGCCTCCAGTCCGGAGCTCACCGTCTCGACATGGGTCTATTGGGATGGCGGCGGCAACTGGCAGCGCATCTTCGATTTCGGCAATGGCACCACCAGCAACCTCTTCCTCACGCCGAAGTCTGGATCGAACACCACCATGTTCTCGATCACGCACGGCGGCGTCAGCCAGAATCTGGAAGGGGCTGTGGTCCCCGCCAGCACCTGGACCCACGTGGCCGTCACGATCGGCGCGGGCACCGGCAAGCTCTACATCAATGGCGGCCTGGCGGCGACCAATGCAACCATGAGCCTCACGCCCGCCGACCTCCGCCCCACGGTCAACTATCTCGGCAAGAGCCAGTGGCCCGACCCGCTCTACAATGGTCGCATTGATGACTTCCAGGTCTTCCATCGCGTCCTGAGCGCCACCGAGATCAACACGCTGCGCACCGGCACGCCACCGGGAGTGACGATCAATCCCCGCAGCTTGCCCGCCGCTACCATCGGCACCGCCTACGAAGCCTCGCTCGAAGGCGCGGCAACTGGCACGGTCACTTATTC
>NZ_BATP01000031.1 GCF_000739615.1 Haloferula sp. BvORR071
TTCGTGACCTACAAGGATGACTCCGCGGTTTCCCTCCCGGCCAAGGCCCTGAAGGCAGGCGACGATGGCACTTGGACCGTCCAGGTGAAGATGGCAGACGGCAAGAATGAGAGCCGCAGCGTGAAGCGCGGCCGGGTTTCCGGCGACCGCGTCGAGATCGTCAGCGGTGTGGACGCCGGCCAAGTGGTGATCATCCCCGACTGAAGCCAGCCATGAAGGGAGCCATTGCCGCCATTGTGTTCAGCGTCGCCAGCGTGGCGGCGCAGGAGAAACCACAGGCCGTCGTGAATGAGATCACGGTGGCCGGATCGATCCGGCGCGGCGTGGATTTCCTGATCGCCAAGCAGAACCCAAACGGCTCCTGGGGCGGTCCCACGCGGACCAAGGGCCTGAATATTTACGCGCCCCTGCCCGGCGCGCACCACGCCTTCCGCGCCGGTGCCAGCGGCCTCGCGCTCTCCGGGCTCATCGATAGCGGCGATACCCGGCCCGAGACCTTGGCGGCCATCGCCAAGGGTGCCGCGTGGATGGAAAGCGAGCTGCCGAAGCTGCGCCGCGCCGACCAGACGACGACCTACAATGCCTGGGGTCACGCCTACGGCATGCGCGCGCTCGCGCGTCTCTACAAAATCGCGAAGACCGACGAGGACAAGGAGAAGTGGAAGCGCCTCGCGCAGGAACAATGCGACCTGGTGAACCGCTACATGGATCTCAACGGCGGCTGGGGTTATCTCGACATCTACGATGGCCTGACCACCCAGAAGCCCACCGGCATCACCACCTCATTTACTACGGCTACCGTACTTCTCGCGATGCGCGAGGCCCGCGATGTGATGGGCATCAAGCTTGACGACCGCATCGTCAAGGCCTCGCTCGCCAGCGTGGAGCGCCAGCGCACGCCGGATTTCTCGTACGTTTACTCGCACAGCCACATCTATCGTCCGCGCGTACCGATCAATCGTCCCGCGGGTTCGCTCGCCCGCAGCCAGGCTTGCAACGCAACCTTGCGCGCCTTTGGCGACGACAAGGTGACGGATGAGGTCATCAACACCTGGGCCAACCGCTTCATCGAGCGCGAAGGCTTCCTCAGCATCGGCCGCAAGCGCCCGGTGCCGCACGAGACGCATTTCCAGATTTCCGGTTACTTCTACTACTACGGCGTCTTCTACTTCACCCAGTCCGTCGAATTCCTGCCTGCCATCGCGCAGAAGGAACACGCCCAGAAGCTCGCAACCCTGATCCTCTTCCGGCAGGAAAAAGACGGCTCTTGGTGGGATTACCCGCTTTACGACTACCACCAGCCCTATGGCACCGGCTACGCCCTCATGGCTCTCTCTTGGTGCCGCGACAAGATGGGGATGAAGCCACAGCCGGAGTAAAGCGCCAGCGCCAGTGCCACACCCGCGCCTGGAGCAGCAGCGCAAAGGCAAAGTAGCCGCCAACCCAGATTGCCATTGCGTTTACGACCAGGCGGAAAGTGAACGCGCGCAACTGCAGGTAGCCCTCGTAGCTGCTCGCGAAGTTCCACGCCAAGGGCAGGGCACACAACGCCGCGACAAGCGCCAGCACCGCAAGCACGAGGGCATTGCCATCGCGCACGCCTGGCACTTATCAGCTACGGGAAAGCCGGATGAAGCGGCAGTGAATTTTCATCAAGGATCGATGCCCCAAGCACTCGTGATCATTTTGCGCCAGCGCTCCTTGGATTCCGTTTCCACGGGAGAACTTCCTGCATTCCACGTCGAGTCCACGGCTTTGAAGATCTCGATACGCTCCGTGGCCGGAACCAAGTCCCAGGCTGGATCGAGCCTGTCCTGCTGCCTGGCCGCTAGCAGCATGGCCCTGAGGTAATCCTCCCGGCGCTTCATCAGTGTGGCGGATTCGAGCAGGGACGCATCGGGCTTGTCGCCGTCGTGGAAGATGCTGTTCCACATCTGGTCCACCAAGGGCTCTGGCAAGTTGCCTAGCGCACTCACTGCTTGTTCCCGCTCGACAGGCGGAAGCTCCGCAGCCACCACCTGCACCATCGTCGAATTCAGGTTGAGGATTCGCTCGGAATCCATGGCGAAGTCGCGATGAGCTTCCAGCCACATTGCCGCCTGTAGAGGCGAGCGTTCCGCCCATGCCGGCAAGAGGTTCAAGATCCCGACCTGCGTGCTGCTTTTCGAAGACGCGAGGTAGTCCATCATCCGCGCGAAATCGAAGTCTTCGGCGAAGTCAGTGCTGATGCCCGAGTGATCGCTCTCGGTCCGGGTGTCGGCCATGAACTCGATCAGGGAATCCGCCGAGGTCCGGGCTGCCGCACCAGCCACCTCGATTAGGGCACTGTTCCCCCAGTCCTCCGCCGAAAATTCGCTACGATGCTTCTTCCATTCCGCGAATGCCTGCTTCGGATCGCGCTCCGCGTAGAACTTGAGGAAAGTGCCGGAAAGCTCCTCACGAAGAGCGGTATCGGCAATGGCTAGCACCTTCGGCCATGCCTTCCAGCCCTCCCGGTCTATCAGTGCCTTGGTCAACTCATCGCGCGAAGCCGAGGGCGTGAGGAGCGCCGTCAGAAGGCTCTCACTGTCGAATTGATCCGCAGGCTGGCGCGTCTGGCTGCGGGGATCATCCGGCATCGACACTTCCGTACCGGGCCGCGCTTGAACGGCTTCAATTACTACATTCGCCGTACTTGGACGCTGCGATCCCATCCGGATGCCGGTAGCCACCGAGACCAGACATGCGGCCCACCACAGCGGATGATGGACTGCGGGCTTCATTTCGAAGGCGCCGGGGTCGAGGCTGGTAGGAGAAACTGGAACGCTTGGTCCAGGCGGTCATTCGGATCCGTCCACTCGCTGGGAAGACTCTTGCGGTATCCCTCGAACGCTGCGGACATTCTCCCTCGTTCTTCGGCAGGCATCTGCTCCCACGCCGTGTGGACCCGGGCCACCAGCGCGTCATCCCGGGATGTAGCCTGTAGGATCTCCAGCATCCGGGCATTGGCCGCTTGCGGACGCTCATCGGGCCAAGTCTCCCATTGGGCGAGAGCCTGTTCCGGATTCTGTCCGGCCCATTGGTGGAAGAAGAGCCGAATCTGCACTCCCTTCTCCGCCATGGCACGAGCAGCGCCACTTTCGACCCAGTCGTTGAAGTTCGCGTCCTCGAAAAGGCGCGCCTCGCGGCTCGAATTGCTGCCATCCAGCGAGGGATGATAGACCATTCCATCAAAGAGATGCCATGGCACTTCGAGCACCGCGGCCCTCATCCCTTCGCCATCCTTTTGCGCCGCGATTAGCTTCATCAGCAAATCCCCGTCGCAAGGCCGGGAATCGCGCGCGCTGACCACATTGCGGAAAGCTCCCGCCGGATCTGCCTCCGCCCATCCTTCCATCACCCAGACCAGTGCGCTGGGCTCGACCTTCAGGATCCACGCCTTCGCATCGGCCCCCAGCCGCCTCCCCAGCTCAAGCGTCATCTGATGGTAGCGCTCGGACTGGACTCGATAGGCTGGCCAATTCTTGACCGCATGCAGGCTCAGCAACTTCTGCTTGAGTTTTAGATACTCGGCTTTCAGGGCCTCGTTGTCGCTTGGGAAAGTCTCCGCCTTGGCAGCCGCCGCTGCCTCCTGTTCACTCTTCGCACGCTCGATGGCACTCAGGACATCGCTAGGGCCAGCATGAAGCAAAGCGAGCCCGTCAGCCGGACGCGACACAGGAAGGACTTGGGCAGCCGGACTCAGGGCCCACACCCCCGCAAAGGAAGCAAGGCCGAGAAGCGGCGGCACACACCAAGCGAGCTTACCCATTCCATGGAACAAATCCTGCCCACGCTCCCTGAACAAGGGCATTCGCCCGCAGCGCTAACAAGACGCGGGCGGAGTTCATCCGGAGTTCTGTTAGCGGACTGTGAACATCTCGGGAATTCCTCGGGCGTAATTTTCAAACCGAGGCTTCCTTACCGCACTTGTGGCCAATTGCCCGGAGGTTTTACCCAAGCTTTGTTAGCCGTGGAATCCCTTTGGTGAAGCGGTGGAACGGCGATTTGTTGGGCTTGTTCACATCATTACGATGAAGACGTTCTTTAGTTTCTAAATGATCTCTTCTTAGAGCATGTGAAAAAGTCGCCCTCACCGACCTGGCATCGAGCCACCCCAAGCTCTTCTCGGGAGCGCGGAGGCACCTGCCCCGCAGAAGCTACCAGCGAGGCCCTGCCACATCGCGCAGGGCGAATGGATAGCGCTCGCATAGCTGCGGAGCATTGCGGCTGACCGCTGCTAGAGGCCTCTCTGTGGGCCTGGCACCTCATCTCTCCCAGGATGGCCTCCCAAGGCCCCTTCCACCCAACAGAAAGGCGTGCCACCCATCGGATGGCACGCCTTGCAGGAAAGGTCTCTGGAGGCCTCTTACACCAGCATCAGGGCCGGTTGCTCGATCAGCTTCTTCACCTCGGCCAGGAAGGCCGCAGCGACCGCGCCATCGACCACACGGTGGTCGCAGCTGACGCCGAGGTTGATCCGCAGGCCGGGCACGATCTGGCCACCCTTGACCACCGGCTTCTCGATCGCGGCACCCACGGACAGGATCAGGGCCTGCGGCGGGTTGACGATCGCGTCGAAGCTCTCAATGCCCCAGGCACCAAGGTTCGAGACAGTGATGGTGCCGCCGTCGAATTCGCTCGGCTTGAGCTTCTTCTCCTTGGCGCGGGCAGCCATGTCCTTCACTTCCTTGGAAATCTGCAGCACGGACTTGGTCTCGGCCTGCTGGATCACAGGGGTCACGAGGCCATCTTCCACGGCGATCGCGACCGCGAGGCCGACGTGCTTGAAGGAGACGATGTGGTCGCCGGCGAAGGACGCGTTGACCGCTGGCACTGCCATGGTCGCGTTGATCACGGCCTTCAGGACGAAGTCGTTGACCGAATACTTGTTGCCGTGGGTCTGCTCGGCCTGGGCGTTGATCTGCTTGCGCAGCGCCATCAGCGGGGCGGCATCGGCTTCCACGTGCAGGTAGAAGTGTGGGATCGTCTGCTTGGAAGTCAGCAGGCGGGAAGCGATGACCTTGCGCATCGAGGAGAGCTCAACGCGGGTGTCACCTTCCTTCGCGGTCGGCATGATGGCAGCAGCGGCGGGTGCCGGAGCAGCAGCGGCGGCAGGAGCCGGAGCGGTGCGGGCCTTGGCAGCCGCGGCGAGGCCAGCAGCAGCGGAAGATTCAGCGGACTTGGCGGCAGGCTTGGCACCACCCTTGGCAGCTTCCACATCCGCGCGGACGATGCGGCCGGCAGGACCGGAGCCAGCAAGACCGGCGAGATCGACTCCCAGTTCACCGGCGACCTTGCGGGCCAGCGGGGAAGCCTTGAGGCGCGAGCCGTCTTCGCTCTTCACTGGGGCGGGAGCGGCAGCCGCCGGAGTGGCAGCAGGAGCGGCTTGGGCTTGAGGCGCAGCAGCCGCTTCAGCGGGAGCGGCGGCAGGTGCTGCGCCAGCGTCGTCGCCATCGAGCACGGCCAGCGTGGCGCCAATGGCAGCCTTCTCGCCCTCTTGAACCAGAATTTCGCTGATGGTGCCTTCGTCGAAGGCTTCCATTTCCATGGTCGCCTTGTCGGTTTCGACTTCGGCAAGAATGTCACCGATCTCGACGGAATCGCCGACTTTCTTGTGCCACTTGATGAGTGTTCCCTCGGTCATGGTGTCCGAGAGCTTTGGCATTTCGATTTGGATGGCCATGGATGGAATGAAGAAAAGGGAGTGGGGCGGGGCGAGAGTGGGGGAACGGAACGCGTTTTCCAGTCTTTTCCGGACAGGTCAACCCTTGGTGACGCGGATCACTTTTCCTTTTTCCACGGCGAAGTTCAGGCGCTCGGGGCGATGGTCCATGGTGACCGGCTTCTTCACGCCGTCTTCCTCGACCACACGCCACATGATCTGGGCCTTGTCGGCGCGGGTTTGGGCTTCCGGCAGGGTCATTCCGACGTAGGTTTTGGCCTCATTCGGGTCCGCTACGGCCTTTGCCTCGGGGGAATTGGCGGGCGGGGGTTCGGGAGCGGGAGCGGGTTTCGGCTCCGGTTTGCAGGCGGCGAGTCCTAGGCAGGCTCCGGCTAGCAGAAAGTTTCTCATCATCCCCATGGATGCGGTGGCTCCGGCAGCCCGGCAAGGGGAAAACAAAAGCGGAGACTCCCCTGAGGAAGCCTCCGCTTTTAAAAAGGTTAGTTAGGATCCGCTGATTACTCGACGGTGATTTGCTTCATGGTCGGGATCAGGCCGACGTGCGGGCTGCCGGTGCCACCTTGGATGGTGGACATGCGGCGGGCAGCGGTGGTGTCGGAGCCGCAGCAGCCTTCGTTCGGGCAGTAGAGGCGGACGCAATCACCGCACTTGATGCGGACCTTCTTGGTCACGGTCTTGTAGCGCGGGACCTTGGTTTCCTTGACCTCGGTCAGGCCGCTCTTGGCGTCCACGACGACTTCCTCGCGCACGACATCATAGCCGCAGAGTTTGCGCTGGTAGGTTTCGGTGGTGTAGCCGGCGGTCCAGCTCTTGCCGCCGAACATCGAGCAGCAGGACGAAAGACCCAGGGAGAGGGCGATCAAGGGCAGGATCAGGAGCAGGTTTTTCATGGTAGTAATCGATTAGAAGAGGCAGCAGCACGAGGTCGCTGCGAGGCAAAGACCGACAAGGCCAGCGAGGGCAAGAAGTTTGGTCATGTTGCCAATAGGTTAGAAAGGCCTGTTGGACTGGCAATGAAAAAGCCTTCCAGCTCAACGCAAAGACAGAACTTTTTCAACAATCCGGCGCGGATTTGGAAGCTGTTCGTCCTCCACGTGTTGGGAGTATATCGCCGGTGCATCAATTGTAGTCACGCGCTTGATCGGCGCGTCCAGGTAATCGAAGGCCTCGTCTTGGATCAGGTGGGAGACCATGGCGGAGACACCGCCGAAGCCCTTCGACTCGTCGACGAGGACGACCCGGTTGGTCTTCTTGACGGACTTGAGGATCGCCTCGACGTCCAGGGGACGGATCGAGCGCAGGTCGAGGACGTCGGCTTCGATGCCGTGCTTTTCCTTCAGGGTCTCGGCGGCCTCGAGGGCGTGGATGATGGAACGGCCGTGGCCGATGATCGAGACGTCCTTGCCCTCGCGCTTCAGGTCGGCGACGCCGAGCGGGATCACGAAGTCACCGTCGGCCGGATCCGGCACCTCGCCGGTCATGCCGTAGAGGCGGGTGTTTTCCATCACATAGACCGGGTCGTTGTCGCGGATGGCGGCCTTGATCAGGCCCTTGGCATCAGCCGGGGTGGCAGGGGCGACGACTTTCAGACCGGGGAAGGCGGCGAAGAGGCCTTCCGGGATGTGGGAGTGGGTGGCGCCGACGTTGGTGCCGCCGTTGGCCGGGCCGCGCATCACGATCGGGCAGTTGATCAGACCGCCGGACATGTAGCGCACGCAGGCGGCATTGTTGACCAGTTGGTCGAAGGCGACGGAGTGGAAGGACCAGAACATCAGCTCCATCACCGGCCGGACGCCGAGCATGGAGGCACCGATGCCCATGCCGATGAAGCCGGCCTCGGAGATCGGGGTGTCGACAATGCGCTTGTCGCCCCACTTTTTCCAGAGGCCTTCGGTCACCTTGTAAGCACCGTTGTACTGGGCGACTTCCTCGCCCATGATGACGACGTTGGGGTCGCGGGCGAGTTCCTCGTCGAGGCCTTCACGGAGAGCTTCGCGGTAGGTAAGCGTGCGGGACATGGAGAATGATGGATGCAGGGAAATTGGAAGAAAACCGGTGGATCTACTATGGTTCTAGTAGTTGGCTCAGTCGGTGAAGAAGTGGCGGCCGAGCTTGGAGGCCGGGGTGTTGTTGTCGGTTTCCCAGTAAACATCGGTCATGACATCCTCGATGGTCGGGGCGGGGGATTCCTCGGCGAACTTCACGGAGGCGGTGGCTTCGTTCGCGGCTTCCTTGTCGATGGCGTCGAGCTGCTCTTCAGTGGCGACGCCCTCTTCGACAAGGCGCTTCCGCCACAGTCGGATCGGGTCGAAGTTGGTCTTGTAGTTCTCGATCTCCTCCGGGCTGCGGTACTTCTTGGCGTTCGCGTCGGCGACGCTGTGGCCGTAGTAGCGGTAGGTATTGATCTCCAGGATGGCGGGCTTGTGCTGCTTGCGAGCGCGCTCCATGGCGATGTGGGTCTTGGCGCGGACCTCGTAGAGATCGGAGCCGTCGATCACATCCCACTCCATGTCGTAAGCCTCGGCGCGCTGGGCCAAGCAACCGCGGTAGGCGGAGGAGCGTTTCTGGGAAGTGCCCATCGAGTAGCCGTTGTTCTCGATGACGTAGATCACCGGGATCTCGAAGAGGGCGGCGATGTTCAGGGACTCGTGGAAGGCACCTTGGTTCACGGCGCCGTCGCCGAGGTAGCAGAGGGCGCAGCCTTCCTTGCCGAGATACTTGAGGCCGTAGCCGAGGCCGAGGCCGAGCGGAGTCTGGCCGCCGACGATGCCGTGGCCGCCCCAGTAGTTTTTGTCCGGGGCGAAGAAGTGCATCGAGCCGCCCTTGCCCTTCGAGCAACCGGTCGCTTTGCCGAAGAGCTCAGCCATCAGCGGGTTCATCTCCATGCCCGAGGTCAGGGCGTGGCCGTGGCAGCGGTAGGCGGTGATGTTGTGATCGTTCTCGCCGCAGAGGGAGAGGGTGCCGACCGCCACGGACTCCTGGCCGATGTAGAGGTGAAGGAAGCCTCCGATCTTGCCGCCATTGTAATACTTCAGAGCGGTTTGCTCGAAGCGGCGAATGCGGACCATCTTGCGGAAGAGATCAATCTTCTGCTCGGCAGTCAGTGCCTTGTTGATGGGGGAGCCGGCGAAATCGAGGCGCGGGGTGGCGGTGGCGGATGACATGGGCGTAGGCGGCGCGGAGATAGAAAAGGAAACCGGTTTGGAGCAAGAACTTATCGGGTCTGCGCGAGGGCAGGAGCACTCTTTTCGGCAGGCTCCCAAGAACGGCGGGAGACCAGGAAGAGAGCGGTGAAAAGCAGGTTCGCAGCGGTGAGGTTGCGGAGGAAGATCCAGCTCGGCATCAGGTCGGTGGGACGACCGGTCCAGAGGGATTGCCAAAGGCCTTCGGCGGTTTTGGCGTAGGTGGGATCGACCGCCCAGATGAAGGTGTTGGTCACCCCGTGGAAGAGGAGGGCGGAGAGCACCCCGGCACCCAGCAGCAGGGCAGGGGAGGAGTTCTTGCGCAGGGGTCCGGCAGCGAGTGCGGCGATGGCGAGGATGCTGAGGAAGGCGAGGGTGGTGCCGCCACCTGAGGAGAAGGCAGGATAGCCTTGGAGCATGCTGGCGATCGGGTTGCTGATCAGCCAACCGGCCACCGGCAGGGCCCAGGCCTTGGCCCCCCGGAAGAAGACAAAGCTGCAGAGCATCAGCGCTGGCAGCGGCTGGAAGTTCGGCAATTCCTGAGAGAACTGCGCTCCCAAGGCGCGGAAGGCGATGAGCAGCGCGAGCAGCACAAGCGCGGGAATCCAAGGACGTTGCATGCCTTTTCCTTGGCTCATCTGCGAGGGTCCGGCGAGCCGAAAATGCGCTAGCTTGCCGGGGGAGGTGGACCAAAATGGATGGGATGGGAATCAGGGATTGAGTGGGCCGGTAGGGCGTCTGCGGTAGGGCGGCCTGGCCCAGGCCGCCGCGTGCGATTCCCCCGGACCTCAACCGGGTCCGATGCATGCAGGTGATCCCCACATCGCCCGCGGCGCGCTGAGGCCAGCGCGCCCTACCAAGCGTGGTGGTGAGGCGGCTGTTGGTAGGGCGGCCCTGGCCTCAGGCCGCCGCGGGCGATCTCCGCGGACCTCAACCGTGTCCGACGCATGCAGGTGATCCCCCCATCGCAAGCGGCGCGCTGAGGCTAGCGCCTCCTACCGGGCCTTGGGTCGGGTTGCAGTTCTGAAGCTTGCTCCGCGAGACTCCGCGCGCTTACCTAGCTCCATGGACAACTGGGAGCCGCTGATCCAAGCCGCTTGGGAAGCCCGCGAGCGGGCCTACGCCCCCTACTCGAAGTTCCACGTGGGCGCGGCCATCCTGGTGAGCGGAGAGATCTTCACCGGCTGCAACGTCGAAAACCTGTCCTATGGCCTGACCATCTGCGCCGAGCGGGTGGCGGTGGGCACCGCGATCGCGGCGGGCCTGCAGCGGATCGAGGCGGTGGCGGTGGTGGCGGATACTGAGCTGCCGATCTCTCCCTGCGGTGCCTGCCGCCAAGTGCTGGCGGAGTTCGGCGACCCATGGGTCTGCTTGGCGAACCGGGAGGAGAGGATCGTCTTCCGGCTGTCCGAGCTGCTGCCGCGGGGCTCGGCGGGGATCTTGGATCGGACGGTGTGATCAGAGGGTTCCACGTGGAACATCGGGTTCGTAAGCCGCGATAAGTCTCCTGGCTACCCGGTGGCGAAACCATAGGCCGAGGGACCAAGCCATCAGGTAGAGGAGGATCAGCGTCCGGTAAGCGGCTACCATGGTGCACTTTTCATCGAAGGGCACGCTGATGAAGTGCCGCGGGGCGGATGGGCGAAAGGGATTTTCGGAGGAGGGCATTCGCATGGTCTCGTTACGAAAGAACCAGCCGGGGGTGGAATCCATAGAGGCGTAGATGTCCGTCCCGGTAGACACCCCGATGATGCCTCCGCCGCTGCAGAGCAATACGGAGGTGTTGGAGGTGCTTCCGTAGCCAATGAGCAGCGCTCGCGCGGTGGAGATGGTACTCACCCAAGCCCAGATCAGGAAAACGAGGCCGGGCAGGCCCAGCCAGAGGAGTCGCGAGCGGAGAAGTCGTGGCACGACAGAGGAATGTTAGGCCCCGGGCTTTTGGCGTCGAGGCATCACGGTGCTTCCCCTGTCCGGGAGCTTCCCTGTTCGGGGCCTCCCACTTTGGGGGCGAACTCCCGGGATACTTCGGCCGTATTTCCCGGTCTTGTAAGCCACCCCACGCAAGGCTAGCTTCCGCGGCCCTAGCCCGCCTAGCCCTACTCATGTTCCGCTATCCCAAGCGCTACGACGTCCTCGTCATCGGTGCCGGCCATGCCGGCGTGGAAGCCGCCCTTGCCGCTGCCCGGCTGGGAGCGCAGGTGGCTGTCCTGACCCAGAACCTGGACACCATCGGCCAGATGTCCTGCAACCCCGCCATCGGCGGCTTGGCCAAGGGCCACATGGTCCGGGAGATCGATGCACTGGGCGGGGCGATGGGCCTGAACACGGATGCTACCGGGATCCAGTTCCGGATGCTGAATGCCTCCAAGGGGCCCTCGGTCCGGGCCCCCCGCGCTCAATGCGACAAGAAGGCCTACCAGTTCCGGATGAAGTGGGTGCTCGAGTCCACCCCGGGCATCGAGCTGCATCAAGGGAACGTGGCGGAGATCCTCGTGGAGAACGACGCCGTCCGGGGCATATCCACCTCCCTGGGCATGGAGATCGAGGCCTCCTCCGTGGTTCTCTCCGCCGGCACCTTCATGCGGGGCCTGATGCACGTGGGCCTGAAGAACGAGAAAGGTGGCCGCATGGGGGATGCTACCTCCACCGTTTCCGACTCTCTCAAGCACCTAGGGTTCCACGTGGAACGTTTCAAGACCGGCACCCCCTGCCGCCTGAATGCCCGTTCGCTGGATTTCTCGGTCTGTGAGCGGCAGGACGGGGATATACCCGCGCCTCTCTTCTCCTACCTCGCCGATACCCTCGAAAAGGCGGAGGATGACCTCTTTACCCTCAATCCATGGGGTGATTCCACGTTCCACGTGGAACAGATGCCCTGCTGGGTGACCTACACGAACCCGGCGACACACGAGATCATCCGGGGCAATCTCGACAAGTCCCCGATGTATTGCGGGGTGATCGAAGGGGTGGGACCGCGCTATTGCCCCTCAATCGAGGACAAGGTGGTCCGTTTCGCGGAGAAGGAGCGCCATCAGGTCTTCCTCGAGCCGGAGGGCCGCCATACCCACGAGTATTACGTCAACGGGGTCTCCACCTCGCTGCCCTACGAGGTCCAGCTGGCCTTCCTGCGGACCATCCCAGGTTTGGAGAAGTGCGAGATCCTGCGCCCGGGCTACGCGGTGGAGTATGACTACTGCCCGCCGACCCAGCTTCTCCCGACCCTGGAAACCAAGACGGTTTCGGGCCTCTACTTCGCCGGCCAGATCAACGGGACCTCCGGCTATGAGGAGGCGGCGGGCCAAGGGCTGCTCGCCGGGGCGAATGCCGCCCTGAAGGTGGCAGGGAAGGGGGACTTCGTCCTGCGCCGCGACCAAGCCTACCTCGGGGTGATGATCGACGACCTGGTGACCAAGGGCTGCACCGAGCCCTACCGCATGTTCACCTCCCGTGCGGAGTTCCGCCTGCTGCTGCGCCAAGACAACTGCGACCTACGCCTGACGCCCCTGGCGGCGGAAGCAGGACTGGCCAGCGGTGAGCGGGTCCGCCGCGTCCGTGAGAAGGAGAGCCAGCTCGCTGAGGCCCTGAGTTGGTCCCGGCAGGTGGTCCACGAGGGGGTAAAGCTCGATCACTGGTTCCGTCGCAGCGAAAATACCTTTGATTTGCTCACCCCCGAACTCCGCGAAAGGTTCCACGTGGAACTTTGGCCGATCATCGAGACCGAGCTGAAGTATGAAGGCCACCTCAACCGCCAGCAGGTGCAGGTGGAGCGGATGGCCCGCCATGAGGACAAGCGAATCCCCGCCGACCTCGACTACACCGCCATCCGCGGCCTGAAGAAGGAGGCGCAGGTGAACTTCGGCCGCATCCGCCCGGCGACCCTCGGCCAGGCCGGTCGGATCTCCGGGATCACCCCGGCGGACGTGGCGGTGCTGGCGGTGTGGCTGGAGAAGGGGACTCGGATGGTCGGCAAGGCGGAGGAGCTATGAATCCTGCGCGGGCGAGGCCATGGTGGAGATCCCGGCTGTTCTGGCTGGGGCTGCCCGGGTTGGCGTTTCTCGGATGGGTAATGCTGCTATTTCCGACCAAGTCGTTGTCCATCGATGCAGGTCGGACGGCATTTGAAGTTCGTGCCTTTCCGGAAGCTCTCCAGGTGACGATGGTGGACACAAGCTATCGGCCGCCCCAGTGGAAGCTGGAGATTTTCCCGATCGGCGAGGAGGATCGGGTGGACCGCGAAGATCCCGTGCTGAGATGGAGCCGCCTCTACTTTCCCGAGATGGATGACCCGATCCACTACGTCAGCATGCGGGCTTGGGTGCCGACCGCAATGTACTTGGCGGTCTGGCTCGGCGGGCTTGCCGCTTGGCAGCTCTGGAGAAAGCGGCGAAGCCATGGGCTTTCTTTGGAGCCGTGAGGGTAGGGGGATGGGGACTTGTGAATCCCTCCCTCTCCACAGAGAATCCCAAGAGTGAAGCTGCGGGCCCGTCCTTCTTCTTGGCTGCCACTCTGCCTCGGCCTGCCCGGCTTCTTGTTTCTGGCTTGGGCCTGGGTCTATTCCAATTACCAGACCAGCGACTTGAATTACCGGCCTTGGGGCTTTGAGGCGAGTTCCTGCGAAGGGCATCTGGTGATGGCCGGGCTCTCGCCGGAGGCCCAAGCCTTCCATGCGGTGGATCACTGGGAGGGGGTGGTGTATGAGATGAAGGTTCCGAACATCCCGCCTCCGCCGCCATTGTCACCTGACGAAGAGCTGCCCATCAAGTGGACCCAAGGCGTCGTGATCTCCTGCGATTTCGGCGGGACTTGGGCACCCCACCAGCGGACTTCTCTTTCACCCAGTCCGAGGTTCACCCACTGCGCCGGACTTGGTGGCCGCCGTTCAGGTTCCAGCGTTCAGAGGATCCGGCCGCCAAGTTCTGGCTCTTGGCACTGCCGCATTGGGGATTGATGGCTGGGTATCTGCTCGCCTCGGCGGGGCTATGGCGATGGGCCTCTCGGCGGCGGAGGTGCCGGTTGTCCTTGGAGCCCTGAGGACGGCGAACTATAGGGAGGCACTACTCCCTTCCATGCCATCGCTCCCCTACAATCGACCACGCTGGTGGCGTTCACCTTTCCTCCTGCTGGCTCTTCTGGGAGGGATCTCCTTGGGCTGGCTGTGGTGGGAGTCCTCGCATCAAGGCCGGGGGATCGGCTGGACCTCCGCAGGGCGGCGCTACTTTGTCTCCCATGGAGCGGGATGGCTCTACTTCGGTGCGACGAACGGCGATCGTGTCTCTTCGAGCAAGCCGGAGCCTTGGATCTGGGAGCAGACGATGAAGGGTGATCACCTGCGCTGGCTGCCACCGCTGGATGTGAAGGTCACCCGTGGCGATGACCATGAGCTCCGGAGACTTGCATTTACCTATTGGTTCCTGATCTCGGGATACCTCGGATTCTGTGGTGGGTTGGGTATCTGGTGGCAGCGGCGGGGAGTTGCGGCTTGCCGGGTGGAGCTGCCGGATGAGACAAGTGAGAGATACGATTCGCCATGAAGCTCCTCCCCTTTGTCTTCCTTATTGCCCTCGTGCCTGTGGTTGCGCCCGTCCTGCGGGCAGATGAGGTGAAGCCCCAGGAGCCTGGGAAAGAGAAGAAGAAGGAGGATCCGTCGGATGCCTACTTCCAAGGGTGGCTCCTGAGCCGAGAGGCGGAGAAGCTGCGCGAAGCGGGAAAGAACCAAGAGGCGGAAGCGAAGCTCGTCCGGGCCCTGATGATTTTCCGCGGGTTGCGGCATCAATGGCCGGAGTGGAAGAAGAAGATGGTGAAGGGGCGGCTGCTCCAGACGGAGGAGACGCTGAAGGCGTGGGGGTGGAAAGAAGGGAAGATGATAGTGTGAGGGGGTCGCGACCTGAGGAATACGGGGCGAATGATGGTCCCTTGTAGCTCGCCCCGGTGGTAAGTAGTTCCGCTCTTCAGGCGGACGACGCCACTCGAACTGCCGCATCTTCCCGAGGCCCTCCGGTGCGGATCCGCCGCAAGAACTGCTTCGTCCGCCTCAAGGCGGGACTACGTATCCCTTGGGGTCGTAGCCCCTCACGCTGCTTCACGTCGAGACCATCGCCAACCAGTTACTAAGGTTATAGTAGTTTGTGACCCGCGTGATCTTGCCATTGGCGATCTCGAAGAAGGCGCCGACGCGGAGACGGTAGTTCTGGCCCTTGGCTTCGGGCAGGCCGCTGTCGGTGGCGAGGTATTCGCCGCGGATGTAGAACTCAGCCGCGGCGCGGTCACCGGCGGGTGCGGCGAAGACGACGAGCTCCTCGACGGTCTCCTTGTAGGAGCGGTCCATGCGCCCGAGGAAGGCGCGGAAGGCGTCCTTGCCGGTCTCCACGCCGCCTTCGTTGATCTCGTGCACGACGTTTTCGTCGAGCATGGCGAGCAAGGCTTCGCGGTCACCGGAGTTGAAAGCGGCGTAGTAGGCTTCGATGAGGGGTGTCGATGGCATGGCGCGGAGTTTGGAGAAGCGAGCGGCCCGAGGACAAAAGAAAAGCGCCGGGGGCTTGGGGCCACCGGCGCTTGGAAGTTTCAGATGCGGCAGGCCGCTCCCGATTGCATCAGAAGTGGATCGCGTGGCCGTCGGCCGCGAGGGTCGCCTCGTGGATCACCTCGCTCATGGTCGGGTGAGCGTGGATGGTCGCGTGGATCTCGTCCGCGGTAAGCTCCTGATCGAGCGCCAGACCCATCTCGGCGATGAGCTCGGTGGCGTTCTCACCGATGATGTGAGCACCCAGCAGCTCGCCGTGCTTCTTGCCGTAAAGCAGCTTGGCGAAACCGTCCGGCTCGCCGGAAGCGATGGCCTTGCCGATCGCGACGAAGGGGATCTTGCCGACCTTGTACTCGATGCCTTCTTCCTTCAGCGCGCGCTCGGTCTTGCCGACGGAGGCGATCTGCGGGTGGCAGTAGGTGCAGCCCGGGAAGACGGTGACCTTGCGCGGCACGTGGCCTTCGACGTAGAGGCCATCGACGCACTGGATCGCCTCGAAGGAAGCGGTGTGCGCGAGAAGCGGCGGGCCGCTGACATCACCGATCGCGTAGACGCCCGGGATCGAGGTCTCGTAGCGGTCTCCGACCTGCACGAAGCCGCGGTCGGTCAGTGTCGGCTGCACGCCGCCAGGGCCCGGCAGCACCGGCTGCACGCCGATGGCAACGAGCACCACGTCTGCGGTGAGCACGCCCTTTTCCTTGGCACCTTCGACGGTGACTTCCACTTGGTTGCCCTTGACCTCGGTCTTGGTGATCTTGTGGTTCGCTAGGCAGCGGATCCCTTGCTTGGTGAAGGACTTCTCCAGCGCGTCGCCGATTTCGTCGTCTTCCACCGGCACTAGGCGCGGCAGCATTTCCACCACGGTGACCTTCGTGCCGAAGGCATTGTAGATGTAAGCGAACTCCACGCCGATCGCGCCGGCGCCGATGATGATCATGCTCTTCGGCTGCTTCTCGAGCACCATCGCTTCCTTCGAGCCGATCACGGTCGTACCGTTGAAGGGCAGGGGCGGCAGCGGGCGGGATTTCGCGCCGGTGGCGATGATGATGTGCTTGGCCTCGAGGGTGGACTTGGTGCCGTCGGCAGCGGTGACTTCCACCTTGCCGGCAGCGGCGATCGAGCCGAAGCCGCGGACGTAGTCGACCTTGTTCTTCTTGAAGAGGAACTCGATGCCGCCAGCGAGCTTGTTCGAGACCGTGCGCGAGCGGCCGATCACGGCGGACCAGTCGTACTGCAGGTTATCGAAGGAGAAGCCGAACTCCTTGGCGCGGTGACTCAGGGTGTGGAAGAGTTCCGCGTTTTTGAGCAGCGCCTTGGTCGGGATGCAGCCCCAGTTCAAGCAGGTGCCGCCCGCGCGGTCCGCCTCTACACAGGCGACTTTTTTGCCGAGTTGGGCGGCACGGATGGCGGCTACGTAGCCGGCCGGGCCACCGCCGATGACGATGAGATCGTAAGCCATGATTGGGAGTCCTTCGGAGTTCGCGCGGGAGGGTGGTTGCGGTCCCTTGGATTGTCAAAGGGGAAGGGTTGGAAGGACGGGAGAGCGATTCGCGTCGGGCAAAATCTCTACATCCGCCCTACGCAAATTTACCGGTTAAACAAAAATTATCTCTGAAACTTGACTTTATAGCAACCAGTAGAGGTTCCTAGGGTTTTCCTATCTCGTTCACCTCTCTTCGCTTGTAGAGAAGATCCCTGCTCCAGTCTTTTTATAATACCTCCTAACTTTCATTGACGGATTTACCTTCAATAGATACTAATTAGCTGACTCTCTCCACGTGCGAACCTCCCGCCATGCACTTTGACCCCTTGCATTTGAAAGCCTTTACCGCGCTTATGGCGGAAGGCTCCGTGTCCCGCGCTTCTCTGGAACTACGTACCAGTCCCTCGAATGTCCGCCGTATCTGGCAGAGTCTCGAGGAACAACTGGGCGATCATCTCTTTGTCAGCAGTCCGACCAGCGAACTGCGTCCGACTTCCGCGGCTCGCTTGTTGGACCGTGAGATGAGCCCGATGCTGGAAGAAATCCGGCGCTTCGAGGCCTCGGTGAAGCGGATCCACCAACATGGCCGCGCCCTGCGACTGGGGGCAGACCGGAATGTCTTCAACACCCGTCACTTCGGGAGGATCTTCAATTCCCTGCGGCGCGACGAGCGCTTCCGAATTTCCTTCGTGGAGGTGGAGGCGGATGAAGGCCGCAGCGCGCTGGAGGCGGGTGCCTGCGACATGTTTTTCGCGGTGGATGGCACTCCGGGCCGGCGCTTCGAGTCGCAGGATCTGCCGCCGCTGCGTTTCGACGTGGCCTGCACCCATTTGCAATCCTTTGACCGGCCGCTGAGTCTCGGCGAATTGGCGGACCTGAATTGGTCGCTGGCTGCCTTCGCGAAGACGGCGGTGGCCCTGGACACTCTGCGCAAGATCGAGGCGAGTGGCGCGGGCAGCGGACGACTGTGCTCGCAGCACCAGTTCCTGCGCTGGGCGGAGGAGCTCACTGAGGGCGAGACGGAAGCGATCGTCTGCGTGCAGCCCGCGTCCTTCAGCCGCATGCCACAGGTCTCCTTCGTGCCCTTGGACTCGGCGGCGGGTTATCCGCTGAGCGTCACCTACCTCAAGCAGCATCCTTACGAATTCCTCCCCACCATCGCGCAGCAGATGGACCGCGTTTTGAGCGCTCTCCCTGATGGAAGCCGACCTTCATTGTCTTGAGACCTTTGTGATCCTGGCGGATTGCGGCAGCTTTTCGGAGACCGCGATCAACCAGGGGATCAGCCAGCCGGCGGTCAGCCAGCGGATCGCGAAACTCGAATCCGTGACCGGCTTGCGCCTATTCCGGCGCAGCCAGGAGAGCTTGGCACCTACTCGTGAAGGCCACGAACTGCTGGCCATCGCGCGGCGGATCATGGGTGAGCATCAGCGCCTGGGCATCCGCATGGGCCGCCATGTCCGCGAGACCAAGGGCGTGGTCCGGGTGATGGTCGATCGTTCTTTCTCGGGAGCGGGCATCGCTGCGGCTCTGCGCGGCGCGGGGAGTTGTGGAAGCGGCGTGGCGATCGAGATCGTGCATCCGGGACAGTGCAATCCCTGGGTCCAGGCACTTGAAGAGTGCCAGGTGGATCTGGTGGTGAGTGGTTGCTTCCATCCGCAGCCCGAGCAGATGCCCGCATTGCGCCGGGTGGAACTGAGGCGCGAGCACGGCACGACGATCGCGTGGAATCGTGTCTATTTCGATTTCAATCCTGCAGCCCTTAACTCCAAGGAAGTCCTGCGCTGCACCTTGCTGGTGCCGAGCGAACGCTTGATTCCGGGCTACCTCACTTCCATTGAGCGCTGCTGCCTTGAATCCCTCAATTCCTTGCCGCCGGATCTAGTCTCCTTCGATGATGAAGAGGCCGCACGCGATGCTTGTCTCGCGGGGATCGGGGTCTTGGTCTTCCCGGGAGAAGCGGATGTCCGGATGCAGATCGGCCAAGCGGGCTTGGGCATCGTGAAGGCCAGTGAGTTCTTGCTGCCGGATGCCTACAGCTATTCGCTGTACTCGCGGGTGGAAGAGGAGAACCCCAAGGTGCTAGCCACTGCCGCGAAGATCGGTGAGGCCTATCAGCTGAGTCTGGCACCGAGCTTGGTGTAGCGGTGAGTCCTGCGGCGCAGGATGGGCAGCGGATTAGCCTGTGCATCTTGCAGCCGTCGCCGGGGGAGATGGCGGACGGTTAATGCATCCGGAAAGTCGTCACTTATGAGCTTATAAGTACAAAGTCCCGGCTGTCATTTGAGAAACGGCGTGTCTTGGCGAAGGGTCCTCGTTGCAATGAAAAGCTGTTTATCCCTTACCCTTGCATTCCTCCCTGTGCTCGCACCTTCCCTCTGGGCGAGCCAGACTGTGGTTAGTGGCACTAACTACCCCAACCTCTTCAGCCCTGCCGGAAACGTGACGGTGACGCCTCCGGCCATCCCTGATGGAGTCGATCTCGTGACTGTCGAGCTTGGTGGCTCGGAGTCCGGCCCCTTGGGCACCTATTGGACCGCTGAGGCCAACGGCGGTGCCGTGCTCGGCACGAACGTTCTCGGCGCACTCATCGGCGAAGTCCGACTTGCGGAGACCGGTGCCCAAGTGGCGCTCACCGGTTCCGCGCTGCAGTTCAACATCGATAACAATCCGAACTCGATCCTCGGTGCCTTGGGCACTGGCTTGGGCGTCTCGCTCAACTGGTCGGCCACGGCGAAGTTCAACGCGCCGGGGCATGCCCTGACCTTGAGCCCGAACACGACCTATTTGATCAGCTTCGACGTGATCGGTGGCAGCGGCCTGCTGAATTCGGCGCTGGGGATCACGCCTACCTTCACCACGGAGCTGTTGGATGGTGCGAATGCGCCGGTGGGAATTTCGGGCGGCGGTACGCTTTTGAATCTAGTGGGCCTGCAGCTTGCTCCGGTGACTGGTGCGCCTGCCGGGACCGGTCGGGCGACGGCGGAGTTCCGCACGGGTGCGAGTGTTTCCGCGGCACCGGCATCGGTGCGCTTCAAGGGCTCGGCGGTCTTGCCTGCCTCCCTGGTGGGCATTGGCACGCAGTTCGCGAATGTCTCCAACCTGAGCGTGGTGGTGAAGGATGCTTACTCGGTGTGGGTCGAGGACCACGGGATCACCAATGCTGCCGATCAATTGTCGGATGCGGATCCGGATCATGACGGCAAGCCAAACCTCCAGGAGTTCGCCCTCGCCACGGACCCGAACTCGGGCACGCAACAGGATACCTATTTCACCGTCGGCGATCCGGATGGCAGCGGTCCGGAGACCTCCAGCTTCATCATGACCATTCCAGTGCGCAGCGGAGCGAGCTTCGCGACGGACAATGGCGGTCTCGAAGCCACCCAGGATGGCGCTCACTATCGCGTTGAAGGCTCTTACGAGTTGGCGAACTGGACCCTCGCGATCTCCGAGGTGACGCCGAATGCGGCCTTTACCGCGGGACTTGCCGCGCTGCCGGGTGGCTGGACTTACCGCTCCTTCCGCGTCCCGGGCCAGACCAGCAGCACGCCGCGGGCCTTCTTCCGGGTGCTCGTCGACTGATTGAGTTGACCCCGTGTGGACAGTTGTAACGCGGTGCCAGCTCTCCGGGCGGGTACCGCAACCCCCCTTCCTTGGTTTCCCTGCTGGTTGGAAGGTCCCCCGGAATGTGTGCTCCGGGGGGAACAGCACCGCGCCGGTGCCGGTATCCCACTGCCGGTACCGGCGTCTTTATGGGGAGTGATGGATTCAGGCTTGGAAGTGATCCCAGCCGCCTTGCAGATCGGGGATGTGGCCGTCAGCGGTGAGATGGCCGATTGCTGTTAGAGGCAGATCGGGGAAGGCTGCGGCCCATGCATTCGCGCAGGCTTGGTAATGTTCCGGCGCGGCGGTGAGGAGCAGCTCGTAGTCTTCGCCATCGCCCAAGGCTTGCTGTTGGGATGAGCCCGGCGTGGCGGGGATCTCGCCTTGCAGAGTGAAGCCGCAGCCGCTGGCGCTTGCCAAGCGTGGCAGGTCCTTGGCGAGGCCGTCGGAGAGATCCATCATCGCGCTGGGCCGGAGCTGCTGCACCAGCCATGCAGCCTCTGTTAGGCGCGGTGTGAAGGAGAGATGCTTGCCGTGGATCGAGCCACCCAAGCGGCCGGTGACGAGGATCAGGTCGCCGGGTTTGCCGCCGGAACGCAGTACGAGTTGATCGCTCTGCACGCTGCCTTCGCCGGCCACGGAGATGAGTGCTCCCTGCGGCAGGCGCGAGGTTTCGCCGCCGGCAAGCACGCCACCGTGAGTCTCCAGACACTTGCGGATGCCGCGGTAGAGACCGTCGAGCCAAGCGACCGGGCGTGCGGCATCCACCGCCACGGTCACCAAGAGGTGCTCGGGCCGGCCGCCCATCGCGGCGAAGTCGCTGAGCACGCGCGCGATCGCTTTCCAGCCGACCTGTTGCGGCGGGGTCTCGGGCAGGAAGTGGATGTTCTCGACGATCGCATCGGTCTTCAGCAGGCGCAGCCGTCCCGTGCTGTTAGATGGATCCTCATCGACCACCGCGCAGTCATCGCCTGGGCCGACGCGCAGGGCCGGGCCGCCGGAGAAGCCCTGCAGCAGGCGGGCGATCAGGGCATCCTCACCGAGCTCGCTGAGCGATTTCATGGCGTGGAATTCAGGAGTTGGGAATGATCCCGTAGCGGACCAGCAACTGGAGAGTCACCGTGGCCGCATTGAAGAGGAAGTGGATCGAGATATTGGCCCAGATCGATCCGGTGAACTCATAAGCCAGGCAGAGCAGCGTCGCGAGGATGAAGAGGGGCAGCAGTGCCACTACGTTCGCGTGTGCGGCGGAGAAGACCAGCGAGGAAAAGATGATCGCTGGCACGGGACCGCAGAAGTGTTTCGCCGCCGGATAGAGATAGCCACGGAACACAACCTCTTCCGCCACCGGGGCCACCACTACCGCCGCCACTGACATCAGCACGATCACCATCGGGTCCTTCGCTTCCTTCAGCAGCTTCACCGACTCCTGCATCGACTCGATGTGGAAGAGCTCCTCAAGGAAGCTGTTCCAGCCGGAGACGGCGAGGAAGCCCATGAAGCACCACATGCAGAACACCGAGCATAGGGCGATCGGGATGGATAGCCACCATCTCCGCCAGCGCAGGCCGAGCCATTCCGCTTGATGGATCCGCGTCACCACGAAGGCGCAGGCCATGCCCATCAGCATCACTTGGAAGAAGATCGAGACTACCAGCACCTCGGGCTTGAACTTCTCGCTCACCGGCACCTCCTGGCCGCCTGCGCCACCGGTCGTGAGACCGGCGAAGATCAGCACCACCAGGCCGATGAAGAGCAGGTCGATCTTACGGTAGATCGCGGTCTTCACCCGGAAGTAGCGGAAGATGCCTTGGCTGTCTTCCGGCAGGGCGACCGATTCCGGCGGCGGCGCGATGTAAGTTCCATCCGCCACTCCGGGCGGCAGGGGTGGGGGAGCAGCTGGCGGAAGGGAGGAAGAGAGTTCTGCCGTTGGTGGCACCTCGCGGTCCGGCACGTCGAGGGCGGCGTCCTCCGCGCTCATCGGCAGCGCGGGCGCTTCCTCCCGCCGGCGGACTCCGCGGCGGATCGCCATCACGGCGAAAAACAGGGACGCAAGGATGTAGGCGCCCAAGATCACCCAATCCTCCGCAGCCATGGTGATCCCCTTCGGGGCCGCGGGAGCGGCCTCGGAGGCCGCGCTGGCTAAAATCTCAAGCATGAGCGGGCGGACTGTGAAGCCCGATCCCGTGGCGGGCGAGTGCAAACGCCCGCCCGCTTTCGTCTTGCCGGATAGCCCCTGAACCGGGCGCCCGGTGGAGTTCAGTCTCCATCCAGCCGGAAGAAAGCCGCGTTATCCATCGGACTGAACTCAAACTCGATGTCGCCCGCGCCATTCACCGAAACGTCCGCCGGGCTGGCGGGGAAATCGGAGTAGCTTGTTAGATTCGTCGACTTCTGCCAGTCGAGGGTCAGCTTGAGCTTGCCGGTCGCCGGGTTGCGGGGGATCAGGGTCTTGCCGGGATGCAGGGCTTGGACTTGGCTGGCCGTGTAGAGACCGGCGCTATTGGCACCGGCATTCAGCGCGCTGACCAGCGCCGGCTGGCTGACCCAAGGGTTGAAGCCGAGCGCCGCCATCTGGCTCTCCGCCAGGTCGCTCAAGCCATCTCCATCCTGATCGGGAAGGGGACCCAAGCGATAATAGGTAACCATGGCATTGGGGCCGGCTACGATCTTGTTCACACCGCGCGCGACTTCCCGCGGGAGCAGGGTCTGGCCGTAGAGGTTTTCTCCCCAAGCCACCACGCTGCCGTTCTGCTTGAGGACCACGGTGTAGTGCTCACCCGCCGCAATGGCGCTCACGCCCGTTTGCGCCTCCGGTGGCACCGTGCTTTGGCCCGAGTCGTTTCTTCCCCAGGCCACCACGCTGCCATCCTGCTTGAGGACCAGGCTATGGCCGCTACCGGTGGCGATCGCGACCACGCCGCTCTGCGCCTCCGGCGGCATGGCGACTCCGCTGCTAGGACCCCAAGCGACCACGTCGCCGTTCTGCTTGAGGGCGAGGTTGGGACTTCCTGCGGCGATGGCGGTGACCCCGCTCTGCACTGCCGCGGGCACCGTGCTCCCGCCGTTGTCACCCCAAGCCACGACACTACCGTCCTGCTTGAGGGCCAGCGTATAGTTGGAACCCGCAGAGATCGCGGTCACGCCGCTCTGCGCCTCCGGGGGCACCGTGGCTTGACCGGAACTGTTGTAGCCCCACGCCACCACGCTGCCGTTCTGCTTGAGGACCACACTGTGGGACTCGCCTGCAGCGATGGCGCTCACTCCGCCCTGTGCCGCTACCGGCACGGTGGCTTGGCCGTAGCTGTCGTTACCCCACCCTGCCACGCTACCGTCCTGCTTGAGCGCCAGGCTGGAGCTGCGGCTCGCAGCGATGGCGATTACGTCGCTGCGGATTGCCGAGGGCACGGCCAGCAGCGGATCTTCACCGCCGATCGCCCAGCCTTTGCCGGTGCCGTCCTGCTTGAGAACCAGGGTCATGGGACCGAAGGCGGCGATGGCGCGCACGCCGCTCTGACCATTCGCCCCAGCGCCGTAGCCCCAAGTGGAGACCGTCCCGTCTTGCCGGAGAGCCACCGTGTTGAATCCCGCGGCGATGGCGATTATTTTGCTCCCGCTGGCGGGAACCGTCCGGGTGGCATCCACCACACCGGAACCTTGGAAGTAGCTCCCCCAAGTCTTCAAGCTGCCATCCTGCATCAGCACGGCCGAATGCACCGCCCCTTGGGCGATGGCGGCGGCACCGCTCGGCACCATCACTACCGCGTTGGTGGCGGACCATTGCAGCACGCTGCCATCCTGCTTCAGTGCCAGGCCGCCGGACAGGGCGGTCACGCCGCTCTGCAGCGCTGCCGGGAGTGTGACCCCGGTGTAGCCACTGCCCCAGGCGATGACGCTGCCGTTCTGTTTCACCACCGCCCCTTGGGAGATGGCGATAACGCTGCTCCGTGCCTCCACCGGCACGCTGGCCGCATTGCTTCCCCAGACGACCACGCTGCCGTCCTGCTTGAGGGCCAGATCGGGACTCCCTGCGACGACGGCGGTGACTCCGCTCTGTGCGGCCGCCGGAATCGGGGCGGTCCCGCTGTCAGAGCCCCAAAAGACGACGCCGCCATCCTCCGTCAGCGCCAAGACGTGGGTGGCGCTCATGGACAGCTTGACCAAGCCGAGGTCGGCCGCGATCCCCGGCGAGACCGGGGAGGATTGATATCCGGAATAGACCCAGTCACCGCTGCCCGGGGCGGCGGACCCGGTGGTGGCAGCAGCGAGCCACACGCAGGCACAAACCGCGAGGCGAGGGAGGCCAAAGGACACGAGGGTTTCAATCATGATCGTAGGATCTGTTAGATAAATGGACCCGCCCCTTCACTCCACATCCAAGCGGAAGAAGGCCGCGGAGTCCGTGGACGTGAACTCGAACTCGATGTCACCCGCGCCATTCACGGAGACGGCTGCCGGGCTGGCGGGTAAGTCAGTGAAACTTGTTAGATCGGTGGCCTTCTTCCAATCCAGGGTCAGCTTGAGCTTGCCGGTCATAGGGTTGTTAGAGAGCGAGAGCCTTCCGGAAGAAAGGCGCAGGGACTGGACTTGGCCTGCGCTGAAGAGGCCCGCGCTACTAGCATTATAGTAGAGCGCGCGCACCAGTTCCGGCTGGGCCACCGCGGGGTTGAAGCCCAGTGCCGCCATCTGGATCTCCGCGGCGTCACTCAAGCCATCGCCATCCTGATCCAGCGCCGAGCTCAAGCGGTAGAAGGTCGCGTCGGCGAAGGCACTGGATGCGATCTTGTTCACCCCGCTCAGCACCTTGGTCGGCATCAGGGTCTGTCCCTGGTCATTTCTTCCCCAGGTCACCACGCTGCCATCCTGCTTGAGGGCTACGCTGTGATAGGTGCCTGCGGCGATCGCGATCACGCCGCTCTCCGCTGCATTCGGAACGTTGGCTGCCTGGCCATAGAAATTCTTGCCCCAGCCCACCACGGCGCCATTTTGCTTGAGGGCCAAGCTATGATCGTAACCCGCGGCGATGGCGATGACGCCGCTCTGCGCCGCCACCGGCACCGTGCACTGGCCGTAATAGTTGTCTCCCCAAGCCACCACGCTGCCGTCCTGCTTGAGCGCCAGGCAATGTCCATCGCCTGCGGCGATGGCGGTGACACCGCTCTGCGCCCCGGTTGGCACCGCTGGCTGGCCGAGGGGATGGCTCCCCCAGGCGATTACGCTGCCATCCTGCTTGAGGGCCAAGGTTTGATATTCGCTCGCGGCGATGGCGGTCACGCCACTCTGCGCCGCCGTCGGCACCGCGGTCTGGCCATATTGGTTGTTGCCCCATGCCACCACGCTGCCGTCTTGCCGGAGAGCCACCCGGTGAAGGGCCCCCGAGGTGATGGCGATGACGCTGCTTTGCGCTGCCACCGGCACCGTGTCCAAGCTGAAAACGTTACCATTCCAAACCACGACAGTACCGTCCCGCCTGAGAGCCATCGCGTGGCCACTCGCCGGGGCGATGGCAATGATCTCGCTCCGGAGCTCGGGCCGCGGCACATCCGTCTGATGGGACCCATTGCTGCCCCAAGCCACCACTCTGCCGCCCTGCGTGACCGCCAGGCAGTGGTTGTCGCCCCCGCCGATGGCGATCACACCGCTTTTCGCCGCCGCGGGTACCTCGATCAGATTGCCTGTGCTGACGGGACCCCAAACCACCACGCTGCCGTCCTGCTTGAGCGCCATCACGTGATTGCTGGTCATGGCGATGGCGGTCGCGCCACTCTGCGCCGCTGCCAGCACGGAGATGGAACTGCCACTCAAGCCCCAGGCCAGCACCGTCCCGTCTTGCTTGAGCACCGCGGTCCTGGACTGGCTTGCGGCGATGGCGGTCACGCCGCTGAGAGCTGCCGCCGGCACCGTGCTCTGGTCGCTTTGATACCCCCAGGTCAGCACGCTGCCGTCCTGCTTGAGCGCCACGCTATGCTGGGAACCCGCGGCGATGGCGATCACGCC
>NZ_BATP01000030.1 GCF_000739615.1 Haloferula sp. BvORR071
TGATTTCCGTCCGCGGGATTGAGCGCTGCTGGGGCTTTGCAGGTGCGAGTCCGGGCACAAGCGGCAGAGGCCAGGGCAAGGGCTCCGTTGCCCAAAAGGAACTGAGCCGCGAGCGCGGCGATCAGGAAGGCGGGGTATTCCCAGCCGCCATTCGGCGCGGTGAACATCCAGCCATTTGGCAGATGGACCAGCAGAGCTCCGAGCATCACCGGGATGAGCAGCGCGGCTACCGGCCGCACCGCGAAACCCAGTGCCAGCAGCAGGCCGCCTAACAGCTCCAAGGCGAAGACCGGATAGGCGCTCCAGCCCGGGAAGCCGTGCGCGGCGAAGAAAGCCGCGGTGCCCGGTAGGGTGAATAGCAGCAGCTTCGCCATGGCGTGGGCGATCATGACTGCCGCCAAGGCCAAACGCAGGACAAGCGCGGCATAGGCGGACAACTTCTCTTCCGAGGCAGGCAAATGTAATTGCATGCGCAACTACTTGCCGATTTGGTTGCACGCGCAACTAAATTTCTTCAGGCTTTCCTGGTGAAGAAGAATCCCAGCTCCGAGTGCATCGCCGCATGGCGGCGCCTGCTCACGGTTCATGCCCGCGTGATCGCCCGGATCGAAGACAAGCTGGCGGCAGCCGGGCTGCCTCCCCTGGGGTGGTACGATGTGCTCTTCGCGCTGCATGAGCAGCCCGGCAAGCGCCTGCGGATGGCCGCGCTGGCGGAGGAGGTGCTGCTCAGCCGCAGCGGGCTTACCCGCCTGGTGGACCGCCTGGAAGCGAAGGGCCACCTGCGGCGCGAGCCCTGTGCCACGGACAAGCGCGGCTTCCTGGTGGTGCTCACGGAATCGGGCACCGAGGTCATGAAGCAAATCTGGCCGGTTTACCGGGCCGGGATCGCAGAGCACTTCTCCGGGCCGCTTTCGGACACGGACGTTGCGAACCTTTCCTCGGCATTCGGGAAGATTCTACTACCTTCACCGTAGCCGGGCGGTTCACTTGAACTCTAGCAGCCAGGCCAGCAGAGCCTGGAAGTCCTTCTCCGGAATTGCCTGCGCGAAGGAGGGCGGCATGAGGGACATCGAGGTTTCTTCGTTGCTGGCGATTTCCCGAGCCGGGATGCGCTGTTCCTTGCCGGTGGCATCCACGCAGACGAGAACCTCCCCTGCCCTGCCGCGCTCCAGGCCGGCGAAGGCGCTGCCATCCGTGCGGGTGATCATGTGCAGTCGGAAGTGGGCATCGACGTTGCGGCTGGGATCGAGAATGTCCTCGCAGAGGCGGGCGGCGCCGCGGTTGCCAATGCCATCCAGCTGCGGCCCGACCAGCGCGCCCTTGCCACCAATGGCGTGGCACATGGCGCAGTTGTTAGAGAAGACGCTGGCGCCGCGGGTCTTGTCGGCGGTCTTTGGATCGAAGGCCGCGACGCGCTGCTGGATGATTCGGTCCGCTTCCGCGCGCATCTCCGGGGTGATGGCAGAAGGCGGCGGTGGTGGCGGCGCGGGAAGGTAGGCCGCGAGGCGATCGCGCAGGCCGGCGGGCGCGGCGTATTTCAAGAGCAGCGCGAGGCGTCCCAAACGCGTGCCGCGGTCATTGCCGGGGCGGAAGGAGTCCACGTTGATCGCAGAGGGCTCGAAGCCGCCCACGGCGAGCCAAGCGTAGGCGTCGCCATCATCTCCATCAGTGATCTCAAAGCGCAACGGCTTGCCAGCCTGCGCGGCGAGATTCCAGCGGATGCGGACGCTGGCATCGTTGCGTGGTGGGAGGGCGCGCTGGAGTTCGGTGCCGGTCGCATCGTCGATCAAGCGGACGAAGTTCCGCGGGTGGGCCGCCTTGTCCGGGTAACCCGAGTGGCCGCAGAGCAGGAAGGAGAACTCCGCGGGCGCGGGAAAGGCCGGGGAGCGCAAGGTGCCCATGCGGCCCTCGGGCTCGGCCCCGGCGCCATCCAGGCTGGAGATCATGGTCGCTTCCCCACCCCCCTGGCGGGGCCGCGCTTGCAGGGTCCAAGGGGCGATGGGTGATTTCGGATCGGGGACTATGGTCCAGGCGCTAGGCTGCTCCTTGGCATCCAGCAGGACTGCGGCGAGTTCATTGCCCCAACTGGTGAGCTCGCTGCCGGGCAGTTCGCCGCGCTGCTGGACGCCATCGGCAATGGCGACGAGCAGATCCGCCTGCGTGCTTGGGTCCTTCTCGAAATGCGTGCGTGCGAATGCCACCAGCTCCGCGGCGGGCATCAGGGTGGCGAGCTGCGTGAAGGACTTGGCCAGCTCCGCAGGCGGCTGCGGATGATTGCGCAGATAATCGAGCAGGTAGCGTGCGGCATCGGCCGACCTCACCGAGCGGGCGATGTAGGCAAGGGCATCCGAGCCGGCGGGAACTTTTGCAAATGCGCCCGGCAACTCGAGATGCTTGCGGATCACGATCTTCAGCTGCTGGGACAAGGCCTCATCTTCCAGCGGGGTCTTGCCCAGCAGGTCGATCAGCTCGGGCAACCAGTCGACCGAGACCGGACGAATCAGGGCCTCCACCGCAGCGCGCTGCTCAAAGACATTCGAAGACTTCAGCCAAGTCTTCACTTGTGCCAGCGATTCTGCCGAAAGCGGCCCGCTGCGCGCCTTGAAGCGCAGCGCGGCGATTGCATCCGTGTCCTGCGCGGCCGGGGGAAGACCATCGGTCTTCACAATCCGCCAGATCCGGCCGCGCTCGCGGTCACGCCCGGGGTGCGTCAACGGCACCTCGTAGTGGCCGATCACCTTGTTGTAGAAATCGGCCACGTAGAGCGCGTGATCCGGACCGATCCGCAGATCCACGGGGCGGAACCAAGGATCCTCGCTGGTGAGGAAATCCGGCTCTTCGCTGGCCATGGGGGTGCTGCCCTTGAAACTCACGCGGTCGCGGTTGATGCGGGAAGTGACCACATTCCCGATCAGGATCTGGTCCTGCCATTCCTTGCCCCAGATGTTCTCCGTCAGGTAGGTGATCCCGCAGATCCCGGTAGAGGAGTGGGTGTGGTGCATCATCACTGGCCCGAAGCCGAGGCCGTCATCCGGCTTGCCGAAGCTGGGATACACCGCGCCAGGCAGGAGCTGATAGATCGGCGCGCTGTGGCAATCCGCGCTGTAGAGATTGCCATGCTGGTCCCAAGCGAGGCCAAAGGGATTCACCTGCCCGGCGCTGAAGAGCTCGATGCGGCTGCCATCCGGCAGGAAGCGGTAAACATTGCCGGAATTCAGCGAGAGTTCGGTGCCGGGATCGCCGGGCTTGAGGCCCTTGAGATTCTCCGGGCGGACCTTGAACTCACTGGTGTTGCTGAAGCCGTGGGTCGCATAGACCCAGCCATCCGGCGCGAGGCGGAAGCTGGAGTTGTTGCCATGCACGTCCTTCTCCCAGCCAAGCGGGCCGAAGAGGATCTTGCGCTGATCGCAGACGCCATCGCCGTCCGTGTCGCTGAAGAACCAGATATTCGGGATGCTCCAGGCGATGCAGCCATTGCCATAGGGCAGCACCCCGGTGGGGATGTTCAGGCCGTCAGCGAAAACCGTGCGCTTGTCGGCCCGGCCGTCATGGTCGGTGTCCTCGAAGATCAGGATCGCATCGCGGCTATCGGCGACGCGGCTGCCCTCGGGATCGGCCCAGCGCTCGCGCTTGGCGGCGTAGGGATACTCGTGGCTGCTGGTCACCCAGAGGCGGCCGCGCGCGTCGAAGGCCATGTTGATCGGCTTGTCGATTTGCGGCTCCGCGGCGAAGAGCTGGATCGAAAAGCCCGGCGGCAGGGTGAAGCCCTTCAGCTCCTCCTCCGGCGTGAGTGGCCCGGATTCGCGCACCAGCGAGGTGTCCAGAGCCATGGCGGAACTCGCAAAGGCGAGCAAGAGGGCGGAAAAGCGCGGGGAATCCATGCAAAAGAAAGCGGCGATCTCCTCTTACATGCGGAAAGTGCCGGACTTTTCCACCAGCTGGCCCGTTCCACCACTATCGACAGCCGCCCGCTCCCCGCCTAGGCTGGCGGCGGATGACGCTGGCCGAGCTGGGATGGGATGATTTTTTCGAAGAAGCCTTTGCCCCGCACGCGGCGAAAGGCTGGGTCCCGGCACGCCTGATCCGCGAGACCGCGATCAATTACAGCGCCTTCGTGGCGGAGGATGCGGATGAGGTGGAGGAGATCGACGTGGTGCTCTCCGGCAAGGTCTGGCACGAATCGGAGACGGATGCAGATTTGCCGGCCGTCGGCGATTGGGTCGCGGTCGAGCTGGGCGGCGAGAACGAGGATCACGTGATCCGCGCCCGCCTGCCGCGGAAGTCCTGCTTCTCCCGCAAAATGCCGGGCAAGAGCGTCGAGGAACAGGTGATCGGCGCAAATGTGGACGTGGTGGCGGTGGTCACCGACTCCGGCCCCGACCACAACCCGAGGCGGATGGAGCGCTACTTCGCGCTGATCGGCCGCAGCGGCGCGAAGCCGGTGGTGCTGGTCAACAAGTCGGACCTTTTCACGGCGGGCCACAACGAAGGCTGCGCGGACGAACTGCGGGCGCTCTGCCCGGAGGCGGACGTCCACGTGACCAGTGCACTGACCGGCCAAGGCCTGGAGGTGCTGCAATCCTACCTGAAGGAAGGCGTGACCATGTGCGTGGTCGGCTCCTCTGGTGTGGGCAAGTCCACGCTGGTAAACCAGCTCTACGGCGAGGAATGGCAGTTCACCTACGATGTGAACGAGGTGACCGGGAAGGGCCGCCACACGACCACTTCCCGCGAGCTGGTCCCCCTGCCCTATGGCGGCATGCTGATCGACAATCCCGGGATGCGGGAGATCCAGATGTGGACCGATGAGCAGACGCTGCGCGAGAGCTTCGCCGACGTCGAGAACATGGCGTTGGAATGCAAGTTCGCCGACTGCAAGCACGGCAACGACAAAGGCTGCGCGATCCGCGCGGCGGTCGCGGTGGGAACCCTAGACCTGCATCGCCTGGAAAGTTTCCTGCGGCTCGACGATGAGATCCTCAAGCTGAGAAAGCAGATCAAGAAGCGCCAGATGACGGTCGAGCGCTGGGCGAAGCGCAACAGCCGCGTGAAAGCGCGCAACCTCAATGACCGGATTCAGTTGGAGAAAGATGAACGCGGCGAGTGCGACTGAATTGACCGGCGTTTATACTACTTCTCATGAAATGGTTGATTGCGATTTCCGTGGCGATGGTGCTCGGGCAGGTTTCTTGCTCTCCCCGTGCCCATACCGGGCATGACGAAACCACCACCAAGGAGGCTCCCAGCAAGGATGGCCCGGTGAAGGTGGAAGAGGCCGCGAAGGAAATCGATTCCGGCATCCAACTGCTCGATGTCCGCACGGCGGAAGAATGGGAAACCGGCTTCCTCAAGGGTGCCACGCGAGTGAGCTTCGGCGAGCCGGACCTGGTCGGGCGGGCCAAGGCTGCGGTGGATCCCGCAAAGCCGGTGCTGGTCTACTGCCGCAGCGGCGCGCGCAGCGCCAAGGCAGCACAGGAACTGCGCAGCGCCGGCTTCGCCCATGTTCTGGAACTGGATGGCGGCGTGATCGCCTGGGAGAAGGCCGGAAAGCCGCTGGTGAAGGGCCAATAATGAAACATTTCCTCCGGCAGCTTCCGTTTCTAGCAGCGATGAAATGGCTCCTTCCGCTCTTCCTCGCGAGTTGCTCGGTCGTGCCGGCACAGGAATCGCCGCTGCCCCAGCCCCTGCTGTCGGAGCTCCAGAAGGAGTGGCCGAAGAATCGCACGATCCATCTGGTCTTCCACGGCCACAGTGTCCCGGCGGGTTATCACGAGACCCCGGAGGTGAAGCCCTTCGAGTCCTATCCGCTGATGGCGATGGAGAAGATCCAGAAGGCCTATCCGCACGCCGTGATCAACGCGATCACCACCGCGATCGGCGGCGAGGACTGCGTGAAGGGCGCGGCGCGCTTCCAGCGTGATGTGCTGAGCCTGAGGCCCGACATCATCTTCATCGACTACGCGCTCAACGACCGCCGCGTGCCAGAGGCCGAGGTGGAGAAGGCCTGGCATTCCATGGCCCAAGCTGCGAAAGCAAAGGGTATCCCGGTGGTCTTCCTGACGCCCACGGGTTCGCGCGGCGTGAAGATCGATGATCCGACCGAACCGCTGGAGATCCGCGCCGCGATCATCCGCAAGGTGGCCGCGGAAGAAGGCGTGCTGGTGGCCGACGTGTGGGCCGCGTGGAAAGCCGAGCTGAAGCACGGCGTGAACCAGGATAGTCTCCTGGCGCAGGCGAATCATCCGAACAAGAAGGGCCACGAGATCGCCGCGCGGGTGATTGCGGGGATGTTCGGGGTGAGGTAGGGTTGCGACGATGCCTGCGGAGAAAAAACCGAGTTCCGGGGAGGAGTCCTCGTGGAGCTTCGATAGCCAGGGCGACCACGCGGTGGACCGCGGCCAGCGGACGGAGCGGATCGCGGCCCTGGCGGTGGCGGCCTTGTGGATCGGGCTGATCTTCTACAATTCTGGCTTGGGCTACGCGATCCGTGGCGCGGCTCTCTTCGGCTTGGGAGTAGCCGCGATCTGGTGGCCGGATGCGCTGAGCCAATTCCACAGCCTTCGCCCCTCCTTGAGATCCCTCGATTGGGAGGCCATGAAGGGCGGGCGCCCGTCGCTGGGATCGGCACGCATCGCGGGCTGGTTGATCTTGATCCTTCCGGTGATCATTTGGGGAGTGGCGAAGCTGATCCGGGTTTCAGGCTGAGCTTCTCCAAGGCTGTCCGACACATATCGGGGAGAAATCCTCCCTATTCGCATAGGTAGATCCGTGCCCTGTGATTCCGTATCGTGTGATAGTCGCGACATCGGCGGCCAGATCATCCCACTCCTCGCTTTGAAAGACTTTTTGCCGTTCTGCTTCCTCCCGCTGTTGGCACTCGCCTCTCCCTTGAGAGCAGCGGAGCCGGAGCATGTCGATTTCAGCAAGGACGTGCGGCCGATCCTCTCGAACCGCTGCTTCAAGTGCCACGGTCCGGACGAAGGAGCACGCAAGGGCAAGCTGCGGCTCGACCTCAGGGCCTCGGTCCTCGCCCCCGCGGAATCCGGGAAAGCCGCGATCGTCCCGGGCAAGCCGGAGGAAAGCGAGTTCGTGAAGCGCCTATTTCATAGCGATCCGGAGCAGATCATGCCGCCCGCGAGCGCGAAGATGGAAATGTCCGAGCGAGAGCGCGAGGTGCTGCGCCTGTGGGTCGCCCAAGGCGCGGAATACAAGGACCACTGGGCATTCCTGCCGCCGGTGAAAGCCACGCTGCCCGGCGGCGAGGGGACGAACCCGATCGATCAACTCGTGGGCAAGCGCCTCGCGGTGGAGCATTTGAAGCCCTCCCCGGAGGCGGGCAAATACCAGCTCATCCGGCGGGTGTCGCTCGACCTCACCGGCCTGCCGCCTTCGCCGGAGGAGACTGAAGCTTTCATCAAGGACACGGCGCCGGATGCTTACGAGCGCTTGGTCGACCGCTTGCTCGCCTCGCCCGCCTATGGGGAGCGCTGGGCCCGGCGCTGGATGGACCTGGCGCGATATGCGGACACCAACGGCTACGAGAAGGACCGCGAGCGCAGCATCTGGCCATGGCGCGATTGGGTGATCCGCTCGCTCAACGAGGACATGCCCTTCGATCAGTTCACGATCCGGCAACTCGCCGGGGACATGCTGCCGAATGCCACGCCCGATGACATCGTGGCCACCGGCTTCCACCGGAACACGATGCTCAACGAAGAGGGTGGCATCGATCCGCTGGAGTTCCGCTATCACGCCATGACCGACCGGGTGGCGACCACCGGGATCACCTGGCTGGGCATGACGGTGGGCTGCGCGCAGTGCCACACCCACAAGTACGACCCGATCCAGCACCGGGAGTATTTCCAGTTGATGGCCTTCCTGAACAACACGGAGGAGATCAACTACGAGCTGCCGGATGCCAGCTTGGCCCAGCGCCAGGCAGCCCGGGACAAGGAGGTCGCGGATCTGATCGCAGCGCTTCCGGACAAATGGCCTGCACCGCCACCACCGGCGGTGAATCTGGCCGCGGTCGAGACCGGCACCGGTGAGAAGGCCACGATCCTGCCGGACCAGTCCGCGCTCTTCAGCGGGCCCGGGGCGAACAAGGACACCTACACTTTGTATTTCGATGCCAAGCAGCACGTGGTCGATCGCATCCGCCTGGATGCGCTGACTGATGCGGGGATCATTTCCGGCGGTCCCGGGCGGACCTCGCATGGGAACTTCGTGTTAAGTGAGATTCAGGTCTTCACCCGTGCGGATCGGGCCGGTGCGACCTGGGAACCGGTTGAACTTGCCAGCGCGAGTGCGGCCGTGGAGCAGCCGGGATTCCCGGCGGCCGCGGCGATCGATGGCAAGCTGGATACCGGTTGGGCGGTGCAGCAGGACGGCGTGCCGCTCAAGGCAGACAAGGATATCAGCTTCACTTTCAAGCGACCGGTTGCCGGCGATCGCTCGCCTCACTTCATGGTGAAGCTGGTTCAGGAGTTCGGCGGTTCGCACACCATCGGGCGTGTCCGCCTTTCGGTGAACGGGCCGGACAAGGCCCAGCGCGGTGCGGATAATGCCGTGAAGCTCGCCTTCGACGCTTGGCTGACGAAGACCCGCGCGGAGACGCTGCCGTGGACCTTGCTCAAGCCGGTGAAGATGGAGTCGAACGAACCCATCCTCACCCTTGAAGATGACAAGTCGGTCTTCGTCTCCGGGGATACCACGAAGGACGACCGCATCGTCCTGACTTTCCCAAATCCTCCCGCCGGTCTCGCGGCGATCCGGCTGGAAGCGCTGGCCGACAAGCGCCTGCCTGCTTACGGACCCGGCAGGACCTACTATGAAGGGCCCAAGGGCGATTTCCTGCTCTACGACATGATCGTGAAGGCGGATGGCCGTGAGATCAAAATCGCTAGCGCTACGGCGAGCAACGACGGCACTCCGCAGTTGGCCATCGATGAAGACGACCTAACAGGCTGGGGACCGGGCGACCGCATCGGCGAAGATTGCCAAGCTGTCTTCAACCTTGCCGAGCCCCTCCCCTCTGCCCGTGAGTTGACTGTGGAACTGCGGATGGGCCGCCACTATGCGGCGACGCTCGGAAAGTTCCGTCTCTCTGGCAGCACCAAGCCGGGCAAGGCCACGTCTAACATCCTGCCGCAGGAGCTGGAGGAAGTCCTCGCCAACGGCGATGCCGGGAAGCTGGCCGATGAGCGCGAGAAGCTGTTCCGCCAGTTCCTGCTCAACGCACCGGAACTCTCGAAATACAGCGGCCAGATCCGCTCGATGCTGAAGCCGCTGTCTTCCACCCCGACGCTGGCGATGGCGGAGCGCGATCCCCAGCACCCGCGGAAAACCTTCCTGCACAAGCGCGGCGAATTCATGCAGCCGGCGGAAGCCGTGACGCCGGATGTGCCTGCCTTCCTGCCGCCGATGGATCCGAAGGAGCCGAAGAACCGTCTCGGTTTCGCCCGCTGGCTGGTGTCGTGCGGCCATCCGCTAACTGCGCGTGTCACCGTGAACCGCCAGTGGCAGGCCTTTTTCGGGACCGGCCTGGTGAAGACCTTGGATGACTTCGGCTTCCAAGGCGAGATGCCAAGCAACCAGGAGCTGCTGGATTGGCTCGCGGTGGACTTCATGGATCAGGGCTGGTCGATGAAGAAGCTCCACCGCCTGATCGTCACCAGCGCGACTTACAAGCAGAGCTCGAAGCTGACGCCCGAACTCCTGGAGAAGGATCCGCAGAATCGCCTGATCGCGCGTGGACCGCGCGTCCGCGTGGAAGGTGAGATGATCCGGGATCTCTCGCTCAGCGCCGCCGGCCTGCTCTCCCACAAGATGTATGGACCCTCGGTGAGGCCACCGCAGCCTAACAGCGTCACGGAAGCGGCCTATGGCGGGATGTCCTGGGATGTGAGCAAAGGCGAGGACCGCTATCGCCGCGGCCTCTACATCTTCTCCAAGCGCTCGGCACCCTTCGCTTCCTCGATCACCTTCGACGCGCCGACCGGTGAGGCCTGCATCGCCCGCCGCGAGAATGCGAACACACCGCTGCAATCGCTGGTGCTGCTGAATGACGAAGTGTTCTTCGAGGCCGCGCAGGTGCTCGGCAAGAAGGTCGCAGCACTATCCGCGACGCCCGAGGAGAAGCTGAGCTATGCCTTCCAGCGCTGCCTGACCCGGCCGCCTGAGGCCAGCGAGGTCGGGACTCTCGTTACTTTCTACAAGAGCCAGCTCGACCGCATCTCGAAGGGCGAGCTGAAGACTGCCGAGCTGATGCCCGCCGGTTCGAGCGACGACGAAACCGCCTGGATGACGGTGGCCCGCATCCTTCTCAATCTCGACGAGACCATCACCAAGAACTGATCCGATGAACTGCCACAACTCACTTTTCGCGAGGCAGCATCTGCCCGGCAATTCGGTCAGCCGCCGCTGGTTCCTGCGCGAGTGCGGGCTCGGGGTCGGCAAGATCGGCCTCGCCTCCCTGATGGGAGACGCGATGATCCAGACTCTCTCCGCATCGCCGGAGCCGATCGGCGCGAACTACCGCGGCAAGGCAAAGTCGGTGATCCATCTCTTCATGGCGGGCGCGCCCTCGCAGCTCGATCTTTTCGATCCGAAGCCGGAGCTGGCGAAGCTGGATGGCAAGCCGCTGCCGCCATCGGTCACCAGTGGGCAGCGCCTCGCCTTCATCCGCCCGGACGCTGCGGTCATGTCGTCGCGCTTCAAGTTCGCGCAGCATGGCCAGAGCGCGGCATGGGTCAGCGAACTCCTGCCGCACACCGCCAAAATCGCCGATGACTTGTGCTTCGTGAAGTCGGTAAAGACCGACCAGTTCAACCACGCGCCGGCGCAGATCTTCTTCAATACCGGGTTCCTCCAGCCGGGACGCCCCAGCATCGGCTCATGGGTGACTTACGGGCTGGGCTCGATGAACGAGAACCTACCGGCCTTCGTGGTGCTGAGCACCGGTGCGGGTGTAAGCGGCGGCGCGGCGAACTGGTCGAGCGGCTTCCTGCCGACCATTTATTCCGGCGTGCGTTTCCGCAACTCTGGCGATCCGATTCTCAACACCGCCAGCCCGCGAGGTGTTGATGACACGCTCCAGCGCGAGACGATCAATGTCACCGCCGAGCTCAACCGGATGCAGCTCGATAGCGTGGGGGACCCGGAGATCTCCACCCGCATCGCCGCGCACGAAATGGCCTTCCGCCTTCAGCACAGCGCGCCGGAACTCACCGACCTTTCCGGCGAGAGCGAGGCCACGCTGAAGATGTATGGCATCGATGACATCAAGAAGCCGTCCTATGCCCGCGCCTGCCTGCTCGCGCGGCGCATGGTCGAGCGCGGCGTGCGTTTCATCAATATCTACCACGAAGGTTGGGACGCTCACTCCGACCTGGCCGGGAATCACAGCAGCATGTGCAAGGCCACCGACCAAGCGAGCGCGGCCTTGGTCGCGGACCTGAAGCAGCGTGGCTTGCTGGACGAGACCTTGGTGGTCTGGGGCGGCGAATTCGGCCGCACCCCGATGGTCGAGACCAACCCGACCCTCGGCCGCTCACTCGGCCGCGACCACCACCCCTCCGCCTTCACCGTCTGGATGGCGGGCGGCGGCATCAAGGGCGGGCAGAGCTACGGCGAGACGGATGATCTCGGCTATCATGTGGTGGACAAGCCGGTCCATGTTCACGATCTGCAGGCCACGATCTTGCACTGCCTCGGGATCGATCACGAGCGCCTCACTTACCTCTACGCCGGCCGCCATTTCAGGCTGACCGACGTGCATGGGAGTGTGGTGAAGGACCTAATGGCCTGAGGCGGCCCTCAATGCCCGCTGCTCGCCTTCTCGGCACCGAGGCCGGTTTGCGCGCGGAAGTTGAGCTCGGCGAACTTCGCTTCCGCATTGGGATCACGCGGCGAGAAGATGGTGCCCAGGTAGGCTCCGAGGAAGCCTAGCGGGATGCTGACGATGCCCGGGTTCTCCAGCGGGAACAGCGCGCCTTCCTTGCCGAAAATACCATTCGGGCTGAGTAGGATCAGGATCACCGCGGAAGCCAAACCGGTGGCGAGACCACCCACGGCACCGGCAGTATTGAAGCGCTTCCAGAAGATCGAGAACAGGATCACCGGCAAGTTCGCCGAAGCGGCCACGGCGAAGGCCAAGCCAACGAGGAAAGCAGCATTCGCGGTCGGGCCCATCTTGATGGCGATGCCGATACTGACCGCGCCGACGAAGAAGGCGGTGATGCGCGCCACCTTCACTTCGGTCTCCGGTGCCGTGTCCTTCCCGTGCTTCATGACATTCGAGTAGAAGTCATGAGCGAAGGAGGTGCTGGCACTCATCGTGAGACCGGCGACCACTGCGAGGATGGTGGCGAAGGCCACGGCGCTGATGAAGGCGAAGAACAACTCGCCGCCGAGCGCTTTGGCGAGGATCGGTGCGACCATGTTGGTGTTCTCCTTGGCACCGATCATGATGTCCGGCTTCGGCAGCACGGTGGCGGCACCGAAACCGAAGAAGGTGGTCAGGATGTAGAAGACACCGATCACCCCGATCGCCCAAGCCACGCTGACACGCGCGGTCTTGGCATCGGGCACGGTGTAGAAGCGCACGAGGATGTGCGGCAGGCCCGCCGTGCCGAGTACTAGGCCAAGCGCGAGCGAGATGAAGTCGAGCGGTCCCCAGGGATTCACGGAGGCACCGTATTTCATCCCGGGATCAAGCAGGTTCTTCGGCGGAGCGGTGCCAGCATAGTCGGCGTGTCCCACGGCGGTGAAGAACTTGGTGAGGCTGTAGTCGTGCTTGCCGAGCACCAGCCAGCTCAGGGCGAAGGCACCGCCCATCAGCAGCACCGCCTTGATGATCTGCACCCAGGTGGTGGCGAGCATGCCACCGAAGACGACATAGACCAGCATCAGCACGCCCACGCCGATCACGGCGGGCGCGAATTCGATGTGGATCAGCTCCTTGATGATGCCACCGGCACCGACCATCTGGGCAATCATGTAGATGGTGGAGACCATCAGGGTGCTGAGCGAGGCCATCGCGCGCACCGGCCGGGGACTCATGCGGTAGGCCAGCAGGTCGGCCATGGTGTATTTGCCCGCATTGCGCAGCGGCTCGGCTACCAGCAATAGCACCGTGAGATAGGCGACGAGGAAGCCGACCGAATACATGAAGCCATCGTAGCCCTTGAAAGCGATCATCCCCGAAATGCCGAGGAAGCTGGCGGCGCTCATGTAGTCGCCGGCGACGGCCAGACCGTTTTGCCAGCCCTTGATGCTACGGCCGGCGGCGAAGTAGGCGGCGGAACCTTTCGCCTTGCGAGCGCTAAGCCAGGTGATGACCAGGGTGAGCGCCACGAAGGCGAGGAACATCCCGAGTGCGGGCGTGAATTGAATCGCGGAGAGAAGCATCATCGGCTCAGGACTTGGATTGGGAGTTCTCGATGGAGGACAGGAGGGCGTGCTCCATCGCATCCCACTGGCGGGCGCGGCGCATGTAGAGGGCCGCGACGATGAAAGTCATCAGGAACTGCGAGAATGCGAAAAGGTAGGCACCGTTGACCTTCCCGACCAGCGGGCGCTTCATCAGCTCCGGGAAGTAGCCGATCAGCACTGGCAGGGCCATGTAGTAGAAGAGGAAGAAAATCGTGGCCGGGATGATGAAGCGGCGCTTGGCCGCCAGCAGCGCGGCGAAATCGGGACGCGCGGCGAGCGCTTCCCAATCGGGTTTGGTCGGGTTTGCCATGGTTATTCACAGGGCCTAGCAGCCGCAGCGGAACGTGTCAAAAACGCATGGGGGTGATGCCGCAGTGAGAATCCATTGGGCAAGGGGCCCGGGCTGTGGTTGCGTGGGTGTGGCGATGCGCTGCTTCTACTCGCAAGACCTGGAGCTGAAATTGCCATCGGGGCACCCCTTCCCGATGGAGAAGTTCCGTATTTCCAAGGACATGCTCCTGGATGGCGGGATCCTGCGGCCGGAGGAAATCGTGGAGGTGAAGGTGGCCGACAGCCATTTGCTCAAGGCGGTGCACGACACCGCCTACATCGAGCGGATCTATTCAGGCCTGCTCGACCGCAAGGAGCAGATCCAACTCGGCCTACCGGTCACCCCGGAGCTCTACGGCCGCAGCGCCACCGAGGTGGAGGCCACCCGCCAGACCTGCCACGCAGCGCTGGCCGAGGGCGTGGCAGTCTGCCTCGCCGGCGGCACCCACCACGCCTTCCGCGAGCACGGCGAGGGCTATTGCGTTTTCAATGACGTTGCGATCGCGATCCGGGATCTCCAGGACAAGCGCCCGGGGATCAAGGTGATGGTGGTCGATACCGATGCCCATCAGGGCAATGGCACCGCCGCGCTGCTGGGCAATGACCCGCGGGTCTTCACCTACTCGATCCACGTCGGGAAGAACTACCCGACCCAGAAGATCGCCGGCTCCATGGATGTGGAGACGGTGCGCTACGTGGAGGGTGAGATGTACTTAAAGCAGCTCTTCAGCACCCTGGCAGCCGCGCTGGATACCTTCGCACCGGATCTGGTGATCTGGATCGCGGGTGCAGACAATCACCGCAACGACCGCTTTGGGCAGATGCATCTTTCCGTGAAGGATCTGCAAAAACGCGATGAGGTGCTGCTCCGGTCCTTTATTCGGAACCGCGTGCCGGTGGCGGTTTTGTATGGCGGTGGCTATAACCGCCAGCCGGACTTCACCGCGAAGATCCACCGGAACACGGTGGCCACGGCGAAGAAGCTGGCCGGGGAGTATCGGGGTTTGTGATGTGGAGTGCGGTGGCACGACACCGCTTTGACTGCGGAAAGTTGCCGCTGCGGTTCACGGCCACGAATCGGTGGAGAACAAGTCTTCACCAAGCCAAAGCGACGTCGTGCCGCCGCACTCCATAGGTAGGCTTAGCGTCCGGAAGCCAGCGCCACCAGGATCGCCTTCTGCGCGTGGAGGCGGTTCTCCGCTTCCTGGAAGATCACGTCGGCGTGCTTCTCCAGTATTTCCTCCGTGATCTCCTTGCCGCGGTAGGCCGGCAGGCAGTGCAGGACGATGTGATTCGGCGCGGCGTGTTCCAGCAGAGCCGAGTTCACCTGGAAGGGCCCGAAAGCCTCCTCCTTGTCCTTCTGGTCCTCTTGGCCCATCGAGAGCCAGACGTCGGTGTTGATCACATGCGCGCCCTTCGCGGCAACTACGGGATCCGTCGTAACGGTCACGTTCGGCGCATCCAGCTTCGCGAGGAAATCCGCGGTCGGCTGGTAGCCCGCCGGTGCCGCGACGGCGAGTTCGAAGCCGAGGTGCTTGGCCGCCCACATCCAGGAAATGGTCATGTTCGAGAAGCCATCGCCGATGAAGGCGATCTTCTTCCCTTCCCATTCGCCGAGCACTTCCTTCACCGTGAGCAAGTCCGCCAGGATCTGGCAGGGGTGCTCGTCATCGGTGAGAGCATTGATCGTCGGGATGCCGGAGTATTCGGCAAAGTCCACCACGTCCTGCTGCGCGAAGGTCCGGATGATGCAGCCGTGCACCATCCGCCCCAGCACGCGGGCGGTGTCCTTGATAGGCTCTCCGCGACCGAGCTGGATGTCATTTTTCGAGAGGAACATCGGGAAGCCACCCAGCTCGCGGATGCCGACCTCAAAGGAGACTCGGGTCCGCGTGGACGACTTGGTGAAGATCATCGCCCAAGTCTGTCCTGCCAGCGGCTGGCCACTGTGATAGCCACGCTCCGCCTTCAGTTCGGTGGCGCTATCGAGCAGCGAGACCATCTCGCTGGCGGTAAGTTCCTCAATGGAAAGGAGGTGCTTCATGACAGGGTGACTAGGACGGATTTGAAGATGGCAAGGGCCTCGTCGATCTCCGCATCGGAGACGTTGAGCGGTGGCAGCAAGCGGATGGTTTCGGGGCCGGCGGGCGGAACCAAGAGGCCCGCTTCGAGCAGCTTCCCGCAGACGAAGGCAGCAGGAAGCTTGCCTTCGGGAACAGCAAACGTGGAGGTATCGAGGCCCACTCCCAACAGCAGGCCAACGCCGCGGACTTCCGTGATCGCGGGCAATTGCCACGAGGCAATCGTTTCGCGAATCTGCTGCTCCTGTTTGAGCGCGTTCGCGTTCAGATCCTTCTCCGCGACTTCCGCCAGCACCGCGAGCGAGGCCGCGCAAGCAAGCGGATTGCCGCCATAGGTGGTGCCATGCGAGCCGGGCCCCATGAGCGAAGACAGGGTCTTGCCCGAGGCATCAATCGTCTTGTCGGACAGCCAGAAGGCACCGATCGGGAAACCACCGCCCATGCCCTTGGCCCAAGAAATGGCATCAGGCTGGATCTCAGGGGCAATCGCCCGCCAAGCCATGGCCTGACCGCAGCGGCCGAAGCCAGTCTGCACTTCGTCGAGCATCAGCAAGAGGTCATGCTTCTTGCAGAGCGCCGCGACGCCCCGCAGGAACTCCGGGGTGGCGACATTCACGCCGCCTTCACCCTGCACTGGCTCTAACAAGATCGCCGCGGTCTCCGGCGCAATCGCCGCTTCGAGGGCCGCGAGGTCGTTGAAGGGCAGATGCCGGAAGCCCGGTAACATCGGATCGAAGCCCTCCTTCACCTTGTCCTGCCCGGTGGCATTGATGCCGCCGAGGGTCCGGCCGTGGAAGGACTTCGTGAAGCTGAGCACCTCGTAGCGCGGCGCGCCGTCCGGCATCGGCCGGGCATGGCCGAAGCGCCGCGCGGTCTTGATCAGGCCGTCATTCGCCTCCGCACCGGAGTTCGCAAAGAAGACCTTGCCCGGCAGCTTCACGTGGTCTTCCACGATCACCCGGGCGAGCTCTTCCTGCTGCGGAATGGTGTAGAGGTTCGAGACATGGAGCAGGGTGCCGGCCTGTTCGCAGATGGCGGCCACCAGCCGCGGCGGGCAGTGGCCGAGGGAGCACACGGCGATGCCGGTGCAGAAATCAAGATAGGACTTCCCAGCCTCATCCCACACCCGGGTGCCCTCGCCGCGGACGAGCGTGACAGGGAATCTGGCGTAGGTGGATAGAACGTGGCTCATGGGAAAGGGGCGGACGCTAGCGGTCTTCATGGTTTTGGCAAATCGGGAATTTGGACGATATCGGAAGCAAACAATCAGGGGTCGGAGACCGCCACGACCGGGGTCGCGGCTGGATCTCCCGGAATCACGGAGGGGGTTTCCTCGCTTCGTCGTCGTTTCGGGGCCGCGGCGACCCGCCAGGTGGCCAGCAGGGTCAACGCGCCACCGGCCAGCTCCACCGCCGTGAGGCGCTCGCCGAAGAACAGATAGGCCCCCGCCGCGGTCACCAGCGGCAGCAGCATCTGGATCGAGGAGCCTTGGGAGACCGGCAGGGTCCGGTAGGCATTGGTCATCACCAGTTGGGAAATGCTGACAATGGCGGCCGCCAGGATCAGCACGACGTGACCCGGCAGCGGGACCTCCATGACATGCCCGGCCCGCAGCGGCAGGGCAAAGAGGATACTATAGAAGCACTGCGAGCCGTAGATCGTCCCGGCGTGCTCGGTGGCCCGCAGCTTGCGGATGATCACGACCACGATGCCCGCGCCCAGCGCACCGGCCAAGGCCAACAGGTCCCAAGCGCTGAAGCCGTGCGCCGCATCCCCTTTCACGAAGGCCAGCAGGCCCACGAAGCCGGCGAACATCCACAGCAGGGCCCGCCGGGAAATCGCCTCCTTCAGCCACCAAGCGGCGATCAGGGTGGCGAAAATCGGGTAGGTCAGGTTCAGCACCACCGCCCGGGAGGCTCCCAAGCTGCCGATCGTCACGTAGAAGGCCGCGGTCGCCAGCGCGCCGATGATCCCCCGCAAGGCGACCAGCGGGGTGCCGACCAAAGCCTTGAAGGACAATCCCCGCCCGAAGCCGTAGAGCGCGGCCACCATCAGCATGCCGACGGAACCCCGGTAGAGAATGCCCATCCAGCCGTCCGCCGCCGGGATATGCAGGCTGAGGGCCCTCATCAGCAGCGTGTTCGCGGCAAACAGGAACACCGAGAGCAGCATCAGCAGCACGCCGCGCGGGTCGGAAAGGGAGGAATCGTTTGGTTTCATCGGATCGGCAGGAGATCCGGAAACGGCTTCAATCAGGCGCGGCGAAAGTCAGCTCATCAGCACTTCCTCCGGAGGCCCGTGGGCCGCGTCCGGAGGTGGCAAGTGGCCATCAAGCTCCGAACGCACCCATACGCCAAATGGCGCGGGCGGCGAGTCGGACGGCTTTGCGATGGAGCGCGGGCACGGGCGGGGAGTGGCAAAGCGCGGGTGGAAAGTCAAGGACGCATTGGAACGGGCCCCGTTAGGCCGGGCTTGCATGCCCCGGAAATCACGCTGAGACTTCGCCCCGATGTTCACGCCGAAGTGGAAGAAAGAGGCGAAGCTCCTACACAAGGGGGCCAAGAAGTTCCTCCATTACAAGCGGGACCTCCTCAAGCAGGACCGGATCGATGAGATCGAGTCGCGCCGCGCCGATCTGCTCGACGCGATGAAGGCCGACGATCAGGCGAAGGCCGCGGAGGCTTCCAAGCATCTGCGCGACACCTGTGAGAAGGCGCTCCCGCATTTCCCGCAGCAGAGCGCTTGGGAGGAGAACGTGGAGGTCATCTTCGTGGCCTTGGTGGTGGCCCTCGGCCTGCGAGCCTACGTGGTGCAGCCCTTCCGAATCCCCACCAACTCGATGCAGCCGACGCTCAACGGGATCAACATCACCGAGCACGACGCCGACGAGAAACCTTGGTTCGGCAAACAGGCGCTCGACTTCGTGCTGCGCGGGCGCTCCTACCAGAACATCGTTGCCGAGAACGATTGCCACGTGACGAATGTGGAAGACACCTCTTGGTTCCTCTTCACCCGCACGGCGGTCACCTTCTCCGATGGCACCAAGATCAAGATCGCCGCTCCGGATGGCGAGACCTGCCGCGCGCTGCGGATCCCACGCGATAGTACCCGCAAGGTGATCGAAGCCCACGCCCCAGTCTACAAGAAGGGCCAGGTGATCTTGAAAGGGACGATCGATGCCGGCGACCTGGTTTTGGTCGACAAATTCTCCTATCACTTCCGCAGTCCGAAGCGCGGCGAGGTGTTCGTATTCGACACGCGGGCTATTCCCACCGGCGGTCTCAAGGCCCGCGCGATGGGCGACCAGGCCGACGGTACCCACTACATCAAGCGGCTCGCCGGCGTGCCCGGCGATACCCTGCAGATCCGGCCGCCGGATCTCTACGTGAACGGCAAGATCGCCCAAGAGCCTGGATTCCAGAGAGTTATTAAAGCTGAGGACCTCTACGGCCGGCTTAACCCGAACGGCTACGAGCTGGCGCGGCCCGATTCGGATTACCCGCAGCCGCTGAAATCCAGCGAGCAGCAATTCAAGCTCAAGTCCGAAGCCCCGCGGGGCATGCGTGAGTACGCGGCGCTCGGTGATAATACCGGGAATTCGCTGGATTCCCGCTACTGGGGCACGGTCAAGGAGTTCAATCTGGCTGGACCGGCGCTTTTCTCGCTCTGGCCGATCACCAGTGGCCATTGGGGATTCATCCGTTGATCTTGCGCAAAAGCACGAATGGCGGGACTGGCACTTCACGTGCATCGTACCCCACCCCATCCCATGCAGCACGATTCCGCTGAGATCACCAAGCAGGCGAAATCGAACCTCGCGTTCGCACTGCAGATTTTGCCGAAGGAGCGGCGTGAAGGCATGGTGTCCTTCTACGCTTTCTGCCGGGTCGTGGACGATCTGGCCGACGACCCTGACCGCCCGATCAACGAACGGGAGGCGAGCCTGCTCGCGTGGAAGGTGGGTCTTGAGAACGGTTTTCCCAATCCCGATCCGCTGCAAGCGGAGGTAGTGGCCCTGATCGAGCGCCACTCGATCCCGGTGCATCTGCTCACCGCGATCATCGACGGCTGCCTGATGGACTTGCGGCCGCAACGCTTCGGGACTTGGGAGGATCTCTCGCAGTATACCTACAAGGTGGCCTGCGCGGTCGGTCTGGCCTCGCTGAAGGTTTTCGGCGCCCAGGATCCGGCCTCAGAACGCTACGCAGTGGAGCTGGGCCACGCCCTGCAGCTCACGAACATCCTGCGCGACGTGGGCGAGGACCTTGCCAATGGCGTGCGGATCTATCTGCCACTCGCCGATTTGGGGCGTTTCCAATACAGCGAGCGCGATCTGATCGGCCGCGTCTATGACGGCCGCTTCGTGGCGATGATGAACTATCAGGCCGAGCGGGCCGCCTCGTTCTACGCGGAAGCGGTGGCGGCCATGCCGAAAAGCGACGCCAAGGCGCTGGTGCCGGCGGAGATCATGCGCTCGATCTACCAGACCCTGTTGGAGAAGATGAAGCGCGACGGCTTCAAGGTTTTCGACCGCCGCTACAGCCTCTCGAAAGCGCGGAAGATGGCGATCTTTTCGAAGCATTTCTTGCGCCTCGGCCCGACGGTCTGAATATTCCGGCATCCGCACCGTCCGACGGCCGAAATGAAAGTGCTACTTTTGCTGCCCTTCGTCCTTGCTGCCAGCTCCTGCATTTATCCGGAGCCCTACACGCAGCAACGGCCTCCGTATCGCCAGGGGAGACCCGGCTATCCCTATGGCCAGAATCGCCCGGGACCGCAGGAAGCGCCGGGACCCGACGCCTACGGTGGCGAGACCGGCCGCTACGAGCGCATGGATGGAGGCGGCAACGCTCCCGGACCCCAAGCGGATTCCCGCCCGACCGCGCCGCGGATCGACGATGATTTCCAACCGGAGGGCAACGCTTCCGCACCCCAGCCGGCCCCGGCACCAGCTCCGGCCCCGAAGAAGGAGTATCCCTTCGGCAAGACGAGTTCGAAGCCCGGTTATGTGGTCAGCCCTTACGCCCCGTATAACGAGCTCGATCTGAACGGCATCAAGAGCGGAGCCTTGGCCAAGGACCCCTCGAACGGGAAGATCTTCCGGGTGCCTTGATGCGCGCTGCGGCTCTGGTCTTCTCGATGGCCTGCCTGACGGCATCTGCCCGGGCGGACTTGGAGTGGCACGAGTTCGATCACGACGCGAAACTGCACATCGGTGAGCTGAGTGTGACCGTGGAGGGCCGCGAGGTCCCGGATGCTGCCTTCAAGGAGGATCATCTCCTGCTCACCGTGCAGAAGCCCGGCGGCAAGCCCCACGAGCTTTGGCTCAATTCGACCTATGCCAGCGGAGCGGTGGCGGTCCACGGGAACTACCTGCTCGTGGAATATGGCATCGGGCGCGGCACCTTCGCACGGGTGAGGCACGTGAAGATCCTGAATCTGGATGGCGGGCTGGAAGAACTCGCGGACGGGCAGCGCTCCTACTACCTGCCAACGGACCATGATCCAGAGGAAGTGATCTATCAGATCGATGTGAAGGAGGAGGAGCACCGCAGCGTGTTGACTTTCACGCTTCCCGCGGCCCGACCCGGCCTGCCTGCCGAGAAGGTGGTGGCGATCCGGAACGAAAGCCGGATCGTTCCCGGCAGGTAATGTGGCGGCCGCATCGGCCCGGGTTGCAGTGCGGCCTTTATATTTCGCGATCTTGCACCCGGCGCTAAAGCCGGAAGACTTACCCCAATCGAATGAGAACATCCTGGCTCCTCCTCATGAGCTGTGCCACCGCGCTCGCCGCGGATCCTCCGGCCCAGACCTTCCAGACCAATTGCTCCGCCTGCCATTCCGTGGATCACGTGCTGGTGGGCCCCTCGCTGGTGGAGGTCGCGGGGATCTATCGCAACAATCCCGACGGCTTCGTGCAGTGGTGCCTGAAGCCGGAGCACAAGCGCGATGGCTTTGTGGATATGCCCTCGATGGCGCATCTGGGAGAGCCGGCGCTGCGCGAGCTGCACGCCTATGTGATCGCCGAGGCCAGCGGCAAGAAGGAGCAGGCCAAGTCCGACACGGATCCCTTCGCCGCGCCCGCCGGCACGGTCCGCCGCCCGCAGGTGATGCGGATCTTCATGCCGGATGCCTCGCCGGCGGCCATCGCGGTGGCACTGCCGGGTGATCTGTCGTTCTGCTTCGATGCCTCCGAGTGCCGCCTGCGCTATGTGTGGAAGGGCGGCTTCATCGATGGCTGGCCCTACTTCAAGGCCAATGGCAGCTCGCTGGCGAAGATCGATGGCAAGGTGGTGTATCACGAGGAGTCGCGGCCTTTCTCGTTCGGGAGCGACAAGACCTTTGTCAGCAAGTTCCTCGGCTATCGCACCGGCAAAGATGGCATTCCCACCTTCCGCTACCGGATCCAGTCGGGAGCGACAGTAGAGGAGACCATCCGGCCTCTTCCCGACGGCCAGGGAATCGAGCGGAACTTCACCGGCGAGGGCATCATGTTCTCCGAGGACCAGCCGAAAGACGCGGAGGGCACGTCGAACACCAGAGTCTATCTCCCTACGCCGCAACAACCCAATTCCGTCAACCTCACCACCCGCTGGAAATGATACGGCATCTCTCTTACTTCGCCGCGCTGACGCTTGGTGCTTCCGCGGCCAGCTTCCAGATCGACCGGCTGCCGAACCCTTCGGGCGTGGACCCGCAGATCGGCGGGGTGGCCGCGCTGCCGGATGGCAGGGTGGCCGCGGTCTTCCATCGCGGTGAGCTGATGTTCTTCGATCCTGCCACGCAGAAGTGGTCGAAGTTCGCCGAAGGCTTGCAGGAGCCGCTGGGCATCCTCGCGGAGTCGCCATCCACCTTCGTGGTGATGCAGCGCGCCGAGTTGACGAGGATCAAGGATAGTGATGGTGATGGAAAGGCCGACGAATATGAGACCATCTATGATGGTTTCGGGATGAGCGGGAACTACCACGAGTTCGCCTTCGGTCCCGCGAAGGGGCCGGATGGCTTCTACTACATCTCGCTCAATCTCGGCTCAAATGGCGCCGGCGTGCGCGAGGAGGTCCGCGGCAAGTGGTCGGATCTCGGCGTGCTCGATTTCAAGCAAATGGTCAACGACCCGAACTGGGGCAAGCGCAGCAAGGATGCGGGCCGCATGTATTCGCGTGTGCCCTATCGCGGCTGGGTGATGAAGGTCTCGCCCGACGGCAAGTCGGTGGAGCCCTTCGCCTGCGGCTTCCGCTCGCCGGAGGGCATTGGCTTCGATCCCCAGGGCAATCTGTTAGTCACGGACAACGAGGGCGACTGGCGTGGGACCTCACCACTGCATGTGGTGAAGCGCGGCAGCTTCAATGGCCACCCGGCCTCGCTGGTATGGCGGGAAGGCTGGGACAAGGGCGATCCGCGGATGCTGCCAGTGCCGGAATTGGATGCGATGCGCAACAAGGAAACCGGCCGCTTCCCACAGGGTGACCTCGCCAACTCCCCTACCCAGCCGGTGATCTTCCCGGCATCGTGGGGTCCTTATGCGGGTCAGATGGTCTTCGGTGAGATGAACCAAAACCGGATGGTGCGCTACATCCCGGACGATGTCGGTGGCTTCCGCCAGTGCGCGCTGTTGCCGATGTTCGACGGCACGGCCTTAGGCAATGGCAACCACCGCCTGAGCTTCGGCCCCGATGGCGGGCTGTGGGTCGGCAAGACGCACCTTTCATGGGCGGGTGCCGAGGGCTTGGTGAAGATCACGCCGAAGGACATTGATACGGCCTTCATCGTGACCTCCGTGAAGCTGGAGAAGGCGGGCGACAAGCAGGCCTTCCGGATCCACTTCAGCCAGCCGGTATCGGCGGGCGCGGATGGCATCGCGGGGAATCGCTTCAGCTACCTCTATCGCCAGGACTACGGTTCGCCGAAGATCGATGAGGCGGCGCTGGCTTTCGGGGCACCGCAGCTTTCCGAGGACAAGCGTGAGATTGTCCTGCCGCTTGAGGCGAAGCAGGGCGCGATTCATCGGATTGACCTCGCGAAGTTGCGGGCCGTGGATGGCTCGGCGCTCGAAGGGAGTGTGCTCTACTATCAGGCGACCATGCTGCCGTAGTCACTCTTCTATCGTCCCTTTGGGACGAAGGATGAGCCGGCGCGTTCGCTTGAAGAATCCTGAGAGGAGCTTTGCCTCTCGCGGCCGCTTCATTCAGATTCCGGCCATGGCAGATCTGGTAGGCATCGTTCTCGGCTCGGGCCTCGGGCCGCTCGCGGACCGCGTGGTGGTGGAGCGCACGACCGGCTTCGCGGAGGTCGGGCTTCCCGTCTCGAAGGTGAAGGGCCATGCCGGGCGCTTCCTCTTCGGCAAGCTTGGCGGACAATCCGTGATCGTCATGCAGGGCAGGGTGCATCTCTACGAAGGCCATGATGCCAAGGCGCTAACCGCCGGGGTGCGCTGGATGCATGAGCAAGGAGTCCGTCACCTGATCCTGACCAATGCCGCGGGATCGCTCGATCCGGGCATGGAGCCGGGCTCATGGATGATGCTCTCCGACCACTTGAATCTGACCGGCACCTCGCCGCTGGAAGGTGGGCCGAACTTCGTGGACATGACGGAGGTCTATGAGATCAAGGCACGCGAGGGCTTCCGCGCGCTGGCGGGAAAGCTGGGGATCGAGCTGCATGAAGGCGTCTATGCCGGGCTACGGGGACCGCAGTACGAAACCCCGGCGGAGATCCGCATGCTGCAGACCATGGGCGCGAATGCAGTCGGCATGAGCACCGTGCTCGAGGCACTGCAAGCCCGCGCCCTGGGGATCAAGGTGAGTGCCTTCTCCTGCCTTACCAATTGGGGTGCCGGCATGGGTGCCACGAATCTGGATCACGCCGAGGTGATCGAGACGGGAGCTGCCGCTGCAGCGGCGATGATGAGCTTGTTAGAGGCATGGTGCGCGGGGAATTGGGAAAGCTGATCTCTGACCGGGTGCCCACTGGGTGCGCCGACTTCAGTCGGCCTGCCAAGTTTCAGTCTCCCTTTTCCGTTTCGTGCTTTGGGGCCAATCGGGCCGACTAAAGTCGGCGCACCCAGTGTCCTTGCCCGGAACCTTCAGGCACTGTGGAAACATCTCCCTGTTTTCCACCGCCGCCACAGCCGGTAGGAGTTGCCGCCACCCCGCGTTTCCTGTTGGAATGCGATTGTGCCTGCTGAAGCAAACTCCGGCATCTTCGCGCTTGAGCGTCCCCACCCTTCCCTGTGGAAGCTCTATCTGATCCGTTGCATCCTGACCGGGCCGGGCATCCTGATCGCGCTACCCTATCACTTCTTCCGCTACCAGACGCTGCGCTACCGCTTCGACGAGGAAGGGATCCACATGAAGGTCGGCATCCTCTTCCGCCGCGAGGTGAACCTGACCTACGCCCGGATCCAGGACATCCACCTCAGCTCCGGCTTCATCCAGCGCTGGCTGGGCCTGGCGGACGTGCAGGTGCAGACCGCCTCCGGCAATGCCGGTGCCGAGCTGGTGATCGAAGGCTTCAAGGAATTCGAGGCGATCCGCGATTTCCTCTACTCGCGGATGCGTGGGGCCCGCGGCGATCTGCGTCCCGCCTCATCCCCGGCATTGGCCACTGCGCCTCCTCAGGAAGCCGTGGGCAGCGGTGCCATCGAGTTACTGCTGCAGATCCGCGACGAACTGCGCCAGACTCGCGAAGCGCTGGAAGCCCGCCAACCCTCGCCTCCCTCCGATGTATAGCGCCTTCCGCCAACTCGCCGAACGCTGGCTGCGCATCCCGCCCGAGCCCGAGGCACCGCCGGGCGACGAATCGAGCGCGCGGGTCTTCCGCGCCGCGCCGAAGTACCTGCAATACCTGAAGGTGCTCTGGGGCATCGGCACGGCCTTCTCGGCGATCCTGGCGCTGATTCCGCTCGCGATCATCCTGGGAGTGATCTTCGGGTCGCCCGGCAGTGCCGCGGGCGATGGCATGATCGCAGTGATGATCGTGGTGGAGATCCTGCTTATCGCTTCGCTCGTGGCCCACGCCTTGTTCCGCCTGGCGATCGTTCATCTCGATTTCGAGAAGCGCTGGTATCTGGTCACCGACCGTAGCCTGCGGATCCGCGAGGGCGTGACCAATGTGCGCGAGATCACCTTTACCTTCGCCAACATCCAGAATCTCTCGGTCACCCAAGGCCCGATCCAGCGGATGCTGGGCATCGCCGACCTGAAGGTGGAAACCGCCGGAGGAGGTGCCGTGACTGCCACCAGCCAGCATCAGACGGTCGGTCTCAATCTCCACACCGCCTACTTCCGCGGCATCGACAATGCGGAGGAGGTGAAGAACCTGATCGCGGCACGGATGCGCGGCCACAAGGACAGCGGCCTAGGGGATCGCGATGATCACCACCACTCCGCTCCGCCCGCGCTTCCTGCAGCAAACGGGCTCGCGTTCAATGCGGCCCTGGAAGAAGTCCTGGCCGAGGCCCGGGCACTGCGACAAGCGGCGGCATCACGCTGATACAATCAATGGCTCGTCCGGCGGCGATTGCGCCAGATGAGCAAGGCACCGGCAACGGCGATCACCTGGAAGGGCACCTGCGGCTCCGGAACGGTATCGACGGGTGCCTCCTTGGCAATGACCTCCACTCCTGGCTGAGGCTTCGCCGCGGAGACCGTGTCAGCGGGAGCGGCGAGGGACAACGCGCCTAACAGCATAGCGACCCGGATCCCGGTGGAACCAAGGCGGGCAAAAGTGAAAGGGAGGGCGGGGCGCATCGGGCAGCAGCAGTCAAAGACCACCCGGGCTAATAAACATTTCCTAATAAAACCCAAGCTCCGAGTGCCCATCCTACGCGATTGCGTCAGGGCGCTAGGACCCGCAGGCGGGCGAAGCGCTTCCAGCTACCGTCCTGCGGGATGCTAGCCCGGATCAAGGGCAGTTCCGCCGTGCCACCGATCACGGTCTCTGTGATGCCATCGGTGCTCCAGATTCCCAACTGGTCACTCCACTCCACGACAAATTGGGTGCCGTGTTCGACGGCCGCGGTGGAGCGGGGATAGGTCAGGTGGAAGAGAGCGCCCTGCTGCAGGGCCACTGGATTCGTCCCGGGAATCCATGGATCGCCTCCGGTGGCATACTCCAGGAGGTTGGCGATGCCGTCATTGTCGGCATCCGCGCCATCGGCCGCCTGCCCGGCATTGGCAGCGGTGCCGAAACGGGCCAAGCGCCACTCCTCAAGATGGTTCAAGGGCACCAGCAAGGACTGGCTCTCCACCAGGCCCGACGAACCGTTATACATCCCGCCCGCGACGAGGGCCCGGGCGCGGACAAAGTTGCCCCCGGCAAGATCAAGGCCGCTTGCTTCCCAGCCGCCCGCAGTGCGGGTCGCATTGGCGAGATGGGTCCATTCGTAGCCATTGCTGGAGGTCTCGAAATAGACCCGGCTCGCGTCCGGCGCGGATCCCCCTCGCAGCCAGCGCAGGGAAGAGGGACCGGTCATCTCAAAAGCCGCAGTCGCAGGATCGTTGAAGAGCCGGGCCAAGGAGGTGCGGGCAAAGGGACTGGCGCTGGTGAAGGCTCCGCCGATGAGGATGCTGCCATCCCCTTGCAGTGAGATTCCATTCACCGCCGCGTTCGCCCCAGCGAAGGTGAAGCCCGAATCAAGGCTGCCATCCGGATTGAGGCGGGCCACTTGCGGGCGCGATTGCCCCGCCACTTGGGTGAAGCTGCCGGCCAGCAGGATCCTTCCGTCGGCCTGCAGGGCGATGCTGTTGACGCTGGCGTCCAGAGCTAGCGCCGGCGAACTGTCCAGGGTGCCGCCGTGAAGCAGACGGGCATAGCCGCGGGCCGAGCCGCCGCCGGTGCTCTGGAAGTCACCACCCGCCAGGATCCGGCCATCCGGCTGGATCACCAGCACGGAGACTGCCGCGCTTGGATTGGGATTGAAAGTCGCATCAAGGGCACCGCTGCCATCGATCCGGGCAAGGTTGTTCCTCGGGGTCGAGCGCACACTGGTGAAAGCCCCGCCGATCAGGATGCTTCCGTCCGGTTCCAGGGCCACTGCATTGACGGACCCTCCCACACTCGCATCGAAGCTCGGATCAAGCGAACCGTCCTGATGCAGCCGTGCGATCCCCGTGCGGGTCACGCCACCGACCGAGGTGAAGGTACCGGCGACGAGCATCTTGCCATTTTCTAACAGCAGGATATTCCTAACTTCACCTCCTTGGATATTCGGATTGAAGGCCGGTTCCGTGGGCCCATAACGAGCGATCCGGGCCAGCCCCCTGCGGGTGGAAGAGTTCACTTGGGAGAAGTTACCGCCGAGCACCATTTGGCCATCGGCTTGCACTGCGGCACAGCGGACACCACTGCTGGTAGTGAGATCGAGTGAGACATCCGGGTTGCCATCCGCTTTCAGGAGCACGAGATCGTAGCTATACTTCGACTGCACGGAGTTGAAGTTTCCGGTCATGAGAGCCTTGCCCCCCGGTGCCGGGACCGTCGCGTAAGACGATGGGAGCATTGTTGGATGCACGGACGACCGGCGCATAAGCGGGGTCCACCACGCCGGGCCCTTTCAAAAGCAGCATCACGTCATTGCCGTCGCCCCCGGCATAGAGGACGAAAAAGTCGTAGTGAAGCGCACCGAAGGTGGCGCTGACGATACTCCCTTCCGCAAGGTTCGCGAAGGTGCCGGTCACCGCGGTGCTGGCGGTGTTATTGACGAGCTTGAGAATGGTACCTGGCTGGGGTGAGAAGCCCAGGGTGATCTGGCCCAGGCTAAGGTCGCTTGCCTTGAATCCCGCGTAAGTGGTTCCTGCCTGAGCTGCCGTCGCAAAGGAGGGAGAGAACACCGTGCCGATCCCTGTGCCCGACAGCTGGATCAGGAATGGCGAGGGCGTGGCATTACTGGTGATCTCCAGCGTCGCGAGCCGCGGCCCGGCCGCCTGGGGAGAGAAGCTGACCTGCAGGCTTCCGCTTTGGGCAGGCAGCAGCGGACCGGAAACCCATACCAACCTGAAGTCAGCGGCTTGCGGGCCTGTGATCCGCCAGGAGAAGTCTCCGAGATAGCCCGTACCCTGGTTCGCGATCGTGAAGGAGCTGCGAAGCGAGTTGCCGCTGAGCACGGCTCCCAGATCGACTACCCCGGTATTGCTGGCGAGCACCTGTGCCTGCGGGCCGGTGACCTTCATGACCGGAGCGGTGCCACCGTAGTTGGCATAGCGCTCCACGGCACCATTCGAGCCACCATAGTAGCCACCTTTCGTCCTCCCGCGCGCCGCCACGATGCCTGATGCCGGAAGCGCCAAGCCCGAGACCTTCCAAGCGCTGGCAGTGCGGTTGGCCGTGGGAAGGCTGACAGCTGAGGAGGACCCCGAGCTGTAGCGCCTGAAAGTCACCCCTGTAAGATCGGGGAAGCTCCCGCCCAGGGACCATTCCACATTCGCCAGATCCGGTACCGCCAAGGTGGAGACCGCGGGCGTTCCTTCCAAGCGGCTGAGGTAATTGAACCCCGCAGGCGAAGCCATGGCGCCGGCAGCCAGGACCTGGCCATCCGGCTGCAAGGCGATGGCCCGTACCGTGTTGATCAGGCCGCTGGCGAAGGTGGGATCGGTGGCACCTGTGGAAGTCAGCCGGGTGATCGCCAGCGCCGAAGCACTTTGGGAACCGGCGGCGATGATGCCACCATCCGCCTGCAGGAGAAGGCTCACCACCTCGCCCCGATCCGCCGGCTGGAAGTCGGGATCGGCCGAACCGCTAGGGAGCAAGCGCGCTAGGTTGCTGCGGCTCGCCCCCCCCGATGGCGGTGAAGTTGCCACCCACCACAATTTTGCCGTCAGGCTGGATCGCCAACGCATTGACAGTGCCATCGGCACCAGAATTGAAGGTCGGGTCCAAACTGCCGTCGGAATTCAAGCGGGCGATCCGTTTCCACGGCACCCCGTTCACCGCAGTGAAGCCGCCGCCGATGAGAACTTTCCCGTCGGCCTGCACGACGACCGACCTCACCGAGGGGGTGACCATGGCATTGAAGCCGCTATCCACGGAACCGCTTGCATTCACCCGCCTGACGGCCGTCTGGTAGACGCCGTTCGAAATGACCCCGCCGGTGCCTATGTAGAATTTCCCATCGGCGAGCGGCGGGGTAATGCACAAGGGAGTGCCAGAAAAGAGGGTGAAGGAGAAGGAGGTGTCCGTCGATCCATCCGCAAGGAATCTTGCGAGGAAGTTCCAGCTTGAGGTCGAACCAAGCTTGGTGAAAAGGCCTCCGGCAAGAATCTTCCCGTCCGGCAAAAGGGAAACGGAATAAACGTAACTATCCGCCACGGTACGGAATGATTCATCGACTTGGCCGTTGGGGAGCAAGCGCGCGAGATAGTCCGGTCCGACGCCATTCCTCGCAAATGGCCCGCCACCGATCAGGATTTTCCCATCCGGCTGGAGCGCCATCGCATACACCTCCGCGTCGGCATCCCCGGCGAAGGTGGGATCGAAGTCACCCTTGCCAGTGAGAATGAAGACCAGGTCATTCCCGGTGCCGCCGGTGTAGCTGGCCCGGAACAGGTACTCCACCCCCTGATGGCTGGCGCTCACGATCGCGCCATCTGGCAGGTTCGTGAAGCGGCCCGGGAAGGCGGCGGTGCCCGAGAAGTCCAAGGCCCGCCACATCGTGCCCGCTGCGGGGGCCGCGTTCAGGGTGAGCGCGCCAAAGCTCAGGCTGGAGGCGTCGAAACCGGTAAATGCGAGGTTCTCCTGCCCGAGATAATTGAAGACCGGCGAGAAGACGGTGGTGGAGGCGGTCCCGGACAAGGTGATGGTGAAAGGCGCTTCATCCGGATCATTCGAAGCGATCAAAAGGGTTGCCGATTTTGTACCGGCTGCCGTGGGCTGGAAGCGGATAACAAGTTCCGTCGAACTTCCGGGGAGATTCGCCGCCACGGGTTGTTTGGTGATGCCGAAACTGGCGGCATCCGGCCCTTGGATACTGGCGAGCACCCCTTCAAGAATACCATCCCCCACATTGGAGATCCGCAGGGTCAGGCTGGACCGGGTGCCTGTGAGCGCATTTCCGAAATCGAGGTTGGTGGACCCGTTCTGAAGCCCTTCACCCAAGGGCCCTTTCACCGCGATCTCCGGAAGCGCTCCACCGAAGGTGAAGATCGTCTCGACTGTGCATGCCGTCGCACCATCGCGGGCGGTAGCGGTCTTACCCCGCCAGCGGCCGACGCCTTGGGTCGGTAAGGAAAGTCCGCCCGCTTCCCAGTCACCGGAAATCCGCGTAGCGCTCACCGGAGCGGACCAAGTGGACTGGCCCTGGGGCATGATCTCGATCTGCGCGGCGGTGAGTTCGGCCGCGCTGCCGCTCACGGTCCAGCGGGCAGTATCAGGGCCGACGATCGCCGGGGCACTGGCTCCCGCGTCGTTCTGAAGCCTGGCCCACCCATTGCGCTGCACCCCGCCCACCGCGGTGAAGTATCCGCCGATGAACAGGCTGCCATCTTCGGTCAGGGCCAAGGTTTCGACGTTTGCTTCTGCACTTGCATTGAAGGTTCCATCCACACTGCCATCCGCCAACAGGCGCGCCAAACGGGTGCGCGGCAGGCCGTCCAGCTCGGTGAAGTTTCCTCCGACGACGAGTTTCCCGTCCGACTGCCATGCAAAGCAACGCAGCGATCCATTCGGCGAAGGATTGAAAGTAGCATCCAGCGCCCCGGCCGCCGATAGCCGAGCGAAGCGATTGCAGGCCACTCCGGCCAGTGTCTGGAAGGAACCCGCCAGAAGGATCTCACCGGTGGGCGAGAGACCGATCACGCTGACCTCGGAATCGGCATTCGGATCGAATCCGGGGTCGAGGTTGCCGTTTGCTTCCAGGCGGGCCACGCGGTTGCGCGTCTGGCCGCCCATGGTGGTGAAGCCGCCGCCCACCAAAATCCGGCCATCCGGCTGCAGTGCGATGCTGTAGACCGGACCGCCGGAGTTGGGTTGGAAGCTTGAGTCCAAGCTGCCATCCGCATTCAAGCGGACCAAATAGCGGCGAATGCCGGTAAAGTAGCCGCCCACGAGAATCTTCCCGTCAGGCTGCACCACGATGGTCGAAGCGGGCCCTGGGTCCAAGCTGCCAATGCTGGCGACCTTGGCATTGAAACCCGAGTCCGGAGTCCCGTCTGGAAGGAGACGGGTAAGGATCGATGCGCCGGAGGAAATTGAGGAACTCGAAACCAGAACTTTGCCGTCGTCCTGGACCGCCATCGCACGGACCGGATCGGATGAGGAAAAGCTGGAGGAATAGTTGAAGCCCGTATCGAGCGAGCCGTCCCGGTTGAAACGACCGATCCCGTAGCGGATCTGGTTCTCGATGAAAAAGGAGCTGGTCGCGTAGAGCTTTCCATCAGTTGCCGGAACGACGAGTTCCACGAAGCTGGTGGATGCCTTCATGGCAGCAAGGGGCGAGCCGGTGCCGGTGCGGGTAAGGACCAGATCGTTGCCGTCGCCACCGCGATAGCCTGCCGTGAAGGAATAGGTCTCGCCGCCGAAGCTGGCGCTGACCACTGCCTCCGCCGGAAGATCTGTAAAGGTCCCGTTGATCGCTGCGGCGGAGGTATTGTTTACGACGGTGAAGACTTCGCCCGGAGCGGGAGCGGCATCCAGCACCAAGGTTCCAAAGCTCAATCCCGTGGCGATAAAGCCTTCCGAGACCACCAGCGGCCCCTTGGCGATACCGAAGACCGGTGCGGGCACCAGCGTGCTGCCTGCGCCTTGGCCGCCCAAGGAAATGACGGCCGGGCTGATGCCGGTACTGCCCACTTGCAGGGACGCGAGGCGACTACCCGTGGCACCGGGGGTGAAGCGGACCCGGAAGGCCGTCAGCTCCCCGGGGGCAAGCGATTGCCCGCTGCCACCCTCCACCTTGAAGTCCGCAGCATCGGGACCGGTCACCGTCACGGTCAGGCCACTCAAGGTGCCATCACCGGTGTTGCGGACCTTCACGGTCTTGATTTGCGAATTGCCAGCCATCGCGGAACCCACATCCAGGGACCCGGCGAGCGGGTTGCCACCCGCATCTTCCACTTGGATCGCGGGCACGGCATCCCCGAGGGTCAAGGTATCGTCGACCGTCCAAGAGCGGGAGCCCGTGGGAGTTGCCAAACCGCGGAAGCGTACGGTTCCGCGGGGCGGAAGCGGCGGGGAAGCCGACCAGCCGCCGGGAATGCGGGATGCCTCGCCAGCCGGAACCCAGCCGCCCTCTGCGGTGAAAACATCCACCAGCACCCGCTCCAGCCCGGGAGCGGCACCGCTGCGCAACCAGTGGAGCGCTCCGGCTTGCTGCTCCAGGGATTGGGTGATGGGACCGCCTTCCAGGCGGGTGAGATAAGAACGTGTCACCCCGTTCACGGAGAGATAGGATCCACAGACGAGCAGCCTTCCATCTTTCTGCAGCGCCATTCCCGAAACCGAGGATGAGAAGGCCGGATGGAGATTCGGGTCGAGATCACCGTTCGGCTCCAGCCGCGCCACTCCGGAGCGAGCTTCGCCATTCACATCGGAAGAACCGGAAAAGCGGGCGAGAATCCGGCCATCCTCCTGCAGAATCAGGGAAACGACGGTGGAAGAAAAGCTCGCTTGGAAAGCGGGGTCGGTGCTGCCATCCGCCAGCAAGCGGCCGAGGTTCTTGCAGGGATAGCTGGAAAAAGTCGAAAAATCGCCACCGACTAGGATCCGCCCGTCCGGCTGCAGGACCAAGGCAGAAACGGAATAATAGGACACCGCACCGATGAAGGAAGGGTCCGCATTCCCGTTTTCCAGCAAGCGGGCAATCCGCTGGCGGATCTGACCGCCCGCGCTCGTGAAACTCCCGCCCGCCAGCAGCTTGCCATCCGGCTGCAAGGCCAGCGCCGCGACCGATCCATTCACCCCGGGATTGAAGCTCTCATCCACGCTGCCGTCCCGGTTCAAGCGGACGAGATTCGACCGGCTCTGTCCCGCGATGCTGGTGAAGTTGCCGGCAACGAGCAATTTGCCATCTGGAAGTCCGAGGAGGAAGTAGGGAGCATTGCTGCAACCCGGATTGAAGCTCTGGTCCAAGCTGCCGTCCGCATTCAGGCGGGCGACCCTAGACCGCGGAGTGCCGTTGACCGTGGTGAAGGAGCCGGCGATCACCGCTTGTCCGTCCGGCATGAGGGCGATGAGGCTCACCGCCGCATCCGTGCTGGCGAGGTAGCCGGGATCGGCGCTCCCGTCGCCATTGAGCCGCGCCAAGTATCTCAAGGGCGCATTGGAAACGGTCGTGAAGGAGCCGCCGATCAGGATCTGCCCGCCGGGAAGCGGCAGCACCGACTGCACGGAACTATTCAACGCGGGATTGAAGGTGGCATCCAAATCGCCAGGCGCGGCAGCAGCCGGGCGCGCAAGCAGGGCCAGGCAGATCGCGATGATCGTCGCAAGGGCAGATGACAGAGATAGGCGCAACATAGCGTCGACAAAGAGAGAGCGCGACGATTCGTCGCGCCGTAAGGCAGCTTCTTCTCCCTTGCCGCACGATGCCCGTCAAGAACGGGAGTTATGCCGTTAGAGGTCCAGCCGCTCGCGGATTCTCTCCGCCAAACCTGACAAATGCGGAACTGCCACTCCGGCCTGCTCCGCCCGGCGCAGCGGCTCGGCCCAGATGTTCTCGTACTCGACCTCCCGGCCCTCGACATAGTCGATCATACTGGAGGGGCGGTAAGGGCCCATCGGCCGGGTGCGCTCGACGTTGAAGTCGATCAGGGAGTCCTCGAGCGCCAGGCCTTGGGCGCTGGCGGCGGCGATGACCTCTGCCATCAGTGCCCGGATCTCAGCTTCCACGGCGGGCTGTTGGAGCAAGACGTCGGTGGTGACTCCACCCTCGGCGATGGCGAGGCCGTTGAAGGGGATGTTCCAGACCAGCTTCTTCCACTGGGCTTCGGGCAGACTCGCCGAGGCCTCGGCGGGAACGCCGGCTGCCGAGAAGCGCCTGGCGATCTCGGTTGCGCGCTGGCATTCGTCGTCATTCACGAACTCGCCGATGCTGAGGCGACCGCCCGCGGTATGGCTCACGAGGCCGTGATCCAAGCGATTCAGGCAGACGAAGCAAAGCGCGCCGAGGACTCGCCCGGGGCCGGTGATCTCCGCAATGCGCTCGCAGTTGCCGAGGCCGTTTTGCAGGGTGAGGACTTGCGTCCCCGCGTGGAGGAGCGGCGGCAGGATCTCGCCTAACAGGTGGTTCGAGGTCGCCTTCCAGGCGATGATCACCAAATCGACGGGGCCGATCTCTTCCGGGCTGCGGAAGGCTTGGACCTCCTTGAGATGGAGATCACCGGCGACGCTTTCGATGCGGATGCCATCGGCCTTCACCGCATCGTAGTCGGAGCGCAGGAGGAAGCGGACATCGCCACCGGCCGCGGCAAGGCGCGCACCGTAGTAGAGTCCCACCGCACCTGCACCGACGACAGCCACTGATCCGAAGCTCCAGCTCGCGCTCACGAGGGAGATTTAGGAAAGCAAAGGGCTGCGGGGAAGCGAATAGGCGGAAGTCTTTCTCAGCGCTTCAGCCACGAATCCAGCAGGCTAGGCCAAGCGGAGAGGTCGCCTTTGTCCTGCACGTTCATGCCGTAGCCGTGGCCGCCCTTCTCAAACAGGTGCAGGCTTACCGGCACTTGGTTCGCCTTGCAGGCGGCGGCGAAGTTGAGGCTATTCCGGCAATCCACGAAGTCGTCGAAGGTGGTGAGCAGGAAAACCGGTGGGGTATCCTTGGTCACCTGCTTCTCGCCGGAGCACCTCTCGACCAACTCCGGTGCCGGCGACTTGCCCAGGAGATTTGTCTTCGAGCCACCATGCGCGAGCTCGCCCATGGAGATCACCGGATAGATCAGTATCGAAAAATCGGGGCGGCAGTTTTGCTTGTCGATCTCGTCCTTGCCTTCCTCGGGGAAGGTATCGGCGTAACGAGTGGTGCAGAGGCTGGCCAGATGGCCACCGGCGGATGAGCCCATGACTCCGACCTTGGCGGGATCGACGCCCCACTCGGCGGCGTGGGCACGGACGGTGCGGATCGCACGGCGGGCATCGAGGAAGGGAACGGGAAATTGATAGCCGAGCTCCGGCTTGCCGCTGACGCGATACTTCACCACCACACCGGTGATGCCGCGCTCGTTGAGCCACTTGGCGTAGTCGTGGCCCTCGTGGTTCATCGCCAGGATCCCGTATCCGCCGCCGGGAAAGATCACCACGGCCTTGCCGGTGTTCTTGTCCTTCGGCGCAGGGTAGGCGAAGTACTGCGGCACCTCGATGTCGGTGAAGCGCCAACCTTCAGCGACGCTTTCGGTGCCTGCGGGGGGACGCTTGGCACCGGGTGCCTCACCCGGCCAGAGGGGTTGCCAGTCGGCGGCTGCTGTCATTGCGAGGGCGAGGAGGCAGAGGATGGGCTTCATCGGGCGGGGATACTGATTAGAAGAGAAGAGAATTACTAATGACTAAGCACTAATTTCTAAACGGGAGTGCCGCTGCGCGGAGAGGCCTGCACGGCTTTTGTTAGGACAAGTCGCCCCGCGCGACGGCGGAGGATGTGACCTGCCGGCAGGTTCACCGCGGGAGCCGCCTCGGGATCGAGAAGCTCCATGCAGCGCAGCACCGCCTCCCGCGAAAGATCGGGCACGGCGGAAGTACGAAGGAAATCGTAGATGCAGGCCGATTGCAGGGCCGGCGGCAGACTCTTGAGCTTGGGCAGGTGCAGGCGGCACTGCGGGTCCACCGCGGCGGCCTGCTTCACCGCCCATGCCTCGATCGCGTGGCGCTCAGCCCCGGCTTCCGCCGAGCGGACCAAGGACTCCGCGGGATCGCGCCGGGTGATGTCTGCCAGCAGCGGCAGGACCTCGTGGCGGATGCGGTTGCGGATCGCGAAGGGCTCGGCATTGGTCGCGTCTTCCCGCCAAATCAGGCTCCGCGATTCCAGCCAGGCGCGCAGCTCGGGGCGGCGACGTGAAAGAAGGGGGCGGATGCACTCCATCGGGCGGCCACCCATTGGCAGCAGTTGCACCTCTTTCATGCCAGAGACCCCGCGGCTACCGCGCAGGAGATTCCACAGGACGGTCTCCGCCTGGTCGTCGAAATGATGGGCCAGTAGAAGGCGCGGGCAGCGATACTTGCGCGAGCAGATCGCGAAAAAGGCGTGCCGGGCCTCCCGGGCCGAAGTCTCGATCGAGTGGCCCTTGTCCTCGGCCAGGGACTTCACCTCGGCCTTCCCCGACTCACAGGGGTAGCCAAGATCCCCGGCCAGTTTCTGCACGAAGCGGGCGTCCTCACAGGAGGCCTGCCCGCGAAGACCGTGGTCGAGATGGCAGACGACGACGTCACGGAAGCCATGACGGTGAAGGAGATGCAGCAGTGCAACGGAATCGGCCCCGCCGGAGACCCCCGCCAAGTAGCGGCGGCGCTTCGGAGCGTCATGGAACCACGGGACAGGGAGTGGCATTCCGCGAATCTAGGAAAAAATGTGTAGAGGCCAAATGGAAATACCGCCCTCGCCATTTCGATTGGGAAACATTAATGTTTCATCTCATGGAACCAAACGAACTGATCGGCTGGGTTCTGCTCGGGCTAGTCGCCGGCTTGCTTGCCCGCTTCCTGATGCCCGGTGAAGGCAAGGGCAGCTGGCTCATCACCATTTTCATCGGAATCATCGGCGCGGTCGTCGGCGGCTGGATCGGTCGTCACGTCGGTTTCCTGCCGCAACCGACCTCGGCGGGGATCCGCTTGCCCTCCTTCCAGTCGGTCGTGACCGCGACGGTCGGCTCGCTGATGGTGCTCAGCGTGTGGAAGTTTATCCGGGCCTGACGAGGTAGTCCGCCCAAGGATCTGAGCGGACTACGCCGAAGACAGGCCTCAACGGATCTCGTGGAAGCCGAAGTACGGCACCAGCGCTTCCGGAATCCGGATCGAGCCGTCCGGTTGCTGGCATTGCTCCAGCAGCGCGACGTAAAGGCGCGGTAGGGCGGTGCCGGAGCCGTTCAGGGTGTGGCAGAAGCGGTTTTTCCCTTCCACGTCCTTGAAGCGCAGCTTCATGCGGCGGGCCTGGTAGTCGCCGAACCACGAGCAGCTGGAAACTTCGAGATACTTCCCCTGCCCCGGTGCCCAGACCTCGATGTCGTAGGTCTTGGCGGAGTTCGCGCCGAGATCGCCGGTGCAGAGCTCGATGGTGCGGTAGTGCAGGCCGAGCTTCTCCAGCGCCGACTGGGCGTGGGCGGTCAGCTCTTCCAGCGTGCGCAGGCCGTGGTCCGGGTGGACCAGTTGGACCAGCTCCACCTTGTCGAACTGGTGCATACGGATGATCCCGCGATTGTCGCGGCCAGCGCTGCCAGCCTCGCGGCGGAAGCAGGGTGTGTAGGCCACCAGCTTCTTCGGCAAGTCACTCTCCGTGAGTAGAGTATCGCGATAAAGGTTCGTGACGGGGACCTCGGCGGTAGGAGCGAGGAAGAGCTGGTTGCGGCCATCTTCGCCGGCGTCGGTGCCGTACATGTCGTCCTCGAACTTCGGCAGCTGGCCGGTGCCTTCCATGCACTCGCGCTTCACCACGTGCGGGACGTTCACTTCCTCGTAGCCGTTCACCCCGCTCTGGAGATCCAGAAGGAAGGCGATCAGGGCGCGCTCGAGGCGGGCACCCTTGCCGCGGAAAACGGCGAAGCCGGAACCGGCGATGCGGGTGGCATCTTCCAGCGAAATCAGGCCGTGGGCCTCCGCGAGCACGAGGTGGTCCTTCGGCTCGGCGATCTCGGGCTTCTCGCCCCAGACGCGGACCACCGGATTGGCGCTCTCGTTCTCGCCCGGTGGGCAGTCCGGGTGCGGCAGGTTCGGGATATTCATCAGCAACTCGTGCTGACGCTGGGTGGCGGCATCCGCCTCGGCATCGAGGGCGGTGATCTTGTCGTTGATACCGCGGACTTCCGCCTCGATGGCGGAGGTGTCCTCGCCCTTGCTCTTCAGGATCCCGATCTGCTTGGAGGTCTGCTTGCGCTCGGACTGGAGCGCTTGCTTCTCGGTCTCGGCCTTACGACGGGTTTCGTCGCAGGCGAGAACGTCATCGATCAAATTCCAGTGGGCACCGCCGCGTGCCTTCAGACGGGCACGGATGTCGGCGGGATTTTCGCGGATCTCGCGGATGTCGAGCATGGCGCGGCGAGGCTTAGAGCATCCCCGCGCGAACGTCCACGCCTCACTTCGATAAGTGCACGACCACGAAGTAGAGCACGATCAACAGTAGAAGACCGCCGAGGACCGCCAGGAAATTGCGTTTTGCCTCGCTTGCCTTCTTTTTCCGGACCGGAACCTGGAAGTTCGTCTGGGGCGCGAAGACACGGCCTGGCTGCGGCCGGGTGGCCTGCGGGACATTGACGTTGACGTTGCTGGGTGGTGGCGGGAGATCGGGCGGCGGCGGGCCGGTCTCCACGGCAACCTCGACCGGCTGGGTGTGGTGAAGGCTTGGCGGCGCTCCGTCCCGCGCAGCCAGCGGCTGGGGCGTGGTGTGGGTCTTCACCGGCTGGGCCAAGGGAATCGGCGTCGGCACGGGGGCCGGACGAGGCGGGGCCGGGGACCCCGGAGCCCGGGGGCGGGCCGGACGCGGGCCGATCGGTTGGGTGATCGTCTGCGAGGGCGGGACATCCAGTTGGATAAAGCTCTTGAGCGTCTCGCGGGCGTTCTCCGGACGCTCAACGGGGTAACGGTTGATGTGCCACATCACCCAGTCGCAGGCCCACCTCGGCAGGTCCGGGCGGACTTGATTGAGAGGAATCACCCGGTGTTCCAAGTGCGACGCCATCACCTGCAAGGCCGTGTCGCCCTCGAAGGGCGAGCGGCCGGTCAGAGTGAAGTAGTAGACGCAGCCGATGGAATACATGTCCAAGCGCGAGTCCACCTCGCCACGCTCGAACTGCTCCGGGGCCATGAAGTAGATCGAGCCGAAGATCGAATCGTGGTGATCGACAGTCTGGAGCGAGGCCTTGGGGCTGAACTTGGCGAGACCGAAATCGAGCACCTTGGCCTGGAAGCGGCCCGAGGGCAGCCAGTTGACCATGATGTTCGAGGGCTTCAGGTCGCGGTGGATCAGGGTCAGGTCCTGGGCGGCGATCAGCGCCTCCTGGATCTGCAGGACCAGTTCGCGGAAGTCCGGCCAGGTCAGAGGGGCCTTCTCGACGATTTCATCGAGGGTCTGCCCGGTCAGCAGCTCCATGACCACGAAGGGCCCATCTTCGTCTGAGCCAACATCGTAAATGGTGACGATATTCGGATGTTGGAGCGCGGCGAGGGCACGGGTCTCCTTCTCCATCTGATTGGTGGCCTCTTCGCGGTGCTCCTCGTCGTCCCCGGAAATGATGCGTTTGACCGCCACCTCGCGCTTCAGGGCGCGATCATAGGCACGATAAACCGCGCCGAGGCCTCCTTGGCCAAGCTTCCCGCGGATCTCGTAGCGTTCCTCCATGCAGTGATCTACCGCTAATTTGAAGCCGGGGTTTGCGATGCGGCAATGAATAAAAAACCGGAGCCGTTAGGTGGCTCAATCGGCCCAGAATCTGCGGATTCCAGTGCGCAGCATCGGATCGTGGCGGCTTGCTTCGTCGATCACGTCATTATCTCCCCGCTTCCAGCCATGATAGGCGGAGATCGCCTCGAAGCCGGCATTTAGGGAACCTTGCATGGGATTGTGGAGAACCAGCCCGACCTCCATGTTCTCAGGGAGGCCGTAGGGGAAAAGGAGTCCCCCCCGGTCGAGATTTTTGATGCCGGTGGCCAGATCGGCCCGGCCGGTCATGGCCAGTTCCATGACCATGGCGTGGGGATGCAGCCAGCGAAAGCCGGGGAGATCCGCGCCGCTGGCAGTGTAGCCCGCACCGGGCATGCCGGCCTCGCCCCCGGAAAGCCCGAAGAGGCCGAGGCGGGCGGCGGCGGAATCCGGCCACTGGTCCACCACATACCGGGCCTGCCGCTCGTAGAGATCGCGCCGCGCCGCAGGCCAAACGGTGCCGGTCATCAGGTCCGGCACGGTGCTATCGAAGTCGGGATAGAAGAGGCTCTGGATCTCCGCGATGAAGGCGGCACCGCGGAAGACGCGGCCGCCGGTCTGCATGTGTCCGCGGGGTTCGCGGCCGGGAACCATCGCCTCCAAGGTCAGCACCAAGGCCGTTTCGCCACCCCAGTCGCGCCACTTGCCGGCCAGCGGGGTGGTGCCGTCTTGGGTAAAGCCGTGGCCGATCCAGCCCTCGGAGTCGGTCACTTGGTCGAAATTGAGATCCGCCACCGCCTGAGCAACCGCACCGGAGACATCCTGCAGATCCAGGATATCGGAGGCGAGCCGCAGGGCGTGGAAGGCGATCGAGGTATCGATGGTGCTGTACTCCGTACCAGGGTGGACCTCGGCACGGCCGTCCGGTCCGCGGCGGGCGAAGTGCGGAAGAAAGCCTGCCGCCTTTTGCATGCCGAGCATCGCCTGCGCGGTGCGTCGGATTTCCGCGGCCGCCGCTTCACGGTCGAGAATACCCTCTTGCGCTGCCGCCGCAGTGGCCAAGGCGTGAAGGCCTGAGGAAGAAATCGAATCGAAGACCCCCGCCGGGGTGTGTGCGCGGTCGCGGGTCAAGCCGCTGGCAGGATCGTGGCAGCGCCGCAGCTTGCCGAGCGAGATACGGAACAACCACTCCTCGGGGCTCATCTTACGGCGCTCGACCTCGAAGCCGACCGAGGAGACCTCGGCGGCGCAGCCGGGCTCGGCGACCCAGTTGACGTACTTGAGCAGGCCCAGCTCGCCGGGCTTGATCTCGAAGCGGTGGCGGCTCCTTTCGCCCGGCACCAGGGTAATCGGCTTGGCCCAGCGGACGACCTTGGCGGAGTCCGCGAGTTCAACGCGGAGTTGGCCACTGCCGCGAACATCCACGGTCACCGCTATCACCCGGGCGCGGTCCGCCTCCGGCCCGCCGAAACCGAGAACATCGTCGGGATCGAACATGCGGCCCTCTTCCAGAGCGAGGCCCGCCAGCGAGTGCCAGGTGCCGGTCCACTCGCCCTCCGCCTTGGTGCGGATGCTGCCGGAGTGGGCATCGATCCGTGCCTGGCCAGGGCCCATCCAACCGAAGTCGGTGCCGAGATGGGTGAAATTCTCGAAGGGGTTGATCGGCGGCGCGGAATTCGGCCGGTCACCGGGGAAGGAAATCGAGTAGTCCGTGACGGGCTGCCACGAGACCTCCGTCTCGGCAGCCAGCGCGAGTGCCGCTGAACCGAGGGAGAAAGCCCCGATGAAGAGAAGGGAGCGCCAATGGCGTCCACGTGCTTCTCTCCTTGTCGCGCCGGGGGGGACGGCGTTCGCATGAAGGCTCTGTTCTTTCAAAACGGAAATACTGTTGGGTGCCAGGTATTTCGGCCGGGGGTGGAGTCCCAGCACATGCCACTATGCCCGCGGGACCGGGCTCTATCAACTCTATATGGCCAACCTACGCGATTATGCGTGTTTTCCGCCCCCCTGGGAGCCCGCGCAGGTCCTGCTAGATACGGTTACGGGGTCCCTCCCGTCAGGCTTTCAGGGCCTCGCCCTGTTAGCGGCTGTCGGCGGTTGCCTTGATATCGGTTAGAGCGGCAATGAAGTCGCCGAGGATCTCGGCCGGGACCATGATCGTATCCCGATTGCCGCTGACGTCTTCAGTGATCTTCACCACCATGCCGCGAGAGTTCTCTTTGAGATCGAGGAAGAACGTTTTCCGGTCCGCCAAGATCTTTTCCGTGTGCAAAAGGTCGCTATCCACCATGCCCTCCTTTCCTTGGATGGGCGCCATTTTGTAAAGCAAACCTTAATTGTCAAGTAAAACGGCCGCCCTAGTACTAGAGGAATAGGTACTCGTGCTTGAGCCAGTGCAAGAGGTCTTCCTTGCCCTTTTCCGACTTGAGATCGGCGAAGAGAAAGGGGCGGCTGCCGCGCATTTTGGCCGAATCGCGAGCCATGACTTCCAAGTCGGCGCCGACGTAGGGGGCGAGCTCGGTTTTGTTGATGAGCAGGAGATCGCTGGTGCGGATTGCCGGACCGCCCTTGCGCGGGATCTTGTCCCCTTCCGCCACGTCGATGACATAGATGTAGGCATCGACCAGTTCGGGCGAGAAGGTGGCGGAGAGATTGTCGCCGCCGCTCTCGATCAGGATCAACTTGAGATCGGGATGGGCGCGCTCGAGGTCGACCACCGCGGCCATGTTCATGCTGATGTCATCGCGGATCGCGGTGTGCGGGCAGCCGCCGGTCTCGACCCCGCGGACGCGGTCGGCAGGTAGCACGCCCTCGCGCAGGAGGAACTCGGCGTCCTCGCGGGTGTAGATGTCGTTGGTGATGACGGCGAGGGAGATCTCGTCCTTGAGCCACTGTGAGAGGCGCAGCACGCACATGGTCTTCCCGGAGCCGACGGGGCCGCCGACGCCGAGGCGGAAGGGACGCTTGTTAGGCGGAGAGGCTGTGGAATTAGGAAATGAAGAGTCGGGCATCGGCGCGGGCATGGCGGAGTGAAGCGATTTCTAACAAAGGATTGAACCAGCCGTCGGGCGGGCGGGAGAGCGCGGCATCGATCTCCGTGCCAAGACGGTCGAGGGTGCGGCGGACGATCGACTGGCAGGCAGTCTGGCCAAGGCGCATGAGCTTCATGGATGCGGTGGCGAAGCCGCTGATGGTCTGGAAGGCAAAGGCGCGGGCCGCTTGGGTGATCGGGATTGAAGCCAGTTCGATGGCGGTGACGACGAGGTGGTGACTGAAGGGACAGGCGGCGGCGTGGGCTTCCACCAAAGGCGATGGCGCGAGCTGGCGGAGCAGCTCCAGGCGGCGGGAGCCGATGCGACGCGAGGCATCGCGGGTCTCGGCGGGGAGGCGCCAGGCGTCCAATTCGGTGTCCAATTCTAACAGGCGGGCGGTGTTAGCTTGGTTGGCCGCGGCATGGGCTTGGACGAAGTAAGGGAGGTCGAAGGTGAGGAGCGCGGGGAGGATCTGGGTGGCGAGGAAGCGCTCCAAGTCATCGGCGTTTTTCACGACGCCAGCTTCAACCAGCTCCTCCAAGCCGTAGGAGTGGGCGTAGGCTCCCGAAGGGTATTGGGAGTCATTGGCCTGCATCAGCCAGAGCCAAGGGTCAGACGGCATGGGCCATGGCTTTGAGAGGCTGGAAGAGGACGACGGGTTCGCTGAAGGGCCAGCCCTCGCGTTCGAGGAGATTGGTCATCGCTTCATCATGGAGGACGAGGATGCGGTCTTCGAGGATCTGGGCGGGGAGGTGGAGGTTGCCGACTTTCCAAGCGACGAGAGCGGCGTGCGCGGGAGAGTCGTAGATGACTTCGTACACCGCTTCGTGAAGCTGGCGGACGATGTAATCCTTGCCGTTTTGTTGGAAGATCACGCAGCCATCGGTGAGGCGGGTTTCAAGGTCGAAGCCAAACTCGGTGCCGTCTTCGGCGATGCCACGCCAGCGGCGCTTGAGGAACTGCCGGCGCTCGGCGCTAAGGGTGATCTGGTCTTCCACGGAGAGGGCGGAAGACAGGGCGAGCATGTGCTGGATGAGATGCATGGGATCCAGTGGGCGCTAGCCGCCGGTGGGGAGGTTGGAAAGGTGGAAGGCACCCGCAACGCCAATCCCAAGACAGACCACCTGGAGAAGGAATAGGCCCACCAAAGGTGCGAGACGTGCACAAAAGAAGGTGAATCCGCCATGGATGGCCAAGCCCAGCACCACCATCCAAAAGCTGAGCTGCCCCGGGAACTCCCCAACCGAAACCAAGTGGGCGAGACCCAAGGCAACGAGGAGTGGTGCGGTCAACAGAAGCTCCATCGCTTGCGGTTCGTCCGGCGATGGAGGAAGCAGGAAGAAAAGCGCCGCGAGCGTCCCTAGCCATGGGACGAGGTAGGACACGACCCGCCACCGCAGGCAGGTGTAGCTCTTTGGAATCTGCACCGGCCGGATGAAGCCGCGCCAATCTCCGTCTTGCCCAAGATGCACCTTCCCAAGATCGGGAAGATCCGCGAATCCGCGGAGGGCGCAGGATGAATTAGGAGTGAAGAATAAGGACCGCACGGCGTCCGGCGTTGCTAGAACAAGAAATACCTCTGCGCCATCGGCAGCACGGCAAGCGGCTCGCAGCGGAGCTCCTTGCCGTCGGCAGTGACGGTGTAGGTCTCCGGATCAACGGTGATCTTGGGCAGAGCAGCGTTGAATGGCAGATCACGCTTGGTGACGGAGCGGCAGCCCTTCACCGCAACGAGGCGCTTCTGAAGACCGAGGTCGTCGAGAGCCCCTGAGTCGAGCGATGCACTGCTCACGAAGGTGACGGAGGTCGAGTGGATCGCCTTGCCGAAGGCGCCGAACTGCGGGCGATACATCATCGGCTGCGGGGTGGGGATCGAGGCATTCGGATCGCCCATGTTGGCCCACGCGATCAGGCCGCCCTTGAGCACGGTCTCAGGTTTGACGCCGAAGAAGGCGGGCTTCCAGATCACCAGATCGGCGAGCTTGCCCACCTCAATGCTGCCGACCTCGTGGGCGATGCCGTGGGTAAGCGCCGGACAGATCGTGTATTTGGCGACGTAACGAAGCGCGCGGAAGTTATCGGCGGCAGGATGGGTCTCATCCTCCAGCTTGCCGAACTGGACCTTCATCTTGTGCGCCGTCTGCCAGGTGCGGGTGATGACCTCGCCGATGCGACCCATGGCCTGCGAGTCGGAGGACATCATTGAGATGGCACCGAGGTCGTGCAGGAGATCTTCCGCCGCGATGGTCTCCGGACGGATGCGGCTCTCGGCGAAGGCGACGTCTTCCGGGATGCGGGAGTCGAGGTGGTGGCAGACCATGAGCATGTCGAGATGCTCATCGATCGTGTTCACCGTGAAGGGTCGTGTCGGATTGGTGGAGGAAGGCAGGACATTCGCCTCGCCGCAGACTCGGATGATGTCCGGAGCATGGCCGCCGCCGGCGCCTTCCGAGTGGTAAGTATGGATGGTGCGGCCCTTGAAGGCGGCGAGGGTGCTCTCGACGAAGCCCGCCTCATTCAGGGTGTCGGTGTGAATGGCGACCTGCACATCGAGTTCATCGGCGACCGCGAGGCAGGTATCGATCGCGGCGGGAGTGGTGCCCCAGTCCTCATGCAGCTTCAGGCCGATGGCTCCGGCGAGGACTTGCTCGCGCAGGGGTTCGGGAGAAGAGCAGTTGCCCTTGCCGAGGAAGCCGAGATTGACCGGAAAGGCTTCCGCGGCTTCGAGCATGCGGCGAATGTTCCACTTCCCCGGCGTGCAGGTGGTGGCGTAGGTGCCATGCGCCGGGCCCGTGCCGCCGCCGAGCAAGGTAGTCGTGCCGCTGGCGATGGCATGCTCGATCTGCTGCGGGCAGATGAAATGGATGTGGGTATCGATGCCGCCGGCGGTGATGATGCAGCCTTCCCCGGCGATCACCTCGGTACCCGCGCCGATGACCATGGTGATGCCATCTTGGAGCAGCGGATTTCCCGCATGACCGATGCCGACGATGCGACCCTGTTTGATGCCGATGTCGGCCTTGATCACACCTTGGGCGGCATCAAGAATCAGGGCATTGGTAATGACGAGATCGAGGCAATCGGTATCGCAAGCCAGAGGTGACTGGGCCATGCCGTCGCGGATCACCTTGCCGCCGCCGAACTTCACTTCATTGCCATAGCCGCCATTCTCCTCGATCAGGTCGCGCTCGACCTCGATGAAGAGTTCGGTATCGGCAAGGCGCACCTGATCACCTACCGTGGGGCCGAAGGTGCCGGCGTAGTTGGCGCGGGTTTGGTTCATCGGCTGCGGGAACGGGAGCCTCGGATGCGAACGGGAACCGGGGCGGGTAGCCAAGGGAGGTACGGCGGCCTGAGATGGAGGTTAGCCGCGAACTTTCGGAACTGCACCAGGATCACTTCGACCTCCCGCCTTACTGCCTTTAGATTTAGCGTCATTTCGCGTTTTTCGCGGTTCAATTTCTAGTCCAGCTTCCCATCCACCTTGTTGTTCAGCCCGTAGATTTCCCGCTTTCCGGCAAAGACCACCAAGGGCACCTGGCGCGTATCACCCGGCTCGAAGCGCACCGCGGTACCCGCGGGGATATCAAGCCGGAAGCCACGCGCGGCGCTGCGGTCGAAGTCGAGTTCGCTGTTCACCTCGGCAAAGTGGAAGTGGCTTCCCACCTGCACCGGGCGGTCACCCTTGTTAGAAACCGCGAGACTGAGCTTGGCCAAGCCGACATTGATCTCGATGTCGGGCGCGCCGGCCGGGGTAATGATTTCGCCGGGGATCATCTCACGGGGTGGTGAACGGTGACGAGTTTGGTGCCATCCGGGAAAGTCGCTTCCACCTGGATGTCGTGGATCATCTCGGCGACGCCTTCCATGACCTGGTCGCGGGTGACGAGGGTGGTGCCGTAGCTCATGAGTTCCGCGACCGACTTGCCATCGCGGGCGCCTTCAAAGATCTCCGCAGTGATGAGCGCGACGGTCTCCGGATGATTGAGCTTGAGGCCACGGTCGCGGCGGCGGCGGGCAAGGTCCGCGGCAACGACGACGAGCAGCTTCTCCTGTTCGCGCGGGGAAAGATGCATGGCGCGGAAATCAGAGGGCTGCGATCATGGCCAGGGAAGCGCCGAAGGCGACGACGGCACCGATCTTCACGCGCAGGTTCGAGTGATAGCGGAAGACCGCCATGGCCGCGAGGGCCACCGCCACGAGACCGATCTCCAGATAGCCGTGCAGGTGGAAGTAGTCGGAGCGCAGCTTGGCAAATTCATCATCCTCGTCCGGGTGATAGTGGCCGGGATGGGCGGCGGCAATCGAAGGAAGAAGCAGCAAGAGAAACAGCAGCAGACGCTGGTGGGCTTGGCGGATCATGATCAAAGGTCAGACAGTGAGAAACTCCTTGATGAGTTCGTCGGAGAGGCCGCTCATCGGCCCGTCGGCGGCCACGCGGCCACGTTCAAGGATGGCAAAGTCATCGCCCAGCTCCTTGCAGAAATCCAAGTACTGCTCGACCAGTAGAATCGCCATCGCGCCCTCGTCGCGCAGCATCTTGATGGCATCCCCGATCTGATCGATGATGTTCGGTTGGATACCCTCGGTGGGCTCGTCCAGAATGAGAAGCTTCGGCCGGGTGAGCAGCGCGCGGCCGATCGCAAGCTGCTGCTGCTGGCCGCCCGAGAGCATGCCGCCCTTGCGCGGCAGGAATTCCTTGATGATGGGGAAAAGCGTGAAGACTCGGTCGAGCTCTTCCTTCTTCGGCTTGCGGCCGCGCGCAATGGTGCCGACATGGAGATTCTCCTCCACCGTGAGCTGAGGGAAGATCTCGCGGCCTTGCGGGACGAAGCCGATCCCCTTGAGTGCCCGCTTCTCCGGGCTGAAGCGGGAGATCTCTTCACCAAGGAGCTTCACATGACCGGCATTGGTATCCATCAGGCCGGTGATCGCCTTGAGCGTGGTCGTCTTGCCGACGCCGTTGCGGCCCATCAGGCAAAAGACGGTCTTCGGGCGGATATCGAGATCCACTCCCCGCAGGATTTGGCTGCCTCCGATCGCGACTTTGATCCCGCGGACTTCGAGCGTGGTGGCTTCAATGGCGACGGCACTCATGCAGCTTTCTTCTTGCGACCCAGATAGACTTCGATCACGCGCTCATCGTTCTGCACCTTGTCCACCGCGCCCTCGCAGAGGACTTTGCCCTGGTGGAGCACGGTGACGATGCGACCTTGGGAAATCTGGCGCACGAAAGTCATGTCGTGCTCAATCACCACGATCGTATGCTTGCCAGCCAATGACAGCAGCAGCTCGCCGGTGCGGTGCGTTTCCTCATCCGTCATCCCTGCCGCGGGCTCATCGACCAAAAGCAGCTTCGCATCCTGCGCGAGTAGCATGCCGATCTCCAGCCACTGCTTCTGGCCGTGCGCCAGGGAGCCGGCCTTCGAATAAGCGCGCTCGGTGAGCTTGATGGTATGCAGGATCTCCTCCATGCGATCCTCTTGCTCCTTGGTAACCTTGCCGAAGAGCGAGTGCCAGATCCCGCGTGAGCCCGCCAGGGAGAGCAGGAGATTCTCCTTCACCGAGTGGTCGGTGTAGACCGTAGGCGTCTGGAACTTTCGGCCGATGCCGAGACGGTAGATCTGATACTCGTTCATCTTGAGCAGATCGTGGGTCTGCTCGAAATGGAGTGTGCCGCTGTCCGGCTTAGTGCGGCCCGTGATCAGATCGAGGAAGGTGGTCTTGCCCGCGCCATTCGGCCCGATGACCGTGCGCAGCTCGCCCTTCTGCAGGGCGAAGTTGAGGTCGCGGATGGCCTGGAATCCCGAGAAGGACTTGTTCAGTCCCTCCGCGGCCAGGAGATAGGGCTGCATGCTCATTTGGTCTTCGCGGCGGAGGTGAGAAGTTCGTCTTCAGCAGCGGCGATGCGGCGGCGCTGACGGCCCGCCATGAGCTCACGGATCTGTCCCGGCAAACCCACCAGCCCCTTGGGCATGAAGAGCACCACCACCACGAAGCTGGCACCCATGATGATCAGCCAATAGTCCGGGAATTCCGTGGTCGCCCAGCTCTTGAGATAGTTCACCACGATCGCGCCGAGGATCGGACCATAGAGTGTGCCGCGGCCACCCACTGCCACCCACACCACCGCTTCGAGCGACTTGTCCATCCACATCTCGCTCGGATTGATGATGCCAACCTGCGGCACGTAGAGGGCCCCGCCGATCGCGGCGATCACCCCGGAGATCACAAAGATGAAGAGCTTGAAGTTCGCGGCCGAGTAGCCCGAGAAGAGCACGCGGTTCTCGCTATCGCGGATCGCGCGCTGGATCAGGCCGAAGCGGCTCTTGGTCAGCCAACGGCAGCCCATGAAGATCAGCACCAGAGCCACCGCGGAAGCGATGTAGAGCATGCGCTTGGTGTCCTCCGCCCGGATGTCTGCGCCCAGGATGAAACGGAAATCCGTGAAGCCGTTGTTCCCGCCCATCTTGAACTCATTGCGGAAGAACATCAGCGCCGCGCCGTAGGTCAGCGCCTGGGTGAGGATCGAGAAGTAGACGCCCTTGATCCGCGAACGGAAGGCGAGGTAGCCGAAGATTCCCGCCAGCAAGCCCGGCACCAGCAGCACCATCGCACTGGCGAAGGGGAAGGAGTAAAAGGGCTTCCAAAAGCCCGGCAGATCCTTGTAGCCGAGAAAGACCATGAAGTCCGGCAGATCGCTCTTGTACTGGCCGAGCTTGCCGATCATCAGCATCAGGTGCATGCCCAGCATGTAGCCGCCCAAGCTGAAGAACAGCGCCTGGCCGAGGCAGAGCAGTCCGGTGTAGCCCCACAGGAAGTCCACCGCGATGGCGAGGATGGCGTAACACAGGTACTTGCCCCAAGTGTTCAGAGTGAAGTCCGAGATGGCACCGGAGGCGTTGAGCGCTGGCATCACCACCACTAGGAACAGGGCGAGGGCGGCGAGCAGGATGGTGGGGGTCTTCCCGGCGAGCGGAGTATTCATCGGCGTCTCAATCGAGGCTTCGGGAACGGGTGGCAAAGAGGCCGGAAGGCTTCCACTGCAAGAAGAGGATGATGGCACCGAGCACGAGGATCTTGCCGGTCACTGGATCGCCGAGGGTCTGTTGCAGCGATTGGTCCGACATACCGATGCCGATCGCGCTGATCACGGTGCCCATGATATTGCCCACGCCGCCGACCACGACGGTCATGAAGGAGTCCACGATGTAGTTCTGGCCCAGGTTCGGACCTACGTTGCCGAGCTGGGAGAGGAAGGCGCCGGCGAGGCCCGCGAGGCCGCTGCCAAAGGCGAAGGTCATCATGTTCACCCTTTGAGTGCGCACGCCCATGCAGGCGGCCATGCTGCGGTTCTGCATCACCGCGCGGATCAGCAGGCCCAGCGGTGTTTTGGTCAGCACCGCCCAAGTGAGGAAGATGATCAAGCCCGCGAAGGCGATGACGAAGACACGATTCCAGCCGAAGATCACGTCGTTGACCGTCCAGTTGCCGGAGAGGAAGGAGGGACTTCCGACTTGCACGTTGTTCGCGCCGAAGATCATGCGGAACAACTGCTGCATCACCATCGAGACACCCCAGGTCGCCAGCAGCGACTCAAGCGGACGCTTGTAGAGGAAGCGGATGATCCCGCGCTCCAAGAGAAGTCCCACTCCCGCTGCAGCCAGGAAGCTCGCGGGAATCGCCACCAGGAAATAGCAATCCCACCCGGTGCCGGAGAGGTTCATACCGGGGATGTCGATCTTCAGACCGAAGGGCGACATGTGGATGCCGGTGCTGAAGAGATTCTGGACCAAGTAAGTGGTGTAGGCCCCCACCGCGATCAACTCGCCATGGGCCATGTTGATCACGCCCATCAGGCCGAAGGTGATGGCCAGTCCCATGGCGACCACCAGTAGAATGCTGCCGAGCGAGATCCCGCGGAAGAGGGTGCCCGCCGTATTCACCCGCGAAATGTGCGCCGCGATCTCGCTCAGGGCCCGGTTGCAGGAGTCCGCAAGCTCCGTCTGTCCCGCTGCCTCCGCCTCAGACTTCACCGTCTTGATCGTGTCCTGCGAGGCGATCGAGCCCATCTTGCCGAGTTCCTCGACCGCCGCCTTGCGCACGGCGAGATCTTCAGAGCGCAGCTTGGTGATCGCGATGGCTTGCGTGAGCGCCGCCTTCACCTTGCCGTTTTGCTCGGACTTCAGGAGATCTTCCAGCAGGGGGAGCTTCGCGGGATCTTGTTCGAAGCCGGTATCCTCCACTGCCCGCAGGCGCTTCGCCACATCGGCTGATGAGAGCGCGAGACGGTCGGTCACGCCCTTCATCACCTTGCGTAGCCCGGAGTCCGTGTCCGCCAGATAGAGATCATCCTTGGTCGCGCGAATTGCAACGCCGTCTGCCGCGCTCAGCGGCTTGCCCGCGGCTACGGTGGCTAGCGCATACTTCTCCTCGGCATCGGGCCCGCCCTCCAGGGTGACGGCGGTGCTTGTGCCCGCATCGTCCTGATGGGTGTAGATCTCGCCTTCCTTCCACTTCGCGAACCAGTACGTGACTTCGTCCGGATCCGCCCCGGCGAGACTGGCGACGAGCTCCTTCTGCTTGTCCGTATCCTCGGTGACAATTGCCTCCGCGATGATCTCCCGGGCCGGGCGCGCCGCACTCGTCTGGGCTCGCAAGACCGGCAGGAGAAGCGGCAGGACAGCCCATAGATAGAGGACCTTGCGGCTCCAACGAATCCACTTGTCTGGCGACGCGAGCCTCATGGTGAATTTACGCAGAGCACCCGGCGTGCCACGTGGATCCTTGGATTCGTCACCTTAGGCTGCATGACGGATTCCGGATTATGGGTAAGCTGGTACGGAACTAGCATCTGCGGCGGGAAGCTCGACAAAGGGTGAAAATTGATGCACCCCTTCCGGGCTTTTGCGCTCCCTGAAGCGCCCCGCAGTCAAAGACATCCACCCCTTCATCCGCCGAACCCGCGACCTCTGCCATGCCCGGATCTTTCCTGCCGAAACCCTTCGCCCATTCCTACGAGATCGACCCCAGGTTCTCGAAAAGCGCGGTTTATTTTTCCTGCGAGTTCGCGATCGACCAGATCTTCAAGATCTACTCCGGCGGCCTCGGCTTCCTCGCCGGCTCGCACATGCGCTCGGCCGCGGCAATGAAGCAGAACCTCTGCGGGATCGGGATGCTCTGGACCTACGGCTATTATGACCAGGCCCGTGGCGAGGAACGCGAGATGGCGGTGCAGTTCCGCAAGAAGCAGTACGCCTTCCTGCAGGACACCGGCATCAAGTTCCAAGTCCCCGTCCATGGTCACCCGGTGTGGGTGAAGGCGATGTTCCTGCCGGGCGACGTCTTCGGCACGGTGCCGATGTTCTTCCTGTCCACCGACATCGACGAAAATGACGGCCTGTCGCGTGCGATCACCCATCGTCTCTACGACAACGACCCGCTGCGCCGCATTGCGCAATACATCGTGCTGGGTGCCGGCGGCGCCCGCCTGCTGGAAGAGCTGGGAGTGGACCCGGAAGTCTGGCACCTGAACGAGGCCCATGGCCTCTCTGCCGCCTTCCGCGTCTACGAGAAGCATCGTAGCCTTGAGGAGGTGAAGAAGCGCTTCGTCTTCACCACCCACACACCGGAAGAAGCCGGCAACGAAAAGCATGATTTCAAGCTGTTGCATGACTTCTCCTTCTTCGGCTCGGTGCCGATGGCCGAGGTGCGGCAGGTGACCGGCATTGCCGACGACGTCTTCAATCACTCGCTGGCGGCACTGCGACTCAGCCACCTGTCCAACGCGGTCTCAAAGCTCCACGGCGATGTCTCGCGCAAGATGTGGGAGACCTATCCCGGCATCTGCCCGATCACCCATGTGACGAACGCGCAGAACGCCAAGTTCTGGAAGGACCGCGGCCTCGAACACGCCCGGATCGACGGCGACACCGCCTCACTGGCCAGCCGCAAGCGCGAGCTGAAGTCCCGCCTCTTCCAGACCGTGGCGAACCAGACCGGCAAGCTCTTCAACCCCGACGCGCTGACCATCGTCTGGGCCCGCCGCTTCGCCGGCTACAAGCGCCCGGACCTGATCACCCGCGACATCCGGATGTTCCGCGCGCTGGTGAACAACAACGAGCGCCCGGTACAGATCATCTGGGCAGGCAAGCCCTTCCCCTTCGACTTCGGCGCGATCGAAACCTTCAACCACCTGGTCCAGACCACCAAGGACTTCCCGAATGTGGCGGTGCTGGTGGGCTACGAACTGGAGCTCTCGCGCCAGCTGAAATACGGCGCGGACATCTGGCTCAACAACCCGATCGTCACCCGCGAGGCTTCCGGCACATCCGGCATGACTGCCGCGATGAACGCTGCGGTGAATCTCTCCACCTATGACGGCTGGGTCTGCGAATTCTCGAAGGACGAGCACAACAGCTACATCATCCCGCCAGCCGACCTCAGCCTGCCGTCCGATGCCCGCGACCGCCACGACCTGCTCGGCTTCTACGAGGCCATGGAGAAGGCCCTGACGCTCTACTACGATGAGCCGGAAGCCTGGTGGAAACTGGTGCTGAACTCGATGAACGAGGTGGTGCCCTTCTTCGACTCCGACCGGATGGTCACGGAGTACTACGAGAAGATTTACGCATGAGGAAGGTAGTCCGCACACGCCGTGCGCGGACGAAGCAGTTCTGGCGTGCCGCATCCATGCACGGTGAAATGACGCTCTTCACAAGGCGTCATTTCTCGGACAAGTTTCTTTCAGAAGCTCGTCACGCCTTCAACCACAAGCACCCCGCCGTATCCGCGGCGGAGCACACCTTGGCGTGCCGTCGGCTCACCCGCCTCCACGCTCGCTTGATCTTCACATCTCCCCACATTCCTCTCTTCCGGCAGAGCACCGCGACCAGCCCGAAGAAGCGCCTCTCCAGCCGCTGCCTTGATCCATCAGCTCGCGAGCCGGCTTCCCTGCGGTAGTCGCTCTCCCCGCCCGCGTGGAAATTCCCTTTCGTCATGGGCCCTTCGTCTCCTCGCATACTGACGGCACTTCGCCGTGCTTGCAAGGACACCAAGCGACGGTCACCGGCACCGCGGTCACAAACCTCACCGGCTGGATCCCGGTCCCCTTGTGGCTGCCATCGCAGAAGGGCAGGTGGCCCGAATGCCCGCAGGCGCACCAGAAATGAACGCCCGCCTCGACCTCAAGCAGCTGCGGCTCGCTATCGCCAATGACGGGCTCCTCAGGCATGGCTAAGCAAGAACATGCCCGCTCCGCGCCAATCCGCGAGAGCCAAAGACGAAAGAAGCGGCCCACGCCGCTCCTCCATCAAATCAATCACTCCAAGTTCGCCACCGGAGCTTTCTCTTCCAAGCCCACTGACGCCATCGGCTTCTCTTGGGCGGCAGGCTTCGCGGCCTTCGCTGAAACTGGCACCGATCCGGGACCCGACTGGATGTAGGTATCGACCGGAACTTCGCTCAGGAATGTGGCAACCAACCAGACTGCCAGCAGGCTGGCGGAACCGGTGACAAAAAATCGGACTTTCATCAGAGAGCAAGGGTGCGGCTCATGGCCGGCGGAAGTTGCGGGACGGGCGCTATATGCCCGAGATACCTAGCAAAAGTAAAGTATATTCAACGTCTTGCCTGCGTTGGGGAGTGCCGCTTGCGGGGCGCGTTCCACCAGTTCCGCCGCCGGGAAACAAGGGCGAATTTCGGGACTCCGACGAAAGTCCTATCAGCGCGTCAAAACCACCGGCGCGCTGATGTTGCCGAAGCGGTCGACCGCGCTCACCGCCACCGCATCCGGAGCCGAGCTGAGGTCCACGCTCTTCGTTCCGGCGGAGACGACCTTGGCCATCTTCCACTGGCTGCCGTAGCGGGCTTGGATCGCATAGCGGGAGGTCGAGCGGTCACCACTCTGGATGTCCACCTTCACCGAGCTGCCATTGCCGGCCGCACTGGCGCTCGGCCGGCCCGGTGCCTGCTGGCTCATCCACGGCATTGGCGGCACCAGCGCCGCTTGTGAATAAGCTCCCTTGGCCAGCATCGTGGAGATGCCGCCGCGGTTCTGGGTCAGGCCCTTCACGCTCCAGTGGATGTGCCCGGCCCAGTTCTTGCCGATGCTCCGGGACAGGTCGACCTGCTTGGTAATCTCGCTGGCCGGGCGGCCGGGGTCTTCCGAGCTGTTGATCCGGGTGGTCGCGATCCCCGGCCAGACCGGGCGACTGCCCTGCTGGCGCCACCAGCCGAGCAGCGCGGAGAAGCTCTGCTTCCGCGGCTGGTCGCGCCAATAGAGCTGCGGCGCGAGGTAGTCCACCCAGCCGTTCGCCAGCCACTTGCGGGCGTCGCAGCCAATCTGCTCGTAGGCGTCGATCCCCGCCTCGATGCCTTCCGGCACGCCGGGCCGCCAGATGCCGAAGGGCGAGATGCCGACCCGCACCCAAGGCTTCCGCGCCTTCACGTCCGAATAGAGCTTCTGCACGAAGTCATCCACGATCTTGCGCCGGATCGCCGGGCTGCGGCCGTCCGGGAAGACCCGCCCGCCTTCCGGGTAGGGGTAAAAGTAGTCGTCGAGGTGCACGCCATCGATGTCGTAGCGCTGGACTACATCCAGGATCGCGCCGAAGGCCCGGGCGCGGGTCTCGGTCTCCGCCGGGTCGCACCAGACCAGATTGCCGTAGCGCTTCGTGATGTTCGGCGAGGCTTGGCAGACGTGGTTGGAGCAAGTGCCTTGGCTGGCATTCGAAAGCGCTCGGAAGGGATTGAACCACGCGTGGACCTCGATCCCGCGGGCATGGGCCTGGCGGACGCAGTATTCCAGCGGGTCATAGCCCGGCGACTTGCCCATGGTCCCGGTCAGCCACGGGCTCCAAGGCTCGCGGGAAGACTGGTAGACAGCATCGCAATGCGGACGCACCTGCAGGAGCAGCGCATTCATGTTCAGCGAGGCCATCCGGTCTAGGATCGCATCCATCTCCGCCTGCTGGGATCCCGCCGACATGCCACTTTTACTCGGCCAATCGATATTGTGCACCACCGCCGCCCAAGCCGCGCGGAACTCCCGCGCCGGCATCGGCGGCTTCTCCCCGGAGGGGCGGTAGGATTGGGCGTCAGCAACGCAGAGCGAGGATAGCAGACAGGCGAGGGCGGCGATCCGGGCAAGCATGGCGCTTTAGATGCCTTGATTGTCCGGGCCTTGCAAGCCGCTATGGCCCGCCGACCACTAACAACCCGACCCGGTGGTAAAAGACGGGAGGCACCACGAATCAAAACCCAATCGACACGAATGAAGATTCAGTTCCGGGGCTCTCTTGCCCGGATTCGTGTGGATTGGGTTCTCATTCGTGGTGCCTTCCACTCCTTGATTCTTGGATTTCTTATGAGGCGCTAAGGGTAGAGATAGGCTGCGGTGATCACTACCTTCTCCTCGTCGCGGCCGGAGACTTGGCGGCTGCCGATTGTTTGCGGGCTCCCTAGCAGGAACTTGGACGAGGCCTCGACCCGCACTCCGCCCCGGGCCTCTGCCCGATTGTCGAATTTGTAGCCGAGCTGGACGAAGGAGGGATCATCCAGGATCGGCTCGATCTTGAAGCTCATCTCCTCGCCATCGCGCGTGCCGTAAAGGGCGGCGCTTTCCCCGGATCTCGCGGTCAGGCCCCAGCCGCCGGATTCGGGATTGCTGGAGAGCCATACATCGTTGCGGATGTAACAACCAATCCCATCAACAAGCAGTTCGAAAAGATCATGATCCAAGGAGGCCCCGAAGAGGAGGACGCTGTGCGTGCGCGGGTTCATAACCGCAAAGTCGCCCTCACGGTCGAGGCTCATGCCTTTGCCCTTCATCACCGCGCGGAGATCAATGAACTCGCCCTGCAGCCATCCATCCCATCCACCGGGCAAGGACGGAGCTCCAACCTGTGGAGTAGCGGGTGCTTCTTCGGGGCCGAAGGGGTCCGGCGCGGCAGCCCCGCCCGCTTTTTCAATCCCTGCACTGGGTCCCGCGAAAAAATCCGGAGCCACATGGTAGATTCGCAGGTTCGGCGAATCGCCCGCCTTGGAGGCTTCGAACCCCTCCCTTCCAGCTTCAAGCGGCCAGCGCTCGATCCCCTTCTCCGTCTCCCGCCCGCGCGACTCGGAGACCGGGACGCCGTGGAAGAACTCGCGTGTGATGGTCGCAAATAGCTCCCAGCGTTCCTCGCCTGTGCCATGTGCGGCGATCCGGGTCCGCTCACCGTAGTGCACGGTGAAGCTCGTCTCCACGGCCCATCGCTCTCCATTCACTTCCCAAGCCCCCTTGAGGGCCGCATCGCCATAGCCGTGATGCCCGGGATCGAGCAGTCTTGCTTCCATCTCCAATCCCTCGCCCTCCGCAGTGGCCTGCTCCCCGCTCTGAGCTGCGAGTGCCACCGTCCGCAGCTTCTCCGCAGAACCGGTGGAAAGCTCAAAGCGTGCGCGCAGGGTGACCGGCAGATTGGCGAAGTTCATCAGCTCCCCCGCCATCAGGATGTCCGTCTCCGAGCCGCGGGCGACCAGCATCCCGGAGCGGGCATTCCATACCAGCCACTTGCCCGGCCACTTGCGGAAGCCGCGGAGGTCTCCGGGCTCAAAGCGTTCAGGCCGTTTATCGAGAATGCCTTCACCATCGTCCGGCAGCCTCGCACCCATGAAACCCCGTGAGAGATCCCACAGCTCGTCCCCCGGCTGGAAAAAGGCGGACTGGCCCGGCGGCTTCTTCAGCTTGGGAGTATTCCCCCACGACTCGTGGCTTGGAGCCACGTAGTCCAAGGGCACGCTCCAGGCGGCTGTGATCTCCGCGGCCTTCAGCAGCAGCGGGAAGATGAGCAGCACAAGCGCGAGGAGCCGGAGCTTCATGATCGCATGGTGGCTTTGCCGCGTTTTCCGTTCAAGCCGCGCTTTTGCGAGGCGCTCCCTGCATTTCGAATGTCCCGACGGAGGGTGTGAAACAGGGTCCGGGTTGCCAAAGCAGGAGCTTAGGCCGTGGAACAAGCGCGGAAATCATCCCAGTGGAAGGAGCTTGTGGCCGTGGTCGGGCGCGCCGTTCAGCGTGGACCAATCATACGCAACGCCTTTGGCGTAGATGGATTCTCTTGGCCGTTACCCGGGGTAGCTCGTTCCTCGCACCCCCCCGGGCTTTGTTAGGTAGTTCCGTTGGGACAAAGAGAGTCCACTCCGAGAAGGTCCCAGCTACGTAAAATCCCGCATGAGGCGGCAGGTGACGATTCCTTACGCCAACAATAAAACGCGGAATCGAGTTGTTAGACAGATTTAGACTAAACCCTTTTGGTTCGGCGGCAGTATAGAGGCCGACCCGGGTGGACAGCGTCCACCGATAAACCCTCGCGGTCTGATTCCGGGCATTTTGCAGTCCGGTCTCGACCGAAAACCTCGACCTCGACAAACCCCGAAAAACCCATGCGACACTTCCGCTCCCGGATGGTGCCATCGCCGCGTACTGCGCTGGCGGCACTGACCTTTCTAACCGCGTCGGCCCATGCCGGCACCTACAGCAATGATTTCAGCTCGGATCCCTTCTCGGCGGCCCTCCCGGCCAGCCAGAAGCTGACCGTCTTCTCGAACCAGGCGGCCGCCAGCCCGGACCGGCCGAGCTGGGTAGCCACCAATGGCAATCCCGGCGGCTACCTGAAGCTCACCGATGCGATCGGCAGCATCCGCTCGACCATCGTCTTCCCGGACTTTGAGCCCGGTTTCCCGGTCGCTGGCTTCCACTTCGCCATCGACTGCCGGATCGGCGGCGGCGGCGCGGCCCCCGCGGACGGCTTCAGCATCAACTTCGCCCGCGCGACCGACCCGGTCATCACCACGGGCACGCCCTATGCCGGCACGAACAATGTCGGCCACACCGAGGCAGACCGGCATGAGGAAGGCACCGCCAGCGGCTTGGGCATCGGCTTCGACGCCTACAACAGCGGCGGCGAGGACGTGATCGGCATCAGCGTGCGGGTGGACAACAACTTGCTCATCCAAGTCCCGGCGACGACCCTCAACGGTCTGGTCACCGATGCCACCTCGCTCCAGACCGGCCCGCTGATCACCGGCACCGCCGCGGAACGTGTGGCCGCGCTCGGCTGGGCCCGCTTCGAGGCCAATCTGGACCCCGTCACCGGCAAGCTCGACGTCTTCTGGAAGGGCACCAAGGTCATCGATGGGCTTGAAACCAATTTCTCTCCCAGCCCCGGCCGCCTCGTCTTCGGCGCCCGCACCGGCGGCCAGAACCAGGTCCACCACTTCGATAACGTCGAACTCCAGACCTTTCCGGTAGAGAAGGCCGCTGTCACCTCGTCCCGGGTGGGCCATGACGGCTACTTCTTCGAGATCACAGACTACAACACCACCTCGGTGGTCACGACTTCGGACATCGACTTCCTGCTGATCAACGGCGAGGAAGTCTCGCCGACCCAAGTGAGCAAGACTGGCGCCGTCACAACGGTGAAGTATGTGCCGCCGACGCCGCTCGCGCCCCACGCCTCCATCCCCTTCACGATCGAGGCCTCGGACCAGAACGCGAATCCGGTGACCCTGAATGGCACCTTGGTCACGCCGGTCTTCCCGCAGACCTTCTTCATCACGGACACGCCTACCCTCAACCAGTGGAACGTCCGCCAGCTCCGCGGCGGCACGGTATCGGGCAATCCCGTGATTAATAGCGCCCTCGCCATCGCGACGACTCCCCCGGGGACCGTCACGAATGTGACCGCACCCTACTTCAACTACTCCGACGACGCGAGCTTCGGTGCCCGCGGCTTCTTCAAGCGCGACGCGCTGATCCCGGCCAACGTCGCGGGGAACGAAGACAACATCGTCACCCTCGGCAAAACCAAGATCCAGATCACCCAGCCAGGCGACTACACCTTCTGGGTGCAGAGCGACGATGGCTTCGCACTGCGCATCAATGGCCAGACCTTCAGCAAGGTCGCCGGGAACGGTCTCATCGATCCCTCGGATTCTTCCACCATCGCCTTCTTCAATGGCACCGGGAACTCGAACACCCGTGGCGTGGTGAGCCTTGCCGCCGGAGAGTATGTCCTCGATTTCCTCTGGTTTGAAGGCACCAGCGACTCCTACGCGGAAGTCGCTTGGGCTCCCGGCGATCAAGCCGCGGATCCCGCCACCGGCAAGTGGTCGCTCGTCGGCGGTGCCGGCGATACGCCCTACTTCCCTGCTGCGCCGCTCGCCGCTCCGGCGACCGTTCCGAACGCCTGGGCAGTCCGCAACTACTACAATGCGGGTACCGTGGCGAGCCTCCGCGCAGCCTTCACCCTGATCGCAAGTCCGGGTGCCGCCAGCGTCACCGATGCCACCCCCCCGATCGTCAACTTCCGCGATCCGCAGAATGCTGGTGCCGATGGCATCTTCCGCAATAACATCCCCTTCCCGATGGAAGCGTCGGTGCCCGGAGTGGATGACAACCAGTTCGTCACCGTCGCACGCTACGAGTTCACGGCTCCGGCAGCAGGTGATTACAGCTTCGGCGTCACCGCGGACGATGGCGTGGCCTTCCGCATGCTCGGCGGCCCCTACCTGATCAATGGTGCCGGCCCAACGAACCTCAACAGCGGAATCGATCCCCTCGACAGCACCGCCTTCCTGAACTCCGGCGCCAGCGGCGAAACCAGCTTCGGCGTTTACCGGATCGCTGCCCCCGGCACCTACACCATCGAGGTCGTCCAAGTCGAGCAAACCGGCGGTGCCTCGATGGAAGTGGTATGGACCCAAGGGAACTTCGTGACCGTCAACTCCACCTCATCCTGGAAGCTGCTCGGCAATGCAGCCGATCCTTCCGTGCCGGTGGCCGCGCCGATCCTGCCTGTGAACCTGTTCGATCCGCTGGGTCTGGCACCCGCGAATAACTGGGCAGTCCGCTTCTACTACTCGCCGACCACGATCGCCAGCCTCACGGCAGCGATCACGGCGATCCAGACTCCCTCGACGCCCTTCCAGTCGGGCACCACGCCTGCGCTGAACTACCGCAATTTCGTGGCGGCCGGACAGACTGAGGGGACCTGGGTGAGTGGTATCTTCTACGCCACTAGTACTACGGTCGCCTATCAGACTCCGCCGGAGACCCAGTTCATCGGTGCTCCCGGACTGGTCGACAACGCCGCTGCCATCGCCACCTCGCGGATCGTGATTCCGACCACCGGGCTCTACACCTTCGGGGTCAACTCGGATGACAGCTTCGCCCTGAGGATCCTGAATGCGCCGACCGGCTTCATCAAGACCAACGGCAATGCCACCATCGACTCCGCGCAGACCAACACGGTCTACCGCTTGACCGGCACTTCCAACGCCCGCTCGGTGATCAACCTGCCGGCTGGCCAGTATGACCTGGAGTTCGCCTACTATGAAGGCACGGGCAATGCCCAGTTCGAGCTCTACGCCGTCGCCGGGGATGTGACGAACGATGCGGATACCACCAACTGGCGCCTCATCGGTGGCACCGGCGGCCTGGCCCTGGTGGCCCAGCCCTCCGACACGCCTCCGACCATCGGTACCGTCGGAATGAACGCCCAGACCGGAGCCTTCAGCTTCTCTTGGAACTCCCAGGCAGGCGCGACCTACAAGATCCAGTACTCGGCCAACCTGAGCGCTTGGTTCGACTTGGAAGCCGCTTACCCCGGCCAAGCGGGCACCACCACCTACAGCGGCAACATCTCCGCCCTCACCCAGACGCCGGACAAGCAGAAGATCTTCTTCCGCCTCTCGCAGAACTGAGCTGAAGCGCTAGAGACCAAGTTCCCATACATCCCCGATCCGCCGAAGCGCGCGGGTCGGGGATTTTTTTGCCGCACCTCGCCCTTCACCGATGCTCCTTCTCTTTTTCCTCTTGGGTCTTGTATCGGGCCACCAGCGTTACCTTTTGCTCCTCCTTTCCCGGCAGCACCAAGCCGGCGATTGGCAGCGGCTGGTCCCGTAACAAGCTAGCGGTGGATTCCAAACGCTGGAACTTGCCGGGGCTCATCTCGATATCGCTGCGAAAGCGGAGGTCCACGATGAAATCGCCACTCCCGATGGTCGGCTCGATCTCGAAGACACGCTCCTCTTCCCCCCGCGAGCTCATCAGGGTAGCCTTCTCTCCCGAGCGGCTTACCACCCCACAGCTCTCGCCTCCGCTGGCGCTAGCTTCGATCCAAAGGACGACGGGCAGATAGTGGCAGCCACCATCAACGAGGACTTGGAGAAGCTTCCAATCCTCCAGATTCGTTGCCGTGAACAATCTACCGCTCGAAGTCTGGAACCCGGCAAATGCACCTGGTTCGCTGAGCTTGAACCCCTTTTCGCGCAAGGGATTACGGGCATCCACCACCGGTTCCTTCGCCCATCTGTCAAAGAATGCTGGCACTTCAGTCGTAGGAAGCTTCCCACGATCCGCACCAAGGCGCTCCAACCAGTCCGGTGCCAAGTGGTACATCCCCACCACTAACCCGTTTTCATTCAGCTCGGGCGGATCTCCTCCCGCGGGCCGCGGCCAGATAGCGAGAGCCCCGGCACTTTCCTGCCACCGGCTGCTGGCCACGGGCACGCCGTGCAGGTACTCTACCGTAGGAGTGGCGAATAGCTCCCAACTGCCCGTCGCGTCCGTATGACGGGCAATCCGCACACGCTCGCCATCCCGCACGGTAAAGGCGCAATTGAGAGTCCAATTCGTTTCGCCCGCCGACCATTTCAGCGCCAGCCGTTCATCCACGTAATCGGAATCCCCGATGGTTCCCTCCACTACCATTTCCGAATGATTGGAGATCATCGAGCCCTTCTCTCCGCTCCGCGATGCGAGGGAAGCGCTGGCAGTCTTGCCATCCGCTCCGTTCACCATCTCCACCTTGGTGCGCAGCAGCTTCGGCAAATACCTCGCCTCGACGATCATATCGATCATGCCGAGATCCGGCTTCTCGCCACGCGCGACGATCATCCCTGAACGCGCATTCCATACCACCCACTGTCCCGGCCACTTCTCAGGCTCGGCGGGTTCGGCGTCAAAAGGCTCGGCATTGATATAACCCAGCGATGATCCCTTGATCACACCCGAGAGATCCCACAGCTCGTCGCCGGGCCGGAAGAAGGGGGAGGCCGAGGGAGGTTTGTCGAGCTTGCGGACCCCCTCAGTCTCATTGGGACTGATGCCAAAGGCCTGAATCGGCAGCTGCCAGCCTGCCGTCATCGCGGCGTGTACGAGAGCGCCCGGCAGGAGGAGCAGCGGCACGAGGAGGCTTGGGACGCGGAGCTTCATGCTCCCATCCTTCAACAGCCGTCAGCGTGAAGCAAGCAGCGGCTCGAGGCCCCGTCCTGGTCTTCAGCCGTTCAGCTTGGCCAACGACTTCGGCAGGAAGACGCCGTCCTTGCGGATCACCTTGCCGTCGAACTTGATCTCGCCGCCGCCGTAGTCCTTGCGCTGGATGCAGACCATGTCCCAGTGGACCTGCGAGCGGTTGCCATTGTCGGCTTCCTCGTAGGCTTGGCCGGGGGTGAAGTGGAAGGAGCCGCCGATCTTCTCGTCGAAGAGGATGTCGCGCATCGGATGCTTGATCGCGGCATTGTAGCCCAGTGCGAACTCACCGATGTAGCGGGCGCCCGGATCGCTATCCAGGATCTTGTTGATCTCCTTGGTCTTGCCCGGGGATTCCGCGGCCACGACCTTGCCCTTCTCGAAGGTCAGCTTGATCGAGTCGAAGGGGATGCCCTGATAGATGGTCGGCGCGTTGTAGGAGATCACGCCATTCACGGAATCCTTCACCGGCGCGGTGAAGACCTCGCCGTCGGGGATGTTGTGCTCGCCCGCGCAGACGATGGCGGGGATGTCCTTGATCGAGAATTTCAGGTCGGTGCCGGGGCCGGTGATATGGACCTCGTCGGTCTGGTCCATCAGCTTCTTCAGCGCGGTGGCGGCGGGGACCAGACTCTTGTAGTCCACCAGGCAGACGTTGAAGTAGAAGTCCTCAAAGGCCTCCGTGCTCATCCCGGCCTGCTGGGCCATGGAGGGGGTCGGCCAGCGCAGCACGCACCACTTGGTCTTCTTCACGCGGTGGTCGATCACCTGGCGCATGTGCTTCATCGCCAGCTTCATGTTCGCCGCCGGCACATCGGCGCTTTCGGCGATATTGTGGCTGCCGCGGACGGCGATGTAGGCGTCCATGTCCTTCATCTCCGCCAGCAGATGCTTGGAGATCAGCTTGTACTGATCCTCCTCCGCGCCCTTCAGCATTTCGCGGGTCAGGCGCGAGCTGTGGATGCGCAGCACCGGAAAGGCACCCTTCGCGCGCGCCTCGCGGACCAGCGCCAAGCCGATCGAGTCCGGCACGTCGTAGAGATCCAGCAGGATCTTCTCCCCCTTCTTCAGGGCGGTGGAGTAACGGACAAGCTGACGGGCGAGTTGGTCGATGCGCGGGTCGTGCATGCGTGTGCTTAAGCAAAGCTCCCCGAAACGCCCAATCCGAAAAGCAAGGTGCTTGGTTTTTAGATCGTTCCGGGCGAATCCGGCGGGGGCATCAGCCGGGAGATTGGCCCCCACAGCTTGCGGTGCCGGGCCACCCGTTCGGCTTCAATCTCCTGCTTAAGCCTCTCTCCTTCCTCTTTTGACAGCCCTTTGCCTCCTTGGAGCCATTCGAGAGCACGCAACGGGGATACCCCGCGGCGGTTCGGATCCGGCTTGTTTTGCGAGGGATCGATGGAGGCTTCTTTATCAGCTCCTCCTCAATCTCTCAAGCAACCTAGTCGCGGCCATGGAATCTCTTGGGAATCTTGGGGCCGACGTGATATAAAACCAAGGTGGCGCACGAACCCGGCAAGTGAGGTGGAGCAAGGCTCGGCGCGGCTATACTGGTGGGCTGCTGGCTCATCTCACAGCTGGGGCCTCTTTCCTATGTGGGCGCTTTTCTCCCTTTCGTTCTGGCCGCCTTGCTTTGGAGAAACCATCGCCGCTTGGCTTGGGTCTGCGCCCTGATCAATCCGCTGGCCTTGGCCACCGTGGTCCCGCTGGCGGGCTATTTCATCGGAACGGCTGCTCTCGGCTTCCATGGACTGCCCGGGATCTCTTCCTTCAACTTGGATCGGGAAACCTTCCTTCCAAGGCGGGGCGGTGGATGTGTGTTCAGCGGCGGCGAATGGCTGAGCGACGGATGGGGGAATCAGGTGCTGCGGACCTGCGTTTCGGTCTTCGGACCGATGCGGGGATCACCGAGCAGCTCTTACCCATCGGACGGAGAACTCATCGGAGCATGGCAGAGTCCGGAAGAGCTTTCACCGGCAGACCTTCAGAAAGGAAGCTTCTCCATCGGGGGCGTCGCCCGTGATGTCCCTGCGGACGAAAGGCTCTTGGAGAACTTCGCGCCATGGGCCGCGAGCGAAATCGACGAGCCAGCTACGAGGATCCTCGCCAAAGACTTTGGCGGCAGCGCTTTCGCCATTCGGATCGCGGCTCCCGCCGACGGGTTCAGGGAAGGTGAGATGACGATCCTTTTCGGAGACTCGCCTGCGAGAATCATCGGCTATTTTCCTTCAAAAGAGGCTCGCTCTTGGCGCCGGTTCCCTCCGGTCCAGCCCGGCGCCAAGGAGTGAATTCCCGGGTTTGGCCCTTGGCAGAAAGCGTCAGCCAAGGCTTCCTCCCGCCATGCGTCTTGGGATCCTTGGCTCCGGCTCCGGCACGAACATGCAGGCGATCCTGGATGGGGTCGCGGATGGGTCGATTCCGGCGGAGATCGCGCTGGTGATGTCCGACAATCCGCAGGGTTACATCTTGGAGCGGGCGAAGAAAGCGGGGATCCCGACGGCCCTGATCGATTGCCGGGGTTTCAAGTCGAAGTATCCGGAGGAGGCGCAGGCGGAAACCGCTGAGACTCTGAGGGCTGCGGGAGTGGACCTAGTCTGCCTGGCGGGCTTCATGCGGCTGGTAAAGGCACCGCTGCTGGAGTCCTTCCCGGAGCGGATTATCAACATCCACCCTGCGCTGCTCCCCGCATTTCCGGGTCTGCAGGCTTGGCGGCAGGCACTGGAGGCCGGGGTTCCGGAGACCGGCTGCACGGTCCACTATGTGGACGGTGGGATGGATACAGGCCCGGTAATTTTGCAGGGCAAGGTGCCGGTTTTAGCCGGGGATACGCCGGATTCGCTGCACGAGCGGATCTTGGAGCAAGAGCACCGGATCTACCCGGAAGCGATCCGGATGGTCCTGGCCCGCCTCGGGATCTAACCCCATTTCTCCCGGCTTGAAAGGGGGGCTGGGTGCCGCTAGCGTCCGCGCCCCGGCCTGCCGGCTTCTCAGTCTTACAAGCACTCTCGTTTGAAAATTAGTGCTTAGTAATTAGTAATTTACGTCCAATGCCAAAGGTCTTCATACGTACTTACGGTTGCCAGATGAACGAGCGCGACTCCGAACAGGTCGCGCAGATGTTCACGGAGGGCGGCTACACGGTTACCGGTGAGGAAGCCGATGCCGACGCGATTCTGGTGAACACCTGCTCGGTGCGCGACCAAGCGGAGCAGAAGGCGCTGGGCAAGATGGGCACCATGGGCAGCTACCGGCGGAACAAACCGCACGTCGTCTTCGGCTTCATGGGCTGCATGGCGCAGAGCCGCGGGCCGGAGCTCTTCGAGCGGATCCCGCACCTCGATGTGGTGGTGGGCACGCAGAAGTACCACAAGGTTTTCGAGTATGTGGACACCATCCTGCAGCGGCGCCTGCACCGGCGGATGGATGAGCTGGAGCTCTCCCTCATCGGCGAGAGCGTCTGCGATGTGGAGGAAGAAGCGGGATCCCAGAACACGATCCGCGATCACATCCCGAAGGATCTCAACGCCTCCGCCTTCGTCTCCATCATGCAGGGCTGCAACATGCGCTGCTCCTTCTGCATCGTGCCGGACACCCGCGGCAAGGAGCGCGGCCGGCCGATCGCGGAGATCGTGGAGGAAGTGAAGCGCCTGCGCGATCACGGCGTGAAGGAGGTCACCCTGCTCGGCCAGATCGTGAACCTCTACGGCCGCACCGAGTTCGAGAAGGTGGATGGCAAGTCACCCTTCGTGCAGCTCTTGGAGCAAGTGCATGCAGTGGATGGAATTGAGCGGATTCGCTTCACTTCGCCGCACCCGATCGGCTACCGCGATGATCTGGTGGCGGCCTTCACCTACCTGCCGAAGCTGTGCCCGCACATCCACTTCCCGATGCAGAGCGGCTCGGACCGGATCCTGAAGGCGATGCGGCGGCCGTACAAGAACGAGAAGTTCGTGGAGATCTGCGAGAAGATGAAGGCCGCGCGGCCTGGAATCGCGATCACCACAGATATCATCGTGGGCTTCCCCGGCGAAGAGGAGGAGGATTTCCAAGCCACGGTGGATACCGTGCAACGCCTGCAATTCGACAATGCCTTTGTCTTCCGTTACTCGAAGCGGAAGGACACTCCCGCCGCGGAGATGGAGGGCCAGCTCGAAGAGCGCGTGAAGGAAGAGCGCAACCAGCGGCTGCTGGATGTGGTGAATGAGATCGCGAAGGCGAAGCACCAGGCGCTGGTCGGGACGGTGCAGCAGGTTCTCTGCGAAGGACCGAGCAAGACCAACAAGCAGCGGCTGAGCGGGCGGACGGGGACGAACAAGATTCTCATCTTCGATGGCGATGCCCACAAGTTGACCGGGAAGATGCTGGAAATCCGGGTGGAGGAGAGTACGGGCTTCACGCTGTACGGCAGCGTGTTGTGAGGCAGGGTCGAATCATCTCGACCTTCAACTTCCGCTTTGCTAGAAGCGTGACAGTTTGCTCCCCGCGACCGCTACTTGGCATATCATCCAAGGGCGTATCCCGCGGGTGGCGACCGAAGCCATGCGCAGCTCCCCCGTATTCCTCCGCCCGGGCTTCCGCCCGGTGATCTCGAACAGGCTCCTGTCGGCCGCAGTGGTGCTGGCCTGCGGATTGGCTATTGTGGAGGTGGCCGGCGCCGCCGCCAGGACCGCCACTTGGATCGGCGGTGACGGGGACTGGGACAGTGTCTATGGCGGCGAGAGCTGGTCGACCGCCGCCTCGCCCGACACCGACGACAATGCGATCTTGAACACCGACCACACCGTCAGACTCATCATTTCGAAGCCGTGGATCCTCACCCACATGGTCGGCTCCATTAACATGTCCGGCAGCTGTACGCTGAAGCTCAACAACCGGAGTATCAACGTGGCCGGGCTCACCAGCGTCAGCGGCAATGGAACCCTCCTGGATGGCGCGGGTCTCAGCAGCCTCTTGTTGAGCCGGATCATCACCGTGAGCAACGGCGGGACCATCTTCCTGGATGGCGGGACTATCATGTTGAGGTCGGTGACCGACAGTTCCAGTTTGACCATCGGCACCGGCAGCATGCTTTCCGGCAATGGCGTCATCACCACGGAAGAAAATTACAGCCCCCCGCTGTCCTCCAACATCGTCAACAACGGCCTTATCGCTGTCAGCAAGCCCTCCGTTCTCCCCACGACTCCGCCCGAGCCAGGGGAGCTGCGCATCGCCCCTAGGAGTTACTATGGTTTTGGCCACTTGGACCTCGATGGTTCCACGGAAGCCGGCGTGGTCACCGTCGGCCGTAACCAGACCTTTATCACCGATCTCCCGCTGGCGGATGAGTTCAATGGAAGCCTCTCGATGTTCCATGACAGCCATCTTGAGATCGGGAGCAATTCGAATCCGATCCACTGGAGCCTTGGCAGCGGGGGAACCATCGAAATCGACAACGGAGCCACCACTGGCACCGGTGGCGCTCCTGCGGGCACCGCCACCATCGTCGGCGCGGGCTTCACGCAAACCGGCGGGACCATCAGCGTGGCGGATGCCGATGGCACGCTGCAGCTCGACGTGCCGTACACTTTCAACGGCGGCCTGCTCAACAACCAGGGGCGAGTCATTCTCAAGAAGAATGCCAGCATCGGTGCGGGTGCCAGCTTCGTCGGCACGGGCACGCTCAGCATCGCGGAGGGCAGCGAGGTGGTGACGGAGGCGGGAGCCAATACTGATACCGCTCTCGAGCTGCAAGGATCTCTCCGTATCGGCAGCGCCAACACCATCGCCGAGGTCACCGTGCAGAAGCTCCAAATGGGGCCTAGCGGGAAGCTCAACGTGGACATCACCGGCACCAGCCCCGCCCAATACGACCGCGTGACGGTCAATGGCGTCGCAGAACTCAATGGCACCCTGAGCCTGCGTTTCGGCGAGGAGTCACCGGGCGTTCCCTTCGTTCCCGCGGTCGGGCAAAAATTCAACATCCTCTCCGCCAGCGGCGGAGTCACGGGTACCTTCAAGACGCTGGATACAAGCGCCACTCCCAGTGGGCTCGCCTTCAGGATCAACTACCTTTCCACCGGCGTGGAGGCCGAAGTCGTCAGCGACGACAAATACGAACTCTGGATCAATCGCTTCCCCGCGGTCGCCAGTTCCTCCGATCGCCTCTATACTGCGGATCCCGATCAAGACGGCTTGAATAACCTCATGGAGTTCGCTCTCGATGAGGACCCCTCCAGCGGCAAGCTCAACGGCAAGGTGGTCACCAAGATCGCCTCCGTGAATGGCGAGAAGGCGCTCACCCTTACCTTCCCCGTCCACAATGCCGGTGCAATTTACGACTCGCCCGAAGGCGAGTTCCTGGTAATCGGCATGATGGAGCCTTATCTTCACTACAAGGTCCAAGCTTCCGACGACCTCGTCACCTTCCCCATCAACGTGGACCAGGTGAGCGGCGCGGATGCCACCGCCATTCAGGCCGACCTGCCCGCGCTGGGTGCGGGCTGGAGCTATATCACCTGCCGCAGTCACGGTCCGCTCGCGGGCAACCACCTTGGATTCCTGCGGCTGGATATTTCCGAAGGTCCGCTGCCGCCTTAAACATTCTTGGCCTTGGCCCAGAGGCGGATGTCCTTCTTGCCTAAAGCCGCCGCCATTAAGTCGGGGAAGCGATCCGGAGTGCAGGCGAAGACCGGGATGTCCATAGCGGCGAACATGGCGGCGTTTCTCTCATCGGAGAAGGGCTTCCCCTCATCGCTCAGCGCCAGCAGCGAGATGAAGTTCACCCCGGACTCCTTGATCCTTGCCGCGGCCTTCATCATCCCCGGCACACTGCCGCCCTCGCAGAGGTCGGAAACGAGGATCATCACCGTATCCGCGGGCCGCGTGATCAGCCCCTCGCAGTAGCGCAGGGCCTTGTGGATATCCGTGCCGCCGCCGAGCTGGGTGCCGAAGAGGAGGTCCACGGGATCCTTCAGATCCTGGCTGAGATCGACGACCGAGGTATCGAAGAGGACGAAGCGGGTGCTCAGCGCAGGCATGGAGGCCATCACGGCGCCGAAGATCGAGGAGTAGACGACGGAGGGGGCCATCGAGCCGCTCTGGTCGATGCAGAGGATGACGTCGCGCAATGAACTACGACGTCTGCCGTAGCCGATCAGAGTCTCCGGCACAATGGTGCGGTGCTCGGGCAGGTAGTTGCGTAGGTTCGCGCGGATCGTGCGGTGCCAGTCGATCTCGGTAAGGCGGGGGCGGCGGTTGCGCAGGCTGCGGGAGAGTGCACCTTGGACGGCCTGGCGGGTGGGCTGCTCCAGCTTGCGCATGAGTTCATCGACCAGCTTGCGCACGACCATGCGAGCGGTCTCGCGGGTCTTCTCCGGGATGATGCGGTTGAGCGAGATCAGGGTGCTGACAAGATGAATGTCGGGCTCAGCTTGGCCGAGCACTTCCGGCTCGAGCAGCAGTTGCTTGAGGTCGAGACGCTCGATCGCGTCCTTCTGCATCACTTGAACGACCTCCGCGGGGAAGTAGCGGCGGATATCCCCAAGCCAGCGAGCGACCTTCGGGTTCGAGCCGCCGAGGCCACCGCGCTTCCCTCCCGCATCGTAGAGAGCCTCCAGGGCCTCATCCATGCGCTGGTCTTCCGAAGACAGGGAAATGCCAAGCGAGGAGGCCGGCTCCGAGCCCAACACCAAGCGCCAGCGGCGGAGACGTTCGGAGTCGTTCATAGGGATAAGGGCAGGCCGAGGAGTTTGGCGACCGCTGCGGCGGCGGGCAGGGCGCGCTGAAGATCGAGATCGCTCGTCACCGATGCGGCGGCGGGAGCATGCGCGCTGATCCCTTGTGCGACCGAAGCGGCAATGCGCGAGCGCTCAGGCGGGGCGAAGGTGCCGAAGGTGCGGCGCACGAGAGGCAGGATGGTCTGGAAGGCATCGGCATCGAGCGAGGCCAGCCAGGAATCCACGAGACCCAACAAGGCGCGATCGTGAACAAGGAAGCTGCCGCCACCCTGTAGGAAGCCTTCGAGCCAATTGGCAGCGGCAAGAGCAGGCATACCGGGCGAGAGCGCGAAGCCCAAGTGGCGCGCCGCGGCTTCATCATCGAGATGCGCGGCATCCCGCAAAAGGCGCACGGCATGACCGCGCATCTTGGGATGGACTTGGGTGGACTCCGTGAGCTTGCCGAGGACGGCGTGGAAGTCTTCGATGATGGCGGTGTCTTCCAGCATCGCGAGGGCCGCACTGAACTCGCGGACCGAAGCGGAGAGCTGGTTCGCGGCATCGTCATCGATCCCACTCGCGGCAGCGGGCAAACCGGCATGAATGCGCGCGGCGAAACCTGCCAAGAGGCGCGAGACCGCAGCGGCATCGGTCGCGCGGACATCCCCATAACGGGAGATGCGGGCTAGGGACGGCACCGCATCCAACAGCTCCGAAATATCGTGCGTGGTGGCAGCCGCCGCATCGAGTTGCCGGAGCAAGAACTCAACCGCCAAGGGCAAGGCACCGAGCAGGGCAAGATCGAGGCGTTCGGTGATGGCATCGAGGCCGGCCTGGCCTGCGACTTCATTCACCAGACGACGCGAGGCTGCGGTCTCGATGGTGTTGCCGAAGGCCGAGGCATCGATAACCGAGACTGCCAGTTCAGGCTTCCACTGGAGCGACCAGCGCTCCTTGAAGGTGCCGCGGGTGCGGGCGTTCTCCTTCCTGCCCCAATGGATCTTCAGGGCCAGCAAGCGGTGGAGGAAGATACTGCGGGCCCTCCCGCCATCCTCGCGGAGGTCGAGCTCCACGGGCGTTACGGAAGCGGCGGGCTTGAGGCGGAGCTTGCGCTGTGTGGCATCGATATCCTGCTGCAGGGGCAGCGATGGCAGGCCCTCGGGAAGCTGGCCCAAGCGGGTGCCGATCAAGAGCGGCGCGCGCAGGAAATCCAGCGGCAAGGGATCGCCCTGGCAGAAGACGGATTGGATCGACTCCAGGGTTTCGTCGAGACCGGGCAGCGGGCGCCCACGCATGCCGGCAAGGGAATTGGCGAGCCGCACGGCTTCGATCACTGAAGCGGAGGAAGCTTCCTGACCTTCCTTGCGCAGCACCCGTGCAGCACGGGTGAGCCAGGAAATGATGGGATCTTCTTCATTGCGCCAGAGGTGCGCATACCACCCGGGCGAGCGGATCCCCGCAGCATAGCCACTGGCCACCGCGAGACGCTCGTCGGTCCATGGGATCCAAGTCGCGGCGACCTTGTGCTTGGGCAGCGTCTTCAGCAGCGCATTGTCATCGGCGACCTTGAAAGCGCCTTTCAGAACCGGTGCGTGCCAAGCACCGCAGACCACGGCGATCTTTTCGGGGCCTTCCTTCTCGGCGGCGCGCAAGCACTTCCGCATCCACGCCTCGCGCAGCAAGGTCTCGCGAGATTCGGGTATTGCCAGATCGCCACGCAGGGCAGTGACCGCTTCAAGAATGGCCTCGAAGAAGTCCGACTGATCTCGCCGCTCTTCCACGCGGTCGTTCCACCAGCGCTCTCCATCGGTGTAGCCATCCGCCTTGGCAAACCACTCAAAGGGATCGGTCTGCGGAGGAATGACTTCTTCTTCCTTCCCTTCCTCAGGCTCTTCACTCTCCGCTTCTTGCTCTCCGCTATCATCCCGTAGCGCGAACATGTGCGCGGAGGGCAGATCAAAGCAACGGATGGGAACCCCGTTCTGAACAGCCCAACGCACCGATTGCCATTCCGGCGAGAACTCTGCGAAGGGATAGAAGGCGGCCTTCTCCGGAAGGTCACTGCGATGGAGGAGGATGGCCACCGGGGGCTTCATCGCCTCATGCGCGGCATGGACGAGCAAGGGCTCGGCCTCGGCAGGCATCTCGATGAGGAGCAGCTCCGGCTGCAATGCCTCCAAGGCGGCCAGCAGGCTGCGCGCGCAACCCGGGCCGTGGTGACGGATGCCGAAGATCGTCGTCATATCAGGCTCCAATGATTGCCTTCAGATCCGACATCGTCTCGGAGAAGACCACGGCGGGGACTTGGTCGAAGCGCAGCACGCGCGGATCGTCCTTGTTGGGTTCATCATAGGCGTAGCTGCCACGATCAATGCTCCCCGTCTTCACGAAGCAGGCAGACTCCAGCTCCACGTTGTCCATGGGATCGATGCCCATGTAGTAGTTGTTCGTGGGCAGGATGGCTTCATAGCCGGCACCGGGGAAGGGCTTGTAGATACTGCTGATGCCGCCGGCATCGATGACCGAGCCGCGGAACCAGCCGCGCTTCTCGGAGCGGGACTTGAATGTGCCCGCGCCGACTTTCTTGTCGCTGGTCAGGGTCATTTCGCGGCGGTTGCCATGGAGCGGATCGAGCAGCTCCACCGGGCGATCGATCTGCGGGAAGGGCTGCTTCACCTTGAAGCGGGCAAGGTGGGCGCGCCAGGCATCCAGGGCTGCGGCATCGAGTTCCAGCGGATGAACCATGCCGATCTGGGTGTCGGCCTCCGGCAGTTCCTCAAGATCGCCGGCGGCATTCGCCAGTAGGCCGTTCGGATAACGGCGGAAGCTTCGCAGCAAAGTACCAGAGGTATCGTAAATTCCCCACACCAGACTACTGGCGAAGGATCGCAGCAGCGGATGGTTCTCGTAGAGTTCACGCCAGCGGGCGACGGGCCAGCGGCGCTGGCGCACGAGGGTCATTTCCAGGCGGGCGGTCTGGCCCTTGACCGCTTCCTTGAGAAGCTTGGTGAGGGTCTTGAGTTCGGTCTTTACTGACTCCGATGCCGAGGCAGGGAGGGCTTTCCAGGATTTGTCCGAGTCGGGATCGGACCAGGAGAGCTTGAAGTCGGGACCGAGTTCGGCATTGGCCTTGCCGCCTTCCCACTCGAAGAGACGGATACCCTCGGCATCGAAGCCGAAGTCCGGGACGACCATGTCGCCCAGCTCATCCGGGGTAATGCCACGCGCGGTGGCCGCGGCGGAGAAGGCATCGGCACAGGCCTTGCCGACGTTCTTGAACTTGCTGCGGTAGCGGTTGGCAAGGGTATCGAGGACCATCAGCGGCTCGTTGCCGGGGAGCAGGGAGATGGCCTGCGCGGAATACTCGGCGAGCTTGTGGCGCGAATTCTCGCACCAGTCGTTGATGCGCGAAAGCAGGGGCGGGATGACCCGGTTGTCGCCTAAGAAGCCGCCGAGAGCGAGAGCCCAGCGGTCGGTGGCGGCTTGCTCGGAATTGAGGAAGCCTTCAACAAGGGCGAGGCCGAAGGAAGCGCTCTTGGTGCGATCGATGTGGGCGAGCAGCGGTAGAATATCCGGTGCCGCCTCGATGGCCTTGTGCTTCGATTGCTTGGAGAGGAGGAAAGCGATGGCATTCGCGGAGAGTGATGAGCCGTCGGTGGCAAAGAGAGGCGGCAAGGTATCGGCCTTGAGCCAAGAGGTGGTGGGCAACTTGAGCTTCGATGCCTGCTTCGCGAAGGAGAGCTCCAAATTGGCAAGCGTCTCCCCGCTCACCGGACTGCCGCCGGACCTTGCCTTGAGGCCTTGGTGCAGCGTGGCCCTTGCTTCTTCGTTCTTTTCATCCGCCAAGGCGGACTCAAGCAGCTGCGGCGAGCCGATGGCGGGGAGTTCGGCAAGCATTTCCGCCACGCCGAGCCGCTGCTTGGTCTTGCCGGACTTCAGCGTGCCTTCGACAGCCGCAAGCACGGCCTCAGCCGGATAGTGGCGCAGGCCTTCGATGGCGAGTCCGCGAAGCTGTTTGCGGTCGTCCCCCAGAAGTCTCACCAAGGGCTCGAAGAAGCGACCGCGGTCGCACTCGATCAGCTCGGACCAGATATCGTCGCAGAGCTGCGTGCGCTGGGACGCGGAGAGCTTGGCCTTGTCGAGGCTTTGCAAAACGGACTGCGCCCAAGCGCGGACTTCATCCGGGGTAGCGACGGAGCTTGCCGCCAAGAGGCAGGGGACGGCATAAGTGGCGAGCATGAAAGGGAAGCCGCCAAGTTTCCCGGCTTTTTCCGCATCGGCACAACTTGCCGAGCAATCCAGCAGGGCCTGATAGAGCGCCTTGCCACCCTCATTCCAGCGCTGGGCGGCGACCTTGAAGGCATCGGAGACGCCGTTCCCCCAATAGCGCAGTTCGGTGAACTTGGGTTCGCCGCGGAGAAGGGTAGTAAAGGCGGCGAAGAAGTCTGCCGGGAAGTATTCCGCAAGGTAGGCCATGGCCTCTCCGAGGCAGTCCTGCTCCGGATCCAAGGCGGCTTCCCGCGCGGCTTCACTGGCCTTGCCCGGGCGGAGTGTTTCCAGGTAGGCCAGGGCCTTGAGCCTGGGACCTACAGGAAGTTTCGGCGACACCTCCACAAACTCCCGATCCCAACGATCCGTGACGCAGAGAACGTATTTCCATTCCTCCCCCTTCAAACCACACTCGCCGCGCAGGGATGCTTCGACCCATGGCTTGAGGGCTTCGGGCCGGTGAGCGGCGATGGCCGCAAGCAGCTTCGGCGCTTGGCCGATCGTACCCCAATTGGTGCGGGCCTTCGTCATCGCCACGGCTGACAGCGCGGCGTCGTCCAGCTCCATGACGAAGCGCTCGAAGCTGCTTTCCGTGATCAATGCAGCGGGCGGCAGCGCGCTGTGACGGTAAGGCACCCAGAGATCGCCCCACTTGCGCCGGGTGCGCAAGGTCGCCTTGCCCGCCACAGACTCAGAGGTCCAGCCGAACTCGAAGCGATAACCCACCTTCGCGACAATGAGCTGCGCCAGATTACCATCGGGGACGCCATGGGTCCGGGAGAAGGCAAGGAGCGGCTCCTGAAGCTCAGGCTGCTTCATCGCCAAGTCGAGCAGCGCTTCGAAGTAGCCGGTGACCAGCGGCGACTGGTACCAACCCATCATCAATGAGTGGGCGGCAAGCGCCGGCAGGGCGGGCATGCCCAGGTCATCGGGAAAACGATGTGCCATGAAGCCGCCCAGCTCCGGCACGAGCTTTGACTCTCCCGGCCCTTGCGGCAGACGACCCAAAACCCCGCCGCCAGGATCGGCGGCGTAGTCCTCAAAAGCCGCCAGATAAGCGCGGTCCACCGGGCCGGGTGCGGCGGGCATGCGACGCTTGATGAAGTCTTCCAGTTCGGGGTGCATGGTGAGCCGAACTGTTAGATCTGCTCGCGGCAGGCCCTGTAGAGATCCTTCCACCCCTCGCGCTCCTTCACTACCGTTTCCAGATATTCCTTGAAGACCACGGGGTCTTGCACCGGATCCTTCACGATCGCACCGACCATGCCGGAGGCAAGGTCGTGGGCGGAGATGGTACCGCTACCGAAGTGGGCTGCGAGGGAGAGTCCATTGGTCACCACCGAAATTGCCTCGGCGGTACTGAGCGTGCCGGAGGGCGACTTGACCTTGGCCTTGCCATCCTCAGTGGCGCCCGAGCGGAGTTCGCGGAAGATCGTGACGACGCGGCGGATTTCTTCCAGCGCGGGCGGCTCAGCAGGCAGGGCGAGAGCCTTCGACATGGAAGCCACACGCATGCGGACGATGTCCACCTCATCCTCCAGCGAGGAAGGCAGCGGCAGGATCACGGTATTGAAGCGGCGCTGGAGGGCGCTGGAGAGTTCGTTCACCCCGCGGTCGCGGCTGTTGGCGGTGGCGATGACGTTGAAGCCTTCGGTGCCTTGGACTTCGGTGGCGAGTTCGGGGATCGGCAACACCTTCTCCGAAAGCATCGTGATCAGCGTATCCTGTACGTCCGAAGGGATACGGGTGAGTTCTTCCACCCGGCAGAGCGCGCCTTCCTTCATGGCGCGGAACATGGGACCGGGAACCAAGGCCGCCTCGCTCGGGCCTTGGGCGAGGAGCATGGCGTAGTTCCAGTTGTAGCGCAGCGCCTCTTCGCTGGTGCCGGCGGTGCCTTGGATCAGCAGGGTGGAATCACCGGAGATGGCCGCGGCAAGGTGCTCGGAGACCCAGCTCTTCGCCGTGCCGGGAACGCCTAACAGTAGCAGTGCCCGGTCGGTGGCGAGGGTGGCGACGGCGATCTCGATGATTCTACGATCCCCGACGTATTTCGGCGTGATCACGGTGCCGTCCTTCAGCGTGATGCCGAGCAGGTAGTCAGTGACTGCCCATGGCGAGAGCTTCCAGCGCGGCGGGCGCGGGCGTTCATCGTGGGCGGCAAGGGCGGCGAGTTCCGCGGCGAAGGCGGTCTCGGCATGCTGGCGGAGGACAGGAGAACTCATGGCGATGCGAAGTGAGAGAGAAGCGAACGGCGGAATTCCAAGGTGGTGGCGAATTCCTCGGCGACGGAGGAGAGCTGCGGCAGGCGGGAGAGAGCTTCGAGGCGCTGCTGGATCGCATCCGCTGGCACACAGATCGCGAGCGCTCGGGCCTGTGGCCGGACGAGCGGCGTGGAGGGATTGGCGAGCGCCACATCCAGCACTGCCAGAATCGCGCTCCCACTGCCCGGCGGCGGAGATTCCGCGACGGAAGCAAGCAGATCCAGGGCAAGAGCCGGTGGAAGCTCGCGGGCAATCTTGTCCAGAATCCCAAAGCGCGCGGCAGGAACAAGCGGTGCCAGCAAGAGCATGAGCAAAGCACCCAGGCTGATGCCAGAAGCAGCAGGCCAAGAGCTGAGCTTCACCAAAAAAGGAACGAAGTGCTCTGCCAAGGCATGTGCAGGACTGGAACGCGCGGAGTCAATCCAGCCGGCCGCAAGCTCCGTCTTCCAATCCGGATCGAGGGTGCTGGCGAAGAGATCTGCCGCGCTCACATGGAAGATCGCCGGCCATGCATCAAGCGGCACGAGGGCGATGATCTGGCGCAGCCACCACGCCCTCTCGCCACTGCCCTGCGGTGGCTTCTCCTTCAGCCCGTCGGCCGCCCACGTTGGGTCGAAGACGGCGGGCGGCGTGACGAGAATGCTTCCGCGTTCAAGCTTCACGCAGCCTTGCAAACGGACGATCGCCCGCTTGCGAAAGGCGGAGCTTTCGATATTGGACAGGGCAGCCGCCGCTAGATCTCGAACCACTTGGCGACGATCCTTGAGCGCGAGGCTTTCCAGCCATGCCTCATCGCAAGCCAGAGGCTGTGGAGCGATAAGCCGCAGGATCGATTCTCGGAAGCCGCCTTCCTCCTGCGCCCAATGCGAGGCGATGGTTTCTGCTGCGAGCTCGGGCTTGGCCGTCCGGGTCTGCCGGAGCCACGCAAGTCGCTCGGCGGGCTGGCCGACGGACCAAGCGTCGTCCGCCACCGCGGCATCTTCTAACAGCCAGGAGAACTCCCTGTGCCGACGGGCGATCCACAGTCCCCGTTCACCTACCAAGCGCCGGATCGATGGACGAATCGCCTGGTTACGGGTCGCGGCTTGCAAGAGCTCGGGCAGCGCGCGGCCACGCAGAATACTGGAGGATGCGGAGGCGAGACGCAGCCACTCCGGCAGGATCTCGGGGAACTCTCCGCGCAGAAGGCGCAGCAGGGACTCTACCGCCAGCGTAGGCAGGTAGGCTTGCTCCTCCGCGGGGCATTCGTCGCCACCTGCGGAGCTCTCCAAGGTGCGTCCCCCAGCACGCCGCATCGCCCGCATGAGCCCGAGCGCTTGCAGGACTGCGGCGGCGGGGTTGTCCATCGGGATGGCCTGCCACGATGCCTCCAGCGCGGCATCTGGTGGCGGCGGCAGAGCCGCAAGGCGCGAGGTCCCCAACAGAGAGGCGGCTATGAGCGGGTCGGTCGTCATGCTTGCTGGGACACGAGGGGAATCCACACACCGCTATCTTCCATGGCGAGCGGGCGAAGGAAGCGGCCGTCCCACTCCCCGCAAATGCTGACCAGCCTGCCACCGCTGATGCACTCGATCTTGAGGGCCAGATCGCCACTAGCGATCCACGGCAGAGCGCGGCCGGCAGCATCACAGAGAAGAGATCCATCAGCACTAGGACGAAGCCGGATCAGAAAGGGCAGCACCCGGAGAAAGGGGTTCGCGGCCAGCGCTGTGGCGAAGCGATCTAACAAGGCATCCAAACTTTCCTCGTGCGCTCCCGGCGAACCGGACATCAGCGGGAAGCCCTCGCTATCCGGCCCGACTCGCAACGGATAAAGCCCCGGCTGGAACTTCAGCGCGGCCTTCACCGTGGAACCCAGCGGCCACGGCTCGGCAATCGTCTGCGGCACCGGCGCGAAGCGCAGCAGTCGCGCCCACCGCTGGCTACGCGTGCCGTAAAGCCAGGTGCTTGCCGTGATCAGGCGATCCCTTTCCTCGACTCTCCTTCCCGCCACGAACCAATCATCTTCCACCACCTCCGGAGCCAAGGCTTCATCGCCGGACTTGCCGCCAAGCTGCGCCTGCAACTCGGCACGCGTCAGCTCATCGAACTCGTCCCGGCGCGAATGACCATGAAGCAGCAGATAAAGCCGCCCGAGTTCGAGCGGCAGTTCGTCATCCACCTCCGGATCCCGCAAGACAGTATCCGCCACATGCCGCAGCGCACCGGCGAGCCCGGGTGCCTGCGAGTCAATCATGCGCCGCGCCAGATTCTCCCATGCCGATGCATCCCTTGCTCCCGGTGAAGCCAGCCCTTCACGGGTAAGGTCGAGGATCGCCTGCTGCAGCAGCGCGATGCCTTCCTCCACGCGACCCTCACGCTTGGCTCTGCGCTTCTCCGCGGCCTTTTCATCCACCGGCTTGGAAGCCTTCTCCTCTGCACGCGCAACCGCCTTCTCCTCGCGGGCGGAGCGCGCATCGATCCACTCGCTGACCCATGGCGGTCGCTCACCCTGCTGGAAACCGCCGGGATTTCCCGCGGCGATGAACATCAACCCGAGAGCATGCTTGCAGGGAAACTTGCGACTCGGGCAAGAGCACTTGGTCGCCAGGTCTCCCAGCGAGACACGCGTTTGATAGGGCTCCTTCCCGGAACCCATGGCAAGGCCCCAGAGCACCTCCGCATCTCCCCCCGTCACTTGCCACTTTCGCGGCGTAGCGAGATCCCGCCCCGCCTTGAGGGAAGCGGCATCAGGGGCAATGGCGGTGATCTGGTCCGGAGTTAGCACGCGATAACATCCGAGTGTTAGCGGAGCCCTCCCGGAGATGGCACGGATTTTCGGAGCGCGGAGGCAAGATTGTCACTCACCCCATCACTCGGCCAAGCCGTTCTCGCGTGCAAACTTCGCGGCCGCATCGGCATCTTTCTTCTTCCACTCGCTGTGAATGTTGCCGAGCAACTCGCTCCGCTCCTTGCCTTCCGGCAGAGTCAGCGCCCATTGGGCGGCGCTGTCCGGCGCGTAGGGTGCCACGGTGCTCGCATAGGAGCGCACCGCGGAATCCTTCACCGGGCCGGCCTTGCAGTCGTCGATCCATTGACCGGCAGCCTTGTAGTCCTGCTGGGTCCACTGGTTCACGAGGCTCGTCACCTTGTTGGAGAGGTTCTCCGCGGGAAGCTTCCCGTCCAGCCACTCGATCCACTTGCCGGTATCGGACTTCGCTTGCCAATACTGAATGCCATTGGCGAAGGCCTCGCGCTCCTTGTCATCCAGCTTGGCGGAGTCCAGCCACTTGGAGCCCGCATCGTAGCCATCCTGCATCGCCTTGCCAGCAAGCGATCCCATCGTGCTCGTGATCATGGAGGCACTGGCCTTCTCATCCAGGCCCTTGAGATAGTCGTGCATCGCGGAGAGCACCGCATTCCGTTGTTCGGGAGTATTCGCACCTTCCGCGATCGAGCGCCCGAAGGACGATCCATCCTCAAGTTCCAGGTCCTTCGCCAGTGCGAAAGCTGTCCTCGGATCCTGCCGCGCCGCACCGCTCAGAATGCTCAGCTTGGTCTGCTCGTTGACCAGCTCCGGATGAGCCTTGGCGTTCTTCTTCATCCATTCGATCGCCGCCTTCGGGTCGTCTTGCGCCCACTTCGACAATGAAGCACCGACGACATGGGTGTTCATATCACCATTCTTGAGCAGATCGGACGATTCGGAAAACAAGTTCAGGGCAACGGCCGGATGGTCGTTAGCCAGCATCATCACCGCGAAGCCGATCATCCCGCTGCGCATCTCGTCGGTGAGGTCCGGTGCAGCGCGGAACTCCGCTAGCAGGACTTTCAACTGCGCGGCATCCAGCGACAGCATCTGGTCCATGATCTCGATGATGCGCTTCTGCATGTTCTCATCGGGCTCGGTCCGCTGCTTCTGGGCCTCCTCCATCTCGCGGGCAAAGGCGATGAGCTTCGCGGCAAAGGCCTTGGCGTCGGCCTCCTTGGATTGCGTGTTATCACGGCGGTTCTTGGCGAGGGCCGCCTTGTCGCCACCGGCCGCGAGCGCAGCGGTATCGATGCCGAGTTCCCTGGCCTCCTTCTCGAGCCGCTCATGTTCTTGGCGCGCGGCGGCGAGACTACCGTTCTCCTTCCAGCCGAAGAAAGAAGCCGCAATCAGAATGAGCACCGCAACAAAAATGGAAATCTTCATGGCAGCAAATTATTGGGATTCTTCGGTGGCACGTGTGGGCTGCGGAGAGATCCGTTTCCGCAATTCTTCGCGCTTCGCGGGATCGGAGATCTTCTCGAGGATCGGCAGGGAGATATCCTGGTGACCGTAGGCATAGGGACCTTCCAAAAAGGCGACGAGAATCGCGTCACTGTTGCTCTTCTCATAAAGGGACAGCGCGATCTCGGAGGCCTGCTTGAAGTTGTGCATGCTGCCGAGCGCATTTCCGACCGTCCGGTCGCCGGAGCCGGGTGCCTGGGCCTCCGCCCAGACGCGGCCCTCTTCAAGCGCCGGCACCAGCTTCGCCGCATCCATCATGGAATTCCTCACCTTAGATTGCACCGATTGCGAAACGATCGCCTCACGCTCCGCGGAAGTGGCATCGATGTCCTTCAAATACTGGGCCACCCGATCGTAGCCGCCCTGATGCACCAGCATCGAGCCGGACTGCGCCAGGACCGATGCCCGCTCATTCTCGGGAAGCTGGCTGCGGACGAGGTCCGCGATCGCCTTCTCCGAGCCGGGCTTCATATTGAACATCAGCCCGCTTTGGAAAATCTGCACCCGCTGCTCTTCCGGGATCTTCGCCAGCCGCTCGATCGCCGCCGCGGGATTGGTGGCAATCAGCGACGCGATCACGCTGCCTTCCAGGCGCTGGCGGATGTCGCTGCGGCCATCAAGCGACTTGCTCTCGAATTTCCCGGCGGCGAGCTGCGCATCCAGCCAAGCCACCGCGGCAGCCGAATCCTTCGTTGCCCATTGCTGGAAGGCATTCGCGATCTGCCAGGACAGCGTACCGTTACGCTCATCGTTCATGCGGTCCGCAAAGCGATCCAGCACCAGCTTGGGATCCTTCTGCGCGAGCATCCCGATCAGCATGCCCTGAAGCCCCGCCTTCGCCTCCGCGGAGATGTCGAGACCATCGATCTCGTCGAGCTGTGCGATGAGCTCCTCCGTGGAGAGGCCGAGCAAGGTCTTCTGGATCTCGATCATGGCGCGCATGTCGGGAATGCTCTCCCCGCGCTCCATCTGCTTCTGCTTCGCGGCCAGCTCCTTCCAGTTGATCTTCTTGGCCGCGGCGGGCTTGCTGTTGTTCTTCCCGGATCCAGCGGGCTTGGCGGTGGCGGCATCCGCCCCGCCGCTACGCACACTGGCAATCTGCTCGCGCAGGGTGGTATTCTGGTCTTGAACGGCAGACAGCGAACGGTGCTGCATGCCGAGCCAGATGGCGGCGGCGGCAAGCGCCAGCGCCGGAGGCAGGAGGATGGTGGGCTTCATGGCGGATGGAGGGGGCGATCGGCTTGGGGCCTACTCGGTATCTTAAGGAAAAGTCCCGCGATGTTACACATGCACCATCGCGCGGGCCCTCCTCCGGATACGCCTGCCACCCTAGGAAGATTTCCCGCCCTTCGTCCGCTGGAAATCGGTCTCCCGTTTGGAATCGGCCCCTTTCACGGCGCGGGCACCACGGTCTGGCTCACCTTTCCCACCGGGCGTGGCACGAAAAGGTAGAGCCGGGAGCGCCGGATGCTTGCCTGCTCATCTTCAGCCGGACGGCTATAATGCCTGTCGATCTGAATGATGCCATTGCGCCAGCCATTTGCCATGAGCCTGCCGGTTCGCGCGGTAGCCACGCGAACCTCGCCACTCACAGGATCTCGCAGTAGCGCAACGGGCTGCCAGCGAGGTTCCTCTCCCAAGTAGTCCCTGCGATATTTCCCCTGAACCAGCCAAGGGACGATAAGCCGGAAGCTTAGCGAGGTGGTGTAAAAGCTCGTGTAGGAGGCAAAGACGCGGATCGCTCCGCCCGCGGGCAATCGATACCAGCCGCCCTTGGCGAGATCGAAGTTGCCCGCCTCCTCCATCCGGAAAACGGTTCCCCGGACTTGCCATGAGCAGGCATCCATCTGCGGAATGGAGAGCCGCTTTTCATCCACTTGAAGCAGGTTAAGATACGCCCACGGCGATGTATCACCGCCCTGCTTGCCTGGGTCGAACTCATGCGGAGCAGGCAGGCGACTGATCAGGGATTCCAAAATGAGCCTGCGTCCTGACTTCTTCGGTGATTCGCGGCCGGTGATCACCACCGCTTCATCCCCGTAGCTCATGCTGGAAAGATCACCGAGAGCCATGGATCCCCTTCCATAGCGGACCGGGGATCGGTCCATTGTCTCGGCTGTGAGCGGAGTCGGCACCTTCAGCTCGATGAACTCATCCTCGCGGAGACCCAAAATCCCGATACGGCCATCGAACAGCACGGAGGTGTAATCTTGGTCGCGCTTCCGCAGCTGGCTGTCCTGCAAGCGGGCCTCGTCCGGATCTCCTGCCGAGGGTCTACGAGACATCGTCACTGCCATATCCGGCAGGACGGGCAGGGAATATTCCAGTGAGCCGAGCTTCGTGGCTGGTGGCAGAACCGCACCGGTGAGGCAGGCGAGGCACAAGGCAACACGCGGACGCCGGGCTCCGGCGGCGAGCCACCAAGCAATGCCGTAGCCCGCCGCGCCCACCACGCTGAGCCAAGCGAGAGGCGGGAAGTATTCGATGCCGGAGGTATGCAGTTCCTCGCGCGGCCGCTCCATTTCCTTGAGCACCAGATAGACCACGAAGGGCGGGGCCAGCAGCAACATGAGCACTCGTAACGTGGAAGAGCCATTGCGCCTCGAAAGCAAGGTAGTCGTGGTGCCCACGGCAGCGACGAAGAAGAGGAGCGGGACGAAGGCAGCAACGGACCACCAGAGCACCAAGCGCAAATCCAGGTTGTAGATCAGGCGGTGGGCCATGGTGAGCACGGTCATCGCCGCTGCCAGGCCCAACAAGGTCAGGGTCGCATTCCGGAAGGCACGGGACTCGCCACCCGGCCGGGTCCGGTGGAAAGCCTGGTCATCAAAGGCCGCGCCATCACGTACGACACATACCGTACTTGCCAGCACGAGGACCATGGTGACACCGAAGCAGAAGGAAGTCATCGCCTGGCCGGCATCCAACCATATCAGGTGGCCGACGAATGCGAGCAGCGTCAGAACTAGCAACAAGAGGGTAAGCGGTGAACGGGGCATCGCGGCGGGATTAGGGGATTTGATACTTGCGGGTCTCCGGATTGAAGCGGAAGGCCGCGGGATCCTGGGCGAGGAACCAATCGTACGGCGCACCGCTTGCGGCGGCGGGCGGCAGCTCGAAGTTCTGGCGGAGGTACTTCCGCACGCTGTCCGTGAAGATGCTCTCCGGCGTTTCCTTTCCCCTCAGCACGAAGACCGGGCGCTTCTTCCAATCGCGCGCCCATTCCTGGAGCCAGCGCGGCCCTTCCTCCCGCCCGCGGAGCAGGGCAAGCTCCAGAAGCGAGTTGAGCTCGGTGTAATAGGTCTCGTCGGAAAGCGAGAAGTTGCGGTCGATGATCCGGTCCGTCTCCTCATCGAGCATTGGCCCCGGAATGAGGTTGCCGCGCAGCGCCCGGTATCCTTCCGGTGATGGCTTCAAGCGGAACAGCGCCAGCCACTCGGCTTCCGAGAAATCCACAGCCGAGGGATTGGCGAACAAGAGCTCCGCCAAGTCCAGGCTCATCCCCAGCCGGATCCGTTTTGCGGCATGAGCAATGATATCGCCACCCCAGCCCTTCTCCACATAGATGCGCAGAACCTTCGGATCCTCCCCGAGCTTCGGAAAGCGCTGGACTGCATCACGGGACAAGAAGCTCTCAAGCGCGGAGTCCAGGATCTCGTCCGCAGGATCGAAGACATATGCATTCCGCCGCGGCGCGTCGTGAACTTGATCCGGATGAGCCGCCACCAAGCCTCCCACGCTGTTGAACAGCGTCCGGTAGTCCGGACTTTGACTGCTCACCTCGCCGATCCGGGGCAGAAACTCGGCGAGCCATGCCGAAACTTCCTCAGCGCTGGATGGCTGCGCCGGTGCCGGATGGGTCTTCAGCCACTCCATCACCGTGCCGGCGCGAGGGTCGGGCTTTCGTTTCGATAGCGGTGGCACGGGTGCCGGAACCGGAGCCGGGCTCTTCCAAGTGTAGTCGGTCTGCGAGAGCGGAACCGGCTGGAGAATCACCAGGCGGCTGCCCTCCGGCCAGTCCATGGCCATCGCGGGAATCTCCGGCGGCTCATATTCCGCGCCAGCCCCATCGGCCCTCATCACGGTCTCGTGAATCGATGGCCGATGGAGAGTCAATCGGCGCTCGCGAAGCGTCGAGCGGCTCCCGGATTCAGTGATCGGCCAGTAATTCTGGATCGCCATGACCCGTCCGCTCGGGAGAATGCAAAAGAACTGAAAAGTTGGCAGGATCGGAGCCTTCGGCGAATCCAGCCAGAGCGCGGGATACTGGTGGCAGAGCGTGAGCTCACTGCGGATATCGCCACTTCCACCCGGCCCTTGCCGTCCTTTCAGACTCCAGCGCAGATCGCCTTGCCGCAAGCTGGCCCCGGCCACGAGCGGAAGATCACCGATCACATCCCAGCGGATCACCGTTTCGCGAACAGCAAGATCGAAGCTGAGAGCGCCGGAGGCATCACGGTCAAAAGACTGACTGGTGGATGCACCGGGGTTCCCCGCGAATTGATTGGCAGGGAGCTGGATCCGGCTGCCGTAGTGCGCTCGCAGGGCCTGCTGGAGCGGCAAGGAATTCAGGCTGACCGAACCCTGCGAGCCAAGCATCGGCAGATCCCACGGCGAAAGATCGCGTTGATTGACGACCAGCCTGCTGAAGCTCCGCTCAACCTCAAGTTGCCGGTCCACGGCAGGAGCTGGCGGCAGCACGGAAAGCTGATCCCACGGCTTGGGATCACCCCCACTTGTATTCAGGTCCACTGACACCAAGACAGCAGGCTGCGGATTCACCAAGGCCAGCGGGCGCGTAGCGCACCAGACCGCGAAGGCGGCACCCGCGCAGCACAAGGGCAGATAGAGCAGGGTCACCACCGTCCGGCGAAAGCGACCGCGATAGAGCAAAAGGCAACCTAACAGAATCGCTATCGCCGCCAGTGCCAGCATCATCACCGGGGCGTAGAGCAAGGGCACCGACCTGCCCCACGATAGATCGCTCAGGCGGCTCTGATGCCGCAAGAGGTATGGCAAAAACCACAGCATCGTCACCGGTATCGCCAAAACGCCGACGACCGCCGCAATCCTGCCGCGCCACAGCCAAAGAATCGGAAATGAGGCCACGACCACCACCAGCCCGAAGAGCGCGATCTGCAGGGTGCCCAAGACGACCACCCTCGCCGACATCCCGGCCGCTACCAAGCTGGCGAATTCCACGGCCACGAAGGGGAACGCTATGAGCACTAGCAAACCAGCGAGCTTCGCGGAGTGGAAGCTCAAGGACCTGATGGGGCGCGTCGCGATGAATCTCGCTTCGCGGGAGGGAGAATCCGACCACACGGAAGGCACCAGGATGAGCGCCGCCAGAAGCCACGTTCCCCATTCGATCCAAAACGCCAAGCGGTCTGAAATAACAGGACCGACGCCACTGCGGACGCAGAACATCAGGACCTGCGCCAACGCGACCCAGGGCAGCAAGGGCAGGGCACGCCGAAACTCGGCTCGGAAGATGGCAAGCCAAGCACTCATGATCCCTGGCTGCGTTGGCTGCGGTAGTTCTTCGCCAGCGCGACGAAGACTTCACGGAGGTTGAGAGGCCGGACCTCGTGGCGGACCAGATCCGGGAAGAAGGCCCGGATCTTCTCATTACTGGATTCCTCGTAGTTGGAATCCGTGAAGCGGGCATTACGGCCGCTGGTCTGGAAATTCAGCCAGGTGGCGGGCAGCCCCCGCGGTTCCTTGGCCTCATTGTCGAGCACCAGCTCAACGCCACGGAAACGGGCTTGGATCGATTCAACATCCTCCGCTAGGTCGACACGGCCGCTGTCGACGATCGCGACCCGATCGGCGAAGCGTTCGACCTCCTCCACATCGTGGGAGGAGACCCAGACCGTCCATCCCTCGGTTTCGGTAAGCTCTAACAGACCTGACAGGAATTCCTCCCGCACCAGCGGATCCAGGCCGGAAAAAGGCTCGTCCAGCACCACCAGTTGCGGCCGGTAGGCCAAGCTGGAGACCAAGGCGGCCTTCATGAATTGGCCGCGCGAGAGCGAGCGCAGCTTGGTCTTCATCGGCAGCTCGAAGTCCGCGAGCAGCTTGCGCTCGAAATCACGGTCCCAGTGCCCGCCATACATCGGCCGCAGGTAGTCCAGCAGCTGCGGCACGGTCATCCAGCCGGGCATCTTCTGGTTCTCCGAGACGTAGCCAATCCGCTGCCACTGCGGCGGACCGAGCTTGCGGGCATCCGTGCCGAGCACTTGCACGCTACCCTCATCGCGCTCGATCAGGTTCATCGCGCACTTGATGGTGGTCGTCTTGCCCGCGCCGTTGGGCCCGAGGAAGGCGGTAACCTTGCCCTGCGGGATATCGAGGTCGATGCCGTGCAGGGCTTCATTGCCCCGGAAGCGCTTTTTGAGACCGCGGATGGTGATCATGGTGGAGAATCGGGATTTTGCAGGCGGGTGAGCAGCTCGTGGAGCTCGCTGGCGCTGAGGTGGAGGGCGCGGGCCTCCGCGAGGAAGCGTCGGGCAGTAGGCTCGAGCATCTCGAAGCGCTGCTCCAAGGAGGGCAGCAGGGGTGCTTGGACCACCATCCCGATCCCGGGACGGCTGACCAGGAAGCCGAGGTCCTTGAGTTGCTGGATCACCTTGAAGGCCGTGGTAGGGGAAATCTTGAGTTCCTGCGCCAGCGCCCGGACCGAGGGGAAAAGGTCACCTTCCCGCAGCTCACCGCTCGCCAGGGCGCGGTGGGCGGCGCGGACGATCTGGTCGGAGACCGGTTCGCCATCGCGAAGTTGGAAGGAGAAAGGGAGCATCGGCTAGGTGTTTTATGTGTTACAGTATCTATGTAACACCGCAAGGGATTTCTTTTCCTGCTTCGCAAAGAGGCTCGCCGCCCCCCATCTTCCGCCGCGTGAGCCCCGCCTTGGAAACCCTGCTGCTGCCTTTCTCCCGGGGAGAATTCACGGTGCCGAAGCAGGCCTTGTTTCTCGGCGCGGAACCCCACCCTGATCTCAAGGAGTGGCCCGAGGTCACCGGCTGGCAACCCTCCAAGCCACTCGCCGACGCTTGGGAGAAGGCGGGCTTCGGGCGAATGGAGCAAACCGGAGAAAGCTGGCCCTTGGTGATGCTGTTGCCCGGCAAGTCCCGCGAGGAAACCCTGGCGGCCTTCGCGCGCGGCTACGATTTGCTGAGGGACGGCGGTTCGCTGGTGGTGGCCATCGCCAATACCGCAGGTGCCGCACGCTTTGAGAAGGATTTGCAGGAGGTCGCCGGCAAGGTCGATTCGGTGCAGAAGCATAAGTGCCGCTGCTTCCGCGCGGTGAAGACCGCCGCTTGGAATGCGGCCACACTCGCGGAGTGGCGGCAGTTCGGCGAGCCCCGGCAGATCCCAAGTACGGAATTCATCGTGGAAGCGGGGATCTTCAGCGCGGATCATATCGATCCGGGCTCAGCCCTGTTGGCGGAGCATCTGCCAGCGAATTTCCGCGGCAGCGTGGCAGACCTCGGCGCAGGCTGGGGCTTCCTCTCGCGGGCCGTGTTAGAGAAGAACCTGAAGCTGAAGGCGCTGCATCTCTACGAGGCAGACGCGCGGGCGCTGGCCTGTGCGCGCAAGAATCTTCCCGAAACCGCGGTGCCGATCGAATATCACTGGCACGACGTCAGCGCCGGCCTGCCTAACAAGTACGAGAACATCGTCATGAATCCGCCCTTCCACAGCGGGCAATCAACGGACATCTCCCTGGGCCGCGCCTTCCTCCGCACCGCGGCGGATTCACTGCGGACCGGCGGACGTTTGTTCATGGTCGCCAACCGCCAACTCCCCTACGAACCGGAGCTGGAACGCTTGGGCCTAGTCTGGCGCAAGGTGGCGGAAGATTCAGTCTATAAGGTGATTTTTGCGGAGAGGAGAATGCTGCGATGAAACTGGTGAAGCTATTGGCAAATCTGGGCTACGGCTCGCGCAGCGAGGTCAGCCGGCACCTGCGGAAGGGCCACGTGACGGATGTGAATGGCCGTGTCCTCGGCGAGAAGGACTTCCTTCCGCACGCGGAGATCCGCTTCCAAGGTGAGCCCTTGGACCCCGAGGGCCCTCTCACGCTGATGCTACACAAGCCGGAAGGCTATACCTGCAGCAGTGACGATCCGGGCAATATCATCTACGATCTCCTGCCCAACCGCTATGATCTCCGCAATCCCATGCTGAGTCCGGTCGGCCGCCTCGACAAGGACACCACCGGCTTGCTGCTGATGACCGATGACGGCCAATTGCTGCACCGCCTGATCAGCCCGAAGCACCACGTCCCGAAGACCTACCGCGTGACCCTCGACCGGGTCTTGGAAGGCCACGAGCAGGGACTCTTCGCCAGCGGCGAACTGGTGCTGCGCGGCGAGGACAAGCCATTGCTACCCGCCAAGATGGAAGCCATCTCGGAGAAGGAAGCCTTCATCACACTGGAGGAGGGCCGCTACCACCAGGTGCGCCGGATGTTCGCCGCAGCGGGTAATCACGTGGTCGCATTGAAACGGATCAGTATCGGCGAACTGCTCCTCCCCGACGATCTCGACGAAGGCGAATGGAAGATCCTCTCGCCCGAAGAGATCGCCCTAGCGAAAGGCAAGTGATCCAATCGACGCGGCGCAGCCGCCTTGGACTGCGCGCAACCTTGTTGCCGCTTTCGGCAGGCAACCCTGTTGCCGTGAAGCACCGGAGAATTTCCACCTCACCGGAGATTTCCCCCAAGCCCACCTCAGCGGCCCTCCGCTCGTAGCGGAGCGGCTGCGCCGTTCGGCAGAGTGAGTCCGTCCCAAAAGACCGCCATGATGAAAAGCTGACACACGGACACCGCCATGAAAGCGGCACAGCCGCCCTCGGACTGCTGCGATAATTCGCAGCTCTCGAATGCAGGGAGAGGCATGCTCAACTCACGGGTCCGAATCGATCCTCACTCGCTTGCTTTCATCTTGCCACCCCCTCGAACTGCTACACCGCAGTTCCTAGTCTGCATGCCAGACGATTTCTACAACACCTCCCAAACAGCAACAAACTCGCGGGCCTGCGCGGGATCATTAATCAGAATCACGCCACCCTGTAGCGAACCCCCGCCCTCAGGAATCTCCTCCCGCCCCTTGCGCAGAATCCGAAAACGCCCCTGGCGATTCGGAGCCGACTTCTGCAGAAGCTCCAGCGCAACACGCCCCATCGTCATGCGAACGTTGAGCTCGACCACATGCTTCAGCGCCAGCGGGCCATCCGCCCTGCGGTAAACCATCGCATCAACCCCCAGCGGCCCAACATAACCGGGGAGCAGCTCCGCAAAGACCGCGGGGATCTTCTCCTGATACCAGGCCATGACCTGGGCATCGCGGTGCAAGAAGGCCGCAACTTCAGGATCGAGCATACTCGCCCACTTCGGCGAAACACGCGTACCCAGGAAGCGACCGGCCGCATCATTGTCCATCAGCGTTAATCCGATCAACTCCGCACACCCACCCGCATCCATCTCATAAAGCGCGGAAAAATCGATCACCCGCTCCAGCCAAGGCTCAATGATCACACAGCCATGCGCCGCGATCGTATTCGCCAGCCAATTGCGCGTCGCCTCGATCGGACTCTCACGATTGATGCGCCTATGCCCGCGCCCCGCATGAGCAAAGGGTGCCTTGGCCAGTGCCTGACCACTGAGAAGCAGGGCATCGATGGCCGACTGCGCCTCCTCCACCGAACGGCAAACACATCCGCGCTCCATGAGACCAAGCCGTTCCTCCAAGCGGATCCCGATCTCCTTCGAAAACCAATCGCGCGGTGCCTCACGCCACTGCCACGCCACACCCGCCGAAACCTCGGCAGCCAGTGGCTTGAGATAGCGACCGGCATCCGGCGACCACGCCCATGGCCTGAGCCCACCGAGCTTGCGGCCCCGCAGCTCGTCCACCGTCGCAATCTCCGGAAGCTCAAAGCCAGCCCGCTTCAAATTCATCAGATGCTCGTGACCGGGCCGTTTGCGCAACAGCGCCACGTCATCCTTCCGGCACCAAGTCGCAATCAGCATCTCCAGATCCTCCGCCAAGGCCACCGCCGTCTTGTCCGGCTGATGGCGATCGGACATCGCATACGACTCCGCCGATGGATTGAACCAATGCACCACCGGCGTCCGCCCCCGCGATTGCTCGCTGACCTCAAGATGGCGGATAAAGTCCTCATCCAATCCCGCGAGCCGTCGACCCTCCACGTTGAAGGGCGCCAAGCCCTTCGCACGGTTCGGCGTGAGCGGAAACACCAGCGCCTTGCTGTAGGCTTGCCAGTCACTGCTTCCCCGCTCTTTCCAGTGACGGAACCACTTCAAGCCATGCCCGACATGGCCGATCTCGTCCTGATAGATCTTCTCCAGGACCGCCGCGGTCGCGGTGTCCCCGACTTGCCGGAAGAGCCCGGCATAATGCTTCGAGAAATCAAGATTCGCCTGCTCAAAGGTCAGGTTCAGCCGCGTGACGAAATCCACCGGCGTCTCCATCGGCGCGATGAGGCGCCAGAAGTAATCATTCACCGGCAGCTCGCCGAACTGGATCCCGCACTCCCGCATCCGCCGCACATACATCAGCGTGTGCATCTGCTCCTCGCGCATCGCGGCATAGACCCCGGCGCGATATTCCGCAGGCGCATCGGGAAACTTCAGCAGCACCAGCGCCATCAGCTCCGCCGCGAGCAGCTCGTGATTCGCCAGGAAATGCAGCATCACGCCGCGCTCCCGGTCATCATCGAGCCGGTGAATCCCCGGGAAGTCCACTCGCACACCCTTCGCATTGATCCGCAGCTCCTGCGGTCGCCCCGGCTTCTCCGGCGTGAGGATCGCAGCCCCCGGCGCATCATCCGCAAGCTGCGCCGGCGCAAGCAGCAGCTTCTCCTCCAGCGTTTCCGCAAAAAGAAGTCGTTCCGCTGCTTCCCGCATCTGCACGCGGGAGAGAATGCCGGGCAGAGCGAGGGATGGAAGCCCAAGCCGTCAATGCGTCTGCATTACCGGCGCCGGCCTGGATTCGATCAGCTTGCCGGCGGGATCGAGCTTCAGGCGGAAGTAGCGGCGGAAGAGTGTGACCCCGCCTTCATATTCACCCACTCCCCAGAAGATATCCACGGTTCGCGCACCGCTCTCGGGATCAGTGGAAATACTGACGCCGGTATCCAGCTCTGCCCCCTGCCCTGCCAGATCCAGCAAAGCCTGGAAGTCCGCAATGGAGGCACCTGCCTTCAAACGCGCGGCGATCTCCAGCAAGTTCCTTTGCAGCGCTTTTTGGAGCGCCGAAATCCTCTCTCGCCGGTGCTCGAATGCCGCATCAGGCGCGACACCGCGCTTAATCTTCGGGGCGGCTGCGTTCTGCGCATCGACCATACCCTGGAACTCTCCCTCCTTTTTTGTGAGACGCTTCACCGAGCCCACTGCGGATTCTGTCAGCTCGGCATGGCTTTGAACTTTAGCTTCAGGCTCAGCGGCGAACAAGGTGAAGCCCATCAACATCAGCACAGCCGTGATCCAAGCCCTTTTCATTGCTCCCGGCTAAGGGAACGGCAGTCGAATTCAAGTGGTTTCCGGGAGTCCACCGGCGAATTCACACAGCCTTCACTTTCAGCTTCTCCGCCTTCAACTGCCCGCAACCCGCCGCCACATCAATCCCGCGGCGCTGGCGGAAGGTGCAGGGGAAGCCGGCATCCAGCAGGATGCGTTGGAACTCGAAGCCGGATGACTCCGCGGCGGCGGTGCCAGCGAAGCCATTGGTCGGATTCAGCGGAATGAGATTCACATGCCCATCGATGCCCTCAAGCAAGGCCGCCAAACGGCGTGCGGTATCCGGCGAATCATTCTTCCCCGCGATCAGCGTCCACTCGAAGAAGATCCGCTTGCCCGTGATCGCGCCATACTCGCGGCACGCTGCGATCAATTCCGCCAGCGACCACTTCTTGCTCGCAGGCACCAGCGCCGAGCGCTCCTCCTCCGTTGATCCATGCAGGCTCACCGCCAGGCGGTAGGGATGCCCTTCATTCGCCAGGCGCAAAATTCCAGGTACGACACCCACCGTACTAATCGAAATCCGCGACGGCCCGATGCCGATCCCGCGAACATTCGAAATGATCTCCAGTGCGCGGATCACCGAGTCGAAGTTGTGCAGCGGCTCGCCCATGCCCATCAGCACAAGGTTCCGCAAGCGCCGCCCCGGCATGGTCGCCTCCAGCACACGCCGCGCATGCAAGACCTGCGCCACGATCTCGCCCGGCCGCAAGTGCCGCACAAAACCCATCTGGCCCGTCGCGCAGAAAACGCAACCCATCGCGCAACCCGCCTGCGTGCTCACGCAGGCAGTGTGGCGGCCATCATAGCCCATCAGCACCGTCTCGGTCGTCTGACCGTCGCGCTGCTTGAGCAGGAACTTGCGGGTCATCCCGTCACTGCTGTGCGTCTCGCTCACCACCTCCGGTGCATCTAGAAAGAAGGCCTTGCCCTCGCCCACATGGTCCTGCACCCAGCGCTTCAGCGGTGGCGAGAAATCACGAGCGGCAAGATCGAGCTCGTTTTCGCGTTGCAGGGCCCGCCACAGCGCCTTGGCGTGGTGCGGATTGATGCCTGCCGCCGACAAATGGCCCGCGATCTCGCCGAGCGCGAGATCGTGCAGGGATTGGGGCGGCACCGGAGTCATGGTCGCGGGAGGCAAGCAAAGCGCCCGGGTGGTATCAATCCCAATGCCGCAGGCGACCCCGGATCGCAGCCGCAGAAAATCCGCGTTTTTCCCGTCCGCTTTCCACAGCTGGTTCCGAATGAACACTGAAGAGCCTTAAAAAGGCTCTTTTTCTCCCGCCTCACCGGGTCGGCGGCCGATTTTAGATAAATTTCATCAAATTTTTATACAAATTATGCCGGTTATGTCGTTTCTCCCGGCCCCACCAAACCCGCCTGCCTGCCTTTTGTTCCCGCATGAGACCCAAAGTTCACCCCTCCGTTCTTCTCGCCGCCGTCTTTATTTTCAGTGTTCCGGGCACGGCGCGGACCTGGACCGACACACAAGGAAGAACCCTTGATGCCTCGCTGGTAAAATCCAGCGACAGCGAGGTCACGCTCCAATTGGACTCCAACCATAAGGTTGTGACCTTGCCGCTGAGCCGCCTTTCCCAAGCCGATGTCGACTTCATCAAGTCCGAGTCCAAGAAGTCCACAGCCGGCGACAAGACCTCGGCCCCGGACAGCGAACTCAATTTCGAAGCCCCCTGGCCAAAGGCGATCCACTTCGACGAGGACCCGGAGATCCAGACCGTGGAAGAGGACAAGGAGAAGAAGCACTTCGTGTATGAAAGCACGAACTACCGCTTCACTTCCGACGTGCGGCTGGCCCAGTCCGTGGTGAAGGGCTTCGCCGTGATGTTCGAGTCCACCTACCTGTATTGCCGGGCGCTGCCGCTGGCAATCTCGGGCGGCGGCAAAACCGCCGGGAAGTACCAGATCCTGCTCTTCGAGTCCCATGACGATTACGTGAAGGCAGGCGGCCCGCCCTCAAGCGCGGGCGTCTTTGTCAGCGGCAAGAATGTGGTGATGGTGCCGCTCACCAGCCTCGGGGTGCGACAGATGGGCAGCGGCTACATTCTGGACCGCGACAAGGCCAACGGAACCCTGGTGCACGAGTTGACCCACCAGCTCACGCCCGAGTCTTATTTCAAGGCGGGCGCGCTGGGTTGGTTCAGTGAGGGGCTCGCCGAGTATGCGACGGCGACGCCCTACCGCGCCGGGGTCTTCAAGGTGAAGTCGAATTTCGACGACATCGTGGCCTACGCCACCGCCTACGGGAAGGACAGCACCCATGGCCGGGCCCTGGGCGAGAAGATCAAGGCACCGGCACTGAAGGATTTCCTCACCATGTCCTATGCCCAGTTCGCAGGCCCGTCGGGAAACTTCAACTACGGCTTCGGCCTGCTCCTGACCACCTACTTCCTGCATCTCGATGGCGAGGGTGACGGATCACGGATCAAGCAGTTCCTGATGGCGCTGCGCGCCGGCAAGTCAGGTCAGGATGCCTTGGCAATCCTGCTTGATGGCCGCAGCTACAAGCAACTCGAGGACGATATCTCGAAAGCTTGGAAGAAGAAGCGGGTGGACATCGAATTCGCCGGCGCTAGCTCAAGCACCACCGACGACGGCTAGCCAGCCGACCCGCTCCACGAACCAGAAGAGGCCGGCCAAGGCGAGCGCGACGCAGCTCCAGCGCCGGAAATGCGGCCATGCCTTGCTGCGGTGCCAACCCATCGTGAGCAGCCAAGCCGCCAAGAGGACCAGCACTTGGCCCGCCTCGACCCCGAGATTCGCCGCGAGGAGGGACACCAGAAATCCTTCTCCCGGGTGAATCCAAGTGGATAGCGCGCCGGCAAAGCCGAGACCGTGGACGAGCCCGAAAAAGAAGACGAGAATCAAGCGCCAGGGCCGGGCCTCGGAGATAAAGAGATTTTCCACCGCGAGCGCGGCGATGCTAAGCGCGATCGCCGGCTCGACCAAGCTGGCCGGTACTGTCACCCAGCCAGCGGAGGCCAAGCCCAGGGTGATCGTATGCGCGGCGGTAAAGGCAAGCGACTGCGTAAGCAAGGGGCGCCAGCGGCGCTGCAGGAGGAAGATTCCCAGTACAAAGAAGATGTGGTCGAGGCCATCCGGCACCACATGCAAGAGGCCTTGGGTGAAAGCTAGCCCCACAGGATGGTGGCTCTCTTCCGCAGGCGCCGCCGGTCCACCGCTCACCAACTCCATCTCGCTGCCGGGAGCGACACTGAGATAGCGGCTCTCCCCGCCATCTTGGCCAGGCAACTTCACCACCAGAGTAGGATGATCGCCGCCCGCCATGGCCACTCTTACAGCGCCGTTCTCAGGCGCCGCGGGCTCAATCAGCACGTGGAAGTAGGCACCATCATTGAGTAGCGAGGGAAAATCCGGCGGCACCGATTGGAAGTCAGGAAACGAAACTTTCCACTCGACCGGCCCTCGCTCTGTGCGGAAGGCGAGCGCTCTCCGCAGGTAGGATTCCGCTTCTTTGCAGAGCCGGCGATGCTCGGATTCGGGTAGCTTGGCCAGCCAGTCGCGGGTTGGTTGTGGAGCGGCGAGATCGCTTCTCGCGGCCGGATCGGCGTAACCGGCGTCGAATAGGATCTCTACCTTCCACGCGCCCTCACCACCGCTGAGTTCCCCATAAAGCTGCGATACCGTGTGGCCGGTCAAGCGTGTGACGGACGCTACCAGCAGGCACAGCACGACCAATACAAGGCCCGGTTTGGAGTGAGAGCGGATCAACGGAGCGATGCTTTAGCCACTTTCGAAACTCATTCCAGAGCTTTAAGCCGCTTCTTGCTTCCCAAGACCCGTGGCGGGCGACATTCATTCCCGGCATGAGAACCGTGCTGCCCCTTCTCTTCCTCACCCTCGGCGCCGCGGTCGGCGCCCCCCTGGAGATCCGCTACGACAGCCCAGCCAAGACATGGGAAAACGACGCCCAGCCAATCGGCAACGGCCGCATCGGCGCGATGATCTTCGGCGACCCCGCGAAGGAGCGAATCCAGTTCAATGACATCACCCTCTGGACCGGCGGCGAGAACCTCTCCGGTGGCTATGACATTGATGAATTCGGCTGCTACCAGAATTTCGGCGACCTCTGGATCGAGACCAAGGGCAGCAAAAGCACCACCATCCCCGCCGGCACCTGCACCAGCGGCCAAAAGCCCTACTACGATCAGGAAGGCCCCACCGCCGCCGCGGATGGCAATGCCGGCACCAAGTGGTGCATCGAGCACCACGGCAACGATGTCATCTGGCAAGTGGACCTCAGTGACCCCCAGGCCATTGCCCGCTACTCTTTCACCACCGCGGCGGACATGCCCGCACGCGATCCGCGCACCTGGCGCTTCGAAGGCTCTCCCGACGGCGCCACCTGGAAGACCCTCCAAGAACTGAAGGACGTGATCGCCGTGGCCCAGCGCGGCGCGGTGCTGCCCTTCGATTCCAAGAACACCACCGCCTTCGCCCACTACCGCCTCGTCTTCACTCCGAACAAGGAAGTGCCCCACTTTCAGGTCGCGGAGATCGCCTTGGGCGATGCTCCCGCAGGCGCGGGCGCGACCACGGAAGCCTACTCGCGCAGCCTCGACCTCACGACTGGCATCCACACCACCACTTGGAAGGAAGGCGGAGTCACCTACAAGCGCGAGGCCTTCGCCAGCAAACCCGATGATCTCATCGCGATCCGCATCAGCGCCGACCAGCCGGGCAAGCTCGCTGGCAGCGTGCGTCTCGCACCTGCACAAAAGGCAACCATCACCGGAGCCAAGAGCGCGGGCGAACATCCATGGATCGGCTTTGAGGGGACTCTCTCCAATGGCCTCCGCTTCGCGGCGCGCGCCAATGTCATTCTCGAGGCCAGCGACGGCGGATCCGTGATGTATCCGGTGGACAACAACGGCCGCATTGCCTGGGACTCCGCGGGCACGGATGCCAAGAGTGTCACCATCCTGCTCGGCGCTGCCACCGACTACTCCCTCGATCCCGCCAAGAAATTCCGCAGCGGACTCGATCCCGCCCAGCTGGTCGCCAAGGGCACCCAAGCTTCCACCAAGTACGAGGACCTCCGTAGCCGCCACACCGCCGACTTCAGCAAGCTGATCGGCCGCGTCTCCTTCAACATCGGTGAACCGAAGCCCGGCGACATCCGCGAACGCCTCAAAGCCTACAAAGCCGGCGCCCAAGACCCCGCGCTCGAGGCGCTGATGTTCCACTACGGTCGCTATCTCCTGGCTTCCTCCTCGCGCGGCCCCTTGCCCGCCAACCTCCAGGGCCTCTGGAACGACAGCAACAAGCCCGCTTGGTTCGCCGACTACCACACCAACATCAATATCCAGATGAACTACTGGCAGGCCGAGCCTGCCAACCTCGCCGAGTGCGCTACGCCCCTTCATGACTGGGTCATCGCCTCGATCCCCGGCAGCCGTGCCGCGACCCAAAAGGCCTTCGGCGCGAAGACTCCTGGCTGGACCATGCGCACCTCGGTGAATCCCTTCGGCGGCAATGGCTGGGAGTGGAATCTCCCCTCCTCCGCCTGGCTGGCGCGCCACTTCTGGGAAGCCTATGCCTTCAATGGCGACATGAAGTTCCTCAAGGAAGAAGCCTTCCCGATCTTCCGCGATGTCTCCGAGTTCTGGCTCGATCACCTGATCGAAAAGGACGGCAAGCTCGTCGTGCCGAAGGGCTGGTCCCCGGAGCACGGCCCGCGCGAGGACGGCGTCGCCCACGACCAACAGCTCGTCTGGGATCTCTTCAACTTCACCCTCGCCGCCGCCAAGGAGCTGAAGATCGACGACGCCTTCACCAAGAAGGTCGCCACCGCCAAGGACAAGCTGTTAGGCCCGCAGACCGGCTCCTGGGGCCAGATCATGGAGTGGACCACCGAGCGCCCCGATCTCGAGCAGAGCGGCCACCGCCACACCTCGCACCTCTACGCGGTCTATCCCGGCAATCAGATCAACCTCAGCAGCACCCCGGATCTCGCCAAGGCCGCTGCCATCTCCCTGGAGAAACGCGGCACCTCGGGCGACTCACGCCGTTCCTGGACTTGGGCATGGCGCAGCGCCCTCTGGGCCCGCCTTGGCAAGGGCGACAAGGCCCAGGAAATGATCCGCGGCCTGCTCAGCTACAATACGCTGGATAACCTCTTCACCACCCATCCGCCCTTCCAGATCGATGGCAATCTCGGGATCACCGCCGGCATCTGCGAGATTCTACTGCAGTCCCACGCCGGCGAAGTCGCCATCCTCCCCACCCTGCCGCCCGGCTGGCCGGATGGCTCCTACACCGGCCTCCGCGCCCGCGGCGGCTTCGAGGTGGATGCCGCATGGAAGGCCGGCAAGCTGGAGACTGCCTCGGTGAAGTCACTCCTCGGCAAGGAACTGGTCCTCCGCTTCCCCGGCAATCCGCCGAAGGTCAAGGTGACGCGCGGCGATGGGAAAACCGTGGATCTCACGGCGAAGGAAGGAGTCTTCCGTCTGCCGACGGAAAAGGAACTCGTCTACCGCTTCTCACTTTCCGGCGAGTAGAAGCACCCCTAGCGCCCGATCGGCGACGACACCCCATCGCCGTCCGTCATCACCACCGTCTTGATCAGCCCCTTCGCATCGTACTCCACCTTGTCGATCGCCAGCTTCCTCCCGCCCCGGTACGGCGGGTCCTTCCGTGCCGTCTCCCAGCGGTGATACACGATGAACCATTCCTTCGTCCGCGGATTCTCCACGAAGGAATGGTGCCCCGGCCCCTGGTGCTTCTCATCGCTCTCCAGGATGCAGCCGCGGTAAGTCCACGGCCCCGTCGGCGAAGGCGCCGTGCAATAGTGAACCGAGTAAGTGGAGTCGTTCCACTTCCCGTGGCTATAGGAGAGATAGTAGGTCTTGTCCTTCACGTGCATGAAGGCCCCTTCCGTGAATTTCTCCGGCTGCGTGATCTCCACCTCCCGCTTGAAGGACACCATGTCCTCCGCCATCTCGAATACCCGCAGCTTCGAGCCCGCACTGCCACCCGCATAGAACCACGCCTTGTTGTCCTTCGGATCGACAAACACCATCGGATCGATCGCCTCAAATCCATCCCCGCCGGTCAGCAGCGGCTTGCCGCTATCGACAAAAGGCCCCGTCGGTGAATTCCCCACCGCCACCCCGATCCGACTCGGCGTCGGCGTCTGCGGCCCCACCGAGTAATAGAAGTAAGCCTTCCGGTTCTTCACCGCGATCGCCGGTGCCCAGGCCCCGTGCCACGGCGCCTTGTCCTCCTTCACCCACGGCACCTTGTCCAGGTCCAGGACCGTCCCCTCCCGCTTCCAATTCCGCAAATCCGTCGACCGGTAAGCCGCGAAGATCGCGTCCCGCGTATGCGCCTCCGTCGGATAGATCCAGTAATCCTTCCCGAATACCACCGCATGCGGATCCGCCCCATCCATCACCGGATTCGCCGCAAGCCAAGACGGCAGCGACAGCAAAAACAGGGGGACCAGCAGGCGGCGACGCATCAAGAGTCAATACCGCCAGACCCACCCAAAGTCTCGCGCGATCTCGCCACAAACCGCGTCACCACCACCCCGAGGCTGGCCCCAAACGACTTGGAGCGCTCTCCGAGCGGTCAGGCTGGTGGCACTCCGAATCAACCCAAAGCTCCCAACCAACCACCACCGCGCCCGCGTCACCCGCCTCCCCGATCCCGAAGGGATCACAGCAGCAGTAGCCGATGGTTGAGGCGCAGCCGACACCACCGGAAACGGCCGGAAGCAAATACTCGATCCCGAAGGGATCGCAGCGATCCCCGCTTCACCACAGCGCCTCCGCCCCTCTGATTCACGCCAGCCTTCTCAGACCTTTCCCCTTCCTCCTCACATACACCGCCACCCCCACCGCAAGCACCCCAAGAGCCGCCCACAAAGGCCATCGCCGTTCCTGAGACGGATCATCTACCCTCGCCTGAGCCACCACCACACCGGCAGCCTCCTTCGGCGCCGGAGAAATACCCGGCCCGGCCGGCACTCTCGGCCCTTGCACTTGGGATACCGCCGTCTTCGTCGGCCCATCCAGATTGTATTCCCGCGGATCGCCTTCGAATCGAAAGGTCCGCTTGCCGCTTTTCACCTGCTCATACCACAGGCGCCAGGCGTCGATGTCTGAATCGTAGATCGTGGCATTACCCTTCCGCCGCGCCACGGGCGGCGCAACCAAGGGAAGATCCGCGATCGCCATGAGCGCATAGAAAGAGTTGGGAGTGAAGTTGGCATCTTGTTGGCGGGCCATTCTGTCGTCTTTGCTGCCCGGTGGCGATGGAGGGACCCGACCCGTTTCATCGGAGAGGTATTCACCTAGGATTTTCACGGATTCAGGCCCCGGCACCAACCCCAAAATCTCAAACGCATCAGCCTGAGTGTCCATCAGCTTCGCTTTCTGGATACTCCTCCTTGATGGGGTTTCAGCACTGTCAAATGCTTGCCGTGCTTCGCGGATTTTGGCGCTGAAGTAATCGCCATAACCGCCCACCGCTAGCATAGCGTTCTGAAGGACGATATGGACCTCTTTTCTTTCGGGAGACGGGTAGACATCATCCCGCGAAGTCTTTATTAGTCCCACTGCTAATCTTTCGATCGCGTCACCCTTGGGACCTTGCGTGGCAGATTCCGCCACTTCTCGCCATTCCTGAAGCGCAGCAGCCTCCCGCCCGGAAGGCTGCTGCCCCAAGCCAAGACAAGGAAAACCCAAAATGAAAATAAGCCAAAACTTCATTTATTGATCAATTGATTCAAGCCACCTCTGCCTTATCCCATTCAGCCTTCACTAAAGGTCGCCCCATTTGTCGGCCCCAACCGAAGAAACCATCAACCTCTTTCTAACGCACCAATCTCAATCAATGGGTCAATGGGGTCAGTGCAACTGCTCGAAATTCCTCTCGGGCATGACCAATCGCGATCATGGCGAAGCGGACTCGATGCGCATCATTCGCCACGTCCTCGTATTCCTCCGGACCAGCCTAATCCCGAGAAACGAACCAGATGTTAAAATGCGACGACTGATTCCATTCTGGTTATTAGATCCTGCTCCGAATGCCACGTGATTAAGGCCGTTTTCGTCGCTCCCGGTTCGCTTGCGGAGTGCATCGCTCTAAGAACGGCAACGCCGTTCCCTCATAAAGCCCAGGGTAGCGCCAAACCAATTCGAACCCGGAAGCGGGTTTCCCTCGGTCCGGATTCACGCGATATTCCTCCCAACGACCGATCCTCGCCGTCTCCTCCCACAAGACGATCCACCAAATGGATCATAATCACGTGCCATTCGTCCTGCTCCCTTTATTGTTCCTCAAGCTCATGAAAACAATCATCCCGTTTCTTTTGAGTGCTTCGATGTGGTGCATGGCCTGCGCCAGGGCCGAGGAGGCTCCTGCCCTCACTCTTGCGATTCTGAACCCGCTGGCAGGGGAGTCCGTCCCCGCTGGCGTCATTCCAGTAAGCAATATCAAGCGGATCGACGTGGAATTCACCTTGGACAGGAAAATAGAGGAGGACTTTCGTGAGTCGGGGGTATTGCCGGTAAACCCGGCTCAAGGGCAGAACCCCAATGAGTACATCACGATCAAGGTTTCCGACTTTGCCTCCGGGGCTCCGGTCCCAGTGAAAGTTTCCTACTACGGCAGTGGAGGGGAAGACGGCAAAGAGGCCGTGAAATACTCGATGGAGATCCTGCAGCCGGCGGAGGTCCGGCTTGGCAAGATCCAGGCATGGGCCACTGAAGTGCTAGCCCAGCAGGCCGCGATTCCAAGTGAGGAGCGCGATCAACGTCTGAACAAGTTGGACGAAAAAAGAGCCGAGATAGTTGCCGCAATGGACAAGCTCTACTTCGAGAATCCTTTGGGAAAATTCAAAGTGATCGCCGAGTATCATTCCAAGGCTCCTGCAGCATGGGTGGGAACCACCTCGAGTCAGGAGCTTGTTGTGGAAGTGAAGAACAAAGGGACATTCTTCGATACGCTCAAGAAGCCGTAGTTGGGAATGAAGGCCCAGCGATGGATCGCCGGATTGGCTTTGATGGTCGTCCTCAGCCTGACCTCTCGGACCGGGATCGATTGTATGGAGGGAATACAGAAGGTCTCCGGCTCCGGTTCTTCCGGCATTTCAACCCTAGCCATTCCAGCCGTCTCGGTCCCAAAAAGAACCCTTACCGCAACCCGATCAGCCATCCAAAGCAGCCCTAATCACCTGCCATTCCTCGAACCGAATCTACATTCGTGTCGATTGGTCTTCATTCGTGGTGCCTCCTGCCTTTGCCAATCGTCACGCAAATCCCGGAACAGCGACCACATCGCGACGACCCCAGCCAGCTCCCCGGCTGTTCAAATTTCGCGCCCTTTCGCGTTTTTCGCGGTGAAAATCCAGCGTCCTCAGTGAACCATCGAAGGCGCCAACACCCCTGGCGCACGCAGGTGCTCCAAACGGTCGATCCCATCCCGCACCTCGCGCAGCAGCTCACCCAGATTGCGCCGCTGGACCTCGCTCGTATCCGGATCATTCCAAAGCCGGAGCAGCACCCGCTCAAGCCGCCGGTCGCTGCGCTCGCATTCGCGCGGCAATCCCTCGCGGAATGTCGGGAAGCGGCGGCTTACCAAGCTCATCCAGATTTGCTGGAAACCAGCCTCGCGGCTGAAGCCGAAGTCCGGCCGCTCGCCCGCCTCATCGATCCACGCCGCAATCCGGTCCGCCTGGCTGTTCCGCTGGATCGCCAGATCGTTGCAGACTTGGGTCAAAATCCGGGATTCGGAAATCGAGGCGGCATGCAGATAGGCACTCACCGCATCCAAGGTGCGGGTCAGGGCGGTCTGGAGAGTTACGGAAGTCGCTTGGGCAGGCAGACGTAGCTCGTTCATATCCCTTCCTCTTCGCAAGCAGCGTGCCGCTTTTAAAAAATCTCTGCCGCGCTTGATGCTGCGAGGTCTTCGCACATCTTGAAAGAAGCTGGCGGATTTTGCGTCTCGCAAACTGCAAATTCCGCAGCTTCCACCGTGGCGCTTTGCAACGGTCAGCGCTGCGCTTCGATCGCCTCCACCGCTCGCAGCCAAGCCTCCGCCAAGGTTGGATGGTAGTGGGGAATGGCGAGGTAATCCGCCGCGCTCATTCGCAGCTCGATCGCCATCTGGAGCAGGTGCGCAGTCTCCACCACCTCCGGCCCGAGACCCGCCGCGCCGAGCAAGCGCCCGCTCTCCGGATCCGCCAGCACCTTCACGAAGCCATGGCGCGCACCGCTGATCATCCCCTTGCCATGATCGGCATAACTCTGGCGGCCAACGAGAACCGGAATTTGCTCTTCCTTCGCTTGCGTCTCCGACAAACCGATCCGCACACACTGCGGCTCGGTGAACCACGCCGACATCGCCGAATGCCGATTCCACTCCGCCCCCTCCGCGAGGTGATCCTTGCGGATCAGGCGCGCCGCATTCCGCGCCGCGACTTTCCCTTGGATCACTGCCAGATGCACTACCGGCACCGGACTGGCGCAGTCGCCCGCTGCGAAAATGTGCGGCCGTGAAGTCGTTGCCCGCTCGTCGATCAAGATCCGCCCCTCCTCCATCGCGATCCCAATCTTCTCAAGCTCAAGCCCCGCCGTCGTCGGCTTGCGTCCGGTAGCCACCAATAAGGCCTCCGCTTCCAGCGCTTCCGCCTCACCTCTGAGCCTCAAGCGGAACAACCCTTCCCCATGCGCCACTTCCTTCACCTCGGTCTTCTTCAGGAAGCGGATCCCGCGCTCGCGGCTCTCCGCCTCCATCGCGATCGCAATGTCCGGATCAGTGCCTCCACCCATGATCGACTCCCCATGGGCAATCACCGTGACCTCGCTGCCGAAGCCCTCGAACAGGTGCGCGAATTCCATCCCGATCGCACCCGCGCCCAGGATCGCGATCCGCTTCGGCACGCTCGGCAGCCGCACCACATCATCACTGGTCCAGAAGGGCGTCCCATCCAACCCCGCAATCGGCGGCACCGTCGGATGCGAGCCGGTGGCGATAACAAAAGCATCCGCCCGTTGCGGCGTGACCGTCCCATCCGCCGCTGTAAGCTCAATCTCATGCGGCGAGCTGAACCGCGCACTCCCGCGCAGCAGCTCGTAGCACCCGGATTCCATCGACGTCACCCGGTCCCGGCGGAAGTCATCCAGCAGGGACTCAAGCCGCGCCCGCAGCCTCTCCGGATCCAGCACCGGCACTTGTGCCCCTATCCCGAAGCGCGCGCCATCGCGCATGATCCGCATCCGATTGGCTGTCTCGATCAGGGTCTTCGACGGCATGCAGCCCCGCAGGATACAGAGGCCTCCCAACTCCGGGGCGGCCTCGACTAGGGCCGCACGCAGACCCAGAAGGCCCGCCTTCCGGGCCGCAGCATGGCCGGCACTGCCACCCCCGATCACCAACAGCTCATATGGCCCGGTATCCTTCATGCGATCTTGGCCTCCTCCCGCCGCGTGGCGGTATCGGCACTCTCCCAGCCCTCCTCCACCCGCGTGAAAGTGAAGGTCTTCTCCAGCTCGAAGTTCTCCCCGCCATAGACGAAGCGCTCGATCTCTATCAATCCGCCCTCCACTTGGATCATATGGAAACCCTGCGGCTCGCCCTGTAGCCGCGTCGAGCAGACCGTCGCAGCCTGCGAAACCACACAGTGCCAAGCTCCTTGGGGCCCGATCGCCGCCATGTGCGAGCAATGGAAGTGCCCGCAAAGCACCAGATCCACCCGATGACGGGCGATCAGCTCCTGCAATTCCGCCAGCGGCTGGACGACATCCCGCTTGTGGCCCTCCGGCGCGATCAGCGGATGGTGGAGCACCAGCACCCGGAAGCTCCCCGGCGCCCCCGAGAGCCGCTGATCGGCACGCCGCAGGTTCTCCGCCGAGAGATGCCCCAGCGACCAATCCAGCTTGGGGTTGAAAGCCTTGTTGCTGTTCATCCCCACCACATGCAGGCCTGGCGCGGTGTGCACCGGTTCCAGCTCCTGGCCGAAGACTTCCCGGTACCTCTTGAAGGGCGCGAACAAGCGGTGAAAGGGCTGGTTCAGCGCCGGGATGTCGTGATTCCCCGGAATCACCAGCCGCGGCCGCGGCAGTCGCTCCACGAAGTTGCGTGCCTCGATCAACTCGCGGCGGCGGGCCCGCATGGTGAGGTCACCGCTCAGGACCGTGAGATCAGGTGCCAGCTCCGCCGCCTGCGCCAGAAAGCGTGCGGCGATCGCTGGGTCGGCGGCTCCGAAGTGGGGATCGGAGAGGTGGAGGATTCGGATCATGCGGCTTCTTCCCTTTCATCGGCGATGTTTTCGGGGGTGGTGAGTACAAAAAGGTGTCCGGGCTTGATCTCCAGCTCGATCGGGAAGCCCATCCGCAGGATCTCGCCATCCAGCATCAGCATGCAGTCGCGGCGCGATCCGTCGCGCAGTTCCAGCTTGGAAGACTTGAAGTGGAGCAACTCCGGATTTTTCTCCTGGCGGCCGAAGACGTAGTCGAGCATCCCCCGGACCGCCGCACTCGCATCCTTCTGGGTGGCGATGTAGGCGCTCAGCTCACCCGAACGAAACTCGGTGCGCGCCGGAACAATGCCGGCGGCGGCCTTGTAGCGCCCCGGCACGAAGGCGGAGAACTTGGTCTTGGCGCTGCCCTCGCCGTCATCGCCGCGCCACGAAAGCTGGAGCGGTCGCGCCCGCGCAAAATACTTCGGCAGGCCCAGCACCAGCTTCAGCGTCTTCTTCCACCAGCGCCCGCCGTGGTCCCGGCGCTCGAAGGTCTTCGCGAACTCCGGATAGAATCCGAGGATCGTGGTGCACAGGCAGGCTTGGCCCGAGACGTCGAGGATATCGATCGGCAGCGGCCGGGCAGAGGCAAGAAAACGGGCCGCTTCCTCCATCTCCAGCGGCACCCCAAGATCCCGTGCCGCCAAGTTGAAAGTCCCCATCGGCAGGATCCCGAGGGCAATGGAGCTGCCGCCGAGATGGCGGGCCGCGGCGGAGACCGTCCCATCACCGCCAGCGACGACGATGGCGTCCGGCTTCTCCGCAATTGCCTGCTTCAGGGCGCGCTCGATTCCACGCGGCTCGACGAAGCGGGAACTAACCTCGTGACCCGCCTCGCGGAAGATCTCTTCCACCTGTCGGGCTACTTCCTGGGCGTCCAAGCCCCGGTCATTCCCACCGGAGCCACGATTGAAGAGGAGGATATGGCGCGCCATTGGTTCAATCATCTATCAGCCGCCGTGCCCGGATTGTATGGAGATATAAGGAATTGATGGTGAATTAACGAAGACTCCCCAGCGCAGGGTTTCCAGCATTCACAACGTGCAAGTTGCGGCCCAACCTAGGACCCGAATGCAAAATGCACCGTCATGCACAAGTTCCCGCCCGCAGGTGCAACTTGCACCAACTCCGGAGAACTCCCCACCCGCACAAATACCTACAATTCACTCACTATCAATAGAATACCTCCCCATGCCAAGTTTGGTTCAGCTCCTGCAAAAATAGGGCTGCTATGAATCCAATCCTTTTGCGTAAGTGCAACGTCTGCCGCCTTCCGGACAAGGCCGTCGTCTCTTGGCCCGCGTGGGTGGCCGCCTTGCTTCTGCTCGGCGCCTCCTTCGGCCTGAACTCCTGCGGCACCGCCCGCGGCTTCGGCGACGACGTCCAGACCGCCGCCCACGGCGTCCACAAGGCTGGCGAAAAGATCGAGGATGCGGCGACCCGCTGAGGTCACACCGCTTCCTTGAAGCAACAAGCCCGCTACGGTCCGCACGGACCGAGCGGGCTTTTGTTTTCTATCGATATCGTCTCAATCCAAGAAGCTCCGCAGCATCCAAGCCGTCAGCTCATGCTCCTTGAGCAAATCAGTGAGGAAGTCGGTGGTACCTGCATCACCCGCCTTGTCCACCGCATCCACCGCCTTGCGGACTTCGCGAGCGGCAGCCTCGTGGTCGTCACGGAGAGCCACAATCGCGTCTTCTCCGTTCAACAAGGCCCCTGGAACCTCCTTCAGGGTCGCTTGGCTGAGGAACTCCTTCATCGAGCCCGGACTGGCATATCCCAGCTGCCGGATACGCTCCGCGGTCTTATCGATAGCCTCGGCGAGGCTCCCATACTGCTTCTCGAAAAACTCATGCAGCGTATGGAAACGGTGCCCGGTTAAGTTCCAGTGAAAGTTACGGGTCTTCGTATAAAGGACATGTTGGTCGGCCAAGATCGCCGACAGGTGCTTCACGACCAAGGCCCGGACCTTGGAGTCCAAGCCGATGTGGATCGCTTCAGGAGAGGATGACTTCTCGGTAGCAGGGGCGGATGCGTTCTTTTTCATGGTTGCACCTCCTCTCTAAGCAAGCGGCAAGCCGCTGTGACGCAATGCCGATAATTCACTGATTACCAGACGCTCAGGCTCACAGGAGAAAACCGTAGCACGAATCGTCAAATGCGTTTTGCACGATGGAAGGCTTCGCTATGAAGAATCCGACATTTTTTTGACGCAAGAATGCTGGTTTTAAAAAAGGTCGGGCAATGCCAAGGATTTTCATTCCCTTTAAAACACCTTCCATATAGCAAACCGACGCTCCTCCGAGTGAACCCAATCCGGAACCCGGAAAACCCACGTTACCCGGGAACATCTCCCACCTGCCTTCCCTAACCCAGGAGCGCCTATTCGGCACCCCCAAGACCGGAGGTCTGTACCCCCGGCTGTACCTCGATCGACCCCTTGATGAAGCCCATGAATACCCAGAATCAGAATTCCGTAACCCGAGCCTCCCTCGTGGCGACGGCCTCCCACAACGCCCGCTGGTTCGCCGGCCTTCTCGCCGGCACCGCTCTGCTCGGCTCCTCCGCCCTCGCGGTGAACAACGTCTGGGACGGTGACACTGTCGCCAGCGACTGGAATACCGCCGGCAACTGGAGCCTCAACCGCGTGCCCGCCCAACCAAACGGCGCACCGAGCGGTGACACCTATGATGATGCGATCATCAACCTGATCACGCCGAACTACCCGATCATCACCACAACGCCGACGGTCGCTCCACGCGACATCCGCGTCGGCACCAACGGCGCGGTAACCGGGCGCGTGGACCACCTCGGGGGAACCCTCTCCACCGGTAACACCAACTGGTTCTTCGTGGGCACCGGCAATGCGGCCGCCAATGGCACCTACAACCTCGCCGATCCCAGCACACCGGGCGGCCCCCTGACCGGGATGGGCCTGAGCGCCGGCACCGTAAAGGTGGGCGGCACCAGCACCACCAACGGCCGCCTTTACGTGGGCGGTGATGACGCGGGCGCTGACGCCGGCACTGGGGTCTTCAACATGAACACCTCCGGTGGCCTGACCCTCGGCAACGACCTCGTCGTGGGAGCACAAGGCGGCACCGGCACCTTCAATCTGGACGCTGGCACCGTGACCGGCGGCGGCTGGCAATTCATCGGCCAAGCAGGCGGCAACGGCACGCTCAACATGAGCGGCGGCCTCATCAACCACAACGCCGGCTCCCGCACTTACATCGGCCTGGGCAACTCGTGGGGTAAGCTGGTGATGTCCGGCGGCACCTACACGAACTCGACGAACGACGGGAACTCGATGTTCGCGATCGGCGTGCTCAATACGGCCAACGCGAACACCTCCAGCGTCTCGATGACCGGCGGCACCATCAACGCCATCCGGCGCTTCTCGGTGGGCGGCATGGACGTGGGCAATACCGACAACAATGCCTCCTTCGTCGGCACCGGTAAAGGCAGCCTGACGATGAACGGCGCGAATGCCCTGGTCGCCGTGAACGGCGAGTTCTGGGTCGGCCAAGGTGCTGGCAGCACCGGCTCGGTCACCCTGCAGTCCGGCACGATCACCGTGAACAACTGGATCGCGATCGCGCGCGGCGGCAATGCCACCTTCACCCAGTCGGGCGGAACTGTGACCAAGACCGGCGGCGGCAGCGTCTCGATCGCAAACTTCAGTGCCGCCAACGCCACCGTGAACATCAGCGGTGGTCTCTTCGACGTCCAGACCGGCAACCTGCTGGTCGGTGAAGGCGGCACCGGCTCTGCCAACCTCACGCTTTCCGGCACCGGCCAGATCAAGGCTCCGCAGGTGCTGGTCGGCGCCGGTGGCACCGTGGTCGCCGATCTGAATCTCGATGGCGGCACCCTGACCACCAACATCATCAATGGCGCTGGCGGCGGCACTTCCAATGTCGACATCAACGGCACCCAGCTCATCGCCACCGGGATCCAACCGACCTTCATCACGAACTGCGACACCCTCGACCTCGAGTCGGGCGGCCTGCTGCTGAACAGCAACAGCTTCGCGATCGGCATCGCCCAGGCACTCAACGGTGCCGGCGGCGTGGTGAAGTCCGGCGGCGGCACGCTGACCCTTTCCGGGGCCAATACCTACAGCGGGCCCCGCAGCATCACCGGCGGCAAGCTCGCGATCAATACCTCGGAAACCGGCACCGGTGCCCTCACCGTGGCGGATGGCGCGGGCTTCGCGCTGACGACCACCGCGGCCAACCAGCTCCTGACCGTAGCGAATGCCACCTTCGGAACCACGGGCGCGACGACCCTCGACCTGAACCTCGGCAACTTTGCCGGGAACTCCACGGTCGCGCCGCTCAATGTCAGCGGCACCCTGACCCTGAACGGCGTCACCACCATCAACGTGACCGACGCGCTGCCCTCCACCGGCATCATGCCGCTGCTCAGCTTCAATGGCGCGATCGCCGGCAGCGGTTCCTTCGCCCTCGGCACCTTGCCGAACGGTGTCTTCGTCAGTCCGAACGTGCTGACCATCGACCCGAACTTCTACGGTCCGGGCATGGGCCTGGTCTATCTGGACGTGGACAGCGCCTCGCTGCCGCGCTGGACGGGGGCCACGAACGGCCAGTGGGACACCACCACCACCAACTGGTTCGACCAAGTGGCAAGCGCTCCTTCGACCTACGCCGATCCGGCACCGGTGCTCTTCAATGACACCGGCGTGGTCAACCCGAACGTGGTGCTGAATACGACGGTCGCGCCGAGCGCCGTAACCTTCAACAACGCGACCACTACCTATGACCTCAGCGGAAACGGCAAGATCACCGGCACTGCCAGCTTGCTCAAGCAGGGCACGGGCACGGTCCACATCGCCACCGCCAACGACTACAGCGGCGTGACCACCCTCGCGGCCGGCACCTTGAACATCGACACGATCGCCAATGGCGGCGTGGCGAGCTCGCTCGGCGCCTCCAGCGCGGCTGCGGCCAACCTGGTCTTCTCCGGTGGCACGCTTGCCTACAACGGCGCAAGCACGAGCAGCGACCGCGGCTTCACCAACAACGGCGCGGACAACACGATCAGCAGCGCGCTGACGATCACCAATGACCTGACACTGAGCGGACCGGTGAACACCGTCCTCGGCAAGTTCGCCAAGCAAGGCACCGGCACGCTGACCCTGAGCAATCCAGGCACGAACGTCCTGGCCAATGGTTCCATCGTGGCACCCGGTGCCTTCCGGGTCGAGCAAGGTGGCCTGGTTCTCAGCGGTGGCGGCACCCAGGTCAACACCGTGACCGGTGAGTTCTGGATCGGCTCCACGACCGCCTTCGGCGCAGCCGTGACGCTGAACAACACCACCCTCAACACCAATACTTGGCTCTCCGTGGGCCGCGGTAACGGCAGCACCGGGCTGGTCTCCAGCTTCACCGCCACTGGCTCCACCATCACCACCGGGAACATCTCCCTGGGCTATGCCAACGCCGTGGCCGGTCACCTGGCGACTTCCGCGGTCACGCTGAACAACTCGTCCTTCACCACCGGCACCACCTACGTCTCGGAAAGCGCCGGATCCACCGCCAACCTGACACTCAACAGCTCCTCCTTCACGGCGGGGCAGATGATCGTCGGCCGCTTGTCGGGCTCGAATGGCACGATGACGATGAACGGCGCTTCCACCGCCAGCTCGACGGAACTGACGATCGGCCAGGATGCCACCTCGCTGGGTGCGATGATCATCGACGGGACCTCGACCTTCACGACGAACAACCGCTTGCTGCTCGGCAACGTTGCGGGAGCCAACGGCTCTCTGACCATCCAGGGCAACGGCGTCTTCAACCGCACCGGCGGCTACCTCTCGATCGGCACCAACGGCGTCGGCACCGTGACGGTCAAGGGCAACGGCCAGTTCCTCAACACCTCGAGTGACTTCAACGTCAGCGACGTGGGCGTTTCCCAAGGAACGCTCAACCTGCAGGACAGCGGCCTCGCGAACAGCAGCGGCACGGTCTTCATCGGCAAGAACACCGGGACCACCGGCACGGTCAACCAGACCGGGGGCACCTTCAATGCCGCCAGTTGGATCAGCATCGGCCGCTACACCGGTGCCACCGGGGTGGTGAATATCAGCGCGGGCGCCTTCAACCAGAACGGCACGGGCCAAGCGCTCTTCGTCGCGGAAGAAGGCACGGGCACGCTCAACGTCTCCGGCACCGGCGCGGTCAACGTGAACGGCGTGGCACTCAACGTCTCCACGATCAACGGCGCGAACGCCGGCACCGGCGTGGTGAACCTGGACGGCGGCACGATCACCGCCAAGCAGGTGACTGAAGCCGGCGGCGGCGGTGGCAACGGCACCTTCAACTTCAACGGCGGCCTGCTCAAGGCCGGCACCGGTGCCAATGCCACCTTCATCTCCGGCCTGAATGCCGCGAACGTGAAGGCCAACGGTGCGAAGATCGACAGCAATGGCCAGACCATCGCGATCACCCAGGTGCTGCTCGACGGCACCGGTGGCGGCGGCCTGACCAAGTCCGGCACCGGCACCCTGCAACTGAATGCCGCGAACACCTACACTGGCACCACCACGGTATCCGCCGGCTCGCTCGGCGGCACCGGCTCGGTCGCCGGTCCGCTGGCGGTCTCCGCCGGAGCTGCGGTCGCCCCGGGTGTCACGGTGGGAACCTTCACCGCGGGTGCCACAACGATCGCAGGTAGCTATACCTGCGATGTGGACGGCGCCACGGCTGACAAGCTGGTAGTGAACGGCACGCTCGACGTGAGCGCGGGTAAGCTCGACATCAACCTGGGCAACACGCCGACGGCTCCGGCCCTGGTGATCGCGACCTACACCGGGACCACCCCGGTGCCGTTCGCAACCGTCAGCGGCCTGCCCGCCGGCTACGCGCTCAACTACGCCTACAACGACGGGCTGACCTCGACCAACATCGCGATCGTGCCTTCGGCATCGGCGTATGATTCCTGGGCCAGCAGCTTCGGTCTCGATCCGCTCACCGATGGTGCCCCGGGCTTCGACAAGGATGGTGACGGCCAGATCAACAGCGTGGAATTCGCGCTGGGCGGCTCGCCGATCAGCGGCAGCGACAATGCCAAGATCTACACCCTGACCGCCGACAGCGACGATGCGGACTCCGACAAGGAGCTGCTGCTGACCATCGCGGTGCGCAGCGGGACGCCGGTCTTCGCCGGCAACCCCTCGCCCACGGCCATCAAGGACGGCTATACCTACACCGTCCAAGGCTCCCTCGACCTGTCGGGCTTCACGGCCCCGGTTTCGGTGGTGGCTCCGGTAAGCACCGGCCTGCCCGCCGCTCCGAGCGGCTACGAATACCGGACCTTCAGCCTGAACGGCACCAACGGCCTGCCCGCTGGCACCGGCTTCATGCGCGTCACCGTCACGCCCTGAGCTGAGGCAGTCCCTTGATTGACTATTCCATGGGCCCCGGCCGCTTCGCGCGGCCGGGGCCCTTTTCTTTGGCTCCCTGCGGAACGGTTTCGGAGGCAGCAAATCAACACTTAGCGTGGCCCCCTTTGCGGCGCAGCCGCTTTTGGAGTGCGCGCGAGCATCCTTGGCTTCGAACCAGAGGACGTTGCGCTCGGTAGGGCGCGATGGCCTCAGCGCGCCGCGAGCGATGTGGGGATCACCTTCATGCATCGAACCCGGTTGCGGTCCACGTGGATCGCACGCGGCGGCCTGGGCCAGGCCGCACTACCGGGCAGGCCGGGGAGTTCCTGCACCTCAAGTTGTCGGTAAGACACAGGATGCTCACTCGCGCTCCCAAAGCGACTGCGCCGCAACGGTCAGCATCCGGGAGGTGGCACTGACGGAGCGCCTTTTCCTTTTGTGCGATCACCACCCGGGTACACGGTAGGGCATGTCGGACGAGCTGGATGAACTGGTGAGCGGCTACGCCGCGCTGCGGGGAATGTCGTTCGACGAGCGGGCCGGGGGACTGCTGCGCTTGGCCGAGCTCTTGGAAAAAGAGCAAGACTCCCTAGCCAAGCTAATGGCCCGGGAAATGGGCAAGCCGGTAACCCAAGGCAAGGCAGAGGCCGCCAAGTGCGCCACCGCCTGCCGCTATTATGCGCAGCACGCCGAGCGGATGCTGTCCCCCGTGGAGCGCGAGGGTGCCACGATGATCTACCAACCACTCGGCCCGGTCCTGGCGATCATGCCCTGGAACTTCCCCCTCTGGCAGGTCTTTCGCTTCGCCGCGCCAGCACTGATGGCTGGCAACACCATCCTCCTCAAGCATGCCTCGAACGTCTCCGGCTGCGCGCGCGAGATCGTGGCGCTGGTGGCGGAGGCCTTCAACCGGAAGGACCTGATGCAAGCGGTCTTCATCTCCGGCGAGCAGGCAACCGAATGGATCGGCGACCCGCGGGTGCGGGCGGTGACCTTCACCGGTAGCACCGAGGCCGGACGCAAGGTGGCCGCCGCGGCAGGAAAGCACCTCAAGAAGTCGGTCCTGGAGCTCGGCGGCAGCGATCCTTACCTGATCCTGAAGGACGCAGATCTGCCGGAGGCCGCGAAGATCTGCGCCGCCGCACGGATGGTGAACGCCGGCCAAAGCTGCATCGCGGCCAAGCGCTTCCTGGTGGAACATGATGTCTATGAAGAGTTCCTCCCGCTCTTGAAGGCGGAGCTCGAGAAGTTCGCGCCGGGAGATCCGCTGGATGAAAACACGCTGCTGGGCCCGATGGCGCGGGAGGACCTCAGGGATGAGATCCACCACCAAGTGGAGGACAGCATCACGGCGGGAGCGCGCCTATTGCTCGGTGGAAAGATCCCGGAGGAGCCAGAACTACGAGGCAAGCCGTACTACCCGGCGACCCTGCTGGCAGACGTGAGACCGGGAATGCGGGCCTTCGACGAGGAGACCTTCGGGCCGGTGGCGGCGGTCATGCGGGTGAAGGATGAGGCGGAGGCAATCCAATGGGCGAACCAGTCGCCCTTCGGCTTGGGGGGCGCGGTTTTCAGCCGGGACATGGCAAGAGCCCGGCGAGTGGCGGAAGCTCTGGAGACGGGCACTGTGGCGATCAACGGTCAGGTGGTATCCGATCCACGCTTTCCCTTCGGCGGGGTGAAAGACAGCGGCTGGGGCCGGGAGCTCGGCGAAGAAGGCATCCGGGAGTTTGTGAATCTAAAGACGCTGAGGTAGACGGAGAGTGAGGAAGGGGGCATCCTGCGCTAGTGGAGAAAGAGGTAGAACCAGCGACAGGAGAGCGGACTGGAAGGACCCGTTTCGCCTCGGCTTATCTCCGGCGTTCGCTGCTCTTTTGGTTGGGGCTCGTGGGGCTCATCTGCTTGTTCTGGGTCTGGGGATGGTATGCCAGCTTCCATCGTTCTTCAGTCCTGACCTACACTTCGTCCCAACAAATACTCATCTTTAACAACGGGGAAGATCGTTTCGGAATTACCCTGATGAGCTTTAAAGGTCCGATTCCAAGCTCTTCCTCGACGCCTGGTTGGAACCAAGTACGCAGCGAGCAGGGATGGACCGGGATCCCATCACTCTCCCGTTTGCTTCCCATGCCGGGCATCCAGATGGGTTCGACTTTCGATCCTTCCTATACGAGCAGAGGCATCTACCCGGCCCACTGGTTGGCCGTCCTGATCTATTCTCTGGTTTGGGTAAGCCTTCTCTTCTGGCGGCTTCGCCAACGCCGGAAGCGACTCAGCCAAACCCCGGAAACCGAGGTAATTACCTGAAAATCCTTCTTGCCAGACCAGAAAAAGGGGCCAGTGTCCGCGCCCCGCACGAAAAGCGGGTTGTTCGATCCAGGAGACGTGTACGTGTTTTGTCGTGGTTTCCAGGGTCATCCGTCCTTGAACCACAGACAATTATACCATGGAAACACCGCCATTCTCCGAACTTGGATTGCCGTCCGAATTGCTCGCCGCCGTTGAAGCCCTCGGCTTCGAGCGCCCCTCCCCGATCCAGGCAATGGCGATCCCGGTCGCTCTAACAGGACGCGACATCCTCGGCCTTTCCCACACTGGCTCCGGCAAGACCGCGGCCTTCACGCTGCCGCTGCTGGCCAAACTCGATTTCAAGAAGCGCCTGCCGCAGGCCCTGATCCTCTGCCCGACCCGCGAACTCGCGGTGCAGGTCTGCGAGGAAGTCCACCGTCTCGGTGCGAAGCTGGGACAGCTCCGCGCGATCCCCGTCTATGGCGGCGCGCCGATGGACCGCCAGCTCCGCGCGCTGCGCGACGGCGTGCAAGTCGTCGTCGGCACCCCGGGCCGGGTGATGGACCACCTGCGCCGCGGTTCCTTCGATGTCAGCCAGATCAACACCATCGTGCTCGATGAGGCGGACCGCATGCTCGACCTCGGTTTCCGCGAGGAGATGGAAGAGCTGCTGGCCGCACTGCCGCCAGAGCGCCAATCGATGTTCTTCTCCGCGACGATGAGCCGCGGGGTCTCGCACCTGATCGGCCGCTTCGGCAAGGACCCGCAGACGATCCAGATCGACCAGAAGGCCAAGACGGTTTCGACGATCGACCAGAGTTACTACGAAGTCCGCGAGCGCTCGAAGGTGGAAGTGCTCTCTCGCTTGCTGGACATCGAGCAAGCGCGTCTCGCGATCATTTTCTGCAATACCAAGCGCTCGGTGGATGAGTGCACCGAGTCCTTGCTGGCCCGCGGCTACACCGTGGACCGCCTGCACGGTGACATCACCCAGCAGATGCGCGAGCGGGTGCTGAAGCGCTTCCGCGATGGCACGATCGAACTGCTGGTGGCGACCGACGTGGCCGCACGCGGCCTCGACGTCGAGAACATCGACGTGGTCTTCAACTACGACTTGCCGCAGGATCCGGAGGACTACGTCCACCGCATCGGCCGCACCGGTCGTGCCGGACGCAGCGGTCGCGCGACGAGCTTCGTCTTCGGCCGCGAGATCCATCGCCTGGAGATGATCGAGCGCTACACCCGCCAAGTCATCCGCCGCGAGAAGGTGCCTTCTCAAGAGCAGGTCGAAGGCCGCTTGGCCGACATCGCCTTCGAGGAAGTGAAGGAGCGCCTGGAGAAGGGCGAATTCGAATCGCACGAGAGCCAGGCGGACCGCTTGCTGGAGCAAGGCTTCACGCCAACTGACATCGCCAGCGTGCTCTTCACGCTGCTGCGCGAATCCCGCGGCCGCGAGTTCGGCGAGATCGCCGAAGACCGCGAGCCAGTCCGCTCCTCCGCCTCAGGCCCGCGCAATCGTCGCGAGTTCAGCGAGCGCGGCAATGACCGTGGCGGCGATCGCGGCCCACAGCGGGAGTTCCGTGAGCGTGAGCCACGCCGTGAAGGCCCGCATGACAATGCCGAGATGGTGCCGCTCTTCTTCTCGCTGGGGAAATTCCACGGCGTGAAGGTCGGCGAGATCATCGGCATGCTCTACGGCGAAGCTGGCCTGCCCGACGGTGCCGTCGGCCACGTGAAGCTCTTCGCGAAGCACAGCTGCATCGACGTCCGCAAGGACTGCGCCGACCGCCTCATCCAGATTTCCAAGGGCGCGAATCTGCGCGGCCGGAACTTCATCTTGGATTACGACCGCGGCCCGAAGGACAAGTCCTGAGGTATTCAAAAAGGCAGCGAACGCTGCTCCACGCCCGCTTGGGCAAGGACAATCACCTCCCGGCTTATTGTCTGGAGAGGCGGACTTCAAGCTGCTCAAGGCTCAGCCATTCGGCATCGGCTGAATCTACGATCCGCGAGCGTTCCGTCAGCACGCCTTCGTGCCAAGAAGGCGAAGTAATCTCGATTCCGTCGCGGGAGAACGACCTCCACAGCAGATCCATCGCAGCCAAGCGTTCCTCCTTCGACATTCGCGAGATCTCTTCTGCTGCGAGCATGCTTGGACTCTAGCATTCTGGTGGCGCGATTCAAGATTCCGGCGGAGCCGGGTTGATCGACGGGATGAGCTCACGGTAAGGCGGCGACCGCTGCGATCCCTCCGGGATCGAATATTATCGGCCCGGATTTTCCGGGGGTGTCGCTTCGCTCGACCCCCGGCTACTGCCGCTTTGATCCCTTCGGGATCAGAAGAAGCTCGAAAGGCAGTGGGACCAGCGGGCGGAACCTCAGTGCGGAAAGCAGAGCCATCGCTGAGCATTCCGCAGCATGCCTCAAACATGTGTGGGATTTCGACAGGAGCGCCGAAACTTCATGGCGGATCGGGGTTTTCCACGGGCATTCTCCAACGATGAAGGCCCTCCTGATCTCCATGCTCCTGCTCGCCGGTTTACTGGCCGCAGCGGAAAGCCCCGACGCGTCGAAGCCGCGGACCTGGACCTCGAACGATGGACGCGCGATCACCGGCACTTACCTGCGCGGCAACTCACAGGGCGTCGTGGTGAAGCGCGAGGATGGCAAGGAGGTAACCCTGCCGGTCCGCTTCCTAAGCGTGGCGGACCAGGAATTCGTGGAGCAATTGCTGGCGACGGAGAGCAAGTCGAAGGCACCCGAGGAGAAGCCGAAGGGCTCGATGACCTACAAGCTTTCCGCAGGCTCCGAGAAGTGGCCGGAGGACCGGCGCAAGCGCATCACCGAAGCGATGGATGCGGCGGTGGAATTCTACAACAAAACCGGGAACTTCAAGAAGGCCCTGACGGCGAACAACAGCCCGGGCACGCCGACAGCGGATGCAAACTGGGACGGCTGGATCAACTTCGGCGGCAGCATCAACCGCCGTACCGCGCTGCATGAGATCGGCCACACGCTGGGGATCGGCACGCACTCAAACTGGCAGGCAAACATCAAGGACGGCCTCTGGACCGGGAAGCACGCGCTGGAACAGCTCCGCGAGTTCGACGGCAAGGAGGCAGTGCTACACGCCGACAAGATGCACTTCTGGCCCTACGGCCTGAACTTCGACAACGAATCGAGCAAGGAAAACGATGTGCGCCACGTGCTGATGGTGGCGGCAATGCGCAAGGACATGGGGATTGATTAGGCGACCGGCTGATTGAGCCACCGGGAGAATCAGTAGCGGGGCACTTGCCAGATGGCCGCAAGCGGCTTGATTGGCGGTATGCGCGAGACTGTTAGCCGGGCCCGGGGAATCCTTCATGGAGGGACTTCCCTGTTGGCACTGCTGCTCTGCGCGTCCTGCGGCTCGCTGCAATCGAATGCTGGCCGCTCCGCCGAGCGGAAGCCGCAGGCCAACGACTCGGTCACCGGGACGGGGCAGCTCGCGGCGAGCGCCCTCCGATCCACCGCGCTGGCGGGAGTGCGGCAGCCCTTCACGACCCTGCGCACGGGGCTCGCTATGCTGTGGCACCGGCCGCGCGAGATCGTTGCCGGTAACCTGCCGGTGGAGTTGGTGCCGGAAACGCAGTCGGCGGAGGTGCCGGGGACCCCGGAATTCGAAGCGCTGCTCGACCGCAAGGGGATCCCGAAGGGGATGCCGGGCAGCGTGCAGTGGCTGGTGGACGGCAAGAGCTTCTTCCCGGAGCTGGACCGGCAGTTGGCAAAGTCCAAGCAGTCGGTGGACCTGCAGTTTTTCATCTACGACAACGACCAGATCGCGGTGCACTACGCGGACGTCCTGAAGCAGAAGGCGGAGCAGGTGCCGGTGCGGGTGCTTTTCGACGATCTGGGCAGCACGACCGCCCAGAACGCCGCACCGGACACGCCGGGACCACGGGGCTTCACGCCGCCCGCGGACATCGCGAGCTACCTACGCGATGGATCCCGGGTGCGGGTGCGACGGACCCTGAATCCCTGGCTGATCTGCGATCACACCAAGCTGCTCGTGTTCGACCGCAACTCGGCGATCATGGGCGGGATGAACATGGGCCAGGAGTATTACTCCGAGTGGCACGACCTGATGGCGAAGGTGGAGGGCCCGGTGGTAGCCTCGCTGAGCAAGCAATTCAACCGGGCCTGGCGCAAAGCTGGGTTCCTCGGAGATTTCGCGCTGATCGGGAAGCCGGGCTGGCGCAAGGGTCCGGAGACGGTGCCGAACGCGTTCCCGCTGCGGGTGATGCGGACCGATGCAGCGCGCGGCCAAACCCAGATCATGGATGCCACCCTGCTGGCGATCCGCGCGGCGCGGAAGCGGATCTGGATCGAGAACCCCTACTTCGCCCACGACGAAACGGCCACAGCTCTGGCGGCTGCGGCCCGCCGCGGGGTGGACGTACGGGTGATCCTGCCCGCACGAGGTGACTCCACGATCATGGACACCGGCAATCTGGCGACAGCGCGGGACCTGATCCAAGCCGGTGCCAAGGTCTACCGCTACCCGCGGATGACCCACATGAAGGTGATGATCTGCGACGGCTGGGCGCAATTCGGCTCGGCGAACCTCGATGTCCTGAGTATGCGCATCAACCGCGAGCTGAATCTGGCGATGAACGATCCGGCGGCGCTCCGGGCGCTGGAGCAGAAGGTCTTCCAGCCGGATTTCCGGGCTTCCCGGCAGCTCCGGCAGTCGGAAACGGATTCCGCTGTCGCGCCGCTTGCCGAGGCGGTGGCGGATCAGCTTTAAAAGGCGGCGATGCGAGGAGTTCGCCATGATGCCCTGCGGGGCCTGCTGGAAGCACAGGGTCCCCTGCTGGGCCTGATCATCCTGATGTTCAGCCTTTTCATCCTCCAGGAGACGAGGGGGGTGGAGTGGTGGATGCCCTTCGCGACGGTGCCGTCGGCAGTGGTGGAGAGCTGGCAGCACCTCCGTTCCGGACAATTCGAAGCGGCGGACCTGAAGACCTTCAGCACCTTGGTGAGCTACGCCTTCCTGCATGGCGGGGCGGAGCACATCATCTATAACATGCTGGCGATGTGGATCTTCGCCGCCTTGATTGCTGAGCTGATCGGGCACCGCTGGATGTTCGCGATCTTCTTCGTCACCGCGGTGGCAGGGGGAATCTTCCACGTAGCGCTGAATCCCGAGGAGCTGAACCCGATGCTGGGAGCCTCCGGCGCAGTGATGGGTTTCGAGGGCTTTTACCTCGGCATGGCGGTGCGCTGGCAACTGCCGACGCCGCACATCTGGCCGATGTCGCGACCGGTGCCGCCAGCCCAACTCGCGGCGCTGGGGGTGCTGGGGATGTACCTCGATTTCACCTCGATCATGAGCAAATCGGGCTCAAATGTTGCCTACGGTGCCCACCTTGGCGGCTTTGTCGTCGGCCTGATGATGGCCGCCCTCCTGCCCCTCCGACCCCGGGGAGCCACCCTGCGGCGCTTCTAGGGTTCGTTTGAAATGAGTTTGGACCGCGGGGGGAATGTGTGTTAGAGGGGAGATGCAATGAAAATGTCCACCCTTGTCCCACTGGGCGTGATCTTGGCCATAGCAGGGCCCTCATGCAGTTATTACGGTGAGCCTTACCAAGCAGCCGGTTACAGTCCCCGCGATGCCTACTATCGCGGGCATACCGACGGCAGAGGCGACCGCTACAACGGCAAAGCCTACAAGCCACACATCAACGAAGACCGGACGCTGCCAAGCGCCCATCGCAACGATTACATCTGGGGCTACATCGATGGCTTCCGCCACCCTGATAGCTACGGCTACACCGGGAGCAAATAGGCAGACATTTGCCCCGGCAGCAGCTAAGCTGCCTGCATGACCCCCCCGCTCAAAGCTTCGGCTTTGTGGTGCATGAGTGTCGCCTCCGCGGCGGCAGGCCTGTATGCCCCCGGCGTTTCCCCCGGAAATGTCCCGTGGCCAGGGGGTGTCGTGCCTTATGTTTTCGATGCGGGAATTCCCGCGGCAAAACAGGCGATCTACCTGAACGGGCTGCGGGAGTATGAGCTGGCGGCGAATGTCCACTTTGTGCCGCGGGCGGCGGAGACGCAGTACATTGTTTTCAAGTTCGACCCGCAGGGTCCCAACCGGGTCTCGGGCAGCCAGCCGGTGACGGTGGAGGTCAATTCGCTGGCGCGCGGGCAGATCTGCCACGAGATGGGCCACGCCTTCGGGCTGGAACACGAGCACCAACGGCCGGACCGGGACGGCTACGTGGAGGTGCTGTCCGCAAACATTGTAGCGGGGAATGAGGCGCTATTCGCGATCGCCAGCGGGGCGACGATGCATGGCGCTTACGACTTCGAGTCGGTGATGCACTACGGGCGCGATACGCTTTCGACCCAGCCTGGAACCTTGGACACGCTGCGGGCGAAGGCGGGCTACGAAAAGTACCAGACGCGGATGGGCAATGTTGCGCTGAGCCCCGGTGACCGGGCCTTGATGGCCTTCCTTTACGGGCCGCCGGCGGTGGCACCATCGGCGGTAGTAACGACGACGGCCGACGGTGGGCCGGGGAGCCTACGGGCGGCGATGTACTACGCGACGGACCATCCGGGGACGCCGGTGAGTTTCAATATCCCCACAAGCGATCCGAACTACTCCGGGGGAACCTGGACGATCCGGCCGAAAGCATGGCTACCACCGCTGGCGAAGGATGGGATCAAGATCGATGGCAGCACCCAGCCGGGTGCCGCGGCGCTGCCACGGGTGCAGATCGCCGGGACGGATCTCGCGACGGAAGAGGGACAGGCTCCAGGCTTCCTGATTCTGGAGGGCGATTGCGAGATCCAGGCAATGGGGGTTTCCGGATATCCTTGGTGCGGGATCAATCTGTCGCGGCCGGATGCGACGGGGAACCGGATCCTGAACTGCACGAGCAAGCTGAACCTCTTCCAAGGGATCCAGATCTCGGAGGGGGCGCGGGACAATTTGGTCGAGGGGTGTGTGCTTTCCGGGAACAACCAGTACGGGCTGTGGATGTCAGAGGGCCAAGGGAATGAGGTGAGAAACTGCAAGGTGGGCACCACGGCGGACGGGACGGCCGCGCTGGCGAATCAATCCGGCGGGATCATTCTAACAGGCGGTACCCATCACGACACGGTGGAGGGCAACCTGCTGTCCGGAAACAAGGATGCGGGCCTGTGGGTGACGGGTGAAGGCGTGGACCAGCATGTGATCCGCAACAACCGGATCGGCACAAATGCAGCGGGAACGGCGGCGATCCCGAATACCTTTGCCGGGGTCTACGTTCTCGATGGTGCCGCGGACAATTTGTTAGAGTGGAATCTCTTCTCGGGGAATGCTCAGGAGGGATTGCGGCTCGCAGGGGTGGGAACGACGGGGAATACCGTGAGAGGAAATTTCGCGGGCACGACGGCGAGCGGTACAGCGGCACTGGGGAATGGCTTCGCCGGGATCACGCTGTTCCAAGGCGCGTCTAACAACCGGATCGAGGACAACGTGATGTCGGGCAATGGCTCGGTGGGCTTGGCGATCCGCGATGCCGGCACGACAGCGAATCGCGTTTACCGGAACTTCATCGGGACGAATGCCGCAGGGACCGCAACGGTACCGAATGCATTTGCGGGGGTCGATCTCTCTGGCGGGAGCAGCGGGAATTTTTTGGGCGAGGGGCCGGGCAGCGGGAATCTGATTTCCGGGAATGCCGTTTACGGGGCCTTCGTGGCCGATGCAGGACCGGGCGGGAATGCGATCCGTAACAACCGGATCGGGCCGGATGTGTATGGCGTGGCGGCGTTCACGAATCAATTCGATGCCATCGCGATCGGGGCTTCGGCGAATGGCACAACGGTGGGCGGCAGTGAACCGGGAGCGGCGAACCTGATCCGGGGAAATGCCGGGCGTGGGATCGTGCTCTTCGAGACGGGTGCGACCGGGAATAGCTTCCGGCGCAACTCGATCGGGGGAAATGGCTGGGATGGGATCGCGATGTACAACGGGGCGAATCACGGGATTGCCGCGCCGGTGATTTCAGCGGCAGTGCTGGGGATCGGGACCACGGTCACGGGGAGCTTCACGGGTGCTCCGAATGCGAGCTATCGGATCGAGTACTTCGCCTCCGCCGCGGCGGGCACGAATGGTGAGATGTTTCTCGGAGATAAGATGGTGAACACGAATGGCGGCGGAGCGACTGCGATCGACATCGTACTTCCCGCGAGCGTGCAGGCGGGGCGTTTCGTTACCGTGACAGCAACGGCGATATCGAGTGGTGATACATCGGTGTTCTCGAATGCGGCGTTGGTGACGACGAGTGATAGCGACGGCGACGGGATGCCGGATGCGTATGAGGATTCGGTGGTGGGCTTGAACAAGACGAACGCGGCGGATGCGGCGGGGGATTTGGATGGAGATGGGATGAGCAATCTCCAGGAGTTCCGCACCGGGACGGATCCGCGCAATGCGAATAGCAGGCTGCTGCTGATGGCGGAGAAGTCGGCGGGAGGAGCTAGCTTGAAATTTCCGAGCGTGGCCGGGGTGATCTACCGGATCGAGGCAGCGGATGATTTGCCGGGCGTGTGGCAAATGGCCGCGGTGAATCTGTTAGGTAGCGGTGTGATGATGGAGCTGGAGCTCCCTTCTACGAGTCGGGTGCGGTTCTATCGCTTGGTGGCCGGGGAGTGATGCGAATCCAAGAAATCCCACTAGCATTCGGAATGCGGAAGAAACCACGAATGAACACGAATGAACACGAATGAACACGGATCAACACGGATCAACACGGATCAACACGAATGAAGATCCAGTTAAGGTAGTCTCCCCTGTCTTTTATTCGTGCTCATTCTTGGCTCCTTCTGCCTTTGGCGCAAGGTCACTTTGGATTGGATCGGGCTCCAGCGACTGGAGTTCATGGCGAACCTATGGTGACTCGATAGCCGCTGCGATCCCGACGGGATCGAGTATTTCTTCTTTCGGTTGACCGAGGGTGTCGGCTTTGCCTCAACCCCCGGCTACTGATGCTGTGATCCCTTCGGAATCAGGAGAGAGCTGAGTCGCACGGCGGGAGTGCCTTAGTTGCCGGCCTTGGCCGGTGCATCCAGCCACTCCTCGTTGAAGCGGGCGAAGGCGATCATTTCGTAGGGCTTGGCTTGGCCTTTCTCGTAGACCATCGCGACTTTGCCCGGACCGGTGACGGCCATGTCCGAGTAAGCACTAGGACCCTCGTAGATCAGCTTGGGAGCAGCCCAGGTGGTTGCCTCATCCTTTGAAGACCAGATGGAGATCCCCGCGCGGGTATCGCCTTGGGGGCAGGTGAAGAGGATGCGATTCGCCGGGTCGCCTTGATCCGTGGCGCGGAGACGCTGGAGACAGCCCTGCACCACGGGGCAGGTGAAGTTCGGGGCATCGGTAAAGCCGCCATCGAGCCAAGTGCTGCCGCCGTCATTCGAGATCGCAGCGGCACGGGCATGGGGGCCGACATGGTCGCGGGCATTGAAGTAAACGCGGGAGCCTCCTCCGGGCGCGGGGCTCACGAGTTCGACGCAGGTGTTCTCATTCGGCGCGACGGTCTCACTCGTTTGCATTGTTGCGCCGAGCTGCCAAGTGGCACCGTGATCGTCCGAGTAAACAGCCTGCACGCCGAAGGGCCCCTTGTCCTTCCCGGGCGTGCCGATGCGATGGTCACAGGGAATGAGCAAGCGGCCGGCCTGGGCACCGCGCTTGAGCTGGATGCCGTGGACCGGGCCGGTGGCGATCCAGCCCCAGCCCTCACGCTTCACCACAGGGGTGATGTCCTTGCGTGGTGACCATGTCAGCCCGTCATCGGTAGAGACGCTGTGGAAGGCCTCGGTGTTGTTGCGGCAGAAGAGCAGGTGGATATGGCCATTCGATTCATCGAGGACGGGCACCGGGTTGCCGATGGTGACCGGGGCGGTATCGCCCTCTTCCTGGATCACGGCCAGCGGTCCCCAAGTCTGACCACCATCAGTGGAACGGCGGAGGACGATGTCGATATCGCCGTGGTCAGTACCCGAGGATTTGCGGCCCTCGCAGAAGGCCAACAGGGTGCCGGAGGCGCTGCGTAGCAAGGTGGGGATGCGGTAAGTGTGATAGCCGTCGGCTCCCGCGGTGAAGAGCGGTGTTTCCGTGAACTCAGGCGCGGCGCTCACTGGAGAGGCAAGAAGACAAACTCCCAAGGCAAGGCGTGACGACAATGACCGCATCATAAGGACAGGGTGAAGGAGCCGGGGCGGAAGGAAACGGCGATCCCACGGTCGGTTTATCAGACCGGTTTCTCTGGTGCCTTTTTTCTTTTTGCTGCCAATCGGAAGATAGGTGGCTTGAATGCCGGGACCATGAGCCTGACGACCAACCTGGTGACAATTCATCCCTACTTCAAGCTGCAGCCGGACAAGAAGTCCGAGGCGGAAGCCATCGTGAAGGACTTCATCGCGAGGACCGAGACCGAGTCGGCCTGCTTGTTCTACGAGTTCACGGTGAACGGCGACGTCGTCTTCTGCCGCGAGGGTTACGAGGGCGCGGCGGGCGTGCTGGCCCACCTTGAGAACGTCGGCGAACCGCTGGGCAAGATGCTGCAAATCAGCGAGCTGATCCGCCTTGAGTTCCACGGCCCGGCCGCGGAGATCGATTCCCTGCGCGGACCCTTGGGCCACCTCAATCCGGACTTCTACGTCCTGGAGGCCGCTGCGAAGCGTTAACTGCCGCGAAAGGTAGTTAGCAGAAGTTCAACTGAATGGGCTAGGCGGCGGGCTCGCTGCGTGCTTTGCTGAGGGGCTGGCTGTGCTCACTGGCACGCGGCACGAAGCGAATCCGGATCCCCCGCCGGCCCCATGAAGTTCCCCCGCTTTCTGTCCATCGGACTGCTGGTGCTCGCCGCCTCCTCCACGGCACTGGCGGAGCGCAGCAAAGTGCTGATCATCGAAGGTGCCAGCAATCACGACTGGCAGCACCGCAAGGAGATCCTGACGGCGATCATCTCGCGGGACGGCAGTTTTGATGTGACGGTGAATGTCACGCCGGGGGCAGCGAGCGATCCCGGCTGGGCGACATGGGCCCCGGATTTCGCGGCCTACGATGTGGTGCTGTCGGGATACAGCAATGGCGCGGGTGGCGAGCCGCGCTGGCCTGCGGCGGTGGAGAACGCCTTTCAGAATTACGTCAGCAGTGGCGGTGGTTTCGTCGCCTTCCACGAGGCCTGCGACTCCTTCGCCGGCTGGACCGCCTACGGCGAGATGCTGGGGCTGCGCTGGAATCCCGCCAACAGCGGCACTGCCGTCGCGGTGAATGCGAACGAAAGCCTGCAGATGCTGCCGCCGGGGCAGGGCTCCTATACCAGCCACGGCGACCGGGTGAACGTGCTGGTGAAGCGTCTGGGCAATCACCCAATCCACTCCGGGCTACCGCCTTCATGGATGGCTGCCGATCTGGAGGTGTGGCGCTACCCGCGCGGGCCCGCCCAAAACCTAACAGTGCTGTCCTACGCCAAGGATCCCACCACGCAGCTTCAGTTCCCGGTAGAGTGGACCGTCAACTACGGCAGTGGCCGGGTCTATGCCTCAAGCTACGGCCACATCTGGACCGGCGACGCGCAGCCGATCGGGATGCGCTGCGCGGCGTTCCAGGAGAATCTGGTCCGGGCTCTGAAGTGGTGCGCGGGAATCAATCCACCCGTCACTGTGCCCTCGGACTTTCCCAGCAGCACGGCAGTATCGGTCCGCTCACATGTCGAGGGCCTGAGCGGCTTCGGCGGGCCGAAGCCGGTGGCGGCATTTTCCAACGGCGCGCTGCCGACGCTTTCGATCGTGCCGACGGGAATCGCAGTCACCGAGGCCTTCCCGGCGCTGGACTGGGATGCGCCGATCGATGCCAAGCCGTGGCCACAGGCGAGCGGCCAGCTGATGATCGCCGAGATGGATGGCCGCATCTACAAGGTGGCCGACAACGACGCCGCGACGACCAAGCAGCTGGTCCTGGATATCCGCGACCGGGTCTGGCACTACAATTGGGATAACGCCGACAACGGCACCAAGCACGGCGGCGTGCTTTCCACGGTCTTCCACCCGCAGTTCGGTAAGGGGCTGAACAAGGACTTCCTCTACGTCTATTACACGTGCAACACGAACGACGCTCCGAGCGCGAACCCGCCCTTCTACGACCGGCTCGCACGCTTCACCTGGAATGGCACGGCCTTCACGCCGGCCAGCGAGCAGCTCCTGATCCACCAGTATGACACGACCAAGGGCCACGAGGGCGGAGGGATGTGTTTCGGTGCAGACGGCTTCCTCTATCTCGCTTTTGGCGACGAGGGCACCGAGAGCGGGGATTCCACGCCGCACACGCAGAAGATCAACGACCGGCCACGCTCCGGCGTGTGGAGGATGGATGTGGACATGCAGGGCGGCAGCGTGAGCCATGCGATCCGGCGGCAGCCGGCGGGGAGCGGATCCTTCACCCAGAACTACTACATTCCTAATAGCAATCCGTGGCAGGATGCGAGCGGCGGGACCTTGGAGGAGTTTTATGCGATCGGCCTGCGCGAACCCCACCGAATGAGCTTCGACCCGGCGACCGGGAGTTTCTGGATCGGCGACGTGGGCGCGAACAACCGCGAGGAAGTGGACCTCATGGACGGCCCGGGTTTAAACTTCGAGTGGAACTACAAGGAGGGCAGCGCCGATGGCTTCCGGACCCAGCCGAGCCCGCTGATTGGCAGTTCGCGGCCACCGGTGTACGACTACCCGCACTCGATTGGGTCCTGCATCATCGGCGGGCAGGTTTATCGCGGCAGCGCCATGCCACAACTGGCAGGCAAATACCTCTACGGCGACAACGGCACGCAGCTGCTCTATGCGCTGCAATTCGACCCGGTGACGAAACAAACGGTCGGGGTCCAGCAATTCGGCCAAGGCCGGGCGGGCTATCTCTTCAACGGCATAAGCTCCTTCGGCGTGGATTCGCAGGGCGAGCCGCTGCTGCTGCAACTGGCCGGTGCCAACACCGGAACGGCCCAAATCTCGCGGATCAAGCCGGCCGGTCCACCGAGCGGTGGGACTTGGGCTTACCCGCCCCTACTGTCGCAAACCGGCGTCTTCAGCAAGCTTCCCACACTCACCCCGGCGGCGGGCATGATCCCCTTCGACGTGAACATGCCGCTGTGGAGCGCGGGCATGCACAAGAAACGCTGGGTGATGATCCCGAACGACGGAGTGGCGAACACCCCGGCCGAGCAGATCAGTTACAGCGAGACCGGGGCCTGGCAACTGCCGGTGGGTAGCGTATTCGTGAAGCACTTCGCGCGGCCCGATACCGACGCGCCGCTCGAGACACGACTCCTGGTCCATGGCACGGACGGCTGGGGCGGGGTGACCTACAAGTGGCGGGTCGACGGCAGCGAGGCGGATCTGTTAGATCAAGGCGGAGAGGAATCGCTGACGGTGAATGGGCAGAGTTTCACCTACCTCTACCCCTCGCGGCAGCAGTGCAAGCTCTGCCACACCGGGCTGGCCGGGCCAGTGCTGGGCTTCCGCACGCGACAGCTCAACCGCGACTTCAGCTATCCGGGCGGCGGCACTGCGAACCAGATCGAATCGCTGAGCGTGACGGGCTTCCTCCCGCAATTGCTGACGAAGCAGATGCTGACCGGAGTGCTTTCTTCGGTGGAAGTGGACGATCCCGCGGCAAGCGATGAGGCATGGGCGCGATCTTACCTTGATAGCAACTGCTCGCACTGCCACCAGCCCGGCGGCAGCTCGCGGGCTTTCTTCGATGCGCGGCTGACCACTCCCCTCACCTCGCAATCGATCATCTGCGGTCCGGTAATCGACGGACTTGGCGCACCGGCACCGGCAGTGGTGAAGCCGGGGAGCTTTGAAAATTCGGTGATGCTGCTGCGGATGAACACGATCGACGCGTGCTGCTCCATGCCGCCGCTGGCCAAGGGCATCGTTGACAAAGTGGCAGTATCGCACCTCGCGGACTGGATTCTGGGGATGAGCGCGGACTCCTGCACCCGAACCCAGGGCTTCTACGGCGGCGGGGATCTCGGCATTCCCGGTCCCACCCCACCGGCCGCGCAGGGTCCCGACCTGTGGCACGCGAACATCGTGATCAACGAGGCTGCGACCTTCACGAACACGACTGGTGCGGAGCTGACATTGGCGATCGACCGCTTCCACTTCAACGCCGGGCGTACTGGCGATCCGCTGACGCCCTTCATCGTCAAGGTGAACGCCAACAACAATTTCACGGTCGTCGCGATCGGCAGTCCACGGACGAACTACCAGATCGGCAGCAACGACCTGCCTTTCATTGATGGAGCCTCGAAGCTGGTAGTGGCGCCGGGCCAGACGCTCGCGATCGGCTTCATGGACGCGAATCCGAACGGCTCGGGCGGCAGCGCGGCTGGAATCATCGATTGGGAGGACGGCGGTGCCGAGATCTGGCATGGTGGTGGAGCGGCAGATGCGGACGCGGGCTCGCTGACCCTCGGCCAAGCCCCCAACCCCGGCACCCAGCTCCAAACCACCCAGCACCGGAACTACCAATTTGCCATCAGCTATATCATTACGGGCTACGAAGTCGGGAATGGCCTGAAGATCCTAGCCGGGGCGGCACCCGATGGCGCGAACTCAAACCTGGTGATCAACGAGACCGACACCTTCACCAACACCACCGGCCAGGCGATGACGGTCACGGTCGACGAATTCCGCTTCCACGCCGGGCGGGTGACAGATCCCGTGACGCCCTTCCTGGTGAAGGTGAATGCCGACAACAACTTCACAGTGCTGGCAGTGGGCACACCCCGGACGGGCTATTCCCTGGGGAACAATACCTTTCCCTTCTCCAGCGTGCCGACACGGGTGAGCTTGGCAGCAGGGGACAAGATGGCGGCCGGCTTCATCGACTCTCTCCCGGACGGCACCGGTGGCACGGGAAAGGGCGTGGTGAATTTCACCGAGGGTGGGGACGAGATTTACTACAGCTACGACGTCACGAACGTGGGCAGCATCGTCACGGTCGGGAAGGCTCCGGTGCCAAAGGGCTACCAGCACACGGATTTCCACCGGAACTACTTCTTCTCCGTCTCGCTTGGCTTCGGCGGCAAGGAAGACGAGGACAGCGATGGCCTGCCGGACAGCTGGGAGCTGGCCTATGCGCCGACTGTCGGCGTCCTCTCCAGCGCGGCAGACAGCGATGGCGACGGCATGAGCAACGCGGAAGAGCGGGCCGCGGGAACAGACCCCACCGATCCCGGGAGCGTCTTGGTCGGGGTCGAGGTGGTGAAGGACACGGCCAGTGTGATCGCCTCCCTCAAGACGGTCCCCGGGCGCACTTATAAGATCGAGCTCTCGGCAGACCTCCAGACTTGGATCCCCAAGGGCAGCTTCAGGGCAGCGAGCTGGCCAGCGACGGTCACGCGGGTGACGGTGCCTTTGAGCGCCCTGCCGCCGGAGGCCGCAGCGAGCTGCTACGCACGTTTTTCACCAACCCATGACTAGGAGCAAAACGCGCTTTTCCTGAGGGTCGGCGGCTTCGGATTGGGGTTTGGGAAATCCAAAAACCGCGAAGCCAAGATCGCATCAAGGGGAGCGGCTGCGGCCGCTATTTTGCTTGCGAAGATCTGGCGGTTGCATGTGCTGGGAGCATGGCAACCGATCGTCGTGATTTCCTCCTCTCATTGTCTGCCGCTCTCGCCGCTGGCGTCAGTGGTAGTTTCGGCCAGTCCCAGGACCCGTCCACGGGCGCGGCCGTCGTCGGCCAAGGCAAGTATCAGTGGAAGGCCGTGCCGGGCTGGGGCGTGCTCGACAAGGATACCCCGGTGAAGGACTGCCACGCGATGATCCAGGTGAAGGACGGCCGGATCTTCCTGCTGACCAACGAGACGAAGAACAACGTCATCATCTACGACAAAGCCGGCAAACTGCTCGGCAAGTGGGGCACGGAATTCCCCGGCGCCCACGGCTTCACGCTGGCGGAAGAAGACGGCAAGGAGATCTTCTACATCACCGACCACGACCGTCACCAGTTCTTCAAGACCACGCTCGACGGCAAGATCCTGCGGACCTGGGACTACCCGGAGAAGAGCGGCAAGTACGCGAACGCCGGCGAATTCAAGCCGACCCACGTGGCGCTCGCGCCGGATGGCGGCTTCTTCGTGGTGGATGGCTACGGCAAGAGCTGGTGCCACCGCTACGATGCCAAGGGCGAATGGGTGAAGTGCTTCGGCGGCAATGACGGCGGTGGTGCCAACCTCAATTGCGCCCACGGTGCCTGGGTGGATACCCGCGACCCCAAGAAGCTGCTGTGGATCACCTCGCGCAGTGAATCGAAGCTCAAGCGCTACACTCTGGACGGCGAGCTGGTGGACATTCTGGAACTGACCGGCGCGCAGCCGAACTTCATCGTACCTTTCGGCGATCACACGGTGATCCCCTGCCTGCGCGGCAATGCTGCCAAGAACGGCAAGGTGGGCGACAACGGCTTCCTCTGCGTGCTCGATCCGGAGCGCAAGGTGATCTCGAACCTGGCCGCACCCGCCCCGAACTACGCCGGCGAGAAGCTCGACGCGCTGGCGGCGGACACCAAGCTCTTCACCTTCCCGCACGGGATCCTGATCGACGACGACCAGAGCATCTACGTGGCGCAGTGGAACTCCGGCCGGACCTATCCGATCAAGCTGGAGCGCGTGAAGGCCTGAGCCCGAGCCGACTACGGTACTCGGAAGACCAGCAGACCGGATCCGCATCGGCGTTTGACCTACGCTGATGATTCAGGTATGTGTGGTTTCCCATGGAGCCATCGGAAAAAGAGCTGCAGCAGATGCTGGAGGCGCGCGAGCGCGAGCAAGCTGCGTCGTGGCAAGGGCTCCGGAAGCAAGCGACCAAGGCGATTTTAATTGGGATTTTGGCGTTGGGGGCGATCGCGATGGCGATTCCCTCCTCGCGCGAACTCCTGATCGCCTTTGCCCAGGAGCTGCCGAAAGCGCTCTCCGAGGATCCCTTGCAGGCCCCGGTGGCAGCAGGTGGCGGGGGCGGCGGAACCGTGAAGGCAGAGGGTCCGGAATCGAGTGAAGATATGCTGAAACGGGCGACGGCCATCGGCGCGCATGCGACCGGCGGCCAGGCACCTGATGCCAGGGACATTGAGTTCGGGAAAGAGCTGCTGAATTTCATGACCGGCAGAGCGGATGTGCCCCAAGCTCCGCCGGCGCCAGCACCAGCGGCGCCACAACCCGCCGCGGCACCGCAGCAGGCAGCACCGAAAGTGGCGGGGACTCCGGGAGCCAAGCCTTGACGCAGGCGGCGCCGGGAAGTCCGCTGAGCAGGTGACCCGGCCCGAACTGCACGAGATCAACCGGCTGTCGTGGAATGCCGCGACGATTGCGCACAATTCGCACAAGCCGGATCAGGCAGGTTTCCTCAAGAATGGTGGCAGCACGCTTTTCCCCGAGGAGATCGAACTGTTAGGCGAGGTGCAGGGCAAGGAGGCGGTCCACCTGCTGTGCAACTCGGGGCAGGACACGCTCTCGCTGGCCAAGCTCGGCGCGAAGGTGACTGGCGTGGACATCAGCGATGAGGCGATCGCCTTCGCCAAGCAACTCGCAGCGGACTGCGGGATCGCGGCGGAATTCGAGCGCTCGGATGTTTATCCGTGGCTGGAGGCTGCGATTGCAAAAGGTCGGCAGTACGACCTTGTGTTCTGTTCCTACGGCGCGCTGTGCTGGCTCTCGGATCTGCCGCGCTGGATGAGCTTGGTCGCGGGGATTTTGAAACCGGGCGGGCGCTTCGTCTGTGTGGAGTTCCACCAGGTGGCAATGATCTTCGATGAGCACGGGGTGCCGACCTACGACTACTGGATGCCGGAGCCACTGCACTGGGCGGTGGGCATCTCGGACTACGTAGGCGATTCCTGCGGTGGCTTGGTGGCATCCGGCGAGGTAGTGAATCGGGAACCCTTCGTGAATCCGTATCCCTGCTACGAATTCCAGCGCGGCATGGGTGAGATCCTGGGCTCCGTGCTGAAGTCCGGACTGCGACTGCGCGATTATCGCGAGTACCTGCACTCGAATGGTTGGAAGCCCTTCAAGGAGATGCAGGCGCTCCCGGGGCGGCGTTGGACGATGCCGGAGGGCAAGGCGAAGATCCCGCTGATGTACGGGATGGTCGCGGTGAAGGAATAGCACGTCATGGAACTGCTGGTTTATTGTCTGCTCTTCGCGGCCGGCTTCGGTGGCGGTTTCATCGATGCCGTGGCGGGAGGCGGTGGGCTCATCACCGTGCCGGCGCTACTGGCTGCCGGACTACCGGTGCAGGTAGTGCTTGGCACCAACAAGTTGCAGTCGTCCTTCGGCACCAGCATGGCGGTGTGGCGCTATGCCAAGGCGGGACTGATGAAAACGCCGGGGCTTAAGATCGCGGTAGTGCTGGCCTTCCTAGCGAGCGCGGGCGGTGCCTACGTGGTGAGCGTGCTGAAGCAGGATCTGCTCAAGCAACTCATCCCGTGGTTGCTGGCAACAGTGGCGGTCTACACGGCGCTGAACCGGAAGTTCGGAATTCAGGCAGGCGAGCGGAAGATGTCGCCGGTGCTGTTTGCGGTGATTTTCGGAATCGCGCTGGGCTTCTACGATGGCTTCTTCGGGCCGGGGACGGGATCCTTCTGGACCCTGGCGATCGTGGCGCTGTTAGGCTTGGATTTGAAGGGGGCGACCGGCTACACGAAGGCGGCAAATCTGGCGAGCAACGTGGGGGCGCTGTGCATCTTCCTGCAGAAGGGCTCCGTGCACTACGGTGCCGCGGCGGTGATGATCGGCGGACAACTGATCGGCGCGCGGCTTGGCTCGGGAATGGTGATCCGCAAGGGCGCCGGGTTTATCCGGCCGGTGTTCCTGACGGTGGTGTTTGCGATGACGGTGAAGCTGCTGTGGGAGGCGTGGAAGTAGGCGGCCGACTTCAGCCGGACACCGCGCTCGGCTGGCGGACCAGCTCCATGCCTAACAGGCAGACGTCGTCATCGAAGTGATGGCCGTCGGAGTATTGGAGAACGCGGGACAGCACGAGATCGAGCATGCCTTCCAGGCTTTCCTTGCTGCACTCCGCGGCGGTCTCCATCAGGCGCTTTTCCAAGAAGGGTTCGCCCTCGTGATTCTCCGCTTCGAGAATCCCGTCCGTGAACATCAGGAGGCGGGTCACTTCCGTCAGCGATACGGTTCCAGAGGGATACTCCGCCTTCGCTATAAGGCCCAGCCCGGGGCCCTTTTCCTTGCGGGTGGCGGCGAGCTGGCGGACACCACCGGGACCGGTGGCCACGGCACCCGGGTGGCCGGCACAGGCATAGGTGAGCGTGCCTGCGGAGAGATCGACGACGGCGTAAAAGGCGGTGGCGAACATGGTGGCTCCCGCGCGTTCGAGGATCGCGGCGAGGCCGTTGTTCAGGCCAGTGAGGAAAGCCGTGGGATCGCCGGCGCTGCGGCGCTGCTTCTCTAACAAGCCGCGCAGCATCGCGACCACCAACGCGGAGCGGACCCCGTGGCCCATCACATCGCAGATCAGCATGCCCGCCTTGTCGTTCGAGATTCGCAGGACCTCGAAGAAGTCGCCGGCCATGCCGGAGATCGGCAGGTAACGCGCGCCGAAGCTCAGCGCCGATGCTCCATCGCAAACCTCCGGAAAGGTCGAGCCTGCGAGGGCCTGCTGGATTTCGCGGGCGAGCTGGAGCTCTTCCTCGTAGGCTTGGTTGCGGACCTGCAACTCGGCGGCCAAGTCGGTTGCCTCCTGCTTGGCGGTGACCAGTTCGGTGACATCGCTGGAGACGCCGAAGGTGCCGCGAACCTCGCCATTGCTATCGACCCAAGGGAACTTCGAAGTCAGCACCCAAGTATCGTCACCGCCGCGCCAGGTTTCCTTCTCGACCTTCTCATTGACCGCCTCGCGGCTTTCCATGATCTGCTGCTCATCTTCAGCTGCCTGTTGCCAGTGCTCTTGGGCGAAGAAGTCGCGGTCATGCTTGCCGGTGAGTTCCGAGGGGTCCTGCAGACCCATCCAGTCGGCCATCTGACGGTTCGCCAGTACAAAGCGGGACTGGCGGTCCTTGAAGTAAACCTGCAGCGGCACGTGATCGATGAGCATGCGCAGGAGGTGGCGCTCCTCCTCGATCTGCGCCTCCGCCTGCTTGCGCAGCGAGATATCGATCATCGAGCCGGCGATACGCTTGGCATGGCCCTCGCGGCTGCGGACCACGGTGCCGCGAACGCGAAGCCAGCGCCAGTGGTCGCTGCCGGTCTTGACCCGGCAATCGATTGCGAGCAGTTCCGGACCCGCGGGGTGCAGCACATTCTTCAGGGCCAGGGCAAAGCGCTCGCGGTCCTCCGGATGAATGTTCTCATGGGGCTCGAGGAAGAGATTCGGCGCATTCGAAATGCCGCACTCGAGAAACTCCAGAATCCGGCGGGAGTAATAGATATCCGGCTTGCCGATCCACCAGTCCCAGATGCCCTCGTTCGAGGCCCGCAATGCCAACACCAAGCGCTCCGCCTCGTCGGAACCTGATCCGCTCGCTCCGTCCGGGTGACTCATCAACTATCAGGAAAGCACCACCGTTCCACAGCGGCAATCTGTTTTCCGAGCATTCAGGAAGTCCCCTGCCCTACCCATCACGACAGCTTGATTTCCGGGATTCCTGGCTCACATTCCGCCTCGTTTTGAAAACCGCCGCTGCCCTTCTCGCGCTTTTGGCCGCGCCGCTCGCCTTTGCGGCGGGCGCGCCCCCCGCCGTCGCCATCCCGCCCTGCTGCAGCGGCAACAGCCGCTCGACGGCGCTGGAGCAGGACCTCTTCGCGGACCCCTCCCGCTGGACCTTCCCCGATGCGAAAGCCTGGAAGTGGAGCGGCGAGGGCAAGGACCGGGTGCTGCAATTGATCGCCCAGAGCGACCCGGGCACCAAGCCCAAGTACCGCAGCCCCTTCAACCTGGCTTGGTGCGAGGGCAAGGAGTGGAAGGACTTCACCCTCACCGCGGAGCTGCGCCTGACGAAATTCGACGCCGGCAACAACGACCTTTGCATCGCCTTCGGCCGTGCGGCGGAGAACCGCTTCTACTACGCCCACCTCGGCGAAAAGGCCGACGAACCGCACCACCAGATCCACATCGTGGACAACGCGGACCGCAAGCCGATCACGACCTTCCGCACCGGCGGCACGCCGTGGAAGGAAGGGACTTGGCACAAGGTGAAGATCGTCCGCAACACCACGAGCGGTGACATCGGCGTGTGGTTCGACGACATGGACAAGCCGGTGCTCACCGCCCAGGACAAGACCCTAGAGTGGGGAAAGATCGGCCTCGGTTCCTTCGACGACCTCGGCGAGTTCCGCAACGTGAAGATCAAGGGGACCAGCCGCTAGCGAGCCTCAGGGGCGCGGGCGTTCCCTCGCCTTCGGCAGGAGCGGGATGAGCTTCTGGAAGTAGGTCTTGTCCTCGATGTCGGTGTGGACCTTGCCACCGGGGCCGAAGTACTTCCACTCGTGACAGCCGTAGCAGATCTGCAGGACGCGCTGCTTCCCGTTCTTGCTCCACACCAGCGCGTAGTCCGGGTGGAAGCCGGCGCAGGTGGTCTTGATCGCCTGGGCCTCGTGGGAGGCGGAAAGCTTGTAGATATCGAGCACCTTCTCGGCGGTGCCCGGCTTCGCATCGTAGGGCTGAGCGAAGAACTTGAAGCCTTGGAACTCGACCCAGCCGCCGCGCTTCACTTGGCGCTCGTAGGCGCCCTTGTCCGCCACCGGATGGGCGAGGCCACGGTAGATTTTGACGTTGTTGGCGGACTGGTTGATGTCGATCTCGGCACCCCATTGCGAGCGCATCTCGGTCTGGCGCATCGGCTCCCCACCCTTCCAGCAGCTTTGGGTGGAACAGGAGGCGAAAACGAACAGGAGCGGCAGCGCTAGGAGCTTCATTGCGAAAGGAATGCTAGCATGCACACGGCGGGTGTCACGCGGAGGAATCGTCAACCCGAACCCGTTCCCGCGTTTGGATTTGAGCGAGTTCGGCAATCGTCCGGGGGTGAATCGAAGCGAGCCGGAACCAAGTCCCCTCGACCTCCGTCGCGTGCGGCAGCAGGAACATCCTTCCGGAGGTCTGCGCCATGATCATCGCCATCATCAGGGTGTTAGAGAGACCGATCTGCTGGAGCCGGCCGAGCTTCAGGACGTCCTCAAAGTGAACCATCATGGACAGCGCCATGACATAAGCTCCGAATGCAGCCAGCGAGAAGACCAAGGTCCGCAAAAACCGCCGCCGCCCGGCGACCCGGAAGATCCTCAAACGACGACGGTGCTTCTTCCACCCGAAGAGCAGGAAAAACAGAACGCCCATGATGATGCTGGTAGCGATCACGATTCGCCCAAACTCCAGAGCCCCGTAGACCCCGCGCATCGCAATCGCAAACAAAACGCCTAGCGCCACCAGTTCGCTGATGATTACCGCCCGCCAGGCCATTGGCGACATCCACGCCAGCGTGATCCAGCCTCTGACCGTCGGGCCCCCATCGCTGCTGCCAAAGAGGCATATCGGCGGCAACACCGCGCCGTCCTGCACCCAGAGCGAGCCATCCTCAATGCGCCACCTGAGGGAATCGTCCTGCGGAAACTCCGGGGCTTGGACCTGCGGCGCGCGGTAGGGATCGGCAGGATCGGAATCGCTCATCGTTTCCGGAAAGAGAGTGGAGGCTCCATGTCCGGCGGGGTCAGGCGCTGGATTTCCTCCAGCCTGGCAATCACAGCGGGTGCGATGCCCCTCATCTCGTACCAGCCATCAGAGAGTTTGCTCGCCATCCCAAAGCGACTGTCACGAATCGAGCGAAGGAGTATCAACGCTCCGAGCAACAGCACGGCGATGTTGATCGGCCCGCACGCACGGAAAATGACTCCCTTGTGGCTCTCGAGATAGATAACCACAACCATGCCAACGAAGATGCCCGCCATCCACAACCACGTGCGCATGGCTGAAGACCTCGATGCGGAGTGCGAGCGGAAGAACTCCACCCGGGGCTCCTTGCTCGTCGTCGCCAGGATATTCGCGATGGTGACAAGAGCGAAGGGCAAGGGACTGAGGGACAACCATCCCACAAACGCAAGAATTCCAAAAACGAGCCAAACCACGCCTATCCACCATGGTGGCACCCGACGCATGAGCATGGACTGATACGCTCCGGGTTCCGCCTCCAGCGATCCCGCCACACAGACATTGGGAAGGTTCGCGAGATGGCGCACTTCCAGCCGATCATCCATCACCCGCCAGAGGCGACCGCTATCCGGAGAACCCGAAACACGCGGCTCTTCATGACCCGCAGGCGGAGCATAGGGATTTAGCTCGTGGTTCATGAACATGAGCACGCTTCAACTCCTGGTCGCGATTGACTTGGAACTGCCCCGATAGCGCCGAGATGCTTCAATGCGGCAGGATTCACACCTTGCAACTCATGCCATCCATCGCGCGATGCGACAATTCGTAACGCCCTTCTCGCCTTCGAAGCTGAGAAAGCGACCCCCAGTATAAACAGGCCCAGGGAAGCCGAAATGCTTGCCACCGTGGCGGATTCATCACCGATCATCCACTCACTGCATGCGACCGCAGCCAGCGTGCCGACGATCGGCCCGACCACGAAGTTGACGATGTCTTTCCCAACGCCACGATAGGACCGGAACACGCTGATGTTGATCCTAGGTCCACGCCGGCGGCCGGGTAGGTGCAAACTCACCCGCCTTCCCCCGATGCCAGCCTTGCCGCTGACAATACACACATCCGGAAGCACCGCAGCGTCCCTCACCCACAAACTCTGCCCCTCTACCTTCCAACCGTGGCCCGCATCCACGACCACCGGTTTGATCCATCCGCTGGCAGCTGGAGGTGCGTAGGGATCAAGCTCCTCGCTCATCTCCGTCGCCCGCGGTAGCGATCCCGCGGATCCTCCTGGGGCGTTTCCTTGTCGCGGTAGCGCAGGATACCCTGCTCCTTCAGGTTGCGAATGAAGTCACGGGCGTTGTCGGAAACCTCCGCGTCGTTGTTCAGCGTGCCAATCAGGCCATCGCCGTGCTCCGCACGCTCAAAGGCATTTCCCGCTTTGTCGGCAGCTCGCGAGATCGAGGCCACCGCCTTCGGCACATCGCGGAAGGCAGGCTCAAGATCATCGATCCGCTCCCCGGCGCGGGCCAGGGTTGCATCGGCGCTATCGGCCGCCTTCTTGATTGCCTGGATCGCCTCACGGGCATCGCCGAGGGTCGGATTCAGATTCTCGCTGGTCTTGGCCCAGTCGGCAGAGGCCTTGTCGAGATTCGTCAGCAGTCCTTCGACATGCTGGAGATTCTGTTGGGAAAGGAGCGAGGTATTGATCTTGTCCAAGGAGTCAGCCAAGCGGTTGGTCACGCTCCGGATGTCATCCACCGCAGAGTCCACTTTTTTGAAGGTCACCTCCGCTTCCTCCATCAGTCGGCGGGCATCGCGGCTCACGGCCTCCGCATTGTTCTGGATCGCATCGAGGCCGGAAGGACCGCCACCCTGCAGTACGGAGCCCTCCTGGAGAAATCGCCCGGTGCCATTGCCCGGCTCCGGCGGAGTGATGACGATCATCTTGTCACCGAGCAGCGTGGCCGAAGCGATCTGGATCATAGAATTCTCCGGGATCTTGATCGCGTCGTCGATGTTCATGACGACCTGCACCTTCACGTCTGAATTGAGCTCGGGCGTCTCGCCGACCTTGCCGATGCGGGCGCCGCCCATGCGGATTTCCGAGCCTTTGATCAGGCCGGCGGCATCCGCGAAGACAACGGTGAGCTGATAGTTGCCGCGGAAGCGGTCACTGAAGCGCCCGAACTGGACGATCAGGCCGCCCAGCAGCGCGAGGCCGATGAACACGAAGACTCCGACCCAGAGTTCCGTTTTCGCTTTGGATTCGCCCATGCACCGAGCTTCCCCCCTCAACCTGCGGACTGCAAGGGCGATCCGACCCAGGGCTCGCCCGAATCCCCGTCGACAAAGGGCCGCAAAATGGGGTCTTGGGTGTCCTTCAGCTCCTCCGGCGATCCAGTCCAGTGGACTCGCCCCTCCTGCAGGAAAACCACCCGGTCGGCGATGTGGAAGACGCTGCGCATTTCATGGGTGATCACCACATTGGTCATGCCGTGGTGGTGCTGGAGGTCCTTGATGAGATGGTCGATGGAATCCGCGGTGATCGGATCCAAGCCGGCGTGCGGCTCATCGTAGAGCACGCAGGCGGGACGGCCGACGACGGCGCGGGCGAGCGCAACCCGCTTGCGCATGCCCCCGGAAAGCTCGGAGGGCATTTTCTTCTGCTGGCCCGGCAGGCGGACGATTTCCAAGGCCTCGGCGACGCGGTCTTTGATCTCCTTGGCATCCTTCACCCCAATTTCGCGGAGGGGGAAAGCGACGTTTTCCTCGACGCTCATCGAGTCGAAAAGGGCGCCGTTCTGGAACATGATGCCGACCTTGCGGCGGTAGGGCGCGAGCTGGCGCTCATCGAGCAGGGAGATGTCCTCGCCATCGACCTCCACGGTGCCTTTCCACGGGCGGAGGAGTCCGGGCAGATGCTTGAGGAGGACCGACTTTCCGCCGCCCGAGCCGCCGAGCAGGACGAGGGTCTCGCCGCGGATGATATCGAGATCCACGCCGCGCAAGACGTGCTGCGAACCGAACTTTTGCTCGAGACCACGCACACGGATGAAGGGCTCGCCCATGAGGGGAGGCTCTGAAAGGTAGCGAGTGAGATCAAGGGGAATGGAAACGATCCAAACTCCAAGCCTCGACCCCGCCCTCAGCCCCACCCGTCGCCATCCTCGCCACCATCTCTCCTAACAAAATCGTGAACTTGAAACCATGCCCGCTGCATCCGGAGCAGAGCACGATCCGCCGCGAGCCCGGAGCATGATCGAGGATGAAGCGCTCGTCCGGCGTGATGGTGTAGAGGCAGGACTGCGCGGTGATCACCTCGCCCGAGAGATCCGGAAAACGCCGGGCAAGGTGGTCCATCGCGCGCTCCAGGTGCTCCGGCATCAGCGGGCGCTCCGCTTGGTCGGGATCGAAGTCCATGCCCGCATCGTGCGAGGCGAACTTGATCCCTGCCACCCGGCCATCACTGGGGAAGCCGTAGTATTCGCTCGGCTCCTCGATCCACACCGGCAGGCGCTCCGGCTGGAAATTCTCGGGATGTCGAGCGATGCCAGCATAGATCACCTGGCGCAAGGCGGTGCGCAGGGGCAGCCCAAGCGGTGCCAGCAGCTTCCCCAGCCAAGGGCCCGCGGTCACGATCACGACATCGAAGGAATCCGTACCGCCATCGGTGGAGACGAGCACCTCTCCCTCAAGCTCTTGGACATGGCGCACTGCCGTGGCTTCACGCAGCCGCGCTCCCGCCTCACAGGCGAGCCGCGCTTGCGCCAAAACACAGTCGCCCGCCCGCAGGAAGCCTGACTCGCTTTGGAAGACCGCTTCGGCACCGGCACCGATATTCAACGCCGGGAAGCGCGCCGAAGATTCTTCCCGTGAGAGCAGCTCGTAGCCGAGGCCCGCTTCCTCCAAGGCAAGACGAGTCGCCTCCACCTTGGCATCACCCTTCGGCCCGAAGGTCAGCCCACCGCAGCGCACGAAAAGCTCCTGCCCGGCCTCCCGCTCCAGCTCGTTCCACAGCTCGTAGCTGCGGGCCATCATGCGCGTGTGGAAGGCATCCGGATAGCTGCGGCGGATGATCCGGCTGTGCCCGTGCGAGCTACCGCGCGCATGGCCCAGCTCGAATTGCTCATAGCCGACCACCTCATGCCCCTCGCGGGCCAGGAAACGCAGGGCAGCCGAACCGCTGCCCCCGATGCCGATCACCGCGATCCTCATCGCCCGGCATCGGCCAATGCACGGGCTTCGCCGCCCTGGGGCTCATTGGAGCTCCCCATCTTGAAGGGATTGGTCGTGTCCTTCCCACAGGAGGCAAAGAGAAGACAGGAAGCGAGACCGGCGGCGAGCAAGAGCAAGGACTTCATAGCGAGCTTGAAATACCCTCCCATGGGCCCCGGGTCAATGCCGCCACCGGGGCCATAGCCCTTTCATCTTCGCGATCACCTCCGCCACCCGCGACTGCCGCTCACCCCGCACCAGAAACCACGGCACTGGCTGTGCTGCCAGGGCATCCGCAAACCAGCGGTGCATCTCGTGGCGCAGGTGCTCGCCGTCGCGCAGGCCATCCTGCACGAAGGGAATCTCATCGCCTGTTAGAATATACAGATCCGCCCGGCCCCCCGCCGCGAACTCTTCCAGCTCGGGCAGGTGCGTATTCATGTAGCGCCGGTGCCACAGCACCGTGGCAAAGGCATTCGTGTCGCAGATCAGGATGCGGTTTGCCTCTCGCGCGGCTGCGTTCTCGCGACGCGTTTGTTCGCGGGCGATTTCCAAGAATTCCGCGGAGTGCCACGTGCTGTCGCCCCGCGCCTGCTTGAGCGCGCTGTACTCCCGGCCATACTCGGCGACCCATGCGGTGTCTAAGGCTTCCGCCAGGTCCGTCGCCAAGGTCGTCGTGCCGGTGGACTCCGCACCTAGGATCACGACGCGCTTCGCGAACCACTCCTTAAGCGGCGGATCGATGAAGTCCCACATCGCGAATGGGTCGCTGCGCACCGCGGTGCCACTGCACGGAACCGTAAGGCGCGCGTGGTCCACCATCACGTGCCTCGCACCCATCATTCCAGCATAGCGCTCGCCATATTCTTCCGAAGTGAAGACCACATCCGGCGCGCGGCCGAGCCAGAGCAGCGTGTTCTCCGCCCACACCCGCGTGTCGTTCTCATCGTAGCGGTCGTCGATCAGCATGATCTCCGCGGTTGGGACCATCTCCCTCAGCCAGCCCGCACGCAGCTCCGGCGGGATCGGATCGACCGGCTTGCCGCAGACAATCACCACCAAGCGCTCGCAACGCGACAAGGCGGTCTCGATCAGGAAGCGATGCCCGCGGTGCGGCGGCAGGAATTTGCCCACCACCACGCCGAGTCCGAAGCGCTCCGCACTCACGCTGCCCGTAGCTCCTTCCGCCATCGCTTGAGTCCGAGAATGCACAGCACGATGAAGCCTGCGTAGAGCGCCGAGGTCAGCGGTAGCTTCTTCGACAAATAGAGCGGCACGTAGATCAGATCGGCGGCGATCCACAGCCACCAGTTCTCAATCTTCTTCCGGCAGAGCAGATACTGCGCGGCCAGGCAAATCACCGTGCTCAGGGCGTCCCAGAAAGGGGCTGAGCCGTTCACCATGATCAGGATCTCACGCAGCCCCCATGTCCCTGCGACAAGAAAGACGGCGATCAAGATCCACTCCATTCGCGAAGTATCGGAGACCTTCAGCTTCGAGCGGCCCTTGCCACCATACAACCACTCCCACCAGCCCCACACGCCGAAGCCGAAGTACACCCACTGCAGCCCGAAGTCCGCATAGAGGCGCGCTTCCCAGAACAGAAACGCGAAAGCGATGTTGTTCGCCAGCCCGATCGGCCAATTCCAGATATTCTCCTTCGTGACCAGCCAGACGCAGATCGCACCGGTGGCGAAGCCCCAGGCCTCCGTCATATCGATCGGCAACCACTGCAGCCGAGCACAGAACAGCAGTAAGGCGGACAGCAGCGGAACCAGCACCGTATCCGGCGTGATCTTGGCAGGCGGCACCTCGTTGAGCTCCGCGGTGGTTATGTCTGAGTCATCCGCCATCAGCTACTCTTGGATCGTCACACCTTTGGATCGCATCTCTTCCACCGCCTTGTCCACATCGCCCGGTGTCAGATTCACGCCACGACTCGCAGGCAAATGCAGTGTGACCGCAAAACCCTCGGCCAAGGCATCCAGCGCGGTGAACTTCACGCAGTAGTCCGTGGCCAAACCACAGACCGTGACCCGGTTCACGCCCTGCTCGCGCAACCACTCGGCGAGCCCGGTCGACTTGCGATGACCGTTGTCATAGAGGCCGCTGTAGCTGTCGATCGCCGGATCGGTTCCCTTGCGGAAGACCTTCGTGATCCGCTCCGCTTGTAGGCCGGGAGCGAGGTCCGCACCACTTGTGCCTTGCACGCAATGCACCGGCCACAGCACCTGCGGCAGGCCATTGAGGTCGATTACCTCAAAGAGCTGCTTGCCGGGATGGTTCCCCGCAAAGCTGCCGTGATCGGCTGGGTGCCAGTCCTGGGTGGCAACGATGATCGGAAAATCATCCATCAAGCGGTTCGCTACTGGAATCACCAGATCGCCCTCCGGCACCGCCAGCGCACCGCCGGGCAGGAAGTCATTCTGGATATCGACGAGGATAAGAGCGTGGTCGTTCATGCTGCTGCTTCGTGAAGTCGTTTGGCAAAATCCAGGATCATCTCGCGGCCGTGGAGCTTCTCCAGCCAGCCGTCGGGGATGCCGCAGAGGCCGTAATACGCCCCCGCGATCTGACCGTAGATCGCACCGGTGGTATCCGCATCATCTCCCAAGTTCACGGCCATCAAGGCGCCCTCCTTAAAGTTATCGCTGCGGTGAAATGCCCACAAGGCGGCTTCAAGCGATCGCACCACGTAACCGGCGCCACGAATCTCAGGCGGCTCCTTCTCTTTGAAAGATCCACCGGCCACCAAGGCCATCGGGGAGTCCTTGAATTCAAGCCCAGCTTTCAGCGGATGATAAAGCGGCGCGAGCACTTCCTCCTTGCTCGTCCCATTGATCAGCCCCCAGAGGATTCCCCCGAAGTAGCGACAGGCATCGAGGCACGCTGCAGCCTGATGCGTACTGCGCGAACTCTCCACCGAGTAGTGCACCGCATTCTCGGCTGATTTGTAGTAGATCGGTACCGGAGCCAGCCGCATGATCGAGCCATTGCCCGCCGAATAAGTATCCTTGCTGCCACTGTCCGGCTTGCCGCTCTTCAAGAAGGAATACAGGGCTCCGCTAACCGTATTCCCGATATCGAAGCAATTCCCGGTCGCACTCATATGACCTTCCTGCCACCAGCGGACGTATTGATCCGCCTGATCCCGCAGATCGAAGCCGCGACATTCCAACAGACTCTCCGCCAGACAGAGCGCCATCGAAGTATCATCAGTCCACTGGCCGGCCTTCAAATGAAATGGCCCGCCGCCGACCATGTCATTGATCGGCTCGAAGCTTCCCGGACTTCTGAACTCCAACGTCGTGCCCAAGGCATCGCCCACCGCCAATCCGGCAAGACAGCCCAAGGCACGATCCAAAGCGCCTGTATCGCTCGATGTCTTCATGCTTCCTTGGCCAGTTCGCCCTGATAGATCTCCAGATCCTTCGCCGAAAAACAGCAGAAGGTCACTTCCAGCGGATGCTCCTTCACGAAGTCCGGCGCCGTCTTCACTGCAATCGCGGTCGCCTGCTCGATCGAATAGCCATAGATCCCGGTGCTGATCGCCGGAAAGGCGATCGACTTCAGCCCATGTTTTGCCGCCAGCTCCAGCGAGTTGCGGTAGCAGCTCGTCAGCAACTCCGCCTGCTTCCCCGTGCCGCCGTTCCAGACCGGACCCACGGCGTGGATCACATGCTTCGCCGGCAAGCGGTAGCCCTTGGTGATCTTCGCCTCACCGGTCTTGCAGCCGTTCAGCATGCGGCACTCGGCCACGAGCTCCGGACCCGCGGCACGATGTATCGCACCATCGACCCCACCCCCGCCCAACAGGCTGGTATTAGCCGCGTTGACAATGGCATCCACCTCCAGCTTGGTGATGTCTCCTTGGATTGCTTTCATTTGGATAGTCGATTGGTTTAGTTGGCCCGGCCCTTCTTGAGAAACTCCACAACAACGATTTCACCAGCGAAACCACCATCCGCCGCCGCTTCCAGCATCGCCGCCTTTGCCACTTGGGAGTTCAGCCCGCCCGTCCCCGCGCCTATCAGCGGAAAGGCGATCGAATTCATCTGATGTTCAGTAGCCAAATCCAAGGCACTCTTCATACAGCGTTCCACCGTCTTCGCTGAACTCCGCCACGCAAGGTTGATGCCAGCCACATGGATGATGCCCTTGAAGGGCAGCCGCCCCGCCGAAGTCCAGCGCGCCTCTCCCAAAGGGATCGGGCCGAACTTCCCGAGTTCGCGGAATGGCGCATAGCCACCACGCTTCTTGATCGCGCCGGAGACCCCACTGGGCAGCAAGAGCCACCATGGAATCACATTGCGATTCCAAGCGTTCACAATCACATCAACCTCTTGATTCAAGAGATCACCGCTGACCAGGGAGACAGGCATTCTGGAAGTTCGGAAAATGAGTAAGAATCTCGTGCTTCAATAGGGCGGCAGTGCGCGGCGGAACACATGCCCAACCACGATCAGCAAGAAGAAGAAATTCCTCGCGAGCGAGAGCGGCCAAACGGGATAACTCAGCTTGGCACCTCCTGCCGCTTCACGAAGCGAGCGCGCATGGATCGGCCAGTCCCGCAATCCTGCGAGCCAATCGGAAGGCATGCCCTCCTCACCCGAATCGATCCCCGCCAGCGACCCCGCGATGAACGCCACCGTGTCTGTATCGCCGCCAGCCGCAACCACAGATTCCACCGTGGCTCGGAAGTCCCCGCGGTGCCGCAGCCAGGCAAACAAGGCCACCGCTGCCGAGTCCGGAGCGAAGCCGCTCACAAAACCCGCCTTGCGGCCGATCTTATCAGCGAAAGTCTCCACGCTATCGCCAGCACGCAACGCCGCCCAAAGCAAAGGGAAACGAGACTTCATCTCGTCGCTCTCCACCAAGCTCTCCAAGGCAGTCAGGATCTCGTCGGCTCCCTGGACCTCGCGCGCGGCGTAGGCACTTGCCTCCGCAATCATCCGCGCCGCTTCCCACGCCCGCGGATCCGAGTGAGTGATCCGCGTCGAAGCATCCGTGAAGGCCTTCCGCTCTTCCCGATCACCGGCGAACTTCACCCCGATCACCGGCGCGCGCATCAGCGGACCATTGCCCGCCGACCAAACGCCGCTGCGCGATGGGCTCACTCCACACCAGAGCTTCAAGATCGAGCGGGCAGTCGCCAAGCCGATGCCAGCGGGCACCCCGGCGAGCCACCAGCGCAAGCGCTTAGCCAAGGCCCTGGCGAAGGCTGCGGCATCATCCTCGCATTCCGTTAGAGCAAGCATCGTCATCACCGCATGCTCCGTGTCGTCGCTCACCATCCCACAACGCCCACACAGCCGCTGCCTGAGCGGTGCCGGCCATAGCCGCGCAATCCGCTTTGCGGACAAACCCTCTGCGGGAAGTCCCAAGGAATCACCAAGGGCACCGCCGAGCAGGCAGGATGATAGCGCTTCGTTCTTCATAGCGCAGGCTCCGTCTCCCACGGGTCCAACATCACATTTTCCACAGCGTCTCTACGACGCGGCCGGTAGATGGTCTCCGCGGGCACCATCAGCTTGTCGGGGTCCTTGATCAACTCACGCTGCTCGGCCACGAATCCCGAGATATCCTCGATCTTGATGACTTCGCTCTCCGCATAACGCCGCAGCATCTCACTGCGCAGACCAAGCTGCACGGCGCGGCGCGGCAGCGGGCTGCCATCCGGTGCATGGTCCGGATCCCATTGCAATCTCACCTCCGAAGCCGCCAAGGCATCCTTCCATTGGTCCATGTCGCGATACCGGGTCGCATCGAAGGTGGACGGCACCGCCACTGCCAGGATCTCATCCAACAAGCTGCGCGGAATCGTCACAGCCAGGATAATCTCCTGACCTTCCTTCATTCCCCATCCAGAGCGGTACATCATCCACAAGAAGTTCGGCTTGATCCAGCTCATGCGGCTGAAACTGAATTCTCCGCCGAAGCATTGGTTCCGCGCGGCATAGCGGCCGATCGCCGGTCGATAGGCCTGATAGACCACCACCGAATTCTCGTCATGGCTCGCCAGAATATGGCGGCCTTGCGAAGGCCAAGCCGCCTTCATTTCATTGTAAGCTGCCAGCTTCATGGAAAATCAATAAACTCAGGCGGCACCGCATCCGTCAGCCAGACACCATTCTCCGAAACATAGAAAGGATGTCCCGCTGCGGACATCTCCGCCGCACGGATCGTGAGAATCACGGGATTGCCCCGCCGCTCGCCCACCTTCGTGGCTGTTACGAGATCCGGGCTCAGGTGCACGTGATGCCGATTGCCCTTGTGCAGGCCACTCTCGCGGATGGACTCGATGAACTTCGGCACCGTGCCGTGGTAGAGGCTCTCCGGCGGAGCCTGCGGCACAAGCGCCAGATCCACCTTCACCGAGTGTCCTTGGTTCGCGCGGATGCGCTTGCCGTCTTCGCTCAACGCGAAGCGCTGCTTGTCGCTGCTGCGGACGATCTCCACCAAGGTCTCATAACTGAACTTCTTTCCGCGGCGACCTGCCGCTTGGATCAATTGCTCGCAATCGGTCCACCCGTTTTCGTCCAGGGTGATCCCGATCTTTCCCGGCTCATGCCGCAGCACGAGACTTAGGAACTTGCTGATTTCTACTTCTCTTTTCACTTGTTTCTTTTCTAGCGGAACTCGGCCAAGAGCCGTTCCCGCGCTTCATACAATCCCTGCTCAAGACCCGCAGGGTAGGCGTGGGGATTCGCGAGACGCGTGCTCCCCGGGTGCAGCTTGGCCAGCGCTGCCTGGCAGCGGTCACGGATCACATCCAGCGACTCGGCACCGGCCAGCCTTGCACCATTTTTCATCACCGGCTGCAGCACGTCACGGAATGCCGTGCCCGCCGGAATCTCCTTGCGGCGGATCGGATCACCGGGGTCGATGACTGCCGTTCCATCCGCAATACTACGATCCACATCGTAGATCGCATCCGCCACGATCAAGCCGTCCTGTTCATAGCGCCGCACTTGCAGGCGACCCGGAATCGAGCTCTTGGCCGTCTGTTCGCTCAACTTGATCCGCGGCTGCCAGCTTCCATCCTCACGCCGCAGTGCCGCCAGCTTGTAGACACCACCCAGCGCCGGCTGGTCCGCCGCCGTCACCAGGTTCGTGCCCACACCCCAGGTATCGATCTTCGCACCCTGGTGTCGCAGGCTCTCGATGATGTTCTCATCGAGATCATTGCTCGCCACCACCTTTACGTCCGGGAAGCCCGCCGCATCCAGCTTCGCACGCGCCTGCTGGCTCAGCCAGGCGAGGTCGCCCGAGTCGAGACGGATGCCACTCAGCTCGTGTCCGCGCTCGCGCAGCTTGCGTGCCGTCGCGATCGCATGATCCACGCCGCGCAAGGTGTCATAGGTATCCACCAGCAGGGTCGAGTTGTCGGGCATCGCCTCCGCATAGCGGTCGAAGGCTTCTGCTTCATCATCGAAGGACATCACCCACGAGTGCGCATGCGTGCCCAGCACCGGCATCCCGTAGAGCTGTCCCGCCAACACATTCGAGGTGCCCTTGCACCCGCCGATGAAGGCCGCCCGGCTCGCCGAGAGCCCGCCATCCGGACCCTGTGCACGGCGATAGCCGAACTCGATCACCGGCCCGCCAGCCGCCGCGCGGCAGATCCGCGCCGCCTTGGTCGCCACCAGGGTCTGGAAGTTCAGGATATTGAGCAACGCAGTCTCCACCAGTTGCGCGTGCAAGATCGGCCCCTGCACCCGCAGCAGCGGCTCATGCGCGAAGACCAAGTCGCCTTCCGGAATCGCGTCGATATCCAGCTTCAGCCGCAGCTCGCCGAGGTAATCCAGGAAGTCCTTCTTGAAGAGAGGCGTGCCGACTTTGGTCCGCAGGCTCGCGAGATAGTCGAGCTCTCCCTTCCCGAAGCGGAATGCCTCCAGCCATTCCAGCGCTGGCTCCAGCCCCGCGGCGATCGCATAGCCGCCACGGAAGGGCAGCCGCCGGAAGAACAAGTGGAACACGCTCTCCTGCTCCGCCTTGCCGGCCTGCCAATAGGCGGCTGCCATCGTGAGCTGATAGAGATCGGTCTGGAGTGGACTGTGAGGGATCATATTTCGAAAAGGAAACCAGTGCTTGCCAGTGCTTCATACTTCGCGCGGTCGAAACGATGGAGCCGCGCCGGGCGATGCGAACCGCCCGCGTAGTCATCGAGCGGCACCAGAAAATCGAAGGCCAACAACTTCTTGCGAAAGTTCCGTTTATCCAGAGCCCGCCCGAGGATCGCCTCATAAAGCGCCTGCAACTGCGCCAACGTGAAGCGCTCAGGCAGCAGCTCGAAGCCGACCGGCTGGTAGCGGATCTTGCCGCGCAGGCGCTCGAGGCCCGCTGCCAGGATCTCCGCGTGATCGAAGGCCAGCGGCGGCAGCTTGGCGGCATCGAACCACGCCGCATCGCTCGCATCCGTGTCGCCCTTGGCCGGATGCTGGTCGGGCCTGACCAAGGCGAAAAAGGCCACGCTCACCACCCTGCCGCGCGGGTCCCGGCCCGGATCGCCGAAGGTCCGGAGCTGCTCGAGAAAGACCCCCTTCAGGCCGGTCTCTTCCTGCAACTCCCGCCGCGCCGCCGTTTCGAGGTCCTCGTCCATCAGTACGAAGCCCCCCGGCAGCGCCCATGCTCCCAAGAAGGGCTCCAAGCCGCGCTGGATCAGCAGGACCTGCAGGCCCTTCCCGTCGAAGCCGAAGACCACGCAGTCCACGGTCAGCGCCGGGCGGGGATACTCGTAGGTAAAAGCCATCGCTGTCGTCACGAGTAAGAAAGTGTAATTGATACACTAAGTCAAGCAACGTTTCGGACCCAGATCCTTGTCGCGCACCTGAAATCACTGAAAATTCAATTACTTAAGCCGAAATCGGAATTTTCACAAGCAGCCCTCCCGCCCCGATTCGCTTCTGCTCCAGCCTGATCCACCGTTGGACCTGATCCTCCCTTGCAGGATGCCTGCAGGCGGTCTTTGATCTGCGTGATTTCCCGATGACCCGACCGCTCCGCCCTCTCCTTCCCGCTCTGGCGCTGGCCTTGGCCACGCCGATGGCCTCGGGGCAGGGACAGAAGCCAGTCCCCGCGACGAGCGCGGAGACCCTGAATGCCGAGGCTCTCAAGGCGATGGAGGCCAATCAGTGGGAGGAGGCCCTCAAGCTCTTCGACCGCTGCATCGAACTCCACGGTCGCGACGCCCTGAAGAAGTTCGGCCCCTCCTTCGGCGTCACTTGGTATCGCAAGGGCGTCTGCGAACAGCAGCTCAAGCGCTTGGACGCCGCCGCCAAGTCCTTCGAGACCTGCTACCGCGACTTCCCGAACAAGGGCAAGAGCACGGGCAACACCTTCCACAAACGCGCGCTGGTCCGCTGGGCGGAAACCGCCCAAGCCGCCGACCAGCCCGCCGAGGCGATCCGCCTGTTCAAGAAGTACCTCGAGGAACGCGACCGCCAGAAAGACCCCTTCGAGCCGGGCTCCTACTATCTCCAGATCGCCCTCTGCCACCTCAAGCTGGGGGATGTCGCCCTGGGCGCCGAGAACCTGGAAACCGCGATCCGCAACAAGAACGGCTTCGGCTCGCCCGACCAAGGGATCGTGGCCGGCCTGCAAGCCTTGGTCGCCACCGCGATCGCGAAGAAGGACGAAAACACCCTGCTCGCTTTCCTGAAAGGGAACCGCGGCGCGCTGATGATGGAACCGTCCGCCATGGCGGGTTACTCCGCGGAGTTCGTGAAACTGGCGACCGATGCCATAAGCGCGGACATGACCAGCGCCGGGCTTTCGCTCTTCCAGTTGCTTCCCGCCAGCGAGCTGATGGAGGAGGACCTGCGGGCCAAGCTCGCAATGCTCGGCAACCCCGCCGAGCTGGAGACCCCGACCGGCAAACTGGTGAAGACCGAGCTCGAAGCCCGGCTCGCGGCTGTCGAGAAAGCCAGTCGCGAAGGCACTTGCCATGAGGTGCTGCAACTGGAGGCGACCGCCGCCATCCACGAGAAGAGCGGCAACCTCCGTGGTGCCAGCGCCGCCTTCGGCGAATTGGCCGCGCGCTTCCCGAAGGCGACGCGGCGTGCCGATTATCTTTTCCACCAGATCCGCACCGCTGCCGGCAGCGGCGAAGCCAGCGGACTGGCAGAACTGGCCAACAAGTTCTGCGACGAGTTTCCCGAGTCCGCGAAGGTCGGCTCGATCAAGCGGTTGATCCTCGTCTCCCTGTTCGAGAAGGGTGATTTCGACGCCTGCATCAAGGCCGCCTCCGATCTGCTGCCCAAGCTGCAAGAGGGCTCCCAAGAGCACGACGTCTGCCTGCGCCTGCTGGCGGCCAGCTACGAGCAGAAGGGCCAGTTCAATGAGGCCAAGCCGCTGCTGGAACGCCACGTCACGCTCTACCCCGGCAGCGCTTACGCCCAGTCTGCGCAGTACCTTCAGGCGGCCAACCTCGTAAAACTCGAGCAATGGGGCGAGGCTGCGAAACTGTTAGACACCTTCATTTCCAAATATCCGGACGCCGCGGCGAATCCACATCTGGCGGCCGCCCTGTTGGATCGGGCCGAGTGCCATGCAGCGAAGGGTGAGGAAAAAGAGGCATTGGAGCAGCTGGCACGCTTGGAAAAGGATTTCCCGGGCTCCGAAACCCTTGCCAACGCCCAAGGCTTGAAAGGCGACCTGCTGCTGCGCAAGGGTGACAGCGAAGGCGGACAGGCGCAGGCGGAGGACTCCTTGAAGAAGGCTCTGGCCCAAGCCGAGAAGCTCGATCAGCGGGAAGCCGCGGCGGAGATCCTGCTGCGCCTCGTCAATCTATTGGCCAAGGATCCCAAGCGTTCCAAGGAGGCCCAGAGCTACTGCGACCGCTTCTGGAAGGGCTACGAGGATCTCGCTCCCTTGAGCGGTCGGATGGCACTGGCACAGGCTGAGGTCTTCGCTGCCGCCGGCCGCAATGATGAGGCCGCCGAGCGTTTGGCCAAGGAGCTCGGCGGACGTCTGGCCAACCCCACCTCCAGCGAGGCAGAGGCCATCGCCCGTGCCTATGCCAAGCTCTACGCGCGAGCCCACGGCCTCGAAGAACTGAAGCGCCACCTCGCGGAATTCCCCGGGCTCAAGCCGGAGGACAAGCCGGCGCGGGCAATGCTCCGCATCGCCGTGATCGAGGCGGTCGAAGAGCAACTCGATTCCAGCGATGCCGCCGCCAAGACCAAAGCCGACACCTTGATCAAAGCACTCTATCAGGAGCTCAAGGCCGAGTTCGAAACCAAGGATCTCCCGCCCGCCATTCTAGTGCGCACCGGCGACTACCTGCGGACCCGCACCTCCGCGCCGCGCCAAGCGCTGCCCTACTACGAGGAAGCCCTAGCCCGGAAAGATGCCGTAGTCCATTTCCCGGCCCTGTTAGGCAAGGCCGCAGTGCAGGCCGAGGGCAGCAAGGAGGAACGCACCAGCGCAATCCAAGGGCTTCAGGAAGTCTTTGCGGGTAGCAAGGATGCAGGCGAACGCGAGCAAGCGCTCTTCTGGCTGGTGATGACCCGCATGAAGCATGGCGACTTCGCTGCCGCCGGTGAGAGCGCACTCAGCTACCTCGCCCCCGATTCAGGTTTCCAGCATTTCATCCCGGAGGTCCGGCTCGCGCTCGCCCGCTCCTACCAGGAGCGCAATATGGTCAATGAAGCCTTGGCCGCCCATGCCAAGGTCTGGACCGACTTCGGCGCCTTCCCTCGCGTTTCGGTCCCCGCGATGAGGGCATGGATGCAGCTCTCTTGGACGCGTCAGAGCCCGGCCAACGGAGCGGAGCGCCCGCGCAGCGATCGGCAGGCGGCCTATGAGGAGGGACTGGCCTTCCTGGAGCGGACCCGCCCGCTCTTCGACAAGATGGCATCCGTCGATCAGGAAGCCTGGCTGGAGATTGAGAAGATCACCACCGAGTTCGCTGCCACCACCGACGTCAAACCAGTCGCACGACCGCAGCCCCAGGGGAAATGAACCAATGAGCCTGCGCTTCCCCAGTGCCGTCGTTTGCCTTGTCGCCCTGCCCTTCGGCCTCGCGCATGCCGCGGAAGCGCCTACGGCCGCCTTCCTGACTCCCGCAAATGGAAACCCGCGGATGATCTGGATCACCAGCGCCGATGAGCAGGCGATCCACTACAAGGAGAGTCCCCAAGCCACCGCCAGCGCGCAGATCGCCAAGGGCGAGGTGAAGGCCCTCCAGGTTTTCGCCACCCAGGCGATGGCCGATGCCCGGGCGCTCTTCGAGTGCCGGAAGTACGATGCGGCTCGTACCAAATTCCAGACCGTCCGCGAGCAGTTCAAGGACTTGGCCGGAATCGACGGCAATCCCTCCGCCGAGGCCACCTTCATGGAGCTGGAATGCTTGCGCAAATCCGGCGATCTCGAGGGCTTGGCCGCGGCCTTCACGAGTCTCGACCGGCGCGGTATCAACCGTGAAAGCCAGCGCCGCCAACTCGACCTTTACGGGCTCTGGGATGCGGTTCGGCTGAAGGACTGGCCGCGCGTGGAAAGCACGGCCCGCGAGCATTGCAACAATCCCACCTTGCTAGGCTGCCAGCGTGCCCAGGCCGCCTACTGCCTAGGACTGGCGCTCGATGCCCAAGGCAAGACGGGAGCTGCGATTGATGCCTATCAGGCCGCGCTCACCACGGATGGCGGGACTTCCGTGGAGATCGCCCGCGACGCGGCCCTCAAGGCGCTGCGACTCTACCGCAAGGATCCCGAAGTGATCGCTGCAATGAAGGGCGGCAACGAAGGCGCGGGACGGCTTCGCCTGTTAGAGGCAGCCGGTCTGGCGAGCCTCTTCGGGACACTGCCCGGCCTGGAGGAGGCCTTGCCCGGGGATCTCGCGGAGTTCCTGAAGTTCCGCCCCGAAACAGCCGCCAAGGAAAAGCCTTAATCGCGCACGCGGAAGACCAAGGGTTCACCGGCCCTCAAGCTTCGGCGCTTGCACGCGCTCGGGCAGGAAGCAGGTAACCTCGGTCTCCAGGTCCTTGCTGCTCTCGATCCGCAGCACTTGGCTGCCATCGGCGTCACGTGACCAGTCCGTGCGGAAGGCGCGACCGGTCTCCGGCTTGAAGGTCGCCTCCCATTTCGGATCGCCCCACAGCGCCACCACGTCGCGATCGTGGACCAGCCCAAGGAGATCCTTCTCTACCTTCACACCGGACTTTTCGAGTGCTTGGAGCTGCGTCGTGAACTTGGGATCCCGCAGCCCGGCTTCGATGTCATCGCAATCGAACACGACATCCATGGCCTTCGGGAAGCGGCGCATGGTTTCATCCAGCACCTTGTTCTCGTTGAGGAACATCGCATCCGCCAGCGACATCGCTCCGCGGTTCGCCTGCCACATCTCCAGCACGCCCCAGCCGCCACGGCCGAACCAGGTCGGCACCACATAGCCGACGAACTGGCGCACGCCCCCTGCCGAGAGCGCGGAGACCACCATCGAGTTGCTGGTCTTGCGCGCATCACCGATCAGGCAATTCCCCGCTGCCACCCAGACCTTCGGAACCTCCGGCTGGGCCTCGAGCACCGGCGGCTTGGTTTCGCGCAGCCATTCACCGAGCTTGGAGGCATCACCCGTGAACATCGCCCCGCCCAAGAACTTCGCGAAGGGATTGAGCTGGGTCTTCGTGAGCACATGCAGCTTGCCATCATAGCTGGCGATCAGACCGAGCCCGAAGGGCATCTCCAGATTGTACTGCGTCGCGTGCGAGCTGCTGACCAGCAACTGCGGCTTGGTCTCGTTCCATGCCTTCGCGAACAAACCCACCGTACCCTCCGGGGCCGCCTGCTCGTCCCACTGGTGATTTTCCGGCTGGCCGCCCGGCTGCTTTTCAGTCCACTGGCCCTTGGCCCCGTCGCTGAGAGTCACGCCGCTCTTGAGCAGGGAAAGATCGACCCCGGTGGTGGTCAGCCCGCGCTCAATCACCAGCGCTTCCTTGGTGTCGATGATCCGCTTGGCATCGGCGGCGCTGGCCCCAGTGATCAGGCCCCAACGCACATCGCCCCATGGATCCTCATCCACCTGGCGGGCAATCCGGTTCAGGGCGCGGACAAAGGCCGGATCGAAGGTCTCAGGCTTGCCGACGATCGCCAGCCAGCGCGGTTTGTGCTCCTTCAGCAGCGGCAGCAGATCCTCCGGCTTGCCGTTCCAATCCGCCCGCAGGCCACCGTGTTTGATCGCGAGGGCGTCCGCGGCGGCGCTCCACTCCGCGTCGCTGGCGGTGGCGGCAGGCACCGTCACCAGATAATCCGCGGCTTGGGCACTAGCGCCAGCGATCCCGGCGCAAAGGGCGATTCGAAGGAAGGGCTTCATGACACCAGATGCAGCGGCACCCAGGATCATTTTAGTCCTTGAAAAGCATCTGAATCGCCACGCCGACTCAGTCGAGAAACTTGCCCGGATTCAGCAAGCCCTGCGGGTCGAGCGCCTCCTTGAGCGTCTTGTGCACCGCGAAGGAAACGTCGCCAAGCGCCTGACGGATCCACGGCTTCTTGGCCAAGCCGATGCCATGCTCGCCGGTGATCGCACCACCGTGGTCAAGGATCCAAGCGAAGAGCTGGTCGAGCGCGTTCTCCGCCTTCTCGCGGATTGCCGGGTCCTCGAAGTCGGCCACCATCAGGTTCACGTGGATGTTGCCATCCCCGGCATGCCCGAAGCAGGCCACCGGGATGCCAGTGTCCTCCTCCAAGCGGCGGGCGAACTCCACGAGGTCCACCAGCGCCGAGCGCGGCACCACGATGTCTTCGTTAAGCTTGGTCAGGCCCGTATCTCGCAGCGAGTAGGAGAACTCGCGGCGGAGTTGCCAGAGCGCCTCGCATTCCTTGGGCGTGGTGGCCTTTCTCACTTCGCCGGCACCGAGCTCCTGGAGCAGGGATTCCAGCTCCTTGATCTCGCTCTTCACGGCGGAAGGACGCCCATCCACCTCCACCATCAGGTGCGCTTGGCCTTCTGGCAGCGAATCAGGCCCCAAGCGCTTGCGTGCCGCAGCCAAGGTGAAGCTATCGGTGATCTCGAGGGCGGACGGCAGGTGGCCGCGATTGAGGATCTGCTGGACCGCAGTCGCCGCCGCCGGAAAATCCGCGAACACCGCCGCCAGCATCGCGCGGGCGGGAGGCTTCGGGATCAGGCGCAAGGTCACCTCCGTGACCACGCCGAGCATCCCTTCCGAGCCGGTGAAGAGCCCGCAAAGGTCGAAGCCGGTCTTGTTCTTGTGGACCCGGCCACCGCAGCGCAGCACCCGGCCATCCGCCAGCACCACCTCAAGACCAAGCACGTAGTTCTTCGTGACGCCATACTTCAGGCAGCGCGGGCCGCCGGCATTGGTCGCGACGTTTCCGCCGATCGAGCAGTCCTTCAGCGAGGCCGGGTCAGGCGGGTAGTCCCAGCCAACCGCATGGGCCGCCTGCTGCAGATCGCCGGTGATCACGCCCGGCTGCACCACTGCCACGCCATCGGCAGGGTTCAGCTCGATGATTTTCTTCATCCGCGCCACCGAGAGCGCGATCCCACCCCCCACCGGCACGCAACCGCCGACGTAGCCGAAACCGGCACCGCGGGTGGTGACCGGGATGCTCAGCTTGGAGGCAAAGCGCAGGGTCTTGGAAACATCCTGTGTGGACTCCGCGAAGACCACCATGTCCGGCAGGTTCCGGGCGTACCATTTATCCGCCGCGTGCAGTTCCAAGTCGTCGCTGCGGACCGAGACTTTGCCCGGTCCTAGCAGCGCGGTCAGTTCGCCAGCGATCTTCTCGATGGATAGATCGGCCGTCGCCCGCCTTTCGCCGGTAGGCGCATCCAGCTCCGACGCGGCCGAGGCCATAGCCGCAGCGGACACGGGGGTATCGAGGTCACTGAAAACGGCTGCCTCATCAGCGCCGCCGTGTCCCGCGCGCTCGCGGGGGGTGCTGCTGGTGCGGCTGATCCAAGAGGAGGAACGCTTGGGCGGTAAAGACACGCGGGAAATCTTCCACCCGGCCACCGGATGGTCAATTCGCGAGCACTGCCTCAATCACCCAACGAAAAGGGCCGCGCACTCGCGCGGCCCAATAAATTTCGTCATGAAATTCAATCGTCAGGGGTAACCAGCCGCCCGACGGGAATAGGAATGCCACGATCCGGTGATTTTGTCTTGTCCCTAAGTTTTGGGACACGCACTTAATCGATTGATTTTCAATAATTTGACTATCGGGCAGTCCTCAGAAAAAGATCAATAGGGCCGCCGAAGGCCTCGATCGTCGCTCGGAATCTTCTCTTCCGGCAGCCCAAAAGGGCGAACAGCCGCTTCGCCCGAAGCACCTGTTAGGACCTTAGGCCCGGAAAACGAAAAGGGCCGCGCACTCGCGCGGCCAATAAATTTCGTCATGAAATTCAATCGTCAGGGGTAACCAGCCGCCCGACGGGAATAGGAATGCCACGATCCGTCGATTTTGTCTTGTCCCTAAGTTTTGGGACAAGGCCTCAATTCCCTCACCATCAAACACTTGACCCTGAAAAAACCTCAAGAAAGATCCAAAAGCCCCCGTCGGATGGCCTCACTAACGGCTGAGGGGAGGTTCCGGACGTGGAGTTTGTCGAAGCAGCGCTTGATGTATTCCGTGACCGAATGCTGGCTGATCTCCAGCCGATCCGCCACTTCCTGGCGGGTCAGGCCCTTAGCGGAGAGCTGCAAAACCTCGCACTCGCGGGCGGACAGAGTTTCGGCTCCTTGGATCGGGCTCAGCTGCCGGAAGGTCTGTAGGATCATGCCAGCGATCTTCGGATCGAGCGGGGTGCCCCCGGCCAGCACCTCCTCTAGGGTAGCGATCAGCCGCGCCGCGCTTCCGGCTTTCACCAGATAGCCGTGGGCCCCAGCTTCCAGCGCGGCAAAAACCTTCGCTTTGTCGGTGAATGCGGTGAGCACCAGAACCTGAACCAAGGGCAGCAGCTCCCGCACCTTGCGGATCCCGTCCACCCCGCTCATCCCCGGCAGGCCGAGATCCGAGAGCACCAGGTCCGCCACCAAGCCGCCGCGGATTGCTTCGAGCGCATCCTCCATGGTCGAGAATTCGCCCACACAATCGTAGCCGCGCTCAGTCAGAACCATCGAAACGGATTCGCGGAAATCGGCGTGGTCCTCGATCAGGATCAGACGCACCGGTTTCTTGCCGGCGGCGGGAGTGGCTGCAAGTTGATCGGTCACCGCCACATGCTTATTACGCCGGGGAGCATGGCGCAACCGGGACCTTTGATGAGCGAGTTCACACCGGAGTATCCGCAGCCGGCTTCGCGATCTTGCCACGGCGCTTCTGCTGCATCGGAATGTCGAGCTCAAGGGAGGTCCCCCGCCCTGGCCCACTGTCCAAGGCGAACTTCGCGTTCAGGCTTTCCGCCCGCTTGCGCAGGGCCCGCAGGGTGGACGGCCGCTCCAAGCGCTCGGGAGCGATGCCACAGCCATCATCGGTGATCTTCAGGCGGAACTCCTTGGGATCGCATTCCACGTGAATCTCCACATGCTCAGCCCCGGCATGGCGCAGGATGTTGTGGAGGCTCTCGCGCAGGAAAAGAAAGAGATGGCGGTTCGATTCATCCGACATCTCGCACTGCCAAGCGGCCTCGTTCGCGGAGAACTTCCACTCCAGCGGCTCAAGCATGATCGAGCAAGTCTCCCGCAAGTGCTCCACGGTGGCGATGCGGTGGTTCCCTTCCGGCCGCAGCAGCCAGACGATATCGCGCACGGCGCTGACCGTCTCCGCCGCGATCCGCTGGATACGACTGAGTTCCGCAGAGCTACCCTGCCGTCGTTCGGCGAGGTCGGCGAACATCTGGATGCTGCCCAGATTGCTACCCACTTCATCGTGCAAGTCGCCAGCGATGCGATCGCGCGCCTTGGCCAGTTGGCGCTTCTCCCGCAAGCGATAGCGGATCGGGTAGGCCACCAGGATCACCGAGCCAAACGCTCCGAAAATGACGACGGTGGCGAGCCCCGCCTTCCGCCAAGCGGAAATGATCGCCTCCGCCTCCCGCCGCAGAGCGTACTGCCGCTCTTCCAACTCGAGACGGTGCCCTAGGGCGAGCAGCCAAGTCCGCTCTGAAACCAGCTTCCCTTCCGGCCCGAAACCATCTGTCAGGCTTGCCGCGTTCCAGTACTGCGAACCGGAGCCGATGATCGTTCCCATCCCGCCCTCCGCATGGGCCGTCGCACCCAGTGCTACATTCTCCTCGCCCCGCAACAGCTCGATTTCACTCAGCGCGGCAAAAGCCGGGAATTTCTCGTACGCTTTCCACAGTTCGGTAATCCCGATCCTCACCCTCCTGCCCTTCCAATTGCCGAGCGGAAACACCACGGGATTGTGCCCCGGATTGCTGCGGCTGAATTCCTTCACCAGCGGCGCCTCGCCGGGGGACTCCGCCGGCACCGCCACGGTGAAACGCCGTGGAAAACCGAAACCACTGGGCAGATCCGAAGTCGCCCGTTTGGCGGGGAAAAGCCGGATCGCGTCGAACTCGCGGACCTCGCCCATATCCAGCTCCAGCCACACGGCATCCGTGGCGCGGAGCTTGGGATCAGACATCCATCCCACATTCTGGTGCGGTCCGGCAGGCATCTCCGGCAGGCCCAGCGGCGTCTGTCCATCGACCAGATATTCGATGCTCCACTCCCACGGTGCCCCGGGGGTTTTGACCTCAGAGATCCGGACGCTCCCTCCGCGGGCCAGGTTGCGCTCACCTGCAAAAGCAAAAGCCTCTGCCCAAGCATGCAGGTACTGGGACGAGTCGGAATCCGGGCCCAAGCGGGTGGCAGATATCTTCATTCCAGCCGCACGCACCGGCGGATTCACCGGGAAGACGAAGGGGTGGCCTGCACGCACCGGATCGGCCCACAGCCCGCTTGGCTCGGCGATCCGGCCGACAATCGCGCCCTTCTCGTCATACAGATCCACCGTGAAGGAATCCGGCAAGCCGAATTGCGGATCCAGACCGCCGACCCCATAGCGCCGGGCCGGTACCATCACGACCAGATCCACCTCACCCGGCGCGGAAAAGCCCAGCGATATTGAGTAGTCGCCCTCCTTGGGAGGCACCGGCGTGTCATGCTTGCTCGCGAAGCCCCCGGTCCCACCTTCGTCCGCCACCGGCACGGCGGGCAGCTTCGGCAGCTCGGCCGCGATATCTGCCAAATCCTTTTCCACTTGGGACAGCCTGCCCGAGAACTGGTGTGCCAAACGATAGTCCCAGCCTTTCTCCTCCGCCGCCAAGGACGGCAAGGAAAGGAGCGGCAACAAGCCGGACAGCAGCGGCAACAGCGAAAGGCGGAACATCATCGGAGCCAGTGGCTGACAGCTCCCGGTCGCCAAGCCGGAAATTCCCGTACCCGGGTCTCAGCAACAGGCTTTGGCGGGAATCGCATGTGTCCAGCAAACTCCCGCCCGCCATTTCGGGTCAAGCCTTTGGAGGCCGGGATGCGTGGCTCAAGGGATTGCCTGGCAGAGCCCACCCTCCCCCTAGCAACGCCTACGGCGCAGCAGCCCGAAGGCTCCCAAGAGCCCCAACATGAAGCTGGAAGGTTCGGGAAAGGCGATGGCCGTAGCGGGGCGCACCGGGTCAACTCCTACGAACACATCAGCGTAGTCGACGAGATGTCCATCGGGCGGGATGATGTATTGGGTACTTGCAAGGCTGCCGCCCTTGTTGGTCACCGAATCAAACCAAACCAACCAGAAGGATTGGCCAGAGGCCACGCCGCCACTCAAGGCGAAGCTTAGCCCGCTGACGCCGCCGTTTCCGCCGGGGGTCACGAAATCGCCCTCCACCACGAGGCCGCCTTGGCTGCTGTCGCTCGTCAGGTCGTTGGCAAGAATCAGGAAGTCACCGGTCGCGGTCCCCAAATTGGTCAGTTGAACCGAGGTTCCTTGAGTCAGGGTAAGCGGATCATAGCTTCCACGGAGGCCGTTTCCGGTCGTGTCGACGATGATTCCATACTTCATGCCGTTGCTCACCACACCGGCCGTGTTGGCAAGATTCGACGACATGCCGCCAACGAAGGCGGCATTGAAGGTAATCGTCACCGATGCATGGACGGCAGAAAGCGTGGCAACAGCTGCCAAGAGCGAGACGACGATGGGATTTAGTTTCATATCACGAGGAGAATGGCCGCAGCGGACAAAATAACTTCAAAAGCTAACTACCCTTACCCGCAAGCGATGAAAGCTGGCAAGTCCGGCTAGTGAAAAGGAGAACCTTGCCCCAGTAACCGCAGGGCGGCACGAAGGATCAGGCTGCTGACGGAGCAAGCTAACCAGATGGCCAGGCAATTCAGCCCGCCTTCGTGGGACCTGCCAAGAGGCCGAGTCAACGGCGGCGGCGCAATAGGCCGAAGGCTCCCAAAAGCCCCAAGATGAAGCTGGAAGCTTCGGGGATACTGGAAGCTTCGTAAAAGGCGATTGAGGTAGCGGGGCGCACCGGGTCCACTCCTAGGAACACCTGATCGCACTCGACTGTCTGTCCATCCGCCGGGACCACAAACTCGGCGCTCGCAAGGCTGCCACCCTTGTTAGTGACCGAATCAAACCAGACCAACCAGAAAGTTTGGCCGGTGGTAACGCCGCCGCCCAAGGTGAAGTTAACTCCGCTGACTCCACCATTCCCTCCAGGAGTCGTGGAGTCGCCCTCAAAGAGGTTGCCACCTTGGCTGGTGTCGCTCGTCAGGTCGTTGGCAAGAATCAGGAAGTCACCGGTCCCGCTCCCCAAATTGGTCAGTTGAACCGAGGTGCCTTGCGTCAGGGCCAGCGGATCGTAGGTCCCACGGATACCGTTTCCGGTCGTATCGACGATGATTCCATACTTCATGCCGTTGCTTACCACCCCGGCTGTGTTGGCCAGATTCGACGACATGCCATAATCAAAAGGGTCGTTGAAGACGATCGTCACCGTGGCGCGGGCGGCAGAAAGCGTGGCAACTGCCACCAAGAGTGAGACGATGAGTGGATTCGGTTTCATATCACGAGGAGAACGACCGCAGCGAGCAAGGCAGCTTCAAAAACTAACTACCCTTACCCGCAACCGATGAAGGCTAGCAAGTCCGGCGAGTGAAAAGAGAACATCACCCAGTAAATGCAGGGCGGCACGAGGGAGGCGGACCCCGGAGGATCCGGCAGCTGGCGGAGCGAGCCAAGCAGATGGCCGGGACAATTCAGCCCGCCTTCGCGGACCTACCCTGAAGCCCGGTTAACGGCGGCGGCGGCGCAACAGGCCGAAGGCTCCCGGCAATCCAAGCAGGGCGGACGAAGGCTCGGGAACGTATCCATTGGAGGCTTTGCGGATCGGGTCAACACCTTCGAACACTTGGGCATAGGTAACGGTCTGCCCGTCGGCCGGAATCACGAACTGGGGGCTTCCAAGGGCTCCGAACCGACCGGAGGTTTCGTCAAACCAAACTAGGAAAAAAGTATTGCCGCGGGCCATACCATTCGTGAGGGCAAAGGAAATCCCCGATATACCGCCGTTACCGCCAGGAGTGAGGAAGTCCCCCTCTAGCGCTTGGCCGCCTTGGCTACTGTCGCTCGTGAGGTCAAGGGCCAGGACGAGGCGATCATCAGTAGCGAAACCATTGGCTTTCAATGCGACCGATGTGCCTTGGACCAAGGCTACACTGTCGTAACTATCCAAAAAGCTATTACCGGTGGTATCCACCACGATTCCCCACTTCATGCCGTTGCTTACCACTCCCTGCGAGTTGGCGAAATTCGACGACATGCCGCCCGAGAAGGGAGCATTGAAGGCAATCGTCACCGCGCCATGGGCGGCAGAAAGCGTGGCAACAGCTAACAAGAGCGAGACGATAAGTGGGTGTTGTTTCATATCACGAAGAGAATGACAGCAGTGGGATAAGCAACTTCAGAAGCTAACTAACCAGATAGCCGGGCACGCCTTCGCGGGACTATCCTGAGGCAAAGTCAACGGCGGCGGCGCCATAGACCGAAGGCTCCCAGCAATCCCAGCAGGGCTGACGACGGCTCGGGGAACGAGGCTGGACGGATTGGATCCAGACCTTCGAACACTTGGGCGTAAGTAACCGTCTGTCCGTCGGCCGGAATCACGAACTGGGGACTCCCAAGGAATCCGGATCGTTCGAAGGTTCCGTCAAACCAAACGAGGAAAAAGGATTGGCCAGCGGCTAGACCATTGGAGAGGGCAAAGGAGATCCCCGATACACCGCCGTTACCGCCAGGAGTGAGGAAGTCCCCCTCTAGCGCTTGGCCGCCTTGGCTACTGTCGCTCGTGAGGTCAAGGGCCAGGATGAGGCGATCGCCAGTAGCCTCACCACCATTGGTGGTCAGTGAAATGGAGGCGCCTTGAACCAGCGGCACAAAGTCGTATACGGACAAAAACCCATTGGCGTTGGTATCCACCATGATTCCCCACTTCATGCCATTGCTTACCACTCCCAACGAATTGGCGAGGTTCGACGACATACCGCCCGAGAAGGGAGCATTGAAGGCAATCGTCACCGCGCCACGGACGGGAGAAAGCATGGCGGCAGCTACCGAGAGTGAAGCGATAAGTGGGTGTGGTTTCATATCACGTGGGTGGACTCGGAGATAATGGAGGCTTGTATGACCGGAATGGCAACACGGCTCAAAAAGCTAACTAGCATTACCCGCCCCCACGCTCGATAGCAAGTACCCGCGTGTGAAAAAGAAGTTCAAGCCGCCTTCTTGGAGAATAGCACATAGCCTCCGACCGCGGCGATCAGGACTGCGGCACCGACGAGTAGCAGCGTGCTGTTGCTGCCGCCTCCCAGAGCATCAGCGTCATCGCCTGCGGCTGAACCAGGATCGTGGCCCGGAGTCCAGTCCTTGCGGGGTCGACTGGCGGCGGCTTTGCTTTCGGCGAGGCCGGCCTTTACCAATTCGTTCCTGAACTTCCGGATCAGACGCTCCCGGTCATCGTGGGTTCTTGCAGCTTTCATGAGCTCCTCGGGCGACCCGATGCCAACCTCTTCGCCAAGGCGCTCCCGCATGTAGTCGACATAGGGTTTGTAGGTCTCCGGATCTTCCTTGCCTTGCTCATTCGCCTTTTCCTCCCACTGCTGCGCGAGCAAGTCCATCGTGAGGCGGTCCTTGAACTCCGATGCGGGTTCCTCGACGTAGCATCCCATGACCATGACGCTGGCGAGAGGATAGTTCAAACAGGCTTGGATCAGGTCATAATCCTTCGAGGCCATTGCCTCGACTGCCAGCTTCTGGGCGTCTTGGGGAAGTTGTGCCTGCTTGAGCCGCTCTTCGAATTCAGCCACTGCGGCCGGATCGCGCCCCCAAGCGAGGCCACAGCATAGAACCTTGAGCAACAACAGGAATCGGACGAAGGTTTTCAAGCGGGTGGAAGGAGAGGATTGGGCTGCACCGAATCCAATGCCGCCCGGAGGGGCTCTCGTCAGTAATCCGTCGGCGCAGGCGGAAATTTCTCCTGCTCCGAGCCCCTGCGCAACGACTTCCTTGGCTTTACCCCCCAAAAACGGTGGGGACTCACCCGGCTCCCCTACCCGATTTTCCGGGAGCATCCGATGAACCCTCCTACCAACAAAGCATGGTGGGTACAGAAAGAGGCGGGTGAACCAATGGATCACCCGCCTCCTATGGAAAGACTAAACCAAATTCGTGATTAGCGACGGCGGCGGATCAGGCCGAACACGCCCAGTGCACCGAGGAGCAAGGACGAAGGCTCGGGAACGAAGCTGATGTTCGACGCTTGGCGAACCGGGTCCACACCCACGAAAGGCGCATCGTAGGTCACAGTCTGGCCATCGGCCGGAACCAAGAACTGGGCATTGGACAGAGAACCAGCCTTGTTGGTCGACGAGTCGAACCAAACAATCGAGAAGGCTTGACCCACGGCAATGCCGTTAGCAGCCAAAGCGAAGGAAAGACCATCCACGCCACCGTTTCCACCAGGGGTCGCGAAATCAGATTCAAGCGCTTGCCCACCTTGGCTACTATCGCTGGTCAAATTGGCAGCGAAGATAAGACGGTCACCGGTTGCGGTTCCGCCGTTCGTGGTCAGTGACACCGAAGTGCCCTGAACCAAAGCCACTTGGTCATAGGTGGACAGAAGGCCGTTGCCGGTGGTGTCAACGATGATGCCCCACTTGAGGCCGTTCGTACCAGCCACGCCGGCCGTGGTGGTGAAGCCCGACGACAAGCCGCCGGCGAATGGAGCGTTGAAGGCAACCGTCACCGCGGCATTGGCGGCGGTAAACGAGGCCGCAAGGGCCAGGAATGTTACAATGAGTTTATTTAATTTCATACAAGGGGGTGTCTGAGGCTGAGGATTTATTGAGGGAGACAGAGGGAGGGCCTAAGTCAGAGGACCGTGCAGGGGTTTTATCAAATGACAATCTACATTGCGCATCCAAGGGGATTGGCGAGACCCTACCTTGGAAGACGGGGCGGGTTTAACCCCGCCCCTTAAATTCCAATTGAAGTTATCAGTAACTCAGCGGCGGCGGCGAATGAAGCCTAGCGCACCGAGCAAGCCCAACAACATGGAAGAGGGCTCGGGTACGGCGAATTGGATATTCGTCGCACCGCGGACTGGATCAACACCCAAGAAAGGTGAATCGTGACTGACCGTCTGGCCATCTGCCGGGATCACAAATGCAGCGTTTCCAAGGGCGCCGGCTTTCTTGGTGGACTCGTCGATCCAAACAACGAAGTACTTCTGGCCAGCAGCCACACCGTTCGCCAAAGCGAAGATAAGGCCGTCGACGCCGCCGTTACCGCCTGGGGTGGTGAAATCACCTTCCAAGGCCTGACCGCCTTGGCCGCTGTCCGAAGTCAAGGAGGTCGCCAGAATCAGGCGGTCATCTGTAGCCACGTTGCCCACGGTCAAGGTAGTGTTGGTACCTTGGGTGAAGGCAACGGCGTCATACTGGCTGAGGAACGAGTTGCCCGTGGTATCAACGATGATGCCCCACTTGAGCCCGTTGGAGACAACGCCAGCGGTATTGGCAAGGTTGGAAGAAAGCCCCCCAGAGAACGCAGCGTTGAAGGTAATCGTTACCGCAGCATTCGCAGCGGTGAACGAGCCCAACGCCATCAGGGACGCGACAATCAGTTTATTCAGTTTCATGCAGGTAGAAGTCGATCAATCCGATAGTTAACTGGGAGGCGCCTAAGTCGAATAATCAGAGGTTGAGGATGTAGCCCTGTTCGTCGGTCCAGGTCACGTCGCCAGCAGGAGCGGACGGCACGCGGCGGTAAACATAGCCGCTACCACCACCGATCTGGTAACCGGACTGGTCACCGGTAAGGCCGAAGGTGCCGAGCCAACCGGTCGGGGTCTTGGTGATGATGGCGCTCGCGCCCTTGTTCTGACCTGCGGTCGAGTTGTCGAAAATCAGCAACTGGTCACCGGTGGTCGCCGGAACCGAGGCATTGCCGAGCGTCTCACCCACGGGGCTGAAGTAGCTGATGCGATTGTCTTGGCCCGTGCCAGGAGCGGTCAGCTTCGAGATGATCGTCTTGTGATTCCAGGTCGGAACTTCACCGGAAACCACCAGCGAGGCAACCGGGTTGCCAGCGGTACGCATGATGAAGGATTCACCGGGATAGAGGATGGTGCCGTTGGCATTGCCGCTGCCGCCGAAGGTCTGCAGCCAGTTGGCCGGTGCCATCGTGTAGATCTGGCTGGCTGGCACGTTGATGCCAACGCCGAGACCATCGAAAGCCAGCACCTGGGTGCCGGTAGGAGCAGTGCCGACCGGGAACAGGCTGCCGAGCGTCCAAGCCTTGGCGATCACCACTTGGTCGTTGGCGGCCACGTTGGCCAGGTTGCCAGCGATCACGGTCACCGTCGCGGTGTCCGTGGTGTTGGCGGTGATCAGGGCGAACAAACCTTCTTCCGTACCGCTGGTCACGGTCAGGAGATACGGAGTCGCCGGGGTGACCGCAGGAACCCACTGGTTGGTGGTCCAGCCTGGGTTGCCGCCGATGGTGATCGTGCCAGCGCCCTTCGAGGCCACAACACCCGCGAATTCAGTCGGGCGAGCCAGCGGGATGGAGAGCATTACGTCGGTGGTCGCCTTCACGGCTGGATTGCCGGAGGTGGTGTCACCAAGGCTGACATAGCCGACAGGATCAGTGGCTGCGGCATTGGCCGCACCGACAGCAAGCAACGCTGCAAAAAGCGTGGTTGGGATGATTGGTTTCATGACAAGACTGGGTTTAGGTTCGGTTTTCGTTTTCGTCGAGGAAAAAGCACGGCAGGAGGTGACGGCATTGTCACGGCACGCATTTTGCCGGTAAACTTTTTCCCATACATTGGGTATTCACCGCGATTTCCCGGGAGCTCGCAAGGAAATTGTAGCTTCCAACGCAATTTCACTAGGATCAGGCATTTATGCGGAACTAGAAGGCCTTCTCGGAGGTCGGTTTTCGAGAGCCTGCGGACCAACGGCGAGGCTTCCTGAGCCTCACATAAAAATTTCCACCGCAATTTTTAGAATTAGCGAAGTAAGTCACTTCATGGCCAAAAAAAAGAGCAATGCGGCGAAAATAACTAACAGTTGGAGCCGCGAGGTGAATGCCCTTTGATTACCAAGAAGTCACGCTCCGGAAATGATCCATCCGGCCGCTCAGGGTCGCGGCGTCAAGGGTCTCGAGTCGACGCGTCGAAAAAGCCTCACAGGTAAAAGAAGCGAGCACGGAGCCGTGGACCACCGCATCGCGCAGAGTCGCAAAATCGGGCATGGCGGAGCCCTTCGCCGCCAGGTAGCCCGCCAGCGCACCGAGGAAGCTGTCGCCGGCACCGGTCGGGTCGACCAGTTCCTCCAGCGGGTAAGCCAAGGAGCGGAAGAACTGCTCCGGCTGGCCGGCGGAGAAGAGCATCGCGCCATACTCGCCGAGCTTAATCACAACGTGCTTCGGGCCCTTTTCCAGCATGATGCGCCCGGCATGAAGAAGATTTGGTGTGCGCGTAAATTCGCGCGCCTCGCTGTCATTGATGACGAAAAGGTCGATCTGCTTGAGCACGTCGTGCAAACGCTCGTTGGCGATCTCGATCCAGAGGTCCATGGTGTCCGCGATCACGAACCGTTCCTTGGCCTGGCATTGCGCCAGCATCTCGAGCTGGTTGTCCGGCGACATGTTCGCCAGCACCACGTAGGCAGCCGAGCTACCCACGGCAGCCGGCACCTTCACTTGCCAGTTCTCCAGCACGTTCAGACCCACGCGATGGGTCACGCGCTTGTTCATGTTGTTCGAGTACTCGCCGGACCAGGTGAAGGACTCGCTTTCCGAGCGCTCTACGCCATCGAGGGACACGCCGCGCGACTCCAGCATCGCCAAGTGCTGCGGCGGGAAGTCCTGACCCACAATGCCGACGAGATGCACCGGAGCGTGGTAGAAGGACGCCGCCAAAGCCGCATACGCCGCGGAACCGCCGAGCAGATTCGTTTCGTCGGCAAAGGGAGTTTTGACGTTATCGATGGCAATGGTTCCTCCGACGACGATGGGCAGTGGTGCAGGCATGGCGGTAGTGACTTGGTTGGGAATTGGGAGACGAGGAGAACTGGAAATTCAGCGGGAAGCGAGTAAAGCAATCGCTTCGCGCGTCGCGGCTTCCATGTCCGGCGCGCATAGTAGATCGGAAACGATGACTGCGTTGCATGCACCAGCAGCGAGGACCTCGGACAAGTTCGCCCGCTTGATGCCACCGATGCAAAACACCGGAATGCGGGACCCGACTTCCAGCTGCACCGCCGCAATATCGGCCGTTCCGATGCCCGGCCTCCCTTGCTTCGTAGGCGTGGGGAAAAGCGGACCGAAGCCAATGTAGTCGAAGCCTTCTTCGAGCGCTGCGCGCGCTTGCGCCGGCGAGTGGGTGGAGCGTCCGACGAGCATCCCCTCGCCCACGATTTGCCGCACCTCCGCGAGGCTGCCGTCGTCCTGGCCGATGTGGATGCCATCCGCGCCCACCGCCGCGGCGATGTCAGGAAAATCGTTCACCACGAAGGGCACACCAGCCTCACGGCAGAGCGGCACTACTTGCCGCGCGAGGGCCTCGATGGTCTCCGGAGAGTGGCCCTTGGCGCGCAGTTGGAGCAGGCTGGCACCACCAGCCAGTAGCGCCTTGGCGGCGGAGAGCGCGTGCTCTTCCCGGACGTAGCCGAGATCGAGGATAGCGTAGAGTTGGCCGTGGAGATTCATCGCCGATGGGAGGAGGGTGGACTCAGCCCGCCGGAACGGCGCAGCCGTTCCACTACGGAAGCTGGTTCAACCCTTGCGCTCCTCAAGGTAGCGGGCAACCCAGCCGATGTCGTAGTTGCCAGCGGCGAAATCAGGATGCGCGATGATCTCCTGCTGGAAGGGAATCGTGGTCTTGATCCCGCGGATCATGAACTCGCCAAGCGCCCGCTTCATGCGCGCGATGGCGATCTCGCGGTTGGCGCCGGTGACGATCAGCTTGGCGATCATCGAGTCGTAGTTCGGCGGGACCGTGTAGCCGGAGTAGACGTGGGTATCCACGCGCACGCCCTTGCCACCGGGCGCATACCACATCTCGATCTTGCCCGGGCTCGGGCAGAAGTTGTTGAAGGGGTCTTCCGCATTGATGCGGCACTCGATCGAGTGGCCGCGCGGCACCGCATTCAGGACGTGGCCGGAGAGCGGCTCGCCCGCAGCGATGCGGATCTGCTCCTTGATCAGTTCGCAGCCCATCACTTCCTCGGTCACGGGATGCTCCACCTGGATCCGGGTGTTCATCTCCATGAAGTAGAAGTTCTCGCCCTTGTCATCGACGAGGTACTCGATGGTGCCCGCGTTCTCGTAGCCGATGTTCTTGATCAGCGCCACGGAGGCTTCCGCCATGCGGGAGCGCAGCTCGGGGCCGAGCAGCGGCGAGGGGCATTCCTCGACGATCTTCTGGTTGCGGCGCTGCATCGAACAGTCGCGCTCACCCAGCTGGATGAAATTGCCGTGAGTGTCGGCGATGACCTGGAATTCGACGTGGTGCGGGTTGAGAACCAGCTTCTCCAGATAGCAGTCGCCATTGCCGAAGGCGGCCTGAGCCTCGGTCGAGGCGGCGCGGTAAAGCGCGGTGAATTCCTCCGCGCTGAAACAGGGGCGCATGCCGCGGCCGCCACCGCCGGCGGTGGCCTTGATCATCACCGGAAAGCCGATGCGCTTGGCCTCGGCGAGACCTTCCTTCTCGTCCGCCAGTAGCCCGGAGCCCGGGGTGATCGGCACGCCATTGGCGATCGCGGTGGCGCGGGCCGTGGCCTTGTCGCCCATCAGCGAGATCACCTTGGCCGAGGGCCCGATGAACTTGATGTTGCAGCTCTCGCAGATCTCCGCAAAGCGGGCGTTCTCCGAAAGGAAGCCGTAACCGGGGTGGATCGCATCCGCCTCCGTGATCTCCGCCGCGGCGATGATCCGGTCAGGCTTCAGGTAGCTTTCCTTGCTCGCCGCCGGGCCGATACAGACGGCCTCGTCGGCGAGGTGGACGTGCATCGAATCGACGTCGGCCTCGGAATAGACCGCCACGGATTCGATATCGAGTTCCCGGCAGGCGCGGATGATGCGCAGGGCGATTTCACCGCGATTGGCGACAAGGACGCGTTTGAACATGGACGAGTGGTGGCGTTGGCGAGCCCGGTAGCCTTCCCTACAGGGAAAGGCTCACTTGATACGGAAAAGGGTGTCCCCGAACTGAACGGGATTGCCGTCCTCGGCGATGATGGCGGAGATGGTGCCGGATTTCTCGGCCTTGATCTCGTTCATCACCTTCATGGCCTCGATGATGCAGAGGACTTGGCCCTCGCTCACGACATCGCCGACGCTCACGAAGTTGGGAGCATCCGGCGAAGGCTTGCGGTAGAAGGTGCCGACCATCGGCGAGGTGATCGCCTCGCCATCGGCCACCGGGGTGGCGGCAGTTGCAGGAGCACCGGCGGCGGGTGCCGCAGCGGGCTGATAGGCGACTGGTGCCTGCGGCATGGCTGCCATCGCACCCCGCAAAGCGTCGAGATCCGGGCCCTTGCGCAGCTTGAGGTGAAAGCCCTCCTTCGACATGTCGAAGACAGTCAGGCCAGCCTCATTCATGAGTTCGACGATCTTGCGGATTTCCTTGAGGTCCACGGTGTAAGAAAAAGGGTTGTGGTGGCGAAGAGCGGGGAGTGCGCCGGTAGCAGCGCCACGGATGCGTTAGCTAGAGACCCCGGGCAAACGCCGTCAAGCGGGAAGGGCCCGCGAGGCGGGCGGAAGTTAGAAGTTTTGAGAGCCAAAGAAAATCCGAAAAATGCGCGTCCGCAGGGTTTCGCTTGCCATGCACCCTCCCCGGAGGCTTGGAAGCGGCGCGGATGGAAGATACGAGACCAGCACGGGTTCCCGAACAGCTAGAATTCGTACCGCCGGATTATTTCCGGCGCTTGGAGGGTCATGAGATCGTCCGGGAGGGCCGACCACTGGAAATCGATCTCGGCTGCGGCGACGGAAAATTCCTGCTAGAGATGGCCGAGCACTACCCGGAGCGCGACTTCCTGGGCGTCGAGCGCCTCTTGGGACGGGTTCGCAAGGTCTGCAAAAAGGCCGCCAAACGGAAGCTGGAGAACCTCCACGTGCTGCGTCTGGAGAGCCGCTACACCGCGGAATGGCTGCTGCCGCTGGAGTCCGTCTCGCGCCTGCACCTGCTCTGCCCGGACCCCTGGCCGAAATTCCGCCACCATCGGCGGCGTCTGATTCAGCAGGAGTTCCTGCAGGCCGTGTGGGAGGTCCTAGAGCCCGGCGGCGAGTTTCTCTTCAAGACCGACCACCCGGAATATTTCGAATGGGCAGTGGAGAAGGTTGCCACCTTCGGGAAGTTCGAGCGCCTCGATTGGCCGGAGGACGCCTTCTTCTACCCGAAGACCGACTTCCAGCTCCTGTGGGAAAGCCAAGGGAAAACCCTGCAGGGACTGCGACTGCTGAAAGCCAAGTAGGCCCGATGGGACCTATTTCGGGGCCAGCTTGAGCTCCTCCCCATTCAGGAAGCCCCGTAGCACCAGCGCGCCGTCCTTCCCCAGTGCCAGCGTGACCGCCCCGGTCTTGCCTTGGTGGAAGAGGCGGATGCCCTGTGCCTCGCAGTGCTCTGCCCAGCGTTTGGGGATCCGTTCCGCCACCGGAAAGTCCGTGTGGCTGGCGATGATTGCCCGGGGCTTCACCGCTGCCAGAAAATCCTCGCCCAGCGAAGAGTCGGTGCGGTTGCGGCCGGCGACGATGAGGTCCGCCGTGAGGTCGAGGCCGCTGTCCATCAGCTTGCGCTCGGTGCTCCAGCCAGCGTCGCTGGTGAAAAGAATCCTCCAGCCGCGCCAGTGCAAGCGCAGCACCATCACCCGCTCATCTGCCACCGTGTTCATGGCGTCCGGGGCCGGCTCGTGGAGGACCTCGAGCCACGAGTCCCCGGCAATCGGATAGCGCACCCCGACAGCCCCCCAAGGTCGTGGGAATGTGCTTGGCTTCGGTGGTCTTGAGGACTTCACGGAAGACGGAGCTGCGGGCCTTGTTGACCGGGATCAGCACTTGGCGGATCGGGTAGGGCCCGAGCGCCGCATCCACCGCGCCGCCGATGTGGCCGCCGTCCGGGTGGCTGAGCGCGATGCTGTCCGGCAGCACTGCGAGGCGGCGCATGGAGGGGCCCACGATCCTTTGGAAGGCGGCGCGGCTGCCGGTATCGATCAGCACGGTCTGCCCCTGCTCGTGAATCAGCGCAGCCCCGCCGCCGTAGCCGGGATCGTAGATGATCAGGAAGTCATTGCCCGGCCGGTCGAGCGGCAGGCTGAAATTCCCGCCTGGGATCCGGGCGAAGAAGCCAGCCAAGGCGGTGCAGCTATCGGCCACGTAGCCATTCGCCCGGTTGACGGCCTGCGAGGCGGCCGGGAAGGGCGAGCAGACCACCGCCAGGAGGGCCAAGGCCATCAGGACCAGGATCGGCATGCCGATCAACGGGCTGGCGAGAATCGAGATCGGGGCGAGGAAGCCGAAATGCCACAGGGTGAGCGGGACCGAGCCGACGCTGGCGGCGGTGGAGGCAGCCAAGGCAGCGGCGGTCTTCTCGCGGCTGCGCAGCCAAGCCTCGCGGCCCGGCCCATAAAGCTGGCGGGGAAGGTAGGGTTCGCGACGCTCGATCCACGCGAAAGCCGGCGCGGCCAGAGCAGCACCGATCCCGATCGCCCAAACCACCCCGAAGGAAAGCTGCACCCCGGCTTGGAAGATCAGGTGGCCATTGGTCAGCACCGCTGCCAGCAGGGCGAAGCCGAGGGCATTCAGTAGATCCGGCCTCCTCCGGACCAAAAATGCCCCCAAGAGGGCCCCCGCCATGACCACCGAGCGCACCGCCGGCGGCTTCATGCCGGTAACCCATGCGTAGGCCAGCATCCCGACCAGGATGACGACCACTGCCCCGCGGCGCGGCATTCCGAAGAGCTTGAGCACGAACCAGCCAATCAGGCCGACCATGGCGACATGCATGCCGCTGACGGAGAAGGCGTGAAGCGTGCCGCTGTTCCGGTAGGCGCCGATCAGCTCCTGGTCATTGTCCGGATTGTCGCCGAGAACCATCGCGCGGATCACGGCGGCTTGACGGCCCTCCGGGTCCAGCCCGTCGGTCACAGCATGGCGGAAGGCGTTGCGGGCGCGGTTTTCCAGCAGGTGAAAGCCGGAAGGAGCTGCGACCTGACGGGGTATCTCCAAGGCCTCGAAGCAAGCGCAGATCCCCTGCCGGTAGAGCCAGGGGAAGACATCGAAAGTGCCGGGATTCCGGCGCAGGGGCAGGGGCTCGTAGCGGCCCTTCATCTGGAGGACTTCCCCGCACGCCGGCACCCGGCCTTCGGCTTGGAGCCAAATCTGGCCGACATGCCCGCCTTCCATGACCTCCGCCACGGCCGACCAGCCGCGTAGGGAAGAGCGAGGCTCCGAAAGCAGACGGGCGGTGATCTCCGCAGAACGGATCCGTTCGAGCCGCGCGGCATCCGCATCCTGGCGGGATTTCCGCCAGCCGTGCAGGCCACCTGCCGCTACGGCCACCAGCAGTGCGGCCAGAGTGAAGCGGCGCAGGCCGGTATAGGCCAGCAGCGCCAACAAGGCGGCCCCGCAGAGGAGGCCGGGGGTGATTTTGCCATCGCCGGTCAGGACACCAGCCGCCGCGACGAGGGCCACCCACAGCAGGGGGTGGCGCTCCACCGTGCGGCGGAGCCGGTCCCGCATGGCCTCAGGCGAGGCCCCATTCGCGGAGCTTGTGGCGGGCGTTGGCGGAGTGGCGCGACTCCGGGAATTGCTCGATGACCTGATTCATGATGACAGCCGCCGAATTATGGTCGGACAGCTCCGTCTCGTAGATCTCCGCGACGCGGAACATCAGGTATGCTGCGTCGTTTTCCTCCCACTCCTGGCCTTCGATCGCGGTGCGCAGGGTTTGCACGGCGGCCGGGGCGTCTTCCAAGTGGTCGAGCTGGATCTTGGCGATTTCCACCCACGGCAAGCGGTTGAGCGGCTGGGCGATGGCGGCTTGGCGGAAGGCCTCAATGGCACCCTCCCAGTCGCCTTGGGCAACCTTGGCGCGACCATCGTGCATCGGGTCCTTCTCGACTTCCTCGCCGCTGTCGTAAACGGCGTGGGTGAAACGGTGGGCGATGGCGGGCAGGACGTGGATGACGAAGACTATGCCGACCAGACCAGCGGTCATGAAGGCCAACAGAATGCCGCTACCGGTCTTGGCTCCCTCACTGCTCTCCACCTTCGACTGCTGCTTGGCGATGTCTTCATCCATCTCGTCGCCGCTGTTGATCATCTGGGAGAGCTTGGCTTTCTCCGCCTGAATCTCCTTCTCAGCGCCCGCGAATTTCATCCACGCAAACGCGACCGCCAGGATCATCACAACATAAAAGCCCCACTTCATATAGGCGGAACATTCCGCCGGGTTCTGCTGCCGGAAAGCACAAAATCCGTATACTTCGCCGTTATTTTGCGGGGTTCAGGGTCGCGGGATCGCGATGAGAATGAATGGTATGGACAAGATAAAGGCAGCGGAACGGTGGATCTTCAGATCCTCTTCAACCTGCTCGCCTCAATCTCCTCCCGTTCCAGCCTTCCTCAAAGACGCCGCGCGGCGCGGCCTTCGTCGATCAGCTTCCAGAAGTGCTTGGACTTGGCCAGCTCCTCGTCCTCGCCCATCGGGATCTTCGAGCGGAAGGCGAAATCGGAGAAGGTGCCCTTGTGGAGCACCCGGTGGACGATCACGGTGCCGTCCTTGACCTCGAAGTAGAAGCGCCAGTCCTGCGCGCGGAAGCGGTAGAGGGTGCGTCCATCGCGCTCAATGCGACCGAAACGCTCACCGTCGAGGTTCTCGAGGTCCTTTTCGGTGACCTTGAACTCGTCGAGCAGCTCCAGTTGCTCCAAGGTATCGAGCCGGGAGATCTCGGCGGCGCTGATTTCGTTGAAGACGATCTGGAACATGGGACGAGAGCGGAAAGCTCCATTCATACGGTGCCAAGTGTCAAGTTTGGCGGCGGTCCGGCGGAAAAGGAAAAGCAAAGCCCGCATCCGGCGGAGACCGGAGGCGGGCTTGGAGAATCGGATCAGTCGCCGCTTACTTGGCCTTGAGAGCGCCATTCGGAGCGCCGTCCGGCGTGTTGCCGAAGATCTGGTTGTTCTTGAAGCTTTGGATCAGGCCCGTGCCCACGCGCTTCAGGCCGTCGGCCACGCTGAAGCAGACGACGCTGTTGCTGAGGATCGCCTTGCCCTTCGGGTTCACCACCACGCCTTGGTTGCAGGCTTGGATCGTGGTCTTGTCGATGAAGGCGACGCTGCTGGAAGTGGCGGCCGGAGTCAGGGAGATCCCGGCACCGAGGCACTCCTCAATCGCGCAATTGCGCAAGGTCACCTGCACGCCGGTAGCGGCGGCGTTGACCTCTTCGATCCCGGTGGTGAAGCCCTTGATCCGGCAGTTCTCCAAGTACACGGCGCCAGCTTGGAAGATTTTCACGCCAGCCAAGCCGGTCTCAAAGCCGTCGAGCTGGAGGTTGCGGAGGATCACCACATCGGTGGCCGCGGCATTGATGACGATCCCATTCACGGCGGCACCCAGGATGTTGCCCTCCATCCCGCCGCCATCAATGGTGATGGATTTCGTGATGGTCACCGCTCCGAAGCTGCCGGGATCGAGGATATTGATCACCCCCTTGGCGGCGGTCTTGGAGATCACTCCGGCAAAGGTCTTGCAAGGAGCAGTGCGGCTGCCGGGGTTGACATCGTCTCCCACGCCGGAGACCCAGGTGCGACTGGCCTGGGCAGAGGAGATGTGGGTCAGCGAGAACAGGATCAGGGCGGTGAGGGAGGCTAGAATCTTCATGTCCGCGAGAGGATGCTCAGGGACCTAACAAATAACAAGGACAGCTCATGTGGCAGTCCCGTAATCCGGCGATTGCCCACAGCTCCGTAGTGCGATCTCCCAGAGAGATCGCCATTCGACAAGATCGCGTCGCGGAACAGGCCTCCTCCCGACTGGCAGCCAAGGGACTGGAATTTTCAGAGTCACGGGCGAAGCTCGTCCTCCAAGGAAAGGTCGCGGGCTGCGGAGCCCACCCGGAAAATTCACTCCAAGCGAATCACAACATGAAGGCTCTCGTTACTATCTCCCTCGTAGCCACCTGGCTGGTCCTGCCGACCGTGATCCAAGCGCAGCGGGCGGAAGCACCGGACCAGGCACCCGGCAAGGCAGAGGCTCCGGCGTCCCCCGATCCAAATCTCGCCAAGATCCCTGCGGGATACCGGGATTGGCGGCTGATCTCGGTCGCGCGGGAGGAAGGTAAGCAGAATGACATCCGGGCCATCCTTGGCAACGACATCGCGGTCAAAGCCTATCAGGAAGGTACTCTGCCCTTTCCGGATGGTGCAATCATCGCGCGGATCGCCTGGAGCCTGGTCCCTTCGGAGGAGAACAACAAGGTCTTCGGCCAGGCCCAATCCTTCATCGCCGGGGCGCCCAAGAACGGGGTCCAGTTCATGTTCAAGGACTCGAAGAAGTACGCCGCCACCGGTGGCTGGGGCTTCGCCCAATTCAGCGAAGCCACGGGTGAGCCCGCCAGCGAGTCCATGCTCGCGACTTGCTTCCCCTGCCACCAGCCGGTCGCGGCCAGGGATCTTGTTTTCACCCGCTACTCCTTGAGCGGCCTCGCGGGTCAGAAGTGAGCCATCGGCCCTTCCCTACTCCGGCTGCGCCTCGATGCGGAAGAAGGTCTGCTTGCTATCTGGCGGCGGGCTGTAGGTGGCTGTGATGCGCTCGTAGTCCGTGCCGGGAAGGTCCTGGTGCTGGATATTGGTGAGCGCCGCATCGATGTTCGTCCAAGCGCTCAGGTCGCTGGTAGCGGTGACGTGATAGACGCCACCAGCCGGGGCCTTGCGGACCAGGTAGGTCAGGGTGACACTGCCATCCGCGGCGTGGGTGAAGGGCACCGAGAAGCGATCATAGGCCGTCGGGCTGCCGCCGAAGGCGAACTCGGCGAAGTTGCTGTTGCCGTCGTGCTCGGGATCGAGGTCGAGGCCGTGAAGGTGAGTCAAGCCGGGCAGCCAAGTGGCAAGCCATTGCTGGTAGGGCGGCAACTTGCCGGTTTCCTGCACGAGTTCCTGGATCTCGGTGGCGGAGAGAGCGCGGCCGTGAATGCGGAACTGGTCCAGGTCGCCCTGGTAGCTGGTGGCTGCGCCAGCGGGATTACCGCCAAAGCTGAGGACCGAGTTCGCGTTCAGCAGATCGGTACTGCCGGTGCCGGTCGCCTCGAGCACGCCGTTCACATAGAGCTTCATTACCCCGGTGGCACGCACGCGGGTGGCGGCGATGTGAACCCAATTGCCGGTGCTCACCGAGCTGGTGCCGTGGATCACGGCATTCGGCTGGGCGCCGCCAGCGAAGCCGGTCTGGAAGGAAATGCGGTCCACCAGGCCGCCCTGGTTGTTGCTGCCCCGAGTCCCCGCGATCATGAAATCGTTGCTAGGCCCGGGGGCATCCGCCGTGACGATGGCGCGCCCGGAGGGCGGTGCATTGGTGACCTGGAAGGCCTGCGTGGTCCGCATCCAGAAGGAGATCGTGAAGTCACCGGTGGCCACATTCGACATCGAGACCAGCTCGCCGGAGCCATCGAAGGAAAGCGCGCCGCCGAATTTGCCGGTGATCCAATCGGACGGCTCCATGCCGAGCAGGGTGCCGTGACGCTCTGCGGGCGAGCTGTCGATGGCGGTGCTGCCCGTGCCCTCATCGAGCTTCAGCCAGGCGAGCAAGCTGGCATCGGAGACGATCGTGTGGGTCTCACCGGAGGCGAAGTTGCCCAAGCCGCCAGCCGCTTGGGTTTTATTCGCGGGGAGGCTGACAATTACTTCGCCGAAGCGATGCGGGGTCAGCGTGATGGTGTAATCCGCACCACTTCCTGTTAGACCGCTGACGCTGCCATTGAGCACGGAGAAGTCCGCGGCGCTCAGCCCGACAACCGGCTCCGAGAAGTGGACCGTCACATCAAAGGGGCCTCCCGCCCCGGAAGGCGCCGCGAGGTGCACTGCCGGTGCGGATGGCAGGGAGAGAATCCAATCGCCGATCACCTGTGCGGCCTTTTCGTCCACCATGCTCTTCGCGATCGGCGGCATCTTGAGCGTGCCGGCGGTGCCGTGGCGGACCTTGAGGATGGAACGCGCAAGATCACCGGGGACAATCACACGGTCACCGGCATCGAAGTACGGCACCTCTAGTGCCCCGCGGATCAGGCCCTGCTCGGTCAAGGGCGTGGTCAGGCGGGCATCGAAGTAGGCACGCACGCCGCCAGGCCGGTGGCACTGCGAACAATTCGAATCAATGTACGAGCGCACGCGGTCTTCCAGGCTGGCGCTGGTATCGCTGATATTGTGGCTCTTCAGGAACCAAGGTAGCTGCTCCGGATTGTAGGCGGAGTCGAACCAGCCAAGCGCGCCCATGGTTTCGAGCTGATTGGCAGTGCGGCCGGTGCGGTCATAGGTCAGGTCGCCATTGAGCTGCCAGGTCTTCAGTCCGAGAATGTGCCCGGCATTGCCATTGTGGCAGATCCGGCAATCGGTGCGGCTGGGATAATCCCAGGTCTGATTATGCGTGCCGCCACCCGCTTCATGGATGGTGATCGGCTCGCTCAAGCCATCCGGCAAGAGCTCGGCATCGCTGCCATCCGGCCGCCAGCGGTAGGTCACACCGTAAGGCTCGCCGCTCGCGGGCACGACGATGAAGCGGGTCTCAAGCCGGCGGTGGGTGTTGGGATTGCTCTCATCCGTCGCGAGCTCGAAGTGCTTGATGAAGACGGTGCCAGCCGGGAAGGACCAGCTGCCTTCCGGATTAAAGCCGATCTTCTCCTCCGGCGTGTTGTGGGTGCCGTTGTTAGGCAGCGCGATCCAGCGCTTCTTGAGCGCGGAATCCGACCACAGCGGCGCATTCACGCCATAGGGGATGACGCCTTGCGCCGGGGTCAGGGTGGCGAGATTCGAGAAGGCGCCGGTCTGCGACAGCAAGGCCGGAGGCTGGCTCACCACGATGGTCGGCTGCCAAGCTTGGTTCGCGTAAAGGAATTGCGCGGGAGCCAACGCGGTGGGAGCGATGCGAACTTCGTCAAAGCGCGCATCCAGAGCGTAATCGGCCGGGCCGCCACCGTACATGCCGCGGCCGACCGTCCAATAGCTCGAGGGAAGGTTCCCATGGTAGCCAGTCTGCTGGCCGATCTGGGTGTAGCTGCCATTGGCATAAGAATAAACCGTGACCGTGCCAGCGGAGACATTGCCGACGATCGCCAGGTGATACCATTGGCTCACCGGGAAGTTGGCCTTGGTGAGCAGCTTGATCGGCACCGAGTTCCATTGGCCGTCGGCAGGATTGATCGTGCGGATGTCGAGGAAGAGGTCGCCTTCTGCCAAAGCTACGAGCGAATTGCCCGCGCCGTTGCGGCCCCAGCGCATCAGCCGGAAGGGCTGGATCGGCGGGCCGTTCTCGGTATCGATCGAGGTCGTGCCAGAAGTACCGTCGAGGCCGAAGAAGCACTGGTAAGAGCCGTTGGTCAACGAGCCTGAAGCGGGACGGAAGCTGAGCTCCACCGTGAAGTCATCGAGCTTCCCGAACTTGTCCGCCAAGGTCAGGCCGCCGACGGCATTGCCCGGGTAGCCGTCGGCATCACCTGCCCCCACACTGCGCACCGAGGCATTGTTGCCAGCGACTCCGGCAGGGATCAGGCCATTGGTGGTCGAGGAATAGGTGACATTCGCCCCCGAGGTCGACTCATCGTCCGTCACCATCAGGGAGAGACCGTTGTTGATCGAATCGCCGGCCTTGTTGCCTGGATTGTCCGAAACGTAGCCGGAGCTGTTCGATGCCGCTTGGTCCTCGAAGCGGTACCACACGGGATTCGCCGTGGCGGGCGGCTCGACCGCCAGCTTCATGAAGCGGCCGCGGGTACCGGTGCCGTTGATCTTGATGAAGACCGGCTCGCCGGCTTGGTCGCGCCCAATCGTCGAGGTGCCGCTATAGACGCTGCCGCTGGGCATGTCCGTGAGGATCGTGCCGGTGGCGCTGCCATTAGCGTAGTCAAAGGCACGGATGCGGCCGCTGACGTTGTCGACCGTGATGAACTTGCCGACCAGCGAAGGATGGGCGGCACCCCGATAGACGAAGCCGCCGACCACGCAACCGTCCGGCCCGGCGGCGTGCGCGACGCTCCACACCGGCTCCGTGAGCGTGCCGTGGATCACGGCGGGCTGGGCCTGCGGACCGGGCCCCGTGCCCTCGCGGAAAGGCCAGCCGTAGTTGGCACCGGGCGCGAGGATGGAAAGCTCTTCCTGGGTATCCTGACCACTCTCGCCAACCCAAGTGCGCTGGGTCACCGGGTCATAAGAGAAGCGATAGGGCTGGCGGAAACCAATCGCGTAGAACTCCTCCAGATTCGCGCCGCCGGCGTCCACGAAGGGATTGTCGTTAGGGATGGTGTAGTGCGCGGTGAAGCTATTCGGCCAGCCAGCGGGCATGGTGATCTGCGCGGGCTGGCGGCGGATCGCATGGCTGCCCGCCTTCTGGTCCACGTCGATGCGCATGACGCCGGAAAACAGGCGCTCATTGATGCGCTGGCCGACGTTGTATTGGTCGTTCGCGCCGCCCTCATCGCCGATCGCGTAGTAGAGGTAGCCGTCCGGCCCGAACATCATGCAGCCGCTGTCATGGAACTGCTGGCGGTCATACTGCTGCACGAGGATCTGCTCGCTGGCCGGATCCGCGGCCTGGCTGCCATCCGGCACGGTGAAGCGGGACAGGCGCCAGTAGGCATTATTGCCATCGCCGCCGGTGGCGGGTGCCCACTTGTAAGTGATGTAAACGTAGCCGCGGTTCGGCGATCCGGCTTGGCCAAATTCCGGATGGAAGACCAGCCAGTCCATCCCGCTATCGCTGGAGGTGAAGGTATTCGCCCGCCAGTCGAGGAAGGTCTCGGTGGTGTTCGCGCTGGGGCTGTCCTCGAAGAGGAAGATCCTGCCCTCCTTGGCGATGCAGAGCAGCTTGTTCGTGCCCGGATAGGGCGTCAGGTGCGTCGGCAGGTTGATATTGATCCCCTGGTAGGTCTCGTTGACCGTCCACTCGCCGCCGGCAGTGGGTTCCACGGCCGGGAATTTCCCGCCGAGATAGGGGCCGATGGCCTCCGGCGCATCCAAGCCCGGCTGGGCGTGGAGGGTGCTGAGCGAGGCGATTAGTAGGACCGGAGCGCAAGCGGCCCGGAGCAGGCACAGGCCTGCCCGGAGAAAGGGCGGGTTCGACATGGGTTTTGGGCTGAACCGAGGGCGGCGGGACCGATACACAAACTTGTTTGATCCGGCAAACGGGCAGTTTGTAGCGGCTTGTGACGAAATCGCCCGAATTGTCCCAAACGTGAAGGCGGAGTGAAGAATTGGCGAGTTTGCGGGCGGAGATTGAAGCCAGCCCGGTCCCGGCACATGTTAGCTCGCACCCCATGAGCGACGTTTTCAGGAACGAGCAGGATTGGCGGCCCATCACCTTCGAAGGCGTGGTCTTACCACCCAGCCTGATGGGCATCTCGATCCTCGAAGCGGTATTGGATATTGAGGAAGAAGAGTTGGCCGCCTGGCTCTGGCGCCTGCCGATCTGCAAGGGGCTAAGGAAGAGCGCCCCGGCCGAGCGCTGCGCCCGTTGCGCGGAGCAGACGCTCAACCTGATGCTGGAGCACCGGGAGCAAGTGACCGCCGGGATTACGGAGCGCCTTGCGCTGCAGGGCCTGGACCCGGAGGCGACCTATCGGGAATGGGCCGCTGCCTTGGTCCGCATCATGGAACTGAGCAAGAAAGTGAGAGGCCATCGCCACTGCCACTGGTCGGCTCCCGCCCATGCTTCGGATCACTATGCCGGGGCGGAAAGCGCCAAGCTGCTGCTAGGCAGGATCGATCTGCTCATTCGCAAGGTGGATGATTCGCGGGGCAAGAAAGGCCCCTGAGACGGGCCCGTCTCATGTCGGCCGAATGGATGCTGCCGGCTTGCGGCGCGGTGCCCGCTCCGCTTTGATCGGTCACTGCCATGAAGACCTCCCGCAAGCCTTGGCGAACGAAGCTCCGGCCGGAGATGCAGCCGGAACTTGTCACCGATCCGAAAGGCCGTGGCCTGATGCTGCTGCCCACGCCGATGCTAGTGGCGGAGGAGATGGGCAAGGTCTACGCGGGACAGCTCCTCACGGTCTCCGCGCTGCGGGAGCGCATGGCGCGACGCTTCAAGGCGGACCTGAGTTGCCCGCTGATGACCGGCATCTTCTACAACCTCGTCGCCGGTGCGACGGAAGAGTACCTGGCGGAGGGCAAGGCTCCGCTGGCACCCTACTGGCGGGTGATCCCGGACAATGGGATCTTGAGTCCGAAGACACCCTTCGGTCCTGAACGCCAGGCCGAGCATTTGCAGCAGGAAGGACACAAGGTGCAGCCGAAGAAGGAGAAGCTGGAGGTAGTGGGCTTCCGCGGGGCGCTGGTGCCTTGAGCGGGCTGTGCGCGATCTCCCCTGAGGCTCCTTGTCCCTCTAACCGATTCCTGATCTCATCCGCCAAGCAATGTCGCTCGACACCCCCGACCTCGAATCCCTGTGGCAGATGGTGTGCGGGCAGTTTAGCGGCCCGCGGCACTCCGTCCATGGCCCGGACCATTGGCGGAGGGTGGAGCGCAATGGCCTGCTGCTGGCCACACGCACCGGCGCGGACATCGTGGTGGTTTCACTCTTCGCGCTCTTCCACGACAGTCGGCGCGTGAACGAATGCAACGATCCGGGCCATGGCCGCCGCGGCGCGGACTATGCGGCGAGCCTGCGCGGTAAGACATTCGACCTAACAGACGAACGTTTCGATCTTCTCTACGAGGCCTGCGCCGGTCACACCGATATCGACCATCACGATGATCCCACCATCGGCACCTGCTGGGATGCCGACCGGCTTGATCTCGGCCGCGTAGGATTGGTTCCCGATCCTGACTTCATGAGCACCGCCTTCGGAAAGGAGATCGCCTTGCAGGGCTCAGTCGAGAGCTTCTTATCCGCCCAAACCTGAGCACATCCATGACCGAGGAGACCGACGCACCCGAGATCGGGCCAGCAGCCCAGCGCCAGACCTGGATCACGCCGCTATTCGTGATGATCTGCGTGGGCATCCACATCGGCCTGCTGATGCGCGAGGACCGCTATACATGGGAAACGCTGGCGAGATTCGGCCATCTCACCGCGGAGCGGATCTGGGGAGAAGGCGGCTACTGGGCCATTCTGACCACTACCTTCGTCCATCTGGAGATCTGGCACCTCGCCTTCAACATGTACTGGCTGTGGGTGCTCGGCAGCAAGCTCGAGCTCGCGATCGGCTGGTGGCGATTCATGCTCTTCTATCTCGCCGCCGCCTTTATCGCTTCGGCCTTCCAACTCGCTGTTTCGGATACCACCGGGATCGGCGCTTCCGGTGCGGTCTATGCCATCTTTGGCTTCATGTGGATCGCACGGGCCCGCTACCCGGGCTTCGCCGAACTCATGAATGACAAGACGGTGAAGCTCTTCCTCGTATGGCTTGTGGTCTGCATCGTGATGACCCGGCTCAATCTCCTGCCGGTCGCGAATACCGCGCATTTCGCCGGCCTGCTCTTCGGTGCCGCTATCGCAGAGGCCACCGGGAAGCGACACCGCACGCTGGCATCGGTTGGATCGGTCGTGCTGGTGATTCTCGCCATCGTCCCATTGTTCTGGTGCCCGTGGTCAGCCGCTTGGCTGAAAACGGAAGCTTACCGGGAGCACGCCGCACAGCACTACGAGAAGGCGATCGCGTTCTATGATCGCGTCCTCGAAAAGGAGCCGCAGAATTCCTGGGCTTATCAGAACCGTAGCTACGCCCACCAGAGCATTGGCGATATGAAGGGTGCGCGCGAGGACTTGGAAAAGGCGCGCGCGATCGATCCTTCCATCCCGTTGGAATAGCTCACTTCAGCTCCGCCGCGGTCCACGGTGCTTGGCGTGCCTTGCTCGCCTCGCGCAGCGGAGCCACGATCGACTCGTTCACCGGCGCCGCGTCATTCAACCAAGAATGGCGCACGAAGCTCAGAACGTCCGCAATCTCGGCATCGCTGAGACCAAGCACGGGCGGCATGAGCGAATTGACCTGCAGCTTGCCGGGCACCTCGACCGGACCTGTTAGGCCGCTCAGCACGATCTTCACCAGGGTCTCGGGATTGCCGGCGATGCGGGCATTGCCATCGAGCGGCGGGAAGGCGCCATCGACGCCGGTGCCAGCGCTCTGGTGGCACGCGGCACAGGTGCGCGCATAGACGGCTTCACCGCGGGTGAGTTGTTCAGCAGGGGGGGTGTGCTTCTTCTCGATCTTGTGCTCTTGCAATGCCTCCTTCATGGCCTTGCCCAGCGGTGAGTTGTTCTTCTCCAGCGCGGCCAGCACTTGCGGCGCGCGACCCTGCGCAAAAGCTTTGATGGCGGCCGGATAGATTCGCTCCTTCAGCACGGAGGGATCCGGCGGATTCTCCAGCGAAGCCAGCAGGAAGCCGACATAGTGGCGTGCGGCAGCCATGGCGTAGCAACGATCGAGCACCTCCCCTTGACGGAGCTTTTGCTGGTTGCGGTGCCAGTCGCGAAGCTTACGGCCCAGCGCTTCATCCGCGGGCATGCGGGCGGCGAGCAGGAGCCATTCGCGGATGACGAAGGGATCGGCTTCCCATTTCGGATCGAAGTCGCAGGGCGCCTCCGCTGGCCACAGCGCGTACGCGGCACGACGATCCTGAGTGGAGGCGTCGCGAACATCCTTGAGCACATCAAGGCACCCGGGTGCATCCTTCCTGAAGTAGCCGAGACCCGCCAAGGCGTAGAGGGAATGAACATTCCTGCCGTTGCGCGTGAGCTGGGGGATCAGTTCCTTGTGGCCGCCTTCCACAATCAGGCGCTGGGCATGCAAGCGGCGGACCAGCGACTGATCGAACAAGCCGTCGAGCAAGCTTTCAGGCTTCGCGGGATCGAGGGGCTTCAAGGTCGGTTCGACATCCGGTTTAGGCGGGCTCCAGGAGGTATCCAACTTCGGACGCACCCGGTAGATCCGCCCCATCGCCTTCTCGCGCAGCGGGGTGATGTAGGCCGCTCCCGCTCCACGCTCGACCTTGGTCTGCTCGAAGGGCGCGCCGGGACGATTGTGCTGCACGATGATGTTGTACCAATCCGCGATCCACACCGCGCCATCCGGCCCGGTCTCCGCCGCCACCGGGGCCGACCAAGCATCGGAGCTGGCGTAAAGGTTGTCGCCCTCGAAGGACGCGAAGTAGTCCGCATTCTCCGTGCTCAGACGAGCCGCCGAGACCAAGTGTCCCGTGGGCTCGCAGACGAATGCCACCTTGTTCTGCCAATCCGAGCCGAAGCGCTTGGCGGTATAGACGCCGTGCCCCGCCCCCGCCGTGTAGTGGCGGCCCTTCGCGCGGATCTTGCCGTCGCCAAGCAGCTCCACCGGCGGGTCCCAGCCGTCGGAGCCCTGCACGTCCAGTGTTGTCGGATAGATGCGCGTGCCGCGGTCCGCGCGATGCACGTTGCCACCATCTCCAATCACCTGCCAGCTCGGCTGCCGGTTGGCGGTCGAGCCGAGGACATCGAACTGCTCAGTAAAGCCAAGGCCCCAGGTGTTGTTGGTGGTCTTGCCTAGGAACTCGATCTGCGAGCCATCCGGCAGGAAGCGGAACACGCCGGTGTCGAACTTCACTTGCTTGCCACCCACCACACCATCGAAGCCTGCATAACCGACCGTGCCGTAGATCCAGCCATCGAAGCCGTAGCGCAAGTTCGAGACGCCGGCGTGGGTGTCGTGCATCTTGAAGCCTTCGAAGAGCACCTTGCGCTCGTCCGCCTTGTCGTCGCCATCGGTGTCCTTGAGGAAGAGCACCTTTCCGCCCGAGGTCACGATCACGCCGCCATTCGCATGCACCGCGGAAGTCGCCAGCGCGAGATGGTCCGCGAATACGGTGAACTTGTCCGCGCGGCCATCGCCATCAGTGTCCTCGCAGATCTTGAGCCGGTCATTGCCGCGCTCACCGGTGGTCATGCCATTCGGGTAGTCCAGCGTCTCTACCACCCACAGGCGGTCGCGATGGTCCCAGGTGATGGCAATGGGATGCTCGATGTCCGGCTCGGCGGCGAACAGCGAAAGCTCGAAACTCGCGGGCACTTGCGCCCGCTTCATCGACTCCTGCGGCGAAAGCGGCTCCTGGACCTTGGGTACCGGCACCTTCGCCTGATACTGCGGGGGCAGCATCGGCACGCGATACTCGAGCGGGGGCAAGTTCACGATCGAAACATTCTCTCCCGCGGCCCAGCGGATCCCGCGCTCTAACAGATCGTGGAAGCCCTCCTGCTGCCAGCAGCGCTCGTCGTGGCCGTGTGCGGTGTAAAAGACCCGGCCCTTGCCCTGCTTCCGGATCCAAGTCCACGGCTCCTCATCCCGGCGTTCCAGAATGGTGATGTCATTCGCGAGACGGTGATGGTGGTAGGTCTCGTCCCAAGTCTCAAAGGGCTGGTAGCCCTTCATGATCGGATTCTCCGGCTCCACCACCCGGGCGGTGAAGGTCCCCTCGCCATGATTCTCGATCTGTCCGCCGACAAGGTCGACATAGCCGTCGGTCGACTTGAAGCAGGCCGAGCCGCAATGCACCGGCACGAAGCCGCCGCCATTCTCGACAAAGCCTCGCACCGCCGCGAGCTGCTCCGGCGTGATCACCTGGTGATTCGCGAAGACCAGCAGCACATCGTACTTCGCCAGATTCTCCGGCGTCAGCTCGGACATGCGCTTCTCGTAGGTGAGGTTGATCCCCCGGTTGCCGCTGACCTCCTTGAAGATCCGGTACATGTCGAGGGGCCGGTGGTGCCCGTCATCGCCGAAGAACAGGACCTCCACCCGGCGCGGCTCGGGCTTGGCAGGCGGCTGCTGGGCCAGAAGGCCGAAGGCCCCTAGCAGGAGCAGCGGAAGGATCAGGCGGAGGATTCGCATGCGGTTGGCGCACTCATACGCGTTCCACTGGTCAAATCCGAAGGATTTTTGCGGCAGCCGCCCACCTCATACAATCCCGGGGATCTGCCGGAAAAAAGCGGAACAGGGCGTGGCGGACCTACTCGCCACACCCTGCGTGGCATCATGGCCACCCTCAGCTTGGAAAATGTGAAGTCCCGGTTAGTTCCGAAAGGAAACCCGCAACCGTACGAAGCCCTTGGGCTGAGCTTCCGGATCGATCGGCTGGCGCACGATCGCTCGCTCCCAGAGTTCGTTGATCGGGAATACCTCCGGTGTTACGGGTAGCTCTTGGAAGATGGCTCCCAGGCTGGACGAGTGCTCCACATGGTAAAACACCCCGCCGGACTTCCGCCGCAGATACTCCACCCGCAAAAAGTGCTGGCCACCGCTCTGCTCGAGCGAGATGTGCGGCAGACCCGAGTTGCCAGTGCCAGGGGCGAGGACCCGGTAGTCCGCTTGGGATGGATCGAGGTTGAAGGCGAACTTCACCAAGTTGGGCAGGCCATCGGCAAAGTTAACAGCCTCCGAGTCCTGCCGGATACCGATCAAGCCCCCGGCGGTCGCCCATGCCTGATAATCCCCCGGTATGATGACCTCCGCCCGGAACTCAATCCGGACATTCCCCTCGTTGAGATCGTTCGAAAGGATCTGGACAAGTGCGGATGAGGCCCCCGCCGACTGCGGGACAAAGTTGACCTTGAAGGAGGTGCTTTGAGTCGGGCCGAGGCTGCTCTGCATGCCCGTGGTATCAACGCTGTAGCCGGGGCCGCCGGACGCCACGCCCACCGAGTTGACTTCAAGCGTCCGGTAGAGGGTCGGGCGCACCGTGATGGTGCGGCTCACGACGGCATCAAGCGGCACCTGGCCGAGATCGATGACATAGGGCGGCGGAAGCATGGCTGCCGCCGAGCGGCCATTGCCTGCCGCCGCGACATTGGCGGCGGACACTTCCGCAGGAACCCCGCCGCCGGGGAGACCCGGATTGAGCACCGGGCCGCCCGGAGCAAAGCGCCCCCATGAGGCGAGCGGCCCCGCGGAGGTCCGCTGGCCGAGGTTATGATACCACCCGGCGGAGATGCTGCTGAAGGCTCCCGTGACAGTGGGGGCCGGACTCCCATCGCCCGTGCGACCCCAAGTCACCACGCTGCCGTCCGATTTCAGGGCAAGGCTGTGGTAGGGGCCGGCCGCGATGGCCACCACGCCACTGAGATTGGAGGGAACCGAGGTCTGGGATTCGGTGCTCCGGCCCCAGGCCACCACCGTGCCGTCGTTCTTGAGGGCCAGCGCGTGATAGGCGCCGCCGGCAATTGCCTTCACGTTGCTGAGGTTCGTCGGCGGGAAACTCACGAATTCTTCGCTTCCCGCCACTTGGACGGTGCCATTCGCCCTCAGGCCGAGACTGAAGTTCGCCCCGGCGACGACATCCACCATCCCGGTGAAGGAACTTACATTCAGGCCCGCGACATCCCGTCCCCACGCGACCACCTTGCCATCGGACTTGAGCGCCACCGTGTGATCCCAGCCACAGGCAATCTTGGTCACCGTCGCATCCCGCAGAGTCGTGGGGACCGTAAGCTGGCCGAGATCTGCCGCACCCCAACCTACCAGACTGCCATCATTCCGCAGCGCATAGCCATGATCCCGGCCGTAGGCGATCTGCTTGATTCCGGTCAGGTCCGTAGGAGCTTCATTCAGAAAGCCAGTCTCGTTCCACTCCATAAAGGTCGCGGGGCGGGTTGTTGCCATCCCCGGCGAAGACACTTGGATTCCCGGCACGGTGCGGTGGAGCACTTGAACCGTGAAGCTGCGCGTAACCGTCGCTCCACCGCTGTCGGTCCCTTTGACAGTAGCGGTGTAGCTTTCCGGGCCGAGGACAATGCCGCTGGTAAACGGCCTCCCGGCATAGGTCACCTCGGGCACGATCTCCCCATCCTCGAGGTCTCGAATCACCGGCGGGCGGAAATACACCGGAACCGGTGCTCCCCCGAGGGCGAAAACCGTAATGGTCTTTGGCAGGTAGGTGACGACCGGCGGGTCATTTACCGGGGTGACCTGCACCTTCACCGTCGCGGGCGAGCTGTCGCTGCCACCGTCAGTCACCCGATAGGTGAAGCTGGCCTCGCCGGAGAAATCCTTGGCAGGGGTGAAGACAGCCTGTCCTGTCGAGCCGTTGATCGTCACGCTACCCGCGCCTGCAGCAGGGGGCGACTCCAGTACGAAGAACAGCGGATCATTCTCTTCATCGCTTCCCGCCAGTTGGATATTGAGCGGCTTGTCCTCCGGCGTGGTGAGATCCAGGTGCGTGGCGCTCGGCTTGCCCGTGTAGCCATTGGCGGTCAGCACGATGTCCCACTCGGGGCGCTCCGGATCGCTGCTCCTGACCCGTACGGTCGCGCTCTTGCCTGCCGTGGACGTGGAGGCGAAGGACACGGTGAAAATGCCGATTCCCCCGGGGACCAGGCTTGCCGGGAGGGGCTGCGCGTGGAGTGAGAAACCGGAATCAGACCGCAGGAAAGAGATGCCCGTGACTTGGACGGTGGCCGTGCCGTTGTTCCGCAACACGAAAGTGTGGTGACTCTGGGAACCCGGTGCCACGTTTCCGAAATCGTCGAGGGCGGGAGTCTCCACGCTGGCAAAGGTCTCGCTGCCCGAAGCCGTCATCGCCACGACCTTCGGTGCCGGGAAAGACGGAATGTCGCCCCCCAGGACCTGCCGCTTCCCCCAGAAGATTGCGTGGCCCGCCGTAGTGACCGCGACCGAGTGGTAGTCGCCCGCATGGATCTCCCTCACGTCGCTGAGACCCACTGGAACGTTAGTCTGGCCCTGCGAGTTGTCCCCCCATGCCACCACCGTCCCGTCCTCCTTGAGCGCGAGCGAGTGGGCCAAGCCGCCGGCGATTGCCTTCACCCGGACTCCGGTCAGCGACGCCGGCACATTGCACTGGCTTCTGTCGTTGCGCCCCCAGGCCACCACGCTGCCGTCCTGCTTGATGGCCATGCTGTGGTTGCCGCCCGCTGCAACGGCAATCGCGGTCCCGTTCAAGCCCGCCGGCACGTTCTTCTCGCCATAGCGATTGGCACCGAGCCAAGCGACGACATCCCCAGGCCCCTGCAGGGTCAACAAATGATCATACCCACCCTCCAAACCGTGGATGAAGGAGGTGCCAGGATTATAATAGGTATAGGTCGGCGACTCCCAGAACCTCACCCATCCGTTCTCCTGGAGCGCGGCCGGGCCGTAGGAAGTGAAGGCGAGCTCCTTGGCATTGGTAACCGCCTCCGGACTCGGTTCGGCGGAACTGCCGCTAAAGGTGACCACGGTGCCATCCCGCTTCATCGCCACTACGGCGGTGCGGCTGGCGGCCAGTTTCACCACGCCGGTCAGATCTGCCGGGATTGGCCTGACGGCACCGGAAATTCCATCACTCCACCCAACCAAAGGGCTGGTTTTGTCGTAAGGTGCCTGTCCGTTGCGTTCGATCGAGAGATTGGGCCCCGACGTCACAGCTTCCAAGGTCCCGCCTGAGATAAGGAGAAAGCCCCCGAGCAGAAGGGCGAGTTGAAGAGAATAGCTTCGGAGGAGGGTGGGTCTCACGTGATAACCATGTAATTACATGGTAATTTTAGTAAACAACTTTTGTGTGAAAAACGCAGAATCAGTGCGGGAACCTTTGTGCCAGTGGTATTCCGAACACTCCTCTTGGAACCACAACACCTTGAGAATGAATGTCACTTCTGTTAGGAGATCGAGATAGGAAGAGAGGCATCTTGGTGTCATCTTCCCCGCGCTTTGATGTAGGAAGTGGAAGAATTCCGGACCAGCTTCGCAGCTGACGCGCCGTGTTTCCCCTCGACAGGCCGCGGGTGCCGCGCCAGCGTGGCCGCCGTGACGACGAATCTCCGCGGGCTTCTTGAGCTGCGGCCGCTCCTTCTAGGGCTGGCCACCCGCTGAGCATTTCTTTTTCCTACCGTCGTTTCACCGGCTGCCGCAATTTTCCTGCGGCGACCAACCCTTTTAAGGTTTTCCCATTTTTCTTTTGATCCCGTGAACTCTGCTTCGATTACGAAATACCGGCCCTTCCCGCCGGTGCAACTGCCGGACCGCACTTGGCCGGACCAGACCATCACCACCGCACCCATCTGGTGCTCGGTGGACCTCCGCGACGGCAATCAGGCGCTACCGCAGCCGATGTCCGTGGAGGAGAAGCTGGAGTTCTTCGATCTCCTCTGCCGGGTCGGCTTCAAGCAGATCGAGGTGGGTTTCCCTTCCGCCGCGGACACCGAGTTCATCTTCTGCCGCCGCCTGATCGAGGAAAACCGCATCCCCGATGACGTGACGATCCAGGTGCTGGTGCAGACCCGCGAGCACCTGATCCGCCGTAGCTTCGAGGCCATCGACGGCGCGAAGCGGGCGATCGTCCACATCTACAACTCCACCTCGCCGCTACAGCGCCGGGTGACCTTCGGCGATGCAACGCGCGAGCAGATCCGCGACCTCGCGATCGATGGCGCGAAGCTGGTGAAGGAATTGGTTCCGACCATCCCCAATACCGAGGTGATCCTGCAGTACTCGCCGGAGTCCTTCTCGGACACGGAGCTGGATTTCGCGCTGGAGTGCTGCAACGGCGTGATCGGGGTCTGGGAGCCGACGCCAGAGAAGAAGATGATCGTCAACCTGCCGGACACCGTCCAGTGGACCACGCCGAACATCCACGCCGACATGATCGAGTGGATGTGCCGCCACCTGGACCGCCGCGATTCGCTTATCGTCTCGCTGCATACCCACAACGACCGCGGCACCGGCACCGCTGCCACCGAGCTGGGCCTGATGGCCGGCGCGGACCGCGTGGAGGGCACGCTCTTCGGCAACGGCGAGCGCACCGGCAACCTGGACATCGTGAACGTGGCGCTGAACATGAACAGCCACGGCATTCCGACCGGTCTGGACTTCTCCGACCTGACCCGCCTGCGCGAGGTTTACGAACGTGTGACCCGCATGACCGTGGGCGAGCGCCATCCCTACGCCGGCGAGCTGGTCTTCACCGCCTTCTCCGGCTCGCACCAAGACGCGATCAAGAAGGGCCTCGACCGCCGCGACAAGGAGATCCAAGCCGACCCCAACACCCCTTGGGGTGTGCCCTACCTGACCATCGATCCCCAGGATATCGGCCGCTCCTACGAAGCGATCATCCGCATCAACTCGCAGTCCGGTAAGGGCGGCATTGCCTACATCCTCGACCGCGAGCACGGCTTGGACTTGCCCAAGACCATGCACCCGCAAGTCGGCAAGCGTATCTACGATCTGGCGGACGAACTCGGCAAGGAGCTCTCCGCCGACGAGATCCGCGATGCCTTCTACCGGCTCTTCGCCAACGTCGAGCTGCCGCTAGCGGTGAAGGACTACGAACTCATCCACCATACCGCCGAGCGCGGCCAGGTGGCTTGTACGGCGACCATCGTACTTTACGGCGAGGAGCGGAAGATCCACGGCCTCGGCAACGGCCCGATCAACTCCTTCGTCCACGCCATGGAAAGCGCCGGCATGAAGGACTTCAAAGTGACCGACTACCGCTCACACGCCGTGCGCGGCGGCTCTGACGCCAGCGCCGCCGCCTACGTCCAGGTGCAGCACGAAGACGGCCGCATTCTCTGGGGCTGCGGCATCGATCCCTCGATCGAGATGGCCGGCCTCAAGGCCCTGGTCACCGCGTGGAATTTGCTGCGCTGAGGAAGGCAAGAAATTCAGAAAAACCGGTTGCGCGGACCGAAATCCGCGCGACCGGTAATCCAGAGCCGGACGATTCCCCGTCAATTGATTCGCAAAGCCCGAAGCGAGGCAGAGCGAGGACAGGGAAACTCGCCCGGCTCAGTTTTTTTGTCCGGAAGAGGGGAAAGCGATTTTTCTGCATGCTCAGCCTGCGGATACGGCATTGGGCGGGGGTGCCGAGACCTGCCTAAGCTGCCGCCGATGAAAACGATCGAGCCACAGCAACTTCTGGAGCAACTCAACTGGCGCTACGCCACCAAGCAATTCGACGCCGGCCGCAAGATCCCGGCCGACCAATGGGCGGCCATTGAGGAGGCGCTAGTGCTTTCGCCATCCAGCCTTGGCCTGCAAGCCTGGGCCTTCGTGGTGGTGCAGGATCCCGCCGTGCGTGAAGAGCTGAAGGCTGCCTCCTACGGCCAATCCCAGATCACGGACGCCTCGCACTTGGTCGTCTTCACGGCCCGCACCGACGTCACTCCTTCTGACGTCGATCAATACATGGACCGCATCGCCAAGGTCCGCGGCGTCTCTCCGGATAGCCTCGCCGGTTTCCGCGGTATGATCGAAGGCAGCGTACTGCAAGCCCGCGACACCGCTGGCCGCGCCGCTTGGACCTCGCGGCAGGTCTACATCCCGCTCGGAGTACTGCTGACCAGCGCCGCGCTCATGGGTCTGGATGCCTGCCCGATGGAGGGCTTCGACCCCGCCGCCTACGACCGCATCCTCGGTCTAGCTGAGAAGGGCCTGACCGCCGTGGCGGTCGCAACAGTGGGGTATCGCTCCACCGAGGATGGTTATGCCGCCTTGCCGAAGGTGCGCTACGCGAAGCAAGACGTGGTGCTCCACGTCTGAGACAAGCTCGCGGAAAAATCTGAGAAGAAGCCCTTGCGTGCTTCGGGTTCAGTGCGACCAGTCTTATAGAGCCGGACGGTTCCAAGTCATAAAAACTCGCGACGCCTAAGTGAAGGCCTAGCGATGACTTGGATAATCGCCCGGCTCAGTTTTTGTACGCATTCCGACCCGGTAATTTGACCCGCCCTGACGGCAGGCTTACCTGTGAACACGGCGGCAAATGAACGGCTCCGCGGTCTTTTTCCGCTGCAACCACCGCCGGGACAAGCCTCCCGGTTCCGGCCCAAACGGAAAGCGAGGGTAACCCGATGCTTGCGAGAAAACTCAAAGACTACCTCGACCGGAAGCAGGTCAAATACGTCACCATCACCCACTCACGGGCCTACACGGCCGGCGAAGTGGCCCAAGCGGCCCACATCCCCGGCCGCATGCTCGCCAAGACCGTCATCGTCCTCATCGACGGCGAAATGGCCATGGCCGTGCTGCCATCCAATCATCGCGTCCTGATCGGCGACCTGCGCGAAATGGTCCAATCCGACGACGTGCGCTTGGCGTATGAGAACGAATTCGAGGTACTCTTCCCGGATTGCGAACCGGGCGCGGTGCCTCCCTTCGGCAACCTCTACAACATGCCCGTCTACGTGGCTCCGGACATGGCACGGGAAGGCGAGATCGCCTTCAACGCAGGCTCCCACACCGAGATCATCAAGATGACCTGGCACGACTTCGAAGAACTCGTGAAGCCCCGCATCGCGAGCTTCACCACCTGACAAGCAAGCCGCTCACTGCGAGGCCCGCACGTCCTGCAGGATGATCTGCAGGCTGGTCCGGCCGCGGAAGCAATTCCGGTCGATCGTGAAGGCGATGTCCCAAGGCGGATCCGGCAAAGCCAGCTCCCCGCCGCCGAAGAATACGGCGTCCTGCTCGTGATAGCCCTGGCGGAGGTTCAGCCGCAGGTGCTGGTTCTTCATGTGCACCGGCGGGCGGCTGAGATGGACGCTGCGCGCCATGAAGATCGGCTGCGGGTTGCCGTTGCCGAAGGGTTGCAGCAATTCATAGTCCGCGAGGAATTCCAGCGAGAGCTGGTCGAAGGTGATTTCGGCATCCACGCGCAGCTTCGGCTGGCGCTGCTCGGGGATGGTGTTTTGGAGCACAAAAGCAGCAAAATCACTGCGGAAGGCGTCCATGCGGTCCTCTTCGATCGAGAGACCCGCCGCCATGTCGTGGCCGCCGCCGGCGAGGAGATGGCCGCGGCAGGCATTGATCGCCTGCACCAGGGATACGCCCTCGATGCTCCGGCCGCTGCCCTTGCCGACGCCGCCATCATCAATGGCGACGACGAAGGTCGGTTTGTGGAACTGCCGCATGAGGCGAGAGGCGACGATTCCTACCACGCCGGGGTGCCAGGTCCGTGAGCCCAGCACGATCACCGGATCGCGGGCTGGGTCGAAGCTGCGGGCCAGCATCTCCATCGCTTCGCGGCGGATCTGGTTCTCGTGGCCTTGGCGGCGCTTGTTGTATTCGTCGAGCTTCTCGGCGAGACGTCTCGCAAGTCGCTTACAATCAGTCAGCAATGTCGCCAAGGCGTCTTCCGGAACGTCCATCCGGCCAGCGGCATTCAGGCGCGGGCCGATCCGGAAGCCAACGTCCATGGAGGTCGGCTTGCCGTTCATGCCAGAGACCTCTTGGAGGGCTTGGAGGCCCGGATTCAGGGTCAGGGGCAGGCGTTTCAGGCCATGGCGGACCATGATCCGGTTTTCGCCGACCATCGGCACGATGTCGGCGATCGTCGCGACCGCCACCAGTTCAAGCAACTCCTTGAGGTCGAAAGACTCAATCGGCCGCTCCTTGAGCATCGCATGGGCGAGCTTGAAGCAGACGCCAGCGGCGCAGAGGTAGGTGGGGCCGCCGCCGCACTTCGGGTTCACCAGCGCCACCACATCCGGTCGGCCGCGCGGGCTCGGCTCGTGGTGGTCGACCACGATGACATCCACCCCGTCCGCCCGCAGGGCGGCGATCTCATCGATCGAGACGGTGCCGCAATCGACTGCGATCAGCAGGTCAGGCTTGGGGCCCTCCACCATGCAGCGGGCGAGGGCGGCGCAGCTCAGGCCGTAGCCCTCACTGCTGCGGCGCGGGATGAAATGGCGCGGCTCCAGGCCGTAGGCATGCAGGATCCGCCGAACCACAGCAATCGAGGTCACCCCGTCCACGTCATAGTCGCCGTAGATGCAGACTTTCTCGCCGCGGTCGATCGCTCGGAAAACCCGCATCACCGCCTCGCGCATCTCCGGGATCTCGAACGGATCGCTCAGGTCGCGCAGCTTCGGGCGCAGGAAAGTTTCCAGATGCTCGCCGCTGGGCAGGCCGCGCTGGCGGATCAAATGCTCCAAAATCGCCGGAAAGGCGTGTCCGCGGCCATTTCCGTTGGAATGGAAAGGGTCGCCGCGAAGGATCCAATCGGCGGGAGGCGGACGCATCTCGGTGCGAAGAGAGTAGGCTGCGGCAAGCGTGCCACTCAAGCCTGCATCACTTTCAGTCGAACAATGTCGGTAAATCCCTGTTGCACCAATGCTCAAACGCAAGTTTCACATAATGAGGAGCATTCCGAAACGGGCATAATGCGGGGAGCGCGTCCGGCTCGAAGTAGTCCACGCCGTCGGTTTCGTGGGATTGGGCCAGCTCGCCGCCGGTCGGGCGGCAAAGGAAGACCAGCTTGTAGACATGCTCCGGTTGGCGGGGGTGGCCCTGCTTGTCCTTGTCCCAACAGGCGATCAGCTTGAGGACCTCGACCTCGATCCCCGCCTCCTCGTGGACTTCCTTGGCGGCATTCTCGGCCGGACTTTCGTTCAGATCCGCCCAGCCGCCGGGCAGGGACCAAGTGCCGGTCCCGGCCTCGCGGACCAGCAGGATCTTGCCCTCCGGATTGATCACCGCCGCGCGGATATCCACCTTCGGCGTGGCGTAGCCGATTTCCACCGGCCAGCGGAAGTCCTTCGCCTCCGCCGCCAGGATCTCGGTGGCGATCTCGTGGAGGCGGCGGTAGCGCTCGAGGTCGTAGGGGCCGGTGGAGTAGCGCAAGCCGGCCTCGGCCATGGATTTGAGTTCCCGGGAGACGGCGAGCAGGTCGGTCGGCATGGCGGGGGAATGAGGATGCGGGAGGCGGGAATGTCGAATTTGTTCTCGGGGAGGCGGGAATCTGCGGGGCTTGCCGCGGATAAGGAGCGGGGAGGAATGGCGCGCAGTTAAGACCGGTCTACGACTACCGCGAGCGGTATGTGGAGTGCGGTGGCACGACACCGCTTTGAACTCCCGGGTTGGTGATGTTACGGCAACCGGCTCCGGATTGTCCGGGAAAGAGCCTGGCGGTGGGCGCTTCGTTCACACTGCGGGAAAGGGCTACGAATTGAAGAATGCCAGCGCCCCCGCAGCCAAAGCGGTGTCGTGCCACCGCACTCCATAGGACGCTCCCTGGATTCGGCATCTGCTGGAGCGTCCGGCCACGAAAACGGCCTTAACCAAGCGGCATTCGGGCGGGGACCTTGCTGTCCCCGGAGCGGTCCCTGAGAGCTGGTTCGCCGGGACAGTGCCAGCGACAGTAAGGTCGCTGCTCCTCATGGGACCGCTGGGGCTCGACCGGCCTCCCCCGGGAGCCTTAAAAGCCTTGCGGCGCCATGACCTCCACCCTCCCCCGCAGCCGCCCGCTCTACGTCCTGTGGATCGCGCTGACCATCGGGGCCGGGCTGCTCCTGCGCTCGCGCTTCGTCTCCCTGCCGGAGCCGGTGGAGAAATATGGCGGTGATCTGCTCTGGGCGCTGATGGCCTTCTTCGGTTTCGGCCTGCTGTTTCACCGCAGCTCCACCCGGCGGTTCGGGCTGATCTCGCTGGGCTTTGCCTGGGGCATCGAATTCCTGCAGCTCTACCACGCGCCGTGGATTGATGGGATCCGGGCGACGCGGATTGGGCACTTGATCCTGGGTTCTACCTTCAATCCCCCGGACCTGCTGGCCTATGCGGCAGGGATTGCGCTCGGGGTGGCCTTGGAGGGTTTCCGGCGGCGGCCGCCCGTTTGAAGCTGAAATTCCGGGTCTTGGATTTCTCCATTTCCCATTTCCCGGCGGCTGGCCTAGGAGATGGCGCATGCATCCGTTTCTCGATGAGGGTTTTCACGTGCGCTGGTCCACTTTGGTCCCGGAGGCGGTGGAGCCGGATGTCCGCGTTGCCCTCGAAACCGCCAAGGCCAACCTTGAGGCGGTCTGCCAGGTCAAGCCGGAGGAAGCGACTTATGAGAACACCTTCGGTGCCTTCGAGAAGGCCAGCGACTCGCTGAACCTCGGCTGGGGCCGTCTCCAGCACCTCGACTCGGTCTGCGACGAGCGGGCCCAGCGCGCGGCGCTGAACGCGATGCTGCCGGAGGTCTCCGAGCACTACGCCTCGATCCCCCTGAACGAGCGCCTGTGGGCGGTGCTGAAGGATTTTGGCGAATCGCACGCGGTGAGCGGACTGCCGCCGGTGCAGCAGCGTTTCGTGAACGAGACGATGCTCGATTTCGAACAAGCAGGCGCTGACCTGCCGCCGGAACAGAAGCAGAAGGTCGCCGCGATCGAGGCGGAGCTCTCCAAGCTGACCAAGCTGTACTCCGAGCACGTGCTCGACTCGACCAACGCCTGGGACTTGGTCATCAGCGATGAGTCCAAGCTCGCCGGCCTGCCGGACTCCGCGAAGGCGGCGGCGCTGGCGAATGCCAAGGCCAAGGGCGTGGCGACCGATGAGGCACCCGCGTGGCGCTTCACGCTGCAGATGCCCTCGATGTTCCCGGTGATGCAGCACCTCGATGACGAGGGGATCCGCAAGCAAGTCTGGGAGGCCTCCGTGAAGGTCGCTTCCGAAGGCGAGCACGACAACACCGAGCTGGTCTGGCAGATCCTGGAGCTGCGCAAGGAGAAGGCCGCGATCCTCGGCCAAAAGCACTTCGCCGATCTGACGCTGCAGCGCCGCATGGCCCGCGATGGCGAGACCGCGCTGGCCTTCACCGAAGACCTGCACGAGCGCATCAAGAAGGCCTTCCACGCCGAATACCGCAGCCTCTGCGACTACAAGGCGAGCAAGACCGGCGAGGCAATCGATGGCTTGCAGCCGTGGGAGATCGCCTACTGGTCGGAGAAGCGCCGCAAGGAGCAATACGACCTCGATGATGAGCTGCTGCGCCCCTACTTCCCGGTGGACCGGGTGATGACGGGAATGTTCGACCTCTGCTCACAACTCTTCGGCATTTCGATCCAAGAGCGCCCAGCGACCTTCCACGAGCGCGGCGAGCGCCCGGCGGATGCCTCGGAGAACGAAATCGAAGTCTGGCACCCGGAGGTGAAATTCTACGACCTGCGCGACACCAAGAGCAACGAGCACCTCGGCTCCTTCTATGCTGACTGGCACCCGCGCGAGTCGAAGCGCGGCGGCGCCTGGATGAACTGCCTTTTCACCGGTCACCCGGGCGGCAATGGCGTGGAGCGTGAGGCGCACCTCGGCCTGATCACCGGCAACATGACCCCGCCGGTGGATGACAAGCCGGCGCTGCTGACCCACGGCGAGGTGGAGACGATCTTCCATGAATTCGGCCACTTGCTGCACGGTCTGCTGAGCGATGTGCCGGTGCGTTCGCTGGCGGGCACGAATGTCCCATGGGACTTCGTCGAGCTGCCCTCGCAGATCATGGAGAACTTCTGCTGGGACCGCCGCTCGCTGGACTTCTTCGCGCGGCACTACGAGACCGGTGTGCCGATTCCCGACGAGCTCTACGACCGCATGATCGCGGCCAAGAACTACATGAGCGCGACCGGCTTCATGCGCCAGCTGGCCTTCGGCAAGCTGGACCTCGAGCTGCACAGCCACCTCGACCGCTACACCGGCCGCGATCTCGATAGCGTGGACCGCGAGATCCTGGCCGAGTATCGGGTGCCGCTGAAGACCGACTCACCGAGCATGGCGCGCCGCTTCAACCACCTGTTCAGCTCCCCGACCGGCTACGCCGCGGGCTACTACTCCTACAAGTGGGCGGAGGTGTTGGATGCCGATGCTTTCACGCGCTTCCAGGAGAACGGCGTGATCGATCCGGAAACCGGCAATGCTTTCCGCGAGCACATCCTCTCAAAGGGCAACTCCGAGCCGGTGGACGAACTCTACCGCCGCTTCATGGGCCGCGATGCCTCGCTGGATGCGCTGCTGAAACGCTCGGGCCTGGATGGACCGGAGATCCTGATCGCTGGCGAGACCCCGGCTCAAGCCTTGGCCTAAGCGACGCAAACGCGAATCGGGATTGCCTTTTTACTCCGCATTCCCCACTCCGCGTTCCGCACTTCCCCATGTCGCGCACCGGCATTCTCTTCCTCGTCTCCGGCCCCTCGGGTTCGGGGAAGTCCACGCTCTGCCGTCGTCTCGCCTCAGAGAAGGAAGCGGAGTTCTCCGTGTCCTGCACCACCCGCCAACCGCGCTTCGGCGAGACCCATGGGCGGGAGTACTTTTTTCTAACAGAGGAGGAGTTCGCCGCGAAGGTTGCTGCCGGGGATTTCCTGGAGCATGCCTTGGTGCATGGCAATCACTACGGCACGCTGCGCAGCGAAGTACTCAGCCGTCTTGCTGATGGGATTGATGTGGTGATGGACATCGACGTGCAGGGCGCGGCGCAGGTCCGCTCCTGCGATGACGAATCGATCCGCCTCGCGCTGGTGGATCTGTTCGTGATGCCGCCGGATGAGGCGGAGCTTGCCCGGCGTCTGAATGGGCGCGGGACGGACAGTGCTGAGGTGATTGAATTGCGCCTGCGGAATGCGATCGATGAGATGCGGCATTGGCCGGAGTATACTTACCGTTTGCTCTCCGGGGCACCGGAGGATGACTACGCGAGGTTCAAGTCGCTGTTGATTGGGGAGAGGTTAAGGGTGGCGAGGCTGAGGCGCTAGGTTGCCAACGGTGTTTGACGCTCCAAGAACGGCAAAGCCGTTCCCTCTTATAGCCCAAGGTTGGGCCGATTCGTCCTTTGCAGCCTGAAGGGCGAAGAAGGACGAATCGGACCTACCTTGGGAAAGCGCCGCGGCATTCATCAACCTCAACGAGGTTGCCTCGGTGCGCCCTAGTCCCAGAGATACCTTTCGTCGTAGGCTATCCCGTATTTGGTGAGAAACGCTCGATACTCGTCTTGGAAACTCCGCTTGCGATGATGCTCCTCTTGCTTGGCGATGTACTCGCGGACCATTTCCACCTCGCCTTGGCCGACAGAGAATGCCCCATAGCCGCCCTGCCAGGAAAAGTCTTTCAATAACACGTCACGCTGTTTGATCCAAAGGCTGGAGGAACGCTTCAGCTCCCGTACCAGATCTGATACGGACATGATCTTTGGAAGCACCAAGAGCTGATGAACGTGATCAGCCACGCCTCCCACGATAATAGATCTCCCACCATGTTCATTCACCACGCCACCGAGATAGTGGTGCAGTTCCATTCGCAGTTCGGGATTGCTTAGAAACGGTTCGCGGTCCTTCGTCGAATAAATCAGGTGGACGAGAAGGTTCGTCAACGATTGGGGCATTGAGCGGAACTACACCAGAAGACCACACCGAGGCAACCTCTTCGAGGTTGATAGATGCGGTGTCCGGTTCCCAAGGTAGCCGCTCCTACGTCCTTCTTCGCCCCCCGGGCTTCGAAGGACTCGTCGCGGCAACCTTGGGCTATAGGAGGGAACGGCGTTGCCGTTCTTTGAGGCTTCGGTCGCGAGGCGTTCCCTAGCGCCTCAACCCCGCTTCCTTCCGCAACTCCCGTAATTTCGAGCCTGCAAAACCATCGAGTTGCCGTCAGTATCCACACCATGCGCATCCTGGCATCCGCCTTTCTCGCTTCATCCCTCTGCGCCTCCGCTGCCGAACCAATCTGGATCGAGGGCGAGGCCGCGACCGAATCCAAGGTCGCGAAGCACCCGTGGTATCACGGCGAGGTGAAGAAGGACGAGCTCTCCGGCGGGGACTTCATCTCGCACTTCTCCAAGGAGTATCCGGGCACCGCCAGCTATGACTTCGAGGCTGCGGAAGCCGGCGACTACGATTTCTGGGTCCGCGCGAATCCGGTCCAGAGCCAGCTCTCCTATCAGCTCGACGGCGGCGCTTCCCAGGCGATCGACATGTCGAAGCGCCAGACCGGCAACGTGAACATCGCCAGCAACGACAAGCCGGACCTGCGCTTCGTGGCCTGGGCGCAGGTGGGCACGCTGAAGCTGAGCAAGGGCAAGCACCGTGTCTCCTTCCGCTTCGACAGCCCGAACGAGAACCATGGCAGCCTCGATTGCTTCGTGCTCGCGTCGGCTGCCGCGGCCTTCGTGCCGATGGGCATCCTCAAGCCCGCGGAGATCGCGGCGCAGCGCGACAAGCTGGCGAAGGAGAACGAGGGCTGGGTACCGTGGATGCCGCCGAAGGATTCCTTCAAGGATGCGCTGTTAGATCTACGATCGCTGAATGAGAAGTTCGCGGGCGAGAAGGGTGGGATCGGCACCAAGGGCGCTGACTTCGTTTACAAGAGCACGGGCGAGAAGGTCCGCTTCTGGGCGGTCAATGGCCCGCCACCGGAGCTTCAGGGCGAGGACCTGGCCGAGTGCGCGCGGATGCTGGCGAAGCACGGCGTGAACCTGGTCCGCATTCATGGCGCGGTCTTCGATGGCAAGACCGGCACGCTCGACCCCAAGAAGATCGACCACATCCGCGAGGTAGTGGCCGCGATGAAGAAGGAGGGCATCTACTCGCACCTCTCGATCTACTTCCCGCTGTGGATGACACCCGAGGCTGGACCCGGCTGGCGCGAGGGCTACGACGGCAAGTCGCATCCCTTCGCCCTGCTCTACTTCGAGCCGGAGTTCCAAAAGCTCTACCGCTCGTGGATGGAAGCGCTGCTCACCAAGCCCGGCAGCGATGGCAAGAAGCTCGCCGATGAGCCCGCAGTGATGAACGTGGAACTCATCAACGAGGACTCCTTCTTTTTCTGGACCTTCGACGAGAAGAACATCCCCGCGCCGCAGCTCCGGAAGCTGGAGGCGCTCTTCGCGAAGTGGGCTGCCAAAAAATACGGCTCCACGGAGAAGGCGCTGGAAGCATGGAAGCTCCCCCACCCGCACGATGCTTCGGACCGCCTTGGCTTCCGCCCGCTCTACCAGATCTTCACCGACAAGAAGCTCCGCGATCAGGACACCGCGGCCTTCCTGCTAGAGACGCAGTCGCATTTCTACGGTGATACCGCGAAGTTCCTGCATGGGCTCGGCTACAAGGGCATGGTCACCGCCTCGAACTGGACGACGGCCAACAACGACATTCTCGGGCCGCTAGAGAAATACAGCTACATGCCCGGCGACTTCATCGACCGCCACGGCTATTTTTCCTGCCTGCACAAGGGCGAGGCCGCCGAGTGGTCGATCCGCGAGGGGCATACCTACCGCGACCGCAGTGCGCTGCGCTTCGAGCCGGAGGAGGCCAATCGCCGCCTCGATTTCTCGAACCCGGCGGCCGACCCGATGTTCAACAACCGGCCCTCGATGATCTCCGAGACGACCTGGAACCGGCCAAACCGCTATCGTGGCGAGGCCCCGCTCTTTTACGCGGCGTACGGGGCCCTGCAGGGCAGCGATGCGGTGGTTCACTTCGCGCTCGATTCGAAGGATTGGTCGGTGAAGCCCGGCTACTTCATGCAGCCCTGGACCCTGATGTCGCCCACCCAGATGGGGCAATTCCCCGCCGCCGCCGCGATCTTCCGCCTCGGCTTGGTGCGAGAGGGGGAGGTGTTGGCGGATGTCTCGCTGTCGATGGATGACGCTTTCGCCCTGAAAGGCAGCCCTCTTGCCCCGGCGGCGAATCTCGACGCCCTGCGCCAGGCCGATACGCCCGGCAGCAAACGCAGCAGCGGGGGTGGCTCAATCGATCCGCTGATCCACTATGCGGGCCGTACTTCGGTGCGGATCGGTGATGCCTCATCCCCACCGCTCAAGCTCGGGGATATCAACAGCTACATCGACCGCGCCAACAAACAGGTCCGCGCCACCAACGGCGACACCCTGCTCGACTACGGCGCGGGTCTGCTGACCCTGCGCGCGCCTGCTGCCCAGGGTGCCATCGGCAATCTCAGCGAGGCCGGCACCATCACCCTCCCCAATCTCGAAATCCAATCATTCATGGAACTCGGCGAGATCGTTGCCGTGGCCCTGGATGGCAAACCTCTCGCCACCTCCAACAAGATCCTCCTGCAGGTCATGAGCGAGGAGAAGGCCAGCGGCTTTGCCACCACCGAAGCGGCGGGCGGGATCCACAAGATCACCAACATCGGCAGCGATCCCTGGCTGGTGAAGAAGTTCGAAGGCGAAGTGCGACTGAAGCGTCCCGATGCCGCGAAGCTGAAGGTCACGGCCCTGGATGCAAACGGCCAGAGCGTCGCCGCCGCCGGCAATGCGAACCGCATCACCCTACGGCCGGATACTGCCTACTATCTGATCGGCCCTGCGTCCTGAGGGCTCACGATATTCCGCATTGGCCCCGCGCCATCCCGCGCTATTTATCCCCCATGAACATCGTCCTCGGCATCACCGGCTCGATCGCCGCCTACAAGGCGGCCGACATCGCCTCGCAGCTGGTCAAGGCCGGCCACGAGGTCCATGCCGTGATGACCAAGGCCGCCACCGAGTTCATCACCCCGCTCACCTTGCAGGTCCTCACCCGCCAGCCGGTGCTGGTCACGCTGGAGGACGAGAAGCAGAGCTGGAAGCCCGGCCACATCGAGCTGGCTGACAATGCGAATCTCTTCCTCGTCGCCCCGGCCAGCGCCGACGTGATCGGAAATTTCGCCAATGGCCTTGCGCCGGATCCGCTGTCCTCGATCTACCTCGCCCTGCCCCGCAGCACCCGCGTGCTGATCGCGCCGGCGATGAATGGCAAGATGTGGCTGCACCCGGCAGTGCAGCGGAATGTGGCGAAGCTGATAGAAGACGGCTGCCACTTCATCGACCCCGCGACGGGTGACCTCGCCTGCGGCTATCAAGGCGTGGGCCGCATGGCCGCAGTGGAGGATATCCTGACGGCAATCGCTTGATTCCCAATCGGCGGAGAGGAGCCCCCTTGCGCGGCGGGGATTCCGCGATATTTTGGGTGATTGGAGGGCAGCTTTCCCCTCCCCGATACAGGCGTTCCTTGGTCTGGCTGCCCGCCAGGGGACGCCTCATTTATCATACAGGTCCGGGATCTTGCGTAGAACCTTGAGGCTGACGTTTGAAGGACTAGCCAACTGTTCTAATTTTTGGCAGGTTGGCGATGTTTCAAAAACCCCAATCCTTCCCTAATGATCGAAAACGTAATCGTTCTCGGTGCCGGCAGTGCTGGCCTGATTGCAGCCCTTTCCCTGAAGCGCAAGATCCCGCAGTTGCGGGTCCGCGTCGTCCGCAGCCCCGATATTGGCGTCATCGGTGTGGGCGAAGGAACCACCCCGAATTTCCCGCGCCACATCTTCGACTACCTGGGCATTCCCCGGAAGCGCTTCTATGAGCTGGCCGAGCCGACCTGGAAGCTGGGCATCCGCTTCCTGTGGGGTGAGCGCGGGCGCTTCGACTACACCTTCGCGCCGCAGCTCGACTCCCACTGGTCCGACCTGCCGCGCCCGAATGGCTACTACTGCGACGACGACTTCGCGAATGTGGACATCACCTCCGCGCTGATGCGCGAGGGCAAGGTCTTCCAGCGCCAGGCGAATGGCGCGCCGGATGTGCAGCCCTGGCACGCCTTCCACGTGGAGAACAAGCTCTTCGTGGACATGCTCGAGACCATCGCGCGTGAGGCCGGGGTGCAGATCGTGGACGGACGCGTGATCGGTTCCGACCGCGGCGACAAGGGCATTACCGCGATCCATTTGGAAGACGGGCAGCGCCTGGAGGCGGACTTCTTCATCGATGCCAGCGGTTTCCGCAGCGAGCTGCTAGGCAAGGCTTTCAACGAGCCCTTCAACGACTTCGGGAATACCCTCTTCTGTGACCGCGCTGTAATCGGCGGCTGGGATCGCACCAATGAGCCGATCCTGCCCTACACCACCGCCGAGCAGATGGACGCGGGCTGGGCCTGGCAGATCGAGCACGAGCGCCACATCAACCGTGGCTATGTCTTCAGCTCGCAGTTCCTCACCGATGACCAGGCGGCGGAGGAGTTCAAGCGCAAGAACCCGAAGGCCCCGGAAGCGCCGCGGGTGGTGAAATTCCGCAGCGGCGCCTACAAGCGCATGTGGGTGGACAACGTGGTGGCCATCGGCAATGCCGGTGGCTTCGTCGAGCCGCTCGAGGCCACCGCGCTGATGATCGTCTGCTCGCACTGCCAGACTCTGGTGGACTTCTTGCTGCACTCGGAGCTCAGTCCCACCGATTCCTTCCGCGATCTCTACAACGAGCTCACCGACCGGACCTGGGGTGACATCCGGGACTTCCTGGGCCTGCACTACAAGGGCAACACCGCGATGGACACACCCTTCTGGCAGCACTGCCGCGCGGATACAGACCTCTCGGGGATCCAGGGGCTCATCGACTTCTACGAGGAGAACGGTCCCACCGGCTTCTGCCGCTACCGGATCCCAAGCACGCAAAACGACTTCGGCATCGAGGGCTACTTCGTCATGCTCGTCGGCAACCGCTGGCCGTACAAGAAGCGCCACAAGGCTGGCGCCGGTGAGAAGGCCACCTGGGAGAAGCACCGCTCCGGGAACATCGCGATGGCCAAGCGCGGCATCGATGTGCGCGAGGCGCTTTCCTACGTCCGCCACCCCGGCTGGCAGTGGAATGCCGACGTGCCGCAACGGCAGCTGGCGGGGGTCTAACAGCAGCGCCGTTCCGTCTTTCAAGCCCAGGGTTGGCCGCAAGGCCTACCCTGGGTTTTTTTGCATCAACTATGCCCTCCCGCTCAGCACCTCCACGGCCTTGAGGCAAGCCGCTGTCCGCGTCTCCACTTCCAGCTTGGAGAAGATCTCCAGCACGTGCTTCTTCACGGTCGCCTCGCTGATGCCGAGGATGATCGCGATCTCGCCATTGGTCTTGCCTTGCGACAGCCACAGCAGCGTCTCCGCCACTCGCGGAGTCAGGTGAAAATCTTCCTCCAGCTTCTTCGGCGTGCTGAAGTCCGGCTTGAACTCCGGCACCGCCGCTTGCCGCGCGCGCTCCAGCCGGGTCTTGATCGCAGACAGCAGGTCGGTCTTCGCCACCGGCTTGGTGAGATAGTCATCGGCACCCAGATTCATCCCCGAGCGGATGTCCGGCTTCTCGCCCTTCGCGGTCAGGAAGATGAAGGGCGTTGCCTCCGTCGCTGGCAGCGAGCGTACTTCCTTCAGCACGCCATAGCCATCCAGCTCCGGCATCATCACATCGCAGAGGATGATGTCCGGCGTCTGGCTCTTCAGCATCTCGATCCCGACCTGGCCGTTTTCCGCGGTCAGCGTGTTGTATTGCTCGAGGCGCAGGATCGTCGCCAGATTGCGGCGCATCTCGGGCTCGTCTTCAATGATCAGGATCGTCTTCATGTTGGCTTGATTGAAAGTGGGATGGCGACCTCCACCGCGGTGCCCGCGCCGACGTGGCTTTCGACATCGATGGTGCCGCCGTGGAGCTCGACGCTTTGCTTCACGATGACCAAGCCCAGGCCGGTACCCGGGCGCTGCCCGACATTCGAGCCGCGCTGGAAGGCGTCGAACAGCCGCTCCCGGTCCTCCGCCGGGATGCCGATGCCGCGGTCGCGGATGTGGAAGCGCAGTTCCTTCTCGGTGCCGATCGCCTGGAAGACGACGGCCTCGCCTTCCTCCGAGTACTTCACCGCATTGCTCAGCAAGTTGATCAGGATGTGCCGCAGCAGGTGCTCGTCCGCCTGGATCTCATCCGGCAGCCCGGCAGTGAAGAAGCGGATCCGGCAACGCGCGGAGCTGGTGGAATTCACCTCATCCACGATCCGCCGGCACAGCGCCGCCGCATCCAAGCGCCCGGCGCGGAAGACCATGCGCCCGGCATCCAGGCGGCCGAGCAGCAGGACGTCTTCCATCAGTCCCGCCATGCGGCGCGAGTTCTTGATGATGGATTGGAGCTGCTCCTGGCGCTCCGCGGCATCCAGCCGCTCCAGATAGTCCGCGAGGATTTCCGCGGACGACTGGATGATCCCCAGCGGCGTGCGGAACTCGTGGGAGACCATCGAGACGAAGTTGTTCTTGAGCTGGTTCAGCTCGCGTTCGCGCTCCAGCGCCCGCTTCAGCTCCATCTCCGCTCGCTTGCGTTCGGAGATGTCAGTCACCACTGCTTGGATCAGGCCGTTCCGGCCGCCTTCGATGCAGGTGAGGGTCACCTCCATCATCACCTCGTGGCCATCGCGATGGAGTTGCGCCCATTCGAAGCGGGTGGTGCCGTGCTCCATGCATTCTTCCAAGCGCCGCTGGGCCGCCAGTGCCGAGGGCTGGCCGTCCGGCTGGAACTCCGGCGCGAAGTCCTTCGGGTGCATGCCCACGAGTTGTTCCGGCTCCAGGCCAAAGATCCGCGCCGCCGCCGGGTTCACCGCGGAGAAGAGCTGGTTCTCGTGGAGCATCACCCCCTGCGCGGAGGTCTCGAACAAGGCGCGGAACTTGCGCTCTGATTCCTTCAAGGCCAGCTCGGCCCGCGTTCGCTCGGTGGTATCCACCGCGATACCCCACAACTGGTCCTCGCCGTCCGGCGAGCGGATCAGCATTCCGCTCAAGTTGATCGGCACCAGATGACCGTCGCGGTGAATGTATTCCTTCTCGAAGGGGCCAAAGGTCCCGTGCGCCCTCACGATTTCCAGGATCTTGGCCTCCTGCTCCTCGTACTTGCGCGGGGTCACATCCCAATAGGTCAGATCGTAGATTTCCTCGGCCGTGTAGCCGATCATGTCGGCGAAGGATTGGTTCACCTGGAGGAACTTCCCGTCCCAGCTCACGCGCGCCATGCCCAGCGGCGAGAACTCGAAGAGCGCCTTGAACTTCTCCTCGGAATCCCGCAATGCCCGCTCCGCCTTTTTCCGAGCACTGATGTCTTGGGCGATCCCCCAGATCTGCACCTCGCCGGTGGAGGAGATCACCCGCATGCCGTGCAGCAGTACCGGCACGGCGCTACCGTCCTTGCAGATGTATTCCTTGTCGAAGGGGCCGAAGCGCCCGGTGCCCTGCAGCTTGTCGAAGAAGGTCCGCTCGCCGGGGAAGTGCTTCACCCGGTTGATGTCCCAGTAGTTCATCTCCAGCAGCTCGTCGTGCGTGTAGCCGAGCATCTCGGCAAAGGCCGAGTTGGTTTCCTGGAAGTGCCCGTGCTCATCCACCAGCGCGATCCCCAGCGGCGAGAACTCGAAGAGCCGCTTGAACCGCTCCTCGGAAATCCGCAGCTCCGCGGTGCGTTCGGCGATGATCCGCTCCTGCGACTGGGTCATCTCCCGGACTTCCGCTTCCGCATCGATGCGTGCGGTGTCGTCGCGGTGGATGCAGACCACCTCGATCAGCTTGCCGCGTAAATCGAGCACCGGAAACATCGTCGAGCCGATCCAGCGCAGACCGCGGGCCCGTTGCTCCGGGCTGGCCCGCAGCTCGAAGGGCAGCGGCGGGATAGTCACCACCTCGCCTTGGAAAGCCCGCTCGATCAAGGGCAGCACGCCAGCCATGGCAAGCTGCTCATCCTTGCGGATGCTGTGTCCCTTCAGGTCCTCCAAGGTGAGCTGGAAGAGTTCTCCGTAGGCCTTGTTCACCTGTAGCGTGGAGCCGTCCGGCGCGAAGACCTGCATGCTCACCGGGCTCTGCTCGAAGGCCCGCAGCCAGCGGCTGCCGGAGAGCCGCAGCTCGTCCTCGGTGCGCTTGTGCTCCGCGATGTCCCGGGCCGTGGCGAGGATCAGGGTCCGGCCTTCCGCGGGGATGGCAGTCGCCACCACGTCGTGATAGGTCACCGAGCCGCCCGGCGCGAGCACTTGCCACTCGAAGCGCTGGCTACCGGTCTCCACCGTCCGCCGGAGGACCTCCCGCATCATCTCACCGGAGCGGCGGCCGTCCGGCTGGAACTCCGGGGCGTGATCTCCCGCAAAGGCTCCGATCATCGCTTCCGGGCTGGGGTAGCCGACGGAGCGGGCCGCAGCCTCGTTCGCCACCACCACCTCGCCGGTGCTCGCATCCACCAATGCCATCGCGTCGACGCTGCGCGCGAAGGCAGTCCGGAACCACCCCGTGGTGTCCGGCTCGGCCGTCGCAGCGCTGCCTTTCTCGCTTGGCATACCGGTTTATGCAGGATTCCCGCGATTCTGGAAAGAGAGCGTCATTACACCTTTCGTTCCATTTACCTTCCCGCCCCATCGGGCCAGCATTCGCCCAAGTCCCCCCGGACCTATCCCCCCTCGCAAGAAACAGAAACTAAGCGCAGGCCTCCCCTATCAGCCCGTGGTCGACTCCTCCGACTCATCACGGGCTGATCGCTTTTTTGGGGGGGCAGGCAAACTTCCTTTTGACTCGGTTCCCGGCCCGGCGAGCGTGTTAGTGCCATGGGAACCACTCAAAATCTTGTCGCCAACGAGGCCCTCGAAAAACTGCGCGAGCTGGTGGACGAATCTCCCACCTGCATGTTCGCCAGCAACATCGCCCAGGTCCCGCCCCACCTCTGTCCGATGCAGGTTCAGGACGTGGACGTCGAGGGCTGCCTTTGGTTCTTCAGCGGCGCGGACAGCATCCACAACGCCCAGATCCTCGTCGACTCTCGCGTGCAGCTCATCTTCTGCAACAACAGCAAGCACGAGTATCTGGCCGTCTACGGCCGGGCCGAAATCACTACTGACATCCACAAGGTGGACGAGCTCTGGACCAACATGGTCAAAACTTGGTTCCCACAAGGTAAGGATGACCCCAACCTTACCCTGATCTGCGTTTGCCCGGAGAAAGTCCACTACTGGGACGTGAAGGACGGCAAGCTCGTCGCCATGGCGAAGATCCTGCTCGGCGCCGTCACCGGACATCCGAAGGACATCGGGATCGAGGGGGACTTGAATCCCTGATTCCAATTGAAGAAGTTCAACCGCGAAAAGACGCGAAATTTAAAAGGCAGGAACAGCCGGCACTCCGGCTGTTAGATTTCGCGGAGTTTCGCGTTTTTCGCGGTTCAATCAAAACTTCCCCCGAGTGAACGACTCCTCCGGCGGAGCAGTGCCCTCTTCCGAGTGATCCACCTCTAAAACGGGAATCGGGCCTTCGCCTTCATCCGGGAAGCGCATGGTTCCGGAGAGCTTCATCCAAGCTCCTTCCTTCACCTCCGGCACGCCGTCCTTGAAGCGAACGATGATCGGAATCGCTTGGCTGTCCGCCGCGCAGCAGGTGATGAACAATCGGTAAATCCGCCGCTGCTTTGCACCACCCTCGGGGTCCTTCACCATCCGCCCCTCGGTCTCCACCGCCATGCCCTCCACCAAGCCCCGCATCTCCGGGTCGCCATTGCTGAAGAACAGCTCCATCAGGCTGAACTCATGGAAGCCGGCGCTATTCTTGGGATGCTGCTTCTCGATGATCTCGCGGGTCAGCGTCGGAAGCATCGCTTCCAGCGCCGGTGTGCGGCTTTCCGAAGGTGCATCGTAGAGACCCTTGGCGGCCAGGGCTCCGGTGGAGAAGGCATCCTTGGTATTCATCACGCTGAAGCCCAGAGGCAGCAGCAGGATTGCCAGCGCCGCGATGGGATTCAGGTCCAGGCTCTCGTGATCGTGTGAATCCTCCGGCCCATGGTCATGACCGCAGGAGGCCGCTTGGGTCGCAGTGAGAAGGTTGAACAGGCCCACCACAATCAGTCCCAAACCACCACCCAGGACCAGCGGATGGAAGTCCGCTGCGAGGTACTTCACGATCCGGCCGCTGGCATAGAAGTAGACCAGCACGCCGCCCCAGGTGGTGAGGGCGACCGACGAGAGCAGGCGCTGAAACTTGGGATTCATCGATTCGCGAGGTGGAAGATGATGGCCTGCCAGCCGATGGTCAGGGCGCCGATGCCGATGAAGAGGCCGATGGCCAGCCACAGGATGAAGCGGCGCTTGAGCACCGTTTGATAGAGGAAGAGTAGCTTGACGTCGAGCATCGGCCCGAAGACCAGGAAGGCCAGCTTCGCGCCGTAGGTGAACTTGGCCAGGGTCGCCGCGATGAAGGCGTCCGAGGTGCTGCAAAGGCTCAGCACAAAGGCGAGGACCATCAATGCTGCAGGGGCTGCCGTTTGATTGTCGGCCAGAGTGCCCAGCCACTTCGCACCCGGCGCGATGCCGGTGTTGAAGAGCGCGGTGATCGCCACGCCGATCGAGAAGTAAACGCCGACATCGACGAAATCCCGCATCGCCGAACGGAAGGCCGCCACCAGGCGATTGTCCCCGTGATCATGGTCGTGTCCGCAACCGTGGCCATGATCATGGCCGCAGCAGCCGTGTCCGTGCTTGTGATCATGATCATGCTCGCAGTGCTTGTGGGCGGCGGCAGGCTCCTCCTTCTCCAGGCTATCGAGCAGGCGCTGCCGCAGCACATGCCGGAGTGGGATCCGCAGCACGATCAGGCCGACCGCCACTGCAACCAGGAAGCCGAGGCCAAGCCGCGACCCGGCCATCACCCAACTGGTGGAGTAGGCTTGCCCGCCTAGGACCATCGTTCCGCTGAAGGCCTTCCAGGTGCTGAAAGCCGTGATCGGATTCACGATCGGCGCGGCCAGCATGTAGGTCAGCGCGCAGGAGACCGGCAGGCCCTTCTTCACCAGCCGCCGGATCACCGGCACCACCGCGCATTCGCAGACCGGCAGGATGATCCCCAGCAGACCGCAGACGAGGATTGCCGGGAACTTCTTCTTCGGCAGCAGCCGGTCCATGGTCCCGGCCGGCAGATAGATATCGATGAAGCCGCTGATCAGCGTGCCCAACAGGATGAAGGGCGCGCCCTCAAAGAGGATGCTCAGGAAAGCAAAGGCGAAGTCCTGCTTTTGATCGGGCGACACCCCGGGAGGAAAGGTTTCCCCGCCGGGCCTGTCAAACCCGCTCGCCATCCAGCAAGCGCTCGCGCAAGGCGGGGCTCGGCAACGAGCAAACATCGGCTTTGCCGAACCAGCGGTAGCGGTGGGCCGCGATGTAATCGTAAGCCCAATCGCGCAAGCCTCTCGGTATCAAGCGGCCGACCTCCGCGAGCAGAGCCCAGACTCCGCCCAAGGCACGCATGATCCGCAGCGCGCCCTCGGAGCGGTTGTAGGCACCCGTCCCATCCCGAATCACCACCGAGCTGAGTTTGGCGCTACCCGCTTGCTCCTCAATCTCGCGCCCCAGCGGCGTCTGCAAGGGCACGAAGCTCAGCCGCTTGTGCCGGTCGTGCTCGGCCAGGAAGCGGATGCTGCGGCTGCAGAACATGCACTCGCCGTCATAGGCTATCGTGATCGTTTCGCCCTCCGCCATGCGGCTACCCTAGCACACCCAAGTCCCGACGGGAAGCCCGTCACTCCCACCTAATAAATCCAAAGCCCGCCCCGTTCCCCCGATTATGAGGAAAAAATCCCCGCTCCGCCATCGCCGTGCTTCCAGCTCCGAAGTGAACCTCGGCTTCCAGATCGCCCCGATGATCGACGTGGTCTTCGTGATCCTGCTCTTCTTCATGGTCAAGGCCGCCTCCGTCCAAGAAGAGAAGGCCCACGTCACCAAGCTGCCCGGAATCGTCCCTTCCGTAGCTCCCATGCCCGACGAGATCGCGATCGCGGTCGGCGATGACGGTCAGGTTTATCTCAACGAAGATCCATCCGACGCCCCGGATTCCCGGAACCTGCCTCAACTTGCCGCCAATCTGGTCACGCTCAGGCAAGCGGCGGACGCGACCCAGAACAAGGTCCTGGTCACCATCTATGCGGATGAGATGGCCGAATACCAACGCGTGGTCGACGTCCTCGACGCCTTGACCCGGGCCAAGATCAGCGACGTCAGCTTCCAGATCGCTTCTGCCGACTGAAGTTAGGTTTTTGCGTGCCACTTCGCCGTGGCAGGCTTGAATGCGGCGTGTGACGCCCAACCTGCATCATCTCGAGCTCTTCTATCATGTCGCACGCCACGGCGGCATCACCGCGGCCGCGCGCAGCATGCCGTATGGCATCCAGCAGCCGGCAATCAGCGGCCAGATCGCAATCCTCGAGACCCAGCTCGGTGTCCGGCTTTTCCAGCGCCGCCCCTTCAAGCTAACTCCGGCTGGCCACGATCTTTACGATTTCCTCTCCCCCTTCTTCGCCGCGCTGCCGGAGGTCTCCGCCCGGATCGCCGGCAAAGCTTCCCGCCGCCTGCGCCTCGCCGCACCGGCGACCATCATCCGCCGCCACATGCCCGATGTGCTGGCCGCGATGCGCAAGGAGAAGCCCGACCTTGAACTCAGCCTCGTCGATACTGACCAACGCGGTGCCTTCGACCTGTTGGAGCGCGAGGAAGTCGATTTCGCCGTCTGTGAGCTGGAATCCCGGCCACCCGCGGGCATCCGCACGGAGATCCTGATCTCCATGCCGCTGGTCCTGCTGGTGCCCAGCGGCTACAAGGTCGCGCGCTCCGGGATCCATGGGATGGCGGTGGATTTCCCGCTGATCCGCCCCTCCTCCGACACAGCCCTCGCCCGGATCTTCGCCAAGGGCTTGGCCAAGGCGCGTCTCGATTGGGCACCCCGGATCGAGGTCAACTCGCTGGAACTCGTGCACGCCTACGTCGCCGGCGGCTTCGGCGCCGGGCTCAGCGTCAAGGCCCCCGGGATCACCTTCCCCAAAGGTACCCAAGCATGGGAGATTCCCGACTGCCCCGAGCTCATCATCGCCGCCGCCTGGCGCGGCAAGATCGCGCCGCTTGCGGAGAAGGTGCTCGATGGGCTGCGAAAGCGGGCGAAGATGGGGTGAGGGGCATCATGATCCAGGAGCCCCAAAGGGGCGGCAAGGAGACAGCAAGCGCAGCCTTGGGTTCGTGCCCAAGCGGATGGCCCCCTGAAGTGGCGGCGCGGAGATCGAGGATAACAACATCCAGTGGAGTCACCACGCTCCTGGCCCCCAATTCAGGGGGCGTGAATTGCCGACGGCTTGACCCAGGGCTGCGCTAGCGCTTGCCCTGGGCTGTCTCCTTGCCGCCCCTTGGGGGCTTTTGATCGCATGCCGCCTCGCCAGCAGTGGAGATCACTTCCTCACCACCACCCGCGTCGCGCCGAACTTAAGGCCCATGGCTTCAGCCTTGTCGGCGCCTACGACGCAGCCCGCAGTGTCCAAGGCATCGGCGATCGTGCCGCTCGGCGCGATCACACTGACCGCGACGTGCTCGGTCATGCCGAGGCCGGTCTTGGGATCGATGATGTGGGAGTAGCGCTTGCCCTCGATTTCGACGAACTGATGGAGATCGCCGGAGGTCGAAACCGCGCAGTTCGCCAGCTCCACCACTTCCTCCGGCTTCTCCAGATCAAAGGTTTGCAAGCCGACCCGCCATGCCGTCCTGCCCGGTGGCGGATCTCCCATCCGGAGGTCCCCGCCCGCGGCGACGCAGGTCTTCGGGAAGCCGCCCTTCTTCATCGCCTCGAACATCTTGTCGGCAGTGAAGCCCTTGGCGATGGCCCCGAGGTCGAGCTGCATGCCGGGCTTCTTGAGCAGGATCGTGCTGGTCTCGCGGTTCCACTCCGCATCCTGCCAGCCACAGGCGGCGCGCGCTTTTGCGAGCACTTCCGGATCCGGGAGCTTGCGGGTCTTGCGGGTCTCCCGCCAGAGCTTGGTGAGAGGGCCCAGGGTCGGATCAAAGGCACCCTCCGTCTCGCGGGCCTTGGTGAAGGAAGCGTCCAGCAGTTCCGCGAAGAGTGGTGAGACTTTTGTCGGATCGCCCGGCTTGAGCTTCATCAACTCGCTGTCCGCCAGATAGTCGGAGGCTATCTTGTTGATCTCCTCTCCCACTCCGAAAGCTTCCTCCGAAGCTTTCTTTGCGGCTTCCGGGTCCTCCCCGTAGCAGGTGATCTGGAAGAGCGTGCCCATGAGGGGGCGCTCGAAATGGAAGCGCTGTTCCTCGGCTTGAGCAGTAGCCGCGAAGAGGAGAAGCCCCAGAATCAATGTCCCGAATCCCTTCATCATTCAGTCGTAGAGCATTGCGGTGCGGTTGAGCTCACAGTGCATCCGCTGGGCCTCATTGAAGCTCCCCGGATAGCGATGCTCATCCAGCATCACCTCGCGGTAGGCTTTCGCCATCTGGGCTGCGGAAACTTCCGGCGCAAGGTGTCCAACGCCGGTGCCAAGCCCCGGAACTGCCACATGCTCAATGGCGATCTCTTCGCAGTGGGACTTCGCCGCAATCAGGATCGCCTTCATCGCGAGGTAGGCATTCACGCTGGTCGTGATCCGCATCGGCACCCGCATCGTGGGCGCACAGATCAACCACGGCACGCGGACATCCTCGGTCGGGATGACCATTGCTTCACCCACTAGGAGTTCGCGCAGGGGGCGGGCTTGGATCGCCTTTTGGACCCGGGTCTGCAGATCCCAGCCGAAGCGGTCGGACAGCATATGATCGAGACCGCCATCCATGAAGCCGAAGGAATTCGCCGGGCTGACGATCGCATCGCAGGGCAGATGACAGATATCGGAACTGGCGATCGCTACCCCGGGCAGGCCCTCGAAGGCATGCCGCCAAGCGTCGATCAGTCGGTCTTGCCGATCACAGAGCGTGATTTTCACCGGGCCATCCTCAGGGCCGTGCCCGGGCCTTCCAAGCCCGGTTTTGCGCAAAAACCACGCAGAGGCGGCGGGCAGGGATCGGGAATCACGCATTAGTGAGGAAAGCCGTCAGATTCCGGCTTCGCGTCCCGTTGTCCCCGATCTTGGGAATTGCAGAAATTTCCATTGTGAACATCTTGTCACGCTTCGCACCCGGCCCACCCCTGATGCAAAAACCCCTGCGCCTTCTCGGCCTGCCCTTACTGCTGCTCCTGCCTGCCGCCGCCAATCCGGTGATCACGGAGTTCATGGCCAGCAACCAAGCCACCATCGCCGATGAGGATGGTACCTTCGCGGACTGGATCGAGGTCCACAATCCGGACCCCACGCCGGTGTCGCTGGACCAGTGGTGCCTGACCGACAACGCGGCAGTTCCTAACAAGTGGGTCTTCCCGGCCGTCACTCTTGCCCCCGGCGAGTTCAAGATCGTGTGGGCTTCCAGCAAGAACCGGCGGGTGCCCTCCGCGCCCTTGCACACGAATTTCTCGCTCTCGGCCGATGGCGAGTACCTCGCGCTGGTGCGGCCGGATGGCACGGTGGAGCAGAGCTTCGGTCCCGCCTTCCCGGCGCAAAGAGGAGACGAGTCTTACGGCGCTCAATTCAATCGCACGACCTTGCTCGCGCCGGGGGTGCCCTTCCGCTACCAGGCACCGGCAAGCGCGGAGATTCCGGGGGCTGCCTGGAACCAGCCTGGTTTCGCGGACAGCGGCTGGTCACTTGGCAATTCCGGCTTCGGCCACGGGATCACTGTGCCGGGAATCACCGTCCGCCAGGTTTTCAGATCCAGCTTCTTCAACACTCTGGCGGACGCGGACGCGCTGCTCGCCCTGCCAGCCGGTAATCCCGCAATTCTCTCGGACACGACGGTGACCGCGGAGGTGGCGAACTATCTCGGTGAAGGGGGCGACGGCCACTTCGGCGAGAACAGCTCGCCGCCCGGCGGGTCGGGCGATGCCTATGCGATCAAGCTCACCGGCTTCGTCGAGATCCCCACCGCCGGCGTTTATACCTTCGGGACCAACACGGACGACGGGGTGCGCATCCGCATCGATGGCAGCAATCTCGTGGTCGACGACTCGAACCATGGTCCCCTGGACATGATGGGCAGCCGCAGCTTGAGCGCGGGGCCGCACAGCTTCGAGGTGGTGATGTTCCAAGGCAACGGCGGAAGCTGCCTCGAGTTCTTCGCCGCAGCGGGCAGCTACACCGCATTCAATGCCAACTTCCGCCTGGTGGGTGACACTGCGAATGGCGGCTTGGCCGCGACCACACTGCCGCAGGGCGCGGGCGGTCTGATCGGCACGAACACGCAATCGCTGTTCAGCGGCCGGGCGGACGCCTACTTCCGCGGTAGCTTCAACGCGACGGGACCGGGAAGCTTCAGCGCGCTATCGCTGGTCACGCACCACAACGACGGCTTTGTCGCTTGGCTGAACGGCACCCAGGTCGCCAGCCACAATGCGCCCGCCAATCCGGCCTTCGACTCCGTGGCGCTGTCGTCGCGGACGAATGAAGAGAGCCTGCGGCCGGTCGCCTTCAATCTAACATCACAACTGCCCGCACTGATCAATGGCGGCAACCTGCTGGCGATCCAGGGGATAAAGAGCAGCATCGCTGACAGCAGCTTCCTGCTGACACCGGAGCTCTATGCCGGCTCGCTGATCCCTGGCTCCGCTTTCGCCTTCTACCGCGAGGGCAAGCCGACGCCGGGCTGGATCAATGGCACGCCGAGTTCGCTCGGCAAGATCCAGAACCTCAGCTTCAGCGCGGGCCGCGGTTTCTACACCGCGCCGGTGGCGGTGACCCTCAGCAGCGCCACGCCAGGAGTCACGATCCGCTACACCACCGATGGTTCCACGCCTTCCGCCACGACCGGCTTCGTCTACGGCGCCCCGCTCAATATCTCGGCCACGACCACCCTGCGGGCGATCGCGGTGAAGACCGGCTGGGAGAGCACGGAAATCGGCACGCAGACGTACTTGTTCCTCAATGATGTGATCACCCAGCCGGCAGCCCCGGCGGGCTGGCCGACCACCAGCGGTACTTCGCAGGTGCTGAACTACGGCATGGATCCGGATATCGTGAACAACGGGAATCCGGACATCGGCGGCGCGGCTTCCACCAAGGCGGCGCTCGCGGCGCTGCCATCCGTATCGATCGTCACCGACCTGCCGAATCTTTTCAACATCAACGGCTCGCAGGGCATCTACTCGAACCCTAACAGCCGCGGCTTCGCCTGGGAACGTCCGGCCTCGCTGGAATGGATCAGCCCGCCGGATGCCCAGCATCCGAATGGCAAGAGCGAGTTCCAGATCAATGCGGGCCTGCGCCTGCGCGGCGGTTACTCGCGCTCGACCGACAATCCGAAGCATTCCTTCCGCTTCTTCTTCCGCAGCGATTATGGCGACGGGAAGCTGACCTACCCGCTCTTCGGCCACCACGGGGCGCAGGAGTTCGACAAAATCGATTTCCGCACCGCACAGAACTACTCGTGGTCCTTCGGCGGGGATGACCGCAATACCTTCCTGCGCGAGGAGTCGACCCGCCAGACCCAGCTCGACATGGGCCAGCCGGGTTCGCATGTCCGCTACTTCCACCTCTATCTGAACGGCCAGTACTGGGGTCTCTACGATCTCGACGAGCGGACAGAAGCGGCCTTCGCCGAGACCTACATGGGCGGCGACAAGGACAAGTGGGACGTGATGAAGGCCGAGCAGGAGGCCGACTACGTGCTGGGTGCCACCGACGGTACCTTCGACGCCTGGCAAGACCTCTGGAACAAGACCAAGGCCCATCGCGCCTCGCCGACGAATGCCAACTACTTCCGCCTGATGGGCAAGGCCGCCGACGGCGTGACGCCGAACGGCGAGCCGGTGCTGTTAGACACCGACAACCTGATCGACTACCTGATGCTGACCTTCTGGAGCGGCAATCTGGATGGCTGCACCTCCGAGTTCCTGGGCAACAACAAGGCGAACAACTGGTTCGCCAGCCGGCGCCGCGTGGGCAACCCGGGTGAAGGCTTCCGCTTCTTTGCGCACGACTTCGAGCACACGTTCCTGGATGTGAATACGGACCGCACCGGGCCGTACAATTTCCCGAGCGACGAGGCGAACTTCGCGCGCTCCAACCCGCTCTACTTCCATCAGGATCTCACCGCCAACGCCGAGTACCGGATGCGCTGGGCCGACCGGATCCAAAAGCACATGTTCAATGGCGGTGCCCTGGAGCCCGCCTCTTGGTCCAACCGGGTGAACAAGCTCGCGGCGGACGTCGATGCCTCGATCATCGCGGAAAGCGCCCGCTGGGGTGATGCCTCGTCCGCAGCTCCGAAGACCCGGCAGACCTGGATCAATGCTCAGAACTCGCTGCTGGCCTTCCACCAGCCGCGGGCGGCAGTGGTGCTCAACCAGCTCCGCAACGACGGCCTCTATCCCACGCTCGACGCGCCGACGATCGCACCCTTCGGCGGCTATCAGGCCAGCGGTGTGGAAGCAGTGATCGGTGCGCCCGGCGGTGGCACACTTTATTACATGCCGGACGGCAGCGACCCCCGCGCAGTGGGTGGCGCGGTGAGAGGTGGCGCGCAGATCTATACTCCGGCGGTGACGACCCAGAACTTGGTGCCCTGGTCCGCAAGCGGCTGGCGCTATCTGGCCAACGGGCAGGACCAAGGGGTATCATGGCGCACTCCGGCTTTCAACGATGCCGGGTGGGCCACGGGCATTGCGGAGCTGGGCTATGGCGATGGCGATGAGGCGACGGTCATTCCAATCGTCTTCGCCTCCGCGGGACAGAAGGTGGCAACCGGCTACTTCCGCAAGAGCTTCACGGTGGCAGACCTTGCGGGAATCACCTCGCTGTCGCTGAACGTCGAATATGACGATGCCTATGCGGTGTATCTGAATGGCTCCCGGATCGCCGGTGACCTGCCGGTAGATCCCGCTTACAACTACTACTCCGGCAACGCGATCGAGGACCAGACGACCGGGCCGATCACGATCCCCAAGTCCTTCCTGTTAGAAGGGAACAATGTCCTCGCGGTGGAGATTCACCAGGCCAGCGGCGGCAGCAGCGACATGAGCATGAACTGCTCGCTGACGGCGACGCGCTCGGCGACGGTCTCGCCGCTGTTCGTGAGCGGTGGCGGCGAGCGGCCGTTGCGGGTGCGCGCGCTGTCCGGTGCCACCTGGAGCGCGATGACGGAGGCGCAATTCCTGCTCGATACCGATCCGGCATCGCCCGCCAACCTGGCAATCTCCGAGATTCTCTACCATCCGCTGGAGCCGACGAACGCCGAGACTGCCGCGGGCTTCGCCGATGCGGATGACTTCGAGTTCATCGAGTTGGTGAACACCAGCAGCCGCTATGTCGACCTGCAGGGCGTCTACTTTTACGGGGCGGTGAACTTCGAGTTCAGCAATGCCACGACCGGCCGGACCCTTGCGCCCGGAGCGCGAGTGCTGGTGGTGGGCAACAAGGATGCCTTCGCGATGCGCTATGGCAGCGGCAAGCCGGTGGCGGGAGCCTTCACCGGCAAACTCGACAATGCCGGCGAGAACCTGGTGCTCTACACGCCGGGTGAAGCGGTGCTGCGAAGCGTGAACTACGACGACGCACCACCGTGGCCGGTCGAGGCCGATGGCGAGGGCTACTCGCTGGTGCGCCGCCACCCGAACGATCCGGCCAGCGACAGCAATGGAGACGAATGGGCAGCGAGCGGCAGCTTGGGCGGCAGTCCCGGTGAGGCCGACGTGCCCTCCGTCGGCAGCTTCAGTGCTTGGGCGGCGGCGAACTTCACTCCGGAAGAGCAGGCGAACGTGAGCATCTCCGCGGTGGCCGCCGATCCGGATGGCGATGGACGCCCCAACTTCGAGGAATTCGCCTTCGCGACGAATCCGATGGTGAAGGATAAGCCGGCCACGGAGTTCGTGTGGCTCAGCTTCGGGCAGCAGCACCTGCCCGGCTTGAAGCTGCGCTGCCCGCAGGTGGCGCAGGGGATCCACTACGAGCTGCTCGCTTCGGATGATCTCGGTGCCACGTGGACGACGGTTGCCGAGCTTCCGGAGCTGACGGAAGGAATCGGCGGCGGACTGCAGATGGCAACCTACGCGGATCCGGCGGCGAATGGCGCGACGAAGAGGTTCCTGCGGATGCGCGCGACTTGGGGAGAGTAGCCGGGGCGCTGGCAAGCGAGTTCGGGAATTTGACAGACAGATGTCATGCGCTGGTGCACTTGTCAGTGCATCCGCTATGATGAATCGTCCACGTGGAGTCTTAATCGCTTGTCTGAGCCACGGCATGGCGCTGGCGGCGGGGTGGTGGGCTTGGAGTCAGTGGCAGAGGCCGGCCAATACTCATCCCGTGCTGAGTCAGCCCGCATCGAAGGCCGGGTCACCGGGGAAAGGCACGGAGCTTTCGGTCGAGGAGATTCTGGAAAGCTTGAAGGCGCCCGCGGGCAAGACCTTGCTGCAAGCTCAGGAGGAGAGGGAGAGGGAATTCGAGCGGGTGCTGGCGACGATGGAAGTGCCAGCGGATCTGGCCGGGGCGCTCAACAAGGAGATCGCGGAATGGCTCAAAGACGACCAGGACCACCGCAAACCTTCGCCCGTGATCGCCGCGCTGCTCTACCACTGGACGACCCGTGACGTGGCCGCGATGTTGAAGTGGGCGGAGACCGATGCAGCGACCCGGGATGCGATGATCTGGCATTGCAGTCAGGTCTACGCCAAGGCGATCAAGGACAAGGGGCCCGGTGTGCTCGCTGCCGGGCTTGCCGTTCCCTCCGGGGCTTTCTTTGTGGCCCATGAGCTGGCGGTAGGTCTGGGCCTGGGCGAAGATCCCGCGGCGCAGGCGCTGGCGCTGAAGGCGACGCTGCCGGAAGACCAGTGGCTACAGGTCCGCCGGTGGTTTCAGGAGAGATGGGGCTTCCAGCAGAAGGACATGTTGGCCAAAGTCGCCATCGCAGAGCAGCAGCCGGAAATGCTGCTGAACTTCGCGAAGAAGCAAGGCGCGGAGGGCATGAAATGGCTGCGCGGCTTGCTGGCGGATGATTCGCTGGACTCGGGCTTCCGCGAGCAAGTGAGCAACAGCGCGGCATGGAAGGACTATGTGAAGAACGATGCGACAATGCCGCTGGCGGAGCGGATGAAGTTGCTGGGCGGTGACGACGAAGCGAAGGCGGGCGCGCTGTACGAACAGCTCGTCACGAAGGACCTGAGCGCAATCCTGAAGAACGGGCGCGACTGGCGGAATGCCTTCCGGAACGGCGCAGCGAATGCCGACGAGGTGCTGGCGGCGATGGAGAAGGAAATGCCGGAGCTCGCCAAGCAGGCGCCGGTTGCCTTAAGGGACCGGCTTTTCATGGAACTCGTCGAGGAGGATCCGGCGCGGGCGATGGAACTGTTAGACAAAGTGCCCGAAGCGGAGAAGGCGCAGATCGCGATGAAGGCCGCAGTGCAGGCCTTCGGGAACATCGATCCCAATTTGTTCCTGGCGACGCTGGAGAAGATCCCGGCGGATACGCCGGAGCTGTGGGACCAGCGGCTGGAGGCGTGGGCCGGGAAGTCGCAGTCGAATCATATGCGGCTCGAGGAGGATTACGTGACATGGGTTCGAGGATTGCCGCCTGGCTTGGACCGGGAGATGGCGCTGTATTCGCTGGCGAAGGCGGTGCAGGCGAAGGATGGCACGCTGGCGGCGGAGCTGCGCGGCGAACTCACGGATGCGAAGCTGAAACAGCGAATGGAGGAAGGCCGATGAAGACCAGCACACGCATCATCACGCACGCCGCTGCGGTCGCGGTGGGGATCGCCCTCGCGGCGGCCATCGCCACCAAGCCGGCGGAGGCTTCCGGGAGCGCGGAGGCCTCTCTAACAGAACGTGCCACTGCATCCCGCGAATCGCAACCCGGCAGGACCGTGGCGGCACGGAAGCCGAAGGCGGAAGACTACCGGCGGGCATGGCAGGCGGTGGCGGCGAAGGAGCACAACATCCTCGACCGCCGCTCCCTTCAGCTGAGTTTGCTAGCGCGATGGGCCGAGGTCGATCTGCAAGGGGCGCTGGAGGCCGCCATGGCCGAAGCTTGGGACAACGACTACAACCCCGGTTTCGCGGTTTACGGGACGGCCGGCCACGTTTTGATCGACGCTTTTGGCAAGGCCTTCCAAGAACGGCCGCTTGAGGCCTGGGCGCTCATCAGCAGCGGCCGCTTCGGCGCGGGCAGCGCGATCCTCCGCGAGCAGTGGATCACGAGCTTGGCGAAGAGAGATGGCGGCTTGGTGCTCTCGATGCTGGGGGAGATGCCGCCGGGCAAACGGGAATTTGCCATCAACGCGGTGATGAACGAAGCCGAGACGAATCCAGCGAAGATGAAGGAGCTCCTCGCGAAGCTGGTGGCGAACGGCTCCGGTGCGCAAACAGAGGACTGGCTGAAGATCGCTGCGGCGCATCTGCCCGACGGCGGGGATCCGGCGGCCTTGCGCGAAGAATGGGCGGCGCTGCCGGAGGGTGCGCCGCGGACCCTGGCGCTGATGACCTGGGCGGCCAGCCTGAAGCGTGCGGATGCGGCGACGCTGCGCAGCGAGTGGGAGAGGATTCCTGAGGAGCAACGCGGGGAGGCGGCGAAGGCGATCTATCTGCCGATGAACGCGGGTTCGCCGGAGCTGATGACGGCGATGAGTCTGGTCATGCAGGCGGGAGAGTGGGATTTCCTGAAGGACAAGGCGACGGATGACTTCCGCTTTTATGCGATGCGCGCGGATCCGGTGAAGATGGCCGAGTGGGCACTGGATCTACCGGAGAGGCCGGAAACGGTGGAGTTCTTCCATCGCGCGGTGGACCGCTACATCGGCGATGACATGCCGCGGGCCAAGGACTGGCTGGAAGCGATGGAGCCGGGCGACTGGCACCGCGAGCGCGGGCTGGCGGAGTATTCGCAGCAGGCGCTGCGGCGGCACGACGATCCAGAGGGATCGCGCTGGGCCCTGGATCAGATCACGGATCCGGCTTTGAAGAAGATGGCGGAAGGCTGGCGGGGGGATTGGGAGAAGGAGAAGGGGACGCGGTGAGGCGGACGGTTCTCGCAGCTCTTAAAGCCGCGCTCCCAAGAAGAGGAACGGCGTGGGACACGCTTTGCCCAGAAAATGGCGCTCACAGAGCGACACTTCACTCGCCAATGGAATGGCGTTGAGGGCAGGCGGAGTTCGCTGGTCTTCGAGATCAGTCGCCGGGCTTTGCGGGATCGACGGAGACACCTTGCTCGACGGCTTGTTTCTTGGCGCGCTGGGCTAGTGCGAAAAGGGTGACGATGTCTTTTCTCTCCTCCAGCCCGTAGCCTCCCGAGGAGTCGCTGAGTCGCTCGACTTTCACGAGCTTGTCGGGTTCGAAATACTCCACCAGAAGTGAAACCTGGGTGGTCGAGCTCACATCCTTTGCGCCACGGTAGAAGCCTAGCAAGCGATCAAGGCCAGCGATCTCAGTTGCCGAGAGTTTGGTTTCCCCAATGAGCTTCTTCTCCAGAATCTTGGACGGGCTGGCTTTGCTCCAAGTGATCGCAAATTCACGGAACAGATGGGAGCCGTTCGCCTTCGTGACCTCGTAGTAGGACGTCGAATCATGGAAGCAGCCCGTGGAGTGTTCTGAAATTTCGATCCTGTCGCCGTCGTCCATCTGAGAAAATCCAAGATTGCCGGCGAGAGCTGCGGCAGCGGAGAGCAGGTAGGAAAGAAGGAGTGCCATCTTCATCTGTTGCCGGAGGTTCGGGATGAGACGCGGTGGAGTTGGGCCGCTGGAGTGCTCGACGCTTTATCAGATCGGCAGGTCCATCAAATGGGAATCTGGCGGGTTTGGCCCGGATGAAACGAGCGGCAGCGATAAGAGCAGAACGGCTTTGACTGCTGAAGAACGTCGCGCCCGGTGTCCGTGGGTTGTTGGGCGGCGCGGGAGATGGTTGCGAGCCGTAGGGGTGGGCTCGGGGAGGATCTCCAGTGAATGGGAGTCTCCTAGTGCTTCACGGCAACGGGGTTGCACGCAGTCCAAGGCGGGACCGCGAAGGATGGACCCATTCTCCTGCAGACATGCGAAATTTCCGGATATCCTTGGTATAGAAAATAACTACCCGCCTAGGGGATAGACAGGCGGAGAAATTTGGCGTAAATGTCACATTGTTGCCGGTAAAATCATTTTATTACTGATTTCCAGCGCAACAAACCGCGAATTCGCCCTTTAAAACCCCATGACCTTTTGCAAAAGCGTCGCGTCGCTCGCGTACGCCCTCGTGCTGCTGTCGCCGGTACTCGCCGCGCCTGTCACGATCGGCGACTTTTCCTTTGAAGGGAATACCCTGACCGCTGGCCAATTCAGCTACAACAAGGGGCCGGAGTGGCAGGAGACCAACGGGCCGAACAATGGGGCGGGCTTTGAAGAGTACATCGTCGGCTTCGCGGCGGATGGCACGGACCATCTGGGGATGGAACTGAACCATAACGTGTGGCAGGACCTGGCGGTCACCTATCAAGCCAACACGCGCTACACCTTGACCATCGCGGCGGGCCGCCGCTCCGGGAACACCAATGCCGCGAACCAGACCCAGTACTTGCTCGCGGATAGTACGGGCACGGTTTACGCGACAGGGATTTACAATGCCAGTGCACTGCCGCTGCAGAGCTTCGGGGATGCCCCGGCGCTGGTATTCGACACGCCGAACAATCCCGCGGCGGTCGGTAAAACGGTGCGGATTCTTTTGCAGGCCCGCGGGGTCGGGCGCTCGCACTTCGACAACATCCGCCTGGATGCGACCAGCCTGACGCCGGCGGGCACGGCGACGCTGGCCAACCAAGCACCGAGCGCAGTGACGGCGACCACGGCGACGCTGAACGGGCAGGTCACGGTGATCGGCAATTCGGTGCCTTCCATCACGCTGTTCTGGGGGCCGAGCGATGGCGGGCCCTCGGCCGCGGGCTGGGCGAATTCGCTGGCGCTGCCGGGAACCTACAGCGGCAGCTATTCGGGCGGGATCACCGGGCTGACACCGGGCGCGACCTGCTTCTTCACCGCACGGGCCACGAACAGTGCGGGAGATTCCTGGGCCCCGCTGAGCTCCAGCTTCGAGGCCCAGCCGCTGGCTCCGACCGTGGCAAACATCTCGGCCTCGGGCATCGTGCCGAAGGCGGCCACCGTCGGCGCGCAGGTGAACTCCACCGGCGGCGAAGCGCCGACGATCACGATTTATTACGGGACCGCGGATGGCGGGACCAATGCGGGTGCCTGGACTTCCTCGGTCGCCTTGGGCGAGGTGGCGACTTCGGCGACCACCACGCTAGGCAGCCTGACGCCGGGCAGCACTTACTACTTCCGGGCACTGGCGACGAATGGCGGCGGCTCGGCATGGGCTCCATCCACGGCCAGCTTCGCGACACCGGCGGTGGCACTGCCGGGCGTGCAGAACCGGGCGGCGGACGGGATCACCAGCACTACCGGTACCTTGCGCGGCGAGGTGACGCAGACAGGCGGTGATGCACCGGCAGTGACGATCTACTACGGGACTGCGGATGGCGGGACCAATCCGGCGGCATGGGCGTCGTCGACCAGCATGGGCCCGCAGAGCGGGAACTTCAGCGTCTTCGCTGCCGGGCTCAGCCCGCAGACGACCTACTATTTCCGCAGTAAGGCGAGCAATGCGGCCGGCACGGTATGGGCGCCTGACACGGCCTCCTTCAGCACCACGGCCCCGACGGTGGATACGGTGGTGATCAACGAGATCCACTTCAAGCCCGCGGACAAGACGAGCCTGGAGGAATTCATCGAGCTCCACAATCCGGGCGGGGCGGCGGTGAACCTCTCGGGCTGGACGCTTTCCGACGCGGTGACCTTCACCATCCCCGGTGGCACCGTGCTGCCGGCCGGTGGCTATGCGATCGTGGCGGAGAATCCCGCGGTGATCCTTTCGAAGTATGGCAAGACGGCTCTGGGCCCGTGGACCGGCAAGCTCAACTCGACCGGCGAGCAGATCGACCTGCGCGATGGCGGCGGAGTGCTGCGCGACCGCGTGGGCTATGGTGTGGGCTTCCCCTGGCCGACCGGCGCGGATGGCAGCGGTGCCTCCGCGGAGTTGGTCAATCCGGCGCTGGACAACGACCTCGGCGGCTCGTGGCGCTCGTCCGGGACTGCGCTGGCAACGCCGGTGACCTACATCGCTTCGCAAGCGACGGGGTGGAAGTACAAGAAGGGTACCGCCGAGGCCTCCAACCCGGTGGAAGCCTGGCGGGCGACGGCCTACAACGATTCGGCCTGGCTAACGGGGCAAGCGGGGATCGGCTATGGAGACGCCGGGATCAACACCACGCTCTCCGATATGCGGAACGCCTACAACAGCGTGTACTTCCGCAAGAGCTTCACTGTCCCGGCCGATGCGATTCCCAAGCAGCTCAAGCTGCGTGTGCTGTTGGACGACGGCTGTGTGATCTGGATCAATGGCAGCCCGGTCCACAAGATCAATGTGGCGGAGGGCCAACTCGCCTACAACTACCTCGCGCCGCAGAACCACGAGGCGGTGTGGGAGGAAGTGACCCTCAACAACACGGATGCCTATCTCCTCGGCGGGACCAACGTGATCGCGGTGCATGCCTTCAACACGAGTGCCGGCAGCAGCGACTTCAGCATGGACCTGGAGCTGAAGTCCGGTGGCAGCAGCGGCTCCGCGCCGACGCCGGGGGCCGCGAACACGGTGCTCACTCCCTTGACCAGCATTCCGCCGCAGATCCGCCAAGTGGAGCATCTGCCGGTGACACCGGCGGCGGGGCAGGCAGTGACCATCACCGCGCGCATCACCGATCCAGACGGCATGGGTGCCGTTTCGCTGGCCTACCAGACAGTGGATCCGGGGGCCTACATCCGGCTCACGGATGCGGCCTACACGACAAGCTGGACCACGGTGCCGATGTACGACAACGGCAGCAACGGTGACGCGACCGCGAATGACTCGATCTATACCGCAGTGCTGCCCGCCGCGGTCCAGACCAACCGCCGCCTGGTGCGCTACCGGGTCAACTTCGCGGACGCCCAGGGCAACAGCGCGACTGTGCCCTACGCCGACGACGAGCAACCGAACTTCGCCTACTATGTGTACAACGGCCTGCCGGCATGGCAGGGTGCCTTCCGCCCGGGAACGACGCCGCTGCAGACTTTCGAACCCTCGATGCTGGATGACCTGCCGGTGTATACGCTGATCGCGAATGGCACGGACGTGATCAATTCGCAGTACAACGGCGGCTCGGACGCGGTGCGTTTCCGCGCGACCTTTGTCTATAACGGGGTGGTCTACGACCACATCGAATTCAAGAACCGCGGCGAGGCCTCGACCTACGTGTCGGGCAAGAACAAGTGGCGCTTCTTCTTCAACCGGGCGCGCGACTTGCCTGCCGCCAACAATCTGGGCGAGGACTACAAGGAAACCTGGGGTTCCTTCTCGGGCGATGCCTGTGCGAGTCCATGGGCAGCGCTGCACCGCGGCTGCGCGGGAATCGAAGAGGCCTCATCCTACAAGATCTTCCAGCTCGGTGGCCTGCCGTCTCCGAACACGCACTATTATCAATTCCGGGTGGTGCGGGGTGCGACGGAGACACCGCCACCGGCATCGATCATCAACGACCCGATCGGCAATACCTACGGCCAGTACACCGGCGACTTCTGGGGGCTCTATCTCGCGGTCGAGCAGCCTGACGGCTCCTTCCTGGATGAGCGCGGGCTGCCGGATGGAAGCATTTACAAGATCGAGAACAACGCGGGCGACAAGAAGAACCAAGGCATCACCCAACCGGTCGACTCCTCGGACTGGAACACCTTCCGCGATGCGCACGTGAACGCCGACCCGACGGAAGCGTGGTGGCGGGCGAACATGGACATGGAGAGCTACTACACTTTCCACGCGCTGAATCGTCTGACCGGCAACGTGGATGTGCGCGGCGGCTACAACCACTACTTCTACCACCGCTCCTCCGACAACCGCTGGGTGCCGATGCCTTGGGACCTGGACATGATGTTCATCGCCAAGAGTCACCACGTGACCAGCGTGGCGGGCGGCAGCTACCCGGGCGTGATCCACGCTTACAAGTCGATCCTGCAGAACCCGGCGCTGGCGCTGGAGTACCGCAACCGGGCGCGTGAGATCGTGGACCTGCTGGCTTCCGATTCGACGACGAGCGGCGGGCAATTCGGGCAGTTGATCAATGAGTTCGCACAGATCGTGAACCCGACCGGCCAAGCGCTGACTTGGGCGGATGCAGACGCGGCGATGTGGAATCTGCACCCACGGACGCAAGGGACGGATGGCAGCGCCGGCGGACAGACCGAGCACAAGGGGAACTTCTTCAAGACCAGCTTTGCGGACAGCCGGATCGGCGGCGGTTGGACCCGCTGGCTGCGCTCGCCGGCATCCTCCGGAACGATGGAGCACGAGGACCTAGTGGTGTATTTCCGTGATTATGTGGCGAACACCTGGCCGGGCGGGACTTGGGCGGTGAACAATGGCAACCAGCTCGGCTACGGCTACCAGTATGTGGCCAACGATGCCGCGGATCCCTTGATCCCCAGCAAGCCGGTCGCCACGGCCACGGGCGATCCTTCGTTCCCGGTGAACGATTTGGTCTTCACTTCCTCGGCCTTCGCCGATCCGCAGGGTGTGGGCACCTATGCCCGCACCAAGTGGCGGCTCGCGGAGATCTCGGCGCCGGGCGTGCCCGGCTACGTCGCGGGATCCCCGCTAAAGTACGAGATCGATAGTACGATCTGGACCTCGGAGTCGACCTCGTCCCCCGGCGCGGTTACGGTCCCCTTCGGGATCGCGCAGGTGGGCAAGACCTACCGGCTGCGGGTGCGGCACCAGGACAGTAGCGGCCGCTGGAGCAGCTGGTCGGCCCCGGTGCAATTCACCGCGACGGCACCGCCGCCCGGCAAGCTGATGCACTACTGGAACTTCAATGAAGCGAATTACCTGGTGCCGACACAAACGATCGGTGGCGGGCAGCTCAGCAGCACCGTGAGCAATGGCGCGGAGGTGATCCAGCATGGCGCGCAGGACCAAGGCTTCGCAGGCCTGAATGCCCGCAATGGCGACGAGGTGGGCATGCACCTGCGGGTGAACAATCCGCTGGGTGCGACGCTGAACCTCGCGGTGCCGACGACCGGCCACAACAACATCGTGATCCAGTACGAGACGCGGCGCTCCGGCCAAGGCGCGGGCACGCAGGTGATCAGCTACACGACGGACGGCAGCAGCTACCAGCCCTTCACCACGATCAACCCGGTCGACGGTGATCCGACGGTGCAGATCCTGGACTTCCGGTCGCTGACGGCGGTGAACGACAATCCGCTCTTCGCGGTGCGGATCGCATTCCAGCAGGGCAGCGGTGGCACCGGCGGGAACAACCGCTTCGACAACCTGACGGTGGAAGGCAATGAGCTGCCGACCGTGCCAGGCACCTATGCCAACTGGCGTGCGGAAGAATTCCCGAATCCCGCCGACCAAGCGAACGACGCGATCTCCGGACCCGAGGCGAATCCCTCCGGCGACGGTGTGCCGAACCTGCTGCGCTATGCCATGGGCGTGGGTCCGTATGAGCCAGTGCAGCATCTGCTGCCGGTGCTGACGGGTGCCGCGGGCGGGCGTGAGTTCCGCTTCCGCTTCGATCCTTCTCTAACGGATCTGCGCTGGCGCGTGCTGGCCTCGAACGATCTGGGAGACTGGACGCACGTGCTGTTCGACTCGAACAGCAGCACGATCCCGCCGCTGGAAGATGGCTGGCTGCCGGTGGAAGTGCCGGCTTATCTCGGCATCGGTCCGGAGGCGGATGTGAAGATCTTCACACGCTTGAACGTGGAGCTGGTGCCCTGAAGCGCGAGACTCAGGGGTGATTCACCGCGGCAGCAAGCGCCGCGGGAGGATCACCCCAGGCACGGACGAGGACCGACTTGCCGGTGCCGTCCGTGCGCTCGGTGGCGAGGAGCAGGCGCGAGCCGTCCTTCTCGAGGTCCCAGCGATCGTTGGCACCGGCGGCTTGCCAGCCTTGTTCGAGAAGCATGGCGAGGAAGTCATCGCGGGTGCGGCCTTCCTGCGACCAGATCGAGAACTCACGATCAGGAGGCGGAGCGGCGGCATCGGCAAAGGATGGCTGCCCGCGCCAAGCATGGCAGCGATACAAAGAGCGAAGTCGCGGCTGGAGCCAGGAGACGAGAGCGAGCTGCGAGCGCGAGAGCAGGCTGTGGTAGCGGACATCGAGCGGCCGCAGGGGTTGCATGCGGTCGACGACTCCTTGATAGCCTGCAAGACCCATGGGGCCGTGATAGATGATGGCACCCGCCACCACGCGGACGGGGCCGCCGGAATAGACGAAGCCCTCCCAACGGGCATCGCCATTGGCAGTAAAGCGTGCGGGATGCTTGGCAATGAGCAGGGCCTCCGCCTTGCCGTAGCCAATCTGCTGGCGGAGGTAAGTGCGCAGCGAAGGCCGGCGGTGGTGCCAAACGAAGGCTGTGGGTGCGAAGCCGAGGCGATAGCCTTTCTCACGCAGACGCCAGCAGAAGTCCACGTCATCGCCCGCGGTGCGGAAGATCGGATCGAAGCCACCGATCTCGAAGTACGCCGTGCGTCGTACCGCGATGTTGCAGCCGGGAAGGTGCTCGGCCTCCTCGTCATCCAGCATGACATGACTGGGAGCACCGGGCGCGGCGGCAACCACGGCTTGGATCGCATCGTGCGGCGGCGGTGGCAGATTGGGGCCACCGGCGGCATCCCAGCCGTGGGCGAAGCATTCGGCTAGGCCCGCGAGCCAATCGGGGTCGGGCTCGCAGTCGTCATCGGTGAAGGCAACGAACTCGCCGGTGGCGGCTTCCGCGCCGGCATTGCGGGCGGCGCTGAGGCCGCCGGGCTCAAGGCGGAGCAAGAGGATCAAGGGAAAGCCGCGCTCGACAAGGTCGGCGGTGCCATCGGTGGAGCCATCATCGACAACGATGACCTCACGGGCAGGCAGCGTTTGCTTTTCCAAGGCGCGCAGGCAGGCGGCGATGCGCGGGCTACCATTGCGGGTGCAAACAATCACCGAGATGCTGGCAGCGGGTGGAGACGGCGGCGCTTTGGCGAAAGCTGCGGTGACGGCCTCCAGCGCGGGCTTGGGATGGCCGCCGCGATCGATGAGGCCGAAGTCCCAGTCGAGCACCTCCATGCCGGCATTCCACCAGCGGTCGCTCCAGGCATAGACGGTCATGCCGGCGGCACCCTCCTCACGCGCGGCGCGGATCGCCCAAGCCAGGATCTCGGCTTGGCGGGCGGGGCTATTGCGACTCGAATCGAGCCCGAACTCCGAGATCAGCAGCGGGCGGTCGCCGGCGATATGATGGAGGCGGCGAAGGTATTTGCGAAAAGAGGCTTCGTCCTCAAGATAGACATTGAAGGCCGTGAAGTCGGCATTCGCGGGCTCGAGATACTCGGTGCTGGGGTAGTTGCCGTAGCACCAGAGGAGGTCCGGGCGGATCTCCTTGCCGGCGGCGATGAGATCCTCGAGGGCTTCGCGGACGGCCACCGGGCCCATCCAGCGCACAAGGTCGGCGGGGACTTCATTAGCGATGAAGATACCTGCCAAAGAAGGGTGGCGTTCCACAGCGCGCAGGCCCTCGGCCAGTGCCACGCGGGCGGAAGAGAGAATGCGGCCGTCCTTCAGGAAGTCCACGGCCTGGGGCCAGCGCAAGCCGCCAAAGACCCGCAGGCCCGCGGCAAGCGCAGCATCGAGCAGGGCGGGCGAGGGCATCTCATAGAGCCGCAAGGCATTGAAGCCGGCGACCCGGATGCGGGCGAAATCCGGGCTGAAATCCTCCGGGAAGCCACCCGGGAAGGGCCCGTAGGTGACGGCACGCACGGCGATGCGCGATTCTCCCGAACGGAAGAATTTCCCATCAACGCGCAGTGGCTCCATCGGGGCGAGACCCTAGGGGACGGGGCGGAAGTTCCAAGTCCCAAGCGTGGGCGCTGTTTGGTTGAAACGATTCGTTGGCATCAGGCCGATCCCGGTTAGAAAGGTCCCATGCGTGAAGATCTTCTCAGAAACCCGGTGTTCGCGATGGCGGCGACGCAATTCGACCTGGTGGCGGACTTTTTGGGGCTCAACGACGAGCTGCGGCAGCGGACGAAATGGCCGAAGCGGCTGATCACGGTGACGGTGCCGATCCGCCACGACGACGGCTCGACGAAGGTGTATTTCGGCCACCGGGTGCAGCACCACCTGACGCGCGGGCCGGTGAAGGGGGGGCTGCGCTACCACCCAGCCGTGGATCTGGGGGAAGTGGCGGCGCTGGCGATGTGGATGAACTGGAAGTGCGCGCTGATGGACCTGCCCTTCGGCGGAGGCAAAGGCGGGATCACCTGTGACCCACGGAGCATGAGCATGGGGGAACTGGAGCGTCTGACGCGACGCTACACGATGGAGATGATTCCCTTCATCGGTGAGGACATCGACATCATGGCCCCCGACATGGGGACCAATGAGCAGACGATGGCGTGGATGCTGGATACCTACTCGACGCATGCCGGGCGCCTGGTCCCGGGAATCGTGACGGGCAAGCCATTGGGCTTGCAGGGCTCCGCGGGGCGTAGCCAAGCGACCGGACATGGGGTGGCCTTCCTGGCCTGCCGGGCGCTAAACAAACTGGGGATCAAGCTGACGGATGCGACGGCAGTGGTGCAGGGATTCGGCAATGTGGGCTCGCACGCGGCCTACGGGCTGGCGAATTCCGGGGTGAAGATCACGGGCATCTCCGATGTGACCGGGGCGATCTGGAATGCGGGAGGGATTGATACGCGGAAGCTGCGCGATCACGTGGCGGCGCGCGGCAGCATCATGGGTTTCCCCGGAGCCGAGCCGATCGATCCGGCGGCGCTATTGTGCCAACCCTGTGACATTCTGGTGCCAGCGGCAACGGACATGGTGATCACGGGGGAGAATGCACCGAAGTTGAAGTGCCGGATTCTGGCGGAGGGTGCCAACGGCCCGACGACGCCGGATGCGGACAAGGTGATCGATGCCCGCGGTGACATCTTTTTGATCCCGGACATCCTCTGCAATGCGGGGGGCGTGACGGTCTCTTACTTCGAATGGGTGCAGAATTTGCAGCGCTTCCAGTGGAGCGAACGCGAGGTGCTGACAAAACTGGAGACGATGCTGGAGAGCGCCTTCTCGCGGGTGCTGGTCTTCGCCGACCGCAACAAGCTCTCGCACCGGATGGCGGCCCAGGCGCTGGCGGTGAAGATCGTGGCGGATGTGAAGGCGCAGCGGGGCTTGTTCCCGTGAACTTGCGGGGCTCGGGATTCCTTGCTAGGGTGGGATTGTGAGCTTGGCGATCCAACTGCCACCGCGGGACGACCAGATGGAGTTCAATCTCCGGATCTGGGAGGAGGTGCTTGCCGATCCGGATCTCGCGAAGGTTGAAGGCCGGATCGAAACGGACCGGCATGGATGTATTATTATGACTCCTCCCCCAGGATCTGCACACGGGAGCCGACAAGCTGAGATCGCTTTCCAGCTTCGGGTTTTGCTCGGCGGCAAGACTGTAACGGAGTGTCCAATCTCAACCTCGGATGGCGTCAGGGCAGCCGATGTCGGGTGGTTCTCGGATGTCCGGTACAGCCGGGCATTTGACCGACGCTGTTTCCTTGAAGCTCCCGAGATCTGCGTGGAGGTCATTTCGCCGAGAAACACCGATGCGGAGATGGATGAGAAAATGGCGCTCTACTTTGATGCAGGAGCCAGTGAGGTCTGGTTCTGCGACGAGGATGGGAGGATGCGCCACTTCGGAAGCGAGGGAAGGCTTGAGAAATCTTTGCTCTGCCCGGATTTCCCGGCGATGATCGCGCTGTGATGCAGGCACTGCGATTTCACGAGTTTGGGAAGCCCTTGGAGGTGCTGCGGTTGGAAGAGCTGGAGCTGCCGTCCTTGGATGACGGTGAGGTGCGGCTGAAGATGCTGGCGGCTCCGGTGAATCCGGCGGACCTCAATTTGATCGAGGGCACCTATGGTGTGAAGCCGCCGCTGCCAGCCGTCCCGGGAATCGAGGGCTGTGGCGAGGTGGTGGAGAGCCGCTCGCCGGACTTCGTGGCCGGGGATCGGGCGATTATTTTGAGGCGAGCGGGGAGTTGGGCGAGCCATGTGCAAATCTCGGCGGAGCATCTTTTCAAGCTGCCTGCGGGGATGGATGTCCAGCAGGCGGCAATGCTGAAGGTGAATCCGGCGACGGCTTGGCGTTTACTGACGGGATTCGAGAGACCGGCGGCTGGATCGTGGATCGTCCAGAACGCGGCGAACTCGGCGGTGGGACGCTGTGTGATCGCGGTGGCGAAGAGTCTGGGGATTCGTACGATGAATCTCGTACGTCGCGAAGAGCTGCGCGATGAATTGCTGGCGCTGGGTGCGGATGAGGTGCTGCTGGACGATGACGCGGCGGTGGAATCTGCCAAGCAGCGGGAGATCCGGCCGGTGCTGGGCTTCAACTGCGTGGGCGGAGAAAGCGCCCTGCGGGTGATGAACCTGCTCGCGCCGGGAGCCACACATGTGACCTATGGTGCGATGGCGCGACGGCCGTTGACCGTGCCCAACGGGCTGCTGATCTTCAAAGACCTGAAATTCCGGGGCTTGTGGATCACGAAGTGGATCGAGGGCGCGCCGAAGGAGGAAGTGCGTGAGGTTTACGGAGAGCTCGCCAAAATGATTGTGAGAGGTGAGCTGACCATGCCGGTCGACCGGATTTTCCCCTTGGCTGAGTTTGCGGGGGCGATCGAGGCCTTGGCCGCCCCGGAGCGGAACGGGAAGGTGCTGTTGGCGCCGTGAGCGCTTTCCCGATGGCGTCCACGCCTACGGAAAGACCGCGCTTAACGGCTGCGCTTGCCACCCCACTCCCAGAGTTCGCTGAGGAGCAGGCGCTCGCAGGAGCCGACGACGATGGCAGCGGTGGTGAAGCATTTGGCGGCCAGCAACTCGGTTCGCTTCTCTTCGAGTTCTTCGAGGACTTGCAGGTAGAGCTTGGCGCGGCGCTTGTATTCGAAGAGTGCGATCATCGCGAGGCACCACGCGGCAACGGCGGGCAAAATGCTGGGCAAGAAGGTAAGCCAGACGTTCTTCACCGATTCCGATACCTGCAGACTTCCCAAGCCCACGAGGATGGCAAGGGATCCCAAGGCAACTGCTCCAAGACTGGCGACGCGGAAGACAAGGTTCAGCGTCGAGAAGCGCTTGGCAGCGAGCTTGCCGTGCTTGTCGAAGTACTTGATCTGGCTGTCCAAGCGCTCCGTGACGTAGCGGGCCCGTGCCGCAGCCCAGTCTTCCCGCTGCGGGACCAAAAGCCAACCGGCCGTGCGCAGAAGCGGTGCTTGCCGGCCGAAAAGATCCGCAGCGAAGGCGCGGAAAGGCGGCGCGAATGAATGCGCGAAGAGGATGGAGCGGAGCAACTCGGCCCGCAAACGGTCCTCCATCCATACATTGCTGATGCGCAAACGCGAGCCGAGCCAAGGCAAGCAACCCGCGGCCACGGCCATCAAGAATTTCACTGCCGGGGCCAGGTCCTGCTTCAACTGCAGAACGATCAGCACCGCCGAAGTGACCGTAGCCATCTGGTTGAAAGTGACGGAGCCTGCGGCAAACCAACGGGCGCGCGGGGCGGCACCGGCGGCCTTCTTGTCGAGCGCTTCGAAGAGCCCGGCAACCGAGCGGGCGGACGGCAGGCCCGCAAAGGAATCCAATGTCTCCGCGGAAGGCTTTCCCTCAACGAGCGGACCCAAGGCCGCACTGGAGGCGTCGATCATGCGGTGCGGCAGGCGGCGCTCCTGGGCCTCCGATACGGTCTCTCCCGTACCACCGATGCCGCGCGGCGCTTGGCCATCCCAGACGAAGAGCATGGCATCGGCTGCAGCGAGAATTTCACGCGAGGCCAGATGGTAAGCGGCAGGAGCTTCCTCATCGCCCGGCACCAGCTCTACATGGGCGGCCGAGGCCATGAGCTCCTTGGCGCGAAGCCACGCATCGGGATCTTCCTCGAAGTCTTTCTGAAAGCGGTCCTCCGGGAAGGGGAGCACGATGCTGTAGTCGATTCCCAGCCCGCGGCAGGCTTCCAGGAAAAGCAGATCGGCACCAGCCGCAGCGCTGGCCCTGCCGATGCAGGGGCTCGTCGCGGCATCGCGGAATTCGCGCAGGGCGGTCACGATGGACGCCTTGATCGCCACCGGATCCGGAAGCTTGCGATGACCGGCGAAGCCGATCACCCGGACGCGTTGGAATCCTCCCTCAGACATCGTCGAAATGCTCCAGTTTCACATGCTGCTCCGCGTACTCCGTACCCATGTCGGAGAGGAAGCCCATGAGCTCAATGTTATCGAGGCTGAAGCCCCGCTTGCTCACCTTCAGCGCCGCCTGCATCTCCGCTTCGCCGATCGAGCGATCGTAGCGGGCATAGCGGAAGGCCGCGCGTGGATTGGGCCGGATCAGGTCACCAATCTCACCATCAAGCGGCTCGCCGTGGCGGCACTCGCCCTGCTGCCGGCAGATCAGATCCTGCAACCACTGGGCGGATCCGATCAGAGCAGTCGGCAGCGACTTGGCGTGGCCTAACAGGTTTTGCACAAGGTGTTGACCGCGCCCGGTCTTGACGCGCCCGGTGCCGACCGAGACCAGGCTCATGCGGTCCGCGCCATCCGGCCAGCCCAAGCGATACTCCGGCAAGGTGGCCATGGTGTAGAGCAGGTGGGCCGGATTATTGAAGGGAGTAACGCCACCATCCTCGAAGGCGAAGATGTGCTTCTTGGCTTCGCCGCTCTGCTGGTCGGCGATTTCGATGACCTCCGGCGGGAAGAAAGTCGGCGCGGCCGTACTGGCGCGGACGATCTGCCACAGGGGGAGGTCGAGGTTGCAGCCCGGCTTGCTGCGGTCGTTGTAGAGTGCGTGAGGATTGTTCGACATCGGCCATGGCGAACCGGTCGAGGCATTGCGGGTGACCACCAGCAGCAGCGTGCGAAGCCGATCCGTGCCCAGCGTGGCGGGCGAGCCATCGCTCTCGACGAAGAAATTGCGGAGGAAATCGGAGATCGGCTTGCCGGCGAAGCGGTTCTTGAAGAAGGCCCCCCAGCCGGCGCGGGTAAACATCACCTTCGAGTTCTCGCGGTAGAGGCGGATGACCTCCTCCACCGGCACTCCCCAAGATAGAAAGGTGGCGATAATCGCGCCGGTGCTGGTACCCCCGATGTAGTGGAAGTGATCCGCCAGTACCATGTCCGGCCGGCCGTGCTTTTCGCGCAGCAGCGTTTCGAGGCGCTTGGCGATCTCCAGCGAGAACAGGCCGCGGATGCCGCCGCCATCGAAGGCAAGCAGCCGCGTGCGGCCAGAGGGGGGAGCCGTGATGTCCATGCGTGCCGCCTTCTAACGATTCAACGGCGGCAAGGCCAGAAGGGAACGCGCGCGCACCCCATCATGTCCCTCATTTCTTGGCCTTGCGCTTGGGCGGCGGAGCGGGCTCCGGTTCCGGCTCAGGCTCCGGCCGGTTCCTTTTGGCCACGGCGAGAAGCGATTGCTTGAGCGCTTCCGGCCAATCGAGGCTCTTGAGGTATTCATCCGTCCCCCAGTCGGGGCTGAGGGCTAACAAATCGGCGAGCGCTTGATCGGCCCGCTCCTTGCGCTCGGTCTCCTCGGCGGCGCAGACCAGCATGGCGAGGGCGGTCTGCTGGAGCTCTGGCGCGAAAGGAATCGCGAAGCCATGCTCCAGGAAGACGCCCGAGTCTTCCGGTTGGGCGTTGCTGAGAAGCAGCCACGCCGCATCGAGGGCGAAGTCCGGATCGGCGGGGAAGCGCTTCTTGCCACGATTGAGCAGCTCGACAGCAGCGGCCACTTGCATGTCCTCAATGACGCAGCGGGCGGCGTCGGTATAGTCCGAGGCAAGGATCTCGCCCTCTTCCGATTCGATCACCTGGAGCCAGCGGGAGTATGCTGCAGTGAATTCACCGGCAGCCATGAAGACGCGGGCCTCGATCCGCAAGCACTCAACATGCGGAGCACCCGCAAGGCGGGCGTGCTCGATCATCTTGTTCACCAATTCGCCCGACTGCCTGTCGTCAGCGAGATTGGTGGCACAGGCGACCATCGCATCGCGGATCCTCTTTGCTCCGAAGGTTGTCGCGGTCTCCGGGTCAAGCAAACGGGTGGCCAAGGCGCGGTAATCCTCGACCGTGGCTTCCGGCCCAAGCTGGAGCTTGGCAAGCTCCTCCCCCATCGTCTTGAAGAGGTCTTCCTCTCCGGCAGCGGGCAGGGCGAGTTCCCAGCCGTGCCAATCGCGGAGCTCCGGTTCATTGGCGAAGTCTTCCGGGAAACCGCCGGGCCAGAGTGCGAAGGCACCGGCTTTCTTGCCTTCCGCCCAGAGTGCGGATCCGGCGACATAGGCCTTGAGCGCATCCGGTAGAGACTTCGCCGCTTGCAGGCAGGCGGCAATCGCAGTGGCATCCTTACGCTCCAAGGAGATCTTGAGGGCCTCGACCGCAGCCGGGCCGGTGCCACCGACAGCGTCCATCGCGCGCTGGACCAGCGGGGTGAGCTCGGCATCGCCGCTCGATCGAACACGCAGCCACTGCTGCCAGAGCCAAGGCGATTTGAGCTCCGGCAGGGCTCGTTCCAGGGCTTCACGCACCGGTACTTCCAGACCGGCGGAGAGCAGGAAGTGAGCTTGCTCCAGCGTGAGCACGCTATCCCCGGGAACCTTGCCCGCCAGGAATTCCCCGGCCGCCTGCGTTTCGCCACGGAGAGCAAGCGCGCGGGCGTGATCGAGGGCATGCTCAGCCGAGGGCGCGGCTTCCTGCTCCTTGAGCGTGGCGGCCACCTGCGCATCTAACAGGGCAAGCGCGGCTTCGCGGCGGGCGTATTCGTCCAGCCATTCCAGACGCTCGTTCTCCGGACTGTTCGAGACCAACTCCGCGCGCATTTGCGCGATGGAATCTGGTTCGAGAGCCTGGAGTTTCGTGGCATTTACCTCGGGGAGATTCTCGAGGAAATCGGGATCGGCGAGCATCTTTCCTAGGCGCTTCGGCAGGGTGCGGGCAGCCAGCCAAGATGCCTCCTTGAGTTTGCGGACGCTCTCATCGTCGCCCGCGAATTCGTGGAGCGCCGCGATCTCTCCGCCATCCGGCATCCATGACGAGCCATCGTCCTTCTTCGGCGGCACCTCGCCATGCCAGAAGTCGAAAAGCTGCTGGTCCGATGCCGCGATCCTACCCAGCAAAAACTGCCGCCGCCATGGGGTTTGGCCCAAGTCAGCACTCCATTGCGCAAGGCGAAAGGGATCCTCCAGCTTGCCGCTGGCCGCCAGCCGATCCCACAAGGGCTGCCACGCCTGGGGGCTGGATTCGACGAGGCCCAGAGCCAAGGCAAGGTCGCGGATCGAGGCTGGATCCGCGGCTGGGAACAGGGCCGGCAAGGACTGCTGGTCCTTCCCGAGCGCCTCGCGACGTTGCTCACGCGAAAGGCGGACGATCGAACTGCTGTCCGCATCGAACTTGGTTCCGGCGAGTCCCTGCGAGAAGCTCCGCAGGGCGTTCAGCTCATCGGCTGTCAGGCCACCGCTTTTCGCCAGCGGGATGAACCCGGTGTTCACGCCTTCCAACTTGAGGCCGCGGAATCCCGCTTGATCCGCGAAGCTCATGCGCTGCGGGCCAGCAGCCAAGGGGAGATTCGACAGCAGGGTGCGAGCGGCCGAAGTGGACCACACCGTGAGCGAGCCTTTCGGCGCAAAGGCCAACCAGCCGTTGCGCTCATCTTCCGCCCAAGGATTTTCAAGCGTCGGCCGGTCACCGACTTCCGCCGGCTGTTCCAGAGGAAGGGCGGCCACTTGGGAGAAGTCCGTGGTTGAGTGAAGGGTGACTTGGGTCGCGGTGGCGATGGCCAAGAGCTTCGCGTGGGAAAGCGGGAAGAAATCGACGGCATTTACTACGGGGATCGTAGCAAGCTTCTTGAGCGTGGTGGCCCCCACTTCGAAAATCGCGACCTCCGGTCCACCGATCACCGCGATGCGGTGACCATCCTGGAGGAACTCCACCCGCATCGCCCCTTCCACCGCTTCCAGCCCGGAAAGGATGCGGCCGCTCTTTGCATCGGAAAGCACAACGCCGGGCGAGCGGTTGCCGCCGGTGGAGAAACCGTAACCCGCCTGCACGGCCCGCATGCCATCGGGAGAAAGCGCCACATCCATGGCCGAGGTCCACGCCTTGGGTTTTTCGAGGATAACGGGAGCCTCACCCTCGTGGACCAGTCGCATCACGTTGCCCCGGTTCTCCAGGCTATAGCCGGACTGCAGCAGCTTCTTGAGGCCCCAGCCCTCTTGCTCTTCTTCCGCAGGAGCTTCCTTCGCAGCCAAGGCGTGATCCATGCGCGGCAGCATTTCATCAATCTCCAGTTCGCCGGAGGTGGTACCGGTGGCCACACGATTGCCGCTGAAGCTCGCAGCGGTCGCCTGCGCATCGAGGCGGAACGGTGCCACCGGGAAGGTGCGGCTTCCGATCACATCCGCGAGATGAACGGTAGAGCCTTCAACCATGAGAGGCACCGGTAGAGTGATATCCGCTCCCTTGAGTGGAAGGTTTTCACCCGCCCGCTTGGCGGCGAGTAACTTGCTCCACAAAGTCGCTGTCGTGGTATTCCAGCCGGCTTGGGATTTCAATGGAGCGGAGTCCAACCAGCGGCGGTGCTCCGGGGTATCGGCGGGCCCGAATTGGAGCTCCTTGGTCGCCTCGTCATCCTTGATGTAGTAGAAAGTCAGCTCCGCTCCATTCAGGCTGGTCGGTTCCTGGGCCAGCAGGAGCTTGCCATCCGGGCTGAAGATCGCTTGCGAGAATCGCGTGTTGGTCGCAGGTCGCGCCCGGCGCATCGGCAGGGCCGGAGACAGCGGCAGCTCGATCAAGGTGCCATCGCCGTGAATTGCGCGCAGCCGCTCGCGATCGATCTGCACGCTCCGCGGTTCGTCAAGATCCAGGCGCTCGGACTGGCGGATGATATCGCCGGTATTGGCATCCGCGATGACCCATGCGAGGCCGCCTTCAAAGGAGGTGGGATAAGCCAGCAGAGCGCCCTCCGCCGACCAGGCAAAGCAGCCGCCGGGGACCCCCACATACATCGGGATCGTATGCAGCGGCTCCATCGTCTCTGCATCGCAAAGGAAATTCGAATCCGGCCCACGATAACCGCGCTGGACGATCAGTCGCCGCCCTCCCGGCGCGACGGAGAGTTCCTCGGTGCTCTCCGTGGTGGAGGGCAGCAACAAGGATGGGATCGAGGGGCCCGCGAGATCCCAGCGCAAGGTGGTATTGAAGCTCTCAGTGGTGGTGCCGCCATCGATCGACGCAAAGAGCGTCTTGTCATCCGGGCCGAAGGCAATCTGCATCACCGGCAGGGGATGATGGAGCCGGGCCACCGGGAAATGCCATGCCGTGCGCCGCAGCGTGGTGAGCAGCAGCGCCTGGGCATCAAGCTGCTGGCGATCGCTTTCGAGCGCGGCGATCAGGTAAGGTAGGGCTTCATCCGGCGCGCCGGATTCGACGCGGGCGGCACCGGCATCGAAGTTCGCCTTCGCCAAGGAACGGCGGGTCTCCGCATCCGAAAGCTCGGCCTTGCCCTTGGCGGTATCGGCCTCCTGCTTCTTTTGTTGGGCGATCAGTCCAAGCACGCCAGCTCCGATCGCAAGACCGGCGAAGACCACGGTGGCACCTTGGAAGAGCCGCAGCTTGCGTTGGGCACGCTTCTTCGACAGTGCCACCAGCTCAGTTTCATCCGCGGAGAGATGGAAGACGCCGCTGGATGAAACTCGCTCCGCTTCGGACAGCCGGCCTTCTGTTAGAAGGAACTTTGCAGACTTGCCGCCAGTGGTCCACTGTCGGGTGGCATCCTCCAAACGCCGGCGCGCGAGCAGCAAATCCCGGTGATCCTCGATCCACTGTTTGAGCACCGGCCAGTGGGTGATCAGCGCTTCATGGGCAAGGCCGACAACGGCGCTACCGTTTTCCTCACCCGTCACCAGCAGCTTGGAATCGACAAAAGCATCAATGAAGCCGGGCGCGCCTGGATGGGCGGCTTGGAGGATTTCCTTGCGCGCACGACGGCGGGTGGCCGGGCCTTCATTGCTGGCATCCAGCGTGACCAGCTCGCCGAAGATGTGGCTCGCGGCCTCGCGCCGGGTCTCAGATGGCAGAGCATCGTAAGTCTCTTGGGCACGGCTGGCGATGGCACCGGCGAGACCGCCGAGCTCCTCGTAGGCGGCCCAAGTCAGCAGGTTCTCGCGGCGGCGCTGGTAGAGTTCCTCCAGGGTGAACTCTAACAGAGGCAAGGCATCGTGGGCATCCGCGGCATCCTGATAGATCTGCTCGGAGAGATCGCGGCCCGTTTCCGGATGACGCTCGAATTGCAGGCCGGCAGAAAGCGCGGGATAGCGGATGATCTGGTGCAACTCCGGCAGCTCGGGCGGGCTGAGGATGTAGCCGCCACCGTGGCGCACCAATTGGAAGAGATCGCGCTGCTCCGGGACGCGCGGGAAGAACTCACTGCGCATGGTGGCGACCACCCACACTCGACGCGACATCGCCAATGCGGCGAGCACGTGAAACCACTCGTCGCGCATCTCATCCGTGATGCCGCGGGCGGTGAAGATTTCCTCCAACTGATCCACCAGAATCAGAAGTTGGGCCGGCTTGCCCGCGCTCATGCGGTCCAGGGCGGCGATGATCGCGGCAATGGCGAGGCTGAGATCCTCGGTCTTACCCATCATGCGGGCGAGGCGGGCGCTGTCCCAGACCGGTGCCGCGGACTGGGCGGCGGGCTTGCGCGAGTGTTGCTGCTGGTGCTTCTTGCCGCGCTTGCCGCCCTTCGGCTGAGAGGGTGGCGGAGCTTGCGGTACGGGTGCCGAGGTGTCGCGGAGCTTCGCGAGATCCGGCAAGGCATCCACCAAGGCGCGAGCCAAAGTTTCCATGGGTGGCGAGTCGCCTTCCACGGGACGAAAGCCGGTGCCGCACCAAGCGCCAACGGTGGGCAGGTAACCCTCTGCCATCAGGCGCGGCGCGAGGCCTGCCTTCATCAGCGAAGACTTCCCGTAGCCGGAGCCGCCGTAGATCAGGAGGAAGGCATGCCCCGCCACTTGGTTCTCCTTGAGCTTGGCCAGTGCCTCGGCGATCGGCCGGTTGCGACCGAAGAAGAGCGGCGCATCCTCGAAGTCGAAGGCGCCGAGGCCCTTGAAAGGCGAGCCGACCAAGGGCAGCGGGCGGACGGCATCCTGCGCGAGCCCGCGCTGCAACTGGATGTGGCGCAGCAGGAGTTTTTCGAGGTGCTGCTCGAAGAGAGTGGTGAACTCGTCCACCGACTCGTAGGGCGAGAAGGCGCGGCGGATGGTCTTGTCCTTGTTGAAGAAGAAGCGCTCGCAGAAGGCATCCAGCTTCTTGCGCTGCTCGCGGCGTGGATTTTCCTGCGAAGGATCACCCGCGGGCGGCTCGCTCGTGCGGCGATAGACGAGGATGTCCGGCTTGGCCTTGGCGGGATCCTTCTTGGCGCGTTCCTCGAAGGCATCGGTGGCCTCTTCCAGCTCCCACTCGGTGCCGGAGTCGAAGCGGGTGCCGTCCTTGCGGTTGAACTGGGAGGGCAGCGGCGAGCCGAGGCGCGACCAGAGGATGCAGACGAAGAGATCGCAGTCCGAGGGGCGGATCAGCTCCTCATTGAAATGCGCGGTGGCGCGGAGCGGCTCCTTTTCCCAGAGCACGGGCTCCAGGCGGATGAAGTTCCAGTAGCGGGCCTGCAGCCGCTCCACGATCCTCCCGACGGCCTGCCGTTCATCGCGAACGTCGCCGGGGGAGCTGACAAAGAGGGTAAGGACCTGCATCCGTCCGCGGAGTAAAAGCCGCCGGGGGCCGGAATGCTAAGTGGGAATCGCGGAATTTTCATTCGCCCGCCTGAAAAGCCCCGCCATCATCCCCGGCGTATGGCTCCCACGGCTTCCCGGCTCCTGATCCCCTTCATGTTTCTGGCCGCCCTCGCCTCGTGCAAGGAGGAGCCGAAGGAGAACAACGCGGTCATCCCGGTCCCGAAGCTGGAAAATGATTGCTACGATTGGTGGCAGCGCCACGAGGCGGTCTTGGCGGCAAAAGGGAAAATCGATCCGGAGATCGTACTGATCGGGGACTCGATCACGCATTATTGGGGCGGCGAGCCCCAATCGCCGGGCGCGCCGCGTCGCGGACCGAAGTCATGGGAGGATGTCTTCGGAGGAAAAAAGGTGCTCAATCTCGGCTTCGGCTGGGATCGCACCCAGAACGTCCTATGGCGTCTGGGCAACGGCGAGATCGACGGCCTGGAGCCGAAGTGGATCGTCCTCAACATCGGGACCAACAACTCCACCGGCACCCAGAACGCCCGGGAAAATACTCCGGCCGAGACCGCTGCGGGCGTGGAGGCGATCCTGACCCTGCTGAAGGAGAAGACCCCTGATTCCAAAGTGATCCTGATGGGCGTCTTTCCCCGGGGCACGAAAGCAAACGACCCGGCGCGCGCCTTCATTTCCGAACTCAACAGCCTGCTCGCGAAGATCGCGCAAGCCCACCAGCTTACCTTCATCGATCTCCGGGAAAAATTTCTCGATGGTGACGGGAAGCTCCGTTCCGAGTTGATGGCAGACGTCGTCCACCCCGCCGAGAGCGGTTATGCGGTTTGGGCGGAGGCCCTGAAGGCCGAAATCAAGTGAGGCGGGGCTGGGGATTCCCGATTTGACACCCTTCCGGGATAGGGCAGCTTCCCGGGCGTCTCCATGAAGCCGTTCCGCACTCCCGCAGCACTCGTCGACATTGTCGGCGCACGCGGGGGCATGGCGTAACGAATCGGAATTGCGATCGATTGCCGCTTGTCCCCGCCCGCCTGGTAGCCCCGGCGGGCTTTTTGTCGCCCCGAATGTCCACCGTCTCGCTTTCCGATTTCCCATGTCTCTTTCCGTTTCCTCAATTCTGGATCAAAGCCGGACCACCATCCGGCTGGCGATCCCGCTGATCATCGGCCAGCTCGGCCAAATGCTGATCAGCCTATCCGACACCCTGATGCTCGGCCGGCTGGGGGTCACGCCGCTCGCGGCCTGTTCCTTCGCCAATACCCTGATCTACCTGCCGATGATGTTCGGGATCGGGATGTCGATGGCGGTCTCGATCCGGGTCTCCCAAGCGCGTGGGGCGAATGACCCGGCAGCCGCCCGGGCGGCCCTGCGCCACGGTCTGTATGTCACGCTCACACTCGGGGTGCTGACCGTGCTGGCGGCGCTGGCGATCCGGCCCTTCATGGGGATTTTCCAGCAGGATCCGCAAGTGATTGCGATTGTGCCGAACTTCCTGCTGATCCTGGCCGCTTCGATGATCCCGGCGATGGGCTCGATGGCAGTGAAGAATCACTCCGACGCCATGAACCGCCCTTGGCCGGTCTTCTGGATCTCCATCGGGGCGGTGGCCCTGAACCTCCTGCTGAACTGGATGCTGATCTTCGGCAAGCTGGGTGCGCCGCGGATGGGCTTCGAGGGCTCGGCGGTGGCGACCCTGATCGCCCGCACGGCCTCACTGGTGGGCATGATCTGGTGGTGCCGTCAGGATGCGGCTCTGAAGGAATGGGTGCCGATCCGCTGGCTGCGCGCGCCGGATTGGGCCGCGATGCGGGATCTGCTGCGGACCGGCTTTCCGGCCAGCATGCAGCTTCTCGCGGAGGTTAGCGCCTTTGTGGCGGCCACTTTCATCATCGGCCACATGGGCAAGGAGCAACTGGCCTCCCACCAGGTAGCGATTCAGTGCGCGGCGACGATCTTCATGATCCCGCTGGGCATCTCGATGGCGCTGACCGTGCGCATCGGCGAGGCCTTCGGGGCAAAGAACCACGCCGTGATGCGGCCGATCCTGGCCAGCGGCTGGGCGATGGGCGTGTCCTTCACTTTGATAAGCGCTACAGCTTTCATCTGCTTCAACCACCAGCTCGCACGGCTTTTCATCGATGATCCACAGGTCTTGGAAATGGCCGCCTCGCTGCTGATCGTGGCCGCGGCCTTCCAGTTCTGCGATGCGCTGCAGATCATCTCCGCGGGGGGATTGCGCGGGCTGGATGATGTCCACACCCCGGCATGGATCGCCTTCTGGGCCTACTGGGTACTCTCGATCCCGCTCGGCTGGGTGCTGGCGGTGAAACTGCACTGGGGTGTGACCGGCATGTGGTGGGGCATCACCGCGGGACTGACGATGACGGCGATCTTGTTAGGGCGGCGGATTTGGAAGAAGACCGCGCTGGAGAATATTGCAGAGATTCCCGAGAGAGCAGGTATTCTTGAAGAGTCATGAATCCCGAAGAGAGGGAGCCCTTGCCTGAGAAGGCCTCGACGATTCGAGCGATTCGATTGAGGCCTTGCTCAACCGACTACCCCACCGCCGTCAAGACGACGGCGGATGCGATGGGCCTGACCGGGCCGGCCGCATCAAAGTCGAAGCCAATCGAGCGTGTGCTCTGGCTGACAAATTCGGATCAGGCCGGATTCCTAACCAAAAAACTGCCGGATTGACCGCAAACCCGCGCCCCCTATGGTCGCGGGCCATGAAACCCTGCCGCATCGCGACTTACGCTGCCTTTGCCTTGGTGGCTTCGCTCCTGTCATCCTGCAGCGCGCTGAATGGCGCGAATGGCTATGCCTCGCGGATGATGGAGACGGTGCAGCGGACGATCGGGACCCGCTGAGACTAATAATTAGTCGGTGCGGACACGCCGACCGCCCTCCGGCAGCACCTCGAAGTGCAGCCAGCGGGTGCCGGGCGGCAGGAGATCCGGGAAGAGGTCGGCCCATTCAGCGACCACCACGCCGGGCTCATCGAAAAATTCATCCCAGCCGATCCCAAGCAATTCCTGATCATCTTTCAGGCGATATAGGTCGAAGTGGAAGAGCGGGAGGCGCCCACCCCGGTACTCATGGACCAGGGAAAAAGTCGGGCTGGTGACCTCCCCCGGGAAGCCCAAGGCACGAGCCAAGCCTTTGACAAAGCGGGTCTTGCCAGCCCCGAGGCCACCGACCAAGGCGAGCACAGCACCAGGAGCCAGCCCGGCCGCGATTTCCGCGCCGAAGGCTTCCATTTCCGACTCATCCCGGACGACCCGCTCCATGGCCTCGCAAAAACCCAATCCACCGGAGAAGGTCGATTTCAAAAAATTCCCTTGCCCGATTGCCGGACCCGTGGTGATCTCCCCGCCCGCCCGACTCCCGGACGGAACCGAACCTTTTTACGGCCATGGCCTACGCAGTGATCAAAACCGGCGGCAAGCAGTACCGCGTGCAACAGGGCGACAAGATCGACGTTGAGAAGCTCGACGTCGAAGTGAATGCCGAGCTTACCTTTGACGTCCTGATGGTCGGCGAAGGCGACAGCATCAAGCTCGGTGCCCCGCTCGTGAGCGGCGCCAGCGTGACCGCCAAGGTCGTCCAACAGCATCGCGGACCCAAGGGCGTGGCCTTCAAGTTCAAGCGCCGCAAGGGTTTCCACAAGACCAAGGGCTTCCGCCGCCACCTCACCCAGCTGGAGATCACCTCCATCGCGGGTTAATCACTCTTTTACCACTCTCCAGTCATGGCTCACAAGAAAGGTCAAGGTTCGGTCAAAAACGGTCGCGATTCCCGCTCCAAGCGCCTCGGCGTGAAGAAGTTCGGTGGTCAGGCAGTGATCCCGGGCAACATCATCATCCGCCAGCGTGGCACCAAGTGGCACCCCGGCCGCGGCGTCGATATCGGCCGTGACCACACCATCTTCGCCATCATCGAAGGCCGCGTGTTCTTCGACAAGGAAGGCCGCCGCGTGAACGTGGGTGCAGAAGCTTCCGCGAACTAAGTTCGGATTCAGATTTTCCAAAGCCGCCGCCCGTGAGGGTTGGCGGCTTTTTTGTAGCCCGATCACTGGCCGGAGAAGCGCCTGCGCTGCCATATCGCCCAGAGCCAGCGGGCAAACCGGGTGGCCAGGGGAATCGCAAAAATGATGATCGCGAAGCCTCCGATTCCTTGCAGCGCGAAACCAAGCAGTCCAATGCCCGGTGATCGGGGTGAGGGAAGGTGACTTCCAATATCGGTGCCTGCCACCCAAACGCCGAGCAGGTTCAGAAGGACGCCCGTGACCACGACGATCAGGGCCTTGCTGAACAAGCGCCAGGCATCCGACTCCGCGATCACCAATTGCTGGAGGCGAATCTGGACCATCCGCTGCCTCAGATCAGCGCTGGGGCCTTCATTTGCTGGTCTCTCGTCCGGCTTCCTTTGATCTGCTCGCATTTCCTCTAGCGGTTTTGAGCGGAAACCCGTTTTCCAGCGCCTCACGGCGACCGCTCACGCTCCGAATCCCTTCCGGGATGATCCCGACAATCACGGCGGGCACCGCGAGCAGGCAAGTGCCACCGCCGCGGAAATGGAGGCGATCTTGAACTGCCGCCGGAGCGCTCACACCTTCCTGCCGGTGCGAAGGCGGGTCTTCGTCGTGCGGAACCAGAGCCCCGTACAGATGAGGAAGCCAGCGCAGCAGATCGTCAGCAGGGCCCAGCCGATCTGGTTACCGAGCTCGACTTGGCGCATGAAGGCGGTGGCAGAGTCACTGAGTTGCGGGTTCGCCTTGGCAGCGACCACGCGCTTCCCGAGTTCCTCCATGCCCCAGCCCATGAACGCCATCCGGCCGTAGAAGACCAAAAAGGCGGCTACGGAGAAGGCGAGCACGCCAGTGAACCAACGTTTCTCGATCGGTCCGGCGGCGGAATGGTCCGGTAGCTTGAATCCCATGTGCGCCGCGAGCTTGGCCCGGCGGACGGGCGGGGTCGAATCCAAATCCCGGCCTACTTGGTCTGGACTCTTGGCTCCGGCCTTTGGACTCTCGCGCCCATGTCCGACCCCGCCGCCGCGCTGAAAGCCATCCTTTTGGAAAAGTCCGTCCGCACCGGAACCTTCACCTTGGCCTCCGGGGCACAGAGTGACCTCTACATCGACTGCCGGGTGACGGCGCTGGACCCCTTCGGTGCCAACCTGATCGGGAAGCAGGGCTGGGAAGCGGTGCGCGCGAAGATTCAGGCCGAGGGCCTGAAAATCGACTCGATCGGCGGGATGACCCTCGGCGCGGACCCGATTTCACTGGCGGTGGGCATGACCAGCGCCGTGCAGCACCCGGGCGAGGCCCTGCAGGTCTTCACAGTCCGCAAGGAGCCGAAGGGCCACGGCCGGGGCAAGCAGATCGAGGGCAATTTCGCCGCGGGCCAGACGGTGATCGTGGTGGACGACGTGATCACCACCGGCGGCTCGACCCTCAAGGCGATCGACGTGATCGAGCGCGAGGGCGGCAAGGTCGCCTTCGCCTTGGTGCTGGTGGACCGCGAGGAAGGCGGCCGCCAGGCGATCGAGGCGCGGGGCATCCCGGTGCTGGCGCTCTACTCGCGCAGCACGCTCCTAGGATAACGAGGGGGATGACAAGGCGGGGTGAAACCCGCTAGGAAAGATTCGCGTATCGATTCCTAACGCGACCTACCGTCAACCCAAGTCATGAAACTCCAGCTTCTCGCCATCTCCGCCCTCTGCGCCTCCGCCAGCTTGCACGCGGAGGAAAAGAAAATCTTCAACGGCAAGGACCTCACCGGCTGGGAGGGCAACACCAAGCTCTGGTCGGTGCAGGACGGCGCGATCACCGGCAAGACCAGTGACAGCGGCGAAACCAAGATCGACCACAATACCTTCCTGGTCTGGAAGGCCGGCAAGGTCAGCGATTTCGAGCTGAGCTTCAAATACCGGATCGAGAAGGGCAACAGCGGCGTTCAGTACCGTTCGAAGCTGCTGGACCCGGGCAAGTTCGGCCCGATCGTGGCCGGCTACCAGGCGGACTTCGAGGCGGGCAAGACCTACAGCGGCATCCTCTATGAGGAGCGCGAGCGCGGCATCCTGGCCCAGCGCGGCCAAAAGACCGAGATCGGCGATGAGGGCAAGCCGAAGGTCACCGGCAGCGTGGGCGACAGCGCAGAGATCCAAGCCACCATCAAGGAAGAGGACTGGAACGACTACAAGATCATCGCCAAGGGCAACCACGTGCAGCACTTCATCAACGGCAAGCAGACCGTGGACGTGACCGACAACGACGCGGCCCACGCGCCGAAGGAAGGCATCCTGGCGCTGCAGATCCACGCCGGCCCCGCGATGGTGGTGCAGTTCAAGGACCTGGTCCTCAAGACGGACAAATGATGCGGTGACATTTCATCGCGCGAGGCGGGGCGCTCGTGCATGCTCGCGGCGTGATCTCCCGTCGCAAGATCAAGTACGACGTCTCGCCGCTGCTGCGGCAGTATCTCTATCACTTCGACCGGCTGCGGGACATTCCGCTCGTCTATGAGGACCTGACCCGCTTCGCGGGCTCGATGCCATACGAGGATCCGCGCGGCAAGGAGACGCTGTGGCTGACGGTCTACTACCCGCAGGAGCTGATGCTCGAGCTGCGGCCGAAGCTGACCAAGATCTACGCGGAGCTGAAGATCGGCGGGGAGACCGACCTGCACGAGCACTTGACGGTGGACCGCATCGACTTCGGCGAATTCGGCAACTCGCGGCCCTTCCGGATCCGGATCACGAACCTCTACAACGACAACTCCGATTACTTCTACGTGAAGCAGGCGGATGCCTCGCGGATCTACGGGCTGGAGCTGGAGCACATCCTCTCGCCGAACCGGATCAACTACCTGGTCAACGGCAACACGCTGATCGAGGAACACATCGCCGGCGTGCCGGGGGATGTCTTCCTCAAGGACCACCTGCCGCGGCCGGAGCTGAACAAGGTCCGCATCGCGAAGGAGTTCACCAAGTTCAACGAGCGCTGCTTCATCCGCCTGCTGGGCGACATGCGCAGCGTGAACTACGTGGTGGATATCACCCCGGACTTCGAGGAGATCCAGTACCGCGTGCGGCCGATCGACTTCGACCAGCAGAGCTACGAGCGCCGCGGGCGGATCTACCTCTCCTACCGCTTCGACTCTAACAAGAGCATCACCAAGCTCGCCTTCGACGTCCTGAACCGGAAGACGATCGACCAGTACGTGGCGGAAGAACATGCCCAGATGACCCGCCGCGCGAAGGTGGAGGGCGGGCGCCTCAAGGCGCTGCTAGGAATCATGCGCCGGGAGGAACTGGCCCCGCGCGAGCACGTGGCCTCGCTCGCCGCGGATCTGGCGAAATACCACCACACGGACATCTTCCGCGACTGCAAGACGATGGGCGAGCTGACGGCGACGCACATTGCGCACCAGCTAGAGCTGTAGCCCACCTTACCATGCCCGCGCTCTATCAACGACCGCCGCTCAATGCGAACCAGAAGGCGCTGCTCGCCATCGCGGTGCTGTTTTGGCTGCTCGCTGCGACGGTTTTCACGCTCGTCATCACCTCACCCGACGGCCACCTCTCCAACGCCTTGGCTGGTGCCGTGTGCCCGGGCATCTTTGCAGCGATATTCTCCATCATCGTCCAGCGCCAGCTGCGGCCTCGCGGGCACAAGACGATGCCAAACCTAGTACGCTCCACCGGCCGGGCGAGCGGCAAAAATTACGGCGACGTCGAGATCCGCGCGGGGCAGGCACTTCCCAAAATCTGCATTCGCTGCGGCGAACCAACCCGCCGGACTTCACCGTTTCGCTTCAAGGGCGCGCACACGGATGCCAATCCCTACGATTGGAGCAGGGTCAATCCAGTGATGTTCTTTTTTCTCGCCTGGCGCTTCGCCTTCCAACTCCTGGTCGTGAAGCTGTACCAGTCCATCGAGCGCCGGATCAAACGCCGCCAGGCAGAGGCCGATGGAGTGGAATTCAAGATTCCACACTGCCGTAGTTGCGCCAAAAATTCCCCGGTGGTGCAACGCCACTTCGACTTCCATGGGCGCAAGATGGTCCTCGAAGCCCATTCCCAGTTCCGGGAAGCTCTGAAGGGGGTCACTTGAATCGCTTCCGGCAGCTTCTGGCTGCAGGAGCGGGGCACCGGTCCTACTCATACATGGCAAAGTCGCCGATACGCGTTCCCACATCGGTGCACGAAGCACCTAGGAATTTGCCATCCCTGTCGTACCTGAATTCGTTCTTCCGGACGATGCCTGCGATCTCCTGATAGGTATAGAACACGATCGAACCCCCCGGCGTTTTCAACTGAGGACGGATCTCTGCGGCGATCGCCTCGGGCAAGGGCTTATTCGCGTGGCCCGGAATATCTGCGGCGGAGTCCAAGCGTTCCTGCCGCTCATGGAAGCGGACCAGCAGAAAGTGATCGATGAAGTCCTTGTGCTCCGGGTCGGCTCCAAAAGGAAAGCGGTCGGCGCTCATCACCGCGCTTAGCGATTCGTCGCTCATCGGTGACACCTTCCCCTTGGGGTCGACCAGATAGACGTCGTACGCCGAAGGTTGGATGTTTTTCCACCACGCAGTGACAAGCCAGGAGGCTTCACCGAAGCGCTTTGCGTCAAAGGCACGTTCCTCCGGATCGCCACGATAGTCTGCCAGCACCAGGCGCCGGACTTTCCATTCCGCTCCCCATTTCGAAGCCGCTACAAAGGGAAGGGCGACCGCAATCAGCCCGGCAAGAAGGATCAGAGTCGTGAGAATTGCCCAACGGATCTTGCGCTTCATGGCCATGCTAACCCCTCAGATGGCAGATTGATGCGCTCGGCAGAAGGCCGGAATACCCGCTCCTTGCTGTCCATGGGTCTTTCGGTGAAGCGGGAATTCTTGAGTTCTTGATCGATTCAAGGTTTTGATAGGGCGCATTCACCCGTCACCCTTATGCAAAAGGACCTCCTCTTCCGTCCGATTGCCGCCGCCCTGCTTGGGCTGGCCGCAGCAGGATTGCTCCTCTCCGATTCCCGCAAGCGAACGGAATGCGAAAGCAGCGCCGCGATTATTCCCGGTTCCACGACGGCAAGGGCAGACGCCGAAGCTGCTAGGCCGGCGGACAACATCGGCCAAGGCAACCTTGAATCGGTCATCTCGGAAGCACGCCGTTCGGTTCGTGGCCTCAGCGCCTTGGAAAGCATGCTCAGCGGAAACAACGGGTCCCTGTTCTTCGCCGCGCAACCAGGCCAAGGCTTCTCCACCCGCTTCCAACAAGACGGGATCGTAATCCGTTCCGAAGGCAAGACCGAGGACCTGCAAATCGCGCGCGGGGATACTGGAACGGCCAAGATCACCGCCAGTGGCACCCGCGTGCAATACGAGCGGGCGGACGGATCGGTGGAATGGTTCAACAATGCCGAAGCTGGACTGGAGCATGGCATGACCTTGCCCGCCCGGCCTGCATCGGAAACCGGCTGGCTTCACGTGGGCTTCAAGGTGAAGGGCTACGAAGCTCAGCCCGACCCGGCTTCCGAAGAGGATCTGCTGTTGATCGACTCCAGTGGCAAGCCCGCCTATGGCTACAAGGATCTCAAGGCATGGGACGCCACGGGTCGCGAACTCGAGACCAAGCTCTCGGCCAACGCGGAGGGCATCGAGTGGCAGGTGAAGGACGACGGTGCGCTCTATCCGATCTCGGTCGATCCCCTGATCGTGGGTCTGGAGAATCTCCCGGTACCGGCGGATCGAAAGAACTTCGGCTCCTATGTCGCCATCGATGGCGATACCGCACTGGTGAGCGACGCCATGGAGACCACGGCGCTCGGCACGAGTGTCGGTGCGGCCTATGTCTTTCGCCGCGTCGCAGGATCGTGGACCTTGGAAAAGCGCCTGGAGTCATTCGATCCGGCGCAGAACGAGCAGTTCGGCCGCGGGGTCTCCCTGGATGGGGATACCGCCGCCATCGCCACTTGGAACGACAACAGTCCGCAAGTCGGCGGCAGCATCCAGATCTTCCAGCGCTTCGGCAGCACCTGGACCTTCATGGGCCGGATCCTGCCAGCCACGCCAACCTTCGGCTTCGGCGACATCATGGCGATGAATTCCGGCACCTTGCTCGTCGGCCGCCCGGGCGAGACGGGCCTCAATGGCCTGGGCGGCGAAGGCGCGGTGCTGGCGTATAATGTGAGCTTCGGATCGATCTCGGGTCCACAGACGCTCTATGCCGGATTCGGCAGCGCTGCGCAGGATCAATTCGGCTCGTCGGTCTCGGTGAGGGACGGGCGCATCGCCATCGGAGCGCCCGGTGTCGATGTCAGCGGCAAGGAAGCAGTGGGAGCGGTCTATGTGTTTGGTGGCAGCCCGAACTTCTGGAATCAACAAGCGAAGCTGATGGCTCCCAACCCCTACGCAGGGGAGTTCATGGGCAAGTGCGTGTCGATCGATGGCGACCGGATCGTGACTGGTGCGCCCTACCAGAGTCGGGCGGGCATGCAGGATGGTGCCGCTTATGTCTTCGCCTTCTCCGCCGGTACCTGGGGACTGGAAGGCAGCTTCGCCTTGCCCACGCAGACGAACTTCCACTACGGCTTCGGCAATGCGGTCGCGCTCAACGGCAACCGCATGGCGATCTCCACCACCTACTTCACGGCCAACGGCGGCCGGGTGCAGGTCTATGAGCGGGTGGGCAAGACTTGGCTCCGGCGCACGGCGGTTGGCGGGAATCTAGCGGGCGACACCCGCTTCCCGACACTCGCGATGGATCAGAACGACCTGCTGGCGGGTTATCCGATCTTCAACGACAGCGGCACCGCGCAAGTCTATCCCTTCTCGAACCCCGCGCTTGCGCAGGAGATCTCTGTCTTCACCGGACCAGACAACGCGCTGACTGAAACCCTCACCGGAGTGACGGTAAGCCTCGGCAACGTGCCCGCAGAAACGAACGGGTCTTGGGATGTGACGATCTACAATGACGGCGCTTCGCCCCTGCAGGTGAGCTCCGCCACTCTTCTCGCCGGTTCAGACATCAATCTCAGCGTGGATCCCCTGCCCGGGCTCAATGGCTTTCTCGTGATCGATCCGGGCGCAACCGCAAAGGTCACGCTGCGCGGCCAGTTCACCCAGACCGGCACGAAGACTGGCACGCTCCGCATCGCCAGCAACGATGCCAACGAAGCGAACTTCGACGTCCCCTTCACGATCACCGTGGTCCGCAAGGTTGCGCCGCCCGGCCTGACGATCAGCCGCGAGAATGGCCAAGTGGTATTGCGCTATCCGCAAAATCAGTTCGGCAGCTACCGTGTCGAACGCTCCACCGATATGCAGCAATGGTTCACACTCGGATTCATGCAGCAGGAATTCGACCTGAGTTCAGGGACCACGGTGCAGACCTACCGCGATTTCAATCCACCGCTCGGCAAGGCGTTCTACCGGGTAGTGGTGCCGTGAGACAAATGAAGCTGTGCACGCATCACGAGCCCGGGGTGATACATGCGGTTCCCGTGAAAATGGCGCGCACGCCGGATGAATAATCGCGCGTGATCCGTCTATCGCGTTTTGTCTCCTAGCTTTGCCGTCTGTTATCTGCGAACACCACCCCGTCTCCATGAGCGAGGCTGCGGAAGTGATCATCGTAGGTGCAGGGATCGCCGGATTGGCGATGGCCATCGCATTGCGGCAGCGCGGCTTGAATCCTGTGGTGCTGGAGCAGGCACCAGAGCTGCGGGAGATCGGTGCGGGCCTGTTGTTAGCACCGAATGCCTGTGCGGTCCTGGAGCGCTTGGGAGCCTTGGATTTCCTGAAGCAAGGTCACTCGGTCGAGGTGCCGCGCTGGGAATTGCGCAACTGGCGCGGCAAGCTCCTGTCCACCCTGTCCATCCCACGCGCCGGACAGGACGCCCTGAGCACGCGCCGCAGCGATCTCCAAAAGGCGCTGTTAGGCTGCCTCCCGGCAGACTGTGTGCAACTCGCCTCGCAAGTGAGCAGCGCGAGATTGTCGGCAGGCGGTGTCTCCCTCTCGCTCGCGGATGGCCGCGAACTCCGTGGCAAGCGGGTGATCGTGGCGGATGGCTCGCATTCGCAAGCGCGTGCCTCGCTATGGCCTGAAAGCGAGCCGCTCTACTGTGGCTACGTGGGATGGCGAGGGATCGTGGATCATGTCCCCGCGGGGTGGGAGCGCGGACGGGTCAGCGAAAGCTGGGGCCAAGGGCGGCGCTTCGGCATAGCCCCGGTGGGTGGTGGGAAGACCTATTGGTATGCCACCGCCACGGTGCCTGAAGCGCGCAGCAGGGAACGGGTGGGCATCGCGGAATTGCGTCGCGATTTTGCAGGCTGGCATGCGCCGATCGACGAAGTGTTAGAAACGACTCCGAACGACAAGCTGTTGCAGCATCCCATCAGTGACCGGAGGCCCGAGAGGGATTGGCAACGCGATGAGAAACTGGTCCTGATCGGCGATGCGGCCCATCCGCTGACGCCGAATCTGGGTCAAGGTGCCTCAATGGCTCTGGAAGACGCGTGGGAACTCGCGAACCTGTGGGGAAGAACAGACGCGATGCTGAGCTACGTGAAGCGCCGTAGGTGGCGCGTGATGCGGTTGTGGGCAATGTCCCGCTCCCTGGGCAAACTGATCCAGTGGCACAATCCCTTGGCTTGCGGCATCCGTGATCTTCAAATGCAGATGACACCAGACGGCCTCTCCACCGCAATGATGCGAAGCGTTCTCCGCTACGATCCCGCCACGGCGGGCCTGCCATGAAAAAGCCGTCGCTGGAATCGCTGGGCCTCGATCTGCTGGAAACCACGCCCGGCGAACGATGGCGTTGCCTGCTGCTGCCTTTTGCGACCTGCGCGGGTTTCTTCGCCGCGGCTCGGGAGGGCTGGTGGTGGCTGGCGCTCATCTGTGCCGCATTGCAGAGCTTCTTCACCTACGCCTCGGTTTCGCACGATCTGGTGCACCGCACCCTGAAGCTACCAGCCTGGCTGAATGAGTCCCTGCTCTCCCTGATCGAAGGCTTGTCCTTCCGCTCTGGCCATGCGTTCCGGGCAAGCCACCTGAATCACCACCAGAAATTCCCGCACGATGACGACCTGGAGGGTGCGGCGGCGAAGATGAGCTGGTGGCGCGCCTTGTTAGACGGGGTGACCGCCCAAGCCCGGATGTGGTGCTGGGCGCTGCGGCGCGCGAAAGGCGCAGGCCGGTGGTGGCTGCTCGGTGAAGCAGCCGGGATCGCCCTATGGGCCGGCTGGTGCTGCACTTCGCCCGTCGGAATCGCTTACCTCGCGATCACGGTAGCAGGCAGTTGGGTTTACCCGTTCATGACCAGCTTCATGCCGCATATCGCGGGTGGCGAGGATCCACTGCACCAGACGCGGCTTTTTCGCGGCAAGGTGGTGGCCTGGCTGAGCCTGGAGCATCTCTATCACCTCGAGCACCATCTCTATCCGCAGGTACCACACCAGCGCTGGCCGGAGCTGGCGCGGAGGCTCGATCCCTTCTTCGCGGAGCAAAGAATCCAACCCGTGATCTTGTGGCGATGAATTCGCAGCAATCTCCATCCTTTGTCGGCGCACTGATCGGCGATGGCCGTCCGCTCATCATCTTCACCGCGCTGGCGCTCGTGTTCTCCGGCATTGGCGCGATCTTCCTCTCGGTGACGGGCCACTTCCTCCCGCACGACGTTGAATTTCTGGGCATGCAGCCGGCGGCGCTGTGCGAGCTGAACCAGTGCCGGATCGTCCATTTCATGATCCACGACCGCATGTCCTTCGGTGGGGTCTTGCTCGCGATCGCGGCACTCTACCTGTGGTTGGCGATGTTCCCATTGAAGGAAGGCGAGAGCTGGGCCTGGTGGACACTGGCACTGACCAACGCGAGCGGCTTCGGCAGCTTCCTTGCCTACATTGGCTACGGCTATCTCGACCACTGGCATGCCTGTGCGACAGGAGGCCTCTTGCCGGTCGCCCTGTGGGGCCTGTGGAAAACGCGCAAGCTCTGCACCCGCCCGCTTGACCTTCGTCCCGCATGGGCGGCCGCCGTTTGGCGCGAGCCTGCGGCATGGTGCCGCCTGCCATGGTTCGGCTGGGCCTTCGGCATGATCGCTGCCGGTGCGACGATTCTGATCGTCGGCATGACCCATGTCTTCGTGCCCAGCGATCTGAGCTTTATCGGCTACACGCGCGATCAACTGAATGCAATCAACCCGCGGCTGATTCCCTTGATCGCACACGATCGGGCAGGCTTCGGCGGTGGCGTCCTAACAACCGGCTTGCTGGTCTTGGCCATCGTGTGGAAGGCACCGCTATCAAAGCATCTCTGGCAAGCCCTCGTCATCGCCGGGCTCGCCGGCTTCGGCTGCGCCATAGGCGTGCACTACCCGATTCAATACTTGGACCCGTGGCACTTGGCTCCGGCTTGGGCCGGAGCGGCGGTGTTTGCGGTAGGGGCTTGGTGGACCTGGGGGCGATGGAAAGCGTCCCCATGATAGTCTCATTTGACACGATCACGCGTACGTTCTTGGAGCGTTCCGACCCAAGGACCCCCAGCTCCTGAGACCCATTTGAGGAGCCCTCCGAAATGAAACGAAGCCCGCTGCACCCCTCCTCGGGGTCGAATGCCTCCTAACAAATAACCCAGGGGAGGCCTTCAGCCAACCCTGGGCTTTAGGAGGGAACGGCGTTGCCGTTCACAGATTGTTAGAAGTCGAACTGGTCGATGTTCTCCTTGGTGAAGGCGAAGGGCGTGCCGAGGAGAATGTTGTCACCTTCAACCTTCAGCTTGCCGAGCTTGCCGGCGTCGAACTCGGTGGCACCGGGCTTGAGCGAACCGTCGGCGAGGGCCGCACCCGCCTTGATGGCGAGGTAGCCGAGGTCTTCGACCTTCCAGAGGATCACGGACTGGGTCACGCCTTCCTTCACGTAGGCCTTGTTCTCGCTGGGCAGGCCGAGGCCGACGACCTTAACGGCGCCGGTCTTGCCCGCCTGCTTCACGGCTTCCGCAGCACCGGGAACGCCGGGCGAGCAGACGGAGATGACGGCCTTCAGGTTCGGGTGCGCGCCGAGCAGGTTGGTGGTCTCCTGCTGGGCCTTGTCCTTGAGGTCATCGCAGGGCTTGATGTCCACCAGCTTCAGCTTGGGATACTTTTCAGCCTGCCGCGTTTCGATCGCCTTGATCCAGGCGTTCTGGTTCGCAGCGGTGAGGTTGGCGGTAATGATCGCGAACTCGCCTTCCTCGCCGATCAGCTTCGCGGCGTTGTCGAGCAGCGCGTCGCCGATGCCTTTCTCGGTGGCTTGGTTGACAAAGAAGCTACGGGCGTCCGGCAGGGCATCCGCATCGTAGGTCACCACCTTGATGCCGGCCTTCTGGGCATTGCGCAGTGCGGTGGAGAGGCCTTCCTTGTTTTCACAAGCGGCAGCGATCACGTCGACACCGCTGGAGATCCAGCCTTCGACGATCTCGTTCTGCTTTGCCGGATCCGAGTTGGTCGGGCCGTCGAAGAGCAGCTCGGCGCCGAGCTCCTTGGCGGCGGCGCGGGCACCCCGCTCGCAGGTCACGAAGTACTGGTTGCCCTTGCTCTTGGGCAGGAAGGCGATGGTCAGCTTGCCATCCTTGGCACCACCGGTTTCGGTTTTCTTGCAGGCACCGATGAAGGGGACGGCGCAAAGGACGGCCAGGGAGCAGAGGAAGCTGGAGCGTTTCACGGGATTCTTGGGTTGAAGGCTTGGGTCAATGCTGGCTGCGGGAGCGCCGCGTGGCGAGAATTCTCAGCAAGGGCGTGATGGCCAGCGCGACGATCAGCAGCAGGCCGGTGAGCAGTCCGGAGAGTTCGCTCGCCATGTCGGAAATCTTTCGGTCGAGAAGCTCGTAATCCATGATCCGCTTCAGGCCGTTGTTCAGCACCGCCACGGCGAGGTAACCAAGCAGGGTTCCGCAGACGGTGCCGGAGCCGCCGAAGATGCTGGTGCCGCCCAACACCACCGCAGTGATCGCCAGCAGCTCGTAGCCGATGCCGGCATTGGCACGGGCCTCGCCAATGCGGGCGACGAAGATCACGGCAGCCAAACCAGCCACCGCACCAGCGAGGATATAGGCGAGGCTGATATTCCGCCCGACCGCGAGGCCGGCATAGCGCGAGCCTTCCGGCGAATAGCCGATCGCGCGGAAGGAGCGGCCGAAGGTGGTGTGATGGACCAGCAGGTAAACCCCAAGCGCCACGGCGATGAAGATCCAGAGCTGGGCAGGCAGGCCCGCGACCTCCGAGTTGCCGAGCGCGAGGAAAGAATCAGAGAAGCCGGAGTAGGACTTCGAACCCTTGGTGAGCGCTTCCGCCAGACCGCGGAACAAGGAGAAGGTGCCTAGCGTGACGATCAGTGGAGGGAGCTTTAGGCGTGCGATCAGGAAGGCATTCAGGCCGCCGCCGGTGGCACCGATGGCCACGGAGCAGAGGGCCGCCAGCAGCGGTGAGAACTGCGCTTCCTTCACCAGGATGCCGAAGCAGACGGCGCACAGGCCCATCATTGAGCCGACCGAGAGATCGATGCCGCCGGTGAGAATGACAGGCGTCATGACCAAGGCCAGCATCCCGATCTCGACCGAGTGGCGGAAGATGTTCGAGACATTCGCTTCACCGAGGAAATTCCGGCCGAGCAGGGAGAAGATCAGCACCTCCAGCGCTACGACCAAGAGCAGCACGACCTCATGCCGGGCAAAGATGCCTTTCAGGGATTTGGATGGCGCGCTGCTCATCTCATGCATGCTTCACTTTTTTACCGCGCTGCAGGCCATCCGCGACCACGGCGAGGAGGATCACGAGGCCTTGGATCGCGCGCTCCCAGTAGGGCGGCTGGTGGAAGTAGGTCAGCGCGGGGTTCACATTCACCAGCAGGAGCAAGCCTAAGAGGACACCCCAGAGATTGCCACGACCCCCGGTAATGGCCACGCCACCGACGACTGCGGCGGCGATGACTTTCAACTCAAGGCCGTCACCGGCATTCGGCTGGACCTGCGGGGACTGGACCATGTTCAGCACGGCAGCGAGGCCTGCAAGCGCACCGGTAAGGACGAAAACGCCGAAGGTCATCCAGCGTGGATTGATGCCGGCGAGACGTGCGGCTTCCGCATCGGTGCCGGTCGCATAGACGTAACGGCCAAGAGCAAGATTTCGCATACCCCAAGCAAAAGCGATGAGCAGCACGACCGAGAGACCGATCACGATCCCCTGCCCCGCCGATTGGCTGAGCCCGAACCATTGGATCCCAGCGGGCAAATTCATGAGGCGACCCTGCTGCCACAGCCGCAGCGCTTCATTCCATGTGACCATGGTCGCAAGGGTGACCACGATACTCGGCAGGCCAAGCCATGCCACGAGCAGACCATTGAAGGCACCCATGACGGCTCCAGTGAGCACGGCGGCAAGGACGGCGACCGGCAAGGGCATGCCCGCTGCTGCTGCAACCCCCGCCACGACTGCGCACATGCTGAACTGCGCACCAATAGAAATATCAATCTGCCGGATGATGATCACCAGGGTGATGCCGATGGCAGCCACGAGTGCCGGTGCCTGCGAGGTGAAGCGCGAGAGCAGCGGCTGCGGATCGAAGTAGGCGGGTGCATAGGCCGCGAGGGCCAGCATCAATAGGATCAGCGCGATCGCCACGATGATCTCCCGGGAGTATTTCCGCATCATGCGACCTCCCTTCCACTTTGGCCGAGCGCGGCGGCCATCACATCGTGGGCATCGGCACCGCCCGGAAGTACGGCGGTGATCGTACCACCGCGCATGACCGCGATGCGGTCGCTCATGCCCAGCACTTCGGGCAGGTCACTGGAGATCATGAGCACCGCGAGACCTTCCTTGGCGAGGCCGCGGATGATGCGGTGGATCTCGCTCTTCGCGCCGACGTCCACGCCTTGGGTGGGTTCATCGAGGATCAGCAGCTTCGGCTTGGTGGCCAGCCAGCGCGAGACGCTGACCTTCTGCTGGTTGCCGCCGCTCAGGCTCCCACCGGGCGCTTCCGGGCCGTAGGTCTTGATGCCGAGGTCACGGATGAAATCCTCCGCCAGCGAAGTCTCGCTCTTCTTGCGCAACCAAGTGCCAGGAAAGAGCCGCGGATGCACCGCCATGGTGATGTTGTGCGCGATCGGCATTTCGAGGATCACGCCATGGCGGCGGCGGTCCTCCGGGACGTAGGCGATTCCCTGCGCGATCGCTTCGCGCGGCGAGTGCATCTTCACCGCCTTGCCACCGAGAAGGATCTCACCCGAATCCGCCGGCGTGATGCCGAAGAGGATCCGCGCCAGCTCAGTGCGGCCAGCACCCACCAAGCCCGCCATGCCGACAATCTCACCGGCGCGGACTTCGAGGTTGATGCCTTGCACGCCGCCCTCCGCGCAGGAGAGGCCCTTCAGCGAAAGCACGGTTTCGCCCGGCTCACCCTCCGCGGGCGGATAGAGCGTGGCGACCTCGCGGCCGACCATCAGCTTGATCATCGCTGACTCTGTTAGGTCCTTCACCGCGTGGGTGCCAACGCTTTCGCCGTCGCGCAAGACGGTCACACGGTCGGCCAAGGCAAAGATCTCCTCCAAGCGGTGCGAGATGTAAACCACCCCCACCCCGCTGGCGCGCAGGTCCTTCACCACGCCAAAGAGCAAGTGCTGCTCCTTCTGCGTGAGCGAGGCCGTGGGCTCGTCCATGATCACAATCTTCGCGCCGGAACCGAGGGCGCAGGCGATCTCGACGAGCTGCTGCTCGGGCATCGAAAGCTCGCGCACTTCCGCATCCGGCGAAATCTCCGCTCCCACGCGCTTCAAGAGATCGATCGCCATCTGACGCTGCGAACCGCGCTTCACCACACTGAAGGGCTTCGGCTTCTTCAGCCGCAGGCCAATGTTCTCCGCCACCGTGAGATCCGGAAAGAGCGCGGGCTGCTGATAGATGCAGGCAATGCCCAAGGCCCGGGCATGGGCGGGAGTGAGCGAACGCAGGGTTTCATCGCCGACCTTCAGCGTGCCCTCGTCCGGCGAGTGGGCACCGGTGATCACCTTGATCAGCGTGGACTTGCCCGCCCCATTCTCGCCTAACAGCGCGTGGACCTCCCCCGCCGCCAGATCAAACGACACCCCCTTCAAGGCGCGCACGGCACCGAAGGATTTCCGGACCTCGGAAAGCTGTAGAAGGGTTTTCAAGGCGCTGGGCTAACAGCCGTTCTCTAGTTGATGCCATCAGGCATAACTATGCTCGGTCGCGATGCCAAGCTCCTGACGCCGCTTCGAGCGCTCCGCGGCGGCCTTCTCGGCGTAGGCGGAGGCGCGATGGGCGGCCAGCGGGTCGCCGTCGAGCCCCTTGCTCTTGCGCCACTCCGCGAGAGCGGCGCTCACATCGGTGTTGAATGCCTTCTTCAGGCACATCTCGGCATCCACAATGTTGCCCTTCTTCTGGGCCTGCAGCAAGGCGGCGTGATCCACCAGTGCGGCCTTGGCGTAGAGTTCCTGGGCGGTGCAGACCGTCTGGATCATCGCCTCGATCTTCGGCTTCAGGTTGTGCGACTGGTCGATCATGTACTCGATCGCCGGGTACTTGCCGCCGCGCTCTTGGGCGAAGAGGTGGATCTCGTGGAAGATGCGGAAGATCTGGTAGGGATCGATCGAGCCGAGCGTCAGGTCGTCATCGGCGTAGCGGCGGTCGTTGAAGTGGAAGCCGCCGAGCATGTCCTCGTCCAAGAGCCAGGCGACGATCTGCTCGATGTTCTGCGAGAGGTAGTGGTGGCCGGTATCCACGAGGACCTTGGCCTGCGGCCCGGCCTTTTTCGCCATCAGGAGGGCCATGCCCCAGTCGGCGAGGTCGGTCTGATAGAAGGCCGGCTCGAAGGGCTTGTATTCGACCAGCAGGATCTGCTCCTTCGAAAGGTGGCCGTGGGCCTCCTTCAGCGCGGCCTCGAAACGGTGCTTGCGGGCCCGGATGTTGTCCTGCCCGGGGTAGTTCGTGCCATCGGCAAACCACAGGGAGACTGCCTTGCTGCCAGTGACCTGCCCGAGCTTGATGCAGTCGATAATGTGGGCCAGCGCTTGGTCGCGAGCCGTTTCGAAGGGGCTGCCGACCGAGCCGAGCTTGTAGATCTGGTCTTGGAAGAGGTTCGGATTGATCGAGCCGATCGCAATTCCCAGCACACCCGCCTTCGACGCCACGGTCGCGGCATCCGTGCCCGGCGCGAAGTCCCACAGGACGTGTGTGGCCACCGTCGGGCAGCATGCGGTCAGGCGATGAACATGCGCCGCGTCCGCCAATTTGTCATCGAGATCGATCGCGGCGGCGGGCTGGTGGAACTTCCCGAAGCGGGTTCCCGTATCCGCATAGCCCCACGAGGGGGTCTCGATACGGAAGGAATCGAGCGCTTCGAAAACGGCATTCGAGGACGTGGGCATAGCGGGCTTCGACCGCTGGGTCAGGCGGCTGATTTAAAGAAAAGCATCGTTTCTTATGAAAGCGCAAGCATTTTCCCAGACCCTAACCCGGACGGATTATTTGAGCTTTGCTGGCAAACCATAGCCAAGGAAGACGCCCCTCGATCCGGCGCGGGGAAGTTGGAAATCGAAGACCCCATAGCCAGAGCGTTTCGTGCCTCGATAGGTCCGCCCGTCGCTGGACCCCGCCATCACAGGCTTGCCGGTCGATTTCTCGTGGCCGAGGTAGATCTGGACGTGGGATACCGCGACCTCACGGCCGTCCTTCGGCTCATAGGTGCCTGACCAGAAAAGCAGGTCACCGGGCTGGAGTTTGTCGAAGACGTCGGCGTCCAAGGAGGAGGTGCCTGAAGGGACCTCGGTAAAAGAGCCTGCATCTTTGACCCACATATACTGGGTCGCAGAGCTGCGAGTCGGCTCGATGCCAGCTTGTTGGAAAACGTAATACACCGAGCCCGAGCAATCGAGCCCGCCCGTGTCCGGATCGGCACTCCCGAACTGGTACTTCAGCCAAGTGTCCTTGGCCGCGAGATCGAGGGCTTCATCAATGATGCGCTTCCGTGCACCACTGAGGGTCGCGTATTCCTTCAGGTCCTCTTTCGCGATCACCCCAGGACGCACCTCTTCCGCAGCTACTGCCAGAGGCAGCAGCAAAAGGGCGAGGAGACGGGTAGTCATCCTTCACCCTAACACGATCCGGAAGGATCGCCAGAAATGTCTAGCCCGCGGGTTTTCGCTCCAGAGCCGGAATTTTGCGCAAGGCAAAGAGCAAGAATGGGATGCAGATCACCCCGAATGAGCAATCGATCAGCCGCCAGTAAAACGGAATACCCCGGATCGGCCCGCAGATGAAGGCCAACGGAATCACCAGCAATGATGCAGCAATGCCAATCTTCAGCACGCCCTCATAGCGCTGCGGATCGCGGTAGGGCAGGATGAAGAACAGCGCGATCATCAGATGCCCGAAGGCCAGCCAATCCGTGCCGTAGGCGATGAAGGGATAGTCACGATAGGTGTGCTCCAGCCCCTCTCGCACCTTGAGAACCCAGTGAACCAAGCCACCGTACGCCGCAGGATCGCGCGAGTCACCGGCGAGGATCTGTGAGAGCAGGTTCAGCTCATGCAGCAGCGGGAAAGCGGTCAGCCCGCTGAGCACGAGACCGAAGATAACGATGAGGATGGCGAGGCGGATCTGCTTCAGCGCTGGCATCACATGAATTCACAGCCGCCGCCGGAGAAGCCGCGATGCCGCCGCGGTGAAAACCCGGCGAAGAAGCAGTGGCCATGCGGTTCTCGCAACTCCCCTCCCTTACTTCCTCCGCCGACGGCCCAACAGCGGCAGCGCGGCCAGTGCCAGCAAAGCAGAGCCCGGTTCCGGCAGTGGGGTCGAGGGAGAGATCTCGAGGGTCCCTTGGAAGATCGAGACACGGTGGGCGTTGTCGCGATCCGAGAAGGCGTAGATGCTGAAGGACGAGATCGGCGTGTTGCCGAAGTCGATGTAGGTCCGGTAGGCCGGAGCGTTGTTCGGGTTCCCCGCAGGACCCGAGATCGCATAGGGGATCGATTGGCCGTTACCGGTGCCAATCACCCCGCCGCTCAGGGCAGTGCCGGGCGTGAAGACGAAGATCGCGTCGAGGCCGCTGCCGATAAGGCCTGGCAGTTGCGATGCGAAGGCTTCCGCCGCCATCGCATCGCGGAAACCGTGGGTGCCGGAGATGTCGGCTTGGTCGGAGTCCACGTCATCCAGACCCAGCGTCGTCAGCGTCACCGGCGAGGAGAAGGAGAAGTCCCAGCGCTGGTAGTTCAGCAGGGTGCCGTTCAGGTCATTGGCGTCATCCTGGGTACCGAGGATGAAACCGCGCGGGTTGCCGGTGGTATCCAAGGTCAGGTTACGCGTGGACGGGTCCGCCGTGCCCACGATGGAACTCTGGAAGCTCAGGGTAATCCCGTCCTTGGTCAGGGTTCCGGAAGTGGCGCCGTTCTTGAAGCCGACTTGGGTGGTCGCACCGTTCGTCCAAGTGTCGGTGATGAACGAGAAGGTCGTGGTGGCACGCGCCGACGACAGGCCGGCGCAGGTGGCCAAGGCCACCAGCAGGGTTGTGATTTTCATAGGGCTGGGGAGAGAACGAGAGAGAGGCGCGGAGCCTGATTATTAAACAAAGCTAATCAAGCGCATGTTCCCAAAATCGGCCATTCCGTGATCGTGTAGGATCGCCGTAAACCCCCGACCATTATTTCTCCCGGCCCTGAAAGCCGCTTCTCCAGCTCAATTTGCCAGCTCCCAAGCGGTCATCCACTCGGTGCCGCCCAAGGTCCAGCCTTGCTCGGTGAGGCGCTTCACCATGTCCGGGAAATGCGCGGCACCGTAGAAAATGCCGAGCTTGGTCTTCCCTGCCTTCACCTCGCGGTCCAGCACCTCCAGGCACTTCGCATTGCGGTCGCTGATGATCACGCTTTCACCCGCCAAGGCGGCGACCTGGTCATCGCCCGCGCCCAAGGTATGGACCAGCTGACGCTTGATCCCGGTCTTGTCGCCACGGATCAGCGAGGCCAGCAGCTTGAAGGAGTTCGGCTCCTTGCCGGCATTGGTCTTCTCCGCCTGCAAACCGGCCTTGAGCATGAAGCTGAAGAGCGATTCCCCGCGCTGATCCTGCAAGCTGCCGAATTCCTCCATGGAGAGGTCGGCGTGGACGAAATTCGCCTTCGAGTAGTCGATCTCCTTCATCTGGTAGGCCAGATCCAAGTACTTCGCGGCCGTCTCGTAGGCTTGGTGGAGGCCGTTCAGCCTGCCCTCCTTTTTCTTTGCCTCCCCGGCGTCGGCGACGCCTTCCTCCTCGCCGGTCTTGGCCGCAGCCTCCTTCGCCGCGGCTGCTTGTTTTGCAGCGGCATCGCTGCCTCCGATGCCCTCCCAGAGCAGGGCCTGGTAGCCTTCGAAGCGTTTGCCGAGCGCTTGATAGTACTTCTTGTCGGCGATGTGGATCGCGCCGACCAACTCGACCGTGGCCTTGCCCTTGGTCAGGCGGACCACTGCGGTCTGCAGTGCCGTGGCCTTGCCATCGGTTTCCTGCACCCGGATGTACTCCTCCTTTTTCTCCTCTTCCTTTGCGGCAGGCTTCTCGACTGCCGGGGCGGGAGCAGGTGCCACCGGCTCCGCACGCAGGGCGAGCGGCAGGAACAAGGCACTGAGCAGGAAAAGGCGATGTTTCATCGGTGGGACGAGCTTACGCGAAATAGCGCCGCACGGAAGGGGGATCGTGCAGGGAAAATCCAAGCAATCGCCGCCCCGGGTGTCTGAAGCTTCATGAAGACGACACTCCGCAAGGCGCTTCTGATGACCACCCTCCTGCTGGGCGCGGTGAGTTCCCCCTGCTTCGGGCTGATTTCGATCCACGAGGTCACAGCCGAAGAGGCCAAGGAGTGGAAGGTGGAAGTCCGCGCCCTCCCGGCCGGCCCCGAGGACGTCCGGGTGGAGATTGAATTCAGCAGCGAGGGGCAATTCCACGACTTCCGCCGCGTGGATTTCCGGATGCATGGCGACGATGGCAAGATGCTGGCCGTGCTACAGCTGAAGGAAGAGCGGACCAAGGAGGGGCGGGTCCTAGTCAGCTTCGCCACCAGCCGCGAGAATCTCGGCAAGATCGCCGTCTGGGTGGTAAGCGGCGGCGGAGCGCGAGTAGGCGGAGCCTACGAAATCCGGCCGAAAGACTTCGTGGACCTCAGCAAGCTGAAGTAGCCCCTCTCAGGGCACCGCCCGCCAGAACCTGCGGAATTCACCCTCATACCACGGCACTGGCACGGTGGTTGTGGTGCCGGTGGTGGTGACCCGGCCGTAGGGCTGCCAGTTCTGAAGATCCGTGCTGGTCTCGATCCGGTAGGGTGTGCCGCTGGTGGAGTCCCAAGAGAAGGGCGCGTAGCCCAGACCTGCCTCGCCCGCCACGGCCAGGCCGACCATCACGGTGGCCCCGGCACCGATGTTGCCGGCCGCGGTGGCCTCCCCGGTGCGCAGGTTGATCCGGTAGAGCTTGGTCAAACCACCGACCGTGAGCACGGCCCAGCCATCCCCCGGGGATGCCACGGCGGACACCAAGTTCGTTGCGCCTTCTTGGGTGATATCAAAGCCGGAGGCGGCGGTGAAATCCAAGGTCGCCCCATTCAAGCTCACCGGCTTAGGCGAAGTCAGGGTGCCGGCGTTCGGCGGGTTCACGATGCAGAGCGAGTCCGTGGCCGGATCCAGGGCGTAGAGGGTAGTGGTACCACCGCTGAGAGACTGGCCAAAGGAATTCGTGTAGGCGCAGGCGGTCGCGCCAGTGCCGGCGCCGTTGATTGCGACATCGGGATTGGCGGTCGCCCCCAAACCGGTGTTCGGATTCACCCGGAAATTGATCCCTGCTCCGCCGGCATTGCCACAGGTGACACGCAGCCGGTCCACCGTTGGATTGAAATCCATCCCGTAGCCATCGGTGGCGGGCGGCATGAGGACATCCGCTCCGGTCCCATCGACGAACTTGATCATGCCTTGGGTGCCTGCGACCGCCAAACTAACGGCGCCCGATCCCGGTTCGATCAGGTAGAGGCTGGCACTGTTGTTCGTCGAGTTGACCGCCAAGCCGTAGAGCTGGCCCGTGGCAGGCCGGTAATCGATGCCGACCAAGGTCTCGTTCGCTGCCAAGGCGGCAAGGTTGAGCGCCTGGGTGGTGGTCGTGGTGGGGCTGTTCCGGCGGAAGCGGACGAGATTCGCGGTGGCAGTCAAGCCGATCGCCGTCGGCACCTGCGTGGCCACCGCCATGCTGCGGATGGTGATTCCCGCGGGAATCGAAAGCTGCGTCGCCTCCCCAGTACCGAGATTGATCCGGTAGAGGCGGCGGGTTCCGCTCTCCAGCACGGCGTAGCCGGAGCCGGTCGCGGGAAGGTTGGGACTTGCTGCATTCACCCCCACCGGAATGTCGAAACCGCAGGCGGCGGTGAAATTCAAGGGGATACCGCCCACCTTGATGCCCACTGCCGAGGTCTGGAATCCGTTGTTCGGCGGGTTCTGGATGTAGAGCGAGTCCGTGGAGGGATCGATCGTGTAAAGGGTCGTGATATTGCCGTTCTCCGGGACGTTGTTGGTATAGGCTGCCTCGCCCACCGAGGTGGTCAGGCCAGCGATCGGACCGTCCGGATTGATGCCATTGGTACCCGCATCGGAATCCACACAGGCTCCGGTATTCGGGTTGACCCGGAAATTCACGCCGGAGCTGTTAACCACCCGCAGGCGGTCGGAGGCCGGGTTGAAGTCGATGCCATAGCGGGTGGCATCGAGCTGGATCTTGACCGCAGCGCCGTCGACCATGCCATTCGCCGCACCCACCGGGGTGGCAAAGCCGTTGAGGGCGGAGATGCAGTAGAGCTGGATGGTGTCGTTGGTGGTATTCACCCCCAGGCCGTAGAGCTGCTGGTTGATGGGCCGGACGTCGATCGCGACCAAGGTGTCGTTCGCATTGATGCCGCTAATCGCCACCGGCGGGGAGCTCAGAGTGGGGGCGCTGTCGGTCAAGCTGACCAGTTGATTGGCCTCCGTCAGCAGGATGAGGCCGGTGCCCGGGGAGCCCAGGCTCAGGTTGGCAAGGGCGGTGGCGGGGAGGGCGGCAAGGCCGAGCAGCAGGGAGGAAGCTCTCACGGCGCCGTTTGATATCGTGTTTTTCCTTATAATCAAGTCGGCTGACAACCTGTGCTGCACCGCCGTTGCCGATTTGCGGAACATCGTGTATCTCCCGGCGAATGAGCGACCACGCGCTGCTGCGATACTGCCCCGACCTGCTGGCCTACCAACGCCGCCTGACCCGTGAGGTGATGGTGGGGAACGTCGGCATCGGCGGCGGCCACCCGATCCGCGTGCAGTCCATGATCACCTCGGACACCCGCGACACCCCGGCCTGCGTGGCGGAGGTGCTACAACTGGCCGAGGCCGGCTGCGAGATCGTCCGGATCACCGCCCAGACCAAGGTCTACGCCGCGAATCTGGAGAACATCGCCCGCGAAGTCCGCGCCGCCGGCTGCCAGGTGCCGCTGGTGGCGGACATCCATTTCAAGCCGGACGCCGCGCTGGAAGCCGCCAAATGGGTCGAGAAGGTCCGCGTGAACCCCGGCAACTACGCCGACAAGAAGAAGTTCGAGGTCCGCGAGTACAGCGATGACCAGTACTCCGAGGAGCTGGAGCGGATCCGCGAGGAATTCGCCCCGCTCGTCGATCTCTGCAAGTCGCTCGGCCGGGCCATGCGGATCGGCACCAACCACGGCTCACTCTCCGACCGGATCATGAACCGCTACGGCGACTCGCCGCTGGGCATGGTGGAGAGCGCGCTGGAGTTCGCCCGCATCGCGCGGGAAATGGACTACCACAATTTCGTCTTCTCGATGAAGGCCTCCAACCCGAAGGTGATGATCGAGGCTTACCGCCTGCTGGTCGCCCGCCTGGAGAAGGAAGGCTCCGACTGGAATTACCCGATCCACCTCGGCGTGACCGAGGCCGGCGATGGCGAGGACGGCCGGATCAAGAGCGCAATCGGCATCGGCTCGCTGCTGGCAGATGGCATCGGTGATACGATCCGTGTCTCGCTCACGGAAGATCCCGTCTTCGAAGTGCCGGTCGCCCAAGCGCTCGCCGCACCTTTCCAGAACAAACCCACGTGGATCGAGCCCCACAACCTGGTGCCGTCCTACGACCCCTTCTCCTACGAGCGCCGCAAGACCAACGTGATGGAGATCATGGGCCACGAGCTCGGCGGCGATAAGACCGTACGGGTCTTCACCAGCCAAGAGAAGTGGAACGCGGTGGCTCACAAGATCGCCAAGATGGGCGACTTCAAGCCGGAGATCATCGTGGAGAAGTCCGGCGTGGTGGCGATCGACCCTCGTGATGAGGCCTCACTTTCCGCGCTGAATCACGGCAGCGAGATCAAGCTGGTCACCGTGGCGGATGGCATCGATCTCGAAGTCATCCCGGCATTCCGCATGCTGGCCTTCCGCCTCGATGCACGGCACCCGATCCTGCTCAAGGACACGCTTCAGCCTGCCACGGGTGAGAGCGGCGATTTCGTGGAGACCCTGCTGGTCGGCGCGCGCCACATCGGCTCGCTGCTCTGCGATGGCATCGGCGATGCGGTGCTGGTGCAGGGTGAGCCCGCCCCCGGTCAATCGCTGCGGCTTTCCTACAACATCCTACAGGCTGCCGGTACGCGGATCTTCAAGACCGATTACGTGGCCTGCCCGAGCTGCGGGCGCACGCTCTTCAACCTCCAGAGCACGACCCAGAAGATCCGCGCCTCGACCGGTCACCTCAAAGGCGTGCGCATCGCCGTAATGGGGTGTATTGTAAACGGACCCGGCGAGATGGCGGATGCCGATTTCGGCTACGTCGGTGGTGCACCGGGCAAGATCAACCTTTACGTGGGCAAGCAAGCCGTGAAGTTCAATATCCCCGAAGGCGAAGCCGTCGAGCGCTTGATCGACCTGATCCGCGAGCACGGCAAGTGGATCGACGCGCCCGCTGGCGAACCCGTGGAAGTCTAATCCCCCATCATGTCCGACACGCTCACCGTCACCCGCGAAGACGTCTCCCTGGACGTGCCGTGGAATGTCATCGTCCACGATGACCCGGTGAACTTGATGAGCTACGTGACGCTCGTGCTGATGCGGATCTTCGGCTACCCGGAGAACCGTGCGACGGTGATGATGCTGGAGGTCCACAAGCGCGGCCGTTCCGTGGTGTGGACCGGCGAGCGGGAGAAGGCGGAGTTCTACACCCAGCAGCTCCAGGCGCACCAGTTGAAGACTTCAATGGAGAAGACCGAATGAAAGTCGGCCCTACGTTGCAAGGCGGCCTGCGCATCGACGTGGAGACACCGCTCGACTGGATGGTGCTGCGCTGCATTTCCTATGATTCCCGCGGCGGCGGCATTGACCTGGCCGATCGCGTGTCCGCTCCCATGGGCAGCGACGAGGGCATGGAAGACTGGCGGGAGTATGTGCTGCCGGAGTTGCGGGATAGCTTCAACGGTCAGCTCGATACCATCGAGGGTGCCCTGGCCCTGGCCGGGGATGGCGAGAGCCCGGCGGAGATCCACATTTCACGCGAGGATGCCGATCTCTGGTACGGCGGGCTCAACCAAGCGCGGCTGGCGCTGGAGGAACGGTATGGATTTTCCGCTGAAAACCCGGAGGAGATGACACCGGGCAGGCGCTCGGCGTGGTTCCGCTCGCAGTTCTATCTGCAGGTGCAGAGCGTACTGCTGGATCATGTGATGCGGTGAGGTGAGTGTTTGGAAAGGTGGTCCGCACAGCCCCTGTGCGGTTGAGGGAGTTCTCGTGGCTGTCGGAGATCAAGTGTCCTCGGGAGCGCTCCGATTCATCCTTCTTCAGGCCTTTTCCAATAAAGGTACTCCCCGGACCTCAATTTCGCCTTCAGCGGATTCTCAGCGATATACCGTCGATACCGTTCAAAAGCCGCACGATCCCTTACCAGGTGATCGAAGCTCTCGTCCTGCCAAAGCCGCCCTTTGCGATCCAGCACGCGGTTGATCTGAAGCGCCGACCATTTCTTCCAACAGGTGACTTGGTGCAGCATCTTGTCCCGCGGCATCGCGCCGACGAGGAGATGGACGTGGTTCGGCATGACCACGAAGTCACCCAACAAGTAGCTCACGCCGTCCGGCTGCTGGAGGGTATCCGCGACGATCTTCGCGCAAGCGGGATTGCGGAGCGGACAAGTGCCATGGCAGGAGTCGATCTCGCTTTCGAGATCTTTGGCGAAGCGTCGGAAGTCCCTGCGCTGAGCTTCGGGTAGTTCTTCGAGGTGCTTTCGCCAATTGGGGACAGAGGGATCGATCCCGTGGATTTGGAGCCATTGAAGGCGGAGTTGCCGCCAGCGGTTCCATGTGGCCAAGGGGATAGAATCGGCGGTGCGCCAGGTGATGAAGTAGGTGGCGCCTTCTTGATCCCAATGGGGCAGGTGACCGTGTGTGACGGTGGTGGAGCCATCGGGGTTGTAGAAGCGGAAGGGCATGGGGACGCCGAGGCTGTGTCGGTGCTTCTAGCGGATTGGAGTTGTGGAGGCGATGATTTCTGGAGGAGGGATGAGGATGATGAGGACATTTTCCCGGGGGCACCCGGTGTGGTCAGCCGCCATAACTGCTTCGGCCGCACAGAGGGCTGTGCGGACCACCTTTTGTTGGCCTCCGGCTACCGCCAGAACGGCTTCGTCCGCACACGGCGTGTGCGGACCACCTCAAGCCTCGCCCGCTTCCAGCACGCGCAAGACTTCTTCCACCTCCAGCTCCTTCTGGCAGCGCAGATCCATCACGCACTTCGGCGCGTGGCAGGGGGAGCACTCGACCTTGCGGCGGGCGATGAGATGCTGGCGGCCCAGAGGGCGCATCCACTCGGGCTCACCGGGGCCGAATAGTACGAGACATCTCGTACCGACGTGCGCCGCGAGGTGCGGCACGCTGCCATCCGCGGCGATGCAGAGGCCGTGTGCTGCCAGCTCTTCCAGAGCGGGAGGTTCGAGTGAAACCGTGTCTGCCTCGGGAACCGCCTTCGACAAAGCAGCGCCCATCGCTCCGGAGGCCGCAATCCGCAGACTGCGGCCCCGCTCCAACAAAAGCTTGGCCAGTTCTTCCCAGCGCTCCCGCGGCCACTGGTAGTGCGTGCCGAAATCCGAATCCGGCACCAGCAGGATGCGGCCCGGATCCCGCGGGACATCCAGCAGCAGCGGCGCGAAGTTCTCCGCCACCATCGCCTGCGCGCCGAGCTTCTCCACGATCTTCAGATAGAATTGCACCCGGTGCCGAACCGGCCCGGGCTCCTCGATCACGGTGATCTTCTCGGTGAGGCGCTTCTCCAAGCCCTTGGCCGGTGGACCCAGGCGGCGCGGGATGCCGGCCTTGGCAAAGGCATCTGCCGCCTCGCCGGCTTCCCACGCGAGGGAGATGCCAGGCTTCTCTAACAAAGCAGCGATCTGCCGTGCGGAAGCCTTGTCCGGATAGCCCTTAACCTCCGCGAAACCACTGGTCTGCCAAAGAGTCACCTGGCTCTGTGGACAGAGCACGCGCGGCAGGACGCCCATCCTCAGCAAGGCCCGCATCGCGGGCATCGACAGGCACGCTTCCCGCAAGCCCAGGGGCGCGGCAATCCACAGGGAATCACCGGCTTGGAGCAGAGGGGCATCGGGCATGCGCGGAGCGTAGGAGCAGCCGCTTGCTGCGGGCAAGCATTGCCGGGAGCCATGCCGTCCCAAGTCACTTCTCTTCCGACGGCGGCTTGGTCCCCGGCAACGAGTCTGGATCGCACAAGAGAAACAGCTTGAATTGAGCCGGGTGCAGCTTGGTCAGGACTTCGTTCGGTTTCTCCCCCAGAGAGATAATATCCCCATCATGCGGAAAGTCCTGCTGTGCCGTGAAAGGAAGAATACCTGCAATCAGCTGCAAAGAATATGGAAGCTGGAGCCTGTCGCCCTCCGCGCTTTCGATTTCCGGAGCAATCCGCCATCCGCCCTCCGCATTCTCACCATGTTGGGCGCTGAAGTAGTCATGGTTCGTCAGCGCAAGCTGATCGGGCGATAGCTGACAGAGGTTCCACGGCGCATAGGCCTCGGAATCCAGCCACATCTGGGGAAGCGCAGCAGAAAAATACAACGTATGGAGGACAAAAGGCTCTCCCCCTAGGAGTCCTGGGAACAGCTCTCCTAGTTCCGCGAGCTCCTGTTCGGGGGGCCCATCGTTGGGCTGCCGCTGCTCCATCCGAAGAAAAATGCCATCCGCTCGCTCGAGCTTTTCCGCATCCGCGGCCAGGGCGGCGGCGAGTTTCTGCTTCAACTCTGCCTTTTGCTCACCATTCAGCATCAGGCCATCCGCGAGGGCGGCGGCATACCACTCGCGTTCGCGCGAAGCGGTTTTCAAGATGGCTTTTTTGAGGAGTTCGCGCTCAGCCGGGGTGGCCGGTTCAGGGCTGCTGCTGAGCACCTTGGAAATGAGATCCTTCTGCAATTCAAGCTCCGCAAAGAGACCGAGTTTCTCGAAGTCCTCCAAGACCCACCGAATCTCATCCTCGCTCATCCCTTTGGCGCAGCGCTCGCGGAAGACCGCTTGAACGTCCACGTCCACCGCCGGCCGGGGCGCCCGCTCACTGACCTTCGCCGACTTGGGTGCGCCCTGATGACGAGTGATCAGCTCCCCGAAGGCCTGCACCCCGACCACCGCCAGCCAGCAGCCGCCCACGACCACGATCAGGCCAAGGACCAGCCACATCGGGTTGAAGCCCGGCCGCAGCGGCTCCTCGTCATCGCGGAATAGCTCGAGCATCTCGTCCAGCTCGAGCGGCTGTTTCTCGATCTGCCCTTCGAGCTCCTCTTGGATCTCTTCGTCGTCTTCCTCCTCCGGCACCATCCCAGCTTAAACGCCGCCGGGGGGCCGCCAAGCTTGTCCCGGCAAAAGAAAAACCCGCTAGCGGCGTTGGGGGGAACGAAGGCAGCGGGTTTTCCCTTGGGGGGAAGGGTTCTTCCGTCCGGGGGGAGACGGGTCTGTGATTTGGGGGGATTGGTTTCGCAAGTTCGGCCGGCGGGGGGGAGCGGCGTCGCTTACGGGGACCATCATGTCCGATTTTGCTCCCGCCACTATCACGCAATCGCGTGGCGGGCATCTACGCAGGCATCATTCCCCGCTGGCCTCCAGCTCCGCCGCCAAGCGGTCCGCGAGCTCCGGCTTCAACAGCAGGAGAGTCTTCAGCTGGGCGGGATGACAGGCCAGCGCCTCATTCTCCAAAACGCTGGCATTCGGCTCGGTGCGGCGGGAGAAATCCTGGCCGGGGACAAAGGGAAACAAGGCCCCTGCGCCCTCGATCTCCCGTGGCGACGCGCCATTCGGAAAGTCAGTCGAGTCCGGATGGAGGGGGTTCGCCAAGTTCACCACCGTCATGGTCGCGGGGTCGAACCACGAGATTCCGTGATCCTCTCCGCCCGCTTCCTTGGCCACTGCCTCAGCGCGATCCTGCCAAGTGATCCGCGACTGCTCCGGGGTGAGTTCCACCAGCTTCCACGGCGCCATCTCATCATCCTCCAGCCAGTAGCTGGCATTCACCAAAGCCTCGTAGGGCGGTATCTCAGCCACCGGATGAAGTCCGGCCTCATCCTGCGCGTCCTCGCGCTGCTTCATGAAATCGACCTCAGTCTCCAAGAGACGCACCGCGCAGCGCTCCTTGGCCTGGCGCCGTTGCCACACGTCCAGCGACAGGCCGTCAGCCAAGGCGTCGAGATACCAAGCCCGCTGATGCCAGCCGATCTCCAGCGCCTGATCCTTGGCCATCGCAGGCACGTCCGGATTCATCCAGCCCGGCCCCCTCTCCGAGTTCGCGGTCTCCTTGAAATCGCTGACCAGCTGCCAGACCGTATCGACCTTCACCTCATCGAGGTCGGCCTTCTGGAAATCCTCCACGATCCAGCGCACCTGCTGCGGGGTCATCCCCTTGCGGCAGCGCTCGACATAGGTCTCCACCGAAAACTTCGGGCTGTTGCGTGCCAGCGCGCGGTCCGCGACCTTGGCGGGCTTCTTCAGCTTCGCCTGGCTGTCACTGAGGATCGCGATGGTCCCAGTGGTCGCCTTCATGGCCAGCCAACAGCCGGCCACCGAGGCGATGAGTGCAGCGACCAGCCAGAGCGGGTTGCTTTTCTTGCGCGGTTGCTCGGGCTCGCGGAATTGCTCGAGTAGGGCCTCGAGCTTCGCAGCCTTGTCCTCCTCATCGTCAACTTCTTCCACCCTTACACCATAAACCGAAGCCTAGCGGCACTGCAAGAGGCAAGTGGCTGCTCTGGAATGGGGCGGATTCCGAAGAGGAAGGCGAGCGGGGAATTCTCTCCGGGGACTCCATGGCCTTCAAGGGAGGATCCGCCCTGCCGGAACGGCGCAGCCGTCCCGCTACGGGGAGGAGTACAAGAAAAACCCGCTGGCGCCGTTGGGGGGAACGAAGGCAGCGGGTTTTCCCATGGGGGGTGTCATCCGTCCTCGGGGGGAAGGCCGGGTCTGTGATCTGGGGGGATCTGCTTTCGTAAGTTCGGCCGGCGGGGGGATCGGCGTTGCTTACGGGGACCATCATGTCCGATTTTGCTCCCGTCGCTATAACGTCATCGCGTGACGGGGATGTCACGTGGATGGCGATGGAGTTGAATCTAGCAGATGAATTTTTGAAAATTTGTTAGGCCGGTGGAAATCCGGTTCGCCGCCACCGAGATCGACGGCTGTCAGGAAGCGCTGTTCCGGCGACCCGAGGATGAAGGTCACATTCAGGGTGGTCTCCGGCCCTAGATCCAAGCGGGCTTCCAACAGATCGCGGGGGATCGACATGGCCGCAACCCAGCCGCCGTCGGGTGACAGCTCGGCGAAGGTGGCGACCTCTGGAAAGGCGATCTCGCCCTCCTCCGCGCGGACCCGAGGGGCGATAAACTCACAACTCCACCATGCTCCATTTGGAGCAAGATTGAACTCGAAGTAGCGTCCGCTTGTCGGATGATGGAGAAACAGTTCAGCCACGTCGTGCTTCCACAGCTCCGGCGTGAACCGCCCCGGCCGCGCTGCCGGATGAAGCTTGGCGGGCTGGGCATGGGACGCGATGAGCCAGACGCTGCGGGTATCTACGGCAACGCAAAACGCGGCTTGCGGACTCACCGGAGTTCCATACCAATCCTTACCAAGCCCAAAGAGAGGGACGTCCATTTCGCCCCAGACCAAGGGCTTCGCGCTGCGGATCACCGTCATCGCGGAACACCCTGAAACCCAAGCCCTATTCGGTCGAGAGTAGGATTCTTAGAAAAAATTGCTGCGGGCCGGCGAAAAATGTCGCATTCCCATCGCGGTTTTGATTTACTTTTCTTAACTAGAACCATGGCTAAGCGTCCCAACAGCCATCACCTTGGCACCATCGAATACATCGGCCCCCGTCCGCAGGCAAAGAAGCCGCAACGAAGACCGAATTTCCTCGGTGGATGGGTCGTTTTGTTGATCGCGGCCGGTGCCGCGTGGTTCTTCGGGAAGCCTTTGTTGCCCCTGTTGCGGGCCCAGCAGACCGTAGCCTCCGAGCAGACCGCGAATCAGTTGATTCTCGAGCTTTCGCCGTCTTCGGACTTCGGTGAGCGCCTTGCTGCCCAAGCCCTTCAGCGCACCAATACTGCCAGCATTTACGACACGGCCTATTACCAGATCACGTACCCCGGCGGTGACATCCCCAAGGGCGGGCCGAATGGCGATACCTGGAAGGGCAAGGCGGAGGATGTGCTGGTCCGCAGCTACCGCAGCATGGGCATTGATCTTCAAGTCCTGGTGCATGAGGACATGACCCGGAACTTCGCCTCCTATCCCCAACTCTGGGGCTCCGGCGCGCCGGATTCGAACATCGACCACCGCCGGGTGGAGAACCTGCAGCGCTACTTCAAGCACGCGGGTGCCGAACTGCCGGTGACCCGCGACAAGAAGGACTACAAGCCGGGTGACGTGGTGGTCTGGATGCTGGCCCAAGGCGAGATCCATTGCGGCATCGTGGTCCCCGGCCCCGGCAACCGCAGCGATGAAGCCTGGGTGGTGCACGACAATGGCAGCGGCCCGAAGTGGGAGAACGTGCTGATGGAAAACCAGATCCACGGTCACTACCGCTTCACCGGCCAAGCGCTGGAAGTCGCGAAGCGCTAAGCTCTGCCGCTCAAGATCCTGATGAAATAAGGCTGCCCTTGTGGCGGCCTTTTTCTTTGCCCCCGCCCCATGTTCGGAGCCCGCTTCGCCTTCCACGCCCTCAAGGGTCCTTGGGCGCTCCCGCCCGATCCGGCGCGGCTGCGGGTCTTCCTGCTGATGGGCCAGTCGAACATGGCGGGCTTCGGCTGTGTGCGGGCGGATGATCCATGGCAGCCGGGCGACCGCGAGCCGGTGCCGGGGGTGCTGGCGCTCGGGGGGCAGTGCACGCTCAAGTCCGGCATTCCCCGTGGCTGGAGCCGCTGGCGGCCGGCGGCGCACCCGCTGCACCTGAATCAGCGGAGCGCTGGCTTCGGGCTGGCGCTGCCTTTCGCGATGCGACTGCTGGAGAGTGAGCCGGACGCGATGATCGGGCTGATTCCGTGTGCCTGGGGGGGCGCGGGGATTGACCGCCTAGGGCCCGGGTCGCCGCTGTTTGCGAATGCGGTCCGCCGGGCGCGGATCGCGGCGAGATCGGGAACCCTTGCCGGTGTGCTCTGGCACCAGGGCGAGACGGATGCCGAAAGCCCCGAGCTCGCGCGCTCCCATGCCAACAAGCTGCTCACGCTGATCACCAGCCTCCAGAACCAGCATCTCAATGCCTACGGGCTGCCTTTCCTGATCGGGGATCTCGGCGACTTCGGGGATGAAAAGCGCAAGCCGGAGTTCGTCGCCCGCCGCAACACTGTCCGCGCGGGGCTGCGCCGGATCGCTGAAAATTATCCCGGGGCCGCCTTCGTGGAAAGCAAGGGCCTGGCTGGCGTGGACGCGGTGCACTTCGGGCGGGAGGCCTTGGTCGAGTTCGGGCGGCGTTATGCGGAGGCCTTCATGGCCCTCAAGGCCGACAGCGTCTAACAGGCAAGTTGGAAGCCGTAGAGGCCGGTGAAGGGCGGCCACACGAATTCGTCCGCGCGGATGGCGACCAGCAGCCGAACGCCTGAGTCGAGGCGCAGGGCGATCGTGTTGCTGTCAGGCAGGGCTGGGGTCTCCTCTTGGAAACGGAGGCCAGCTTGGGTGAGCTCTTCCTTCACCGCTTCCATGGTTGGATGGCCTGCGAAGAACCATCGGTCCAAGGAAGCGGATTCACCGAGGGTGAGGCTCTGATAGCCGTCGCAGAAGATCTGATGGATCGTGTGGAAGTCCTCGTTGAGGTGGAATTCCACGTCGCCGTATTTCCAGATGCTATAGCAGCCGCGCTTCCTGCGACCGCCCTCATCGGAAGGCTCGCCCCAGAGTTCGCGGAGCCTCTCCACCGGGTCGCCGGGCCGCACCGGGCCGAGGGCGCCACTTTCCAGGAAGGCGCGCATTGAAACCTTCAGGACGGAATTCATTTCAAGTACGCCGTGCATCGTAGTTTGAGCAACTCGACGAGATCCGGGTTCATGTAGTCGTAATCATCCGGGATCCCGAGCAGGATCACCTTCTTGTCCGCAAGCAGCTTGCCGAAGGTCCTTTGCAGGCGCTGGCGATGTACCGCTTCCATCACGAAGATCAGGTCCGCCCATTCCACTTGCTCCGCAGAGAGCCTGAGCTCCGCATCGGGACTCAGGCCGGCGGAGTCCGTTTCCACGCCAGGGTAATCGCGGAAGACTGCCTCTGCGGTGGGGCTGCGCAGGCGGTTGCGGGAGCAGAGAAAGAGCAAACGCTTAGCAGCCATGGGGATGAAGCAGCGACGCGATCCTAGGCCGGTAGGCCGCTCGCGAAAGGGAATTGATTGGCATGGCTGCTAACGCAGACGTTATGTGGAGGGCTTCATGAAGCGGGGGCATCTTCCTGCTCCGGATCCTCCCACAAGCTGATATCACCGGGCCCGTGGCAGTGGAAGGAGAGATCGGTGGCACAAGCAGGGCAACGGAAGACGAGACCTTCTGCACCGGGGAAGTCGACGAAGGCCCCCTCGCCTGCTCTCGAGACGAATTGGCGGCACTCGCGGGCGTGCTCGGCGAATGCCTGCGCCGCGGCTTCCCGACCGATCACGACAGAGCAGGCGGGACAAGGAGAGGCGGCGAGCTTCTTCCGCCATCTCCGGTAGAGGAAGTAGCCGCTGCCAGTCACGATGAAGGCCAAGGAGGCAATCAGGACTCCGATAAGGAAGAAGGGATGCGCGAGCCAAGAGGCCAAGATGGCTCCTCCAACAAAGAGTCCCCAGAACAGAGTGGAACAGCCCGGACGCTGCCCACCCCTCACCCGCGACGATGCGGCAATGTGGATGAACTCCTTGATGAAGTGGGGACGGTCGTCGGCCATCAGGTTTCGCGGAGAACTCGCACAGTAGGGCGGCTTTGCAAACTGCCTCAACGAAACAAAATCCCGGCGATGAACTCGCGGACATGCTCCGGGGTGGTACCGCGCTGTGGCGCGATGATCGCCAGTTCGCGCTTCAGCGGGCGTGCCAGCTTGATGCGCCGGATCTGGCGCTTGCGGGGGAAGGAACTCAACGTCCGGCGCGGGACGAAGGCGACGCCCATGCCGAGCGCGACCAGTTGGACCGTCATGTCGAAGCTATCCAGCTCCATCGCGACCGGCGGGGCGGGCTTCGCCTTCTGCCACCATTGGTCGATGCAGGCGCGCGAGCGGGTGCCGGCAGGCGGCATGATCCACGATTGCGCGGCGGCCCAAGCACGCAATGGCTCCTCATCCTCGATCGCGGGAACCACCATGTCGGCAGGAACGATCAGGACAAAGACGTCTTCGATGCGATGAGTGATCGCTACGCTACCGGGCAGCTTCGGTGGAGGACAGAGCACCGCAAGGTCCAGCTTGCAGGCCGCCACCGCTTCCACCAAGGCGCTGCCCGTGAGATGGGAGACGCTGACCCGCACTTCCGGATGGTGCCGCAGATGCCCGTGAAAAAGTCCCGGGAGGTGCGCAAGCGACACGCTGCGTGAGATGCCGATCGCGATCTCGCGCTGCTCGCTGAGAAAGTCCTCGCGCAGACGCCGCAGCGCGCCATCGAGCAGGCCCGGGAGCACTTCGGTTTCCCGCAGGAGCACTGCACCGGCCGGCGTGAGGCTGAGCTTGCGCGTGGTGCGCTCGAACAGGCGCAGGCCGAGCCGACCCTCGATCCCCTGCAACTGCCGGGTCAGCGCGCTCTGCGACAGGCCAGCCGCCTTCGCCGCCGCCGTGATCCCACGGTGGGCCGCGACCTGCCGCACCAGGTGCAGTTCCTGAAGGTCGATCGCGGGCTTCTCATTCATGCGCTTTTCGCATGAATCCATACCATCTATCGATTTCACGCAATGTCAGGTTTACCCCATTCTGGCCGGCATGGCTGACCGCACCGACAAACATCCGCTCAACGCACCCGGCACCTACTACAACGACAACAGCTGCATCGACTGCGATGTCTGCCGCGAGATGGCACCCGCAATCTTCCGCCGGGACGACGAGTCCGGTGCCAGCTACGTGTGGCGCCAGCCGCAGAGCCTCGCCGAGCTCGCCCTCGCCCGAGAGGCGATGGAGAACTGCCCGACGGAAACGATCGGCTGCGATGGCTGAGCCCCCGTCTACTTCCCGATCTTCTTGAAGCGGTAGGCGGGCTTCCCGGAGGGCTTGAGCATTTTGGTCTCCCCGGAGTTCACGAAGGGATTCCAAGTCATCTCTCCCTCCTTCAACTCGATCATCAGGGTCATGAAGCTGGGGCCACCATCTTGGAGCAGGAGCAAGGCTTTGCCGTCTTCCATCTTCGCGAAGACCCAAGAGCCCGGCTCCTTCTGGCCCGACAGAGTCGCGGTGCCATCCGCCCGAAGCTCGAGCTGGATCTCGCCCAAGTCTTTGCCCTCCATTCCAGAAACGAAAGTGGCCTGCCACTTCCCCACCAAGTCGGCTTTCTTGAGCTCCTCCGCGGACCACGCGGTGTCCACCATCACCGGCAAGGCCGCGACTGCCCATCCGATCGCTGCGGTCATTCTCATGGCTTCATGATTCCCGCTCCTCCACTGCTGGCGAGCCCTGAGTTTTGAAGATGGCAATCCGGCGCGATCCCTCTAGGGTCCGCCGCTGATTCCTCCATCCGCTCCCTCATGAGACTGCCGTTCCGTCCCGCCGGGCTGCTCGCCCTCGCCCTACTCGTGCCCGCCTGCGGGAAGAAGTCCGCGCCGCCTCTCTCCGCCGCGACTCCGGAGGAAGCGCCTGCGGCACCCGCTCCGGCCGCTGCAAATACGCCGCCGGCATCCGCCGGCTACGTGCTGGTGAAGAAGGGACTGCTGCCCGCTCCCGGCACGGTGCGAACGGACAAGCTCAACTACGAGCAGCCGGAATCGGCCCTCGCGGTGAAGCGCGACTTCAAGACCATGAAGGGCAGCTCCACCCGCAAGACCGCGTCTACGGAAGTGATCGAAGGTCTCGCCCCCGGCAAGGCCCGCCGCACGCTCACCAGCATGACCAATGAGGAGCGCACTACCTACAACGGCCAGGAGGACATCAAGCCGGACAAAGGCGATCCGCTGCAGGGCGTGCCCGTGATCCTGGAATACAAGGACGGCACTTGGACTGCCGAACTCGAAAGCGGCACTCCCGACTCCGGCCAGCAGGTCGCGCTGAAGGAACTTCTCGATGGCTACAAGTCGGAGACCGATCTCGTGATCTTCGGCGAGACGCCGCGCAAGCCGGGCGAGAAGTGGGTCGTGGATGCCTCCAAGGTCGAACGCTTCTGCGGTGCCACCGGACTGGAAGGTCCCTTCTCCGTCGAGTTCCTGAAGGTGGCCGATGTCAACGGCGTGCCCTGCGCGGTCCTCAAGACCACCTTCAACATCAGCGGCAAGCCGGTCGGCACGGGCGATGAGGCGAAGTCGTGGAAGCTGTCCTTCAAGGGCAACTCGCTGATCCATCGCTCACTGACGGACCTCACCGATTTCGAGAGCAAGATCGATTGCAACTACACCATGGACGGCTCGCCGGGAGGACGGGGAGTGACCATGAGCATCGACGGTCCGCTGACCATTCAGACCCTCTCCACACTAAGCCAAAAGTAGCGGCCGGCCCTTGTCTCCATCGTCGCACTCACTCACCTGTCCATCCCATGAAGCTCCGCCTGCCCGCCCGCTTTTCTCTAACAGCCGCACTGCTGCTGGCGCCCGCCATCGCCTCCGCCGAGGAAGGCTATGTCCTCGCCAAGAAAGGCAATGTCCCTGAAGCAGGCATCGTCCGCACCGAGAAGATAATTTCCGATCTCTCCGATTCCACCATTGAGCTCAAGAGGGACGACCAACACGCCAAGGGCATCTATACCTACAAGGTTAGTGCCAGCGTCGTAATAGAAGGCTTGGCCGCGGGGAAAGCCCGCCGGACCCTGACCAGCAAGACCACCGAAGAGCGGGCGATGCTTGGCGGCCGCGAACAACTCACACCGGATAAGGGCGATTCGCTGCAAGGCGTGCCGGTCCTCGTGGAATATAAGGACGGCTCCTGGGTAGCGAAGCTGGAAGCAGGCGAAGCGGACGCGGATCAAAAAACCTCGCTGGAGATGGTGGTCACCGAACTGGAGGCCGACAGCGACCCAGCGATCTACGGCGAGGCCCCGCACAGGCCGGGCGATCACTGGGACGTGGACCTGAAAGCCCTGGATTTCTATGCGGGTATCAAATCGCCAAGCGGCAGCTTCAAAGTCGAGTTCGTGGAGGTAAAGGAGATCGACGGCATCAAGTGTGCGGTAATCAAGACCAGCTTCGACCTGCAGGGCGAATACGTCGTGGACCCGGGCATCAAGAGGAAGATCAAGGGCGAGGCAGAGATCGAACGCTCCTTGGCCGACCTCGCAGACATGAAAATGAACTTCACCAGCAAGGTCACCCACGAAGGCGAGCCAAGCCACATGAAAGGCACGACGATGAAGATGGAGGGCCCGTTCAAAGGGGGACTCAGCGCCACGCGCGAGAAGAAGCCCTGAGAATCAATCCGCGCCGGGCTTGCAAGTCGCCGCGGATCTCACCCACAAGACCTCGTGTCCGATCCCGCCCTTACCGCCACATCCTGGCTCCTCCGCATTCCGGAAGTCTTCGCCCCGCAGGCGGATGAGATCCTCGCCGGGCTTGGCGCGGTGCCGCAGAAGAAGCTCGGCGCGGACTACCACCTGGTCCGCCTCGAGGAGCCGGAGCGGTTGAAGGATTCGGAGTGGGCGAAGTTCATCTCCTGGCGCTTGCCGGTCCATCACGCCTGGCCCTGCAATCCGCAGAAGATGGAGGGCTTCGTCGAGAAAGCCGCGCAGGGGATCTTCAAGAAGTTCGGCCAGCACGCGCCGCAGACCCTGCTGGCGGGGCCCTTGCAGACCGCTGCGGGTGCCCATCCCTTTTACAAGCATCTGGCGACAAACCTACGCGGGCGGACGCTCCAGCTCTTCCCGCCGCTGCCCGCCGCGGCGGAGGTCGAGTCGCAGGATCCGGAGCTGCCGACGCTGTTCTGCCTGGTCGGCAAGGAAGGTTTGTTCTGCGGCCTGGTGAGCCCGCGTGAAGCGAATGGCTTCTACCCCGGCGGCACGAAGTTCATCAGCCAGAGCAGCGGCATCAGCCGCGCCGGCGCAAAGATCGCCGAGGCCCTGCACTACCTGAAACTCCACCGCGAGATCCCCGCCGAGGGTGCCCGCTGGCTGGAGCTGGGGGCCAGCCCCGGCGGCATGAGCTCTGAGCTGCTCGCGCGCGGCTACCGCGTGACTGCCGTGGACAAGGCGGATCTCGATCCGAAGCTCAAGGGCGCGGCTGGCCTGGAGTTCATCCGCATGGATGTGGATGCGTTCCGGCTAGCGGAGAACACGCGTTTTGAAGCGCTGCTGAGCGACATGAACGGCGACCCGCGCGGTGCCCTGCGACAGGTGGTGCGGCTCTCCAACAATCTCGTATCGGGAGGCCTGATCGTTTTCACCATCAAGTCCGCGGGCGCGGAGACGCCGCGGGAGATGATCGAGCTTTCCCGCGCAGCACTGGCCTACGCGCGGGCTTCCGGACTTGAGCCGATCGCGGAGACGCACCTGACCTACAACCGGCAGGAGTTCACGATGTTCTTTGAGAGGCCGCGTGACTAATGCTCCTCTCAGGGCGAGAGGTGGGACGGGAAGTTGGCGGGCGGTGGTGCAAGGCGGGAACCCCGGACCGCGTCGCAAGAAGCCAACCCGATTCTCTTGGTCCCGGCAAAATCGGCGGACTCTCCGGCAGGAAATCGGATAGCTGAGTGTGGGCAAGGCCGCTTCCCGATGCCCCGTATTCCGTTTGACAGGCGGAACCCGTTTCACGGCATACTCAGCTGCCGCGGGAGCCGTCTTTCCCGGCGACACCAAGCTCCTTGCGGTGCAAGGTGCCCGACGCTCTCAAATCGCAACCCATTTGAATCCCAAGATGAAACTCTATCCCGCTCTGGCCGCGCTGACGCTCGGCACGACCTTGGCCCACGGCCAAGCCCGCACCTCGCCCCCCGGCGATGGCCTGATCCCGGCGTCCACCCCGCTGGTGGCCTGCGATCCCTACTTCAGCATCTGGTCACCCGGCGACAAGCTGACCGACGTGGAGACCGCCCACTGGACCGGCAAGCGCCAGCCGATGACCGGCCTGGTGAAGATCGATGGCAAGGCCTTCCGCGTGATGGGTGCGAGCCCTTCCGCCACCCCGGCGATGGAGCAGAAGGAGCTGAGCGTCCTGCCGACCCGCACGATCTACAAGTTCGAGGCTGGCGGCGTCGCGCTGCAGCTCACCTTCATGACGCCCGCGCTGCCAGAGGACATCGACATGCTCTCCCGCCCGGTGACCTACCTCACCTACGATTGCTCCGCGACCGATGGGAAGTATCATGAGGTGTCCGTCTTCTTCGGCGCTTCCGGTGAGCTCACCGTGAACACGCCGGATCAGGACGTGACTTGGAACGACGCCAGCGAAGGCTCGCTCGCCGTGGTCCGGATGGGCTCGAAGGACCAGCAGATCCTGGCGAAGAAGGGCGACGACCAGCGCATCGACTGGGGCTACGTCTATCTCGCCGCTCCGGCGGACGCGACTTCCAGCTACGGCTTCGGCAAGACCCAGGATCTCGCCACCGCCTTCGCCGAGAAGGGCCTGAGCAGCGGCAAGGGAGCCACGGGTGAAGCCGATCGTGCGGACAATGCCGGTGCCGGTCTCGAGCTGAAGTCCTTCCAGGTCGGCGCGCAGCCGGTCTCGAAGTGGGTGATGATCGCCTATGACGACATCTACGCGATCCAGTACAATCACAAGAACCTGCGCGCCTTCTGGCGTCGCAACGGTTGGGAAGCAAAGGATCTGTTAGAAGCTTCCGCCAAGCAGTACGCCGCCATCAAGGAGCACTGCGAGAAGTTCGACGACGAGCTGATGGGCGACCTCCGCAAGATCGGCGGTGAGAAGTACGCCAAGTTCTCCGCACTGGCCTACCGTCATTGCTTTGCGGCCGGCAAGTTCGTGGCGGACGAAAAGGGGCAGCCGCTGCAGTTCTCCAAGGAGAACCACTCGAACGGCTGTATCGCCACCTCGGACGTCTTCTATCCGATGGCGCCGCAGTTCCTGCTCTTCGGGCCGAGCGTCGGCAAGTCCTTCCTCGCACCCTTCATGGAGTATGCGAAGAGCGACCGCTGGAAGTTCCCCTTCGCGCCGCATGACTTGGGCACCTATCCGCAAGCCAATGGCCAAGTCTACGGCGGTGGCGAGCGCACCGAAGACGACCAGATGCCGGTCGAGGAGAGCGGCAACATCCTTTGCCTGATGGGCGCGATCGCCCAGATGGAAGGCAATGCCGACTACGCCGGGCTCTACTGGGATCGGCTCGAGCAGTGGGCGCAGTACCTGAAGAAGGAAGGCTTCGACCCCGCCAACCAGCTCTGCACCGATGACTTCGCCGGCCACATGGCGCACAACGTGAACCTCAGCGCGAAGGCGATCTGCGGTCTGGGTGCCTTCGGCAAGCTCTGCGACATGCGCGGGGACAAGGCCAAGGGCGCGGAATACTCCAAGCTGGCGAAGGAATTCGCCGAGCGCTGGGTGAAGGAAGCCAAGGACGGCGACCACTACCGCCTCGCCTTCGACAAGCCGGGTACCTGGAGCCAGAAGTACAACTTGGTGTGGGACAAGATCCTCGGCCTTGGCCTCTTCCCGGACGAAGTCCTGCGCACCGAGATGGACTACTACAAGACGATGCAGAAGGCCTACGGTCTGCCGCTCGATAACCGCCGGACCTATACCAAGCTCGACTGGATCGTCTGGACCGCCTCGCTCACGCAGAACCGCGATGACTTCGAAGCTCTGACCGCGCCGATCTTCAAGTACATCAACGAGACTCCGAACCGCGCGCCGATGGGCGACTGGTACGAAACCACCAACGCCCGGAAGGAAGGCTTCACCGCCCGCCCGGTGGTGGGTGGCGTATTCCTCCCCGCGCTTTACCACAAGGACCTTTGGGCGAAGTACGCCGGTCGCGACAAGACCAAGGCCAAGGGCTGGGCCCCGATGCCTGACTACGTGGCACCGGTGCTCACCAGCATCGTCGAGAACGGTGGCGAGAGCGACAAGGTGGAGTGGCACTACACCACCGAGAAGCCTTCGGACAACTGGTTTGCCGCGAGCTTCGACGACTCCGCCTGGAAGACCGGCAAGGCTGGCTTCGGTGCTGGCAATCCGCCGAACTCCAAGACCCGCACCGACTGGCGCACCTCCGACATCTGGCTGCGCCGCGAAGTCACCCTGCCTGCGAGCATTCCTGCCACCGTGGCAATCAGCGCCTATCACGATGAAGACCTGCAGGTCTACATCAACGGCGTCTCCGCCGCGAGCGCCGGTGGCTTCGTGACCGAGCAGACGATGATCCCGCTCTCGCCGCAGGGCAAAGCCGCGCTGAAACCCGGCAAGAACATCATCGCCGTGCACTGCCACCAGACCGGTGGCGGGCAGTATGTCGATGTGGGCATCGTGGATGTGAAGCCGGGGACGAAGAAGAGCAAGTGAGCTTCTAACAAGGCATAGATACTTCAAAGGGGCGCGGTGAAAACCGCGCCCCTTTTTGTTTGCCCGGTTCCCCGGGGTTTATTCCGCCAGCTCCACGTGAAGGCGCGTGAAGATCTCCGGATCTGCATCGGGACCTTCACCGAGGTGAAGCGGCACCGCAATGGATAGCCAGCCATTCACCACGGGCGGCACCGGGCTCGAGGTGGAATTGAAAAGTTCCCGCGGCCAGTCCCTCAAATTGTTAGACGCCAGCACTCGCCACCTCAGATCGCTCAGCGCGGGATCGTAGCGGAAGCGGAAACGCCGCGTGCCATCCCCGGAGACCAAGGCCGGCATCAGGTGGGCTACCGGATCCCGCGGGCCGACCCCGAAGGCATAGCGCAGGATGTTTTGGACGCTATCGCCAGAGGGATTCGCCGCCGGGCCGGAGATGGCATTGTTCACACGCTCGCTGGGATTCGGGAAGGCCTGCGCGCGCCAGTGAGCGAATGTGCCTGGCGGCGAAATCGCGGTCCCTTCCATGGTCATGTTATCGAAGCGGTGGGTGGCGTTGAGAGCACTGCTGTTTACCTGCTGGTTGGAGATCCGGATGCCGAAGAGCGGGTTGTCGTTCGCTCCCTCGCAAGCCCGGAAATCGAGATGGAGGAGGATCGGGGCGGCATCCGGGATCGGCAGGGTCGCGAAAGTGATGTAGTTGATACGGTCCGTGGTGTAGCTCACGACTTGGTTTGTCGGTCCCTGGGTGGTACGGCGGCTCTCGTACTTGACCACAATGTCCCGGTAGCCGGTGGTGGGCATCGCAAAGGTCATAACGCCACCCTCCGGGTTGATCAGCCGAAGGTGGGATCCGGTGCCGTCGCCAGCGCGCGCGTTCGAGGCCGTGAATCCCTGGTCCTGCGCGTTGTTCTGGGTCATGCCGGTCCCTCCGCTCGTTCTTGTCAGGCTGATGCTCGCACCGCCAATGCTTTGATTCGGGACCAGATATGCCGCTTCATTGAAATTCCAGTAATGAACCAACTGGCTTGGCTCAGGGCTGCCAGCGATGAATTGCAAAGGGGCCGACCAATGGCTCCAACGGCCGGTGGTATTCTGGTGGCGGACGCGCACGCGATAAGTTCTCCCGGCCTCCACGACTTCCTTGGGGATGGCCACGGTTCCCGGACTATCGATGGACTCCAAGTCCCAAATACCAGTGATCTCGTACTTCCTCGGCATCCCACCCACGTAGCCCGGTGCTCCGGGACCGGAAATTTCCGCCAAGCGCCACTGGGTCCGGGCGTAAGTTCCACCGCTCGCCGGCGAGGAGAACGCGGAGGAACTGAAGCGCAAATCGCCCACTGGATAGTTGGGATCTCCTGCCCGCGTCACCAAAGGTCTTGCGGGTATAGCGCTGTCGGAACATTCCCGAAGAAGATACTGGTAGCCATAGCCGAGTTGATCGCCATTGCCCACCGACCAACTGCTTCCGGTCCAGGCGTTGGTGGCATAGTTGCGGAGGAAAGCCACAAAGTCCTCGTGCTCCATCGTGCCGAAAGAGGCAGGACTGCGTAGCCAGCGGGTCCAGTTGCCGCCGATCCGGGAGTCATCGTAGCGGGTACAGTAGAAGTTTCCCTTGTGGTTGCTCTGGCCGCTGGCATAGCCATCGATGCCCTTGGTTCGGGGATGCAGATTCCACATCGCCGCGTCCGCATCCGCCCAGGTCACCGACTGACCCGCGGGATTCACGATCTGGGTGAACTCGTCAACCAACTGTCCAAACTGCCCGCCTCCCGGTGAACCATCCGAAGCCAGTAGGTCCAGAATCTCACGGGCACGATTGCGGTACTCCAAGCCCAACTGACTGTAGAAAGTTGCCCGGTGAGCAAGGATGACACCGGGCACCTCGCTAGAACCAAAAGTGCTGTATTGATGAGTTTGGGCAATGAACATCATGTCGAGGTCCCATGGCATGGGCACCCAACGGTTGTCCGAGGACCGATGGTAGAAGCAATGGTTGTAGCCGGCGCGGAGATCCACGTTGCCGATCAGACGGTTGATCGCGTGGAAATTATTGTAGGCATCCAGATCCATGTTCTCGCGCCACCAGGCCTCCGTCGGGCTGGCACTGAAATGGGCATCGCGGAAGCTGTTCCAGTCGGATGAATCGGTGGGCTGCCCCCGGCCCTGGTGCTTCTTGTCGCCGGCATAACCCTCCATCTTGTAAACATTGCCGTCAGGCAGGCCGCGTTCGTCGAGGAAGGAACCATCGGGCGACTCGACCGCGAGATACAGGCCCCAGAAATCGCCGCAGTACTGGCCGAAGGTATTACCGATCGGATCGTTGATGGTAGCAGCCGGTGCCGGCGTCTCCGTGGCCCCCCGTACCACCCGGAAGTGATAGTAGTGGGTGTTCGGGGAGGGCAGGCCGGCCAACTGGAAAGCCTTGTAGGATAGCGCTTCCTCGATGCCCGCCATCCCGCGGTTCACCGCCGCCCAAGGACTAGCACAAGCATTACCTGAAAGCGAGCCCCAGCGCTCCTTGTATTCCTCACCCCGGTTGTTCAGGGCAACCAAGTCGCGCGCGCGGTTGAAGAAGAAGCGCCACTTGTTCTTGCCGGAAACATAGGTGGAGACCTCGCCGCGGTTCTTGAATTCGATGTGATCATAAACCTCGCCGCCATAGACGAAGGTTCCGCGGAAGCGCACATTGTCCGATCCAGCCGCATACTGCGAGTTGATCACATCCGTGCCGTTCGCGATCAGCGTGTAAACCGGCAAGTCGTCCTGCACGGAGGCCGGGAAGGTCTGGAGCGGCGTGCTTCCCGGACGGAAGGCGCCCTCCCAATCCGGTAAGCCACTATACACGTAGTATGCAAAATTCGGCTGCTCGTCGTCGGCGTACGGCACGGTCGCGCTGTTGCCCATTGCGTCGGCGAAGCTGATCCTGTAGCGGACCAGCCGGCGGTTGGTTTGCAGCGCGGCGGGTAGTACTGCAGTGAAATAGGCGTCGTCCGCCACAGTATCGCCGTGGGTTCCGTCGTCGTACATCGGCACTGTATTCCAGTTCGCGAGGTATGCCGCATCCGTGAGCCGAATGTAGGACCCCGGATCCACGGTCTGATAAGCCAAGGTCACGGGGCCCATGTCATCCGGATCAGTGAGGCGGGCAGTGATGGTGACCACTTCGCCGGGTACAGGCGTAAGCGGATCGTGGGTGACCTGACGGATCTGGGGCGGAATCGTTTCCGCCGCGGAATAAACCGAATTGGTCGCGCCGGGAGTGGGGGCCTCCGAGGACCTCCATGAGCCGCCCAGGGAATTGTCCAGGTCCGGGTGGATCAACTCCACGGACGAGCCTCCACCATCCGCCCGGGTGGGCCAAGGAAACCCGACACCGTAGTTCACCCGGTCCTGCCGTACCCCGCCGGCATTCCACAGCTCGATATCGTCGCCGCCGGAACTCAGCTTGCCAGTCCAAGGACCCAAGGCACTCTTGCCATATTTGGCGAGGATCACCGCGGGATTCTCCGCTACCACCAGATAGCCGCCCGGTGCCACGGTCGTGTCATTCGGAAAGGTGTACTCTACCGCATCCGCAAGCTTCCAGCCCGAGAGGTTGAGCGCGTTATCGGTGGAGGGGTTATGGATCTCGATGAACTCTTCGAGGCTGGTTCCATCCTCCGGCTTGAAATGAAACTCATTGATCACCGCCTTCGCAGGCGCGGAGAATGCCTGGGGCACCGCGGTCAAAGCGCAGGCCCAAGGCAGGAGGAATTTGGAGGAAATCATTGCCAAGACGGAAGAAAGCCGGCGTCGGCAATCCACTTTGGGGGCGTTTGCCGCGCGCCGAAGTTATCGTCTATCTTGGCCTGCTCCTGCTGTCGATTGCTCGAACAGAGACTTTTTGAAGAGGGCCAGCTACTTCGGTCCACCGAGGTGCTGCTTGAAGAAGTCCACTCTTCTCCGCTGGCCGTAACGTTCTTCTCCGCTGCCGTGGTTCTTTCCGGTCATCGGCAGGAACTCGAAGTCCTTGTCCGCGGCGATCAGAGCATTGATCACCTGGTAGGTGGAGGAAGGGTCGACGTTGGTGTCCACCTCGCCGACTGTTAGGAGAAGCGCTCCTTGCAGGTTCTTCGCGTGGGTGACATTCGAGTTGTCCGCGTACTCCGGTCCGACCGGCCAGTCCATCCACTGCTCGTTCCACCACATCTTGTCCATGCGGTTGTCGTGGCAGCCGCAGTCGGCCACGGCAGCCTTGTAGAAGTCGCCGTGGAAAAGCATCGCGCCGAGCGCGTTCTGACCGCCCGCCGAGCCGCCGAAAATACCGACGCGCTCCAAGTCCATCTGCGGATATTTCGCGGCCGCCGCCTTCATCCACGCGATCCGATCCGGGAAGCCGGCGTCCTTGAGGTTCTTGTAGCAGTAGTCGTGGAAGGCCTTCGAGCGGTTGGACGTGCCGCGGCCATCGATCTGCACCACGATGAAGCCATTCACGGCCACCTCGTGCTTGGGCACCATCCACGGGTTCCAGGCCTTCGGCACAAAGGAATCCTGCGGGCCGGCGTAGATGTGCTCGATCACCGCGTACTTCTTCGCCGGATCGAAGTCCGGCGGGCGGCAGATGATTCCATAGATGTCGTACTTCCCTTCGCGGTCCTTTGAGACAAATGGCTCGGGCAGGGGCCAACCGGTCGCGCGCAGCTTCGAGTCATCCGCGGCCGCGAGTTGGGCCACCAGCCCGCCATCCCCCCAACGCCGCAACTCGGTGACCGGTGCATGGTCGACCCGCGACCAACGGCAGGTGTAGTACTTGCCATCCGGCGAACGCTCGAAGCGGTCGTGGGTACCATCCGATTGCGTGAGCAGCACCATCGCGCCGGTATCGATCGAGACCCGCGCGTAGTGGAAGTAATAGGGGTCCTGGCCCTGGTAATAGCCGGAGATCCGCAGCAAGACCTCGCGCTTCTTCTCATCCACATCGACGACATCGCGGACAATCCACTCACCCTTGGTGAGCTGGCGCCGGGTCGAGCCGTCCTTGCCATCGAGCAGATAGAGGTGCTTCCAGCCATCGCGCTCGGACATCCACAAGATCTCATCGCCATCGTTCAGGTCGCGGCGGTAGCAATTCCCGCTGACGAAGACGAAGGTCTCGCTCTCTTCCCGCACCAGCACCCGCTGCTGGCGCGTGGCGCTATCGATCTCGATCACGTTGTGCTTCCCGAAACCGCGCTCGGTGTACTCGAAGGTCAGCCGCTTGGAGTCGCCACGCCATTCAAGGCGGTCGGTCTCGTACGGATTCGCAATCAGCCCGGCATCCGCCGCGATCGGATCACCGCTCTCCGTGAAAAATACCCAGGGTGCCCGCGTGTCCATCTCATCGCCGGGCTTCGGATAGGGCCGGGTGAAGTGCTTCGGCTGGAGCTGGTCCTTCGGCGAAGACTCGATGTAATGGACGACGCGTTCCTCGACGTCCTTCTCCTTCCACATCGCGAAGCGCGAGGAGTCCGGTGCCCACACCGGCTGGCCGCGGAATTCGCCCGCAGCGTCGCCACGTGCCAGTTCGCGTTCCCGGCCTTCCTTGCTGTCCTTGAGGATTACCTTGCCCTCGCTGATGGCCACCTCCCAGCGCCCGTCCGGCGATTGCCAGGAGACATGCTGGCGGCTGCCCCCCTCCGGCGGCCGCTCGCGCCGCTGGCCGTTGCCATCGCGTCGGCGCGGTTCATCCGGCGGCTCGGCCGGAACCAAGGTGCTACCCTCCACCTTCCGCCAGCCCTCCTGATTGCGCAGGAAGATGTTCCCTCCCTGGCCGACCCGGAAGTCGCGGAAGGATGGATTGCCCTCAAGGGCCGGCTCCACTGCCCCGCTTGCAGGGTTCACCCGCAGCAGCTTCCGGCTGTCGCCTTGATCGAGGGCGAAGAGCAGCGCCGAGCTGTCCGGGGCCCAAGACAGATCGACCGTTTCATTCGGCACTGGGGTCTTCGCCACCCCGAACCAGCGGCCGGTGAGTTGATTGAAGGACTCCAGGTTGCCGTGGTCGGCCCGGGCGACCGGGACCATGAGCGGAACCAAGAGAGCAAGGAGGAATGGACAGCCTTTCATCGTCATTCTAGGTCTAGGGAACGATGACACTGTGGCTTCCCCTTCAGCCCGGCGAGCGATTGAGCGGTCAGCGGCGGAATCTCCAGCGCCAGCTCGCGAAATGGCCGATCCCACTGGCTCTCGCGCTCGCCTTCTCCGCCTGCGTCCAAACCGCGCCAGCCCCTCCCGGCGGCGGCCGCCCGGCACCGGGCCACCAGGACTGGGATGGCCGCGAGTCCAAGGCCTACCGCAGCGGCCACGCGGATGGCAGCGGGGACAAGCGCAAGCAGCTCAGCTATCAGCCTCGCGGCTCGCACTTCCCGCCGGATCTGCGCGACGACTACCTGCGCGGCTACAAGGACGGCTACCGGAATGCCAACGACAACCCCTGGAGCCAACGTCGCGCTTACGAGCTTGGCCAGAGCTACGGCCGCCGCGACCGGATCGCCGGCCAAGCGATGGATCCTCGCCGCCACGCCGCCGAGGTCCCGCGGGCGGTCCGAGGTGACTTTGCGGACGGCTATCGCGAGGGCTGGAACTCCGCGCGACCCGGCACCGGGGTGCGGCCACCGCTCCACCCCGTTCCTTATTGAGTATTATACGCGATTTTACGTCCCATTTAAGCGCCTGCATGCCAACTTATAAGTTGCCGAGCCAAGAGCCTACCGCTAGGAAGCGCCAGTAAATGAAATCCACCGTCCTTGCCGGCGCGCTTGCCGCCACCTCCCTTGTATCCACCCTGCACGCGGAAGTCTTCATTCTCGGCGCTAGCTGGCGCGAGCGCTCCCTGATCGCTCCTGAAGGCACGATCCAGCGCAACACGCGCAGCAATGTAGCCACCCGCGGCTACTTCGTCATGGAGCGCGGCGCCCCGCCGGCCCTGAAAGGTGCCTTCATCCAGTACAGCAACAACAAGCAGGACGGCAAGACCTACACGATCACCACCGGTTTCACCAATTTCACCGCCGATGTCGTTTCGGACGAGCCGGGCACCTCGTCCCGCATCTTCGGCCACGCTTTCACCCCGGTCGCCAACGTCCCGGTGACGAACCCGACGATGAGCTTCTCGGGCAGCACCTTCGGCGGCACCAAGCCGAACCGCGTGAGCTTCGACCGCCAGGTCTTCCAAGCTGGCACCAGCACCACGACCGCCGGCCCGAATATTGTGACCCCCGGGACCATGTTCCGCTCGATCCTTGCTGGCTCGGGCACGAATGTCGCCACGGACACGCAGACTCTGGCCCAAGCCATCAGCGAACTTACCCTGCGCTTGGATAACCAAGGCTACAAGCGCGCCGCGACGGCACCGATCATCGTCACCGATCCAGTGGCGACGTTGGCCCGCGATGGCTTCGACGCCACTAAGACCCTGAGCGTCACCCTGAACCCCGACGTTTACCCCACCCCCACCTACCAGTGGCTGAAGGGTGCGGCGGCACCGTTCACGGTGGTTGGCACTGGCGCGACCTACCTCCTGCCCGGCGGGACGGCCGGTGACGGCACTTATCACGTGGTAGTGACCACTGCCGCTGGCAGTGACACCAGCACCAACTCGGTGGTGACCACGACTCCGGCTGCCATGGTCTTCTCCCCCGCCCTTCCGGCAAGCGTTTCCGTGAAGGCCAATGCCTTCGCCCCGCTAACCGCTACGGTAAATGCCAACGCCTTCCCACAGGTGACCGGCTACCAGTGGACCAAATCCGCCACCGCTAACGGCATCTACGCGAACGTGCCAACCGCGAACGGCGGCAACCTGCAGACCCTGCAGGTGACCGGTGACATCAACAACCCCGCGGGTGCCGGCTTCTACAAGGTGATCGTTTCGAATGGCACCCTGCCCAACCTCACCAACGCTACCCCGGTGCAGGTGATCGCGATTCCCTGATCGGAGCCTTTAGTTCCTAAACTTCGAAGTTCCCGCCCGGCGCAAGCTTGGCGGGAACTTTTTTCCCACCATGAAGACCCCTTGGATTGCCGCCGCTGGTGCCCTGCTGGCCATCGCTTTGGCGGCATTTTTCCTTACCCGCCCGGACGCTCCGGCGCAGGCCAGCAAGCCCGGCACCAGCAGCAGCGGCAAGGGCAAGCCTGGGGCCGCCAGCGCCCAGTCCCCGGATGGCCGCCGGCTCCGCAAGCAGGCGAAGGAAACCAGCGAGGCGGACAAGAAGGCCGCCGCCGATCTGGAGCTGCTCTGGGCCCACGGCGACCAAAAGGAGACCTTGGATGCCCTCGACAAGATCGGTGACTACAAGGATCCCGATCCTTGGCGGGCGGTCGCCGGGGTGCTGATCGAGAAGGCCCGGACTGAGAGCCGCCAGGAGATCGTGGACTATCTGCTGGCCACCGGGGATGCCGCACCGATGGACATCCGTATGGAGATGTATGCCGCCGCCCTCGACAACAAGACCAAGGGCGTGGACGACTCGGCCCGGCTGGAGCTTCAGAATCTGACCGGCGAGGTATTCAAGACCAGCGACGAGGCGCGGTCCTGGATCAAGAGCCATCCTCCGGAGCCGGAGGAAGAGCCTGCCGAATAGAATAAGCCGGGCGAAGTCCCGGTCAGTAGGTCGGCAGGTTGTCCTGCTCGCCACCGTTTGCCGGACGGCCGTGGGCCTTGTTCTCCATCATGATCCCGAGCTGCCGGAAATCGCGCCCCATGCCGATGGCTGTATTGCAGGAAGTAAGAGCGGTAACGGAGACCACCGCCAGCAGCGCGAGCAGCATTTTCATGTCGGAATTTGGTAATTCAGATTCCTAGCGATGCAAATGCTTAATTATTCTTAAGTTCCTTTCGGAGGTTCACGATTTCCTCTCGAATTTCAAAAATCGAATCGCGCAGCGCTTCCAAGGCCCGGAAGTGATCCGGATCGCCAGCGGCGGCATTCACCAGCTCGGAGCAAGCCGCCAGGGCATCGTTTTGCCAGCCGAGGCAGCGCTTGAGCATGGCCAGCACGTAGCCAGTCTCGCGCTCGTAGTCGCCGTTCAGGGCACCCGCCAGCTTGCCGGCGACCTGCATCAGCGCGCTGTTCAGAACCGCGGCAGCGGGGTGTTCATCGCCCGCGCGGGTCAGATCGATCCCACGGATCACGACATCCTGGGCCTTGGCTTGGAGCGGGTGCTGGCGCATCTCGGCATCATCATCCCAGTCCTCCTCGTCGCCACTTGCCTCGGGGGTCCATGCAGCCGGTTCCGGGGATGGGGCCTCACTCTCCTCGGCCAAGGCCTCAAGGAGGCCGTCCCAGCCCATGGCGAAAGCTTCCTTCCGCTCGGCGTCCGGATCGTCCAGGTACTTCTCGAGCACCTCCTGGTAGGCATCGGCCAGCCGGTCGGACTCCTTGAGGCGCTCTTCCCATTGGAACTCGTCCTCCTCGCCGTCGTCGTCCACCTTGCGGTCGGCAGGCTCGATCCGGCGCACCAGATCGTTCATGAAGTCCCTCATCGCCTGCATGTTAGCCAGCTTCTGGGCCTCCTCGGCATCGTCATCCATCTCCCAGGTGTGGTCGGAGAGCTTGAGCTCGAAATCGCAGGTTTCGATCACCACCCGGCCGTTGCGCTCGCTGAACCACTCCAGATAGAGGGTGTTCTTCCAGCAAAAGGGGATCTGCTGGCGGGCCGCATACATCGCCGCGAACTCCTCATCGGAGACCAGCGGGACCTTGTTTTTGCGGGATGCGGTCATGTCCCCCACCACCCCCTGCTGGACCGCAGCGAGGTCCATGCTGGCCTGTGGCTTGGGTGCCGGATTGCGGAAGGTCAAGCGGCTGCCCGCCAGATCGCGCCAGCAATCGCCGGCCAGATCCAGCAACACGGGCTCCTCACGGCCAAGGATCCACAAGCGGCCGACGGTTTTCCCCTCGACCGTATTGTCGATCTCGCCGCGCTCGAGGGCCTCGTCGATTCGCCACGCCACGGTCGGCAGCTTCTGAAGTCCGGGCGGGGGGCGTCAATAGTTGTTGGAGGACGCCTGGGTTTAACTTCTTGAAGCATTTAAAGTCGCGGCTACGCTATGCCTGCGTATCCCGGATGGAAATACTTCTCAAATTCGCCCAAACCGCGCTGCTGATCCTGGTCGTCATCGCCGTTTTCAACCTGATCATCTTCGTCCACGAGCTCGGCCACTACTGGGCGGCCAAGTGGCGCGGCCTGAAGATCGACCGCTTCCAGATCTGGTTCGGCAAGCCGATCTGGAGCAAGACCATCAACGGCGTGCAATATGGCCTCGGCTGGATTCCAGCGGGTGGTTTCGTGGCGCTGCCGCAGATGGCGCCGATGGAAGCGATCGAAGGCGGCAACCTCGACCAAGCACCGCTGCCGCCGATCAAGCCGCTCGACAAGATCATCGTCGCCTTCGCGGGGCCGCTGTTCTCCTTCCTGCTCGCCATCACGGCCGCGCTCTGTGTGTGGCAATTCGGGAAGCCGGCGGACATGATCGAGACCACCACCGTCGGCTACGTCGAGAAGGGTAGCGCCGGCGAGGCCGCCGGTCTCAAGCCGGGCGACAAGATTCTCGCGATCAACGGCAGCCCGGTCAGCACCTGGGTGGGGAGCGTCGATTCTGTGGTGGTCCAAGTGGCGACCAGCCGCGGCAGCCAAATCCAATTCACCGTGGATCGCGGCGGTGAGGTCGAGAACATCTACTCCGGCTTCAAGATTCCGGAGACCAAGCCCTGGCAGCGCAAGGGCGTGCGCCAGGTGGGTCTCGACCCGGTAGGCAAGGGCTTGGTTTCGATCGCGGACTTCTCCGCCGCCAAGACCCCGGCCGAAAAGGCGGGCCTCAAGAAGGGCGACGCGATCGTCTCCTTGGACAACGTGCCGGTCACGACGATCCGCCAAGCCATGGATCTGATCGAAGCCGCCGGGACCAAGCCGATCCAGATCGCCTACCAGCGCGACGGCCAGCCCGGTAGCGCGACGGTTACGCCGACGGTACCCATCTCCGGCCTGGAGAAGGATGAGCTGCGGCCAATGATCGGTGTGGCCTTCACCCAGGAATCCTTCAGCCGCGACGGACTGGTGAATCCCACGGTCCCCGAGCAGCTCACCGAGACCGTGAAGACGATGTGGCTGACCATCGTCAGCGTGGTCTCGAAGGACTCCAGCATCGGCCTGCAGCACCTCAGCGGCCCGATCGGGATCGGCAAGGTGCAGTACAATTTCCTGCTGATGGATCACCCGGTGCTGCGGATCATCGCCTTCTTGGTGCTGATCAACATCAACCTGGCGATCCTCAACCTACTCCCCTTCCCCGTGCTGGACGGCGGGCACATCGTGCTCGCCGGCATGGAGTGGATCGCGAAGCGGCCGGTGCGGGTGAAGCTGCTGGAATACATCCAGCTCTGCTTCGTCTGCCTGCTTTTCGGCGTGATGATCTACGTGAGCTCCAAGGATGTGTTCGATGACTTCGGGCGCGGCGGTGGCGGTGATGGGAAGCGCAAGGAACTGGTGTTCCCGGATTGAGCTGACAGAAGCTTCAAGGATTTATCAAAGCGCCGCTGCTGGCCCGGGAACGGGTGGTAGCGGCGCTTTTGTTTTGGGTATCCTTCTTACCTCACGATGGCCCCTTTCGCGACGCAGTCGCTTTTAGGTGGGCCGCGAGGATCGCCGCTTTTTGGGCGGGTGGTCGAGGCAGGACGCCGTTGGAGTTCTAGATGGGTTTGCCCTTAGGGTGTGGGCGTGTTCTTTCCTTGGGGATCACCCCTACTGTCTGGAGTGGGGGAAACGGGCCTAGAACTTGTGTGGCCTTGAATGGAGCGAGCGAGCACAGAAAGCGGCGATCCTCGCGCGCACTCCTAAAGCGGCCGCGCCGCAAAGCTTCAACGCGCAAGCTAACAAGCCACCCTGCCCTCACTGCCCCTTCCAGAACATCATCGCGCAAACGAGCACGGCGATGCCGTAGGCCAGACCGGCCACGCTCAGCGCCTGCCAGCGCTTGCTGTTAGCGGTGGCCCAGTTCACCGCATCGCGGAAGAGGTAGGGCATGCCGACCCAGTAGAGCGAGGCGATGATCATCGCGTAGGCAAAGATCGGCACCAGCAGGCGGCTCTGCGGATCCCTTTGGAAGGCGGCGTAAAGCAAGGGCGCGGCGGCCATCAGGCCGAGCAGGCCCAAGGCGCGCACGGCGAGGAATTCCTTCACCGCATACCCGACCGCCGGAATCGCGAAAAGGATCACATAGCGGAGATAGCCCTTGAGCGGGTTGAATTCACCCAGATCCATGGCCAAGGAATGCAGGATGCCCTTCCCGGGCGGCTGCACCAGAAGCCAGAACCAGATCATCCCGATGAAGAGGAAGACTTGGCCGATCGCCTTGTCGCGCGGCAGCTTCTTGAGGAAGTGCTGCACTGGCTCCGGCTTGGCGAGCATCAGCGCGTGGGTGGCTACCAGCCACACCCCCAGAACCAGCCCGGTGCCGTAGAGCGGCAGCGGTTCGTACAGGTGCATCGCGTTCTCCATGTGCGCACGGGGATTAGGGGAGCCTGCTGCCCGGGACAAGGCGGAAGTCGCCGCCCGGGATTCCAGTTCCGGGCCGGATTTCCACTCCGGACCCGGCCGGATCGCTCAAAATCGCGAATTTCACGTCTATCAAGCGCCAGGGAGGCCGATCTTCATTCATTCAAATTCGACGACGAGGGACCGCGGGCCGGAACTATTTTCAAAGCGCACGTAGAGTAGCCCCTCCCCGCCCAGATAGTCGTAGGACTCCACGTCCACGCCATCCAGCTTGACCGCAGCCGGGCGCTTGCCGCAGGCGATGAGGACCAGTGCCGGTGTCCCCGCCACGCCCTCCACGGTCCATTCCAGGCCCTTCTTGCGCTCTTTCGCCAGGGCCTTGCAGGCAGAGGCCAGCAGGCGGTCCCCCTTCCCTGCCTGGAGATCAAGCAGGAAGCAGCGGGCACCCGGCTTGAGTTCGACCTCGCGCTGCACCTTCAACCCGGGATCGAAGAGATTCACGAAGCGGCCCTTCAGGATCTTGGCCGGGCCTCCCACCGATTCATCGAGGCCCGCCGCCGCGAAGTACGGCCCGCGTCGTAGCACGAGGTGATTCGTCTCCTGCCAGGTGCCGCCGGTCTTTTCCAAGGATGCCTTCAGCGTTGCCACGTAGTCCGCTTCCTCCTCGGCCAAGTGCGTGAAGGTCACCGGACTAAGGCGTATCCAAACCACCTCGCCCTTGCCTACGGCCTTGCGTTGGCTGCCGCCTTCCGGGAAGTCCGTATCCTGGAGGCCCAGGGTGCGGAAGAGATCCTGGCGGGGATTGGCATGGGTCTTGCCGCCTTCATTCCACCACTCCTTCACGCCATTGTAGAGGTCACCATCCTCATCCGCCACGACGAGCACGCCGCCTTGCTTCACCCATTCCGCCAGTGGTGGATGGACCTCGGGGCTCTGTGGCTTCTGGCCCTCGTAGCTCAAAACCAGCACCTTCAGGTCCTTCAGGAAGCCGGGCAGCACCACGTTCTCAAGCTGCACCGGAGTCACGGGGATGCCGCGCTTCAGCAGTGGCAGTGCCTGCCCGTAGAAGTGACTCATGTCACCATCGCTGGGCGCCGGGCCTTCCCGCTGGAACATCAGCGAATCGCTGACCAGCACACCGATCCCGCGCGAGCCGCAGTCCCAGGCGTAGTCCGGCTGCTTCATGTCGTTGAGCGCGTTCATCACGACCTGCAGCTCGGTTGCATACTCCGGCGGGATGGTCTGCTGCTGCTCCGCCGGCACGTTGCGAGGGTACTTGCCGCCGAAGATCCGCTCCGGCCAGGGCGCGACCTCGAATTGCGAGACATCCGGCTGCAGCAGCGAGGCGACCATGGTGGATTCCCAATTAGTCCGGTAGTCCGTCCAGTCGTGGCGCGGGTTGTCCTCAATTGGATCGTTCAGATACCAAACCGTGCGGCCGGTGGCCTTCACCAGGTTCTGCATGGCGCCGTATTCCAAGAAAGCAGTCTCGAAGGTCCGTTCCTTGCGCACGCCGCGATAGACGTTCGGAGTGCGGGAAGTACCGGTCCAGACCTGCGCGATGTAGCCGTTGCAACCGTCCAGCTTGGCAAGGCTCGATTGCGGGCTCACGATCTTCCAGTGGGCGTAGTTGAGCAGACTGTGGGTCGGCACGTAGCAGCGGACCTGCTTGCCGGTGCGCTGGTTGAATTCCTTCACGTGGTCGAAGACCTGCTGCAAGGCCCTACGATAAAGATAGTACTTCAGCTTGGAGGCCTTCCACTGGCTGTCCACGCTCTCATGCGGGGCTTGCCAATCCTCCTTGTAGTAGTCCTTCCACTCGCGCTTGAAGCCTTCCGAGTAGCCGGCGCGGGCCCAGAATTCCGGCTCTTCCAAGTGGATCGCCTCGGCACCGGCATCCAGCGCGCGCTGTACGCCCACGCAGAGGAACTTCCCGTAGTTCTCCGCCGGGCACATGTAGTACACGTCGCCGCCGTGGCTGATGACCTTGCCATTGCGGTCGGTCTGGGCGTTGTCGACGTGGTTCACGCCGTCAAAGCGGCCGTAGAGGTAGTCCTGGTACTGGCCCCAGGAGACGCCGGTCATGACGTGCAGGCGGTAGCCACGGTCGCGCCAAGTCTGCATGCGGGCGGGGAGGTCCTTGTCGATGCCGTAGACCAAGGCCACGTCGGAGCGGAGGTTGCCCTGGGGCGACCATGCCTTGCCGGTCTGGAAGCAGGTGCGTTCCATGGCTTGGTCCGGGTCGGCGGGGAAGGGTGGGGGAAGCTCAAGTTCCGCCCGGGCCGCGGCGGCGGTGAAGAGGGTGCAGGCGAGGATCGCGGGAGCGGGGCGCATGCCGGAGGATACGTGGCCGCGGGCAGGGGTCTGCCGCTAAGTTCAGTCATCATCCCATTTGCGCGGGAGCGCTTTCGGAGTGCGTGCACAAAAACAAAAGCCCGCCACCGGAACTGATCCAGCGGCGGGCCTTCTGCATTCAGGCGATATTCACCGCCCGGCTTGTTTACTTCTCATCCAGCTTGGCGAAGCCATCCAGCGACTTGGGAACGATCACTTCGTCGACCGAGTGCATGATGCCATTCTTCACCGCCAAGTCGGCCTTGGCCACCTTGGCATGTTCGACTTGGACAGTGTGGGCCTTGATGTCGATCTCCACCTTCTCACCATTCGAGGTGGTGATCTTGCCATTCTTCAGCTCGGAAGAACTGAACTGCCCAGGGAGCACGTGATACAGCAGCAGCGAGCGCAGCTTCTCCTTGTTCTCCGGCAAGAGGAGCCGGTCAAGGGTGCCCTTCTTCAACTTCATGAAGGCATCGTCCGTGGGAGCGAAGACCGTGAAGGAGCCCTTGGGATCGCCCAGCATTCCTTCGAGGTCGGCCGCCTTCAGTGCCTTCGCGAGGATCGAGAAGGTGGCGCTGTCGTTGATGGTTGCGGCCAGTGTGCCGGGTTCCGGAGCCACCTTCACTTCGGTGACGATGGTCTTCTTGGTGGTCTCTTCCTTGGTGGTCTGTGCGATGGCAACCGGAGTGAGCGGTGCCAAGGCGAGTAGAAGAGCGATTCGGGTCAGGTTCGTTTTCATGATTGTGGTGTCTAATTGTGATACTTCCCCGCGGCGTTTGGCCGGTACGTGAGTCCGCTATCGCCGCGAGGTGATTCACCATCCCTCTCGCAAACGACGTGCCATCAGCCCGTCTGGCGAGGCAAGGGCTGCTGCTATGAGCTCACTTTCAGACGCTTGCCGAGAGGGCAGGGGCTATGGCGCCGGAGGGCCAAGGCTCCATTCCGCATGCAAAAGCACCGGGAAAACGCGGAAAGGGTGGGCAGGATGCACCCGCTGGCGGTTCCCCGGCTTTACGCGCCATCCTTGCCCTTGAGGGCCCACTTCATCGCATCCCAGAGACCCGCATAGGGGCGCTCGCGACCGGCGTAGGCCTGGAGCACGTGGAAGAGGAAGTAGTAGAAGCGGCAGAAGGCCCAGATGCAGATCGCGAGCAGCACCAGCCGCCGGATGCTGAAGTCTTCTAACAGAATCAACGCGGCGGAGACGACGCCAAGCAGGAGGAAGAGCCAACCCTTCGAGCGCAAGGCGAGAGGGTTTTTCAGATCGCGGCCGAGATTCACCACACTCTTATGCGCGAAGGCGGGATGAGCCGGAAACAAAAACGGCCGGGATTGCTCCCGGCCGTTTTTGGAAATGAGGTGAATCTGGATCTGCTGGCGCTTAGTTGCGCGAAGAGAGGAAGATCCGCAGCACGTACCAGAACAGCAATGCCACGCTCGCGAAGAGGGACAGCGAAGCCGCCACATGCTGGCCCGGGGCGTAGTGATACATGATCTGGCTGGTGTTGTAGAGGATCGAGCAGGAGGCAATGGCCACCATCGCGATCGAGAACCAGATGCCCATCCCGGCCATCAGGCTTGGCATGAACACACCCGCAACGATCAGGCCGAGGGCGATCAAGCAGGCGATCTTCAGGAAGCCGCCGAGGAAGCTGAAGTCCTTCTTGGTGGTGAAGGCGATCGCCGTGAGGCCGAGTACCATGAAGCCGGTGACCACGCCCGCCTTGCCGATCGCGGACGGGTCAACCCGCGTCGCAAGCATGATCAGGGGCAGGAAGATCACGGCCTCCGCACAGGTGTAGAGGATCAGGCCGGCATACTGCATGCCCTTCGAGGCACCATTGTAGGCCCAGCTATTTGCCAAGTAGGAGACACCCATGAAGGCACCGAGGACCATCAGCCAAGAGTAGCGGCTGCCACCCAGAAGATTCACGAACATGGCGCCCAGGCCCATCTGGATCAGGAGCGTTTCCAGCAGCGCGAAAAGGCCGATGGCACCGGCGAGGTGGAGGTAGGTCTTCCGCACGAAATCGGTGCGGGTCTCGATGGAAGCCTCCGCCACCGAGGATACAGCGTAAGGATTGTAGGAAGAGTTCATAGATTCGATGCAGTTATGGTATGATCGGCACCGGCCAACAAGGACATTCGGGCCAGCGATCGGCAGGCAAGCCGCTGTAAATCAAGAGCGCCGCCGGGCGCTTACAAAACCTTTCTAATTTTCCAATCACCCCAAGTGGCCGCTTCACACCGCGTAGGCGTCCCGGTGTCTCAGCACGGGATCCCCGGGAGCTGAGGGGTGGCAGAGGCGGGTGATGAGGTCCTCCCAAGCGTCGTGGCCCTTGAGGATCTCCACCTCGATGCGGAGGAAATAGATCGGCACGGTGACACCCTTCGGTCGCGGGAAGCGGACGGCGTCCTTCTCGGTGGTGATGATCAGCTCCATGTCGCGCTGGATGCAGCGGTCCAGGAAGGCATCGATCTCCTTGCGCGAGAAGCGGTGGTGATCGGGGAAGTGGCGCTTGATCTCCAGGCGCGCGCCCAATTTTTCCACGCTGCGCTCGAAGCCCTCCGGCACGGCGATGCCGCTGATTGCGGCGGTCCACTTGTCCTTCAGGAACTCAAGCGGTTGGCGCTCGCCGGTGAAGACCTCCTCCAGGTAGCGCGGGCCGTGGCGGCACTCGATGATCGGGGCCACGCGGTTGTATTTGCGCAGCCTTTCGATCAGGGCGTCATTCGGTGTGCCATCGCACTTCGTCAGCAGGATGTAGCTGGCGCGGCAGAGATTCCGCGGCGGCTCGCGAAGGGTGCCGCGCGGCAGCAGGGCACCGGTGCCGAAGGGCGCGCTGCGGTCCACCAGCACGATGTCCACGCCGTGGGAAAGGCTGAGGTATTGCAGGCCGTCATCCAGCACCAGGGTATCGGCGCCGAGCTGGCCTACGGCGAAGCGGCCGCCCTTCACGCGGTCCTTGTCGACCACCACGGCCACGCCATCGAGGTTCTTGGCGAGCATGAAGGGCTCGTCGCCGGCATACTTGGAGTCGAGCAGGAGGGCCCGGCCGGTGGAGACCAGCTTGGGCATCTTCTCGGCGGGGAATTTCGAGCCATCCTGGTTTTTCCAGTTCTGGGGCTCCTTCAGGCGGCGGCTCTTGTAGCCGCGGCTGAGGATTGCCACGCGGCGGCCGCGGTCGCGCAGGGTCTTGGCCAGCAACTCGACCACCGGGGTCTTGCCGGTGCCGCCGACGGTCAGGTTCCCGACGGAGACGACCAAGGTGCCGAGATGGTGCTGCTGGCGCCAGCGCTTGCGGTAGATCCGCAGGCGGTTTTGGACGACGCCGCGGTAGACCCCCGAGAGGAGGCTCATGGCCAGGCGCATCATGCTGGCGCGGAAGCCCTTCGCGCGGCCGAAAATCACGTCGGCGCCCCAGCTTTCCAGTTCCGCCAGCGTTTCCTTCATCCGCGAGGGCAGGGGAACCCGGAAGGGCGGGCAATCCAAGCAGGAAAAGGAGCCGGGAATCAGGGACTAGGGCCCAGGGTCGAAGGGCGGGGGATCTTCCCGTGAATCGGCGTGGGATTCTTGGGGCCGATTCGCCCAGCCATTCCGCTCCGTGGGCGGTAGATGGCGCTACGCCTTGCCTTTGGCCGGGGTCTTCCTTTGACTGGTCCTCCGATGTCCGCCGCCCGCCACGATAGCCGCCAGCCCGACCAGCTCCGCCCGATTTCCTTCATCCCGCACGTGGCGCCGTACGCGGCGGGATCCGTGCTGGTGTCCTTCGGCGAGACGCGGGTGATCTGCGCGGCCACGATCGAGGAGGATGTGCCGCGCTGGATGAAGATGCAGCGGGTGGAGGGCGGCTGGCTGACGGCGGAATACAGCATGCTGCCGTACTCGACCCTGGAGCGGAAGCAGCGCGATGTGACCCGCGGCAAGCTCGATGGCCGCTCGTCCGAGATCCAGCGCTTGATCGGCCGCGCGCTGCGGGCGGTGACGGATCTAACAAAACTCGGGCAGCGCACGATCTGGATCGATTGCGATGTGCTGCAAGCCGATGGCGGGACGCGCACGGCCTCCATCACCGGCGGCTGCGTGGCGCTGGCGATCGCGCTGAACAAGTTGATGGCGGCTGGCAAGCTGAAGGCCTTTCCGCTGACCAAGCTGGTCTCCGCGGTCTCCGCCGGAGTGGTCAATGGCGCACCGGTGCTGGATCTGGACTACGTGGAGGACAAGGACGCCGCGGTGGACTTCAACGTGGTGATGACCGAGAGCGGCGAATACGTCGAAGTGCAGGGCAGCGGGGAAGAGGCGGTCTTCACCGGTGCGGAGATGACCGGGATGTTAGATTTGGCCAAGAAGGGAGCGGCGGAGCTGACCGCGCTGCAGAAGAAGGCGATCCTGGAAGCGGACCGACCAAGCGGGGATTCGCTGGCGGCGCTGGCCGCGGCCTTCTCGCGGTGATATTGTCCGGTTTATGGGTCGGGTGTATCGCAGCTTGGGAGGCTCGCAGGAGCCTGAGAATCGTGATAAGCCCGCGCTGAGCCGGGGTGAGAAGGTGTTCATCCTCGTGGTGGTCGTCGGAATCATCGGATCGCTGTACCCATTGGGCGGCCCTGTGCTCAAAAAGCAGCGCAAGGCTGCGGACCGCACGGAAGCGCTGAGCAACATCAAGCAGATCAGCGCGATGCTGGCCGAGTTTGAGGCTGACTATGGGAGGTTCCCGGATGATGAAACCGCACTGGAGGTGAAGCGCCAGACCAGTACGGACTTCACTCTAACCGGGGAGTATTCGAACGATTACTTCCGGCAAATACTCACTTGTTCTTGGGGCAAGTCGGAAAAGCCCTTCTGGAGCAAGACGGCGCAATCGCCGAGGAAGCCCGATGATGATTTTTCCACTCGTGAGAAGGCGCTGGCTGACGGGGAGGTGGGCTACAGTTACATCATGGCCAGTGCTACCCGCGGGCAGAACTCCAACGATGAGCCCAGCCGTCCGGTCGTGGTGACTCCCTCGTATAAGTTCCGGGCCGACTGGACCTTTGACCCCGAGCCCTATGCCGGGAAGGCCGTGGTCCTGCGCTTGGACAATAGCGCGACGCCGATGCAGATCCGCGAGAGCGACAAGAAGGTTTCTGCCGGCAGCGCTGGCAAGACCCTCGGTGATGTCGGAGATGGCACGGTCTGGGGCAGCGACATGAACCCCATCCTCCGCGCTCCACAACCGCGGGCAGCGGCAAGTAAATGAGTGGGACCCCGCGGCTCTCGCCACGGGCTTTTCACATTGATTTCACGGGATCTATTGGCCGTGGCGGGCTAAGTTGGGTAAACCCATGGAACCCGAAAAACCTCAAGCGCCCGTCACGACTTCAGCCGACAAGGGGTTGATGATCGCGGTCATCGTCGTGATGTTTCTGGGGATCGCATTTCTTTGCGCGCCGCTGCTGTTGAGGTCCCGAAAGGCCACGGACCGCACGGAAGCCCTCAACAACATCAAGCAGACCAGCACGCTGCTGTTAGATTTTGAAAAAGATTACGGGAGATTCCCCGACGACGAAACGGCGGTGGAGGTGAAACGCAAGACCGGCACGGACCTCGCCCCTCTGAGCGGCCAGTATTCGAACGACTATTTCCGCCAGCTCTTGGCCGGCGGCGGTGGCAAGTCCGAGAAGCCCTTCTGGTGCAAGACGGCCCAGTCCCCGAAGAAGAACAGCGCCGACGACTTCAGCACGCCCACCAAGGCTCTTGAGGCCGGCGAGGTGGGCTTCAGCTACATCATGGCCAGCCAGACCAAGGGCCAGAGCTCCAGCGATGAGCCGAACCGCCCGGTGGTGGTGAGCCCCTCCTACCTGTTCCGGGCGGACTGGACCTTCGATCCGGAGCTCTATGCCGGTAAGGCCATAATCCTGCGCCTGGACAACAGCGCCACGCCGATGCAGATCCGCGAAAGCGACAAGAAGGTCTCCACCGGCCAAGGCGGCAAGACCCTCGGCGACACGGGTGACAACACCGTGTGGGGTACGGATGTGAAACCGGTCCTACGCGCTCCACAACCGCGAAGCAGCAAGTAGACGCACGGGTTCCAGTTAGCCTTCGCCGCGGCCTTTTCACGGTGATTTCACGAGATCTCTTTCTCGTCGTGCTTAGCTTGGACTGATCCCTCAGCTCTTGAGGATGAGGGATTCATACCTAAGCGGGGCCTTAGTGCCCCATTCATAAAAACGACGATAACGAGAACCAAAAACATGAAAACGAATCCCCGGGGTCACCCCGGCTTCACCAAGATGGAACTGGCCGTCTTGATCCTCCTGATCCTGGCCGTAGCGGTCATCGCCGCGCCCGTGTTGTTCAGGCCTGGCCACCGCGCTCCGGACCGCACGGAAGCCCTCAACAACATCAAGCAGATCAGCGTAATGCTGTTCGAGTTCGATGCCGACTACGGGAGCTTGCCAGATGACAAGACGGCGCTGGAGGTGAAGCAAAGAAACAAGACCGACTTCACCCTCACCGGGCAGTATTCGAACGACTACTTCCGCCAGCTTCTGGTCGGCGGGGGTGGCAAGTCCGAGAAGCCCTTCTGGTGCAAGACCGCACAGTCGCCGAAGAAGAACCGCGAGGACGACTTCAGTAGCCAAGCGAAGACGCTTGAGGCCGGTGAAGTGGGTTTCAGCTATATCATGGCCAGCCCCAGCAAGGGACAGAGTGCCAACGATGAGCCGCTGCGCCCGGTGGTGGTGGCTGCGTCTGATCAGTTCCGGGCGGACTGGACTTTTGATCCTGACGCCTTCGCGGGTAAGGCGGTGGTCCTGCGCTTGGACAACAGCGCCACACCGATGCAGATCCGCCAGAACGACAAGAAGGTCTCCACCGGGGTCGCCGGGAAGACCCTCGGCGACAGCGGTGATAATACGGTCTGGGGCAGCGGTGTGAATCCCGTGCTAAAGGCCCCGCAACCAATCGGAAAGAGCAAATGAACGAGGCAGACCAGAGCGTACGAAGCGGGCGCCTCCGGGCAGCCTTGCTCGTTGATCCAACTGGACTTCTTTCTCCTTGCACCGCGGCCCTCGGGCCGTAGCTTGAACCAATCCTCTTCCGCCCTCGGGTGGCGGGGGATTTATACCAAAACGGGGCACTTAGTGGCCCCATTCATAAGAACAGTAAAAGAAAACCAAAACATGAAAGCCAAATATCGTCGCCCCGACGGTTTCACCTTGGTGGAGCTGCTCGTGGTGATCGTGATCATCGCGGCCCTCGCGGGCCTCTCCGCTCCCGTGATCCTGAAGCAGCGCAAGGCTGCGGACCGCACGGAGGCACTCAATAACATCAAGCAGATCAGCACGATGTTGTTCGAATTCGACAGCGAGTACGGCAACTTCCCTGACAACGAAACCGCGGATTCCGTGAAGGAAGCCACCGGCACTGAGCTCCAGTTCGGCGGCACCTTCTCGAACGACTACTTCCGCCAGCTTCTGGCCGGTGGTGGTGGCAAGTCCGAGAAGCCCTTCTGGTGCAAGACCGCCCAGTCGCCGAAGAAGAACGCGACGGACGACTTCTCCACCCAAGCCAAGGCGCTTGAGGCCGGTGAAGTGGGTTTCAGCTACATCATGGCCAGCCAGACCAAGGGCCAGAGCTCGAGCGGTGAGCCGAACCGTCCGGTGATCGTGACTCCGTCCTACAAGTTCCAGCCTGACTGGACCTTCGACCCGGAGCCCTATGCCGGTAAGGCCGTGATCCTGCGCCTCGACAACAGCGCGACCCCGATGCAGATCCGCGAAAACGACAAGAAGGTCTCCACCGGCCAAGGTGGCAAGACCCTCGGCGACGTGGGTGACAGCACCGTCTGGGGCACCGACATGAACCCCGTCCTGCGCGCTCCGCAGCCGCGTGGTGGTGGCGTGTGATCGAGCAACACGATCGCTAGATTGATTCCCACCGGGGGGCCTTCAGGGGCTCCCCGGTTTTTTTGTGCCCGAGCCTATGCGGTGCGGCTGCGGGGCGCGGCTTTGAAGTGGTTCACGGCGCCATCACGGCAATTCGTGGCCGTTGACCGCAGTGTCATCGAGGCGAAGCCAAAGCGGCGCCTTGCCGCCGCACTCCAAATTCGCCTTGAGGCCGCCTGCCGGATCGGCTGGAAAGGTCACGGCCCATGGAACTGACCTTCACGCTGCGACGCAGCGCCATCCTGCTTGTCCTGCTCGCGGCCTTCGTGTGGATGGGCGGCCTGGACGTGAGCTACCTCCACCACAACCGCTACATGAGCCGGGCTTGGCTGATCTCGGTCATCATCTTTGTGGCCGGATCGGCGATGATCACCGTGGTGGACCACTGGATCGGCAATCTGGACCGGATGAACCTGCGCTGGCTCTATGTGGTGATGGGCGTGCTAATGATCAGCGGCAGCCTGATGTACCAGCACGTGCTCCGCGAACGGGTGAAGATCGAGATGGGCGAGCCGAAGACTGACGAGTCCTGAGCGGTCAGGAGGGAAACAAAAAGCCCGCCGCGGCATGACCGGGCGGGCTTTCTCAAAATAAACCGGGAGCTGACGGGGTCAGTTCCGATGACGCCGCTTGAGATGCAACTGGGCCATCGACTTGGCGATGACCGCTTGGAGGTGCGCCACCTCTTCGGCGTCGTGGTCGTGGCTCATGCCCGCGAGCTGTTGTTCAGCGCGCTGCATGGCCTCTTCGACCTTGGATTCGTCGATCTGTTCGGCTTCCGCGGCGAGGTCGGTCAGGACGTTCACGCGGTGCTCGGTCACTTCGGCGAAGCCGGTGCCAATCGCCATGAGGACGGTCTGGCCGTTCTTCTCGTAGCGGAGTTCACCGGGCTTCAGCGCGGTCACCAGAGCAGCGTGGCCATCGAGGATGCCAAGCTCGCCATCGGCCCCGGGCAGGTAGACGTTGCCGACGGTGTCGGAGAAGATCTTCTTCTCCGGGGTGACGATTTCGAGGTGGAGAGCCATGGTAGTGATCAGTGATCAGTGATCGGTGATCAGTGGAAAGGCACTGATCACCTCGGGGTCACTTATTCGCGGGAAACGCTGTCGATGCCGGCCTTCATGTAGAAGTTGCCTTCCGGCACATCGTCCCACTTGCCGTCGAGGATCTCGGCGAAGCCACGGACGGTGTCTTCGATCGAGCAGAGGGCACCCGGGACGTTGGTGAAGATTTCAGCAACGTGGAAGGGCTGGGTCAGGAAGCGCTGGATCTTGCGGGCGCGGAACACGGTCATCTTGTCCTCGTCGGACAGTTCGTCCATGCCGAGAATCGCGATGATGTCCTGCAGGTCCTTGTAGCGCTGGAGCACCTGCTGCACGCCACGGGCGACGCGGTAGTGTTCCTCGCCGACGACTTCCGGCGCGAGCGCCTTGGAGGTCGAGGCCAGCGGGTCCACGGCCGGGAAGAGCGCTTGCTCGGCAAGGCCACGCTCAAGCACCACGGTTGCGTCAAGGTGAGCGAAGGTGTTTGCGGGAGCAGGGTCGGTAAGGTCGTCCGCCGGCACGTACACCGCTTGGATCGAGGTGATCGAGCCCTTGTTGGTGGAGGTGATGCGCTCTTGGAGACCGGCCATTTCCTCGGAGAGGGTCGGCTGGTAACCCACGGCGGACGGGGTGCGGCCCAGAAGGGCGGACACCTCGGAACCGGCCTGGGAGAAACGGAAGATGTTGTCGACGAAGAGCAGCACGTCCTGGTTGGCCTCGTCGCGGAAGTGCTCGGCCATGGTCAGCGCGGACAGCGCGACGCGGAGACGGGCACCTGGAGGCTCGTTCATCTGGCCGTAGCAAAGGGCGACCTTGGAACCTTCCTTGAGGATCGGGTTGCCCTTGTCGTCGAGCTTCACGTGATCCTTCTCGTCCCGCTCGGTGGCGATAACGCCGGACTCGATCATTTCCCAGTAGAGGTCATTGCCCTCACGGGTGCGCTCACCCACGCCGGCGAACACGGAGAAACCACCGTGCGCCTTCGCGATGTTGTTGATGAGCTCCATGATGACGACGGTCTTGCCGACGCCGGCACCACCGAACATCCCGCCCTTGCCGCCCTTGAGCAGCGGGCAGATCAGGTCGATCACCTTGATACCGGTGGGAAGGATTTCCGTGGTCGCGGATTGCTCGGTCAGGGAAGGAGCAGCGCGGTGAATCGGGGAACGCTGTTCCGGATTCGCGAGCGGCACGTTTTCGTCCACCAGGTCACCGGTCACGTTGAAGATACGGCCGAGCACCTGCTTGCCGACTGGCACTGCGATGGCCTTGCCGGTATCGGTCAGGGCCATGCCGCGCTTGAGGCCGTCCGAAGCGGACATGGCAACCGCGCGCACCCAGCCGTCGCCAAGGTGCTGCTGCACTTCGAGCACCAGCTTGGTGTCGACGCCGTTCAGGTTATAGGAAACTTCGAGCGCGTTGTAGATGCCCGGAAGCGCGGTGGCTTTCGAGAAATCGGCGTCAACGACGGCGCCGATGACCTGGACGATGGTACCTTGGTTGGACATGGCAGGAGCGGTGGGATTGCTGTAACCAAAAGGCAGTGTGCCGAGTGATCAGTGAGCAGTGATCGGTGTTCTTGAGATGGGACGGAAAAGGCTGGCTGCGGCTTCTAGGTCATTCCATGGCGCGCATGGCCGTGGTGATTTCGAGCAGTTCCGCGGTGATCGCGGCCTGGCGGAGCTTGTTGTATTCGAGCGTCAGTTCCTTGATGAACTTCTTCGCGTTGTCGGTGGCGCCCTTCATGGCGACCATCCGCGCGGAGTGCTCGGAGGCGCGGCTCTCGACCAGCATCTGGTAGATCTGGAAGTTGATGTAGAGCGGCAGCAGGGTTTCGAGCACGTCTCCGCTGCTGGGCTCGAAGATGTAGTCCTTGGAGAGCGCAGCGGCGTGATCGGTCTCCTTGACCGCCACTTCCTTGCCCATGCCCTCGTAGGATTGCTTCTCGCCGAGCGCGGCGGTCGAGATCGGCAGGAGCTGGACGATCGTCGGCTCCTGGCGCATCACGTTCACGAAGTTCGAGAAGGCGACGCTGACCTTCGAGTAGCCGCCTTCGAGGAAGGCCTTGGTCAGGAACTTGGCGATCGGGCGGGCCTCCGAGAAGGGCACCGGATCGCGCACCTCGAAGTCCGCCACCAGCTCACGGCCGGCCTTGGCGAACTGATTGCGCAGCTTGCGGCCGACGGTGACCATGGCGGTCTCCTTCGAGACCTCGGCGCGGATCTTCTTGCCGAGGTTGGTATTGAGACCACCGCAGAGACCCTTGTCGGTCGAGATCACCAGCAGCAACTCCTTGCCGCCTTCCTTCTGCTCGAGCAGCGGGTGGGCTTCCTCGCCGACGTTTTCCTTGAGGTTGACGAGGACCTGGTTGAGCAGGTCCGCGTAGTCGCGGCCGGCCAGCGCCTGGTCCTGCGCCTTCTTCATCTTGGCGGCAGCGACAAGCTGCATCGCCCGGGTAATCTGGGCGGTGTTCTTGACCGACTTGATGCGCCGGCGGATGTCGCGAAGGTTGGCCATATCAGAAGAGAGCTAGGAGCAGGGAGCGGAAAGCAGGCAGGACAGAGGAAACGAAGCGATCGATTACTTCCAGGAAGCCTTGAAATCGTTCAGGGCGCCCTTGACGGCCTCGACGGAAGCGGCGTCCTTCTTGAGGTCCGGCTTCTCGTTGCGGATCTTGTCGAGCAGCTCGGTCTTGCGGGTCTCGAAGTATTCGCCCATCGCGGTCTGGCAGCGCTTCACGTCGGTGACCTTCACGTCATCGAAGTAGCCGTTCTGCATCGCGAACAGGAACACCGACTCCATCTCCATCGAGAGCGGGGAGTACTGGTTCTGCTTGAAGAGCTCCACGATGCGGGCACCGCGCTCGAGCTTCTTCTTGGTGGAGGCATCCAGGTCCGAACCGAACTGGGCGAAGGCCTGCAGCTCGCGGAACTGTGCGAGGTCAAGCTTGGTGGTGCCGGCCACGGACTTGATGGTCTTGGTCTGGGCGGCGGAACCCACGCGCGACACCGAGAGACCCACCGAGATGGCGGGGCGGATGCCTTGGTAGAAGAGGTCGGTTTCCAGGTAGATCTGGCCGTCCGTGATCGAGATCACGTTGGTCGGGATGTAAGCGGACACGTCACCGGCCTGGGTCTCGATGATCGGCAGCGCGGTCAGCGAGCCGCCACCGGCGGCATCGGTCAGACGAGCGGAGCGCTCAAGCAAGCGGGAGTGGAGGTAGAACACGTCACCCGGATACGCTTCGCGACCGGAGGGGCGCTTCAGGATCAGGGCCACCTGGCGGTAAGCCACGGCGTGCTTGGAAAGGTCATCGAACACGATCAGGCAGTCCTGACCCTGGTCCATCATGTATTCGGCGATGGCGCAGCCGGCGTAAGGAGCGAGGTACTGCATCGCGGCGGCATCCGAAGCGGTGGCCGAAACGATGGTGGTGTATTCCATCGCGCCCGCATCTTCGAGCGTCTTCTGGATACGAGCCACGTTCGAGAGCTTCTGGCCGATCGCGACGTAGATGCAGTAAAGCGGCTTGTGGTTCTGCAGCTTGCCCTGCTCGGCAGCCTTGTTCTGCTTGGCCTGCGAGATGATGGTGTCCACCGCGATGGTGGTCTTGCCGGTCGCGCGGTCACCGATGATCAGCTCGCGCTGGCCACGGCCCACGGGGATCATCGCGTCGATCGACATGATGCCGGTCTGCACTGGCACAGACACCGACTTGCGCTTGATGATGCCCGGCGCGATTTTCTCCATCGGATACTGCGCGGCGGCTTCGATCTCGCCCTTGCCGTCGATGGCTTGGCCGAGAGCGTTCACCACGCGGCCGAAGACCTTGCGGCCGACGGGCACGGAAAGCAGCTTGCCGGTGGTCTCGCATTCCATGCCGGCGACGACCTTGTCGTAGCTGCCGAGCAGCACGACGCCGACTTCACCTTCTTCAAGGTTCATCGCCAGACCGGTCACGCCGCCGGGGAATGAAATCATCTCGTTCAGCGCGACGTCCGAAAGGCCTTCGACCTTGGCGACGCCGTCACCGACTTCGCGGACCACGCCGACGTTGGTCTTCGCGACGGAGGCCGTGACATTGGCGATCTCCTTTTCGAGTTCCTGCAGGATGCTGCTCATGGGAAGAGTTGGCTGGTATTCAGTGTTAAGTGTTCAGCAAATGGCGGAGATGCCGTAGTCAGAAAGCATTGGCGAGGCGGTCCAAGCGGCCCTTCACGGAACCGTCGAAGACGTCATTGCCGACACGGATCTTCAAGCCGCCCAGCAGCTCGGGATTCGTGAGGAATTCAAAGGAAAGGCCGGTGCCGTATTTCACGGCGATGCCACCGACGATGCGGTCGCGGGAGACTTGGTCGAGCTCGGAGGCGCTCTCCACAGTCACGCGGCGGCGCTCCATTTCGAGGCGGACGAGGCGCTTGATGCCAAAGAGCACGCCGCGGAAGTCGCGCGGCTTCTTCTCGGCAAGCTGGCGCACAGCGTTGCCCAGCTTGGCCTCGTCAAGACGACCGTCAGTCTGGCAAAGCCGGAAAATGCGGCGGGCGGTGACGTTCGCGGTTTTCGAGATTTTCATGACGAGGCGAAGGACTGAAGCGGGAGAGTGAAGATCGATCAGTTGCGCTCAACCGAGGCGAGGGCCTCTTGATTGATGCGGGTTTGGTCGTCGGAGGTGAGGACCTTGCCAGTGACCTGAGCGGTGGTGGCGGCGACGAGGCGGCCGAATTCCTGCTTGAGCTCGGCCTTGATCGCGGCGCGCTCGGCTTGAGCGGCGGCTTCGGCCTTGGCGAGGATCTGCTGGGCGCTGGAGATGGCCTCTTGGGCCTTCTGCTCGGAAAGCGCGGCGGCGCTGGTCTTGGCCTCGCCGATCAGGCGGGCAGCGTCTTCGTTTGCCTTGGCGATCGCCGCGGCGGTGGCGACTTCGGAGTCAGCAAGCTGCTTCTCGATCTTGGCCAGCTTGGCTTCGCCCTCGGCGATGCGGTTGCGGCGTTGCTCGAGGATCTGCTGGACCGGGCCGAAGGCGAACTTCTTCAGGATGAAGACAACCAGGAAGAAGTTGATAACCTGCGCGATGAAGAACGGCCACTGGAGGCCGAAGGTCTCCTTGATGGTCGTCATAATGCCCGGTTTTTCACCCACATGGGCTGCAGCTTCGGCAGCGTGTGCGGCGGTGTCGGCGAGAAGGGTCATCATCATGGCAGGAAAGGGAAAGCGGAGAAAAGCAAAGGGTGCCGCACGCGCCGCGGACGACGCGTGCGGCAAGGATCTTTAGAACGGCACAGCGAAGGCCGACAGAATGAAGATACCTTCGATAAGCGCGGCCAAGATGATCGAGATCACGAGGATCGGGGTGGCTGCGCCTGGGTTACGGCCGGTGGCTTCCGCGGCCTTGGAGCCGAGGATACCGATGCCGAAACCACCGCCGAGAGCGGCCAGGCCTACTGCGAATGCTTTAGTGAACATGGTTCAGTTTACGTTTGGTTGTGTTTCCCGGCGGCTCCCACGGTCAAGCCATGGTCAAACCGCTGAAAGTGTTTTTGACTCTTAGTGGTGCCCTTCTTCGCCGTGGCCGTGTTCGTCGCCATGGTCGCAGATGAGCTTGAGGAAAATCGCGCAGAGAAGGGTGAAGACGAGCGCCTGCACGAAGCCGACCAGCAGCTCCATGAAGTAGAAGGGCAGCGCCGGCAGGAAGGCCAGCGACTTGGGCACCAAGCCCATCAGCGCTTCCATGGTCTGCTCGCCACCGTAGATGTTGCCGAAGAGACGGAAGGTGAGAGCCACCGGGCGGATCATGATCGAGATCACTTCCAGCACGCCCACAAAGAGGAAAATCGGAATCATCGCGACTGCCATGAAGCCGGCGAACTTGCCCTTCGGCGCGAAGATGTGCGCGAGGAAGGCCTTCAAGCTATTCTCGGTCAGCGCCCAGTAGAACCAGAACAGGCCGAAGGTGGCGGCCATCGCGGCGGTCATGTTGATGTCCGCATTGGCACCGCGCATCAGCGGCAGGAAGCCCTCGTGGCTGTGGCCGTCCTGGATCACCGTGGTGTGCCAACCGATGGTGCCGACGCCCGGGATCAGGCCGAGGTAGTTGTTGATCAGGATGAAGAAGAAGACCGTGCCAAAGAACCAGAAGGTGCGCTGGGTCAGGTGCTTGCCCATCAGGCCGGCGAGGAAGTCGTAGAGCGACTCGATTGCCCACTCGGCGAAGTTCTGGAAGCCCTGCGGGATCAGCGCCATCTTCTTGGTGGCGGCTTGGCAGAAGAACACGATGATCGCCACGGCAATCCAGACCATCACCATCGAGTTGGTAAGGATCGTGCTCTCACTCAGCTTCTGCGCATTCAGCGGCAGGGCATGGTGCCCGCCTTCCGCAGCCATAGCGGGAATCATGCAGCAAAGCCACGCGAAGAGAGTGGTAGAGATGGAACGACGGTTCATGCCAGAAGGCGCCTTGGGCCGAAAGCGCGCGGGGGCTGTATCAAAGGGTTTTGTAACGGCGCAAGACCTATTTGTGAAAAATTTCACAAGCGTCACAAAGTCCTAGAAACCAATACCTTGAACTTTTTCTCAGAGAGCACTCCGACTGGCGTGCAAAGCGAGTTCCGCCTGGGTTCCCGTAACGATTGTGTCATTTCCTATCCCGCACGCCGCGACGACTTGAAAATCCTGCGCCAGCGCCTGCGAGATAAGTTCTTCCGCTGGCAGGCAGGGGCGGGCCGAAACTTCGACCAAGGAGAAGGTGAGGGGACCGCAGGCATGATAGGTCCGGTAGACCAGCGCGGTGCAGGCGAGACGGTCCGCCTTCCGGAAATCGAAGGCGAAGTCGAAGGACTTGCCCTCATGGTCGAGGGCGCGGGTCAGGGCGGTGGCCAGTAGCGCGGACTCCAGCGGCGGCCGCAGGACCACGAAGGAGTCCACCGCCAGGGTATCGTCCGCCGGGCGCAGCAGGACGCCATCCTTCTTCGCTTCCAGGAAGCGGATCGGATCCGCGAGCCGGCGCTCGAGCGGCGGCGGCAAGGTCGCCCCGGCGGCCGCGCGCTGCTCCGCGCTGCCGAGGTAAAGCGCCGCGTGCGGCCAGTGGCCGGGCAGGAACAGGTTGGTCACCGCATCATCGTGACGGGTCACGAAAATATCCCCCGGCCGGACGATGCCGAGAATCTGCTCGCGCAGGGCGGCGCTGACGCGCTTCGGCGCGCCGGCCGCTTTCACCCCGGGCAGGCACAGTTCGGAGATCGAGCGGCCCGACCATTCGAAGAAGCCGAAGATGGACTGTTTCCAGGCCGAGTGATTGCGGCGTTTGAAGGAAAACCAGCGGTAGTTCAGGCGCCGCCGCAGCATCCCCGCCTGGAAGTCCGCAAGCCACGGCTCTTGCTCCGCCAGCAGGGCCGGCAGGCCGTCCAGCGCGGGATCCTGCGCCAGAGCGGCGATTCTACTACGGTTCTCGTAGTAAAATTCCACCGAGGCGACGAAGCGGCCAAGCCGGAAAGTATCGGTGGATGCCCGGTAAATCCCGGTAAAAGTCTTGCGCGGGATGCCCCGCAACTGGTCCGGCTCATCCAGCTTCTTGCGCAGGGGACGGCAGGTTTCCCCTTGCGCCACAAGGGCCAGCGAGCCGCGGGCCAGCAGGCAGGCGGCGCCGAAGGCCGCCGCGAAGCGGGCCAGATGCTCCTGCCACGCGCGGGCATCGCGGCCGCTCGCCGGCTCCATCGCCCCCATCACCTGCAGCAGTGCGGCACGCACGCTCAAGTACTGCGCGTATCGTACCTTGATCTCCTCGTCCTCGTCCGCCGCGAGATAGCCGCGTGCCTCGGCCGCTTCTAACAGGGCGGCGGGGAAGCCGGGTTCCGCGACAGGGGCGGCGCCCGCAAGCACGCGGATGGCATGCTTGAGCCCGGGATCGGCGGCGGTGGAATCGTTCATCGGGGCGCTGTTGGGGGACATTTACGATGACCCTCGTATCGCCTTGTCAGACCCCCTGCAAGTGCCCGCCAACGGGCCTGTCTCTAGGGCCCGGGCCGGATTGCGCACTTCTATTTTAGCTTGCCAAATATGGACCTGCGCCGCAATTACGTCGTCGCCATGAACAAAGCTGAACTCGTTGATGCCATTCAGAAAGCACTCGGCAAGGACGCCACCAAGCGTGCTGCCGAGGACGCCCTTGCTGCCGTCCTCACCTCCATCGAAAAGGGCGTGAAGAAGGACAAGAAGGTCCAGATCATCGGCTTCGGCACTTTCGAAGTGAAGAAGCGCGCCGCCCGTCAGGGTCGCAACCCGAAGACTGGCGAAGCGATGAAGATCGCGGCCTCCAAGTCCGTCGGCTTCAAGGCATCGTCCACGCTGAAGGCAGGTCTTTGATTCACGGGGGTGCCGATTTCCCCCGGGAAACAAGGCATCCGAGGATCGAAAAACCCAAAACTGACGACCCCGGCACTCCGCCGGGGTCGTTGTTTTTCAACTGACAAGCAGCGCGGCGCGGCGCTATCACCGCACTCCAACACAAGCTCCACCAAGCCATGAAGCCCCGACTCACCCTGGCGGAAACCACTCTAGCGGACGGCTCCGTGCTCGGCCTGCACGAGCACGACGGCCGCAAATACCTGCAGCTCGACAGCGTGCAACTGGCCGGGCCGCAGACGCGCGCGAGCGAGCGCGAGCTCGGCCGCATCGCCGCCGCGCCCTTCAAGCCGGTCCGCCAGCCGATGATCTGGATCACCGGCATGGGCCTCGGTGAGGTTCTCGCGGGAGTGATGGAAACGCTGCCCCAGAAGCGCGCGACCTTCCTGATCGGCGAAGCTTGGCCCATTATCCGCGAGTGGCATCGCAGCTTCCTGCCAGACAGCCCGGCCAATTCGGACCAGCGCGTGATCGTCGTACCCACTTCAGACGCCACCGCCTTCCATGAGTACGATCAAGCCCTGCACGCGGTCTTGATCCATACGGACACCGCACCGCTGGCGTCTGGCAAACCGATGTTCGAAGACCGCCGCTGGCTCGCCTCAGTTCATGGCGCACTGCAGCCGGGCGGTCTGCTAGGAATCGCTTCATCGCGGCCCGTTCCCCTGATCGAGCGCAAGCTCGCCCGCGCCGGCTTCGAGGTCGTGCGCCATGAGATCGACGCCAGCCCGAATGCCCGCCGTCCGCGCCGGCATTTCCTTTGGCTTGCCCGGAAAGGCAAATCCGGAGAGTGATAACGCTAGTATCCCATCCATCATGAAGCATCTCATCCTCCTCGCGGCCGGCATCGCGGCTGCACCCGCCGCTGAAATCACGGTGGAATCCAAGCCCTTCACGATCGATCGTGGCTTCCAGGCCATGATCCTGCCGGCCAAGCCCGGCTTGATCGCGATCGACCCGCAAAGCTGGGGCGACTTCACCATCGAGCAAATCATCCCGCACGGCAGTCCCGTGAAGAAGGGTGACCTGCTGGTGAAATTCGACCGCGAGAGCTACGACCGCAAGCTGGAGGACCTCAAGCGCGCGGTGGAAAGCCGCGCGCTCACGCTGGCCAGCCAAGAGCTTGCTTTCTTGAAATTCAGCGAGGAGACCACGCTGCGGCTTGAGGCTGCGCGTCGCGCCCAACGGGTGGCTTCTGAAGAACTCGAGTACTTCACCAAGACCAGCCGCAAGTCGCAGGAGGAGGAAGCGGCCGATGATCTCGAGAGCTCGAAGCACCGCCTCGAAGCCGCGCAGGAAGAGCTCAAGCAGCTCAAGATGATGTACGAGGCGGACGACCTCACTGAACAAACCGAGGAGATCATTCTCAAGCGCCAGGAGTACGCGGTGAAGTCTGCCGAGCTCTCTTTCAAGACGGCCGGCCTCACGACCAAGCGGATCCTGGAAGTGCAGTTGCCGCGCCAGTTGGAGACGCTCACCTCGAACGCCAAGTCCACCGCGATTGATCTGGAGAAATCGGAGAAGAATCTGCCACGCGGTCTGGAAACCGCCCGCCTCGATCTCGAAGCCGCCCGCATCGCGGCGGCGCGCGAGAAGAAGGATCTGGCCGATCTTGAGAAGGACTCCGCCTTGTTCGAGCTCAAGGCCGATGCCGACGGTGTCTTCTACTACGGATCCCTGGACGAAGGCCGCTGGAGCCTGGGCGAGATCGCCAAGATGCTGATCAAAGGCGGCAAGGTGCCCTTCATCCGGCCTTTCGCCTCGCTGGTGCCAAAGGAATCCAATCTCGGCTTGGTGGCGCATGTGGATGAAGCCATGGCGCGCAGCCTCCGCTCCTCGATGAAGGGCAGCGTGACCGCCAGTGGTCGCGAAGACGTGGCCCTCACCGCGGTGATCCAGAAGGTCGCCAGCGTTCCCGCTCCGGACGGCCGCTATCGCATCGATCTGCTTCCGGAGTGGCCAGTGGCTGGCAAGCTCGAGTTCCCCGCCGATCTCGATGTGGCGACCGGCATGAA
>NZ_BATP01000029.1 GCF_000739615.1 Haloferula sp. BvORR071
CGCTGCGGGCCGCGAGATCGTGGAAGAGCGGGCGCGGGCTTTCGGGCTTGTCGGCAAGAAGGGCGGCCTGCTGCCAGTCGGTGACCTTGGGCATCTGCTCATTGTCCTTCTTGAGCTTGCCGAAGGGAGCGCCATCGGCTGTCGAGGCCCACTCGACGGCATTGCGCGAAGCGGATTGCAGCCCGGTGCGCGTGGCTGCCAAGTCCGTGGGCGCAGCGAGTTCGGGATGAGCCATCGCGGCCTTCACTCCCTGATCGCCCACCCACCAGGCATGGCGGCTGCGCAGGCCGCCGTTCAACTCCCCTTGCACCAAGGGTGCCTCCACCCGCTGCCCGGTCGCGCTGCCCAGGGAGCCCTTGCCGACCAGCTCGGTCATTGGCGTGCTGCCGCTGGGGCTTTTGGCAAAGTCGCGCGACTCGGTGTCGTTCTGCTCGCCGGAGACCAACCAGCGGCGGAATTGCGGCGCGGGGCGATTCGTGGTGCCGCTGTCCCATGCGGAGTAAACGCCGGTCCAGAAGCGCCGGCCCTCTGCCGCAGCAGTCTCTTCTCCCTTGCTGTTAGAAGCGAGTTGGTCAGCGGCTGCGGTGATCCGTTGGTCGGGGCCCGCTTGCTTTTGCAATTCACCGATCGCCAGCGACAGCGCCATCCGCGCATTCGCCCGCGCGATCGCCACCGCTTCACCATGACTGGTGCTTCGCAGGCTGATCGATGAAAGCGTTAGCAAGCCCACTGCCAGGATCAGCAGCATGACCATCAGCACCAAGCTGATCACCAGGGCAAAGCCGCGCGAGGAGCTGTCCCTCCCCGCGCGGCGGGTCTCTCGTCCGTTTGACCTCGATCGAGAGGCGGAAATAAGGAGGCGGATGAAGTGGAGGCGACTGTTCATATCCCGGCTTCAAGTGCTGAAAAGTGGCAAAGAACCACCTTCACGTGTCATCTTGCGGGAATTGGTGATTGCCCGGTAGTTGGCAATTCTGCCCATGCCCGGTGGGCAGCCGCTTCAACTGGTGGAATGGCTGCGCCACTTCAGCTTGGGGAGCATCCAATCCACCGCTCCACGGCGGTCCAAGGCGTGACTCACCCCGCCGGAACCGCGCTGCCGCCCCGCTACACCACTACTCCCGCACCGCTCTGAGCCGGAGGAACTTCTGCCCACCGCTGAGATCCATCTTCACCCGCACCACAGGCAAAGCACTCTCATCCATTTCAAGCCCGGCACCCGACCACTCTAACAAATCATCCGACCATTCGGGGATGACCAAGACTCCATTCCCCTCATCAAGTCGCTGGAATTGCATGAACACCTTGCCTCCTTCGATTCCCGTCGCAAGAGGCGGATTCATGAGCAGAGGATCGAGACCCAGGGCGCACTCGAGAAGGTTCGGCCAGCCATCCCGATCCGGATCGCCATCTTCGCTGCGATTGCCGAGGGTTGGATAGCCATCCAACCAGCGCTCGAAAGGATCACCGCTCACCAGCAGCTTGCCGCTGCCCGAAATTCGCGGCGACTCGTGCGCAGCTCCTGAACCCGGTGCACCCCAGACACCCGCAGCCTGCATCACTCCATCGAATGACAGGGCCCCGATGCTATCCACTGCAGCGTGGCTCAATGCCAGCACTGCCCCCGAAGCGATCTCCACCTCCGCTTGGTCGCCCAAACTCGCGGAACCAAGCTCCAGCACTCCGGCCGTCACCCGCGTGCTCCCACTCCGCGCAAGCGTGCCGGTCAAGACCACCTTGCCGCTTCCCGACTTCACGAGGCGACCCGTTCCCGAGATCGCATTCGGAACCGTGAGGTCCGCGCTTCGGTCGAGTTCCAAGGTGCCGTCCGCATTCACCAAAATCTCCTCGCTGCCAGGCGTACCGGTGATTCGCAGGGTGCCACCGTTGATCGTGGTCTTGGCGTTGTAAGTGTTCGCAGCAGCCAAGGTCCAACGGCCTGCGCCGTCCTTCACCACACCCATGCCACCCGTCCCCTCCAAGATCGGGCCGCTCACGATCCCCTCCCCCGTTCCGCCCAAGCCTAGCAGGCGGATGCTGCCAACTGTCTGGCGAATCGTCCCCGCCAACTCCAGCACACCGCCGTCACTGCGGACGTAAAGACCGTTGCCACCCATTCCGGATATCGTGAGGTCGGCCGTGAGCTTGGTGTCGCCGGAGAGATGCAGGATGGTAGGCACCGTCGCATCGCCCGCGAAGGTGGTGGAGTTGAAGCCACCGAAGGCATTGCCCAGAACCACCTGTCCGCTGAAGGCCAGCGCGAGTGTGCCGCTCGCAGTCCCGCTCTTCGGAATACTGATTGCCCCGCTACCGACCGCTTCCGGGCGTGTCAGCTTCAGGATGCCGCCGCCGGAAGCCACAGTGGTGCCGCCGCTGTAAGTATTGGCAGCAGTGAGAGTCAGGGTGCCCGAGCCGCTCTTGGTGAGCGAGCCAGTCTGGGCCGCGACGTTCGAGATCGCGGCATTCATTACCGCGTCGAAGCCATTCGTGTTCACCTTGCCGCCACCGGTTCCGAGTTGGAACAGGAAAGCGCTGCCGGCACTTGTCACCAGATCAGGCTGGTCCGCGCCTAGCTTCAGGGTCCCACCGCCATTGAGCACAACGCTGGCCGCGGCACTACTGGAGACCGTCCCGTTTGCGAAGCCGCGCGAGGTGGAGAAAGTCCCGCCCGCCACGGTCAGCACAGCGGGCCCGCTATTGTTCGGCGCGGGATTGATCCCGAAGCTACTAGCACCCTCGTAGGTGAAACTCGCGCCGCTGTTCACCGTCATCTCGCTGCGGTAGCCGCCGTGACCATTGATCGATGCAGGGCCCTGGTGGAGCCAGCCCCCGCCGGAATTCAGATTGAGCACGCCCGGCCTGCCCAGGTAGAGGCTGCCTTCGTTGCTCACCGCACCCGCCACATTCAAGACCTGCGTCGTAGTGCCGGAGGCGCTGTTGTTCGCGATGCGGAATTCCCGGCCCGCGCGTACTTTCACCGCGGAACCGCTGGCGAAATTCACCGTCGTGGCAAGCGTCGCCGCACTGCCAATGGTCCAACCACCATCCGCGCCGAGCTGTTTGTTAGAGACATTGGTGATTCCTCCGCTCACGACCGTTCCGCCATCATAGGAGTTCGCACCGGAGAGAGTCAGCGTGGCGCGGCCAGTCTTTTGAAGCGCATGCGCGCCGCTGATCGCCCCGCTGAAGCCAAGACTCATGCCATCCGCCGCCAAGCTCGTATCTCCCGGCAAGATCATCGGCCCGCCAAAGCTCGCGCTCAAGGAAGTGAAGCCGCCTGTGCCGGAGAAACTCACCGTCGGGTCTGCTCCACCGTCACTGGAAAGCCGCAGTCCCGCCGTCGAACCCGCCAGATCCCCGCCCGGCAGCCCGACCGAAACACTTGCATTGCTACCAAAGGCATCCATCCATCCGCCGCCAAGGCTGACGCCCGTAAACTGCACTCCGGCCGTCATCGTCTTCGCTTCCGGACTGGAGGCCGATACGCGGAGACCTTCAGCCTCCGGCCTCAACAACACCATGCAAGCCGAGTCCGCACTCACGCTGCCACTGCCACCCAAGTCCACCTCACCCGCCGCATGGAAGGCCGCTTGCGTCACATTCACGGATGCATCGCGCGCCGCCTGCGCCGTTGCATCATTCCGCAGCACCGTGATCGGATTGCTGAAGCCTGCCATCTCGCCAGCTGTCAGCCCCGGCACCACCGTGTAGGCATAGCTGCCATCGGAGAAGGCCGTGCCGTGGCGGATCGAGAGCGCGAAGACATTCTTGCTCATGCTCGTCGCGTCGTAACCCGTGTTGATTGATTGCCAGGTCCCCGTCTGTGCCGCTGCCTGGATCGAGGCCGAGGTCGGCGTCTGGTTGAAGAAATAGCCGGTGCCATCGTGATGGACCCACTGCAAGCCGCCCAAGGTCGTGCTACCACTCGCCAAGGTCTGCGCCGAACCACCGGTGGAATAGCTCACCGCGCCATTGAGCAGCGATTGATTGAGCGTCGTCTCCACCTGCGCGGTGGCCGCCGGCGCATCGATGTCCGATCCCAGCGCCACAAATCCCCGATCGAAGAAGAACCACGCCTTCTTCGCCGCAACATTGCGCCGGTTGTAGCGGAAGGCGGTGCCGGCATAGGTCCCATCGGAGATTCCGCCTGCATAGGTGCTCGTCCCCGCCACGCCCCAATCCGCCGTCGGCGTCAGCGAATAGGTCCCTTGCTCCACCGTCGTGCCCGGCAGCTTGCGCCAGTTCCACACCGGCATGATGTCGTCGTACTCGTTGCCCGTGCGCAGGATGAGGTTCACCCCGTCGCCGAGGTGATAGTTCTTCAGGCCCTCGCCATTGCCGCTCTCCGGTTGCAGCGTGCGGGTCGAGGAGATCTTCACGCCCGCGTAGCCCTGTGAACGGTGCCACGCGGTGTAATCCCCGCGCCAGAAGTGCTTGCCGCCGCTGAAGGCCAAGGCTGGATCCGCGGAGCCACTCGAATTCGCTGCATTGATCGCACTGCGCAGCGACTCCAACTCTACCACGCGATACCCCGGCAGCACTGCCAGAGAAGTCGTCGCCAAGCCACCCAGCCCCGCGCCATTCGCCGACTGGCTCTTGCGGCTCAAGCCGCGGCCCGATGCGGTGTAGTCGATCGCCTGGCCGCGATTCATCCAGCGCGTGCCATCGAGCAGGTAGTCGGTGAGAATCCGCCGCTGGGTCTCGCTGAAGGCAAAGCCGGTGTCCGCCGCCTTGGCCGCCCACTTCAGCGTATTCGAAATGAAGAGCGAGCCGTAGCCCTGATTGTAGAGCTGCGCGCCGTGCTGGTGGAAGGAGCCGTCCTTCTGGATTCCCTCTGCCGTGGTCACTAGGATCGTATCCGAAATCGCGAGGAAGGCATCCTGCGTGATCGAAACGCTGCCCGCTACGATCCCCCGCTGAATGCCGGCGATCGCGCGGTCCACGCGGTTCTGGCCGGTATTCGTGCCGGAGTTGGTACTACGTGCCACGTAGGCACGCTGCAGCACGCTGAGTCCCGAGGTCAGCCGCGCGCTCGAAAGCTGCTCCTTGATCAGCACCATCGCCTCGCCCAGATCCTGCGGCACCGCGATCTGATTGTACCACCAGTTCGAGCTCTGCGGATTCTTCGCGATCCAGCAATCGTAGGCCTTGAGGATGTCCGCCAGCAGCGTGACATTCTGATAGAGACTGCCGGAAGGATGCGAGTAGGCCCTACACATCAGACCGAGGCGGTCGAGATGGGTCATCGGCGCCCAGTTCGTTTGCGCAGTGTTGGTGTACGGCACGTCCGCCCAGCTCCCATCCGCCAACAGTGTCGATTGATAGGATTGCACCGTCGCCGTCGATGGCACCGAAGCGAGGAACTCGGCCTCAAGCCGCTGCTCGACCACGGCCAAATCCGCAGAGGTCTGTGCCCGCGCCGGGCTGGCCACCAGGAACGCCGAAACTCCGGCGCCCCAAAGGGAGCAGCCGAGCCAGGCAGGCAAAAGCGTCTTGCGCATTCCACTCATTCTACGATTTGCGGCGTCGTAACAGCGCGAGCATGCCGAGACCACCTAACAATGCCGACGCCGGCTCTGGCACCGCCACCAGCGAGAGCACACTGTTCTCACCCGTTCCATAGTTCACCTGATAGCCATCCGGCACATTCAACTCCGTGAAAGTTCCCGTCAGCGATCCGTAGCTGGCGAACACGTAAGGATTCACACCGTCCAATTCTCCGCCGACTTGGCTGAAATCCACGAGCGCTCCGGTGATGTCCAGCAAGCCGGACACGTTCAGCAGGTCGATCGAAGAGCTGCCATATTCCACCAGCAAGGTCCCACCCGATAGGTCCGCAGCACCCAAGCCGAGAATCCCGATCGAATTCCCCGCGCTGATGGTTCCGGCGCCGGTGAAGGACAGCGTCCCGGTGGTGATGCTGCCCGTGCCCTCAAGCCGTCCTCCAACTCCAATGCTCACGCCGGAAGTGGCGGATAGCGTGGTATTTACCCGCAAGGTCCCACCGTTCACGGTGGTGGTGCCCGTGTAGCTCGCTGTCCCGGACAGGGTCCAGGTTCCCGCACCGTTCTTCACCACACTGAAGGCATTGGTCCCGGTATTCGCCACCGAGCCGGTGATCTCACCGTTGCCCGCACCACCCAAGCCGAGTTGGCGGGTACTGTCTGCCACCGTGCTCGTAATGTTGCCGCTCAGAGTCAGCAGGCCGGCATCGGATTGGATATTGATGCCGTTGCCGCCGGTGCTGTTGAGCGTAAGATTGCCGCTCAGCGTATTGTTGCCGGAAACATTGCGGATGTGCGCCGATCCACCGCCCCCGAAGCCCGTGGCGGAGGAGAAGGTGAAGTTGTTCGCCACCGTGATGTCATTGGTCAGCCGCAGCATCCCGCCGCTGGTGCCGGTCTTGGTCAGCGACACCGAACCAGTGCCCAGCGCCGATCCATTCGAGATCTCGATCGCGCCCGCATTGTTGCCGATCGTCGTGGACCCGGAGTGCGAGCTCGCATTCGTCAGCGTCAGCGTGCCGGCGCCCGTCTTCGTTAGAGCAAGGGTGCCGCTGCCATTTTGAAACGAACCACCGAAACTGCTGGTCGCATTGTTGCCGCCCACCGTGATCGTGCTGGTGCCACTGGCCCCGCGCGTGATGGTCCCGGTGCCGCTCAAGCCATTCACAGTCTCTGTGCCGCGCATGTCCAAGCTGCCATTCACCACCAGATTCCCCGCGGTCGCCCCATCCGGGATCACATTGTTGATCGCCAGCCGCAGGCGACCGCCGGATTCCACCGTGGTATCGCCGGTGTAGGCATTGCTCGTGTTGTTCAGTACGATAACTCCGGTAGTCGAGCTCTGCCGTGCTGTCACGGTGGTGACGTTCGAGCCAATCGCTGAGTTGAGGTTCAGCGTCCCGTTCGCGTTCTGGTTCGAGAGGATCAGGCTGCCGGTGTTGTTGATTGCCGCCGTTCCCACGGTCAGGGTTCCGGTCGAGCTGGAGGCCAGCGTCAGGCTATTGGTCCCGGTGACACCGCCATTGAAGGTCGCCGTCGAGGCCCCTAGCGAATCGATCATCAGGGTGCCACTTGTCCCCGTGGCCAAAACCACGGCCCTGGCCAAGGTGGCAGTTCCTACCCGCAGATTGGCGGAGGCGCTGCCGGTCGTCGCACCCAGCGTCAAGGTTCCCGTCGTTCCCAGGCTCGCCGCGTTGCGCACGAAGACCTGCCCGCTCAGGAGGACACTGTCCCCCATCACGTTCGCCTGGCTGCCCAACTCATAAAAGTTGCCATCCATCGTCAGCTTTCCGGTCCCGAGATTGACCGAGACCCCCGCGGCCTGCCGCATGGTCAAGCCACCGCTGACGCTCAAATCCGTGTTCGTCCCCGTAATGGAGTTGTTCGAGGTGATGCCGGTGGCAGTGGCATTGATCCACGACTGCGACGCAGCCAGATTGATCGCCACCGCCTGCCCCGCTGTCGCCGAGCCGATCGTCACCGCACCCGTGCCACTCGCGACCGAGATCCCGCTTGCACCAAGATTGAGCGTGCGATTGGTCCCGCCGCCGGCGAGGGCCTTGGTTCCCGCGCCGCTCAGGCTTAAGCCCGCCGCAAATTGATCCGCATCCAGGGTAATGCTGGCCGCGCTGGCCGTGCCAATCGCCACCGCATCACCGGAGCCCGGCACCGCATTGCTATCCCAGTTGGCGGGGGTATTCCACGAGCCATTGCCAGCAGGTACCCAGCTTGCGGCATGGCTGTTAGAAGATACGCCGAGCAAGCCGCCGGCACATACAAGCAGGAAAGATCGATTCATAGGGCAGGAGAAAAAGAGAAGGGGGAGGAACGCAGGGAGCGCGGACCACGGCCCGCGCTCCCGTGAATCAAGCCAGCTCAGGGCGCATCGCTGGCATCCGCGCGCAGGAAGCCCTTCCGCGCGGCGCTGACTGCCGCCGTCAGACGGAAGGTCCGGTAAGTCCAGCCGCTGCTCAGCGCGGGCAGGCCCGCCGTCAGCGCCGTGGTCTCCTCCACGCCAGCGGTGAAGCCACTCAGATTCGCGCTGCCATCGATCCGATAGATCACGTCCCCGATCGCCGCCGAAGTCAGCGGACCAGTGCCGGTGAAGACCGCACCCGTGCGCACTGGCAGGGTCAGCGTCAGATGATCGGCATCGACTTTCGTTACAATCTTGCCGCTCGCCGCGCCGCTCGACGGATTTCCGTCGAAGGCGAACTCCTGCAGGTTGCTCAGGCCGTCGCCATCCGGATCGCCGGTCTTCGACTTGTCCGCACCCACCGCGAAGGTGAAGCTATCGATCCATGGCGTGAAGGGATCGCTGCCGACCACGGTGATGGTCCCGGTCCCGGTGAGCCGGCCGCCGGAATTGCCCGCGCCATAGGTGCCCGGCCCCTGCGTCACGCCGTCCAGGATCAGTGTGCCGACCGTGTCCGAGCCCGCGAAATCAAGCTGCAGCACTCCGTCCGTCGCCACATTCACCGATGCGGTATCGGCCAAGCCGCCGTTCTTCGTCAGCACCAGCACGCCCGCGTTCACGTTTGTGCCACCGCTGTACGTGTTCGTGCCGGAAAGCGTCCATGTCCCCGTGCCACTCTTGATCACGGTGAACTTGTTCACGCCGGTATCGATGATGTTACCGCTGACCAAGCCCGCCGCCGTGCCGCTCAGGCCGAGCTGGCGTGTGCTATCGGCGACGGTGCTGGTGATCGTGTTGGTGACCGTCAGCAGGCCGCCGTTCGATTCGAGGTTGATGCCATTGCCGCCGGTGGCGGTCAGCGTCAGCGTTCCGGTCAGTGTGTTGTTGCCGGAGACATTCCGCACCTGGGCACTGCTGCCAGCCGCACTGAAGCCGGTCGCGGAGGCGAAGGTGAAGACGTTCGCGACCGTGATGTCGTTGCTCAACTCCAGCGTGCCAGTGCTGGTGCCACCGCGGGTGATCGCCACCGTGCCAGTGCCCAGCGCCGCAGCATTGGTAATCGCCACCGTGCCGGTATTATTCGCGATGGTGGTGGTTCCGGTGTAGAGGTTGGCGTTGGTGATCGTCAGCTTGCCCACGCCGGTCTTGGCCAGGTTCTTGGCACCCGCCGTCTGGCTGATCAGACCGCTCAAGGTCAGGTCGCCGGCACCGCCCGCGTTCGAGTTCGCGTTGATGTTGATATCGCCGCTGAGACTCGCCGCGGCACCGGGGTTATTGTTCACCAGATTGCCCGCGGTGCTCACGCCCAACGTGATCGGCTCCGCACCGACTGCCAGGCCGTTCAGATCCAGCGTCGTGCCGCCGCCAACCGTCGTGCCACCTGCGGTGCTGCCAAGGCCTCCGGCATTGCCGAGCTGGATGCTGCCCCCTTGCAGCGAGACCGCACCGGAGAAGCTGTTCGCACCATAGAGACCCAGCACACCAGCGCCGGTCTTGGTGATCCCGCCCGTTCCGCCGACCACACCATCGATGAAGGTGTCTCCGCCGCCGGTCACCGTCAGGGTGCCGCCGCCGAGATCGACATCGTTGCTCGCCACCAGATCGCCGCCGGTCGATTGGTTGTTCCAGGTCTGGCTTCCGGAAAGCAGCAGATCCACTTCCTGGCCCGCAGTCGCTGAGCCAATGGTGACACCGGTCGAAACCGCATCCATCGAGATCCCGCCTGTGGTGACCGTAAGCACATGGTTGGCATTGCCGCCGGTGAAGGAGAAGGCCACCGGGCTGGTGAAGCTCATCCCCGTCGTAGCCTGGTCACCATTGAGCGCGATCACCTGATCCGCTGTCAGACCATTCGACCCGAAGAATGTGGGATTGTTGATCCCCGGTTCCGCGCCCGGATTGGAAGCCGCATTGGTCGGCGAGATCGACCACGATGCAGCCGAGGCCCAGGACGTGCCACTGCCATCCCAGTAACTGTCCACGAAGGTGTTCGTCACATCGAGCAAGCCATCACCCGTGATCTGGGCGGATTCGAAGTTCGCTCCCAGCGCAGCGATCGATCCGATCCGACCCCACTTGCCGCGTGCCTGCGGCTCGGTGCCGAAACGCAAGCTGTTCACCGTCTCCACATCGCCGTGGGTGAGGTTCAGCGTGGTACCCGCCTCCAGCACGATGTTCCCGGCGTCTGCGATCAAATCCGGAAAGTCGAGTTGCAGCGTGCCGCCCGAGAGCGTCGTCAGACCGGTGTAGGTATTCATGCCGCTGAGCACCAGGGTGCCTGTGCCGATCTTGGTCAGCGCCACCTTGCCCGAGCCATCGGTGATGTTGCCGGCGAAGGTGCCGCCGCCATCATTGCCACCCACCACCAGCGTGCTCGTCCCGGATGCGCCCGTGCGGGTGATGCTGCCCGTGCTGCTGCCGCTCAGGCCGTTGATCGTTTCGGTACTATCGCCGGTGGCCGTGCGCAGGATCAGGTTGCCATTCACCACCACGTTGCCCTTGCCGGCACCATGGGGAATGACTTCGGAAGCCCCCAGTTCCACCCGGGTATTCGCGCTCACCGTCGTCGTGCCGCTCCAGGCATTCGCAGCGTTGCCGAGAACGATCTTCTGAATGCCTTTCGTGCCCGTCGTCACATCGGTCATGGTGACGTTGGTCACCTTGTCGGTGATCGCCGAGTTCATCGTCACCGTGCCGGCCGCGGTCGCCACGCTACCGGTCCCTTGATTGCGCAGGGTCAGTGCGCCGGTGAAGTCGATTGCTCCGGTGCTCACCGTGACCGAGCCCGATCCCGAGCCGATGGTGCTCTGGATCATGAAATTGTTGGTGCCGGTGATCCCGCCGGTGAAGGTCGGAGTGGCCGTGGCTCCCAGGTTGTCGATGAACATCGTGCCGGTCGTCCCGCTGGCCAGCACCACCGGGCGTGCCCAGGTCGCGGTGGCCAAACGCAGGGCCACGGGAGTCGTATTGGCAGCACTGTCACCAAGCGTGATCGGGCCCGTCGTTCCGAAGTTGCCCGCGTTGCGCGCGAAGACGTTACCGCCTTTCAGTATGAAGCCACCCATGGTGTTCACGCCGGTGCCGATCTCGAAGCCGCCGCTCGTCAGCGTGATGATCCCGGTGCCGATATTGATCAAAGGAGTGCCGCCCGCGTGGCTCCGCATGTCGTAATTGCCCGACAGTGTGAGATTCATGCCGCTGCCGGTGATGCTACCGCGGATCAGGTGGGAGCCGCCGATCGCACTGGTCCAGGTCTGCGAGGCGCCCAGCACCACGTTCACATTGTTCGCGGCCGTGGTGGAGCCGATCGTCACCAAGCCCGAGCCTGTGGCCACGGTGAAACCGCCAGCTCCGAGGGTTAGACCCAGCGGCCCTCCACTCGCCGCGGTGATCGCGGTCGTGCCCGTGTTCGTTACGCTCAGCGAGGGAGCCGCTTTCGCCGTATCTAGGGTGATGGTCGTGGCCGCCGTGCCGCCCACCGCGATGGGGTCCGTGCCACTCGGCGTGCCAACCGGAGCCCAGTTCGCACTGGTCGCCCATGAGCCGCTCCCAGTGATGCCCCAAGTGTAGTCAACTCCCTGCGCCGCCGAGATCGCGGCCGCACTCAGAATGCCGGCACGGACCGCCGGAGACGCCAAAAGCTGGCGGAGCGAAGAAGAAGCCCAGCCGGGGGAGCTGGTGGAAAAATGGGCCTGAGAGGTCTTTTTCATGGAATATCGTGAGGATTGTTGCAGACCCTCCCAAGCTGCGTAGTGGGCAAAACTGCCAATGCCTGCCCACCCGGCTCCCCCCTCTCCCCATCTCAAATTTCAGATCCCCGTGGGCAACGGGGTGCCGTGCGGCGGGTAAGAACCCGAATGAAAATCCCGCCACACGGCACTCGCGACCTCCTGGAAAACCGCCAAAGGATGCCCGTCACCCGCCGGACGGAACAGTGGGCAAAACTGCCAGTTTTGTTAGATTCCGAAACCGGCATGCGTCCCAGACCTCGCTTCACCCCGCGATTCCCCTGCTTGCCGCCCGCCGCCAAATGAGCCATGCAAGGTCCATGGTCCGCCCTCGCCAGATGCGTGTCGCGCTCGCTTGCGCGTGCACCTTCGCGACCGCAGCCGCCCAGCAACTCCCCGACGAGTTTGCCCGCGACGGTTCGATCATCCCGAACCCGGGCAGCATCGGAACCCTGCCGATGCTGCACCGCAACTGGACTACCCGCGATGGCCTGCCGCAGGACCACGTCCGCTCCATCGTCCGCACCCACGACGGCTTTCTATGGGTCGCCACCGATGCCGGCCTCGCGCGCTTCGATGGCTTCGAGTTCAAAACCTATGGCCTCCGCGAAGGTCTCGGCGCCGTCGCAGTGCTTACTCTGTTAGAAGCGCGCGATGGCACGCTCTGGGTTGGCACCGTCGGCGGCGGACTCAGTGCAATCCGCGATGGCAAGGTGGTCAAAACCTACAACACCGCCGATGGACTGCCTTCTGAAACCATCGATACAATCGGCGAGGACGACCAAGGCTACATCTGGATCATTGAGGGCAAGGGCGCGCGGCTGAAGGACGGCCGCTTCGAACTCTTACCGCCCTTACCCTTTGCGGGCGATCAAACTCCCGGCACCCTCTTTACCGCCAACGATGGGACCCTCTGGGTCGGCTTCGGCGGCGACAAGGGCGCCTGGTCCTGGAGCCAAGGCAAGTGGAGCCAGAGTCCCCCGAAGGGCCCGCCCCAAGCCAGGAAGTTCTGCCAGGATCCCAAGGGCCGCATCTGGACAGTCGATGCCGGCAACAACCTGTGGTGCTGCGAGGACGAAAAGTGGTTGAGCTTCCCGCGGGCCAAAGGCCTCACCGGCGACATCAGTTCGCTCGCCGCCGGCACGGATGGGACCATTTGGGTAAGCTTCTATCGCTCCGGTTTTCGAGCCTTCCGCGATGGCGAATACTTCACGCCGATCACCCGCGGCACGCCCTTCGGCGATCTCGCCGAGGTGGTGCGCGTCACGCCCGATGGCCAGTTGTGGCTTGGCTCTTCGACGCGCGGACTCTTCGCCCTCACGCCCGCCCACTTGAAGGTGCAACTGGTCGAAAATGTCCAGGGCAGCCAGAGCGCCAACTTCATTGGTGCACTCGGCAACCTCGCGCCGGGGACATTGCTGGTGGGCACGCAAGGCCGCGGCTTTTACCTGATGGCGTACAGCGGCAGCGCCCCGGTTGAGTCCCAGACCGATCCCGACCACAATTCCTTCGTCAATTCCATCATCCACCGGCGCAATGGCGAAATCTGGGCGGGCGGGGGTGGGGCCTCGCTTGCCTACCGTGACGGCCGAATGGTCTCGCTTCCCGCCACCTTCAAGGCTCCGGCCGGCGTGTGGGATCTCTACGAAGCCGGCGATGGCACCGTCTGGGCCGGCACTAGCGGTGGAGCCCTCCATGCGATCAACAAGATTGCCCGCCGCGAGACTGAACTCGGCAACAAAGGGTACCCCATCAAAGGCATCACCAGCCAAGCCGACGGGACGATCTGGGTCGGCACTCGCGGCTACGGTCTTTTCTCGAAGTCCGGCGGCAAGTGGCCGCGGTACGGCAAGGCCGAGGGCCTGCAAAGCGAGGTGATCCGCTTTCTCTACACCGGACCGGACGATACCCTGTGGGTAGGCACCGCAGGCGGCGGTCTCTCGGTGAAGCGGGGCGAGCGCTTCAGCACGGTCACCACCGCGGAGGGGCTGCCGGACGACACCATCTCCCAGATCATGGAAGATGGCGAAGGACGACTCTGGCTCGGCACAAACCGCGGTCTGGCCATCCTCTCGAAGAAGGAAGTGTCTCAGCTGAAGCAAGGTGACACCAGCCCTGTCTATCCGCGCGTGATCGACCGCTTCGACGGATTGCTTTCCGAGGAGTTCACCATCGTCCCGCCAACTTCCATGGGCAATGGCCAGATGGCCTTCGCTACCACCCAGGGCGTGGCCATGCTAAAACCAGAAGACTTCCATGCCGACGAAAGCACGCCGCCCGTCCTGGTGGAGGATGTCCTGTTAGATGGTCGGCAAGTCCTGCTCAAGGAGGGTGCGACCGAGGTGCCGCCAGGGGTGATGAGGATCGAGTTTCGCTACACCGGCTTGTATTTCGCGGCACCGGATCGCCTGCGCTTCCGCACCCGCCTGTTAGGCTTGGAGGAGAACTGGGGCAGCGCCAGCCCCGATCGCGACGCCACCTATCGAAACCTCGCGCCCGGCGAGTACACCTTTGAAGTTTCCGCCTCCACCGGCAACGGCCTCTGGAGCCCCGTGCCAGCGGTCGTCCGCCTGATTGTTCAGCCCAACTTCTGGCAGACCGCGTGGTTCCGCGTCCTCGCCACGGTCCTGGTGTTAGGTGCGGTCATCGTCGCGGTCCGCCAGCGCGAACGCCGCAAGGCCTCACGCCGCATCCAACAGCTCGAACGCCAGCAGGCGGTCGAGAACGAGCGCGCCCGCATCGCCCGCGACCTGCACGACGACGTCGGTGCCAGCCTCACCCAAGTCGCACTGCTCAGCCAACTCGCCCGTAGCAGCCTCGCCAAGCGTCCCGAACGCGCGGGCAAACACGTGCAGGAGATCTTCAACACCGCCAAGGAGGTCACCCGCTCGCTCGATGAGATCGTCTGGGCGGTCAACCCGGCCAACGACACTTTCGAGAGTTTCGCCCTCTTCCTCGGTGCCTTCGTCCAGAATTACAGCCACACCGCCGGCCTGCGCAGCCGCTTCGATGTCCCGGAGAACCTCCCTGCCCTACAGCTCGAGTCATCGGTCCGCCACCACATCTACCTCGCCACCAAGGAGGTGATGCACAACATCGCCAAGCACGCCAAGGCCAGCGAAGTTCGCATGACCCTCACCCTCGAACCCGGCAAGTTTCACCTCGTCATCGAGGACGACGGCCAAGGCTACGACGCCGCCGCACCCGGCGTGCCCGATGCCGACGGCCTGATCAACCTCCAGAACCGCCTCAAGCAAATCGGCGGCACCTGCACCCGCCGCAGCTCCCCCGGCCACGGCACCTCGGTGGAGATGACCGTGCCCCTCGGCTGAGCAGTTCCCCAAGAGTCCGAATACAACCCACGATTGGATCCATGCTTTTTCTAGCAGCTCGCGGCGGCAAGGCCCCGGCTCCCGAGTGGGTGGTTATGCTTGTTCTCGGGCTCTCGGTGCTCCTTGCTGCCATAGCCGTTTATCTCGGGCTTCGTGTAAAGAAGCACTTGGCCAATGCCACCTACGCCGAAGGAGAGGTCGTCGGCTTTATCGAGCAATCCGAAGGAAGAGGAGGCCCATCCGTGGCGCCAGTCATCCGGTTTAGCGAAAGCGATGGCACATCCCATGAGGTGAATTCGTCAGCTTACAGCTATCCCGCTGCGTTTGAACTCGGCGACAAGATCCGGGTCGCTTACCCGCCGGGCAAGCCTCACGAAGCGGAGTACCTGGGGCTTTTCGCCCAGTGGGGTCACGTCATCATCCTGGGGAGCCTTGCAGGCGCGGTGGCTGTGATGTGCCTTGTCCGGCTCTGGTTCTTCCGCGGCGCTGCCTGAGAACCCGGAAGTCCGGCTAGGGACAGCGCCCAACTGGGCAGAATTGCCCACTATCTCAAACACGTCCCACCAACCGATCCTCTGGGCCAACCACCCACTGAACGATTCCGCTGTGCCCGCGACCTTCGATGATGCTAGCTTTCCTGAGATGCCGGAGAAGAACGCAGGGCAATCCCGCAGCAGCGACAGCCCGCTCACCGTGGGCGTGGTGGAGGACGATGCGCGCATTCGCTGGAGCCTCTCCGCGATCCTTGAGGAAGAGGACGATCTCGAGTGCGTCGGCACCTTCGCCAGCGCGGAGGAGGCCCTTACCCACTTGCCCAAGCTCAAGCCGCAGGTGGTCTTGATGGACGTGAACCTCCCCGGCATGAATGGCATCGAGTGCGTCCGCCGCCTCGCCACAAAATGCCCGGGCATCCAGGTGATCATGCTCACCGTCCGCGAGGACTCCGACATCATCTTCGACTCCCTCGCCGCCGGGGCCTGCGGCTACCTGCTCAAGCCCCCCAGCGCGGAAGAACTCGTCGCCGCAGTCCGCGATGTCTTCGCCGGTGGCGCGCCGATGACCACCTCGATCGCCCGCAAGGTGGTCCAGTCCTTCAACCGCACCGCGCCCTCGCCGAAGGAGTCGGAGAACCTCTCGCCGCGCGAGATCTCGGTCCTCGATCTGCTGGTAAAGGGCTTGGCCTACAAGGAAGTGGCTGCCGAACTCGGCATCAGCTACTCCACGGTCCACCGCCATATCGAAAGCATCTACCGCAAGCTCCACGTCCATTCCCGAAGCCACGCTGTGGCCAAGTATCTGGGCGCTTGAGCCATGCATCCTGCAATTTGTTCGTGCAAATTGCACAGAGAGGATTGCTCCAAAATCGGCAGAAATCCGGAATGCTGCGGGGATTCGCTCGCATGGAACGGTGGCTGCGATAGGAAACGCTCCCATCCACACGGTTGGGCCCTGTTCTCACGCCTCCGCGGCGCGAGCGGCGGGCTTATTACATGGTCGCCGACACATGAGCAATTCCACTCCCTGCGATCCCCGTTTCGCGGGCATCTCCTTCTCTGGCAAACCCTCGCCTCGGTATCCCGCGATCCGCGAATCCTTTCTCCCCGGCTTTCGTCCCCCGGTCCCGCTTCCCCCGGAGCGAGTTGAGGAAGACCGCACCTCCCCGGAGGCGGTTTTCCTCTGTACCACCATCCGCAGCGCCGGGCTCGATCCTTCCCGCTACCGCATGGCTCCAATGCTGCGCCGGCTCCCGGCCTGCCTCCGGGCACTGCGCGTCACCACGCCGCGGGAAGCCTCCGCCCTGCTGCGCGAGGATCCCCGCCACCTTCAGGCCGCCCTCGATGCCCTGCTGATCGGTGCCACTTCCTTCTTCCGGGATGAAGCGGTGTTCGAGCACCTCGACTCGGTCGTCATTCCCACCCTGCTCGCCCGCTCCCCGCATCCGCGGGTCTGGAGTGCCGCCTGCTCGGATGGCTCGGAGCTGTATTCGGTGGCCATGCTCTTCTCCCGCCACCACCGGCTGGCGGAGGATCAGTTCTTGGGCAGCGACTACCGGGCCCGGGCCGTCGCCACCGCCAGCCATGGCGTCTATGCAGCGGAGGCGATGGCAGGAGTCCCTGCGGATCTCGCCGAACGCTTCACCGTCCAAGACCGCGGCACGCTCAAGATGAAGGATGAGCTTCGAATCGCTACCCGCTGGCAATGCCGCGATCTCCTCACCGGCAGCTTCCCCGGCTCCTGCGACCTGATCCTTTGCCGGAATCTGGCGATCTACCTCGCCATACCGACAGCCGAGATCCTCTGGCAACGGCTGGTCTGTGCCTTGGCTCCCGGCGGCTTTCTGGTGGTCGGCCGGGCGGAGAAGCCGCAGCTTCCCGGCCTGAAGTGCGTCGCCCCTTGCATCTATCGGAAAACCTCATGAGCCCGGCCCCGGTTCAACTTCTACGCGCCCGTCGCCAACCGCCGCCCGCTGCGGTTTCATTGGCCCTCACGGTGGTGCTTATCGCCCTGATGGCTTGGCTGCGGCTGGTGGCCTACCCCTCGCAGACCCAGCCCTTCCCTCTTTCTCCCGGCGTGCCGCTCCTGCTCTGCCTGTGGACCCGCGACAAGCGCTCGCTCTACGGGATGTCGATCGCCTTCACCCTCATCTCCTTGGCGCGGATCTTCTTCGTGACCAAGGGCGACACCACCCAGAGCTACGAGTGGATGCTGATCGCCTCGCAGTTCACCAACATCTGGCTGGTGGCTGGCGTGATCCACGGGATTCTGGCCATTCGCGACCGGCTGGAGCGCAAGAACGACGAACTCGCCCAGCTCAGCGTCGAGCTGGAATCCAGCAACGAGGAACTCTCCTCCAGCAACGAACAGCTCGCCACCCGCGAGGGCGAGATCATGCGGCAAAATGAGGAGCTGCAGAGCCAGGCGGAAGAACTTGAGCAGCAGTCCGAGGAACTCCGCCAGCAAGCGGAGGAGCTAGGCCAGCAAAGCGCCGAGCTCAACGAGGCCAACCACGAGCTGATGCGCCGCGAGCGTGGTCTCCAGACCCTGCTCGACTCCGGCCGCTGGCTTCGCGGCGATCTCAGCGAGGCGCTGGTCATGAACGGCATCTGTCAGGCCGGCGTGCAGGTCCTCGGCGAGGAAGTCCACGCGGCCGCCGTGCTTCAGGAGGACAATGGCAAGCTCAGCCTCAACGGCAGTTCCGGGTTCGGCCTCCACGGCGCGGTCACGCCGGACTTTCCCTTTTCCCAGTCCTTCACCGCGCTGCTGCTGGAGAGCGGAAAGACCGCCTGCATCGAGGATGTGGACATCCGCCCGGACATCCGCCTCGCGCGTCCCGGTGCTGGCCGCCCCTTCCGCTCGGTCCTCGGCTCGCCGATCTGGCACGAGGGCAAGCCGGTCGCGACCCTTGAGATCTACAGCGCCTCCGCCCGCCAATGGTCGGATCACGATTTCCGCATCGCCGAGTGGCTCGCCGGCCAAGCCGCGCTGGCAATCCAAGCCATTCGCTTCCAACAAGAAATCGAGCAAAAGCGCCGCGCCGCGGAAGAAGCGTCGATCCAGAAGACCCGTTTCCTAGCGGCGATTTCCCACGACGTTCGCACCCCAGCCAACGCGATCTCGCTGCTGGCCGAGTTGATCGGCCGCTGCGCCAAGGATCCCGAGCGAGCCCACCAAGTCCCCGCCTTGGCCAACAGCCTCTGGCAGAACTCGCGGGCGATGATCGACCTCGTCAGCGACGTCCTCGACCTGACGCGCTTCGACTCCGGTCGCTTGGATTTGGACATCTCGGAGTTCTCGCTCCAAGAGGCGATCCGCTCGGAGGTCCGCCAAGTTCAACCTCTCGCGGAAGGCCGCAACCTCACCCTCCACGAGGTCCTTCCCGAGCAGGAGATCCGCCTTTGCTCCGATCGCACCAAGCTCGCCCGTGTGCTCTCGAACTTCCTCTCGAATGCGGTCAAGTTCACCGAAGCCGGGGAAATCCGCGTCGAACTCCATCCGGATGGGAAAGGCGGCTGCACCATCGAGGTGATCGACTCCGGAATCGGCATCCCCACCGAGCATGTCGGTTCGATCTTTGACGAGTTCTTCCAGCTCCGCAATCCGGAGCGCAACCGCGAGAAGGGCGCTGGCCTTGGCTTGGCGATCTGCCGCCGCCTCCTCGACGCCTTGGGCTTCCAAGTCTCGGTGAAGAGCTTGGTCGGCATTGGCACCACCTTCTCGATCCAGATCCCCGCAGCCTGCGTCATGGATGGCGCACCCGCCTCGCCGAGTGCGGTCAATGGCAAGGAGTATCCGCTCCAAGGGACCAGCATCCTGCTGGTGGAAGACCATCAGGTCGCCCGTGAAACCACCGCGCAACTGCTTGAAGCCGAGGGTGCCCGCGTCGCCACTGCGGAGACCGGCCGCGAAGGCGTCCGCATGCTCGCCGAGGACAACTACGAAATTCTCCTCCTGGACCTCAATCTGCCCGACTTCGAAGGCACCGAGATCCTCCGCAGCCTGCAGGTGTCCAAGCCGCCCGCCCTGCGCTGCATCCTCGTCGTCACCGGCGACGTCCGCCCCGAGCGGATCGAGGAAGTGAAAGCCCTCGGTGCCCACGACCTGCTCGCAAAACCGGTCAGCATCGAACGGATCCGCAAAGCTTTGGCCGCGTGCTGAAGTGGAGGGGCTCTCCAGATTTTACTTCTCCTTCTTGTCCTTCCGCCCCTTCGACTGATCGGTCCCTGGCGGCGGCGTGGAAACATCCTTCTCCGCTGGAAATCCATCGTTCGGAGCGTCCTTGATCCGGCGCAGCGGAGACTTGGGTTTCGTTGCTGATGGTTTGTCGGCCATCTTCCACCATGCACCTCCCGGGAGATATATCAAGTTGCGCGAAGATGGCATTCTTCCTGCGAAGATAAAATGCTATGGCGAACGATCTGCGCGGCCTGTATTTCCGCAAATTGCGGATGCTCTACTGCAGCGAACTCCAATTGATCAGTTTCTATTCGGAGGTAGCGGCGCATGCCGCTGACGGCGGCGTCGAGGCACTCACCGACGATTGCCGCGAACGGCGTAACCTGCTCGAGAACCTGGCCTCAGAGCATGGCATCTCGATCGCGGGTGACGATTGCCAGTCGATGCGTCGGCTGATTGCAGCCTCCCGAATGGACTTCGCGGTCGACCACGCGATCACCGGCGATCTCGCCAGCGGCGTCTGCGAATCGGTCCACCGGCTGCAAATCCTCAACTACAGCGTCGCTCGCAGTCTCGCCGCGAAAGCGGGACTCAAGGACGACACCAAGACTTTGGACCACTTGCTCGACACCATGCTTGAGCGCTTCCCCCAAGCCTGCGAATCCGTGGTCCCACTCGGCATGGTCCGCGAACAGGATCTCGTCGCCCGCTGATGGCGCGGTCGAAATGCACGGACTGAGGCATGAGCCGATGCAGTCTGCATCGGCTTTTGCGTGCCCGGTTTCCGGCTTCCCCGGATCTAACGCGGGTTTCGCCACCTTGGCGCGAGCTGGAACAAATCGTGCAAACTTCCCAGTGGACCACGGCGCTTGCCGCGACGACGGGTCCACTTGATTGAGCCATGTTCCGCCTCTTGCCATGGAAGTTCATCGTGAAGCACGCCGCCCGCCGCTACGGCGTGCTGGACCCGGCGACCTTCGTCGCGCGGATGCGCCGCTTCGCGCAGCCTTCTGAAGTCGGCGAGCCGCTGGAACTCCTCCGCGCCGGTATCGTCTTCCATGCCCGCGGGCTGGTGAATGCCAAGGCCATCCAGCATAACCTCGACTGGGTCTGGCCCTTCTGGGTGGAGAAGCAATTCAACCCGCGCGATCCCTCTTTCGTCCCTCGCGCCTTCTCCTTCAGCCACATCAACCTGACCCATCGCAACTGGACCGCGGTCGGCCAGCCCGGCGTGGTCGCCTACCCTCTAGTCGATCCCCGCGGCTTGGTCACTCCACTCCACGACGGTTGGTCGATCGACTTCTGGATCGTCACCGAAAGCCGCCGCCGCCTGCTGCCAAGCAAGCTCGAAGACGCCGCGGTCTCGCAGCGCCTGATCCTCGATCCCACTCTCACGATCGAAACCAAGCTGACCAAGGATGAGATCACCCTCGATCTCAGCACCAAAATGGTCATCCGCGATGGCAAGGCGCTGGTCTGCACCGATGTCCGCGCTACCGCCAGGGAAGACGGCTGGGTCGTCGTCGCGGTACGTCCCTACAATCCGGAGGGGGTCCAGTTCATCAACCGCATCGAGCTCGAAGCCTCCGGCCATGCCTTCCGCGTCAATGGCGAGTCGACCGTCGATTTCGGCGAGAAGCCCGACTCCCTGCGGATGGCCCACTACGCCGAGGGCGACGTCTACCTTGACCTGCCCGGCAGCAGCGAGGAACGCGAAGTCAGCTGCGACACCGGCATGGCCACCGCCGCCGCGCTCTTCCGCATCCACGCCGGCCAGACCCGTTACCTCGGCGTCTCCGCCACCCTTGATCGCGACACCAAGGAAGCGAAGCACTTCGATGTGAACCTCTCTTGGCCTGATGCGCTCAAAGGCACCGCTGCGCTGAAGGTCGCCGATCCGCACACGCAATTCCTCTACGACGCCGCAGTCCGCACCATCCTCCTGCTCTCCGCGGAGGACCTCGTCCCTGGACCCTACACCTACCGCCGCTTCTGGTTCCGCGACGCCTGCCTGATGCTCCATCCCATGCTCGCGATCGGCATGGTGGATCGCGCCCAGCGCGTGCTCGCCGGATTCCCCGGCAAGCAGCAGCACAACGGCTATTTCCTCTCACAGGAAGGCGAGTGGGACTCGAACGGCCAAGTCCTCTGGATCGCCGCCCGCTATGCCGCGATGACCGGCAAGCCACTCGGCCCAGAACTGGATGAATCCCTCCGCAAAGGTGTCCGCTGGCTCGCCAAAAAGCGCCTTGAGAAGGACGAAGCACCCGGCACCAAGGGCCTGCTGCCCGCCGGCTTCAGCGCCGAGCACCTCGGACCCAACGACTACTACTACTGGGACGACTTCTGGGCATGGGGCGGCCTCAAGGCCATCGCCGCCCACTGGCGCAAGCAGGGCAGCACCGCCGCCCGCGAGGCCGAGGATCTCGCCACGGAATACATGCAAGCCATCGAGGCCAGTCTCGCCGCCAATCCGCCGAAGCGCTCGCTCGGCGCGATGCCCGCCGCCCCCGGCCGCCGCATGGACGCCGGCGCGATCGGCTCGATGGTCGCGGACTATCCCCTCCAGCTCTATCCGCCCGGCGAGTCGCGCCTGATGAAGTCCACGGAGTTCCTGATGGATCGCTGCTTCCAGCAAGGCGGCTTCTTCCAGGAAATGATCCACTCCGGGGTCAATGCCTACCTCACCCTCGATCTCGCCCAAACCCTCCTCCGCGCCGGCGACCCGCGCTTCGCCGGGCTCATCCGCCGTGTGGCCGAACTCGCCTCACCCACCGGCCAGTGGCCCGAGGCGATCCATCCGCTCACCCTCGGCGGTTGCATGGGCGATGGCCAACACGGCTGGGCCGCCGCCGAGTGGGTCATGATGATCCGCAACTGCTTCGTGCGCGAAGAAGCGGACGAACTCGTGATCGGCTCCGGCATCCTCGAAGAGTGGCGCCAAGGCGGCGTCACCAGCTTCGGCCCGACCCTCACCGCATGGGGCCCGGTGAGCGTAAGCCTCGATGGCACGCAACTCCGCGTCACCGGCAAGTGGCGCTCCGAGCCACCCCGCCTGCGCATCGCCGTCCCCGGCTTCGAGCCGCTCGACGCCAGCGGCTCCCAAGATAGCTTCACCCTTAAGTCCCAATGATCCACAACCGCCAATCCCGCGCCGCGCTTCCCGAGCTGCGCCTCGCCACCCGCTTCGATGCGATCCTCGTTGAGCTGCCATGGGCACGTGGCCTCAGCTCCTCGCTGCCCATCACTCCACTACACCGGGTACCGCCGCGGCGGATGACCCTGCAACTCACCCCCATGCCCGCCTTGCCTTCATGAGAATCGCGATGTTCACGAATACCTACCTGCCGCACGTCGGCGGGGTGGCGCGCTCGGTCAAGACGCTCGAAGACGCCTGCCGTAAGCTCGGCCACGAGGTAAAGGTCATCGCCCCGCAATTCGATGGCGCGGAAGAATCCCCGGATGTCCTGCGGATGCCCGCGATCCAGAACTTCAACGGCAGCGACTTCTGCGTGCAACTGCCGATGCCCCTTGTGATCCGCGATTTCATCGAGGACTTCGCGCCGGACATCATCCACACCCACCATCCATTTCTGTTAGGCGACTCCGCATTGCGCGAGTCCTGGAAGATGCAGGTGCCGATTATCTTCACCCACCACACCCTCTACGAACGCTATACGCACTATGTGCCGCTGGACTCGCCCGCCCTCAAGCGCATCGCCATCCAGCTCGCCACCGAATACTGCAACCTCTGCGACCGCGTGATCGCCCCCAGCGAGAGCATCGCCAAGCTCCTGCGCGATCGCGAGGTCACTGTGCCGATCACCTGCATCCCCACCGGCATCGATGTCGCAGCCTTCTCCTCAGGTGATGGCACCGCCTTCCGCAAGGCCGCTGGCATTCCGGAGAAAGCCCGCGTGATCGGCCACGTCGGTCGGCTCGCCAAGGAGAAGAACCTCATCTTCGTCGCAGAAGCCGTCGCACCGCGCCTCAAGGCCGATCCCGAAGCGGTCTTCCTGCTCGTCGGCGATGGCGATGCCCGCGAGGAGATGACGGCTATTCTAACGGCAGCCGCCGGCAAGGAGCGAGTCTTTGCCGTCGGCAAGAAATCCGGCAAGGAACTCACCGATGCCTACGCCGCGATGGACTTCTTCGTCTTCGCCTCCCAGAGCGAGACCCAGGGCATCGTCCTCGCCGAGGCCATGGCCGCCGGCAACCCCGTCGTCGCGCTCGATGGCCCCGGCGTGCGCGAGATCCTCAAGGACGGCTTCAATGGCCTGCTACTCCCCGCCGATGCCAGCACCCGCGACTACACCGCGGCGCTCGAACGCCTGATGACGGACGAAGCCTTTTCTAACAGCTGCATCCAGAACGCCCGCGCCAGCGCTGCGGAATACGAGACCGCGCGCTGCACGGAGCGCATGATCCACGCTTACCAGGAAACCATTGCTCGTCACAATCGCCTCCTGGATGAGGACCCGATGCCGTGGGACCGGTTCATCGCCGGCGTCGGCGTGGAGTGGGAGTTGCTGTCCGCAAAAGTCTCGGCCGCGGCCGCCGCGGTCATCGTAACCCCAGCCACGGAGGCCAGCCTTGATTAGCAGCATCGCCGTTCGCCTGAGATGGCTGCGGCGCAAAATCAGCCGCACCCACTGGGCCGCGCTCTTGTTAGGCGTCAAGCGCCCCATCGGCGAGACCGAGGAACCGGGGCTGATCATGATCCAGATCGACGGCCTCTCGCGTCGTCAACTCGAGCGCGCGATCCAGAGCGGCCGCATGCCATTCCTCCAGCGCCTGATCCAAGGCGGCCATTTCACCCTGGAGAGCTTCTACTCCGGCATTCCTTCTACGACGCCTGCCGTACAAGGCGAAATCTTCTACGGGGTCCACGCCGCCGTCCCTGCCTTCCAGTTCCTCCACCGGAAGACCGGCAAGGTCATGCGCATGCTTGAGGCCGACTCCGCTGCGACCATCGAGCAAGAGCTACAGAAGAAATGCCGCGAGCCCCTGCTCAAGGACGGCCATGCTTACTCGAACATCTACCGCGCCGGTGCCAGCCGCACCCGCTACTGCTCGCAGGACCTCGCGCCGGATGAACTGCTCCGCCGCCTCCATCCCTTCAAGAGCCTGCTCCTGATCCTCGTCTTCCTGCCGAAGATCCTGCGCATGTTCGGTCTCGGCATCATCGAGCTCTTCATCGCCCTGGCAGACGCCATCAAGGGCCTCTACGAAAAGGAGAACTTCGGCGCGGAGATCAAATTCGTCCCCGCCCGCATCGTCGTCTGCATCCTGGTGCGCGAATTGATCCGCTTCCGCATCCTGTTAGACATCGAGCGCGGCACCCGGACCATCCATGGCAACTTCCTCGGCTACGACGAGCAGTCCCACCGCCGAGGCCCCGGCTCCGCCTTCGCCCACTGGACCCTCAAGGGCATCGACCGCAGCATCCGCGACATCTACCGCGCCGCCCATGGCTCGGCCCACCGCGACTACGAGCTGCTGATCTACTCCGACCACGGCCAGGAACACAGCGAGCCCTACGAGCATCGCTACGGCAAGGAACTCGATGTCGCCCTCGCCGAAGTCTTCGCGGACGGCCCGCTGGCAAGCACACCGCTGTGGATGAGGAAGATGCCGGAGCTGGTCGGCGGCGCTTGGGATCACTTCCGCGCCTTCATGGGCAAGCAGCCGCCCACCGTGATGAGCGGCGGCGAACCCGATCCCGCCACGCAGATCATCGTCACCGCGATGGGCCCCATCGGCCATATCTACTTCCCCCATCCACAAGACCGCTCCCACCTCGAGTCCTACGCGCGCGATATGATCACCCGCGCCGGCATCCCCATGGTCCTGCTCAAGCGCGACGATGGCAGCGTCACCGCCTGGAATCCACGCGGCGAATGGCAACTCCCCAAGGACCGCGCCGAAGTCCTCGGCCCCGATCATCCCTTCCTCGATGAAGCCACCGAGGACTTCGTGAAACTCTGCTTCCACGAAAACGCCGGCGATCTCGTCTTCTCCGGTTGGGATCCACAGGGGAAGCCCATGAGCTTCCCCTTGGAAAACGGCGCCCATGCCGGCCCCGGCTATGAGGAGACCCGCGGCTTCCTGCTGGTGCCGGATCGCATCCGCCGCTGGCACATCTCCCATCTCGCCCGCACCAACGACCGGGTCCGACCGGAGGACCTGCGCAAGATCGCCCTGCACTACCTCGGCCGCAACGGCATCCGCGAAGAGCGCGTGCCGGAGCACAAGCTGCGCTCCGGTGACCTCCCGCTGCGCGTAATGACCTACAATATCCACAGCTGCATGGGCACCGATGGCAAGCTGCGCCCGGAACGCATCGCCCGCGTGATCAACCATTTCGATCCCGACCTCGTCGCGGTGCAGGAAGTCGACGCCCATCGCCCGCGCAGCCGCGGCCACGACCAGGCCCAGCTCATCGCCGATCACCTGCGCATGAGCCACGTCTTCCACGCCATGCTGGAGGAGGAGAAGGAGCGCTACGGCATCGCCATCTTCTCCCGCTATCCCTTCGAGCATGTGAAATCCGGGCTCCTGACCGGTCCCGAGCACGGCTTCCTCCGCGAGGGCCGCGGCGCCATCTGGGTGAAGCTCGCCATTGAAGGCCGCCCGCCCTTCCACCTCATCAATACCCACTTCGGCCTCGGCCGCAGGGAGCGCCACCTGCAGGCAGACGCGTTGTTAGGCCCGGACTGGATCGGCGGCATCCCGCCGGAGGAGCCCGTCATCCTTTGCGGCGATTTCAATTCCGGTCCGCGCTCGAAGGTGCTTCAAAGGCTCACCGCCAAACTCCGCGACTCACAAGTCCACGCCCGGAACCACGAGCCGCTGCCCACCTTTCCCTCGCCCACTCCGCTCTTGCGCCTCGACCACATCCTCACCAGCGAGCACTTCACGGTCGAAGGCATCCAGCGCCCGCGCACCCCTACTGCCGCGGTCGCCTCGGACCACTTGCCGCTCTGCGTCGAGCTCACCCTGCACCCTCCCGCCGCCGCGCCCGCGCCATGAATGCCGTCGTCCTGATCCGCAGGCATCGCGGGAAGCTGGTCTCAGCGGTACTCCTCATGGCCCTCGCCGCGTGGTTCGTCTGGAATCACCGCGCCGATCTCAGCCGCGAGAATCTCGTCGCCCGCGGCAGGGAATTCCATGCGGCTTGGTTCATCGCCGCCTTCTTCATTCTCCCCGTGATCGGCTTTCCGGTGAATGTCCTGCTGCTGCTGGCAGGCGTCCGCTTCGGGCTGCCCGGCGGCATGGCCCTCGCGGCAGGCGGCACCTTCTTCCATCACTTCGCCGTTTATCGCATCTGCCACGGCTGGCTACGCGAAAAGGTCCAGCGCCGCTTGGAAAAAGCCGGCCGGAAGATTCCCTCGATCAAGGACGAGCACCGCATCCTCCTGACCTCCCTCTTCGCCGCAATCCACGGTCCGCCCTACGCCGCCAAGCTCTACCTCCTGGCACTCACCGACGTCCCCTTCCGGATCTACTTCTGGGTGAGCGCCCCCATCTACATCCTCTTCTGTCTCGTCCCGGTCGGGGCCGGAAGCGCGGTCACGGACTTCAGTCCCAAGTGGCTCTACGCCATGACCGCCCTCAGCATGGCGATCCTGCTCGTCGGCTTCTGGCTCAAGAAACGATTCGGCAACGAAATCGTCAAAAGCGACTGACTCCATCGAGCGGTGCGCCGCTGACCGTCACACTTCAGCGGCCACAAGCCGAATCGCGGGATCCCTGCTTTCTCTTTCCCGCCCCTTCAAAACAAAACGCGTTTACGTGAAACCACGTGCCGCGCCTCCGCGGATGGGTGCTATAGCGTCACCCGGCAAGAAAGCGCGCCCCTTCCCCGCGCTCGCGAGACAAATGGCAGCCTCCTTAACGCTGCCTTAATCGCCCGTGTTGCATGTTGGCAAATAGAGAAATCCGCCTTTGCCGGCCACCCACATGAAACCCGTATCCCACTCATTCGGCTTCGCGACATCCCGTGCCCTCGCGCTGCTCTTGCTCTCCAGTTCGGCCCTGCTTGCTGGCAAGGCCGCCGCGGAAGACGCCTACGTCGAGGGCGAAGTCCTCGTGACCTTCAAATCCGGCGTCGCCACCGAGACCGCCAAGACTGCCCTCGGCAAACGCGCGCTCGGCCTCACACAGAAGTTTGATCACCTCTCGGCCCGCCGCAACCGCGTCTCCGCCATGGTCCGCGAAAAGGCTCGCAAGACCAAGGACCTGATCGCGGATCTGAAGGACGATCCGGACGTCGAAACCGTCGAGCCGAACTACATCCGCCGCGTCTCCGCGGTGAGCACCGCGGATCCGGATTTTTCCAAACTCTGGGGCCTCCACAATACCGGCCAGACCGTCAATGGCTCTGCCAGCACCAGCGGCGTGGATACCAAGTTCTCCCAAGCTTGGGCTCTCGCTCGCCCGAACCCCTCCGAGGTCGTCGTCGCGGTGGTCGATACCGGCGTGGACATTACCCACCCGGACCTCGCGGCGAATATCTGGACCAATCCCGGTGAGATCCCGGGCAATTCGATCGACGATGACGGCGATGGCCGCGTCGACGACGTCCATGGTTACGACTTCGCCAGCAATACCGCCATCATGACGGACTCCGGCGAGCACGGCACCCACGTCGCCGGCACCATTGCCGCCATCGGCCAGAATGGGATCGGCGTGATCGGCGTGGGCTACAAGGCGAAGATCCTGCCGCTCAAGGTCTCCACCGATGGCGAAACGCTTTCCACCTCCGCGGTGCTTGCAGCCCTCGACTACATGGTCGCCCTCAAGGAACGCGGCGTGAACATCGTGGCGGCAAATGCCTCCTACGGTGGCGGTTCATCGTCCACCAGCGAGCGCCAGGCGATCGAGGCGCTGCGCGATGCCGGCATCGTCTTCTGCGCCGCTGCCGGCAATGAGACCGCGAACAACGACACCACTCCCAGTTACCCGGCGAACTACACTACCTCGAATATCATCTCCGTCGCCGCCACCACCCAGACGAATGGCCTCGCCAGCTTCTCGAACTACGGCGCCACCACCGTCGATATCGGCGCACCGGGAGCGAATATCTACTCCGCCATGCCGCTCTCAATGGTGAGCCAGACCAGCAGTCTGAAAATTGGCAATACCACCTACGCCGCCGCCTCCCTTGAGTTCTCCGGCAGCACCGTTTCCGTCGGCCTGACCAAGCCGCTCTACTCCTGCAGCCTCGGCCGCGTCGGTGACTTCCCGGCTGCGGTCTCCGGAAACATCGCCCTGATCCAGCGCGGCACCATCACCTTCGCCGAAAAGGTCACCAATGCCATGAACGCCGGCGCGGTTGCCGCGGTGATCTACGACAATACCAGTAGTTCCATCACCACCAATCCCTGGACCCTCGGCACCACCGGCTCCTGGATTCCCGCGATCCGCATTTCCATGGCGAATGGCCAGACCATCGCCGCCTCCACCTTGCCGGTGAGCTCGACCCTCACCGAGTGGGTCAATACTGCCGCAGCTTATCAGTATCTCGATGGCACCTCCATGGCCACTCCGCACGTCACCGGCGCGGTTGCCTTCGCCGCGATGAACTTCCCTGGGGAGACGATGGCTCAGCGCATCAGCCGCATCCTCAACAACACCACTCCGGTCGCCGCCCTCAGCGGTAAGACCACCACCGGCGGCATGCTCAATCTGCAGAAGATGATCGACACCGATGGCGACGGCCTGCCTGATTGGTGGGAGACCGAGCAATTCGGTAGCCTCGCCCAGGCGGGTGCCGGCGATCTCGACCAAGACGGCTTCACGAATGCCGATGAATACCTCGCCGGGACATCGCCAGTGAATGCCTCCAGCAAGCTCGGCTTTTCCCTGCTCTCCGCTGGCACCGGCAACTCCGCTGCGGACTTCGTCCTCGATTTTCCCACCGTCGCCGACCGCAGCTATCAAGTGGAATGGAGCAATGACCTCATTGCTTGGAGCGTCCTGGGCAACACCATCACGGGTACTGGCTCTCCCGTCGAAGTCCGCGACACCGGTGCCCGCACCTCCTCCACGCAGCGCTTCTACCGCCTGCGCCTGATCACACCCTGATCCGCGGCGCAGCCGCCTTGGTGTGCGTGCAACCCTGTTGCCGCTTTCGGCAGGCAACCTTGTTACCGTGAAGCCACGGGAAGATCACGCGTTCGGATCGGGAGCCCGCGCGTTCTCAACTTTTCATCTCTTTGCGTCCGTGGAGATTCTCCAAAGTGCGCATCGCATTCCGCACAGGGTGCAAAACGCGGCAAAGCTCGCTCTTACCACGCGTTTTCCCGGTTCATGTTTGAACTTCGCACGGTGCCGGAGGTCGCGGATCATCCCAAGCATCGACCTTCAAAAATCCCCGTACCACCAAGGATTTCGGCTCTGATCCGGTGAATCGCAAAGCGGCTCAACCCGCCCTCTCCACCCCTCGCCATACTCCCATGGCACATCCCTTGCGAAACGGGTCTCTCAGCACGCCGGACATTCTTCGCACCCGGCCTCAACGAACCAACCACGAGAGACCATGAACACCATCACCAAAGCTTTCAGCCTCGCCGCGTTGCTCACTTGGAGCGCCGGAGCTGAAGTTTCTGAAACCACCGAGACCACGGAGACCACCAGGCATGCGGACGGCAGCGTGACGGAGAGCACCACCACCGTCACGCGGACCTTCGACCCTGCCGTGCGCACCAAGGTCGTGAAGTACTTCGACCCCTACAAGACCGAGAAATACGGTCTTCCTCCTGAAGTCGTCACCTCCGTCAAGGTGAAGGAAATCCCTGAAACCTGGCGCACCAGCACCATTGCTCCCGGCGTCGTCATCCGCGATACTGAGCGCCCTTACCTCGTCGCAGCGCCGCCATCCTTGGTGAAGATCCTGCCCGCCGCTGAAGAGCGCCGCTACTATGTCGCCGGTGGCAATGTCATCGCCGTGGACAACGACTACAAGGTGATCGACTCGATCCAAGTCCCCTCCATCAAATACACCGTCGAGGAATAAGCATCTCAACGCTTCTGCTTTTGCAGGTCGCGGCGGGCATCGTCTCTCAAGGCGGTGTCCGCCGTTTGTCTTGTTGACACCCTTCGCGACAGCGCCGCGTTTCCAAACGCAGCCTCCCATCAACCCGCCGCCACCCTTGCGTACCGCTCCGCTCTACCGCGCATCTTGCAACCCCATCCTTTCACCCGGCGATAGCAAATCCTCTCAAAGGCTCTTTTTATCACGGCCTGTCACACCGGCACGCCGTTTGCGTAAGGAAAAGGACCTATGGCTGTTCGCTCCATCTGGAAAGGCTCCATCGCTTTCGGCCTGGTCAACATCCCGGTCTCGCTCACCAGCGCTGAGGCCCGCCCCGACGTCCAGCTTCACATGGTGGACAGCAAGAACCACGCGCGCATCCGCTACGAGCGGGTGAACGCCGACTCCGGCGAGGAAGTCCCATGGGACCGCATGGTCCGGGGCTACGAGCACGATGAAGGACAATTCATCCTCCTTTCCGACAAGGAACTTGAAGCCGTCGAGCCCAAGCTCACCAAGACCATCGAGATCAGCGAATTCGTGAAGCTCGCTGACATCGATCCCCTGCTCTTCGACAAACCCTACTACCTCGAACCCGACAAGCGCGGCCGCAAGGCCTACGCCCTCCTCCGCGAGGCCCTGCGCAATTCCGGCAAGGCCGGCATCTCGCGAGTTGTCATCCGGACCCGCGAGTACCTTTCCGCCATGTTCGTCCGCGATGACGTGCTGGTTCTGATGCTCCTCAGATTCCCTCAAGAGCTCAAAGCTTCCTCGAAGCTCGATCTACCTTCCTCATCCGACAAGGAATGGCAGCCCGTAAAACGCGAGATGCAACTCGCCGAGCGCCTGATCGAGGAGATGAGCGAGAAGTGGAACCCGAAAAACTACCACGACGAGTATCGCGAGGCGCTGATGGATTATATCGAGAAGAAGATCCGAACCGGCGAAACCGTGGAGGACGTCAAGGGCGGCGAGAAAGAGGAATCGAAGGGCAAGAGCAACGTCGTCGACCTCGCCGCCTACCTCGAACAGAGCATTGCCAAGAAACCGGCGGCGGCGACCAAGCACGCCGCGAAGAAAACCGCAGCCAAGAAGGCTGCCAAGAAAGCCACCAAGCATGCCGCCAAAAAATCCACCGGCAAGAAAGCGCGCCGCTCCGCTTGAGAAGTATCGCAGCAAGCGCGACTTCAAGGCCACGCCGGAGCCTTCGCCGAAGCGGGCCAAGAACGGCGGCTACTCCTTCGTAATCCAAGAGCACCACGCGCGCTCGCATCACTACGACTTCCGCCTGGAGATGGATGGCGTGCTCGTGAGCTGGGCCGTTCCGAAGGGGATCCCCGAGGATGAAGGTGCCAAGCGCCTTGCCGTGCATGTCGAGGACCACCCGCTCGACTATGGCAGCTTTGAAGGCGAGATCCCCGCCGGAAACTACGGCGCGGGCAAGGTCGCTATCTGGGATAGCGGTCAATGGGAGCCTTTCGACAAGACTTGGAAGCGCGACTTCGCCAAGGGCAAGTTCAAGTTCCACCTCCACGGCAAGCGCCTCGACGGCCCCTATCTGTTAGCCCGCATGAAGGAGGAGCCCAACTGGCTGCTCCGCAAGCTCGATCCCGCCACTCATCCCTCCGGCGCTGTGCCGGAGCCCGGGGAAGAAGCGGCCGCTTTCGTCGCCCCACAGCTCGCCCGCCCCGTACCCACCGTGCCGGAAGGCAAGGAGTGGCTGCACGAGATCAAGTACGATGGTTATCGTTTGATCGCCGTCCGCAACAAGGGCAAGGTCAAGCTCTACACCCGCAAGCAGCTCGACTGGACCGCGCGCTTCGCCGCCGTCGCAAGGAATCTCGAAAAGCTCAAGGGCGGCGACTTCGTCCTCGATGGCGAAGCCGTCGTCTTCGACTCCAAGGGCCGCACCGACTTCAGCGCCCTGCAGGAAGCTCTCAAGGGCAAGGGCGATGAGATCACCTTCGTCGTCTTCGATGTCTTGAACGAGGGCGGCAAGAACCTCCGCGATCTTCCCCTGCGCCTGCGCCTCGAACACCTCGCCAAAATAATCCCCGCCGGCAAAGGTCCCATCCGTCGCTCGGACACCTGGCCCGCCGATCACGGCCCCGATCTTTTCAAGCAGGCCTGCAAGCTCGGCCTCGAAGGCATCATCAGCAAGCACGCCGAAGCCCGCTACTTCCCTGAAAGCCGCCGCGATTGGGTGAAGTCCAAGTGCCGTCCGCGCCAGGAGTTCGTGATCTGCGGCTACACCCCGCCGCGCAACTCCTGCCCCGCCTTCGGCGCGCTGGTACTAGGTTCCTACGAGAATGGAAAACTTGTCACCCGCGGCAAGGTCGGCACCGGTTTCACCGAGACCAAACGGCGCGAACTCCTCAAGCAGATGGAGAAGCGCGCCACCGACCGCAGCCCTTTCGAAGGCGAGCGCGGCATCCACTGGATCAAGCCCGAGCTCGTCGCCGAAATCGAATTCGCCGAGCTCACCCGCGATGGCTCCATCCGCCAAGGCAGCTTCATCTCATTGCGCGAAGACAAGACCGCAAAAGAGGTGCACCTTGATGCCGTGGAACAAGCATCTGTTGGCAAGGAAGAGTCCATCGTCCACGGCATCGAGATCACCCATCCCGGGCGCGTGGTCTACCCCGCCGATGGCATCCCGAAGCTCGAGGTCGCGCGCTTCTACGAGCGCGTCGGCGACCTCATGCTCCCCTTCATCGCAAACCGCCCGCTCGCCCTGCTGCGCGCGCCCGATGGCATCGGCGGAGGCACCTTCTTCCAAAAGAGCTTCAAGGACCACGTCCCGCCGAAGGTGAAGATGAAGACCCTCGATGACGGCACCGAGGTTATCTACATCACTTCCCTCGACGGCCTGATCTCGCTGATCCAATTCGGCGTCCTCGAGATCCACCCCTGGGGCGCCTCCCTCACCAATGTCGACAAACCCGACACGCTCATCTGGGACCTCGACCCCGACAAGTCGGTGCCATGGGAAGAAGTCAAAGGCGCCGCCCTCCTGCTCCGCGACTTCCTCGCCAGTCACGACCTCGAAACCCAAGTGAAGACCTCCGGCGGCAAGGGCCTGCACGTCATGCTCTACCTCAAGCGCACGCACGATTGGGATACTCTCAAGCCCTTCACCAGAGCCGTCGCCGCCGCCGTCGCCGAGCACAACCCGACCCGCTTCACCATCACCGCCAGCAAGGCCAAGCGCGGCGGCAAGATCTACATCGACTGGCTCCGCAATGGCCGTGGCTCCACCTGCATCGCCCCCTGGGGCCTCCGCGCCCGCGACGGTGCCCCCGTCTCCACTCCCCTCGATTGGAAGGATCTCTCCACCCTGGATGCACGCGGCTTCACCATGCGTGAACCCTTCAAGCTTCCCGCCGACTGGAAGGGCATCACACCGCAAAGTATCTCCAAGGCACTTCTCAAAGAGCTGGGTGTCGCATGAAACCTCTCCAAGACAGCCCTCTCTCGCCGGCTATCCTCCGGGCCCACGACCTCGTCTTCACCCACGATGGCATGCCCGGCTATACCCGCCGCCGCAGTGGCAAGGGCTTCAGCTATCTCACCCCCAAGGGCACCACGCTCAACAGCCAGTCCGAGCGCAAACGCATCGCCTCGCTCGTCATTCCGCCCGCTTACGAATCCGTATGGATCTGCCAAGTCGCCAACGGCCACCTCCAGGCCACCGGGCTCGATCAACGCGGCCGCAAGCAATACCGCTACCACCCCGAGTGGCACTCGCTCACCGGCGACCGCAAGTTCGAGAGCCTGCCCGACTTCGCCAAAGCCCTGCCCCGCATCCGCCGCCGCGTCCGCACTGCGCTTGCTGGCGATGCCCTCGACCTTGATCGAATCTGCGCCGGCATCGTTGCCCTGCTAGACAGCACCGGCTTCCGCATCGGCAATCACCGCTACGCCAAGGAAAACCGCAGCTTCGGCTTGGCCTCCCTGCTCTCTAGGCACCTCAGCGAGGAAGACGGCGATTTCGTCCTCCGCTTTCGGGGCAAGTCCGGCAAGGAACACGAGGCCCAGATCCGCGACTCGCGCATCACCACGCTCATCGCCGAACTCCAGGACCTGCCGGGCCAACGCCTCTTCCGCCACGAGGACGAAGCCGGTGGCTGGCACGACATCGGCAGCACCGATGTGAACGCTTGGCTCAAGGAGGCCGGCGGCGGCGACTTCACCGCCAAACAGTTCCGCACCTGGCGCGCCACGCTGCTCAGCGCGCTGGAGCTGGGGAAGGAGGCGCCGGGGGAGTCCGAGGCCGCCTGCAAGCGCGCCGAGGTCGCCGCGATCCGCAGCACCGCGGAGGCTCTCAATCATACGCCCGCTACCTGCCGGAAATATTATGTTCACCCTGGGATCCTGCGTGCCTACCGCAGCGGAGACCTCTTCCAAGTCATGCAGGCCAAGCCACCCCGGCTGCGGCGGAAGGACGAGAGCGCGAAGCTGAAGTCCGACGAACGCCGGGTGCTGGCGCTGATCGAGAAATACCCGGCGAGGAGGGGGCGGAAAGGCGGTAAGAAGGGGGTCCCCTAGAGGGCCTTTTTAGCCTCTTTGCGGGCCTCGCGCTGGGCGCGGATTTTGCGCATGAAGGCAGAGACCTTTTGGGTGCGGTGGGGGCGTACCGGCAGGTGGTGCGGCATCAGCGCGGAGAAGAGGTGGACCAGCGGGTAGGTGATCGCTGCGAAGAGGATGCCGGAGAGCAGGATGCCCAGGAAGAAGTCCCCGGCACTGCCATTGAGGATGTGCTTGGGAATCTCCACCCCCTTCGACTCGGAGAGCCAATGGAGGAAGTTCTGGAACCAGTGGATCTCCGGGAGCTGCAGGCCGATCACCGAGGCCACCTTCGAGCCGAGCCAGTACTGGAACAGGAAGAGCGGGATATTCGTGAGCGGATTGCTGAGCCAGCAGGCTGCCATCGCGATCGGCACGTTCGAGTGGAAGCGCATCGCCACCACACCCGCGAAGATCATCTGCATCGGCAGGGGCATCACCGCGAAGAACATGCCGATGGTCAGGCCGGTCGCCACCGTGTCCCGGCAGGGCATCCACAGTCGCCGCTCGAAGAGGGCCTGGGTAATGTCCTGCCACCAATGACGGTTCCGCAGACGCTTGTGCCGCAACGCGCGGTAAGCGCGCCGGACGAGCCAAAGGTAGCGTCGCTTCATGCCGCGGAGTTCTGAAATACTTCTGAAGTTCCGCCGCAAAGCCCTCCGAAGCAACCGCAAATCCCTTGCCGGTCCTGATATTCATCGGCAAGGTCCGCGCATCCCTCATGAATTGGTGGCAGGCTCTTGTCCTCGGGGTGATCGAAGGGATCACCGAATATCTTCCCGTCAGCTCCACCGGCCACTTGATTGTTGCCCAGAAGATGATGGGCATCGGCGTGGATGCTGATCCGTTCCAAGCGGTGAAGCTGACGGAGGCAGCGAACTGCTTCGCCATCTGTATTCAGGGCGGAGCCATCCTGGCGGTGCTGGGTCTCTACTGGCCGCGGGTGCGGCAGATGATCATGGGCCTGCTGGGCAAGGACCCGGAGGGCCTGAAGCTGATCTTCCTGCTGCTGGCCGGCTTCCTCCCTGCGGCAGTCATCGGCCTGGCGCTGAATGACAAGATCGAGAAGTACCTGTTCCACTTCCAGTGGGTGGCGCTGGCCTGGTTCACCGGTGGCCTGGCGATCCTGGCGGTGGACCGCTGGATGAAGAAAGGCGGCGGCAGCAAGGGCGTGGGCATTGCGGAGATGACGCTGAAGATGGCCGTGATGATCGGCTTCATGCAGTGCCTGGCGATGTGGCCGGGGACTTCGCGCAGCCTGATGACGATTTTGGGCGGCCTGCTGATCGGCCTGCGCCTGAGCGCGGCGGTGGAGTTTTCCTTCCTGCTGGGCCTGCTGACCCTAGGGGCGGCGACCGCGAAGAAAGCGATCTGGGGCGTCCATTTGGACGAGAAGTGGGCCAAGATCCCGGGCTACGAGGCGCAGACCGCGCTGCATGACGTCGCCGAGAAGTACAGCCACAAGCTGGGCGGAGCGAAGCTGATGTGGGACACCTACGGGGCCACCCCGCTGCTGATCGGGGTGATCGCCGCGACCGTCTCCGCGGCGGTGGCGGTGAAGTGGATGGTGGGTTACCTGAACCGCCGGGGACTCGGGATTTTCGGCTGGTACCGGATTGCGATTGGCATCGCGGCGGCGGTGATGATCGCCACCAACTTCTTGAACCTCAACGGACATTGAGGTTTTGGCCGCTTTTGCGGTGACTACTTACGGTGACGGATTTGACTTGCCCGTAGCGGCAGACGGCCTTGCACTGGCGGGGTGAGCGGAGCGCCGCAAAAACCCGTCTTCCTGATACTGCTGCTCATGCTTTTGGCATTTGCGGCACCGGCGGGAGCTCAGGATCGCACGGCCCGGACGTCGATGACGGACGGATTCGATTTCCCGGTCGGCCCGCCGGATGGCTCCGGCTTTTACAAGGCCCGCGGGATGCGCCTGAGCTCGCCGATCCACTTCGGTGAAGACTGGAACGGCAAGGGCGGCGGCGACTCGGACATGGGCGCGCCGGTTTACAGCATCGGTGACGGTGTGGTGACCTGGGCCTACGACGTTCACCAAGGCTGGGGCAACGTGATCATCATCCGCTACGCCTACCGCGATCCCTCTTCCGGGCAGGTGCGTTTCTGCGATGCCCTCTACGGCCACCTGCGGGATATCCTGGTGAAGGTCGGGCAAGAGGTGAAGCGCGGCAAGCAGATCGGGACGATCGGCAACAACCACGGGATGTATGCCGCGCACCTGCACTTCGAGATCCGCCACAATCTGAACATCGGGATGCAGCGCGAGAGCGTGGCGCGGGATCTGACGAATTGGGCGGATCCAACGACTTTCATCCAGAAGTACCGCCGGCTGAACCGCGACTTCGGGAAGGTGGCGATGCCGATCGGGACCTATCAGGAGTATCAGGGGTTCAAGGGACTCTGAGGAAGTGCGGAAGGCGGAGTGCGGAGGTAACTCGGGGCTGGAGTCTGGATTGAGATCACGGTAGCAGCAGGTGATGGCGCGACGTGCTCCCGTGAAAAGCTGGCAGCAGTTGCTGCTGATGGTAGTGCTCGCAGTGGTGGCTGCGCTGGCGCGGCACTACAACAAGACCGATTCCTCAGCTCGGACGGATCGACCGGATCGCAAGCCCGCGAAGGAGGCCCCGGCCTCCAAGCCGGGCGGTTCCGGTCCCGCCACCAGTGCCAGCACGAGCAGGGACAAGACCGATACTTACGTGACCTTCCAGAATTGCCGCTACGAGGAGCATGTGCAGAACGATGGCGATAGCTTCCGGGTGCGGCTGCCGGACGGAAGCGTGGAGCAGTTCCGGCTCTACTTCGTCGATTGCCCGGAGAGCCAGTTCCGGAGCTACCGAGGCGGGGAGACGAACCGGGAGCGGATCCACGAGCAGGCGGAGTATTTTGGGATCACGGATGAGCAGGCGGTGGAGATCGGCAGCCGGGCGAAGGCGCGGATCCATGAGCTTCTGGGCAAGGGTCCCTTCACGCTCTACACGCGCTGGGACGATCCTTTCGGCGACCTGCGCTTCCATGCCTTCGTCCTGCCCGCCGGGGGGCCCTATCTGGAGGAGACCTTGGTCCGTGAAGGGCTGGCGCGGATCTACACCAAGGGAGCGGAGATGCCCGATGGGCTTTCCTTCAAGGCCCGCCAAGAGCAGCTCCGCAAGCTGGAGGCAGAAGCCAGGAAGGCGAAGCGCGGGGCTTGGGGGATGCGGTGAAGCCCAGCGCCAAAAGGCAGGAGGCACCACGAATCAAAACCCAATCCACACGAATCAAAGGCAAGGGAGCCGCAGGATTTGAATCTTCATTCGTGTCGATTGGGCTTTGATTCGTGGTGCCTTCCCCATTCGAAGCAAGTGCATGACCTTGGAAGGCACTGATGATCAGTTAATACGAATCAAAGAGAGTTAGACGGGAGGCCTGGGGATCTGCTAGGAAAGAAGGGTTCATCCCCCCACCCCCCGATGAGATCCCCCCTGATCTTGGCCGTCGCAGCGGCTGCCACTGCCACCCTATGGCTGTCCCCGTCTGCCCACGCGCAGAACCCGGTCTATACACTGCCCGGGGAAACCGGTGGCAGCTTCACCTATCTGACGGTCAGCCAGGGCAGCGAGTATGCGGACTCCGCGCATCTGGCCGGGACCTCGCGGCTCTTGGACGATGCGACGCTGACGCTCTACTCGAACGTGGCGCGGCAGGCGACAGTCACGCTGTCCTTCTACGCCGCGGTGCCGGCCGAGTTTGAGGTCGAGGGACAACCCGGCGTGACTCCCGGCGCCTTGGCCGCCTTCCAACCGGCCGATACCCCGCTGTGGAGCTCCGGCCCGGTGGTTTACATCCTCGAGGGCGATGGCGCGAACAACCTGAACCTGAACCAGCTGGTCTTCGCGAACATCAACACCGTGGTGCCGACCGACATCTTCTGGTCGGTGCAGTTCAGCAACGTGACCAACTACACCGACGGCGGAGCCTTCGGCCCCAAGCTGGAGAACGCCGCCAACCTCGGCCCGACCGGTGCCGCGACCGATCCCAGCCGGATCTACCTGCGGGATCCGGGTGGCGAGTGGTTCCCAGTGTCGCTGGGGACGCCAGCCCCGCCGACTAGCACGCTGTCCCTGCAGCTCGCGGCGGTGCCGGAGCCGGCTTCCGCCCTGCTTCTGGTAGTGGGGGCGATTGTGGGGCTGGGGAGAAGGAGAAGAGTGGGATAGTGTGGACCCCTGTGGCCGCTGATTTCCCACCGATCGGTCTGACCAAATTGCCACGCAATTAAAGTAGGCGCGATGGATTCGCTTTGCTCTCTAAAGTTCTCGATATCATCCCCTATTGAAGAGATCATGGATTCTTGCCTCTTCACCTAAACCTCCGCCCCCTCCACTCGATCCCCCCTCATATTCCCAGTCAGAATTCCTAGACTCTAACCACCTTCCGGCAATTTCATCGAAATCAAACCCATCGACATAAGATCGGAATTGATCAAATGCCGAGAGCGCAGCATCGTCAGGAAACCCACTGAAGTAATCCCTTCCAAAGTCCAGCATTTCCCGTTCCAAGCTCCAACGATCAACTTCAAAATCTACCTCTCCCTCGTCATAGTAGAAGCTTTGAACATAAGGAGATAAATCTAATTCTTCCGCCCATTCACGCGCAGACTGCTCAAGCATGGCGCTCATTGAGTCGTGGAGGACTTCGACAAGGTATGGATTTTCATCGTGAGCTTCCCGCGACTCAAGTAAAAGCCCCAACGTTCTGGCCTCATCATAGTCCAAATCGCCAGCGATTATGTTTTTAAGAATATCGAGGTCCTTCCCTGGCCATAAAGCTTGGTGAAGTCTCAGCCAATTGAATATCACTTCTTTGTGTACCACTTCAATCCAACCTTCTGAGATCAAAGAAACTATGTCCTGCATTTGACTCATTGTCGTCAATACATCCCACTGAAAATCAACGAGTTTAATTCGAAAGTCAATTGACTTAATACGAGTGAATTGGGAAGCATTGAGATGACGAACAATTTCAACAATATCTTCCGATTTCAAAATTCCATTGTTTTTAATCGAAAGGAGTTGCGTAAGCGATCGGGTAGTGGGCAGCGCGTCGAAAATGCGCGAAAGCAATGGCGTATCAGAACTCGATTCATTCAAAACATAATCTGCAATTGATGGGTTGAACAACTTTAGGTCAAATTCTTTTCGATTAGTGGCACTCCGAATGATAAACGATCCCGATGCCGCCGCCACTGCCTCGACGTAGTTATCTTCCGTGACCATTCTTCCTTCATAGGTGGAGCAGTAGTAGCGGAACGCAATTTTCAAACTTTCCTCAGAGATTGATCCACCGTTGAAAACGATTAGTTTAATTAACAGGCGAATATAATTGTTACTTTGGACTTTTAAGGCATTCTTCCAAATAAGTGCCGGGTGTTCAAATTTTTCTACTATGAACTTCCAGTAGTCAGGTGCCTGAGGGAGGTCCAACGTATTGATATCAGTTACGAAATGAACTAATCTAGGGCTGTAATTTCGATGTCGAATTATCTCAAGGTATCGATTCTCCTTGTAAATTTCATGTACATATTCTTCTTGGAGGCCTCCATGCCAAAGGTGATTGTAAAGAATTTCCGCCTTTTCAAAATTGCTCAGATTACCAACCTTCAAGAGATATTCGTTACGTCTGATGTTAGCATTTCCAAACGGATCACTGGAATTCACCCCAAGGTTGAGAATGTTGGTTCGACTAGTTAGGACAAACCGCTTTGTCTCGTCCACCGAGATTCTTCGCATAAACTTCACGATATGCGAATCCTCTCTCCCGCTAATTGCCTCAAAATAATTACCCCCCAAAAAGTCATCGAAAAGGAAAAATTGTCTCTCTCCTGGTTGATATGCAGCTTCCGCTTCGATAATGTTCACTACATCAACAATCTCGAATCCTTCGGAAGCATAAATTAGAGAAAGATTCTCTGCAATTGTTGTTTTACCGACTCCAGGTTCCCCTGAAATTATAAGGACCCGCGATTTTTCTAATTTCTTCTGAGCATCATGGAAATTTTGAGTATCAGCATAGAACTTCCGCTGATCTGCTACCTGCTTAAGAAAATCCTCGCTGCGGCCAATTAGCCCGTTATTCAAAAATCGCCTAAGCAAAGCTGTACTCGACATCCATAGCTTGTTATGAGCTTTCTCGATGTTTGGAAATCTTCGAAGAAGATCATTTAAATCTTCAGCTCCAAAAATATCGTTTTCTGAAACAATATACGGCTTCAGAGTTTGGAAAATCTTGGATTTGTCGCTCCGGGAGAGTTTACAAGAAGTAGCCAACAGATAACGTGTCGGTTTTAATTTTTCAACTTTTGCTTTTTCTTGGCGTTCCAAGACATTGATTAATTTGGCAACTCCACTTGTAAAATAGTGCTTCGTCTGAAGTACCACCTCCATTTTTTCTGAGACAAAATAGCGACCATCAACCCCTCCGTCTCTACCTGACTTGAAGCGTTCAAAGCGAACGCCCAGTAGATCAGACAGTAGATCCACCACAAGAGATTCAAGTTCCTTGTCGTTGATTTGGGTAAAATCGTACTCCATTCCCTTGGATATCAGCACACGGTAGAGGAGAGACAACTCGCAAATTCCTCTCTCTGGTGATTGGACCAAGCTTAGAAGAGCTAAGGCGCCTACTCTCCCCCCTAGAAGGAGTGATTTGATTTCAGATCGCTTTCTATCTAAGAGCTCTTGGGCCCCCTGCAAGGGAGCTATCCACTTCGCGAGCGAGCCTAGGATGTGCTAGCGCTTACCCAAAGCTGTCTCTCAGGCACTCCTTTTGCAGATTTTGAAGGGTATAGCCCTCCACTTGCGAGGCGGCTTTTAAAGCCACACTCCCGATTGTGAGCGGATCAGGGGACGACGGGGTAGCCCTCGAGGACGGGAGCCTCGGCGACGGGTTTGCGGACGACGGGGCGGTCGGTGACGATGACGGTGGTGCCGGGGGTGAGGATGTCGTCGACCTTGGCGGCGAATTCGGGGCTGAAGCGGAGGCGGCTGGAGACGGTATCGGGATCGGTGAACATGGCCTTGCCGGTCTCCATGCTGAGCCAGCGGCGGGCCTGGTGGCCGGGGGCGAGTTGGCTGGGCTTGCCGGTGGTGCCTTCGAGCATGGTGAAGACGTGTTCGCCGAGGGCGGTCCAGCCGGTGACCTCGAGGGCGGCGCGCCCGATGGGGTTGCCATCGCGGTAGACGTAGATGGCCTTGTCCGCGGCGCTGACGACGATGGTGATGGGGCCGCTCTTGCTGCGCTCCGGTTGCCAGTCGTACTGGCCGTTATCGAGCTTGGCCAGCATCTCGGGCTTGAAGTCCTTGGGCGCGAGGAGGAGGCCGGGATTCGCGGCGAGGTAGGGGGTGGGGACCTTGCCATTGCCGATGACGACGGTGCCGCCCTTCTGGGTGGTGGCGAAGAGGAGCTTCGAGAAGTCGTAGGGGAGGCGGATGCAGCCGTGGCTGGCGGGCTCGCCGGGCAAGTTCCCGGAGTGCATGGCGATGCCGCTCCAGGTGAGGCGCTGCATGTTCGGCATGGGGGCGTTGTTGTAGGTCTTCGAGCGGTGGGTGGCCTGCTTCTCAAGGATGGTGAAGACGCCGCCGGGGGTCTCGTGGCCCTTGGCACCGCTGCTGATGGTGGAGCGGCCGATAAGGATGCCATTCCGGTAAACGTGCATGGTCTGCTGCGGGATGCTGACCAGGATCATGAGCGGGCCCTGCGGAGAAAGGCCGGGATTCCACCAGTATTCGCCGGGATTGAGGTCGCCGGTGGGCTTGTCGACGGGGATGCCCTTGGTGTGGGCGGCGGGCTTTGGCATCTCCTTGGCCAAGGCGGCAGGGGTGGCGAGGGCGGCGGTGGCAAGGATGGCGAGAAAGCTGAGGAGTCGCATGGTGGAAGTGAGAGATGGTGCGTGGTCGTGACGGGAGCGCGGGCGCCCAAGAAGAATTAGGGAAGCAGGCGGGCTGCGTGACAGGCGGCTGGAGGGCCGGATTAGTTCAGATTGCCTTATCTTTTCCGGTGAGGTTTGCCAAGGTGGGAGTTGGGTGGGACTGGGAGAGGTCTCTTGACCACGGATGGGCACGGATTTTCACGGATGAAGGGCAGGTGGGTGTGGGGGGATGAGGCGGGCTGCGGGGATGGCTTGGGGTTGATCGGATGGCGGGGGGCGGCTTGAGTCGGGGCGTGTCCGATCTTTCCCCGCTGATTGTTTCTTCCCGCAAGCTGGCCGAGCGCTTGCGGCCGCTGGTCTTCACGAAGGCGAGCTACACCTATCTGCCGCTGGACTATGCGCGGGAGCCGCATGAGGAGTATCTGCGGCGCTTCGGCAGCAGTCCGAAGCGGGTGGTCTTCCTGGGGATGAATCCGGGTAGTTACGTTCCCTTTTTGCAAAATTGAGCTAATCGCTTCTAATCCAACAACTCCCGCGTTCTGGGGGAATCCCGGAACCCACGGCGAGCACATCCGAAGGCGCCGACTGGAGCTAGGTTGGACACAAAAAAGGACCGCAGCCGACATCGGTGTTTCCGAGGATACCTTGCGGGATTGGGAGCTCGGGACAATGGAACCCAAGCCCAAGAAGCTCCCTCGCATCGCGGCCTTTTTGGGATACGAGCCCGACATCGATCGCTTCGACGCTCCCCGACTTCTGGGCCGGCTCCTCGACCATTCGGGCATCACCATCCAGCATCTCGCGGACGAAACCGGCCTCTGCACCGACACGCTGGTCAACCTCAGAGAGGGCCGTTATCAACCCGCCCGGCGAACCTATCAGAAGCTCGCGCAGTTCGCTCTGAATCTCCATTCACCACCCCGACCATGCCCGCCGGAACTATCTCGAAGAAGCTCATCGAAGCGGCGGAAAAGCTGAGAGACGATGTGGACGCGCTCTCCTTCAGCGAGCCGGTGACACACGTCTACAATCCACTCGGCTATGCGTGGGACGCCCACCGCACCTACCTCGAAAAGTTCGGAGACTCTCGCAAGAAGATCATCTTCTTGGGTATGAATCCCGGGCCGTGGGGCATGGCTCAAATCGGCGTCCCCTTCGGCGAGATCCCGGCCGTGCGCGATTGGATGGGAATCTCAACGGCGGTCGGCAAACCTCCGCATGAACATCCGAAGCGGCCTGTCGAGGGCTTTGCCTGCACGAAATCCGAGGTCAGTGGTCGTCGACTGTGGGGGCTGTTTGCCGATCGCTTCGGTACGGCGGACGCCTTCTTTGCCGACCACCTCGTGGTGAACTATTGCCCTCTCGTCTTCATGGAAGAAAGCAGTCGCAACCGGACGCCGGACAAGTTGCCCGCGTCCGAACAGGCTGCCTTGGATGAGGTTTGCGGCAGCCACTTGGCGAAAGTCCTCGATCTAGTGCGTCCCGAGTGGGCCATCGGTGTGGGCAAGTATGCAGAAGGGTGCCTTCAGCGGGTGGCCTCTCCGGGAACAAAGATTGGCACCATCATCCATCCGTCACCGGCTTCGCCCATCGCCAACCGAGGATGGGCGAGCAAGGCCCAGGAGCAGTTGATCACCCTCGGGGCTTGGACCTAATACTGGCGGAGCGTCGATGGACAGCAATCGCCCGCCCGGTGGGCAAATTCGCCGCGTCGTTGACGATTCCGCGTCGATCTTGCCTCATACCCTGCTTGCTCCGAGCATGATGCAATTTAAAGTCCGGCCCTAACTCCTCGGCCTCTCGGATCAGGAGCCCCAGACATGAGCACGAATGATTCTCAAACCGGTGGTACTGTCGGCTATCGCGGCTACGACTACCAGATTCTGGTGACCGTTTGGCTGGCACTCAAGCTGATGGTTCAATCGAGAAATTGCGTTTCGATCGAAGTCGAACCCGCCTCAAGCGAAGACGTCGAAGCTCACTTAGACACCGATCCGGATGAGGCGACCTCTACAGTCGGAGCACAGCTAGGTTTGAAGCGGCTTGATGTTCAGGTCAAATGGAAGAGCGATCAATGGACCGCCAGCTCTTTCAAGGGCGTGCTGCGAATTGACTCAAATTCCACCCTGTCTAATGTGGAAAACTCCGGTAAGAGACCGAGTCCACTGGCTCGGCTCGAGGAGAATACCGAGTCTCAATTTCTCTTTGTGACGAACGCCCAAATGGGCGCCCAAGTAGCCCGATTCGACATCACTGAAATTGGCCAACTGTCAGCCGCGACCCTAGTTCCGGACGAGCCTGCGGCCTACTCTGTGAGCTTGGTTCAGAGGATCGGCGCGCTGAGCCAGATGACCCCAGAACGTCTGAAATTGGAGATCAAGGAGGTCCTAAGCCAGCATGGACACGTCCCGCCGTCGCGACTTGAGGCTTGTCTTGAGGACCTAGGTCGCGAAGTCAGGCGGAGGCTCTTGCGACAAATAGGCGCGGCATGGACACTCGAGTCACTCAAGGCGACACTAGTTAGGTTCGGGGGATTTCCTCCGCCTATTGAAGGCTTCATTCCTCCCGAAAACTTCGATTTAATCGATGCAAAACTGGCCGCCGGCGCGGTGCTTGTCCAAGGGTCCCCAGGAACCGGCAAGACGTTTATAGGCGAGCTTCTCCAGCACCGCCACCGCACCGACTCACATCCATTCGAAATCCACAATGCGGATGATGGATACCATGCGATTCGAACTGCTCTAGGCGCGCCGGGTCGGCACCTGTTCGTTTTCGATGACCCTTGGGGACACTACCAATTGGAGGAAAAGGCCAAGCTTTGGGCAGGAGAGCTACCGAAGTTGCTTCACGATGCCAGCCCGGAGAAGCGCTTCCTGATTGTGTCGCGAACGACAATGCTCAACAGCGCATACACCACCAAGATCCCCGATATCCTTACCAATATCGCTGTCGACCTTTCTGTGACCGATTATCGGGCGGAGGCTCGGAGGGAGATCCTTAAGGAATACACGCGAGCCGGCGCAAGTTGGCAGCGCGAATTGGTAGAACGTGAAGGAGATAAAATCGTCTCAGCACTGGGCGAACCGCTGGCCTTGAAAACCTTCGCCCACAGCCTTCTCCGCCTAAAGCAATCCGATACGAACGTCAGCCGCTTGATCGAACAAAGCAAGGTCGTAGCTATCGCGGAAGTCTTCGCTCAGGAGATCATCGGCCGAGAAAAATCAGGGATTGCCAGCGGCGTTCTACTTTGGACGCTTCTCATGACTAGGGGCAGGATCACACCTGAGTTGGTCGAGCAAGCGGGCGATGAGGTGATTCTTGGAGGTTACAAGGACGAGTGCGATCCAATCGAGCTCTTCAATTGGCTCCGGAAGTCCGGCCGCCTTTCGATGGTCGACAAACAGTATTCCCTCCACCCATCTCTCCTGCAAGGCCTTGAAAGTCTGCTTGAGCACGACTCTTCCATCCCGAAAAAAATTATAACCGCTCGGCTGACGGCTTTGGCTGAAAAAGGGGAAGCGGGTGAAATCGAAGCCATCGCCAAGCTAATCAGGCTGCGCCAACTGCGACCGCCAGCAGCCGCCCAAAACATCCTGAATTCCTCTTTCCTGGAGCGTGTTCTGTCAGACCACCCCGGCTGGCGCCATGCCTTTTCCGATCTAGTCAGGTTCTCTACCGCAACCGATCCGGTAACATTGATCCTCAAGTTGCTCGCACCTGTTGCTCCCACGGACTTTCCAGGTGTCGAGGAATGGACCGCTCCTTCCGTCGACGAGGCGACGATCAGTGCGATTGCTGCGTCTCCACAAGCACGGGATTGCGCCAAGCTCTTCGTCTCCGAATACCTGACCGAGTTGAGTCACTGCTACATCAAGGCAGACGAGCTGTGTGAATTTTTTGGTCGCTTCAAATGGGACTTTTCCGACGTTTTCCAAGCCTCGTTGGTCGACAGTTTGAAATACGGTCGAGAGATTGAGTTGGATCTCTTTATTCCTGCAGCCCTGCGCGGGCCGGAGCCACACTACGATGAACTAATCTCTGCGGCTCTCGACGGAATCCCCCGAGAATCCGAACCGAGTGAGAACGACATAGAGCTGACTCGTCAGGCAGATCAGGAGGAAATCGACGCCGCCTGGGCGGCCCGGATCCTCGAGCCCGATGAACGGGGCTGGCACGCGTCGAACGCACTGCATCTTCTGGTATCCCGGAGACGCGAGGCTGAAGGATACCAGTGGATCGTCGAGCACCCGGCGTGCGAGAGATTGCATTGGGCTTGGCATGCGGCGATTGAACCAAGTGCCCCCCTGGATGAGATCATCGCTTTGAGGGACCTTTGCAAGAGTGCCGATCCACGTCCCTTTTGGAGAGCCCTTTCTCTTTCTCCAAATCCATCTAGGGCGGCCTTGTTGTGTGAATACTTCAAGTCCGCGCCGGTGGAGCATCTCGGGGATCTGATCTGTGCATTGGAGAAGCTGGTTTCTGAGAAAGGTGTCGCTGGGTATTTCCGAGATTCTTTGAGCGAACTCTCCCTATTCCGCAAACTGGAGATTTTGGAAGCGGTGCTCGATGAGAAGCGATGGCAGGATCCGGACACTAGCCCGGGACTTGGTCTCTTCGCAGATGATCAGTTGCCTGGGGTCAAGTGTTGTATTCGATCGGCAAGATCCGGTAGCGAGGCTCGCCCCGAGGATTTGGCACCACTGGAGAGATCCTTCGTTGAACTTGTTGCTACCACAGGCCCCGACCACCTCGCTCTCGCTGCTCTCTCGCTTCTTCAATTGGAAGAGCCCGCTGCTGCCTGCGCGCTAGCGCGTCTTCAGGGCTCCTCCAACTGGCGAATTCGAAATAATGCCGGATCGCTCATTTACCGAGCAGGGCAACCTGGTTGGCGCCACGAAATCCTGAAGCTGCTAGACGACACGGACTACCGCTGTCGCAAGAATGCGATAAGCGCCTTAGCTAGCAAGGCATCGCCAGACGAGAAGAAGCGCATCCTGTCAAAATCTACTGACAAAAGCGGCCCAGTGCGGGAGGCCTGCGCGCAAGCAATCGGGAATCAGAAATGGGACGATGCGGCCGAGGTCCTGTTAGGATTGTGTAAGGATCCCCAGAATTACGATGACTCAGCCCACATGTCGGCCCATTCCTCCCACTTTAAAGTAGCAAGGACGGCGGCGACTAGTTTGGGGCAACTGGGCACCCTTGATGAAAGCACCCTCGCCAAGGCATTAACGCTCGCCGCTGACCTTTGCGGAAAGCCCGCTGAGGGTGAGGAGAAGGATATAGGCGTAGCTCATGATCTACTACTTTCGCTTTCCGAACAGTCTCCCGCAATTACCTCCTTCTACCTCGCCCAATTGAGTAATCCATGGTATGGGCATGCGTTCAGGAAGTCGGGCTTCACGATCCGAATGGCCGCCGCTTGGGGGCTCTTTGGGCAGCTTCTTAGTTTCCCGGAGCAACGGGCGGAGATTGCGCCTGAGAAGTTGAGGGAGGGGTCGATGTCCCCCGACCATCGATTAGCCGGACCTTGCCTCGCGAGCCTTTGCCTTCTCGGCTGCCTCGCTAGCGAGGCCTTGATCTTCGCCGCCCAGCAACCCGAGTTCGACGAAAACCGCGCGCTGTTAGTGAAGTGCTTCTCGGCCGAGATCTCCGAAGAGGTTGTTAAGCAAGTGAATCTCAAACTTCCGCCCGATGGGCAGGGCACCCTTTTGTTGGAATGGCTGTTGAAAAACGATTCACCGTCGAAGAGAAGCTTCGACGAGTTCCTGTCGGCCCACGCCGATGTCGTTGCCTGGATTAGCGGCCTTGCCAAGAAAGCCGAATCAGCAGAACTGCGCTCGGTTTTAGCTTCAAGGTGGCCCGAGCTTCTGGAGGGGTGCCTCGACATCGCCGACCTCCCAACACTTCATTATCCCGAGCATATACCAACGTTGCGCCTCCGCTAATCGGCAGAGCTGGGTGCAAGCTTTGAAGACGACGTGGTCCCCCAGCAATTGATGATTTACTTGCAGTGCCCGACAGTGACTGCTTTCTCAACAATACCGACAAGGCCTTTCCACTTCCAGACAGGACGCTTTCTCATTCACGGGTCCACGTAAGGAAGCGCGTTGCGCCTTTGATGATCAAAGCAACCTTCCGAGTGTCAGTTAATTTTCCGATTCAATTGCTGTTTAACCTCTAGGAAACACGCAGGGAGATTCCGCGAGAGAAAGAATTCGTTTAGTGGCAGCATCGGGATCGTCGATTCAAAAGCGGGCGTGGAATAGGAAACGTGGTTCTTTGAAATCAAACCGTGGTAGGCATAGATGCCCAGCTCGTTTGCCCCCTCACTTACGACAAGCGGGATTGTCGAACCGCCCACTTTCTTACCCAAACACACTTCGAAGCCGTCAAAATCCAGCATTTGTGCAAGGCCTTCAAGAATGACAAGTTGGCTCTCAGGGTTCGGATTTTGAATTGGCGTTCCATCCAAAAGAAACCTGAGGAGATCGTTTGCCAAATGTCGGTCGATCAGTGAGTGCACAAATTGATTGTGGTAGTGGCGAAGGCACCGGTAGCACGATCGATCACATCCTCTCCCCCTTTGATCATCGCATGATAGAATCTGAAACACCCAATCACCGATCACCGATTTGATGTTGTCGCCCAATTGTTGGGAGTATCCAGCGCCTCCAGCTAGTGTGTCGAAAATATAAAGCTCTGCTGCCAGTGGGGTCAGGGTGGCAGTTCCTTGGCTAATCAGTCTGTAGCCTGAACTAAATTCAGTGTGGTCCACATCGAAGAATTTCGCTGCCGCCAATGGAAGAACCTCGGCAATCGTTTGAAGAGCGCTCTGGAGAGCAAGGAAGTCAGCGCTCCGGCCGTGAGGGCTTTGGCAGAGCGGAGCGGAAATCTCTGTGCGCAGAATGGCCAAATCGGTGCTGAACCTGTGACCGAGAAACACCTCTTCTCTATGACCGCGGCAGACTCTCCGTTGAGCAGTCCTCCGCTGCTTGTCTAGCACGAGGTAAGGCGTCCTGTGTGAACCAGAGGGGCTCCGTCCTACAACCGACGAAAGACCGCAATCCGTGCAAACGGAGAATCCGCGCTGTTCTTCCGGATCTCCTTTATTGACCACGACAAGCTCGGCCTGCTCTTTCCAAAAGACCCGGATCCTCTCCGAGAGTTGCGCGACTGAATCACGCTTGTCGTCAACCTGATGAATAGGGACGGGAAACTGCGCGGGTGTTGCTCTAGTAATGTCTGGATCGTCATCAAGCTTCGACATGGGTGAGGCGCCCTCGGGCAAATATACCTCGGGGCTTATCATCTGCATCACCCTAAGGTTCCCGACGTGGCACAGGGGACATGGGACACCGATCCGAGAGGTGGCGTCGCTCGTTCCCGCGTCCTCTACATAGCAGCAGCTTCCGTGACTACAAAACACATAGGGACGACGATGAGGATTGTCGAAGAGCGCTCTAGCCCTTGTTGGATTCTCTGGTGTCGCATTTGCGACAACAGCAGCAGAGAGAAAGTCTCGCTTGTCGATCGTGATGATGCGACCTGGTGCGTATTCTGTCAGAGCGCGTGTGGCGCTCTGTGTTGGCCGATAGGTGATCGCCACTCCCCGATTGTCGCCGCCGAGGTCTTCGACCTGAAAGGCAGAGAGATAAGTAGGGAACGCGTAAGTCGGCAGAATCGATTCATCCATGAGGAACTTCAGGAGGTCAGTTTTCTTGTCCTCTGGAAGGCCCTGTTCCCGCTCGATTACCGACTCTGCCCTTTTGGAAAGACTACGAAGTGCATGGACGAAGTTCCCACATGTGGCTAAAGACCATTCAGGAATGTCGTCAATACCGTGCAAGGAGGTGATCCATTGAGGGACGGACGAAGAGACTTCTGGATGGGAAGAGAGCCAACCCGTGAATGCGTCGAATCCGTGTTCACTTCCTTCCGCGTAGAATTCTTCGAGGCCTCCAAGACTGCTGAGGATACTAGGGTTTGCCGACTGCTGTGATCGTCCCCCGAAGAACTCCTGAAGGAGGAAGGCGTGGACATGGCGCCGCGCAATTTTGGGATTCTCCGCTTTCACAATCAATTGTCGGGGACTGCCGGACGCAATTAGGGCAACATTGGAGAAATAGTAGTTGTCGTGTGGACTGCCCTGGCAGTAAGCGACCACCGTCGAAATTGCAGAGCCCCTCCGCCCTGCGCGGCCCGCCCGCTGTTGATAGTTCTCTCTTTGTGGTGGGACATTCCTTAAGCCCACGGCCTCAAGCGAACCGATGTCGACCCCCGCCTCCATGGTTGTCGTGCAGGAGAGCACATCAATCGGCGTCTCAGTCTGACAAAGGATGTCTTGGAAGCGCATTTCGTAGTTTTCCACGATCGTTTTCCCGCTTCCCGAGTCGGAGTGATTCAATTGCGCCGTATGTTCTTCAGCGCTCAGCAAGCGGGGTCTTCTTTTGCCCTTCAGAACTGAATCAATGGGATTGCGCCAGAATCCCTTCCTCGTCTGCACGTAAGGATCAGTGGCTGGATCAACTTCGTCCAAGTTCGGTGAGCCGCATGATACGCAGCGGTTTTGCAGACTGAGTAGCGATTCTGCCTTGCACTTCCTGCAGCGATACCAATTGCGCGCTAAATCGAGAACCAGTGAAAGCGTGGCTGGCTGGAGGAAGTGACGCCCGCTATCGACCTCAGGAACGGTGTAGACATCGATAAAGGCCTTTCCCAAAGCGTCTAAATCGAAGCCTAGTTCTGCAATAGTCCCGCGAATCTCTGATGCGAAGCTCCCATCATGGCCCCAAGAATGCGCACCTGAGCGGAACCCCTGAATAGTCTCTCGGTCGGGACGGCTGAGTTGGTCGCGGTCGATGGCGACTTCCTTGGCTAGCTCTTGTATCCAAATTTGGGCAAGGGCTACCAAGTCTGTTTCGGCTATGCTTGGAAAGGCCTGGGTAAGGCGTCGAATGGTCCGCTTTAACGGCCAAATGCTCCCCGCACAAATAAATCTCAATGAGTATAGTCCACCCGCTGTTTGGCGATAGAGGTTCTGCAGGAATGCTCCGGGGCATGCTGTTGGGCCGTCCGCATACCAACCATCAAGGTCGCCGGCGTAAGTATTGCGGAAAAGATCGATGTCTTTGACCAACTGCGCGTGGTCATCTCCGGAGAATGGAGCGACATGCGATTGGGCGCATGCAGCGACGAACAGGGGGTAGGCCTTCGTCAGTGGTACGCTGTCATGCGCCGTTGGGAAGAGAGTGTATGCGTAGGCAAGCAGTTCCCTGAATGCGTCCGCTTCGACTTCCTCCGGAAGGGATTTTGCCAGTCGGGCTGCCTTCTGCCTCCCGTCTGAGAAGATCAAACACTTTCTGCCCTGATTGGGAAAAGTTTTAACGGCCTTAGACCTGTCGGGCGATTGCGAAAATAGCTGCCGCTTGACCAGTTGGCCGAACGGTTGCTCCCCCTTCGTCGTAAGATCCATGATCTTGCTTGGTTCATTAAGCGATCGTTGGGTCGTCTTCGTGCAGGCAGGGCAGATCCCGAATATTTTTCCTCCAAGCTGTGAGTTTCTTCGATGCGAGTCATCGGGTGCATAGACTTTCATCCAGCCCTGCTTTCCGGGGTCTCTCCATACTAGCTTTCCAGAGCAAGTTTGTAGCCAGCAAACCTGCCATCCCGCAAATTCCGGTTCGCCGGGAAGCACCGCAAGATGCATTGGAACGAGGCGGAGCGCGCCGCCCGATGCGTCGTGTAGAACGTGAGAGGTTGGTTCGTGCCAGGCAAAATCCGGGCGAGGATTGTCTTCGTCCACGTAGCAACGAATGAAGGCTGCGCCGCAGTCGCGATGAGTTAGGATTTCAAAAACCCGGCCTCCGCATGCACAAACCACTTTTGGTTCAGAGTACATTCTCCCGAGAAGGGAAGCCTCTGAGGTGGCTCTTCGGCAGCTACAGTCGGGATTGCAGCAAGAGTAGATGCCACTCAGCCCTCGAAAGAACAGATGGACTCTCGCGGGTAGGAAGACTTTCTTCGTTTTCGCCTCTCTAGCAAAATTGCAAAGCCTTAGAAGGGAATCAAATGCGCTTTCCCTCCGATCAGGCGAGGTATCGGGAAATACGCGTTTGGCAGCTTCAGCCAGAGGCAGGGCATTGCGTGTAGCCACCTCCAAAAGCAGCGCTGCGGGGCCAAACTTTGAAAGAGACCGGAAAAGTCCATCCGCGACGTCTTCGAAGTTCTCCACACCGCAACCTAGCTCTCTCATCAAATCAGACAGTTGGGCTCGATATTGACCCTCGTGAGCTTCAATCTCGCGCGGGTCGAAGCCATGAAATGGGCTAAGCGCGTCTGCTTCGACATCCGTAGCTGGCCTTGGATTGAGAACCTCTTCGCGGGTGCCCTTGATGTAGCTGAACACGTCCTGCTGAACCCGCGGAAGCGACGTTAGGTCGCAGGCAAAATTCCGCGCTGCGCTCTCGTCTTGCAGTTCTCCTCCCACGCTCGCAGTTGTAAGGATGAATCGGACCCGTTCGCGCGAGATCCCGAGGCGCTGGATCAGGCGTCTCAACAGGAACGAAACTTCCGCTCCGGTTGCACCTCGATACATGTGTGCCTCATCCAGAACAATGGTGAAGAAATTGCGAGGATCCGAAGCTAGCCACTGTTTGGTCTGCTCGAAAATCGGCCGTTCAATTGGTCGGACGAGCATGTATTCCAGCATCGAGTAGTTCGTGATCAAAATGTCAGGACAAGCATCATGGATTTCATGGCGCATCAGCAACTCCACGTCCTCAGTGGAAGTATTGAGCCTTCTTCCCCATTCCTCTCCTTTTTTACCGAAGAATCTCTCGATATCCTTGGAGGGCCACTTACCTCTCGCCTTCAATTGCTGGAGGTAATCGGGCTCGTTGAGGATTGGCTTGAACCTCTCGTCAAACAATCTCTTCGCGCGATCGTAGTTCCTTTCGGTTCGCATGACCCCGGGAAACGGGGTCCTGCTTGTATACATGGCAAATCTAACGGATCGGCTCCGCAACTTGCGCAGCTCGTCTGCTACTTCGGGATTTCCCAGAAGCAGACGAAGCCGAGCGAGTTGGTCTGAGACCAACGCGTTCATTGGATACAAGATTAGGGCCCTGCACCCAAATCGGGATGTGATCGCCGGACCAAGATTGGATTCCTCCGCCAAGGCAGCTAGGATCGAAAGCAGGAAAATTTCGGTCTTGCCCGAGCCGGTGCCAGTCGCTGCCAGAATGTTCTTACCCGAAAGTATGAATTCCTGAAGAGCCTGCGCTTGATGGAGGTAAGGACGGGGAAAGATCGCCCCCATTTCGGCTATTCCGGTGAGAAGCTTTGTTGTCGCAGTCGGAAGCCCCAAGAGAGAATATGGGTCAGCTAATCGATATGACGGCGTCGCTTCAAGGAAGGGAGTTTGTGCGATTGTATCCCCGTCGTCCAAGAGAGCTCGCCGCTCCCTAAGCATCGTTTCGTCCCTGATATGATACTGGGCCTCCAAATACGACTTAAGATCTTCCGCCAAAGCGCGGGTCACCGATTGAATCGTCGATTGCTCGTTCATAAGGTCGGATGCTTGCGTTGTCCCACACCATCCTCACTAGAGGAATGAACGTGATGGGAATATGAAGAATGCGCCTTGCTCCATGATGCACGATCTTGGAGGAGGCCGAGAGTATTACCTCTGCGAGAAAGCTAGGGAGAGAAGGCATCTCAAGGACCAACCTGTCGATTGACCGATCTTCCGGAACGGCGTGAAGAACTCCTGCGGCCAGATCCATCACGATGATCCAGCACTTCGCGTCCTCAGGCGAGAGGTCATGCCACATTTCGTCTGGGAAGCCAATGTTGCGGACAAGGAAGTAAGAGATCGAAGATCCACAATTACGGACGACGGAAAACTCGCCCTTCTGCCACCGGGACTCCCACCTCTGGTGCCTAAAGGGACACCGCCGCCGATTCGGATTGTAATGGAGCATGTCGCCGGGCGGCCTCCTGAACGGTGGACGTAATTGCGAGAGAAGGTCTCGGATTTTCTCATCCAACGTCATCTCGAACCATCTGTGGGACATCGACACTTCCCGTTGGGCGGGACACTCTACGATTGCTGAATTCAAGAGCGCGACACGTCCGATTGTTCCTGTTTCGCAGAGGCTAATACTCTCGTCCGCCAATTCAGAAAACTGCATGGGGAGTCCGCCCGCAATTCGACAGAACCCTCGAGAAAATTGGACAACCCTAGTTTCGCGCGGCACGTAAGAGGAACGACGAACGTGGGCAAAGTCACGAAACTTGATGAGGAACCGTAAAATGTCCCTCAGCCCCTCTTTGCCGGGGGATATACCTGGAAAAGTTCCCAACCGATGGTGCGATTCGGAGACGATTTGATTCGAGTGCACAGGCCGACGGGTCTTGTCGGTCGTCCCACTCAAGGCATACAGTTGACTACACGTCGCTCTGAGAGTCTCCGCAACCCAGGGCCAAGGAGTTCCCTCCGCAGGATCCAAGCTCTCGATGAAGTTGCTATGCACGGCTCACGAGAAGGTTCTCATACTTGGATAGCGCCGCGAAAGCTCTGGGCTAGACTCGATGATCGAAAGCGCTTCTGTGCTCTCCAGCCGAGGCAGTAGCCAGTATGCTAGAAAGAGATCGCGGGTTAACGCTTCATCGCCTGCTAGCTGCTGAAGGGCATTGCAGAATCGCCGCGCCAATCGCAGCAGCAATGGGTCACGAAGGGTTGGCAGATCATTCAAGGGGACCGGAAGCAGTCCTTCAAACTCGGGCATGCTCATGGCATCGCCGCCTATTCGTTTTCCCGCGATCGATTCGCTGACACTGGTTCGCCCAGCTCTGGACCCTGAATACGAAAGTAGCTCGTCTCGAATGCATGGCCCGATCGGGAGAATTTGACCCGAAACTAAGCCGTCTGCGGATACGAGCACGATCACCGTGTCGATCATAGGATCACAGCCACCCGCAAGCTGGCGAAGAAGTGTCGTGCGAAGTCCGGACGTAACCAAGCTGATGTCGGATCTATCAGCACCGTGCAGTAGGATTGCGGTTCGACCTGTCAACGATTCCGGAGGTTCGGGTAGTGGATCCAGCAGTCCCGCAGGCACATCGCACTCCCAGTAGGCCGGGTGCCCGGCCACTGCGAGAACTGTCCCAGCGATGAGCGAGCCAAGGCCGGACTTGATTGACACTACCTGTCCCACCGAGAAGGCTGCGGTCGCGATCATGACAACCTCATTCGCGGATCGTTCGGCGATTCCAATAAGCCTCAAGGCTTCACTTCCATCGCGGTCTACCTGAGTCTGTGTTTCAGGAGCTATCTTGCGCCACACTGGAGCCAACGCCTTTGCTGGAGACGTGGAAAGCAACGCGGATAAAATCGCAATCTTCTCCGGAGTTGCGGCCAGTCGAACGACTTCGTCCTCGAACGCTGTCTCTGCCTCTCGTTTTAGGTCCCCAACTTGCAATCCGAGTCTATTGGCCTCTCCAGAGAGCTGACCTGTCTTGGCGACTAGCTCATCATGCGCCTTCCTCGCATCCGACAATTTTCGAGTAATCGCATCAAGATCGGCTGTTGCCTTTCCAACCTTTTCGGAGTGGGAACTGGTCCACCGATCCTGAAGCGCGTGGACAAGTGGGGATTCGTCCGACAATCGAAGCCAGAGTTCGTCACTCGAATCAAGGACGCTGCAGAGAACGGGAAGAAGCTCCTCAATGGAACTCGTCAACCAAGCTATCTCCTCCAAATTCGACACTTCCGCTAGTTCCGCAGAGAGTTCGGCAACATGAGGTCGCGAAAGGAAGCTGCACTTGCCTCGTTTCGCGATGACTTTCAGAACCCGTTTGGCGGCGTCTGCTAGTGTTGGAGGGAAGCTCTTTCCTGCCCCGAGGGGGCTTGAACCTAGGAACCGCAGCGAAGGATCGCCGGTTTCAATGACGGCGCTGCCATCACAACGCCATCGCATGGTAGCATTCGTGGGAACGAGAAGGCTGTTTTTGATAGTAAATGGTCCAACAAGCCAACCGTCACTTGTCGAAGCAAACACAAGTCCGGTTCCTAGGAACACGTTTGCAATTGGATGAGCGAGGCTCTGAGCCAGTTCCGCGTATAGTTCCACAGGCCTCGCCAACTGGCTCCTTAGAGGAATCACTTGGTAGAGTGATTCCAAAGCACGAGCAACCTCCCACGCAGTCCGTCGGCTCGGGCCCGAGCGCCTGCACTCGAATAGGCCGTAGTGGTCGGGCTCGGGGTGAACGTCTCCTGCGGCCGAGGCATGCAAGTAGACGCTTCCTGATTCGGGAAAGTCAGCTACCGGAGGCCGAACAACCGTGGTGTCGGCCGAGACCAACCACGCCTTGACTTCTGGAAACGCAATTTCCTTTCGCGTCTGATAGATGTATCCAATTATGGTTCGTCGTTCGTCACTCACTCGCGTAGTAGGGCGGAATATTTGGAGGCGGCACCGTGGAGCCAGGCCTGCACGTGTCTTGGGCGGAGTCGGTGGCAAGTAGGCTCGGGCAAGGTCAGCGGCTTGCGTTGGCGAACGGTTTCAGGAACGGTCTCCTTCGGTCTGAATGTCAGAGTGGGGTAACCTGAAGCCCTTATCTGGATGAACTGGTAGTTTCCCCGAATGGCGTCGTTGAAAATGTTTGCCTCGGCATCTTCACACAGTTCCACGGAATTCCCGTCGCACGAAAGGTGGATGCCGACGCATTCAGGATGCTCACAATCGATTATAGAAGCTTCCTGCCGTCGCACGCGCTCGAACATTTCGAGTAGCCGCCAGGACGAGTGTTCGAGTCGCAAGAGCTCACCGCTAAAGTGGTTCTTGAACAAGAAGGAGAAATGAGCGGACATCGGTTCTGGAACCGATTCGGAAAACCGGAATTCCGCAAGGAACTGGGGTGGGGATCCAATTCCGAGACGGACCAGCGGAGCATCTCTGTCCAACGCGAAACCCAACGTTTGCGGGCGCCGATCTAAAATAAGAGTAGTATTCTCTGTAAAATGGCGAGCGCCTTCCCTTCTTTGGATCAGAAGCTTTTGCTCTTTGGACGCTTGGTCTTGCGAAGCGACGGCGATTCTAAGAAGGCCCTCGGAACTAGTTGTCCAAACGTCGGGGGTCGACTCAGAGAGCGCCAAGGGAGCGAGGATTGCGTAGTCGAACCATTTTACTCGGACTTCCATGCCCAACCCACTGCGACAGAAGTCTCGGACCTCATGAGGGAGCGTTTCCGGAATTGAGAACGCAAATGCTCGGTAGCCAAGCACGCAAGAAAGTTCGCGCGGATTGCAGGAGGTCGGGATTTCGAGCTTCTTTGAAGCTCGCCAACAAGCCACGTAGTTGCCTGGGCGCAGGAAACGTCCCGGAGGGATTCTCGATGATTGTGTGCTCGAATCACGGAAAACGAGAGGATCCCTTTCGAAAGCAGAAAAATGCCTTCTAACACACACCTCCGTTCCGACCGAGGCCTCGAGGTAAAACACAGGTGCTGCGTCTGACACAGGGATCCAAATCTCGCTCCTGCCATGAAGTCGGTAATCTTTCGAGTGATTCCCCATGGTCACGCTCACAGACGTAGCAGTAAAATCGGGACGAAAGCGTAGCAGGAATGAGCAGCTTCTTCCTCTGCTTGAATTCAGGAACGAAGCATATAGCCCGCAATCGCGAGATTCCCTTCCCACTTCTGCCAAAGGTTCCTGAGAGAGACCTATGATGCGGAGCTCGCAGTCGCCAGCCCCATGATGGTGCTTAAAGTGTGGTTCTTGGATAGCTCCAGCCGCATAGAACACGTCTTCTCCACAGCAAGGGCAAAGGAACCTGTCAGGATAGTATGCCTCCCTAACGCATTCGGCTGCCGCGATTAGCCGCTTCTGAAGTGTGTCAAAGGCGCGATCCATTTTTTAATCGTTCCTTGCTCTCGAATACACCTTCGATCAACGAGAGTGCCTCTGAGCTCTCCCACGCCCGCCAATCGTCACATCTCTGCGACCGCGGAATAATCCACCGATCTTTGGCCAATTGAGCAATTTCCGTAACAGAGGTTAGCCCGCCCCATTGGGGTCTCCGATGTTCCTGACGAAGGTATTCTCGGTAGTTCTGGGCTAGCGGACAAACAAACACCTCTCGTTTCAGATTGTGTTGGAGAATCTTGGAATCTATTTTCAGGTCTTCCAAACATGCTCTGATGGCGCGAAGTCTCCAATTGGGCCCGTTCCCGAACTCGTTGCCGCCAGCATAGGGATGACCAATTGAGGTCAAATAATGCCGCATTTTCTCGAAGAGATCCTGAGGCACTTGAAAGTGGCCGTAGCCTTCCGTAAATCCCACGCGCGAAAAATATGGTTCCCCGCCGAGCTTCAGCCGATTGTAAATCGATGACCTTCCCAACGACGAACTCGTCGTGACCGCCACTAGCCTCGCGTCTTTGGCCTCGCCCGAAATAACGCCGACGGCGGACGCGTACTTCTTTCTGAACGCATCCCGGACAAATCGGCTCTTGATTAAGCAAGAAACGAGCTTTCCGCCCAGCAATCGATTGTAAGGAGGTAGAGCTCCAAGGATGTGGGCATCCATCATGCACGCCAGCATGGAACGTCTGGTTTCGCCATTCCACCCGATGTCGGCATCGCGCGCCCGCAAGTTGAATACAGGGTCTGTCAGACCTATGAGGCCAATTAGTTTACTGTTCTGCTTGTCCCACACTAGGAAGCGCATCCGGCGACCGTAACCGCTCGAGACAGGAACGCTCCACGTCAACGTGGCCAATCTGAAAAGCTCCGACTGCCACGTGCCGGCATTCACCATCTCCAACCTTGGAGAAATGGCTTCTGGGGCAATTTCTTCTCCAGAAGCGAAATGAAACCGGTGCTGAGCCCAGGTCCGTTGAATGAATTCCCAATTCTCCTTGAGTTTCTGGGCGCGCTGAGCCGCATGGCAATTTCGGAATCCATCCTTACTTCCGTCGACCAAGACCAACTGGCCTGTAGGGTCGCGCGTGAAGCCAAGGGATTTGAGGTGCCTTCGTAGCGCACGCTTGATGTTGGACCCCTGTTCTAGGGCCGGCACGAGGGGAGGCAGCTTCATGGGATGGCGTCGCGCTTGTGCGTATCACAGCCACCCTTGCCCCTTCAACATCCGAAAAATCATTGCCTCAGGGCGCACCGGTGCCTTGACGTCTAGTGCTTAGCCAAGGTCAACTGTCCATCTTCTTCCACGATGCCTTGCCCAAAGTATCCGCGCTTCAAGATCCTTGACGAATTGCCGGATTACCTGGTCGTGGATGTTGATTGCTATGACGAGGAGCATCGGGTGAAGCTATCCGGTAATGGCTACCCCCCCGCTGTCCAATCAATCGCTGGGACAACGATAAAGATCCCGTCCGCGGATTTTCTCGCATATTTTCTCTTTAGAAAACAACGCTTCCGTCCGGATCTTTACAGTCAATTGAAGGCGGTAAAAAAGGCGCATCTCTATGAAGCTGCTGCTGAGTTGGAGCACCTAGTCGCCCTTCGTGATGGGACGATTGCGATTGAAGACGGTGTCGTAAAGGCCGACTCCACACTCACCGGTCGCATCGGTGAAGCCGTCTCGCTTTGCGCGATCAATCAGATTCACGACACAGGACCTGGCGACTGGCTCGCATTGCCCGAAGGCGTCGACGAAATTCCGCGTGGGCTGCGGCCATGCGACTTTCGAATACAAACGGCAAGCGACGGAAAGAAGGTTATCCAGGTCGAAGCGAAGGGGTCATTCGCGCGCGAGTCTGTCGACTTCAAGAGTAAGGCTGTTAGAGCGCATGCCAGCGATATCCTCCGTAAGAAGGAAACGCACGCTGTGGTTCCAGAGGCAAAGTCGGGGATTTGGCACGCCGATCTCCGCTATGGAACGATCACCGTTTTCGGCGATCTAACCAAAGGAACGGCCCGATGTTGGCTGCTTGATCCGCCAGCAGAGGGAAACGGAGATTCGTATCGCCTAAGGGTTATTGCGAGAATGCTGCATGCGACGAATCTTCTCCAGCTACTTGCTCCGCGTTCACAGTTAACCATTGCAGTCGTAAACCGCGTCGCCTCGGTTTTGCTGGGTGAGAACATCGCTCAGTTCGATGGCCGTCCTGTCTTACGACAGAACGGAGAAAGCTTCTCGGACGTCGTTGAGGGAGCCGCGGAGATGGGCACGAGCCGCACGAAATTCTCCGCCAACAGAACACAGGTGCGAGGGCATCCTGTTGTCGGAGCCATTTTCAAGTCTAGGCGCATGCCCTTCTTGTTTGTTGGGATTGAGGAAAACCTTCTTAAAGCAATCGTCGATCAGGAACTCGACGCTCTGAGCAGCTATGCGACCAAGCCGCGCGTGTTTGAGGGCTTAGTCGATGCGGTAATGCCGACCGGCAGCGCGAAAGAAATGGGGTTTCCCGATGTTCTCTCAGGACCGTATTTTCGAAAGGTCTTTCGAGGCCGTCTTTTCTCTTCGTCTTCCGGAGTAGTCTTTGGGCAGGTGGAACCTCTCTAGCGCAGGAGGGAAGCTTCACGCCGCCCACGCGTAGGCTAGGGACCTTTTAGACAGAGCTTTCTGCCTAACGCCCGAGAATCGTCCCGAGATTGTTCGTAGGAGAAGCTCGGCCCTTGCGCCCGTAGTCAACCCCTAGGCGGACACCCAGATCATTGCGCTAGATGCGCATGGCTTAGCCATCAACCTTTGAATCTGGTAAAATAGTAGGAAGCCAGATCTTCTGCGAATGCCCACGTCGGCGTTCGCCGTGGAGACGTGGAAGGTGGCATGGAACCCCAATCCAATTATCAATGAATGCCATCATCGATGTTCCCCCGGCTGCTCCGCCAGCCACCGTCCCCGGTCTATTGCTTCACTGCGGTGCTGAAATGGTCTCGCGTGAAGAACTCGCGGAGGTCCCCACACCGCGGCCCACCGACACTTGGTTCCCGCTCGCGCATCGTGATCTGGTAACCGAGGTAGAATGCCAGCTCCTCACGTCAGGTTTCGAGATCAAATCGATGGTTCATTCATTGAGCCACGATAGAGCTCGTTACTTCGGCATCCTTCAGGTCAACGTTCCGGATCGCGAGGTATCCGACTATGCTTGGGTCGTCGGCCTGAGGAACTCACACGACAAGACCTACCCGGCCGGAATGGTTGCAGGCACCCAGGTCTTTGTTTGCGACAACCTAGCCTTCACTGGCGAAGTGCGTCTGAGCAGGAAGCACACCCGTCATGCATCCCGAGACCTCCGTCACCTCACGGCGAGAGCTGTCGGAAAGCTCGGCGACCGGTTTCACAACCTCGACCGACGAATATCCGCCTATCGCGGAAGGCACGTCTCCGACTGGGCTGCGCACGACCTCGTCATTCGAGCGATCGACTGTCGCGCAATTACCACGACGCAAGTTCCTCAAGTCCTCACGGAATGGCGGAAGCCAAGCCACCTGCAATTCGAGCACCGCACAGCATGGAGTCTCTTCAACGCATTCACCGAGGTCCATAAGCGTGTGAACCCGAACCAAGCCCTTCCACGGGGTGAGGCGCTTTACGGCCTGTTCGACGCCTTCTGCGGCGTGATCTGAGCCGCAACATAAGGTCCCGTCCCCCACCGGACGGGCCTTTCTTTATTCCAACTCGCCCAGCATCGCTCCACCTAACACCCAACGGCAATCTTCTGAAAGGACTAGCCCCATTCCCATTCGTGGTAATGTGCGGCACGTAGGTCAGCAAGTATGTCATCTTGCCGGTCGCGGCTTCATTTTTTGCTGATTCATGCTCTGGATCTCACCGCCCCTTTTCTGAATTACGACCGACCTGCCTTCATGAAAATCGAGAGCCTGACCATACGCGGATTCCGCTGCTTTGGTGACGAACCGGTGACCGTTCAACTCGCGGATGAGATCACTGCCCTCGTTGGGAACAATGGCGCCGGCAAGACGGCCATGTTGCAAGCATTGTCGAGGGTCTTCGGAATCTCGGCCTATGAACGGACCGTTCGTAAATCGGATTTCCACCTGGCTCAGCAGGAAGAGTTGGAATCAGGGGCTGAGCTGTCGATCGACATCGTTCTTGGTTTCCCTGAACTCGAAGACAGCGACGAAGAGGACGAAGAAGACGAAGAAGACGAAGAAGAGCTAGGAAGCGCCGTTCCCGAGTTCTTCCACCAGATGGCTGCGTCTGCTCCCGACGCTCCACTGAAGGCCCGGATTGTCATGAAAGCCCGCTGGATCGACGATTCCACTCCCGATGGAACGATTGAGGAGGAGATCAAATGGGTCACATCCCTAGCCGACGATTACGATTGGGAAGACGATTGCCAGAGGGTTGCCGCCATCCAGCGCAGCGCGATTCAATTCGTGTATGTTCCGGCGACGCGAAACGTCCACGATCAAGTTGGAGCACTTCTCAAAGGACGACTGTGGCAAGCGGCGCGCTGGTCGGATGAATTTCGGGAAGCCGCATCCGGCAACACCCAGACGCTACAAGAGGCGTTTGAATCCGAAGGCCCCGGCGAGTTGATTCTTGGAAAGGTCGCGAGCCGTTGGCAGCAAGTCCATGACGGCGACACCGACACAACGCCGCTTCTCAAATTAATCGATCGGAATTTCTCCGAACTGATCAAGAAGGTGGATTTTGCCTTTTCCCCGAACGAAGAGGGCAAAGAGCGGTCAATCGCCGATCTCAGCGACGGCCAGCGCTCACTGTTTCACGTGGCAATGACCGCGGCGGTTCTTGAAGCGGAGCACGCAATTTTCGAGCAGGATCCGACAGAGTCAGATTTCGATCAGGAGCGTTTGCGACGGGCCTTCCTCACAATCATTGCTATTGAGGAGCCTGAAAACAGTCTCTCGCCCTTCTTTCTTTCCCGCATCATCCGGTTGAGTCGTGACATTGGAAAGATGGCTGCGGCACAGGTGCTCATTTCCAGTCATTCACCGGCCATCGTGGGGCGGATTGAAGCTGAGGAGGTCCGCTATTTCCGACGCGACCGGCTGACACGTTGTTCGACCGTCCGACAGATACTTCTTCCCGAGAACGACGCCGAGGCGAAGCGATACGTTCGACTGGCAGTTCGTGCGTACCCTGAACTCTACTTCGCGAGATTCGTGATTCTCGGCGAAGGCGAATCGGAGAGGATCGTGATTCCCAAGATCGCGGAAGCCATGGGTATTGATCTGGATCCATCGTTTGTGCCAATCGTCCCTTTGGGCGGGCGCTACTGCGGCCATTTTTGGAAGCTGCTATCCGCCCTGGAAATCCCCTATGCGACCCTGTTAGACTTCGATATCGGGCGAAGCCACGGTGGCGCCAATATGGTGCGCACGATCGTGGAACGATTGGCTGAAGTGGAGGATTCGTTGGAGGACACAACCCCGGCAATCAATGGAGACATCGATCTGGATAATCTGGAGAACCTTTCCGATAACGATCTCTGGGTTCCCTACGAGGACTGCCAATGGCACAAGGCATTGAAAGAGAAAAGTGTGTTTCTTTCAGACCCAATGGATCTGGATTTTTCAATGATCGAAGCTTTTCCCGCCGCTTACAAGGTGCCTCGCCCTAACGGCAGAGGCCCTCGGACAAATGCTGAGGCCATCGAGAACGCCAGGAAGGCCACGGTTAAGAAAGAAGGTGATTCAGGCCTTTATGACGATTCGTGGGATAGTGATTTCTGTTGGTATTCTTATCTGTTTGTCAGTGGCAGTAAGCCCGATTCTCACCTGGCTTCACTTGGTCGGATTTCCGACAAGAAGCTCGCAGAGGACGCGCCCGCGCCCCTCAAGGCCCTTATCCAACACGTAAAAGCCGTGTTGCATCTCAACGACGACGAGGAGGATTGAATGGCATTCGTCAAACCAGGCGATTGGGCGCTCCAAGGCATCGAGGAACTTGAGGATGCCGCCTGGCACGCTCTCCGAACTATCGACCGATCCGCCTGCGTCACTGCCGGCGCAGGGGCTGGCAAGACTGAGTTTCTCGCGCAAAAGGCCGCGTATCTCTTGCAGACGGGCATCTGCCGTAACCCCCAGCGAATACTTGCGATCAGCTTCAAGCGGGACGCGGCTTCCAACCTCGAGAAGCGCGTAAGGGCGCGGTGCCCACAGCATGCGCACCGCTTTGTTTCTCTGACATTCGATGCGTTTACGAAAGGACTACTCGACAGGTTTCGTCGCGCATTACCCGCACCCTACACGCCGCCGATGGATTACCAGTTGGTTTTCCACTATACCCGCGAGCTACGAGAGTTCCTCAACAATCACGGTTTCCACGGCGTTAATCCAGGTGACCTCGCAACCCAAATTGACCGGACCCTCCTGCCTCTTAGGCAGCCAAGGGAAAGTGCGTTGCAAACCTATTGGCGCGAAAGGTATGGGACAGGTGAGCTAACGTTTCCCATGATCAACCGACTCGTCGAGCGGCTAATTCGGGAACACTCTTCCATCCGGAAGGCTCTCCGTTCGACCTACTCGTTCGTGTTTCTCGACGAGTTTCAGGATACGACTTACGCACAATTTGAGCTTCTGGTCACGGCTTTTGGAAACAGTGCCTCCGCCCTTACCGCAGTGGGTGACCGCAAGCAATGCATCATGGGATGGGCAGGTGCGATGGATGATTCTTTTGGAGAATTCGAGCACCAGTTCGGCGCGCACACGGTCGAACTGCTGTCCAACTGGCGATCCCACGCTGAGTTGGTGCGTGTCCAACACGCAATCGCAGAAGTGATCGATCCAAGCACTGCGGTCCCCGACGCCCGCTCCACAAGAAAAGTTGACGGTGATATATCCGCAATCTGGACTTACCCGACGAACGATGAAGAGACGGTCGGCTTAGCCGACTGGGTCGCCGGAGAAGTGCAAAGCGGCATACCCGCGCAAGAGTTCGCCATACTTGTCCGGAATCATGCTCACTTCGTTGAGGAGCAATTAGCAGAAGAATTTCAGGCTCGGGGCATTCCGATCCGGAACGTTGCGAGAATGGTGGGCCAAATTGCGATCCAGGATGTCTTGGAAGAGCCACTCACAGGGACGCTCCTCCCTTTCTTCAAGTTAGGAAGCCATGCTTCCGACGCCGCTTCCTGGCAGTCTGTGTATCAAAGCCTCCTCAGCTTGCATCAAGTCGACGGCGAGGATGAAAGGAACCAATCGAAGTTGCATGGCTCGTTGCAATCTTTCGTGCGTGAAATTCGCCGAACAATGAGGGGGTGTGTGCCCACCGCCGAGTCCCTGGAAGCGATCGAGAGCCGAATCGTCTCCTTCGTTAGCTTGGACCTCCTCAAGACGCTGACTCCCGCATATGGCCGGCAGCAGGATTTCAATCGTGTGCGGGACGGATTCAGAGCGTTGATGCTGGAATCGATCATGTCCGCCGAATCGTGGTCCGAGGCTTTGAAGAATTTTGAGGGAGACGGCCAGATCGCCCTGATGACAGTACACAAGAGTAAGGGCCTGGAGTTCCACACGATTATTTTCCATGGCCTAGACAGTCAGACATGGTGGAGTCTTACGCAGAATCGTCCCGAAGAGCTCAGGGCATTCTTCGTTGCGTTCACCCGCGCGAAGCAACGGGCCTTTTTCACGCTTTGCACCGAGAGAGGACAAAGCGTCGGATGGATCGAGCAACTTCTTGCCAACGTGGAAGTGAGGCGCATTCCAGGGCCCTAGTCGCACAATAACACAGATCAAATCTGCCTTTGGCGAGATATTTGCAAAGCACCTCTTAAGGCGTGCTACTTGGGGATCGTAGTTCCCGCGGTCGGTGATGACTGCATTCTTTCCCCTCGGTGCTCAACATTCCGGGACTAAGCAGGGCAAGGGATGTCTTGGATCGCCGCCAAAAATACCTCGCGAGGCACGCGGACGATCCTCTCTCCCGGTCCGCAGCCGGCGTCGCCCGGCAGCCTCTTTGCCAGTTCGTCTGTGACGTCGAATCCAATGACTGCAAAATCCCCGTCCGCTAGTTCAAAGACGTCGGGACAATTGTTGCACGCCACGCATTCGACCATCCGGGCGGCAGGAGCGACTCCGAGCCGGCGGAGGATTGCTGGAGTCGAGTTCGCATTCATGGGTCACTCATACTCCTTCGAAAGTAGGCCTTCAAGGAAGAATAACTATCGTTATATCGCGTCCAGCGCCAGTCTCCAGCTAACCGATTGGTGTGGATCCCGTCACACGCGACACCAACGCCTTTGTCGAGGCCCTAGCGTCGGTTCTCAAAACCGCCCGGGAAGAAGCGCAGATTTCCCAGACGGAATTGGCTGCACGCGCCGGCTTGTCCCAGCCGCACATCGGTTACATTGAGAGCGAGAAACGCGCGCCGACTGTCGAAAGCCTGAAGCGAATTGCGATTGCCTTGGGCGTATCGGCTACCGATCTCGTGGGAAAGGCCGAAGCGCTGGCAGCGAGCAAGCGTAAGTAGTGGCGCGGATGGCTTCGTTGGCTGGCGCTTGGTAAAATAGAGGTGCATGACATCATGGCTCGCTTCCAATTGGTTCGCGCTCATCCAAACCGCCGGCGTCGTTGGCGGCCTTTTCTACTCCGCCATTGCTTTGCGCCTCGACGCCAGGGTTCGGCGCACCGAAGTCATTCTCGCCCTCACTGAAGCGCACCGGGAAATTTGGGAGCGACTGATCGAACAACCCTCCCTAGTTCGTGTTTTAGATCCCAAGGCGGACTTGGCTATTGCGCCACCCACTTCCACTGAGCAACGGTTCGTTCAGCTCGTTGTTCTTCACCTTGATGCAGTTCGAATTTCGATCAAGGAAGGGGCTTACCATGCTTCACCTGGCATGATCGATGACCTGAATGAATTCTTAGCCCTACCGATACCACGGCAGGTCGCCGAGTCGCTTCTTCCCTACCAATCTCATGAGCTTCAAGAATTTCTTCGTGGGGTCATGAAATAGGAGGAGTCCCTTGGACTTGAACCAAGATGACCGCCTTCATCAACCCTCTCTAACAAAGGGCTGATGGAGGGCGGCGTTCTACCATTGAACTAGAACTCCTTAATGAGGTCGTCACACAGCATGGAAGCTTCTTGTTCATCAAGACAAAGTCTAGTCCGAATATCGGCAACGCAAGCAGAGCGAAGTCGCTGCGAGTGACCGCGGAGGCTCGAAAAGCGCTTCTGCCATTCCCACTCCTCAGGAAGCGAGGACACCGACTCGATCTCTGTCCTCCAAAGCTCGAACGCATAATCCTTTAGGATCCGGCTGCACATGATGTAGTGCTCGAAATCCATATGGTTTGAAGACCTCGGAAGACTTTGTGCAGAAAACCATTTATTGAGGCCAGTTCGAATCGCGCAGCCGTTCAATCTGTCGGCTCGACTCGCAACTTCACCAGCGTGTTGCCTCAAATCATACGGGTGAGCTGCTTCGTTGCGTATCGTTACAAAATACAGCACCAGGTCGTTCATTACGGTCCTCAGTGGGGAACCTGAGTGCCTTCCCCGAAACACCTGGAGAATATCGGATAGAGAAGCACCATCCTCAAAAATTTGAGGCTTTCCGAGCGAAACCATTTCGGAGCGGAGTTCGTGCAGGAATCGTTCGAAGGCTCCTACTGCGAGCAAGATTCGCAGGCGCTCAATCATTCGCTCGACTGAATGAGAATCAATGCAATCGACTTTGATCTTATGGCGACGGCAGATTTCGCTGAGGTATAGCTCGGGGCTTTCCGCAGCCTGCGATTGAAAGCGAAGCTCCCGCATTGCAAGCTCTTGAATCTCTAGCACGGCGTCTTGTAAGCCGAGCTGTCGTTTCAGACTTTTATACGCCTTGGCTGACATCGTGGCGATTTCTCGCAGTTTGGACGCCGTGAAGCAAGGCGGCTCACGGTCACCTCCCCACTCCGAAACGGATGCTGCCATCCTACGCTAGATCACTCAGACCGTTTTTGGGTCGACTTCCCCAGTTCCGCTCCATTGTCCGCTGTGGAAAAGTTTGGGGAAAACCCTGTGGAGAACAGGCCTTTGGAATTGGGTTTACTGTTTCTGTTAAGATCGGATGGACCTCGATAGCCTATCGCAAAGAAATCGGTCGGAAGATTCAGGCGCAATACCAACTCGCGGGGAGCCTTGGCATGCTCGATGTCGATCCCTCGTTTGACCTTCGGGTTCAGCGATTGGTGCTTCACGAAATTGACGATCCCGATCCAGTCCTGCTTGCGCACGATCTTCCGCTCAGCCTCAAATCTTTCGAATGTGGAACGGATGTCCCGGATGGGCAGACCAACGTCAAAAGCCGCCCTTTTCAGGGACAACTCGTAGACGCCTCCGATGGTCGTCAAGGCATTGGTGAGGAGGTAGAGGAAGATGAGCTTCTCGTTCGGGTTCAGCTCGGCGACGTATGCGTCGTCCCAGAAGCGTGTATTTACGACGCGATACTTGGCCATGTGTTTCTCGATTAAGAGGAATCGCCGCCGTGGTTCCTCAACCAGGAAGGGTCCGTGGGCCGTATCCCAGCAGCGGATTTCGCGCGCGGTTGAGCTGCTAGAACTCGATGGTCTTTTCCTCTACCTCCCCGCCACTCGACGATGCTTGGCCGTGATCAATATACTTGGTGCACCACTCGAACACGACGTCTAGGAGCCGCATGAGGAAGCCACGTTTTTTTGGCGGCTCCTGGCCGAAGAGGTCCAGCGGGATGTATTCGATTTCACGGTCGTGTCTCATGACGAAGGGGATTAGGGCTGGTAAAAAAGGTCCGATTGCGTGCGGGGTGACGCGCAAAAGGCCGCCTCCAGAATGGAAAGCGGCCTCTGCGAAACCTGAAGTGGAAGTCCGGGGGGACGCATAAGTCGTATTGTGCGACATGCCTGCCGGTAGGTTTTCGATGCAGATGGCCTTCCTTCTGGAAGCTACCCGCATTATAGAAATCCCGCCCGCTTTGTACAAGCGGTCCCCTGTGGATAAACCTGTGGATAATGCCGGGCCTACGCCGCCAAGGCGAAAGCTCGAAACTGCCTTTCGGCGATCTCCTTGAATTCCGGCCGTGAAAGCTGGGTATAGTGCGAGATCGAAAGCGGTGAGCTGTGTCCAACAACCCTCGCGATCACTGCATCCGGCACCCCTAGCATCGCAAGACGATGAATCAAAGCATGCCGGAATGAATGTGGAGTGACACGGCGGCCAATTTTGGCGAGTCGCGTCACGCGCTTCATCATTCGCTGCACGTTGCGCGAGAGCAACTGACGTTCACATGATCCGCTCCCTGCCACGAAAAGCCAATCGGTGCTGGCTTTCCCATTCACCCGCTGAACGATCAGCCGTTGGATCACTTGATCTGTATCCGGGTTCCAGAATACGCGTCGCCGTTGAACCGTCTTCTCGGTTCGTATCACTGCCGACGCGTCCTCCTCGATCTGATCGATTTCTAGTTGGACGAGTTCCCCGACTCGCATTCCGGTGTCGTGCAGGATCATAATCATTGCGAGGTCTCGCAATCCATCGTCGCCCCTCGCTCGAAGCACCCGGAGCAAAGCGTGATACTCGTCCTCGGTTGCCGCGTTGTGTGGGCAACCAACTGCTCTTGGCACTACCGCGAGGACTAATGGGAAGCGCGGTAGCACTTCCATGTCCCGCCAATAGCGAAGGTAATTGTGGATCGCGGTCAGTCCGAACTGCACCGATTTTGGAGCGAAGTTTTGATGCCCGATGCTTTCCGCAAAGTTGGTCCAATCGTGAATCGTAAGTTCCGCAACGGGCTTGTTGGTGAAGGCGTGAAACCGCCTTACCCACACCTCGTAGGCTTTGGCCGCGCGCGGCGAATGGTATTTCTTCCACTTCAGGTATTGTTCGACGTGCATGTCAGATTTGCCCGACATGGCAGCCGCGGACGCCAAAGGCGCACCCCGCCGATCCGGCTGCCCATTCTTGGATATCATAAGCCCAAAGAATTAGCTGCTAATTGGCCCTGGGAGCTTCATTGCCTAATCCCCATTCTCCTCCCATGAGGCCATTCGCCGATACTACCTGATTGTTCAAAATTCCGCCACTAGTGGGCGGACTTGTCAAAGAACGGTAACCGGCCTGCTACTTGTATAACGTACATCGTTTCGGTCCGTCAAAGACGCCCATGGGGATAACCCCGAACGGCTCGCCCTGACACGAACCCCGACATACCGGTATGTCGGGGACGACGGAACGGCACGCGACGGATTACCCCAACAAACAAAGGGGTAAAACGACTTCCCCCGCGTCGGCCTGACGGCCCGACTTCCCGCAGCATCCTCCGGCTTTCGGGTGAGTCTTGAGGCAATGCCATCTAGGACATCACCATGCCGCGGGAAGTCGGCCCGCCAGGCGGGCACGACGCGGGGGACGGGTTCAACACCTGTTCCCGCAACGCCGGGTCGAAGGGTTCAACGACGGGTTTTCCCCCGCGCTGCACCCTCCGGAATCCGCTCGCACTCGCAAGCTCGTTGCTCCGCGGCTCCCGGAGAGAGCAGCCCCCCGCTCCAACGTGGTCCCTTCGGGGAGCGCAGCCGTCGAGGGAATCTCGACCGCTGCGGTGAGCAAACGAGTGCCAACTACCTCAGCCCATGCCGACGTGGTAAAATAGGATCAGATGCTCCCGACCGAAGCCAAGCTTCGGACATCGGCGGCAGTCACTCTCCCCACCGGCTCCTGTAACCAGACGGCTTGCCAGTGCGCGCAATTTCGGCGGCGAACGCAAGGCGCATGCCGAATGGCGCCGGCGAGGGCGGCCGCCTTCGGTATGACCATTTCAATCCATCTGGGCGACCGCATCGACTACGGCTGTTCCCAATCACCATACTGGTTACCCGCCTCCCTATTGACTCGGCATTGCTACGTCATTGGAAAGACAGGCACCGGCAAAACCACGTTGCTGAACAACGCGGTGATTTCGCTAATTCAGCAAGGACAAGGCATCGGAGTCATCGATCCTCACGGCGATTTCGCGGAATCACTCCTCGACTTCATACCACCGCATCGGGTGGACGACGTGGTCTATTTGAATCCGGGCGACCCATCGCACGCTCCGGCCCTCAATCTGCTTTCGTCCGCGACGCCGGAGGCCGCGCGACCGCTTCTCACTGCCTCGCTCGTTTCGGCCTTCCGCCACATCTGGGTTGAGAGCTGGGGACCAAGGCTCGAATACATCCTATACAATTCGATCCGGGTGCTTCTCGACAGCGAGAACACGTCACTAGCCGCGCTTCCCCGCCTCCTTACCGACAGGAACTACAGGCGGAGCCTGGTGGGCCAATGCCGGGATCCCTTCGTGAGGCAATTCTGGAACGACGAGTTCGACCGCTGGGATGACCGCTACATGCGGGAAGCCATCGCCCCCATTCAAAACAAGCTAGGGCAGTTCACGACTACTCCGATTCTGCGCCACGCACTCGGTCAGATTCCCCTTCGAGTCGACTTCCGCAACATCTTGGACTCGGGAAAAATACTTATCGTCAATCTTTCAAAGGGACGCTTGGGCGACGACGCCTCACGGCTTTTGGGAGCGCTGATGACCGCCTTCATCGGGTCGGTGGCAATGGCTCGTTCAGACCTTCCCGTCGCTCAGCGGCGCGACTTTGTCCTCTTCATCGACGAAGCGCAGAACTTCCTCTCGGACGCACTCGTCTCGATTCTCTCAGAGTCCCGCAAATACGGTCTCGGACTCGTGCTTTCGCATCAGTTCCTCGACCAATTGACGCCCCGCCTCCAAAGCGCGGTTCTCGGCAACGTCGGCACAACGATCTGCTTCGCGCTGTGCGGCGAAGACGCGCGTCGATTCCAAACCAATTTCGGGGAATCCTTCGTAGCCCGGCAATTCACAGACCTCGCACCGTTCAACGCACTCGTTCGAACGTGTGACGATCCTACTCTTCCATTTCGGCTTGAATCGGCTCCTCCGACGGCCAAGGCCTACCACCTCCGAAAGACGATCAATCACCGATGTAGGCAGATCTACTGCAATTCCCGGACAACCATCGAAGAACGGCTCAAACGCTTCCTTCGATAGACTGTCGACCCGTGCTATAATTCTTCCATGACTGAAACCCGGCCGAGGAAGCCATGGTTTCATCGCGCTGCTTCCCCGACCCCGCTTCGCCTGACCAAGCGAGACCTTTTGATTCTCCACCAAGTTTCAGTTCATCGATTCCTTCGCTCTGACCACTTCGTTACCCTTGTAGGTGGAAGTAATCAGCATCTCGTTCGCCGCCTAGGCCGACTCTATCATTCGGGTCTGCTTGATCGACCGTTGCATCAGCGACGACTTCAGGAGTTTCCCGGCCCACTGGTCTATTGTCTTTCAGAACGAGGACGAAAGGAATTGATCAGCCAAGGTCAGCCGGTTCATGCCAGCGTTCCCCGGTTGAGGAAACTGGGTTCGGCACTCCGTCTCGGTCACGATCTTAGGATTGCCGACGTTTTGGTCGCGCTCGAATCAGCCGCGCTAGGGCTCGGCCACCAGTTTCACCATCACCATGACTGGAACCGAAAGGATGGTCTCACCACGGTGCAGAAGCTCCACGAATTGAAGTGGAGGCTTTGGCAGCGAGACGCGCCTCGACGTGAACCAAGGTGGATCATTCCCGATGCCGCATTCTCCATCGATTACGGAGACGAGCGACCGGCTTTCTTCCTACTTGAGGTTGATCGGGGCACGATGCCCGTCACAAGGACTAACCCAAAGCAAACCAGCTTCACCCAGAAAGTGGAGGCTTACCGCGCCACGAGGACGGAAGGCCATCTATGGAAGCGATGGAACATCCCTGGCTTCCGAGTTCTGGTGGTTGCCGAATCTCCAGCTCGCTGTCGATCGCTTCAGGCTGCAACCGCCAACTGCTTTAGTCGCGGAACATCAAACATGTTCTTGTTCGCGGTAGCGGCAGAACTCATCGCAGCCAACGATCCAACGCGAGAAGTGTGGCAGGATTGCGCGGGCAATCCGGCCCAACTGCTTTCCTAGCAGGCAACGGACTTCCATCCCCGTCAATGAGGCCGCGGAGGGTGCACGTGGTAAAATGAGGATTCGGGAAGCCACGGCAGCAGGTGCTGCTTGGCTCTTCTCTATTCCTTCAAACCTCAAACCAGATTGCTCCTCTATGAACACAGACCAAGCACCGTCCGCGGGCTTCGTGGACTTTAAGAAAGTGAAATCCAGCGTCGGAATGCTGCAGGTTCTTGATCGCTACAAGCTCACGGAGACCTTCAAGCGCAACGGCGACCGACTGTCGGGTCCCTGCCCGATCCACAAGGGCAAGAACCCCACTGCGTTCCGTGTCTCCCTCGACAAGAATTGCTTCAATTGCTTCGGCAGTTGCGGCCGAGGTGGCAACGTCATCGACTTCGTTGCACTCATGGAGGAAGTCGACTTCCGCAAGGCAGCGCTTCTCCTCCAGGAATGGTTCATGGACGGCGGTGTTCCGGATGACACCAAGCGAGCGGAACAGCGAGCAACCAAAGCAAGGCCTCCTGAGCAACCGGCTCCAGCCGCAGACCACGAACCGGTGGCATCCGATGCAGATGGCTCAGCCAATCCTCCTCTCACCTTCGAACTGAAGACCCTCGACGCGACACATCGCTATTTGGAGGAGCGAGGACTGAATCCTGAAGCCATTGAGCGCTTCGGGTTGGGCTACTGCAACCGCGGCATGCTGCGGGGACACATTGCCATCCCGATTCACAATCGCGACGGCCAGTTGGTCGCATACGCAGGCCGATGGCCGGGCGAGCCTCCTGAGGGGAACTCGAAATACAAGTTTCCCAAGGGCTTCCACAAGAGCATGGAGATCTTCAACCTCCATCGTGCACTACAAGAAGAAGAAGCCTTACCTCTGGTAATCGTCGAAGGCTTCTTCGACTGCTTTGCCCTTTGGCAGGCCGGGATCGCAAAGTGTGTCGCCCTGATGGGTAGCTCGATTTCGGCCGAGCAGGAACGCCTCCTCTGCGAAGTGTTGGCACCCGATGGCTCCATCGAGATCTTGTTCGACAACGACGAGGCGGGCACTCACGGAGCGGATCAGCTCCTCGACCGGCTCGGCCCAATTGTTACTACACGGATCATCCATCTGCCGGAAGGTATCCGACAGCCGGACGACCTTCATCCGGACGACATTGCGGAAGTGTTTGCATGACGCTTCTCAAAGGCTCCCTCTCAGGAGGGGGCCTTTCTTATATTCACCTTCCGTCGGGATTGATTTCTAACGCAGTTTAGATGGATGTTAGAATAGTCGGCAGCCTCCCTCACTGCTTGCAATGGAAATAGTTACCGGGTAAAAGGCGTCAAATGGCGGACCTCGTCCTTGCTCGCTCGATTCCTGAATGTGTCGGCTTTCTCCGAAGGTCGTCGCGAAGCGATCTTATAGGGGTTGTAGGAGGATTGCTCGTGCTCCCCTTCATGCTGTTCGTCTATAATCCGTCCAGTTCGAACTCACTAACACCGGCACTCGCTGCATTCCTTTTGCTGCTGGGCCTGTCTTTTGGAGGGGCATTTCTCGCTGCCAGCCGAGCTAACATTTCTGTAATTCCCCTTCATTGCGTAATCCCGTCTGGTGCTAGAATGGGGGCAGGATTGGGATGCGTTACTTTTCTGGTAGGGGGAGGAATGGCCCTCCTCGCGAGTGTCATCCGCCACTTGATGCTTGGAATTGCGCCTGGCGATTATGAATGGAGTGTTCCCACGCTGGCAACGACCGCAGGTATCTTCTTCACCATCTTTCCAACCATTGCGGTGGGTTCTCTCGGCGCGGTTTGGCGCTTCGGTTTGCCCAGCGTCCTAGCCGAGCGACTGCGCCGGAAGAGCCATTCACAGGATCGCCCTCGTCAGCCCCTCGGTGTGGCAATTTGGGCGTCCCTTGCCACTTTCATATTATGTCTCGGGTCGCCTGCCATTTTAGTGGTGCGGGCGAAGCGTTCTCCTGTTGAAGCGGTGGCAGCAGAGCCGGCGAAGGGGCAGCCGTTTGAGCACCGAGTGCCCGTAGACTTCGCAGATGCTGAAGCTGGCCGGTGGACGATCAAAGAACAGCGTCCTCTTGAGGGCCTCCTGTCCGGTGCCTCTGCGGCGATTTCCAAAGATGGAAAGTATCTGGCATACATTCGCGACAACGGGACGCGTGTCGCCGTGCACGATCTCTCGTCGGATACCGAGTGGCGCAGATTCAGCGTCTATCCATCAGCAAAAGCGCTGGCTTGGTCAATTGATGGCAAGCGGATCTTCATGACCTCGGCATCCAAAATCGATCCATTTTGGATCCTTTACCCGGAAGAACGCGACGCAAAGTATTTGCCGCTCACTTCAACGGTAAGTGCCGATCGGCTAAACTGGCACAAAGAGAACGAAATTGAGTTTTTTTCCGGAGCCACGCGGGTGGCGATCTTGGATCTTCACCTTTTCAAATTGCAGCTTCCGTCGGCGGAGTATGATGACTCCGGTGGTAAAATTGTGACCGACCCGTTTCCCTCGACTAGCCGTTGCAGGGTCGAGGTGAGCCCTTGTTTAGAAGCGGCGGAGAGCCCGCTCGCTATGGAACGCGACGGATGGGGGTTTCGATCCAAGCCTGGGTTGTTCGCTATCGATAAGCAGTCTAACCAACGCATTCCGCTCGTCACTGAGAACCTAGGGTTCGGAACGGACTTTCTCGTTACCTCAGACTGCAGCAGGATCATTTCGATCTCGCCAAAAGGAGCTTGGATCTCCTACGTGACATTGAAGGAGAAGCCTGATGGAGGTGTGCTAAAGGGGAGCTTCCCCGAGACGCCGGAGACCTTACTAAAGGACATTGGCTCCAAGAATCGCCTCGCTGCATTTGTCTACGCGCCGCGGAAAAGTTCCCCCGATAAGAAAGACAGCGATGCCGACTTTTCGCGTGTGCGCTGCTTGGCTTTCTTGGAATCCCACGAGGGACCAGACGCCACCTTCCACATTGCGGAGAGCTATCAACCCATTGAGCCTGGAGACCTCATTGGACGTTGGCACTTTTGGGTCAAAGGGTGCCCAGTAGCAATCGCCGGGCGTGGCGTTGAGAATTGGTCCTTTCCGGTAACGGAGGTTCCGTTAGTCGGCGACCAGAACGCGTTTCCCTCTCGCGCTTGGGAATATCCGAAATTTCAACAAAGCGGCGCCGGCTTCACCCTCATCAATTACGGACCCAAGCCGATTACCGAACGCGTGGACAGCGTTTACAGGTTGCCAAGCTCCAAGGGACCATCGCCTTCCAGAGCGGAGTCGAACAAGCCCGAGCTACAGCGAGACCCAAGCGGCGCTGCTGCCGATCAAGGAAAACCAGTGCCCGAAGTTTCAGCAAAATCGAAGGTCGAAGAATTTGTGAGAGCTCATCATGCGAAGGTGGGCAAATACGATCTTGAAGGATTTGTCGCAGACTACGCTTCATCGGTGGAACGCTACGGCACGAAGGGTGTCACGCCTGAAGCCATAAGACGAGAGCAAGGTAATTACATGCCGAGGTATGAACAGCTCTCCGAAGTAATTTACGGCGCTGTTCTGCTGAAAGAGACCGATGCCGGTTGGGATGCCAGCTATACCATTCGTTCGTTTGCCGTTGTTAAGCGCGATGGTTCGGTTTCAGACCGGATGGTATCCCTCACTTTGGGCATCGCGGAGAAACCAGATGGAACTTTCGAAATCATCCGCGAGCAGATATCCTCAGTCAAATAACCCTCCTCTTCATGTTCGGAATTTGGGACCTCAAGCACCTACGCATGGCCTCACGTTGGCACGTTCTCGTGCCGGACTTTGAAGTGTCCACTGACGAGTTTTACCAAATGATCAAGAGTGCCATTGAAGCAAAGCGCGTCCCCGATCTAGAGATCTCAGAAATCGAATTCCGCGAAGGCGGCCTAATGTCGGCCCGCCGTCGATACCTGAGGTTGCGGCGCGAGAGGCTGGTGTTTGACGTCTGTTCCGCCCCCTTCGGAACGTCTTGGTTTTTCTCATGCCGCGCTGGCGAGATTCCAATGCACTTGAAGGTCTGGGAGATTGTTGCCATGGCAGCGACCATCGGTGGGTTCTTCTTACTCCACATGGCGATCTTCGGGATTAACGCGGGCTCGGCCGTTTTCTTGCTCAACGCTGCGGCGGTGATATTCCTGCTCAATTGCTTAACGGCCACCTCCCTTTATGGGCTCGACGCGATCCTACTCCGCACGCCGGTCGTTGGCGCGTTTTACGAAAGATACTTCCGTGGCAATTCTTATTTTCGCGAAGACACCCGCCAGATGTATCTCCAAACCGTGGATGGGTTGGTTCGCGGTGCAGTGGAGGAGGTGGCAGGGCAAACGCCCGGCGGCGTGAAATTCATGCAGGACGACATCGAGACCAATATCGGCCTGTTCGGTTGGATCCGGGAATTGTTCCGCCGCCCATGGTCACGCTAGATCAGCGCCTCTCAGAGCAGTTTTGCGCCTACGAGATGTTGGCAGGGGGATCTCTTCCTCCGCAGGATGGCTTCATTCGTCCGGAGCCTCCGTTTACTCCCTTCACTGGCTACCGGTTGAGGACATCCGCTCGTGCCGACCGAGGCAGACGCGCCGGACTGTTCGGCAGCATTCTGGAAGGCACTCGGCGTAACGAACCGGAGCCAGCCGAACCTGATCCAACCTTCCATTTTAGGGAGCATTGGATCGCACCTTTGACCGAGCTTCGCGCCCACCTCGATGCGAAGTCGCCTATCCGACGCGAGAGCTTCGCCCAGTTCTCGGCGGCACTGGTAGGACTGCCGAGTCCGGTTGCCTTCGAACTGGTCGGAAGCTCTGACGAGATTCGAATGCAGTTGGTGGCGGATACCAGCGACGCCAACTTTGTTAGGAGCATGGCCGCAGCCCACTTCAAGGGAGTATTCTTCTCAGCGCAGAAGGAGTCCCTTGCTGACGAATGGCGGACTGCGGGCGACCTCAAGAGTGGGGTGATCGACTTCTCGCTCAAGAGCTACGTTCACATCCCGCTCACGCTCGGACCTGACCCACTTACCGGGATCGTTGCCGCCCTCACAGAACTTCGCGGGAACGAGCGTGCCCTGGTGCAGATCCTGTTCGAGCCCTCGCGGCACCCGTGGGCGGACAGCTTGCTTCAAACCGTGCGGCGTCCGAACGGCCAACCGGTGTTCAAGGAAAGTGGCGATCTGGTCCAAGGTATAAACCGGAAGATCGCGGCACCGCTTTTTGCAGTAGTTGTTCGGGCCGCTGCGGTGACGGATCAGGTGGCGCGAACCAGCGAGATCCTTTTCCGGATAGCGAGTAGCCTGAATGCCAGCGGCGGAAAGAACCAGCTTCAGCCGCGGTCTGGACCAGACCTGGAGGATGTCCTGGCGCGGAGGACACGGCGGTTTGGAATGCTATTGAACGGCGACGAGCTCTCGGCCATCACGAACCTGTCATCGGCGGTTAGTGCGAAGCTGTATCGTCCGATGGTTCGGACCGCCTCGGTGCCGGAATCCCTCACCGGAGGACGAGGGGTCGTGCTCGGCGTGAACGAGCATCTCGGCGATGTTCGCAATGTGATCGTGGGTGACGACCATCGTCTCCGGCACATGCATGTGATTGGCGCGTCGGGCACCGGCAAATCGACGCTCATGACCAACATGATCCTTCAGGACATGGAGCAGGGAGCCGGGCTCGCGGTGATTGACCCTCATGGAGACCTTATTGATGCGATTGCGGAATCCGTTCCTCCGAGCCGTCTCGACGATGTTGTGTTGCTGGATCCCTCGGACGAGGACTTCCCGATCGCGTTCAACATCCTCTCGGCGCACACCGAGCTTGAGAAGGGGCTCCTCTCTTCGGACCTCTGCTCGGTCTTCAGAAGCTTTGCCACCAGTTGGGGCGACCAGATGACCGCAATCCTCAGCAACGCCATTCTTGCGATGCTGGAGCACCCCGGAGGAAACACTCTCGCCGACTTGAGGCGCTTCCTGGTCGAGAAGCCATTCCGAAAGACCTTCCTGAACTCGGTGGACGACACGGAGGTCGTCTACTTCTGGGAAAAGCAATTTCCCCTGCTTTCGGGACACCCCGAGGCCTCGGTGGTGACGAGGCTGAACGCGTTCCTCAGGCCGAAGCCGATCCGCTTTATGGTGTGCCAAAAGCGAGGAAGACTCGATCTCGCAAAGGCAATGGACGAATCGAAGATCCTGCTCGTCCGGCTGCCTATCGGCCTGATGGGCGAGGAGAACGCCCGATTGTTCGGCTCCTTGCTCGTCGCCAAAATCCATCAGCTCGTGATGGGACGCCAGGCCCAGCGGGCGGATCACCGGCGGCCCTTCTGGCTCTACGTCGACGAGTGCCATTACTTCATGACGGACTCGATCGCGTCGATCCTCTCCGGTGCTCGGAAATACGGGCTCGGCCTCGTGCTGGCGCATCAGGGGATGTCTCAGATCGAGGATTCGAACCGCGGTGTGGCGGACGCGATCGCAACCAATGCGCACATTCGAACCTGCTTCCGCCTGAGCGACCGCGACGCCAAGCGGTTGTCGGAGGGATTCTCAAACTTCGAACCGTCCGACTTCGTTTCTCTTCCGAAGGGGCGTGCCATCGGTCGCGTGGGCGGGGCAGATCAAGACTTCAACCTTCAGGTTCCCTTCCGCGCGCTGGCCGTCAGTCCCGGCGGGCAGATCGATCGCATACGTGATCGTTCCCGGCAAATGTATGGACGACCGAAGGCTGAGGTCGCCGCGGAACTCATGGCCGACTCTCCCCGAGAGGAAGCAGCCGAGTCTCCGAAACGAGAGCCTAAATCGGAGCCGCCAGTTCGGTCTTCCGTGCCAGCACCGCCAGACGCTTCGCCAGAACAGAAAGCGGCAGCCCCGGCATCGCCGCCGCCTGCGCCCATAGCTACCCAACTACCTCAGCCCAGTTCTTCGCCCTCCCCAGTCGAGGAAGTTGAAAGCGAAAGCCTCCACGAGTCGCTCGTGAAGCTGCTGAAACTTCAGGCACAAGGGATGAACTTCAACGTCGAAACCGAGCACACGGTTACAGGCGGCCGAATCGACCTGATCCTGGAAAAGGCGGATCGGAAATACGCAATCGAGGTCTCCGTCGGAAACGACTCCCGTTACGAAACCAAGAACCTCACCAAGTGTCTCCAGGCGGGTTTCGCAACCGTGTGTTTGGTGAGCGAGGACGCGGCGAAATTGGATACGGTTCGAGCGAGAGCGCAGAAGGCGATGACTTCAAACGACCTCGCGAAGCTCGTCTTCTGTTCACCGCGGCAAGCTCTGGAACTCATCGTCGGCTGGGCAGCGGAAGCGGAAAGCACCACTACCGAGTCCATGGGCTGGAAAGTTACCACCACCTTCGAGCCTCCCCCGGAGCATGTGCGGGACCGGATCAGGAAGGAGGTCGACGAAGCTGTAGGCCGTGCGATTCGCCGGAAGCGAGGAAAGGCCTCAGACACTGAAAATGAGTGATTTTAAAAATGGGCCGAATAGAGTTGCGTAACTCTGATTTTGAAGGCAAACCGTAAGAATGCCAACATCTTCCAAAGCCCTGCGTGTCGGCATTTGGATTCGAGTCTCCACCGAGGACCAAGCTCAAGGCGACAGCCCGGAACACCACGAACGACGGGCCAAGGCCTACGCCGAGTCGCGCGATTGGGTAGTTGCCAAGACCTACCGGCTGGAAGCCGTCAGCGGAAAATCCGTGAAGGACCATCCTGAGGCGAAGCGAATGCTGAATGACCTGCGTAGCGGTCACATCCAAGCCCTGATATTCTCGAAGCTCGCCCGCCTCGCCCGTAATACGAAAGAGCTTTTGGAGTTCGCCGATATCTTCCAGGAGCACGACGCGGGCTTGGTGAGCCTACAGGAAGCCATCGACACTTCGACACCAGCGGGCCGGTTTTTCTACACGCTGCTCGCTGCCATGGCGCAATGGGAACGAGAAGAGATCTCCGACCGCGTTGCCGCGTCTGTCCCCATTCGCGCCAAACTCGGGAAGCCCTTGGGTGGCCAAGCTAGCTTCGGCTATCGGTGGGAGGGAAAGGAGCTGGTTCCGGACCCGGACGAAGCGCCCATTCGCCGCCGACTCCACGAACTGTTCGTGGAGCATCGTCGCCTCCGCACCGTCGCGAACCTGCTGAACGAAGCGGGCTACAGGACCAGAAATGGGTCGCTGTTTTCGAAGACCACCGTGTTGCGGCTTTTGAACGACACGACCGCAAAGGGTGTTCGGGTCGCCAACTACACCAAGCTGTCGGCGAACGGAAAGAAGGTGGAGATCAAAAACCGTTCGGAATGGGTTCAGGTCCAGGTTGAGCCGATCGTCAGCGAGGAACTCTGGAACGAATGCGCACGCATCGTCGAAGAGAATGCCCGGCCGGCACGTCGTGCGGGCCGCAAACCGGTTCACATCTTCACCGGCATGGCGAAGTGCCAATGCGGCAACAAGCTATATGTGCGGAGCAACAGTCCTTACTACGCGTGCGCCCGCAAAGGCTGCCGGGTCAAAATCGGGGTCGAGGACCTCGAACGGCTCTATCGCGGCGAGCTTACCCGCTTTCTCCATACCCGCGAACAGGTGGAGAACTACCTGAAGCGGGCCGACGAGACCCGAAAGGAGAAGGAACAATTGCTTGCCACGCTCCGGAAGGAGCACAAGCGCGTCGTGAGCGAGGCGGACGGTCTTATCGAACTGCACCGCAAGGGGGTGCTGACGGGCGATTCGTTTGAGGACCGATTCTCACCGCTCGAACAGCGCCGGAAGCAGATTGGCGAGGAACTGGCCACCATCGAGGGCGAGGTCGACCTGCTCAAGATCGAGGCTTTGAACGCTGACCACATTCTAAGCGAAACCCGTGACCTATCCTCGAAATGGCCGCGTCTCTCGAAACCGGAGAAGCGAAAGGTCGTAGAGGCAATCACCCGTGAGATCGTGGTCGGTAAGGGGGAAATCAAGTTCAAGATGTTCTACTTCCCCCCACTCCCCCCTTTGGGAAACTGTTAAAAAAGGACCGTAACCCGGGCCATTCGGGATGGCGCAGACGGGGGTGCCCTTCGGCGAGGTGGCGGCGGTGCGGGACTGGATGGGGATTTCATCCGCGGTGGGGAAGCCGGCGATGGAGCACCCGAAGCGACCGGTGACGGGCTTCGCCTGTACGAAGTCGGAGGTGAGCGGGCGGCGGCTGTGGGGGCTCTTCGCGGAGCGCTTCGGGAAGGCGGAGGCGTTCTTCAAGGAGCACTTTGTGCTGAACTATTGCCCGCTGGTGTGGATGAGCGAGACGGGTGCGAATCTGACGCCGGACAAGATGGCGGCCGCGGAGATGGTGGCGGTGGATGAGGCCTGCCTGGAGCATCTGGCGGAATCGATCGCGGAGCTGAAGCCGGAGTGGCTGATCGGGGTGGGCGGCTATGCGGAGGAGAAGCTGAAGGCGGCGGCGGCGATGACGGGAAGCAATGCAAAGCTGGGGCGGGTGCTGCACCCCTCACCGGCATCGCCCGCGGCGAACCGCGGCTGGGCGGAGGCGGCGACAAAGCAGCTGCTGGCGCAGGGAGTGTGGGCGTGAGGTGTTAGAGGCAGCGCTGGAGAGCGCTTCGATTCCTATCTGGGTCCCGGAGCGTCCTGGTAGGATGCGCGGTCGGCTGCGGGCAGGAGGTCGATCCAATTGGCCAGTTCATCGGTCTGGCCGGTCTTCACGAGGAAGTCGCAGATTTGCTTCACGCCAGTGGTCTTGGTCGTGCCGGGTTCAGAGCCACGGAGCCAGGTTTCCGCGGCTTGGCGGTCCTTTTCGAGCCAGCCTTTGAAAGCAGGCGCCAAGAGGTCCGGATACTTCCCGGCGAGGAGCTTGACCGCATCTTCGGGTCTCTGGCCGGACCAGCCTTTCACCAATGCCGCCCTGGCCTCTCCGGAGAGGTCTTCCTTTTCTAACAGCTCTGCAGGGAAGGAGTCGAAATCGAAAGCTGCTCCGACCTGCGCGTAGGTGCCCGCAAGGTCTGCATCGAGGGAGTCCATGTAGCCGAGCAGCTCTCTGACGGAGGAGGGATGTTTGTAGATGCCGGAGGATTCCACGGCCATGTCCGCGACGAGCAGCGCGACGCCTTTGGTATCGAGCCCCTGGGTGAGCTCTGCGTAGTTGACCGGCATTTCCTTGCGAACCGAGCGGACAGCGCTGCCTGCCACTCCGAAGCGATAGGCTTCGAGCATCTCCGGGGAGAGTCCGGCCACGGCTTTCAGGATGCTGTCCTTCGTCGCGGGGTCCATGGTGGGGTCACCGATCGCGGTGCCGACGCTGCTCCAGACCTGGCGCTCGAATGATGTGACCGGCTTGACCTCTCCCTGGATGCTCGGGTCGGCTGCGGTCTTTTCGCTGTCGTCCAAGGAGGCGAGGAGCTTCAGGGCTGGGAGAGGATCGCGCGCGATCCACTGTCCGAGTGCGCCAGACTTCGTGTGGTAGCGGAGTGTGGGATCGGGGATGCTGGAGAGCCATTCCATGGCCAAGGGTGCGAGGCTGGGATCGAGGTCGCGCATGATCTCGATTCCGAAGTTGTGGTCCCAGGCCTCCAATTCGCTGAGGCTTCCGATGAGTTCATCGAACGCAGCGCGGTTGCCCGACTTCAGCATCTGTCTGATGTCGGAGGCCAATTGGGGGAATGCTTTTCCCGAGCCGCTGCGCTTGAGCGTTTTCAAGACGGTCTCCTTGCCGTTGCTGGACTCTTGCGCGGATCGCAGGCGGGACTCTTGGGTGGAGGCGTGGCTTGGTTTGGAATCGACCTGGGCTTTCGCGCTGCGGTCGCATGAGAGCGAGTGAAGCGAGAGGAGAAGGCCAAGTGCCACGCAGCTCACACGCGGCCGCAAGGCAAGGGCGGCCAGGCGATGGAGCGGGGCGGATTTCATGAATTCCGAGGAGCTAGCGGTTTTGGTGGCGTTTGTCCAATTGATGGATGGCGGCACCGGGAGATGGTGCGGAAAATTCTGATCGAATTCTCCGCGGCGGCTGGTTAAGCGGGGGCCGGATTTCTCCCATGCGACAAGCGAACTCCCTGATCCTGCCGGCACTGTTGCTTGGTCTCTGCGTGGCGCAGGCGGGGCCGCCGCTGGTGACAGATGATCCGGATACGCCGAAGCGGGGTGACTGGGAGATCAATGTGGCGGTGACGGCGGACAAGCGTGGGCGGGATTGGTCGCTGGAGACGCCTTTGCTGGATTTCAATTATGGGTTCCGGGATACGGTGCAGCTCAAGTTTGAGCTGCCCTATCTGGTGGAGATGGAGAAGGATGGGCCGGACCAGAGCGGGATCGGCAACTCGGAGCTGGGGGTGAAGTGGCGGTTCTTCGAGAATGATGCGATCGCGATCTCGACCTATCCGCAGCTGGCCTTCAACAGCTCCGATCACACGGTGCGGCGGGGGCTGGTGGATGGTGGTGTGGAGTTTGTGCTGCCGGTGGAGTTTTCGCATGAGTTCACGGAGGAGACGGAGGTCTTCGGTGAGCTCGGTGGGGCCTGGACGGATGATGGCGACAGCGGTGCCTTCTGCGGTCTGGCGATGGAGCATGAGGTCAGCGAGTCCTTCGCGGTGCTGGCGGAGCTGTTTGGGCAATCCGCGCATGGCTTCGAGAATCCCGAGCTATTGCTCAACGTGGGGTTTCATTGGCAGGCCTGCGAGCATGTCGCGTTGATCGGGGCGATCGGGCGGGGTTTGATTGAGGGGGATGAGCCGATGGCGGAGCTGAGCTCTTATTTGGGGCTGCAGTTCACGTTTTGAGGGCTGTGGCTGGCGGGCGCGGCTACAACCGGGAGGGATGGGCGGGGGATCTTGCGTTCGAGATTCGATTTGTGGTAGCTGTAGGATGCTAGGCATCCCCTGAGGATTGTTTCCGATCGGGCGGTTTAGCTGCTTCTGCCCTGCTGTCATTCACCCACCTCTCCTCTGCTGATGAAGACCAGTGCCCCGGGCCTGCGCTTGAGTGCGCGGCGATGCTTGCGCGTTTTGTTTGCTGCCTGGGTGCTGTCGGCGATGCCGCTGGGTGCGGCAATCACGGGGCAATTCTGGTGGGCGGGGGAAGGCAATCCGACGGATGCGCGGATCGCCTATGCGAACAATGATGGCGGGGCGCAGACGGTGAATACGGACAATAGTCCGACGGTGGATCTGGTGAGCGCCTTCCCGCAGGATGTGGGGCTGGATACGGCGGCGGGTTTCTATTTCGCGATCGTGAGTAGCTCCCTCCACGACCATGCGAGCCTGCTGCGGGGGCCGATCGGCGGGGCGGCGGCTCCGGCGGTGGTGGTGACCTTTCCCTCTTCCCTCATCGTGGATGCGCTGCACGTGGATCCGATCAACAAGAAGATCTATACGACCTGGCAGGATGGGAATGGAACGGCGAGCAACACGGGGATCCGTGTGTATAGTTACAACACGACGACGGGTGCGATCACTGACCTGGGCTTCCTGATCCGCGCGGATGCGGATGGCACGAAGCCGATCGCGAATGGCGGACTTGATCTGTTAGACGTGCGGGACTTCGATCTCGATCTATCGACGAATACGCTCTACTTTACCGAGCTGCTGCCCGGGATCCCTGAGATGGGGATTTACCGGATCAATCTGAGCACGGCGGCGGTCACGCAGATGGTCAGCTCGACGCAGTTCCCGGACTCGGGCTCGGGTGGCTATATCATGGATGTGGAGGTGGATCCGGCGACCGACAAAGTCTACTTCACGACGGAGTCGCAGCATCCCTTCGGGGCGCCATCGGGATACAATGCAGCGCTGAACAAGCTTTGGGTGGTGGCGCAGGGGGCGGCCAATGCCACCGCGACGGAGGTGACGCTGAGCGGGCTGCCGGCGGGCGCGCACATCTATCCGGGCGACATGATTTTCGATCAGGGGCTGCGCCAGCTTTACATCGAGTCCGAGGAGAGCGACGCGATCAGCACGGACGATGTGATCTATGTCTTCCAGCTCGATGCGACGGGCAATGCGGCAACGCTGGTGAGGACGATCACGCCGAGCCCGGCATTTGACAGTGCGGCCGCGAATATCCAGGGGATGGCCTTTGATACCTTGGCGACCTTTACGATGACTGCCACGGCCAGCCATGTGGTGGAGCAAGGCAGCCCGGTGGTGCTATTGGCGACGGAGCCGGTGATCGCGGATATCGATGGTGTTGCGCTGGCGAGTGCGACGGTGACGATCACTGGCAGCTTCGCGGGCAGCGGGGATGATCTCTTCGTGAGCGATGGGGCCGTTCACCGGATCAGTGGTGTAGTGAGTGGCACGAGCATCGCGGTGAGCCGAACGACGGATGGTGGCGGCAATCAGAAGCTGACGCTCACGGGCTACGATACCTTCGCCCACTACCAGCAGGTACTGGGGGAGGTGCTGATTTCGTCGCTCGGGGATAACCCGACGAATTTCGGGAACAATGTCAGCCGCACGGTCACCTGGCAGATCAATGATGGCGCGGCGGGGAATCCGGCGATGAGCTTGAACGCGGCTGCGACCAATCTCCGCAGCAGCACGGTGGTGATCGATCCGGTGAACGATGCGCCGGTGAACGTGAAGCCGGCGAACAAGGTTCTGAATGAGGATAGCAGCCTGGCGATCGCGGGTTTCTCGATCGGCGATGTGGACGCTGCCCCAAGCAGCCAATTGAGATGCGTGCTTTCGGTCGATCACGGGACCCTGACGATTGCTTCGGCGGGCGGGGCTGTGGTGAATGACAGCGGCAAGGCTAGCGTCACGCTAACTGGCACCATCGCGCAGATCAACACCACACTGGCGGCGGCGAACAATGTGGTCTACACGCCGAGCCCGAATTTTGCGGGCAGCGACGCGCTGCTGATCACGACCAATGATGACGGGAACACCGGCAGCCCCGGCGCGCAAACCGACAGCGACAAGGTGGACATCACAGTCAATGCGGTGAATGACAATCCGGTGACTGGGGATGACATCATGATGCGCTATGCGACTCAGCCGACGAATGCAAAGGTCGCGGCTTTGCTCGGCAATGATAGCGATGTGGATGGCGACAGCCTGGTGTTGCTCTCCGTCGGCGGTGCATCGAACGGGGTGGTGAGCCTCTCGGGCGACATGGTCACTTACACGCCAGCTGCGGGATACCTGGGCGGGGATAGCTTCACCTACAACATCAGCGATGGCCATGGCGGCAGCGACACGGGAATCGTGACCGTGATCGTGGTCCCCGGGCATGAGAGCGCGAACATCGAGATGCTGACGGGTGGCGTGACGAAGGCTTCCTTCAACGGGATCCCGGGCATGACTTACCGGATCCAGTCATCGGATACGCTGGCAGCGGGTTCGTGGGTGAATCGTGTGAATGTGACCGCCAATGGCGCGGGGGGATTCAGCTTCACGGATCCGGCGCCCTTGCCGAAACAGCGCTTTTATCGCTGCGTGCCGCCGTGAAGTCGCGCGGGGTGGATCACCGGTCGCGCAATGGTGTCCGCACGGATTGCTTGAGCTTTGCGAACTCCTCTTCCGTGTAGAGTTTGAGTTGGAAGTCCGAGTAGAGCACCAGCTTGCCGCTGGGAGGGCCATCAACGAGCAGATCGAAGTCCAAGCGGATCGCCCAGAAATCGTTGTAGCCCATCGCGAAGAAATGGATGTCCGACAGTTCGAAGTCGGCCAGATGGTGAGCCCTGAGATAGCGGTCGACTGCGGTTCGGATCTGATCAATGCCGGGTGCTTGGCCGGATAACACCGGCTTGGCCTCCGTATTTGGTTTCCATTCAAAGGAGGCCAGGCGCGCTTCATCTGATTCAGGTGCCGGCGTCTCCCGGGCAAGGGAGCAAGTGAGGAGAGAGATCAGGAAGATCTTGGGGAGGCTGTTCCGGACTTTCGCTGAGGCTTGCATGCTTTTGTATCCCGGTGGGGATACAAAAGAACCCCGCGGCGAGTGGCGCTTGTCGGGCTTATTTGGAGAAATCGACAAGACTGCACGTGGCGGCCGACCCCTCGCTCAATCGTCTTCCTCGGCGGTGCCTGACTCTGGGGTGGAGCCGATGAGGCGGGCTGGCGGGAGGCCGACGCGCTTGCTCCAGGTGTTCCACTCGGCGGTGAGTTCCTTGACCTTGTCGGGATTCTTGGCGGCGAGGTCGGTGGCTTCACCTGGATCCGCTTCCATGTCGTAGAGGAGGGTCTGCTGGCCCTTGAACTCCTTGTCGAGGGCGTTGAAGTTCTCGGTAACGAGCTTCCACTTGCCCTTGCGGATCATGCGGTTCGACTCGTGCTCGACGAAGATGGGACGCTCCGCGACGGGCTCCTTGCGGATGGCGGGGATGAGGCTGATGCCTTCCGCGGGGAGGACGGGATGGTCCTTGTAGGTAGCAGGATACTTGGCGCCGGTGACGTCGGTGATGGTCTTCATCACATCGACGAGATGGGAAGGCGTCTCGACCCATGCGCCGTGGGCTTGGACGCCGGCGGGCCAGTGGACGATGAGGGGCGCGCGGATGCCGCCTTCGTGGGTGAAGTGCTTGAAGTACTTCAGCGGGGTATTGCCGAGGTGGGCCCAGGCACCACCGATGCTGATGTCATCGTTCTGGCCGGGCTGCCCCATCTTCTCGAGCGGGCGGGCGGCGGGTCTTGGCTTCGCTTGCGGCTCGGCTTGCGCCTGCGCTTGTTGCTTCTTCTTGCCCGCAGCGCCCGGCCTGCCCGGCGGGCGGGTGGCACCGAAGACGCCGCCCTCGTAGTTGGCGCCATTGTCGGACATGAAGAAGATGAGCGTGTTGTCGAACTGCTTGGTTTCGCGGAGTTGCGCGACGACCTTGCCGACGTTGTCATCGAGCTTCTTGATCATGGCGGCATAGAGTGCCATGCGGCGGGTCATATCGTTGCGGCGCTCGGCGGGCAGGCTGGTCCATGCGGGGATCTCGGGCTGCTCGCCGCCCTTCGGACCGGCACCGCCGCGGCTGGGCATGGGGTAGCGCTTGTCGATCACGCCCGAGGCAAGCTGGCGCTCGTAGCGCTCGCGCTGGAGAAGGTCCCAGCCCTTGCTGTAGATCGGCATGAAGGTATCCGCGAGGGCGGCCGGAGCCTGGATCGGGAAGTGCGGGGCACCGAAGGCAATGTAGATCGCGAAGGGCGTGCCATCGTGCTTGGCGGTGCTATGCTTGATGAAGTCCGTGGCGTAGTCGCCGATGGCATCGCTCTGATAAAAAGTGCCGCCGTCCTTCTTGTAGTCGCGGAAGGCGATTTCCTGGTTCTTCGAGACCAGGGTGTAGTTTTCCTGCCTCCAGTTGTCGGTGCTGTGGGCACCGCCATTGGCGAAGCGGAAGGCGTGGTCGAAGCCGCGGTTCTCCGGCAGCAGCTCGCCATTGCCGAGGTGCCACTTGCCGGCCATGTAAGTACGATAACCCTCGGACTTCAGGAGTTCGGCGAAGGTGATGTTGTTGTCGTTGCGCAGGTTCGGCAGAGGTGCAGCGGGCTTGACCGCGGCCTGCTGCGGGTAGAGCCCGGTAAGCAGGGAGCAACGGGTCGGGCTGCAACGCGCGCTGTTGTAGAACTGGCGGAAGCGCACCCCACCGGCGGCCAAGGCATCGAGATTCGGCGTCGGGATCTCGCTGCCGTAGCAGCCGAGGTCGGACCAGCCGAGGTCATCGGCGAGGATGACGATGACGTTGGGGCGCGCGGGCTTGGGGGCGGTTTCCTCGGCAAGGGCCGGCCCGGCCGTGAGCAGCGCTGGCAAGATGATGATCCCGAAGCGGACGGAGAGCCGGTGGCGGAGCGTGGTGAACATGGACAAGAGAAGAGTTTTGCCGAGGAGCGGAGTGTTCCCTAGGATCGCTGGAAGGTGCAGGTTTGAGTTTTCAAAACCGCGGATGGGCGCGTCGCCATCCCGCTACCGTTGGAGTCGTCTTGCATTGGAGCAAGCCCGGCTTCAGCTTGTGCCATGAGATTTCTCTTGTGGCTGGGCCTGGTGGCGAGCGCGCTCGGCAATGACACGGGCATCAACTCCGGCGAGTATGGGCCTGCACCGCTGGGCGAGTTCAAGGGCGAGGAGTCCGTGATCCGGATGGTGGAGGAGAAGATCGAGATCCACTTCGGCAAGACACAGTCGGAGGTGGCTTGCCGCTTCGTATTCCGCAGCGGCAAAGCGGAGGGCGATGCCAAGCAGGTGGTGGGCTTCCCTGACTTCATCGATACCGAGACGGACACAGGCACGATCACGAAGCTAGAGACCTTCATCAATGGCGAGAAGGTGGAAGCCAAGAAGCAGCGCGGCTGGTTTTACACGCCGGATTATGAGACGCCGCGCAGCGGCTTGGGCGAGCCGCCGAAGGAACTGGTCGAGCAAGACAAGATCACCCGCGCGGATTTCTTCACCGTGGAGGTGGTCTTCCCGCAGGGAAAGGATGTGATCATCGAGCGCCGTTACACCGCGGACAACGGCGGCAACGTGATGCAGAGCAAGACCTTCTCCTACACCACCTTCACCGGTGCGGTGTGGAAAGACACGATCGGCAAGGCGGAGTTCAGCGTGAAGCTCGAGGGCTGGACGGTGAATGACCTAGCCTTTGAAGACGGGCCCCAGAAGAACCGCCCGCGCGCGCAAGACGGCTCGTGGTGCTCACCGAACAAAGCGGAGTGGACGGTGGTCTCGCCCACGGAGTTGAAGATGACCTGGCTGGACTTCGAGCCGGCTGTGCACAAGACGCGACGCAGAATTCACTTGGCGACCTGGTCGAAGCCAGCGCCCTGAAGCCGTGCACGCTTCCGGAAGATCCAGACGAGGAAGACGACGGAAACGATCGCGCTGACGAGGTAGCAAGTGACCTGAATCGTCTGGGTGATCATGATCGGCAGGGTGCCATCCGGATAGACATCCTCCGGGTAGAGGGGCTTTTCGGTGCGCCAGACCCATGCGCCCGTGGCCAGCCCGGAGAGTTCGGTGACGAGGATCAGCCAAGGGAGCATTTTGAGCATGGTGGCCGGAGCGAGCTTCGGCTTGCTGCCCACGCGACCGAGGAAAAGGGCACAGAGGCCGAGACCCAGGCCGGGCATCGAGGCGCGGAAAGCCCATGCGACTGCGAGCAGGCTGGGGTTTTCAATCCCCCAGAGCGGGTCGTGATACACGGTGAAGTGCTCTGGTGCGATGCGGACCATGTACTGGTCGTGGAGCACGCAGTAGAGGAAGACCTCCGCCCAGATGCCGAACACGATGGTGTAAGTCACGGAGCGCTTCTCATTGAGCAGCGAGACATTCGGAGAACCCGGCATCGGGCCCCAGTCTCAGGCTTTTCCTTTCAAGGGCGAGCGAAACCGGGAACTTCACGGATTCTTCCCACAGCACTGCGAGCGGCTCACTTCCTGGCGTCGCGATCGGCACGTTCCAGAATCGCGATCTGGCTGCGGGTGCCCTGGATCAGGAGCTCGGCTTGGCGGATCTGGTCCTGGAAGCGTTTGGCCCGCTTGTCGTAGTACTCCGCCTTGTTGAGCTTGGAGCGGTTGGTATTCGTCGATGTAGTCGAGCGGCCCGTGCTATCGGTGACGGTCACGATGACCTCGGCATCGGAGCGGAGCTTGCTGGCACGCTCCTGCGACTTCTGGATCTCGTTGCGGGCATCGGTGATGCCACGCTCCATACGCTGGATGTAGGCTTTGAGGGAGGCGATCTTGGCTTGGTTGTCCCCTTTCAGCTCGGGAGCCTTCTCCAAGGGTTTGTCATTGTCGGAATCTGCAGTGCCGTCCCCATTGGCATCGGGAGCCTTGTCAGGAGTCGTACGGCGATGGGCATCATCGGCCTTGGCCTCGGCTTCCTTTTGCTTCTCGGCATCCTCGGCAGTGCCGTGGGGGAAGCGGTCGGCGATTGCTTGGGGGAGATTCTCAAAAGGCACACGGGCGGTGCCACCGGAGTGGGTGATCTTGATGCCCACGGCATCCTGACCGGTGATGGTCACGCCCTCGTAAACCTTGCCACCACGGAGAGTGAGGGTGCCGACTTCCAAGGGTAGCTTCGCCGGTTCCACGGCAGCGGCCCAAGCGGCGGTGAGAAAGAGCAGGGAGGAGAGGAGGATTCTCATAAGATCCAGCGAGTAGCGCAAAGCGGCTACCGGGTCAATTCACGCGGAGTTACGGAATTCGCAGGAAGGGGAAAAGAAAACGCCCGGCCGCAGACTGGCTGCGGTCGGGCGCTTGGAAAAACTACGCGAGGGCGGCTTAAGCCTTCGGCTTGACGGCGCGGCGAACCGGCGCACCGAAGCGCTTCTGGAATTTGTCGATCCGGCCTTCGGTGTCGACGAAGGTCGCCTTACCCGTGAAGAAGGGGTGCGAATCGGAGGTGATACCGATCGAGATGAGGTAGTGCTCGACGCCATCGATGACTTCCTTCTTGTCGGAGGTCTTGGTGGAGCGGCTGACGAAGCGGGCACCCGTGGTCATGTCAACGAAGACGACCGGGTTGTATTTCGGATGAAGATCCTTTTTCATGACAGTAAGAGGGCCCGGACACGTTACCGACGCGGCGGGGAGCGGGAGGATGCACGGCCAAAAGCCCGTGTCAAGCCGTCGGGAGGACGATTTCAGGCCAGCCCGTCCGCCCCGCCGAGGGCCACCAAGGCCACGGTGGGGATCGGGAAGGGCTTCCCGACCACGAAATCCTCCAAGGCGAGCTGCAGCCACTCGCGGGAGGCGCGGACGCTCTCGACGATGATGGTGTGGTTCCCCGCCAGACCGACGATGCGGTAGCGGCCGACCTCAATGGTCACTTCGTCGTGCTCGCCAGCGAGCATCACTTGGAGCAGCAGGGTCTTCTCCTTACTGCGGATCCGGAGCTCGGTCACGCGCCCGTAGCGCTCCAAGCGGGCGCTCAACAAACTTTTCGCAGCGCTGGATGCCAAGCTATCCTTGAGGTTTCCAAACATAATCGGGGGAAAATTTAATTGCAAAAAGCACGAAACACCAATGCTTAATGCCTCCCCCACCAGTGGACCAGAAGCCAGCCCGCTGAGCAAAGAGCGAAGACCCCGCCCCAGAATACGGCGGGCGACACGTGGCCCGGAGGCTCGCTGTGACCGGGATTAGTGTGCCGGGTGGCATTGCCGAACCAGAGCATGCAGATCGAGCAGGCCATCACCCAGATCAGTACGACCGAGAGGATGAGCGTGGCACTCATGGGATACTCTCCGCAAAATCCGGGCCAAACTGGAGCTTAGTCCTCATCTTCAAGGGGGATGCTCTCCTCGTGCATGGCCGCGAGTTCGGGCGCTTCGGAGCTATCCTCGGCCTCCACGTAGTCGATATCGTTCATCGCGTCGGTGGCGTCTTCGCTGCCATTCCGGAGGGCGGAGGCCTCATAGGCGTCGGCCACGGCGTCGCGGGTTTCGTCCTCGGCCACTTCCAGACCCTGCTCCACGAGGGAGATGTTGGGGTCCTCGTCCACGTAGGGCGGAGCGGTCGAGGCTTTGCGGGTGGAGGGGATGACTTGGACCGGGTCGATGGGTGTCATGAGAATTCGGGATGTGTTACCCGATTCTCTTCGCAGGCGGCGTTCCAAGGGCCGCCGTGCTCAACTCCGGCCGCCGAAATCGCGGGCGCTGACCTTCCCGCCACCATAGGGAGCGCCGAGGCGCATGGCGACGCCGACCTTCGGGAAGACGTAGCGTTCCCGTGCCTTGGCCTCCGCCCGCTTGAGCACGGCAACGACCAAAAGAGAGACCAAGCCGGCCACGGCGATCAGTCCGATCGAGAGCAGGGCGGTGCGAGTGCGGCTGGAGCTGGCGGGAGCGGCGGCACGCTGGTCGAGCAGCTTGCCGATACCGGAGGCAACACCGGTGCCGAGGGTTTCGGCGAAGGCCTGGCGGTCCTTGGATACGGCGAGCAAGGATTGCTCCAGCTCGCCTTCGATCTGCTTCAGCTCAAAGACGCTGAGCTCAGTGGGCCGGTTGCGTTTGACGATGTTTCCCGGTTCGAGCTCCTCTTCCTTTGGAGGTGCCTGGCCGTAGCGCCAGCTGAAGCTGTCCGACTCCAGCACCAGGATCATGCCCGGCTGCTCCCCGAGCCATTTGGCCTGCAGGGCTGCGGCCTGCTGTTCCAGCGTGCGGCCGATCAGTGAATCGTAGACTACGAAGTAGAGCCGGTAGCCGTGCTTGTCTTGCAGCGCGCCGAGGGCGGCGGCGACCGCCTTCAGCTTTTCCGGCTCGCGGGCGAAGACACGGCCCGTGTCGAGGACGAGGTTCTCCGGGGCGGGCGGGACGACGATCTCCTCGTCTTGGGCCAAGGCCGGGGCAGCCAGAAGCAGGGTCCAGAGGAAGGCGAGCGCGACGGGGAGAAACCTCACGATGAGGTATTTTTCCCGGTGTGGGCTGGGACGCAAGCCTTTGGGGCGCGGGGCGGGAATTGAGTCCCGAATTTCAGATCTCAAATTTGAGATTTCAAATCGGGAATCCCCCGAGGTCGGCCTCAGGACTTGTTGGACGCAGACTTCAGATCCGCCTTCAGCCCGGTGAAGAAAAGCAAGGCTGCCGCGACGCAGATGCAGGAGTCCGCGACATTGAATGAGGGCCACTGGTAGTTGACCAAGGGGATCTTGAAGTCGAGGAAGTCCACGACGTAGCCGGCCTTCAGGCGCTCCCAGAAGGACTCGCCAGCCATGTAGGAAAGCTTGGACCCCTGGACCAGACGGTCCGTGAGGTTGCCGAAGATCCCACAGAGCAGCAGGCCGACGGCGACCTTGCCCCAGTTGCCGATGAAGAACTTCTTCTTCAGCCCCAAGGTGATCAGGCAGAGGGCGAAGATCGGGACGATCAGGAACACGATCGGCGCCCAGTCGCTGCCATTGCCGAAGCCGAAGGCCACGCCCTGGTTGTGGACGCGGGTGATATTGAAGTACTCGGGGATGACAGTGATCGCATCTTTTTGCGCGATGGCGTTCGAACCCGGCATCGGCTCGGCGAAGCGGCCGACGATCCAGAACTTCGACCACTGGTCGAGAATGTAGAGCGGCAGGGTGACGGCGAGGAGGACGGAGGCCAGGCTCCATTCCTTCTTGTTCCCGGCGACAATGGGAGTCGTCTCCATTCCAGCGGTGGCGTTGGCGTCAGGCATGGGACACGACTTGGACGACGGATTCGCAACGGGCGCAGAGGCCAGACTTGCCGAGCGGCTCGTAGCGGCGGCAGCGCGGGCACATCTCGTGATGGGTCTTGGTGGCTTTGGCGGAGAGCGCGGAGCCGGCGGAGACATCGAGATCGGCGATGATGAAGAACTCGGTGGTGAACTGGCGGTCGCGCAGGAGATCGTAGACGAGTTCCTTCTCCGGCACCACGAGCTGCACGGCGGCCTCGTTGTTCTTGGTGAAGGTCTTCGCCTTCACCTGTTCCTCGATGGCGGTCTGGACGGTGCGCTTGATCTCGAGCAGGCGGTTCACCTTCGCGGTGGCCTGGCCGCCGGCAAAGGCTGGATCGGCCTCGGGGAAATCCTGTTCGTGGACGCTGCCTTCGGTGAAGGCCGCGTGCTCCCAGGCCTCGTCCGCGGTGTAGGCGAGGATTGGCGCGAGCAGGCGACTGATCGCGGAGAAGACATCATACATCGCCGTCTGGCTGGCACGGCGGCGCACGGAGTTCTTCGCGTCGCAATACATCCGGTCCTTGGTCGCATCGATATAGATGGCGGAGAGGTCCACGGAACAGAACTGGTTGAGCGAGTTGAAGACCTTGCGGAACTCGAAGGTCTCGTAGGCCTTGCGGCACTCGCTGACCACGGCATTCAGGCGCTCGAGGATCCACTGGTCGAGTAGCGGCATGTGGCTGGCGGCCACGCGGTCCATCTCCGGGTCGAAGCCATCGAGGTTGCCGAGCAGGATGCGCAGGGTATTGCGCAGGCGGCGGTAGGGCTCGGCCACTTGCTTGAAGAGATCCTCGCCGAAGGGCACTTCACTCTGCCAGTCCACGGAGGAAACCCACAGACGCACGATGTCCGCACCGTACTTGTTGTAGTAGTGCGCGGCGTCGATCGGCTTGCCGGACTTGTCGGCCTCGGACTTCGATAGTTTTTCGCCTTTCCCCTTCTTGTCCTTATCCACCACGAAGCCGTGGGTGAGCACGGTCTTGTAGGGAGCCTTGTCACGCCAGGCCACGCTCATCATCAGCGAACTCTGGAACCAGCCGCGGTGCTGGTCGGTCGCTTCGAGGTAGAGATCGGCAGGTGCGTGGAGTTCCGGGTGCTTTTCGAGCACGGCGACGTGCGAGCAGCCGGAGTCGATCCAGACGTCGAGGGTATCGCGGCCCTTTTTCAGGCCGGCTGGCAGGCCGAGCTTTTCGGCCAGCTCGGCGTCGGAGAGCTCGAACCAGATATTGGTGCCGTGGGTCTCCACTAGGTCAGCAACCTTGCGGGCCACCTCGGCGGAGAGGATCGCCTTGTTGTCAGCATCAAAGAACACCGGAAGCGGCACGCCCCAGGTGCGCTGGCGCGAGATGCACCAATCCGGGCGGGATTCGACGGTGCCGTAGATGCGGTTGCGGCCGTTGGCCGGCAGCCACTCGACCTTGTCGATCTCCGAAAGGGCCTTGCCGCGCAGGGTCTCCAGCGAGATGAAGAACTGCTCCACGGCGCGGAAGATGATCGGCGTCTTGGAGCGCCAGCAATGCGGGTAGCTGTGGCGGTAGACTTCCTTCGCGAGAAGCACACCCTTCTCTTCGAGCAACTCGACGATCGGCTCGTTCGATTTGAAGACGTGCTTGCCGACCAAGGATGGCAGGCCGACTTCGGCGGTGAAGTTGCCGTCATCATCGACCGGCGAGAGCAGGCCGAGGCCGTATTGCTGGCCGGCGACGTAGTCATCCGCCCCGTGGCCGGGAGCGATGTGGACCGCGCCGGTGCCGGTCTCGGTGGTGACGAAGTTGCCGAGGATGATCTTCGAGGTGCGGTCGAGGAAGGGGTGGCGGGCTTCGAGGTTCTCGAGCTCGCGGCCCTTCACGCTCTTCAGCACGGACATGCGGCGCATGCCAGCCTTCGCTTCGAGCTCGGCCACGAGTTCCTTCACGACGATGAGGATCTCGCTGCGGCCATTGCCCTCGAACTGGCTGACCTCGTAGGTGAACTCCGGATGTACCGCGACGCCAAGGTTGGCGGGCAGGGTCCAGGGAGTGGTGGTCCAGATGGCGATGGCGGCATTGCCGATCCCGAGCTTCGACGAAGACTCCGGGGTCAGTGGGAATTTGACGAAGATCGCGGGGCTTTCCTTGTCTTGGTATTCCACCTCGGCCTCGGCCAGCGCGGTGTGCGCGCCGTAGGACCACTGGACCGGTTTCTTGGATTGGTAGACCACGCCGTTCTCCACCAGCTTGGCGAAGACGCGCAGGATCTCCGCCTCGTAGCCGGGGGCCATGGTGAGGTAGGGATTGTACCAATCGCCGAAGACGCCCAAGCGACGGAAGGAGCCGCGCTGGATCTCGATGAATTTTTCCGCGAACTCGGTGCAGCGGCGGCGGATCTCCGCGGGCTCCAGGCCGGTGGCTTGCTTCACCACCTTGAACTCGATCGGCAGGCCGTGGCAGTCCCAGCCGGGGACGAATGGCGCGGCGAAGCCGGCCATCGTCTTCGACTTCACCACGAGGTCCTTGAGCACCTTGTTGAGCGCGGTGCCCATGTGCACGTCGCCATTCGCGAAGGGCGGGCCATCGTGAAGGATGTAGGTCGGCGCCTTCTGGGCACGGCGACGCTCCAGGATGCGGTGATAGAGGTCTTGCTTCTCCCAAATCGCCAGACGCTTCGGCTCGTTCTCAACGAGGTCCCCACGCATGGGGAAGCTCGTCTGCGGCAGCAGGAGCGTGTCTTTATATTGCGATTCAGAACTCATTGGCGGGCGCGGAAGCTAGCAGGGGTCCCCCGGGGGGTCAATCACGGGGGAGGGGTGGGTTTTGGGGGAAATTGCGAGGGTGGCCGCGATGCCTGGAATCTACCATAAATCACTGATCATTATTTATTTAACTACAAATCGGAGCGTATTGGGGAGAGGATGCTGCCGCCGAAGAGGGTGACGCCGGAAGCACTTCGGTTTGGAGGATTA